>JBLHYG010000006.1:0-351512 GCA_047630755.1 Crocinitomicaceae bacterium | reverse complement strand
CAATTCCATCAACACCATCGATTCCGTTTGCGCCAGCAGGTCCTACTGCTCCGTCAATTCCATCAACTCCATTTGCTCCGTCCAATCCTGGCAAACCCAAAGGTCCTTGTGGTCCAACTGCACCATCAATTCCATCAACTCCATTTGCTCCGTCCAATCCTGGTAAACCCATTGGTCCTTGTGGTCCTACTGCACCATCAATTCCATCAACACCATCGATTCCGTTTGCGCCAGCAGGTCCTACTGCTCCGTCAATTCCATCAACTCCATTTGCTCCGTCCAATCCTGGCAAACCCAAAGGTCCTTGTGGTCCAACTGCACCATCGATTCCATTTGCGCCAGCAGGTCCTACTGCTCCATCAATTCCATCAACTCCATTTGCTCCGTCTAATCCTGGTAAACCCATTGGTCCTTGTGGTCCTACTGCACCATCAATTCCGTCAATACCATCGATTCCATTTGCGCCAGCAGGTCCTACTGCTCCGTCAATTCCATCAACTCCATTTGCTCCGTCTAATCCTGGTAAACCCATTGGTCCTTGTGGTCCTACTGCACCATCAATACCATCAATACCATCGATTCCATTTGCGCCAGCAGGTCCTACTGCTCCGTCAATTCCATCAACTCCGTTTGCTCCGTCCAATCCTGGTAAACCTTGTGGTCCTACTGCTCCATCAATACCATCGATTCCATTTGCGCCAGCAGGTCCTACTGCTCCGTCAATTCCATCAACACCATTTGCTCCGTCCAATCCTGGTAAACCTTGTGGTCCTGTTGCACCATCTAGTCCGTCAACACCATCGATTCCGTTTGCGCCAGCAGGTCCTACTGCTCCGTCAATTCCATCAACTCCGTTTGCTCCGTCCAATCCTGGTAAACCTTGTGGTCCTGTTGCACCATCTAGTCCGTCAACACCATCGATTCCGTTTGCACCAGCAGGTCCTACCGCTCCGTCAATTCCATCAACTCCGTTTGCTCCGTCCAATCCTGGTAAACCTTGTGGTCCTGTTGCACCATCTAGTCCGTCAACACCATCGATTCCGTTTGCACCAGCAGGTCCTACTGCTCCGTCAATTCCATCAACTCCGTTTGCTCCGTCCAATCCTGGTAAACCTTGTGGTCCTTGTGGTCCAACTGCACCATCAATTCCGTCAACACCATCAGTACCATTTGTACCGTTAGCACCGTTTAATCCATTTGCTCCTGTCAGTCCTTGTGGTCCTTGTTGACCATTTGTACCGTTAACACCATTTAACCCATTTGCTCCCGTAGGCCCTTGTGGTCCCGGTGTTGAGCTTCCTGAGTTGGCAGCATATAATGCATAAGGAACACTCATCATTTGACTCGTCCCTGAAATGCTATAAGCTGTTCCACCTGTTGGATCAGTTTCAGTTAAAATGTAAAAATTTCCAGTTGACCAGTCAATTGTAGTGAAGTTTCCCATTACAATCGTTCCAGTCCCAATCTCAGTACTAATAAGTCCGTTGATATTGGTAGTGGGTGTTTGTGTTTCTGAATAAACTGGTGTCCCATTAACGGAATCACTAATAATAGTGATCTGCATTCCAACGGGTTGGTTCGTAATCAAAGACTGATTTACGTCTCTAATTACTGCTTGATAGCTCATTTTTTGCGGTGCTTGAGCATAAGCACTTGCGGTAAGTAAAACCGCTCCAATTAAAGTTAATATTCTTTTCATAATTCGTAGTTTTTTAGTTTTTAATTATTTTGAAAGTCTTCATGATGTTTGTTTCATCACTCACTTTCAAGAAATATGTAGATGGCGGAAAATTCATCATATCAATAGTTGTCTTATTACCGCTTAACTCTTTATTAGCTAGCACTCTTCCACTCAAGTCATACAAGACATAAGTTAAATCGGAAAATGCGAAATCCTTCACATCAAGAGTTAAATAGTTTGTGGCAGGATTTGGGTAAACATTGAATCCCAAAGAGATTTCGTCGAATTCCTCGACACCTACAACTGAAGAGATCTCATAGGCCTGTTGCACACCAGGTGCGACCGTTCCATCAACTCCAGAGTTAGTTACAGTAAATACTTGTCCTATTGAATAGCTTGCTGATCCAACACCAGTAGCGTCTCCTCCACCTGAAGTGGTCGCTTCTTGCGCATGTAAACTCGATACTCCAAAGCCGAATAGAAGGATGCCCAAGAGCATTGTTTTTTTTCGTTCCATAGTAATTGATTTAAGTGATTATTAATGATCCAAATCTAAGTCGTCATCCTACTATCGTGTCGCATAAAGTTTCCGAACAGAGGGATTAAATTTCCCAACGTTGGCAATGGGACTTTCGAAGTGATTTTAATTCGCCGATAAGATTTTAAAATGGCTGTTGTGCCAAGAAGCAGAATAGGCTTAAACAGCTTTTTACCAGTACATTGACAGGCAACTAAAAGAACATAAAAGTGTTGGTCTGTTTAATATATAGTGGAATGGGGCATCACGGGCGTATTAAATAACGAGTAAAATTGAGGCTGGATTTCAATTAATGCACCCTTAGGAAGTCAATTACTGTCTTTGGGAAAATTGTGTGTAATTCCCTATCATGTCTCTTGTATATTTCAATCATAACAATTAATACTTTAGAAATTATGAAAGGGATAATTACACTTATATGCGGTGCATTATTTATTGCGGTAAGTTTTAGTGGCAATGCACAGAAAGACATGGTAAATTATACACTTGACGCCAATGAACAAATTATTGGATGCAAGATCGTCGTGCTCAAAAAGAACGGCGAAGTAGGCAACGTTGAAAGTATTGTTGGGTCTAAATTGAACCTGCGAATACATCGAGACAATGCCTATAGAGTAACGATCAATGAAGAAAAGGTTTACTATCTGCAATATAAAGACCAAACTGGATTTGCCGAGGTTGACGGGATTAAGATAACTACACGCAATCAACTTGCTTCTAGAGCAATCCGTTCATCAGAAGCATCTCAATTAGATGCAGGGATTAAATACCGCGTTCAAATTGGAGCATTTACCAATGAGATTTCGGTTCAACCCCTAAAACAACTTGGGCAATTGTATACCGAAGAAATCAATGGAGGAATTACTAGGTACATGATTGGTTCTTTTATGTCACAAGAGGATGCCACTAAAGCCGAGGCCGAGATTAAAGAAATGGGGTATCAAAATGCCTTTATTGTAATTTGTAATAATGGCAAAAGGATCTCGTTCGAAGAAGCCAGTACAATTATCGAACAACCGTCAAGTTTGACATCAAACTAAAATCTATAAAACTGAAAAACTTGTCCTTTGCGGGTGCAACTACGCTCATAGTAACGCTGAGCAACTGTTTCGAACAGGTAAATTACAATCGCAAACTATTCGTGATTGATTAAGTTGGACCCGTTTACTGAATTAATGTGACCCTCGTTCGATGAATTCACATGGAAGAATAAAATGTTTTCCAGGTGTTTTCGATTCTTTCAATCTTGAATACAACCGATCTACAGATTGCAGAGCAATATCTAAAATTGGTTGACGGAAAGCACTAATCGGAGGGTTCATGTACTCGAATGCTTCGTTGTCATCAAATGAAATCAGTCGCACTTCATTCGGGATCTTTACCCCAGCTTTATTCAGAGCTGATAATGTAGGAAGCGTACATCTGTTATTCAATGCAACAAACGAATCTGTTCCATTCTTTAATTCGACTGCAATTTGTTGGTCAATTTTCTTCTGATCATCGGACAAGTCCAAATAGCCAAAATCAATTCCCGCTTTTTCACATGCTTCTTTCGTTCCTTCTATTCTATCTTGAATCGTTGAAACATTTGATGGCGATGGGACTAATGCAACAACCCGCTTTGGTTTTACAGAGAAGAATTCAATCAATTTTCCTCCTTCGCCTTTGTTGTCCAATCCAACGTAATCCGCATTCTCATCACCCGGTCTATCTGTAAAAACAACGGGGATATGCGTCTCAAGTAGAATTGGAATTAGATCCTTAATGTTATTGCTCGGTGCGATAATCATTCCATCGATACTTCTTTGAATCAATTCTCGCATGAGTACCTTTTCAAGCTCCATATCATCGTTGGTATTCACGATAAATGTATTGTATCCTGATTCGTATAATTTCTCTTGTACTGTTTTACTGATCTCAGCGTAAAATGCGTTAGAAATGTCTGGAAGTACCAATCCTATCGTTTTCGTTTCTCCTTGACGAAGACTTTTTGCGAAGAAGTTGGGAACGTAAGAAAGCTCTTTGGCCTTTTCTTTAATGAGCCTTTGTTTTTCCTTGCTGATATTGAATTGATCCCCCTTATCATTGAGAACGAAAGAAACAGTTGCTTTCGAAACATTTAGGGCTTTCGCGATGTCATTTAACGACGTTCTTTTCGTTTTCATAAATGGTGAATAGTAGTCTGGTGCATCAATGTACAAAAAATATACTTCATTGAGTTATAAGAAGATGAACAATTAAGGAAGCTTCGCAACCATGGCCTCAAACTCTGTTTTATAATCCCTTTCTCCAACACAACCATAAGTAATTGCAAGATTTTGGAAATTTTCAATTCTATCGTCAGGATTAGGATGAGTACTCAAAAACTCAGGTGGAGTGTCACCTCCCAACTCTGAAATTTTCTGAAAGAAACCTGCTCCACCTCCTGCATTATAATCCGTAGGGCAAAGGTACTTCACTGAACGTTCGTCTGCTTCAGTTTCGTGTTTACGCGAAAATTTTAATCCAACAAGAGCGCTTGTGACTTGTCCAATTGCTGATTGATCGCCCAGAACAGCCGAAAGTAACACTTGAACACCAAGCATTTTACTCATTTGTCGTGTTGAGTGACGCATATCTGCATGTCCAATTTCGTGTCCTAAAACACCTGCAAACTCATCCTCTGACTCTAAAAATTTCAGAATTCCTGTGTAAATGTATATATAACCGCCTGGTGTACAGAAGGCATTCATTGTACTGTCATTCTCGATGATTCGTAACCTCCAATCGAAATCATCTTTGAAATCGACTTCTCCTGAGTTTAAAATCTTATCTCTGACTTTGTAAATGTATTTGTACACATCAGCATACTGAACGGAATCCAGAAGGGGAAACTGAACGGTATCTGCATCAATTTGAGCTGCAACTTGAGCGCCCAATTCTTTGTCTTGTTCAATTGTAAAAAGGTTCATTCCTTTTCCTTTGTTCTTTTCGTTCACGACTCCACATGCGGCAATTAGAAATGCGCAGGCAACTGCGAGGGAGATTTTTAGATTTTTCATATTATTGATTTGATACACTTATATAGCAAGATTCTTGCCAACATAGTGCGCGTTGATTAGTACAAGTAAGTGATTGTAAAAGTAAGAAAAGCTCCTAAAAACCATCCGACGGTAACCTCTGTTAAGTCGTGTTTTTTAAGATATAATCGGGCTGACATTACAATTCCAGATGCCAAAAGAGGAATGATAACAATGCCCAAATGGTATTCGGCATGGCCGAGTGCGTAGGCAAAAAGAAATCCAAAAGCAATTCCGGCGCCTGCCGCGTGAATACTCACTTTTTTCCAAATATTAAGGAAGAATTGAGCCATAGCAACTGCAATACCTGACAATGCTAAACCGAAGATATACTTCGGTGCATGAAACTCGCTAAATTTCATAACAAGGATAACGTAGAGCGCTGTGCAGTACGCAAGTGTAATTAGAATGGGTAAATTCCGCTCCGACTTGTCGTCCATTTCAATTGTTGAAATCATTCCTGATGCTCTCATAATCAAATAAGAGATTCCTGGGAAAACTATTCCGAATAACGCAAAGTAAATTAATACGACAAATTTATTCTGATCGTACATTAAGAACATACAATCGTCATTGAAAATATAATCTTGGTCTGAAGGAATGTACATGGCGGCCAACAATGCATACATTGGCATGAATAGAGGCAGGAAAACCCAAGAACTTATTTGCGAAACTATTTTCATTAAAGTTCTTTTCGAAGCCTAGCCACTGGAATATTCAATTGTTCTCTGTATTTAGCAACAGTTCTCCTAGCAATATTGTACCCTTTATCTTTTAGAAGAATGGCTAGTTTTTCATCCGTTAATGGCTTTCGTTTTTCTTCACCGTCCACAGCTTCACTTAGAATTTTCTTTACTTCTCTTGTCGAAACTTCTTCACCAGAATCCGTAGATAACGACTCGGAGAAGAAATACTTTAAAGATTGAATTCCATGATCTGTTTGAACATATTTACTGTTAGCAACACGAGAAATCGTTGAGATATCTAGATTCACGATTTCCGCGATATCTTTCAATATCATTGGCCTCATGTTCGTTTCATCGCCCGTAAGAAAGTATTGCTTCTGGTAATTCATGATTGCATCCATTGTCAAAAGCAAGGTGTTTTGACGTTGTTTAATCGCATCGATAAACCATTTTGCTCCGTCCAATTTTTGCTTCACAAAAGTCAACGCTTCTTTATCTGCTTTCGTTGGTTTGGCGCCTTCAGCGTATTTCTGTAGCATTGATTTATAATCTCTACTTACCTTTAACTCTGGTGCATTTCGACCATTTAGCGTTAAATGCAATCGCCCTTCATTTTCAACAATCATAAAATCTGGAATGATTTGTTGGAAATTAGGCGCCGCTTCTTTACTAGAACCGCCTGGCTTCGGATTTAATTTAACGATTTCAGCAATCGCATCTTTTAAATCTTCATCAGTGATTTCTAATTTCTTTAATATTTTCGTGTAGTGTTTCTTTGTAAACTCCTCAAAGAAATCCTCCAAAATCTTCTTTGCTGTATATTTCGTGATGTCACCATCTTGCTTACGATCGATTTGAATCAACAAACATTCTTGTAAATTTCTAGCTCCAACGCCAGCTGGATCTAAATCTTGAATGACCATCAAAACCTCTTCAACTTCCTCTTCAGAGGTCATTACATTTGCAGAAAAAGCAAGATCATCAACAAGTGCTTCCACCTCACGATTCAAGTATCCAGATTCATCAAGGTTTCCAATAATAGTAGTGGCGATTATGAATTTATTATCGTCGAAATTTAAAAGATGTAAATGCTCCGTTAAGCGCTCTTGAAACGTTAAGTCTCCAGAAAGTGGAATGACTTTTTCATCGTCATCTTTTCCTTTATTGCTTATTTGAGTTTTATAATCAGCATCATCGCTTAGGTAGTCTCCGATATCAAAATCTTCGTCTTCCTTAACGCTTTCTTCTTGCTCCTCTTCTTCGCTAAAATCGTCTTCGTCCACTTCAGCTCCTTCTTCGAGTGCAGGATTCTCTTCAATTTCTTGCTTTATTCGTTGATCAAGTTCCATCGTAGGAACCTGCAACAACTTCATTAACTGAATTTGTTGTGGCGAGAGTCGCTGCTCTAATTTATGAGATAAATATTGTTTTAATGCCATGGTTGGTTTGTTGGAGTAATGTACGTTTTATTTTACTAAAACCGTGCCGCACCTTTAGAATTCAGCATTTTGCGGTGTTCTAGGGAATGGAATTACATCGCGAATATTGGTCATTCCAGTCACAAACATTACCATTCTTTCAAACCCTAATCCAAATCCAGCATGTGGAACTGTACCAAATTTACGCGTATCCAAGTACCACCAAAGATCTTCTTCCGGAATGTTAAAGTCAGCACATTTCGATTTCAAAACATCCAAACGTTCCTCTCTTTGCGAACCGCCAACGATCTCACCAATTCCAGGGAAAAGGACGTCCATTGCAGCAACTGTTTTACCATCATCATTTTGACGCATGTAAAAGGCTTTAATCTCTGATGGATAATCGGACAAGATCACTGGACATTTGAATTCTTTCTCAACCAAATATCTTTCGTGCTCACTTGACAAATCAACTCCCCACTTGACATCGTATTTGAATTTTCCTTTCTTATACGGTTTCGATCTTTGAAGCACTTCTATTGCCTCTGTATATGTCAATCGTTTGAAATCATTTTCAACAACAAAGTTCAACCTGTCTTTCAAACTCATTTCATTTCGCTCCGCAGTAGGTTTTTGAGAATCCTCTTTGGCCTCGCGATCGTTCAAGAACTGCAAATCATCTGCACAATTATCAAGGACATACTTTGCAATGTATTTCAAGAATTCTTCTGTCAAATCCATGTTGTCATTCAAATCATTGAACGCAACCTCAGGCTCAATCATCCAAAATTCAGCCAAATGACGCGATGTGTTTGAATTCTCTGCTCTAAACGTCGGGCCGAATGTGTAAACTTGGCCTAAAGCCAAAGCTCCCAGTTCTGCTTCCAATTGTCCAGAAACCGTAAGATTTACAGCTTTCCCGAAAAAGTCTTTTGAGTAATCAATGTTTCCTTCTTCATCCAATGGCGGGTTAAGAGGGTCAAAGTTTGTCACTTTAAACGTCTCACCTGCACCTTCAGCATCCGAAGCCGTAACGATTGGCGTATGTAAATAAAAGAATCCTTCATCGTTAAAGAACTTATGAATCGCATAAGCTACCGCATGACGAATTCTGAAAACAGCACCAAAAGTATTCGTTCTGAAACGAAGGTGCGCTTGTTCTCTCAAAAACTCAAGGCTGTGCTTTTTAGGTTGCATCACCGTTTTTTGAACTTCTTCTGGATTCGCTTCTCCAATAACTTCAACGTTCTCCACCTCAATTTCGATCGCTTGACCAGCGCCTTGAGACGCTACCAATTTACCCGAAACAGCAACAGAAGCTGCCGTGGTAATCTTCTTCAATAAAGCTTCGTCCAAATTTTCAAAGTCAACAACCGCTTGAATATTATTAATTGTCGAACCGTCGTTTATGGATATAAATCGATTGCTTCTAAATGCTCTTACCCATCCTTTAACCAATACATCGTTTCCTACTTGTCCGTTTTTCAGAACTTCAGCGATTTTTTCTCTTTTCATTTTTTGCTTTATTGAACATGCAAAGATAGTTAATTCGATTGTTCGATTGCTCGATTTTTCGATTTTTCAATGGTCAGATATAGAATTTGGATGTTAGAATTTAAAGACTAGACTTTAGAAGGAGAAATATCTAAATTCTAATATTCAAAAGAGGATTGTTCGGTGTTTAAATTCACTCCACACATTCAAATCGAATCATCAAAAAGGAACAAGACGTCCATAAACGCAAGTTTCACCTCCAATTGAACACAAATGAATAATACACATCATTAAAAAAAGTATGAATTTTCCTTTTCGCGAATCTTATTGTTTCCTATTCTCGCTTTTCATATCGGCGTTTTCATTAAATGCCCAAACCACAACTCAAGTTGTGGTGCAAGACTTTGAAACATGGTCCCAAATTGGGGTGAGTAAGAAATTCAATGATGAATTCAAAATGCAGTTAAATCAGGGCCTGCGCTTGAACGACAATAGCAGTTCAGTTGATCAGGTTTTAACAAATCTCTCCGGAATCTATCAAAAAACGGATGCCGTTTCTTTTGGATTTGGAATTCGTTACATCCGAAATAAAGGAAACATTAGCGGTGAGTACGAGAATTTAATGCGCTATAATTTTGACTTTGGTGTTAAACATCAATTGGATCGATTCCATTTCAAGTACCGTTTGAGACTGCAAACAAAAGATGAAATTGGTTACAGCAGAAATGAAGGTGATTTTTTAAACCATGGTCAGCGCTTAAAAGTTGGTGTGCGCTATAATATTAAAAATTGGAAGCTAGACCCGAAGTTCTCCACTGAGTTGTTCCGATACTCTGGGAGGTATATATTGTCCTCTTTTGAAAAAATTCGTTTTACGCTTGGTACGGAATACAAAATCAAAAAATTTGGGGAAGTTGGAATATTCTATCGCATTGAAAGGGAACTTGTCGGAACTTATCCTAAAACCACTAATATCTTGGGCCTGAATTTCACATATAAACTTTAAGTAGTATGAAAAAAATCATTTTAAGTACATTAATCTTATGCGTGACAATTCTTAGTTGCAAAAAAGAAGTAACAGTCACTCAAGGAGACGGATATGCGGATTGGACGGCAGAAACACACAGCGCAAGTTCTCCCGATTATTCTGAAGTTTTTGGTGATTCTGAGGTTCGACGAATTGATATTACAATCGACAAGGCCTATTGGAAATTAATGGAAAAGCACCTTAGTAACTTCTATTCAAGCAGCGGTGGAGGCGGAGGAGATTTTACAGAAGCAACTCCAATATATGTCCCATGTAATCTTGAATACAATGGAATAAATTGGTACAACGTTGGAATACGATACAAAGGAAATTCTAGTTTGCAATCGGCCTACAGCAGTGGCATTTCTAAATTACCGCTTCGATTAAACTTCGACGAATTTTCCAATGATTACCCTGAATTGACGGGGCAAAATTTTTACGGATTTAATGAACTTTCATTATCCAGTAGCTATAAAGACCAATCATTAATGCGAGAAAAAGTGGCCTCAGATCTTTTTAGAGATTTCGATGTACCTTGTGCTCGATCCGTTTTCTGTCGCGTTTATGTTGACTTTGGCGAAGGGTCTACTTATTTCGGGCTTTACACGATGCTAGAAGTAGTTTTCGATTCAATGTTAGAAAATGAATTCGGTTCTGCTTATGGAAATTGCTACAAACCTGATGGAGATGGGGCTTCTTTCGCAGAGGGATCTTTTGATGAATCTTATTTTGAAAATAAAACAGACGGCACGGATTGGAGCGACGTTCGTTCTCTCTATGACGTTTTACACAGCTCAGAAAGAACATCAAACCCAGCTTCTTGGCGAACCTCGTTGGAATCCGTACTCGATGTTGATCAATACTTGAAATACATGGCGGTTAATTTCACCATTCAAAACTGGGATACGTATGGTAGAATGACCCATAATTATTACTTATACAACAACCCATCCGATTCTAAATTAAACTGGATTCCGTGGGATAACAACGAAGCATTTGATGAGGGCAAGCAGGGCGGAGCACTTTCTATCGACTTAAGTGATGCTTCAAATGACTGGCCACTTTTGAGCTACATTATTGCTGATGACACGTATGAATCGACTTACAAAGTCCACCTGAGAAATTTCATCGACAATCATTTTAATTCGTCCAACATGAGTTCGATATACAATTCGTATTATTCTCAAATTGAACCTTACGTAACGGGTGAATTTGGCGAACAATCAGGGTATACATTCCTAAATTCAGACAATGATTTTTCGAGTGCCTTGAATACCTTGATTAGCCATACTTCATCGCGCTACTCTGTCGTTGATGCTTATGCGCCTTGATGAAATCGATTCGCCGATCGTTCGATCGTTCGATTATTCGAAAGTAGATTTAGATTGTTAACTCGGGATTCGATTTTCTAACACACGTTTGAATCGAACGCTCGAAAAGCGCAGCGGTCAAAAAATCGGAAAATCGAATTCGCTATTTGTTGTTCCAATTCGACATCGCTCTATTTAATCCAATCGTTGTAAAATCTTTGATGAATGATTTCGAGACCATGATTCTTTCGCCCATAGCGGCATCTTCATCTTTGTGCCATTCTCCCAAAACGTAATTCACCTGCTTTCCCGGATTGAATTCGCTTCCAACTCCAAATCGTAAACGGGCGTAATTTGATGTGTTCAATGTTGCTTGAATGTCTTTCAATCCATTGTGTCCGCCGTCAGATCCTTTTCCTTTCATTCTTAACTTTCCAAATGGAAGCGCGATATCGTCCGTAACCACAAGAATATTTTCCAATGGAATTTTTTCCTGTTGCATCCAATAGTTCACCGCCTTTCCTGAAAGGTTCATGAACGTTGTAGGTTTGATTAAAATAATGGTTCTTCCTTTGAATTTCACCTTAGAAACCTCCGCATGTTTGTCCTCAGAAAATTGACCGTCGTGCTCTTCGGAAAAGGATTCCACTACTTTAAAACCGATGTTATGTCTCGTGTTTTCGTATTTCGAACCTGGATTCCCCAGACCTACAATTAGATATTTCATGCTGTTGTTTGAACTGCAAATTTAAACTTGTTTAAATGAAATCGAAACCTGAAGTGTAAAATGGTTGTTTCGAAGTGGATTTTGTATTGGATCGTTGTACAATATTCGCTTTACTCACTCCAATAACCTTGTGCAACAAACCCCATTTCACCTTATCCTTTACTTTCGAATATAAATTATCGTTGACATCGGTCCACCAAAGAATTAGATTTTTGTTTTCTCGCTTTAATATCCCTTGAAATAACTCAGCGAGCAATTCGGGATTGTTGTCTTTAACGATTACCGCTTCAGGCACAACGCACGCGTTTCTTTTCGGTCGAATGAGTCTATTTAAACCCGGAATGAATGGAATTATTTTCGTTAACAGCCCTCCTGCTTTTCCAGGCAATCTTTTAATTTCCCACGTGGAAATAGAAACCTTCGCGAAAGCAATGATTTCACTATTCTCGTCTTTTATCAAGTAAAATGGAGGCTTCGAAGTTTGCTCCGAAAAAAAATAGTGGTAATTCTTGAAACGACCTTCAACCAACTCTTTTACTTCACTCCAATCTTCACTTTTATGAACTCTTGAGCTCGCTTTAGGATTGACCCGACTAAAAGTCTGCGTTGCAATCTCACCGACTGTTTCAAAACCAAAAGTTTGACTCATCCAAAGGCTTTTTTCGTTTTCCGGATCAATATAGGCGTAAAAAGAATCTACATTGCCTCTCTCGTTTTCACCGTCCAAAGAAGATTGAAAATAATCTCCCAACTCTTTTTTTAGCAAAGATGTTCCTTTGGATTTTTTAACTCCAGTTGATTGAAACTTCAGGGAAAATGCAAAATAACGCACATACCATTGGTTCGCTCTTCGACAAAAAGTGACATTCGAAATCACATTATTATTGCGTTCCATACTCAAAAAGAGCGGGTTGTCAGCTTCTTTAATTCGTTCGGCTGTATCCAAATGACGGTACTGTGCGCCATTTGTTCCAAGCGTTACCAATTCTAATAGTCCAATTATTTCAGGCGTTTGCTTTTCCCTTATTTTAAACGCAGGGTGCACTAATACGCCGCTTTAACGATCGCTTTAATGTCATCCGGACGAATTGCTTTGCGCTCGCCCATTTCCACCCAGCCTCTGTCGATAAAAACTTGTTTAATTGTTTCATCGGCACCAGTGAACGCTTCTGTATAGTCAGATATTCTTGTTTTAACACCAAGCGACTGAAAAAACGTTTCCGTCTTCTGAATGGCCTCTTTTGCTATCGTATCGTCATCACCTGTCAAATTCCAAACACGCTTGCCGTATTGGATTAACTTTTCTCGCTTGTTTTCAAATTGATGTTCGTAAAGCCGCGGCGCAATAATCGCCAATGATTGAGCATGATCAATTCCGTACATCGCCGTTAGTTCGTGTCCTATCATGTGTGTTGTCCAGTCTGAAACGACGCCACATCTCAAGTTTCCGTTTAGGGCATGCGTTGCACACCACATTAAGTTTGAAGCGAACTTGTAATCCCCAGGATCATCAATTGAACCAGAAATTTCAATTAGCGTGGTCAAAATAGCTTCCGCTTCGCGCTCTTGCAACAAATTCCCAGAAGGAAAAGTTAAATATTGCTCCAGAGTGTGCATGTATGAATCAATGAGTCCGTTGGCGATTTGTCTTTTTGGAAGTGTGGCTACCACGGATGGATCACAGAATGAAAACTTAGGAAAGAACAAAGGTCCACTCATTACGCGCTTCTCATTTAATTCTCTTCGGCTAATTACCGCACCAGAATTCGCCTCAGAACCAGTTGCAGGCAACGTAAGTACCGTTCCAAAAGGAATCGCTTCTTCGAATTTACACCCTTCCTTATTCTCTAAGACATCCCATGGATCACTTTTGTAAGGAATTGCGCCACTCATGAATTTCACTCCATCTATAACACTTCCTCCACCTACGGCAAGAATAAAATCTGCATTCTTTGCTCTCGCCAATTCCACTCCTTTCATCAAAGTATCATAATCCGGATTTGCCTCTACGCCTCCAAATTCTGTGACTTCAAAATCCTTCAAACGATCAATTAGATCATCGAACAAACCGATTCTTTTAATACTTCCTCCGCCGTATACTAACATCGGACGTTTCACATTCAACTCTGAAAGTAATTCTGGCAATCGCGACAATTGATTTTTACCAAAAATTATTCTAGTTGGGTTGACTACTTCAAAATTTTCCATACTCTATTATACAAAAAACCCCGATTCATCAGAGACAAATCGGGGAATATTTAAACTTAATTTTAATTAATACACACCATTATCTTCAACCGCGTAAGCGACTGTTAGTGCATCAATCTTTTCTAATTGATCTCGAATATCGAATATTAAAATCGTTGGCGCCGATTTATCTGCTTTAACACAGGTAATAACATTTTCGATTTTCTCCTTCATTCGAGGTGGCTTGGATTCAAATTTATCCTTCTTCCATCTTGAAATAGCATTCGTATTGTACAATTCACCTGCAGCAGGCTGAAGAACATTATCTAAGAACAAAGCATATCCTAGCTTGAACTCTGCAGCTCTTGCCGGATTTCTAGGCTCTCCTAAATAAAGAAAGTCAATTTCTGATCGCTGTTTGTAAGGTGTCATGTCAGTCGCCTTCAATCCAACAGGACGCTCAACTTTCACGGTCGGATCTGACTCCTTCGTAGTCGTTGCAACCATAAAGAAGAACAGCAACATAAATACAATATCAGGCAATGATGAAGTATTTACTCCTGGTACTTCTCTACCCCCACCTTTTCTAAATTTTGACATACTCTTTACTTATTTAGAATTAATTAATTCGGCTTAACTTCGATAATACGAGCAGGATAAAGAACCTCGAGTAGTTTAAGCTTACGCTTATCACCTGCTTTGTCTGTTTTATCCATTGCTTCTCTCTTTTTAATGATTCCATAGGATTCACCAAAAATATCTTTTGCTGCAACATCTCTCAATTCAAAAATAGCCTCTTCAACTTCAGATTGGATCTTAGCAAACAACTTATACTCAGTTTCTGCCATAACCTCAACACGGATGTGCGCTTGAAAGTGAATCTCTGGAAGAACATTTTTTCCGTACGATTCAGCTGCCTTTTGCTTCTCTAACCATTCGTCAAGCTGCTTCAATTTAAACTCAATCAAATCGTCTTCAACTCCTGGTGTGTTTTCTACTTCTGCCAATTGAATCTCGGACATTAAAATATTTTCCTCAATTTCTTCTTTCGAAGTAAACGAATAGAATGGAAAATTTGTTCCTTTATAACCTGGATTTTTCAAGGCAGCGTTGGTTTGAGCCTTAGTAAGGTTCTCATTCATTTGATAAAATTCAAGAACTTTATCTGAGATCAAATCTGGATCATCCATAGGAACCCCTCTGAATAACAATTGATTTTTGTTATTTGCAGCTATATCACAAATATTTCTTTTTTCAATTGGTTTTGGTGGAATTGGAACTTCCAACTTTTTAGGAATCTTACGTACATACGCTGTATCCTTTTCCATCGTAGTTGTAACCAAGAAGAAAATCAACAGTAGGAAGGCGATGTCAGCCATCGACCCAGCATTTATTTCAGGAATTTCTCTCTTCGCCATATTCTTATTTTCTTAGTCGTCCCATTAGTGGGCCTAAAATCCATACCAACCCGCCAATTGCAAGTAAAAACAGCCCCGTATAAATACCCGCTGTAGTAGTACTAATAACGTCTGCATCTTGTTGCACTTTTTCAGCAAGGTCAAGTGATTCGTTTGTATCAGTTGTACCCATCAGCTTAAAGATTAGGTATAAAACACCCGCAGCCAATATTCCAGCAATTGATAATGCCGTTTTCTTCGTGTTTGTAATTAGTTGTATAAGGAAGAATACCAAAATAACCGCTATTCCACCTAGAATAATGTAAAGCGTATAGTTAATTGCTAATCCAAGGCTAAAGCTATTCTCGAATTCTTCACGAACATCTACTTCAGCATTACCGTTTGGCCCTAATATCACCATAAAACAAGCTACAACACCAATGACAACTAGTACGACCTTCAAGATCGTCATTATCATTCTTAGTTTTTTGTCGTCCATCGTTTAATTTTTAATGGTTAATAAATCTTTTTCTTCTAATTCTTACGCTTTAGCTACTTTAAGCTTAAGCATCATGTCAATCAAAGAAATAGATGCATCCTCCATTTCGTTAACAATTCCGTCAACTTTAGAAACGATATAGTTGTAAAAGATTTGTAGGAAAATCGCTGAAATAAGACCAAATACAGTTGTTAAAAGTGCAACTTGAATACCACCGGCTACTGTAATCGGAGATACTTGTCCATCTTTTACAATTTGTTCAAAGGCTTGAATCATTCCAATTACCGTTCCCATGAAACCAAGCATTGGTGCAAGAGCGATAAATAATGATAACCATGAAAGTCCTTTTTCTAAAAGTCCCATTTGAACGCCACCGTAAGCAACTACTGATTTTTCAACCATGTCAATTCCTTCTTCGGAGCGGTCCAATCCTTGATAGAATATGGAGGCAATTGGTCCTCTAGTATTACGACAAACATCTTTAGCTGCGTCAACACCACCATTTTTCAATGCAGTCTCAACCTCATCTAAAAATCTCTTCGTATTAATTGTAGAAAGGTTTAAGTAAACAATACGCTCAATAGAAAGCGCCAATCCAATGATCAAACAGATCAATACAGGAGTCATCCAGAATGGATCCCCTTGAATGAAACTTTGCTTTAATTTCTGTACAAAGCTTAAATCAGCCTCTTTTTCAGGTTCAGGCGTTGCATTCTTAGTGCCTTTATTCGCTGCATCTGATACCGCTGCTGCTTCTATTTCCGCTTGTGCTATTGAATCAGCAGTTACCGCTGCTGCTATTGAATCTGATTCTGGGGTTGCATAACTCGCGTTTGCAAATCCAAATGTGATTACCGCTACAAGAGTTAAAGAACTAATTAGTTTTTTCATGTTCTCAAAGATTAATTTAATCGTATTCTAAGTTTAATATTAGGCCAAATTTAATAAAATTATTTTCACAATACAGATGTGGTGATGTTATGATATTATCAAGCGGCAATTCGCGCTTCGTAAAATCATCTTTCTCACTGCTAATCAACCTATTAAAAACAGTTTTTTCTCCATTCAATAATCGCTATTGATCTGATAAAATTGTTTTTCAAGGCCCAAACAACTAAAAACGACTCCATTTTTAAGAGAAATCTTGAGATGTCACCGAATAGATGCGTTCATCCATTCTCTTGTTTGTAAAATAATTTTCAAAGACCGATGCAAAGCTTATTCATCCAATGTCATGAAGAAGAATTCGCTGCTCGTATTTTAATTTAGAAAAGTGCAATTCAATTCCAATTAATCGTCGAACATCACCTCTATCGATTGGTCGTGCTCTAAGTTTTGCTCGTATCAATACTACTCAACTATTTTAACAAAACAAACACACTGGGCGAATACTTTAGTCAGTTGTTGCAATTGTTGAGTTAAGTGTAAACCTGACAGTATAGCCACATTATTTATTGATCGGATGCATCAATTAAAATTTTCTTATTGCTATTTTGTTTAACGTTTGTATATTTACATTAAACAAAATAGATTCATTTATGAATTTTCTTGAGATGAAAGCTCAGTTCTGCAATAAAATAGAAGCCTATTTGACTGAAATTTTATGAAAAAATACTTAATCATTGGCGCATCCTCCGGCATTGGCAAGGCACTTGCAAAAGAATTGTTAAACCAAGGAAATCATGTAATTGGAACATACAATAATAATACGATTGAACACACAAATTCTAATTTAGAACCTGTTCATTTTGATGTTATGGCAGAAGATTTGAATTTCGACTTCATTCCTGATGAACTTGACGGTTTAATTTACTGTCCGGGCGCAATTAAATTGCTTCCTTTTAAGCGGTTAAAATCAGAGGATATCCTTTCAGACTTTCAATTACAGGTCGCAGGAGCAGTTTCTGTAATTCAAAATTGTTTGCCCGCTCTTAGAAATGGAGTCGACCCTTCTATCGTTCTTTTCTCAACAGTAGCTGTGCAGTCTGGATTTAACTTTCATACACAAGTATCAATGTCGAAAGGTGCAATTGAAGGATTAACAAAAGCACTGGCAGCTGAGCTCGCTCCAACAATTAGAGTAAACGCCATCGCTCCAGGCTTAACAGACACCCCGCTCGCTTCAAAGCTTTTAAATACATCCGAAAAGAAAGAAGCCAATGCTCAGAAACATCCAATGAAACGCATTGGAGAACCCGAGGATTTAGCAAATATGGCAGCGTTTCTTCTATCGGAGAAATCTTCTTGGATCACAGGTCAAATAATTCATGTAGACGGTGGAATGTCTACTATAAACACTTAACTATGGCATTCTATCAATTCATACAGACGCAAAAGGTGAACGCTTCTTTGGAAGATGTTTGGGACTTTATTTCGTTTCCGAAAAACCTAAAGGAAATTACACCTGACTATATGGGGTTTGACATAACCTCGAAAGACCTTGCTGAAAAAATGTACCCCGGAATGATCATCGGGTATCGGGTAAGTCCATTGCTTGGAATTAAAACGACATGGGTAACAGAAATAACTCAGGTAAGGGACTTGTCCTACTTTGTAGACGAACAGCGGATTGGCCCCTATTCTATTTGGCACCATCAGCATTTTATTGAGCCTATTGAAGGTGGTGTTCTTATGCGCGACATTGTAACGTATCAGCCTCCCTTTGGCTTTCTAGGAGCAATCATGAATCGATTGGTGATCCAAAAGAAATTAAAGGAAATATTTGCTTACAGAACAAAAGCGGTAGAAAAAAGATATGGAATATTTGAAGAGTAACCTAAATGAGCGCGATTTAAACAGAATCATTGAAATGGCTTGGGAGGATCGCACGTCATTTGAAGCTATTCAGTATCAATTTGGGATTACTGAAAAAACCGTAATACAATTAATGCGGTCAAATTTGAAGCGCAGTAGCTTTAACCTTTGGCGAAAGCGTGTAAATAGTGGCCCAAGTCAAAAACATGAACAAAAGCGCAGCAAGGAAATTAATCGGTTTAAATGTTCACGTCAACGGACAATTTCGAGCAATAAAATTTCGAAGCGACTTTAGGTTTTTTTAACCGAACAAGTAGATTGTTTCGAGATAAAAATCTCGAAACAGCAGGTTACGAATACTAACCAAATAAAGCCTAAGTTTTGGCTATAGAATTCTAGCGAAAAGATTTGTAGACAAAACGCAAATGCTTCTACATCCGAATAGTAGTAAATTAACTATTGTTTTATAAAACGAGCATTTTGAGAAATACCATCGTGATTAAATAAACGTACGATATAACAACCTGATTCGAGTTCATCGATATTAACATACATCAATTGATTTACTTCATTTACACATTTTATTTTCTTAATCACCTTCCCTCTAACGTCAAAAAAAGCAACATATGACTCATCATCTTGTACTTTCATATTGATGTCTATTGTAATATTCGCCCCTGCAGGGTTTGGATAAATTGTCATGTTTGGGACATTATTATCAATACAATCGACCGATACAACATCAAAATATTCTTCCATGCCGTTAACATCAGTTTGCTTTAACCTATAAAAATAAACACCTTGCAATGGATCAGTGTCAGTAAAGGAATAACTAATTGTTTGCGAGCTATTTCCTGCTCCTTGAAATGTTCCAATTTCTTGAAATGTTATTCCATCATTAGCTCGCTCTAATGTGAAAAAGTCATTATTGTTTTCGGACGCTGTGGCCCAGTTAATTATTGCTTTTCTGTCTGCACAATTGGCCTCAAAATATATTAATTCAATAGGGAGTGGTGAAGTGATAAGGCTTTTTGTACCGATGTAAAATGTGTTTGAAAGGTTCGAGGTAGAAAGTCCATTTCTATTTACTTCAAGAGGGGTGTTATCGCTTGTCGAGGCAACAAATGCTCCTACGGTATTAGTCGCTAAGGATAGGTTTAAATCAAGAAGTGAAAAAGGATTGAAGCCAGTTCCACCAAATCGCATAGAAATATTAGAACCGCTTGAAGCAAACCCATTCGCTGTTGATACAACCCAGGATGAATTGGATATGCCCTCAACTAAAGTTCCGCCTGCCCAAGAAGAGTCTAAGTGAGACGCAGGATTTGAGCCAGAAAGATAAATTGGATTGTGGACAACGCTTATCGTTCCTCCTGCAGTCAAAGCAGCAGACCATCCTTGCCATAGCGGACGGTAATCAATTGTGGAGGTTCCCATTGGGAAATGACCAATAGATGAAGGGATAATAGTTGATGAAACATTGTCAAACCAACGCGTAAATGTACCACCATAAAGCCAACCCGAATTGTATGAAAGTGTTCCGGGTATTGCTGCTGACGTTCCAAGTTTAAGAGTGAATCCTGCGAGGTTGGTCTTTCCGGCTGTCATCGTTAGATTATTTTTTGCAGTTACGTTTGTTTCTATTGTAATTTGAGGAGCTATAGCAAAAGTGTTATTTATGGAGATGTTATGAAATTCTATATCGCCATTTCCACCTATTGTTTGTGGGCCGATGCCATAGAAGTTTACATTACTGGTGCCGCTTAAAAATGTTCCTGTATTAAAAAAATCACCTACAATATTGTAAGTACCATTCCCTTGGGTAGTTCCTGCATTGTTGATAGTTGAGATGTTTATAATTCCATCATTGGAAATGGTTGCTGTATTATCAATATTGATCGAATCCATACCAACTACTGTCCCTCCTTGAATCGAGATGTAAGCAGCGTTGTTAGAGATGATTTGTGCCTTTATTCCCTGTGTCGATAATATAAAAATTGCACAGACAATCAAAAAAGCAATTTTGGCGAGTTTTTTTGAGCCCTCTATTCTTTCTAAGTTGATTGACATTTGATACTTATTAGATATAAAAATGAATAATAGAGATGCTATCTAACCATGGTTAGTGATAGTACTCTATTGTCAGCATTAACCTGTCCTCCCAAATCAGAAACCTGTCCGTCAACTTTCCACCTAACTTCAATATTTTGGCCAGCCATAATGGTCGCAACTCCCAGTAAATAAATATCCGATGGTGCCGATAAGCTTGTTCTTGTTCTTCCAGAATTAGGAATCAAGACACCATTTGCATAAAGACTAAAAGTAGCCTCATGATTAACTGATACAACCACAGTAGTAGATCCTGCTTGAAATATTGTTCCATTAACAATGCACCCAATAGCGGTAAAAGCTGTAATGGCTCCCAAATTAGTACCAATGTCCCCCGTATAAGTCGAAGCACCAGCATTAGCTATGCCACCTGCACTAGTAAACATCACGAAAGAAGTTAATGATCTAAAATTGATAGAAGAGGGATTTGTAGGTAATGTAAGTATTCCGGCTCCAAAAGATAGAGCTCCAGCCTTTGTTAACAATCTCCCATTTACTGTGCAAGTAGCACCAACAGCGATTGCAGCACTGTTTGAAAATACAGTTCCTTGAATCGTGGTTGAGGCACCTAGACCAATTGCATCTTGAGCTATCCAATAAATATTTTCTGGAGATGCTCCATTAATTAAAGTTACAACAGTCCCAGCCGCAGTATTCAATGCTGCACTCCCTTTAATTATGAATATGGAGTTAGGGTCACCTACCCCATCTAAAGTAAGCGAGCCTGCTATAGATATTGCACCCACTATGCTATAAACTCCAGGAGTAAGAAGTTCTCCAGATCCAAAAGTCAGACTATGCGTTGTATTGGTTACTGGAATATTTATTATATCCGTATAGATCAAGTTTAAATCTGCTGCGGCTGTTGCAGTGCTAAAGCCACTTGTGGAAACAGCATCAGGCAAGTCACATTGTGCATTAAAATTGACGATATAAGTTCCTTCACCAGGAGTCAATGTCATCCCGCCTAATAGTACATCTGTTGTTGATGTAGTTGTAGCAATTGTTCCTGCATCAATAGAACTATATCCATCTGTATTTTCCAACACAAAAGCAGTAGTAGCCAATTGAGTCGTATTTGTTCCTTCCGCTGCAGTTGGGGCTATAGGAGTTCCTGTAAACTCTGGAGAGTCTGAAAATACTGCCAATACTGTTCCTGTCTCATCGGTTAAAGCTGTTGATAAACTTGTCGATGTGAAAGAACCTAATGTTGTGGCATTACCTACCGATGTTACTTCACCTGTAAGGTCAGAATTACTATTCGACATTAAAGCAATCCAATTAATTCCGTCGTAGAAATTGAACTGATTCGTTGATGTATTGTAAGCCATCAATCCATTTGCAGGTGAACTAATGAGGTCTCTTTCAGCTTCAGTCATTCGAGGAATGAGCATTCCTTTAGTAGTCGTCCTCATTTCAAGGATCGATGATGGGTCAGGAATAATAGCAATGCCGCTTATCCCCATTGACTGCGCATACGTGTTGCTTGCGTTAAAAAATAAAGCTAGCAAAAGAATTAATGAAGCTAAGATATTTCGAAAACTAAATCTTAAGCCTTCCTTTATTCTATAGTTGAATAGTATTTTGTTTTTCTGACACTGCTTTTTCTCGCCCATAAATTTATTTATTTATTAACCGCTTTCAATAGCAGGTGTTAAAATCTCACTAGAAAAGTGAGAGGTGTAATAGTTTGATTTAAAGGCCCTTTTGATGAATTTTATTCACCAATAAGGGGCAATGTAGTTAAAAAAATGTATTTCGTGATCTATTCTTTCGATTATCTTAACCATTTTTACGCACATGTACGCAGTATATGTGCTGCGTACATGTGCGTAACATATGTCCACAGTAGATATGCGCAGTATGTGTGCTCATAATCACGTGCTGGAGCTAGAACATTTGACAGGACAGTTTAGTTAAGATAGTTGAGTATTAATTAACTATCTTAAATGTGAAGAATGAAAACAAGAAAAAAGTTCAGTAGAGAATTTATATTGAAAGTCATTGAAATGAGCAACAAAAACAGACCGTGTAGGTCGTGATTTTTGTGAAAGAGGGGGATTATCAAACCGTTTCACTAAAGTGAAGGTTTGATGGACTCCACTGCGTTTCGGCTCGAACCGAGGTTCTCATCCAACTCTCTCAAACCAAAAAAGCTAGACCATATGGTCTAGCTTTTGCAAGAAAAAGTATCGCTTTTGAAGAACAAAAATAGACCTATCAGGTCGTGATTTTTGTGAAAGAGGGGGATTATCAAACCGTTTCACTGAGGTGAAAGTTTGATGGGCTCCACTGCGTTCCGGCTCGAACCGAGGTTCTCATCCAACTCTCTCAAACCAAAAAGGCCAGACCATATGGTCTAGCTTTTTGCAAGAAAAAGTATCGCTTTTGAAGAACAAAAATAGACCTATCAGGTCGTGATTTTTGTGAAAGAGGGGGATTATCAAACCGTTTCACTGAGGTGAAAGTTTGATGGGCTCCACTGCGTTTCGGCTCGAACCGAGGTTCTCATCCAACTCTCTCAAAACGAAAAATGCCAGACCTTTTCGGTCCAGCATTTTGCAAGAAAAAGTATCGCCTTTGAAGAACAAAAATAGACCTATCAGGTCGTGATTTTTGTGAAAGAGGGGGGATTATCAAACCGTTTCACTGAGGTGAAAGTTTGATGGGCTCCACTGCGTTCCGGCTCGAACCGAGGTTCTCATCCAACTCTCTCAAAACGAAAAATGCCAGACCTTTTCGGTCCAGCATTTTGCGGAGAGAGGGGGATTCGAACCCCCGTTACGTTTCCGTAAACACGCTTTCCAAGCGTGCGCGTTCAGCCACTCTGCCACCTCTCCTTTTTTAATTGGATTGTGAAATTAGCAATAACTCAACACTAATCGAGTTCACCTCTTAAATTTTCAGAAATTTTTCTTTTTGATTGTTCTAAATTATTCGGATCAACACAAGCCATTAGTTTTGTTATTGCAGCTTCCGTTGTCAAATTTGTTCCACTTATAACTCCAATTTCAGCAAACATTGAACTTGATTTATACAATCCTTGTTCTACTGATCCTGAGTTACATTGCGTAATGTTTAACACCAATCCACCGTTAGAAATAAAATCTCCAACGATTCTTCTTAGCGATTCACTATCGGGAGCGTTGCCTGCTCCAAAGGTTTCAATCACGACCGCATCGACGTCTTCTTTATTAAAAACGGCAGCGAAAAGGTTAATATTTATTCCTGGAAATAATTTCACCAGGGCCACCCGATCGTTTAAATTCGAATTAATTGCTACTTGATCATTATCGCTTCTGTAAAGTTTTTCTGTATTGTAGTGAAGATGAACTCCTGCAGCAGCCAGTTCTGGATAATTGGGCGATCTAAACGCTTCAAAATTTTCTGCTGAATCTTTTGTGCATCGGTTACCCCTGAACAACTTATAATCAAAATAGACGGCAACCTCAGTGATTATGGCCTTTCCATTTTCGTCTTTTGCCGCAGCAATTTCCAAAGCCGTTATTAAATTTTCCTTGCCGTCCGTGCGAATAACACCAATTGGTAATTGCGATCCTGTGAGAATCACCGGTTTTTGCAAACCATCAAACATAAAGCTCAATGCTGACGCTGTAAATGCCATTGTATCAGAACCGTGTAAAACCACGAACCCGTCGTAATCGAAATAATTTTCGAAGATGGTTTCCGCAATTTCCTTCCAGTGCGTCACATTAATTTCTGACGAATCCACGGGCTCATCAAAGCTCACACTGTGCACATCGATATTTAAACGATTGATCTCAGGAACACGGTCGGATATGAGGTTAAAATCCACATTCGACAATTCGTCTGTCGCTGGATCTTTAATCATACCAATGGTACCACCTGTATAAACTATAAGTACTTTAGATTTTGCTTGCATCAATTTACGTATCTAATTCAATAACCGTTTCTCATTAAGCGAATTCGCTAGTAGGCTCTTGCTTCTGTTAATCTAAGCGCTCAAATTAAACAATTCAATTGCATTCGTTGAGGTTCTTTCTTCGATATCTTTAAGTGTTACTCCATGAACATCGGCCAATTTCTCTGCAATATGTAAAAGATAAGCGCTTTCATTTCGCTTTCCACGATAAGGTACAGGCGGCAAATAAGGTGAATCTGTCTCCAAAATCAAATGGTCCAAGGCAATTTCTCGAATAACCTCATCTATCTTGGCATTTTTATAGGTCAAGACGCCGCCAATCCCCAATTTAAATCCACCATAACCCAAAATGTGGTTGGCTTGATCTAACGTTCCGGTAAAGCAATGGAACACGCCTCTGAGTGAATCATCGTTCATCTCATCAACAATTTCAAAGATTTCGTCAAAGGCATCTCTTGCGTGGATTGCAATAGGAAGATTCAATTCCTTCGCCCATTCGACTTGCATTCTAAATGCTTTCTTTTGAGCTTCAATAAATGTTTTGTCCCAATAAAGGTCCATTCCAATTTCTCCAACTGCGCAGTACGATCTACTGAATAAGTTCGATTTTACGATCTCCAAATCGGATTCCCAATTTTCACCAATAGAACCTGGGTGCAATCCCATCATACTGACGCAATTGTTCGGGTATTTTTTTTCAAGGCTGTGCATTCGATCAATTGACTCAATATCGATATTGGGAAGCAGAAATTTTTCAACTCCTGCATCGATTGATCGTTGAATCACAGCGTCGATATCTTCATCAAACGCGTCGACGAAAAGGTGCGTGTGTGTATCTATAAACATTATTAGAAAAGGGAAATACTGACTCCAGTTTGAACTTGATTCAGCTGAACACTGGATTCATGCTTAAATACTTTATTGAAATTATAACTGGCAAAAAGTGCCCAGTTTCTAAATCCAATTCTGATATGTGCTGAATAAATAAGTCTGTTATTATCTGGGAAACCATATGATTTGCTGATGGATCGTTTGCCATTAACGGTTCCAACTTGTTTTGAGAACGCATTGGCTTGGTATCCGATCTTTCCTCCGATATGGAATTTGAAATGTTTCCAGCCTTCATTTCGAAACCTCAATTCAATCGGCATCGAAAAACTATTCCCACCAAAAACACTCTTTTGATACGTATCTGTTGGCGTTTTAGGAGCGTATGTAGTTGTACCGGCAGTGTAGTCTTTAATCAAATTGTTGTTGTGGCGGATATTCGTAAATTGATGTGAAACTCCAATTCCTAAAGCCACCTTATTCCCCTTTACTAAAGGAATATCAAACATAAAGCTCGTATTCAATCCAATTGAGGCCCAATGATTTTGAAAAAGCTTCTGATCTCCGTTCCAATCGTTGTAGGTCACATCAAAAATCAGGCGGTCGTATTTGCGAATTTTATCTTCTTTAGCAGGGCGCAGTCCAGTATAAAACCACAGTATACCCGCTTTGAACCGAGATGCTCGATAATTACCTTTACTGTCGTATTGAGAATGCCCAATAGTGGCTAATAAAGCAAATCCAAGAAGCAACACTAATTTATTCATCTCTTCGTTTTTTCTGCCAGTTCCACGCATCGGCGATTGCATCTTCAATCGTACGATCCGCATTCCAACCTATAAGTTCTTGAGCTTTTGAAGTATCGGCAAATATTTCTTCAACATCACCCTCTCTGCGAGGCCCAAACTTCCAATTAAGCGATTGATTGGAAACTTTCTCGAAAGTATGAATAATTTCTAAGACACTTGTCCCATTTCCAGTACCAACGTTGATTGTTTCTGTTTTTGGTTCACTTAAGTTATTCAGCCATTCATATCCTTTAATGTGTGCTTCGGCCAAATCAACAACGTGTATATAATCTCGCACGCATGTTCCGTCGTTCGTGTTGTAATCGCTTCCGTAAACGGTAAGTTCATTCAAAAGCCCTGCAGCTGTTTGAGTTATATATGGAATCAAATTATTAGGTCTTCCGATAGGAAGCTCACCAATATTTCCCGAAGGATGCGCTCCAACCGGATTAAAATACCTCAAATTCAACATCCTCATCTTACTCCCCGACTTGTGTACATCAGAAATAATTCTTTCACACATTTGTTTCGTCGCACCATATGGAGAGTTGGCCTCTTGCGTTTCGGATAATTCAGTTACAATCTTAGTACCTTTCGGCTCACCATAAACCGTACAAGAAGAAGAAAAAACGAAATTCAGTACTTTGAATTCTTCCGCCAGTTCTAGACAATTTAGAAGTCCGTCTATATTGTTTCTATAATACGCTAGTGGTTTTGCAACGGACTCACCAACGGCCTTGTAAGCAGCAAAATGTATAATTCCTGAAAATGAGAACTCTTCAAAAACAGATTTCAATTGCTCCTTATTTGTTACATCAACGAAGCGCATTATTGGCTCTTGGCCCACAATTGCCTTGATACCCTTTAGTACTTTTGCGTCTGAGTTTCTGAAATCATCTACGATGACAGGATTAAACCCTTTATTTATTAATTCAACAACCGTATGCGAACCAATAAATCCAGCACCTCCAGTGACAAGAATGTTTCTATTGTCTTTCATTGTTTCAAAGGTAAAAGAAATGATTTAAATTCGCTCTATGGAAGATAAGCCAAAAATTGATCTTAAACAACACACCGTCAAACGCGTTTCGCGCCTTTACATACTTAAGATTTTTTTTTACATCCTCCTATTGGCTGGTATTCTTGTCTACTATTTTAGCCAAAGTGGGAATAAAGATGAAAAGAAAGAAGTCGAGGACGTTAAGGAAATAAGGAACATAACTATTGGCGAATAAAAAAAGCGCGCCAGTTAAACCGACACGCTTTTCAATTTTAAGATAAAGTATTCCTATACTTTCAATCCTTTAACAACACGATCTTTCTTTTTCGTTTTGTTTAAATTCTTTTTCAAAACCATCAAATATGCTGAACCACCCTCTTTAGCTACGTAATACGTTCGATTTCCATATTCGATTTTCCCGCCTTTTTTAGGATCGGATTTCCAGTCTGCAACAATAAAAAACTTCCCTTCTTCTTGTCCTGATCTTGTTTGAAAATGCAACACTTTTTGAGGACCGATCTCGAATCGAACAACAATTTCTCCATTTTCCCCAAACTCTTCAAAAACGCCGTAAGTACCAATTGGAATAATTACTTGCTCTTTTTCACTGCTTGAATTACTTACAAGAACTCCAGACTCGTTGGTTCCTTGATTTCCTGAAGAACTGCTTCTAATTAACTTAACCGTAGTAGAAACCATGAATTGGACTTTTTTCACCTGTGCTTCAGACTCCAATCCAAACTCTTCTTTAACTGCCTTAGTATATGCTATTTGTGTACCACAGCTTGCTAATAACACACCAACAAATAAGATTAATAGGTATTTCATAATTTGTAATTTTTGTCAAATATAATAAAGCTTCAAATCAAAAACGATGCCTTAGTGGGTTGATTTACAAAATCATCCTATTTTTACACCAAAAAACCTAAGTATGGGCATTTCTGTTGTCAAATTTACATTCGGTCCTTTTCAAGAAAACACATATGTAGTCCATGATGGTACTACGTGCGTTATCATTGATCCTGGCTGTTCCAATCGACAAGAAGAACAAGAACTAATTTCTTTAATTTCTGACACCAATTTGACTCCAAAAGCGGTTTTATTGACGCATGGACATATTGATCATGTTTTCGGTTGTGATTTCGTTCAGAAGCATTACGGTATTGATTGCTATATGAATGAAACAGATATTCCAACATTTAAAATGGCGGAGCGATCGGCGCAGATGTATGGCATTCCTGGATTTACGCAACCGTCTATTCCTAATGTTCTATTAAAGGGAGATGAAACCTTGACTTTTGGAGAAATGACATTTGAAGTACTCTTTACTCCAGGCCATTGTGTTGGACATGTTGTTTTTTACAACCGTGAGCATTCGTTCGTTATTAATGGAGATGTTATCATGAAAGGAAGTTTTGGTCGTTTTGATTTGCCTGGTGGCGATTTGAACACCTTAAAAAATTCGATTCTTAATACGATGTTTAGCTTACCTGAAGACACTTTGATTTATAGCGGTCACGGAGCTGAGACAACTATTGGTGAGGAAAAGCATTCGAATCCAATACGTCAATATTAGAACCAATGCGGATTGCAATCAATACTCGGTTTTTACTTTCCCACAAGATGGAAGGCTTCGGTTGGTACACTTTTGAAATCGTAAAACGTTTGGTTGAAAACCACCCAGAACACGAATTCATTTTGTTCTTTGATAGAAAATACGATCCCAAATTCGTTTTTGGAAAGAACGCGACTCCGGTTGTGATCTCACCACAAGCAAGGCATCCAATATTGTTTAAAATCTGGTTCGATTTTTCCATTAAACGCGCGCTAAAAAAATACAAAGCGGATCTCTTCTTTTCCCCAGACGGCTATCTTTCTTTGACTTCTGACATTAAACAAGTCGGGGTTATTCACGATTTGAATTTTGAACACTATCCTGAAGACATGAAGCCTGTAATGCGAAAGTATTATTTGAACAACTTTCCGAAATTTGCAAAATTAGCCAACCATATCATTACTGTTTCGGAGTATTCGAAACAAGATATTTGCTCAAAATATTCTCTTCCGCAAGACAAAGTTACAGCTATTTGGAACGGAGCTTCTGAAGTGTTCAAACCCGTGGACTCAGCTACGCGGAGTGAAATTCAAGTAAAGTATTCGGATGGTAAACCTTATTTTCTTTTTGTCGGAGCGATTCATCCCCGTAAAAATTTGCAGCGCTTAATTCCGGCTTTTGAAAAATACAAATTGAACAATCCGGAATCCGATTATCAATTGGTGATCGTTGGAACGGAGCTTTGGAGCAATTCAGGGGCAAATCTTGAAATTGATCCTTCAGTCAAAGCGCAAATTCATTTTACAGGACATTTACCATTGGATCAATTGGCGCGCGTTGTTGCCAGTGCAACTGTCTTTGCATTTGTTCCTTATTTCGAAGGATTTGGAATTCCATTGGTTGAAGCGATGCAATCTGGAACTCCAGTTTTATCAGGAAATCAAACTTCTTTGCCTGAAGTTGCTGGTGACGCTGCTTTGTATTGCGATCCATTTAGCATTGACGATATTTGCCAGAAACTAACTATTCTTGCACATGATGAAAAATTTCGTTCAGAGCTTTCTCAAAAAGGATTAGAGCGTGCGAAATTATTCTCTTGGGATCGATCAGCTGAAAAAGTTTGGAGCGTTTTAGAATCTGTCTTGAATAACGATTAAGCCTTTACATTTTCTTTTTAATCACGCACATAATGGAATGATGGCGTGTAATCCTATATGAAATATCCATCGTTTCAATGTTGTTTTGGATATAGGTCATTTCTTCTACAGTCATATACTGACTTAGTATTTCTGACGTTCGATTAAAATTTTCAAGCATCAATAAAGTAGTATTTGAACCATCCTCATTGACTTTAAATGCGGGATCTGGATAATAGCGTGGAAGAGATGTATGAACATCTTCAATGATATAATATCCACCAGGGTTAAGATGTTTAAACAAGAAACCAAGACTCACTTGTTGATGGTCCATAGCATGACCACCATCATCTAGGATAACATCAAATCCAGTACCATATTTATCAATAAACGCTTGCAAATCATCTCTATTCGATTGATCGGCAACAAAGGTCTCTATTCCTGTTCCTTTACTCTTTTCAGAATAATCCCAAATATCTATACCGTAAACTCGAGCATTTGGAAAGTATTCATTCCACATTAAATGAGATACTCCATTGAGAATACCAATTTCAAAGAATTTGTCCATTGTATCTCTCATTGGAGCAAATAGAGTCTCATACTTCTCAATAAAATTGTGTCCATCTGAGCATTTATCCGTTGGGAACGCTTCGCACATTTCTGCCAATGAAGTCCATTCACGCTTTTCTAGATCTTTTGATACTGGCTTATCCTGAGTTTCATTGGACGTTGAAGAAGTGTTCGATGCGTCAAACACTTGATTAACAAATTCAAATGTTTTAAGCGCTACTTTTTCGCCAATTTTCCGCCCTTCTATATCATCTATAGGTGGATGGATTCCGCCCCAGATACGCGACAAACACGTTTCATCTGCCGCTTCTCTGTAAGTTGCCCATTGAAGCGTAATAGTTTCACTAGGCCCGTTCTCAAATTCTAAAAACGAGTCTTTTTCAAAGGTGATCTCTTTAAGTCCTCCCGGAAAATACGGATCTCCAGTAATCATTGAAATTATTTCGGCCGCTGCAATCGAGAATGTTGAATGACCAGAAACATAACCTGCAAATGGAGGTGTTGCAAAAGAGTAACGTTGGTATGGCCACCAATTTTCGGCTAGAATCCAGCCTACACCAGCATTGTCAGTTAAGACATTGTCAATCGCGTCTGGTCCTCGCCAAGCGTACAATTTTATCTTTCCAATGTTTTCTTTGTTCTTTTTTGATAAAGGATCACCCTTTTTTACCATTTCGATCTGACCTGGAATTAACGGCAAGCCCTCGACATTGAAATTACTCAAGGTTGTATCTGACGATTGTCCCATTTCTGCCATCCAACGAATTGCAGAGATAGGTCGGACATAATCGTAATAGGCCTTAACGCTCCATGCAGAAATTCCTGCATCATGCAATGCTCCTGAAAGCGCCAAATAAGATTTAATGTCCCATTCCAAATCATTTAAGACAGGTCCTTTTCCACCCCATTTTTTTTCAAACCTAGGATCATCAGAAGTCATATTAAACGTACTAAGCCAATGTCCAGGAGGTCCCATGGTATTTACTCCATCTACCCAATATTCTGCAATCACGCGCGTGTAATCACCGCGTTTTACAAGATTTGATTTATACTTCTTATTTGTTTTTGGATTAATAGTCGTGGGCCTTGTCATGGTACCACCTTCGAGAAAATTAAAGAATTTATAATAATCTTTAAAAGGGCCTGGCAACAAACCTCTTGTTGGCCCAATCTTTCCTGGAGAAATGTCAATTTCCACTTCATCTGCAGGATCGTTATGGCCACTCCATGAGTTGACGAGAGCAAAGTTCCATTGATAAGCAACAGTATGCTCAGCATTAGCACCAATTAATGGAGGAACCCCAGGATCGTTATACAAATTGAATTCCAAGCCGTCTCTTGTCTTGACAACCAATTCATCCTTTCCCATAGCAAATGGTGTAATCTGTCCCCAGTGTGGAGTTAGAAATTCATCTTCCGTTTGAATCAATAAAAAGTTCCAATCTTTCAAAGTTGAATCCACCCCTTTTCTTCTAATGTAGTCGGTAAGAGATAAAGGCTGCCACCTATTTTTGAATTTTAAATTTTTATTCCCAGCTGTCCCTGGATGCAACGCTTGATTTACAGGTGAGTAGAAATCACCTTCGTATCCATTATCATCTCCTGCTGATTCTTGCAGCCCAAAATCGATTAATTGATACGCAATGTAATTTCCTAGGGCTGCTGGAGAACCATTGCTATAATCAGTTGAGTTGAATCTATGATCAAATCCTAAAGAATCAAATTTTGCAATGAAGTCATCCATTACGCGAACCTTGCTTGAATACGTATTGAATTTTAGAGATATAAATCGAAAAGCTGCATAGTTAATTGCAACATTCATGGCGCTATCTATGTTGTTCGGGATTTCAATCCCGTCAAATTTGCATCTATAACCTCCAAATGATTTCCCCAGAAAGAAGGTGTTCAAATCTCCTCCGTTGTATACTTCCCATGCATCATACATTCCAATCGATAAATGAAACAAATTTCTTGCATGGATTGTTGGAGCTAGTCCGTCTTTTTTGATTGCTTCAAGGTATTGATCCATCCAAACTCTTGCGGCACTATGTTCCTTTACTTCCGATTGTGCATTTGCAACATTATGTGTCAAACACAGAACCAGAACAATAAATCGAACAAACCTTCTTGTCATATTGAGTTTCTTTATAAAATAAATCCAGAGCTAAGAAAACCTTCACTCTGGATTAATATATTTAAAATGAATTTTAATTATTGACAGTTACCAAGCGTGTTGTCAATACATTCCCCGCTTCGTCCTTCGCATTTATGAAGTATGTTCCTGTTTGTAAATCATCCAATTCAACTTTTAACAACTTGTCAATTGTTGTATTCGAATAAACCAATCTTCCTCTAAGGTCAACAAGTTCAACTACTACTTCTCCAGACCATTCTCCTTTAAGTTCAATTGAGAAATGACCGTTTGTAGATGGATTAGGGAATACCATTAATTCAAGACCCAATTCAATATTGATTGGATCAATTCCGACTGTTGAAGCTACACAAGCTGATGTGTCTGAACATCCGTTTTGAGTAATGATCACAGCGAAGTTGCTTCCATAAGTTGGTGTGTAATTATGATTTGTTTCTCCAGGAATTGATTGGCCAGTATTACAGTCAATCCATTGATAAGTTACCCCTGCTGTAGTATTTCCTGCAACAATAGTGATATTATCACTTGCCATTGTTGTCGTAACATCAAGTGCCGTAATTGTTACATCTTGGGTTTGGGTTGAAACGTTTCCGCAATCATCAGTATATGTCCAAGTTACGATAGTAGTACCTAAAGCTGTAATTGGGAATATAGCGTCAGGAACACCTGTTATCGCACCAGAACAGTTATCCGTTGCAGTTGCTGCTGGAGGTGTAACATCGCAATTGCTCGTTACTTCCGTCAATGCTGTTATATCTGCAACAGGAGCATCAATATCCAAAACGATAATCATTTGAGTAACATTGATGCTGTTTCCACAAATATCAGTAACACTGAACGTTCTCGTAATCGTCTCTGGACAAGATAAACCGTCAGAAACATCACTTACCCATGCAACTACTGGAGTTCCACAGTTATCCGCTTCATCAGTCACCCAACCAACTACCGCAGTTGGTATTTCAGCTGCACACTGAACACTTAAATCTAGAGGATTTGATGCCGTTGGCGGAGTAATATCCAAAACAGTAATTGTCTGAGTAACATTGATGCTGTTTCCGCTATCGTCTGTTACACTGTATGATCTTGTGATTGTCTCAGGACAAGTTAACCCATCAGAGACATCTCCAACAAATGCGACAACTGGAGCTACTGAACAATTATCTGCCTCATCAGTTACTAATGCAATATCCGTTGGTGCATCTCCAATACACTCAACATTCAATGCAGTTAAGTTTGAAGCCGTTGGAGAAATTGTATCCGTTACGGTTACAGTAGAATTACACACGCTCGAATTTCCAACTGCATCGGTTACAGTTAACGCAATAGAATTGGCTCCTACTTCAGCACATGTAAAGCTTGTAATATCTGCTGCTATTGTAAACGTACAGTTGTCTGAACTTCCACCATCAATATCGGCAGCAACAATTGAAGCATTTCCAGCCGCATCTAAGTAAACTGTAATGTCTTGACAAACTGCTGTTGGTGCAATAGTATCCAGCACGTTCACTGTTGAAGTACACGTACTTGAGTTTCCAGTGGCATCTGTTGCTGTTAATGTAACAGTATTTGCTCCAGTCATTCCACAAGTAAACGCAGTTACGTCAATTCCTAAAGTTGGGGTTCCACAATTATCAGTACTTCCTCCATCTACATCAGATGCAGCAATCGTTGCGTTTCCAGTTCCGTCTAAATAAACTGTAATGTCTTGACAAATAATTGTTGGAGAGATTGTATCTAGAACTGTAACAATTGATATACACGAATTATTGTTTCCACTTGCGTCTGTTCCTGTTAATGTTACAGTATTGGCTCCAGTCATTGAACAGTCGAATGTGCTTACATCAATGCTCAATATTGGAATTGCACAATTGTCTGTGCTTCCACCGTCAACGTCAGCTGCTGTAATGGTAGCATTTCCAGTTCCATCCAAATAGACTGTGATGTCTTGACAAACAACTGTTGGTGAAATAGTATCTAATACAGTTACTGTTGATATACAAGTGCCTGCATTCCCTGAAGGGTCCGTTACAGTTAACTCAACTGAATTCGCTCCAATGTTAGCACACGTGAAACTAGTAATATCAGCAGTCAATGCTAGACCACAATTATCAGTACTTCCACCGTCAATATCAGCCGCTACTATTGAAACATTTCCTGTTCCATCAAGGTAAGCTGTGATGTCTTGACATACGATTGTTGGCGAGATAGTATCTAAGACAGTAACTGTTGAAGTACATGTATTTGTATTTCCACTAGCATCTGTAGCAGTCAAGGTAACAGTATTTGCTCCTGTCATTGCACAAGTGAATGCACTAACGTCAATTCCTAACGTTGGAATTCCACAATTATCTGAACTTCCTCCATCTACATCAGATGAAGTAATTGTTGCGTTTCCGGTTCCGTCTAAATAAACCGTGATGTCTTGACAAACAATTGTTGGAGAGATTGTATCCAATACAGTTACTATTGAGGTACATCCGTCTGTATTTCCACTCCCATCTGTTGCTGTGAGTGTTACACTGTTTGCTCCTATCATTGCACAAGTAAATGCACTTGCATCAACGCTCATGATTGGCGCTCCACAATTGTCTGTACTTCCACCATCTACATCACCCGAATTGATCGATGCATTTCCTGTACCATCTAAATAAATTGTAATGTCTTGACAAACTACTGTCGGTGTTATTGTATCTAGCACCGTGACTATTGAAGTACACGAACTTGTATTTCCACTACCATCTATCACTGAAAGTGTTACTGTATTTGCACCTGCTTCGGCACATGTGAAACTTGTAATATCAGCACTTAATGCTACAGAGCTACAATTGTCAGAACTTCCACCATCAATATCAGCGGCAACAATTGAAGCCGTACCTGCTCCGTCTAAATAAACAGTAATGTTTTGGCATACTGCAACTGGCGAAGTCGTATCAGCTACTGTTACAGTGGCTACACATGAACTCATGTTTCCTGAAGCGTCTGTCCCCGTTAAAGTCACAGTATTCGTTCCAGCCATTGCACAAGTGAAAGCACTAACGTCAATTCCTAAAGTTGGTGCTCCACAATTATCAGTACTTCCTCCATCTACATCAGATGAAGTAATCGTTGCGTTTCCAGTTCCGTCCAAATAAACCGTGATGTCTTGACAAATAATTGTTGGAGAGATTGTATCCAATACAGTTACTGTCGATGTACAGTTAGAAGCATTACCTCCTGGATCTGTAACTGTCAATGTCACAGTGTTTGCTCCAATTTCTGCACATGTAAATGATGTAATATTTGCACTGAAAGAAAGTCCTCCTGCACAATTATCAGTACTTCCTCCATCCAAATCAGCCCCTACGATTGTTACATTACCTGTTCCATCTAAGTAAACTGTAATATCTTGACAAACTGCACTTGGAGAAATCGTGTCCAACACAGTTACTGTCGAAGTGCACATACTTATGTTTCCGCTTCCGTCAGTTACGGTAAGTGTTACTGTATTCGCTCCAACTTCAGCACATGTTGCACTGGTCATATCTGCTGTTAATGTAATGGTAGAACAATTATCTGTGCTACCATTATCTATATCAATCGCTCCCCATATTGCATTGCCCGTTCCATCTAAATAAACCATGATGTCTTGACAAACTGCACTTGGTGAGATTGTATCAAGAACCGTTACGGCTGATACACAAACATCACTTAATCCAGCTGCATCAAAAACTGTTAATGTTGTTGAATTATTTCCTAGATCTGCACATGTGTAATCACTTGTACTTAGTGTCATACTCGTAATTCCAACGTTATCCGAACTTCCTCCATCAACGTCAGTAGGGGCAATTGAAACGTTTCCTGTTCCATCGAGATAAACAGAAACATTTGCACAAACTGCTACTGGCGGTGTAATATCTTCTACTACAAATCCTTGGGCGTAGATCCCATAATAAGATGGATCCGTTTGACTTGTTGAACCAGAATTAATCCCACTTTGCCAAGCATAAACGGCTTCGGTATTGTCTGTTCCAATAGCTACATCGGAGAAATTTTGATAATCAGAAGTTGTTGTATTTACCAAAACATCGTTTCCAATGAAAGTTCCATTAGAAAACATTATTCTTGTATATACTCCAGAATGGTCACCATCGGCAACATCGTCTGTCCAAGAGATAATGTACTTACCACCTTCTCTTGTTACTGCAACAGCGACATGATCTTGAGAATTAGCAGTTGTAGTGTTTATAGCGATTTCGCCTCCAGATGAAGCTCCAAGACTTGTAAATCGTTGTCCATAGATTCCAAAATGGTCACCATCTTGGTCAAAAGAAGACCAAACAATCATGAATTCGCCATTTTCATCCATGGCAACTCTCGGTTCTTGTTGGTTCCCAGCCGTTGTAGTATTCACCTGGGTTGGTGCGACTATTTGGACATAAGTATTATCATACATTGCGTAATAGATTCCAATACGATCGCCGTCAGAACTATCTGCTTGCCATGTAAATGTATACGCTCCAGTTGCAGACATCGCAACATCAGGGTGTGTTAAGTGTTGTCCGATAACAGACTGAATCACAGTAGGTGCAGCAAGGTTAGCGCCATTTGAAAGGAAGTATCGTTCTTTAATTTCAAACTCATTCTCTCCGGCGACTTCCGATGCCCAAGTCACTACAAATCGATCATCAGCTGCAGCTACCGCTGGATGCATTTGATTTCCTGCTGTTGAAGAATTCATTCTTGATCTTGAGGACACCGCAGCACCATCAATATCAAAAATTTGACGGTAACAGTCCCAACCATTACTGTTCCATCCACCAAAGCCATCATCTCCTTCATCCTCATCTGATTGCCAAACAACACAAAAAGTTCCTTCAGCATTCATTGCTACATCAGGGAATCTTTGATCGTTTGTAATATCGCTAGTATTTATTAAGAAATCAGAGACACGAACAGTGTGGTCCTCATTATAGATTTTTGCATAAATCCCAAACCCGTCACCATCTTGCCCTTCACTTTCCCAAACCACAACATAACGTCCCAACGTATCCATTGAAATCGCACAATTTTGTTGCGTACTATCGGTAGTATTTGTGTTGACGAGAGTTTCGCCAGTTGAACCTACAAGCTGAGCATAGATTCCCGTCGTTCCACAAAAGAAGACAGACCCCAAAATCAAGCTTAAAGCATTTGCTTTTAATTTTCGCATAAACAGATTTTTATACCGCTATGGCGATTAATTATTTATTATCAGATGATGCTCCTAAAGATGATTCCGTTTCTACTGTAACTTCAAGTGATTTTACGTCTCCTTTAAGTTCCTTAACTGCTTGAGCGTATTCGCCGAGTGTTGTGTTGTACTTTTCGATCAAATTCTGTTGAGCAGTAAGTAATTCTTGTTGAGCATCAATTTGTTTTTGTTGCTCTTCCACTTTCTTGTTCAGCTCTTGAGTTGCCTGAACCAAAGGAACAACGAATTCAGCGTAACGAATTCCATACATTTCAGTTTCTGGATTTTCAGGAACTTTAACACCTGAGAAATCGTAATCTAAAGATTGTGCCAATTTGTGAACATCTTGTGCCACAAATCCAGAGTACACGTTGTTGTCTTTCTCTCCAGTTGGAACTCCGTTTGCTTCTTTGAAATTGTTCATTTTGGCAACATCAAAATTATATGTAACTGGTGATAACCCTAAAATGAAATTTAATCCAGGAACGTTGCTTTCAATATTCTTTTTGAATCGACCATCTGAAGTTGCTGTCCAGTTAACAGCTCCACCGATTGAAGTCGTTGAACTGTTTCCAATTAAAACTTCGTTACTTGCAGTAACAACTGTTCCATATCCAATTGCAATTGAATTGTTTCCAGAAACGTTTGTACCGTATCCCAACCCAATTGAATTGGCACCACTAATAACACCATCAGCACCAAGAGTAATTGAAGTGTCTCCTGTAACAGAAGTATTTGATCCTAAGGCAATCGAGTTGTCTCCATCTATAGAGGTTGCATATCCTAAACCTACAGTATATCTCTTGTTCAAATATCCTTGAGATCCCATCAGTACTGAATAATCAGCTGCTGCTTCAGTGTTCGTTAAATACCCCATACTAATCGATTCCACACCGTGTTGATCATTTTCAGTACCAATTCCAATGGCATAAGAAGCGTTTGTATACGATCGATATCCTATAGCTGTTGCATCATTCGCATTAACCATGTCATAACCATCTCCACTCCATTGACCGTATGTATCCTCTCCTGTACCACCAATGAAAATACATCTTGATCTGTTTGTATTTCCAAAATCGGCACCTGAACCAATTCCTACATTATCACTTCCTTCTCTATTACTAAATCCACACGACGTACCTAAATATGTATTTCTGTTCGCGTTCGTTGTACTATTTGTTCTATTGTTATCACCTCCTGCATAGGCACCAACAAATGTATTCATGTTTGCATTCTCAGTTGCACAACCAGCTCCATGTCCTAAATAGGTGTTCATTATTCCAATATCACCATCAATACCAGCTGAATCTCCTACTGCTGTATTCCAATAACCTGTTGTATTATCATATCCTGCTTCATCACCGAAAAATGCATTCGCAAAACCTGTAGTATTTGAACGACCTGCGGTATTTCCAACAAATGTATTATCGCTTGAAGTTGTTGAATTGTATCCTGCATCTTCACCAATGAAGACGTTGTCATCTCCATCTAACAATGCTTGTCCAGCTTCTTCACCGATGATAACATTATCACTGGCGCCTGAAACCATCGCTTGACCAGCTTCAACACCAATAACCGTATTGTCCGTTCCGTCACAATATCTACCGGCATACGTTCCAATGAAAACATTGTCAGTACCAGTAACTGCAAATTCTCCGGCATATGCTCCAATTATAGTATTGTCGGTTTGAGTTGTATGGCTCTTACCCGCATTAAAACCAATAAAAACTGTTCGTGATCCTGAACTTAAACTATTTCCACTGCTGTCTCCATAATGTGTGTTGTAATCTCCAGAAGTGATACTAACTCCAGATCCAGATCCTTGTGCCTCGTTCATGACTTGAGCGGAAAGGCTCATAGAAACTAAGATAAATAGGCAAGTGCTTAAAATCGTTTTCATAATTGTTTTGGTTTGATACCATTGAGTAGCTCTTAACAGCAATAACATGCGGTTTCGAATTAACATTTGTTAAGAGAACAAAAATACAATTAAAAATTTAACTACCAAAAGCTGAATTCTATCGTTGAATTTATTATAAATAACCATGAACTATAAAAGATAAGCGTTAAACAAGAAAAAGGGAGTTCTCAAACTGAACTCCCTTTAACTACCTGACCATCATCGTAATCATATTCGTTTTTACGTGGTCCACGTAGAGTGATAAATAGTAAACCCCGGGCGCCATTCCATCAGCGAAAATTGTCTTTTCTCTAGTTCCAGCAATTGGACTTAATTTTTGCTTGGACACAATACCGCCTACCGCATTCAGTACTTCGATATATGCTGACGAGCTTCCTTCTGGAATCGTGTACGTTACTTTTGTGGATGTTGAGAAGGGGTTCGGTGTGTTTTGTGATAATTCAGCCAAGGCCTTTTTATCCAAATTCTCCCTTGAATCAAATTCATCTTTCGATTCAACTGAAAGTAAATGTTCAATCGCTGCTAATCGGGCTTCATATTCTTTAAAAATAGGCGACAGATCAACTTTAACATCGGTGCCATTCTCAATCTCTATTGTTAACTCATTGCCATTTAATGTCGCAGAAGTCAAGTCTTGTTGGTATTGTGATAAATCCACAGATGGTCCATTATCAATTTTCAATCGGTGGCCTGCCAAATTTATGTTCTTGGTCTGAACTTTATCCCATCTCAAACCGTCCCACGTCATTAGCACATGATCTGTTGTATTGTAAATCATCATTCCTTCATCAGCGATTCCCAATGCCATTTTAAAAATTTCCGCTTGCTCAGAAGAAAGTCGGTTCACCAAAAGTCCTTTATCAATATCGGCTAAGTCCAAACTTGATAAAGAATTGGGGTATGATGTACCAACTCCAACTGAAACGCGGTCATTTAATGTGTGGCCTCCTAGAACCATTGTATTGTCCATATCAGCGGAGGCACCATTCCCGATGGCGATTGCATAATTTCCTGTTGCTTCGGAATTCTCACCGATTGCAAGCGTTGTTGAATTGTTTTTGATAATTTGCGCTGAAGCCTTCTGGCTATTGGAGTCTGTTTGTCCAAGTGCGACGACGGCCATTGTCAAAATGGCGCCAGTGAGTGCTGGTTTAATCATGAAAATTAGTTTTAAGGGTTCTTGAGTGTTGTTACTAATAATAACTTATGCGTACATAGCTTTATTGTATTCATCGATGTTTTTTTATCTTTCCACTTTTAAACGAGATATTTCATGCACTTTAAAAATTCAATTTCCCTCTTTTTCATTGTCCTATTATTTGTGGGATGCGCTGATTATGCGAAGGTTGAAGTTGCAAAAGTCGAATCGTTGATGCTAAAAGAGTCTTCGGAAGAAAAAATCAATCACGGCAACGCGTTTAAATTTGAGGTCTTGGCTGTCATGAAAAATGGAAGAGAAGAAAATATAACGCGCCACCCCGACCTTAAAATCGAGTCTGAATTTCTTGTTCAAAAAGAAGGAAACGCATTTGAATTGGAAGCACGCCCATTGAGCTTTGAAAGCACGAATTATGCTGTTTCTCTTACAATAGCTGACGCATCAGATACCGTTCAATCAACCGATCATTTGGAACTCAATTATAATGGAGGGCTTTGGATTCAATCGGCAAGTTTAAAAGGTATGAACGCACAACCGCAGGGAAAAAGTGGAGTAACCTTGTTCAGTCCAAATGGCGTTGAAGGCAAAGCTGGAATTGATGGTGAAAATGGTCAAGACGGCGGAAATTACACGGGTTATATTTGGATGGAAAATGAAGAGCTTCGGTTTCGAATGGAAAATGATAGCACGAGTATTGTTTGGAAGTACAAAAGCAGAAAGTGCGATACGATTTTCATAGACCTCTCTGGAGGCGTTGGCGGAAATGGCGGAGCTGGAGGAGAAGGAGGAGACGGAAAAAATGGAAAAGTTGCAAAAGCACCTGGAAATGGAGGCAATGGTGCGAATGGAGGAAATGCAGGTTCTGGTGGAAACGGAGGATCGATTTTAATTTTCGTTCATCATAATGCCGAGTTTATCATTCCGAAGATTAATATCATCCAATACGGAGGGCAAGCGGGCCAGAACGGACCAGGAGGATTAGCAGGAAATCCAGGAAAACCGATTAAAGATCAAAAAAACGGATCTTTGGGTGAACATGGGCGAAACGGAATTCAAGGAAACATGGGAAAAGCCGGTCCAGGCGTAGTGATATCAATAATCAACTTCGATTTCGAAGCATTGGATTAACTCCCGTAAAAGGGCGAGATCATAATATACACAACAACTCCAGTGACAGCGACATAGAACCAAATTGGCCATGTAAATTTGGTCCATTTTTTATGCCGCACAAAGTTTCCTTCCCACGCGAATAGGTAGGTGAATAATACAAGCGGAATCACAACAACACTCAAGATTATATGACTGATTAAAATGATAAGATAAATTGTTTTGTAATCACCGCCATACGACGTTGAATCAGAAGTCATGTGGTAGGCAACATAACAAGCCAGGAACAATAACGAAAGTAGCAGGCTGAAACGCATTAAACCTCTATGCAAGCTCATGTTCTTCTTTTTAATCGCTATCAAAGCAGCCACTAAAATTACAGCCGTCACTCCATTGATTGACGCATATACCGTAGGAAGAAAGCTTAGATCAACTCCATCTATTTTGACACCAAACAAAACTGCAACGACCACAGGGATCGCAAAAGAAGCGACATAAATGGCGATTCTCGCCTTTTTCAATTTACTTGGCTCCAACGATTTCGTACTCATATTTCAATAATTTTCTAAGGTCTTTAGCCAAACGATCAACTTCATCCACGTCAGTGCCTATATAAACGCCTCTAACAAGTCCTTCAGTATCAACCAAGGCGAAATAAGGTGTGTGCCCAAAACCTCCTTCAATAGCATCATTTCGCTCCGCACCATTAAAGAATTCTTTTGCCAACAAATGCGTTGCATCTTCATCGCCTGTCATGAACGTCCAATTTGTTGCTTCAATACTGTAAGACTCAATATATTCTCTAAGTCGAGAAGGTGTATCCTTTTTAGGATCTATTGAAAAACTTAAGAATTGAACGTGATCACTTAAATCGGAAGTTAGTTTCGTAAGTCGGTGCATTTGCGATGTCATTGGAGGACAAATGGTAGGGCAATGCGTAAAGAAGAAGTCAGCGACCCAAATTTTACCTTTGAAATCCTCAGACGATACCATTGTGGAATCTTGGTTCAAATATTCAAAAGAAGGAACATGGTGATAGATTGTGTCGGCTACTTCCACTCCATCAACCATTCTGTATTCAATATCGCGTTCTCCCGCAATAGGCAATACTCTTTCGTTTCCCTTGGTCAGTTGTACATCTTCGGCCTCAGAACAAGAAGTGAAAACGAATAAACCAGCCGCTAAAGCTATTGTGCTATTTTTTAGGATTCTTACCACTTGCTTGAATATCATATTGTTTCTGCAAAAGTGCAATATGTTGTTTCATTTTTCGAATCATACCTTCACTGTTTCCAGAAAGAATCATTCTTAAATGGTTTTTTTTATCTATTAAAAGCATCATTTCAAGATAGGCTTTTCCCGCAAAAAAATCGTCTCCTGTTTCTTCCAATAATTTTCGGCCTTCATGTTCAAGATTGTAAACATCCCTTGGGTCTCCTGATGCTAGAATCCAAAGTTTCGGATCATAATCTTCGACTCGATCGTTAAGCATTTTCTGAACATACTCCAAATCATCAAATGGATTTCCATTCTCATCGGTGACATAGGAAATGATCTTTATGCCGTCATCGTCAAAGTTTTTCGCAAGTTGAAATACTTGAAGGTTCAAGTTGATTAGAGAAATCGCACAATTATTTGGGCAGCTGACCTGCAGCGTTGTAATCAGTACAATTTTGTCTTTGAAATCTTTGGATGATTTCTCTTCACCATTAATGTCGGTAAATGAGTATTCTGCAACTTCTCCTAGGTCGGGTAGTTGTTTGAACTTATGGGTACAACTTCTTGTTGAAATTAGTATCAACAAAACAGCCGGTCCGAATAAAAGAACAAATGCTAATGCTACTTTTAATCGTCCGGCAGATTTTTTTTTCGCCATTTTCTTCTAGTACTAGAGACCTTGTGTCAATGGAAATGATTCTCCCACTGAGAGTCCTTCCCAGATTAAAACAAATATCAAGTATGATAAAAACACAAAATAGGGAACCAGAATTACATATCTCATACCTTTGCGTTCGTCACCAAGGTGCATAAATGATAATACAATGTATCCGGCTTTCAATAAAGTTAAAGCAATAAAGGTCCACTTAACGAATGGCCAACCTGAATCACTTTGTTTGATTGCAATTCCCAATCCAACCTCAACCATCGTAATAACAGTCAGTAGAATTGTAACAAAGTAAATTTTCTTACGAAGCTTCTTCCCTTTCTCCTCATCGTGATGAGCATCTAAAGAATATTCATATATATCGTCTCTGATCATAATCTCTAAGTTTTCTTAATTATACTAAATAGAAGAATGTAAATACAAATACCCAAACTAAATCGACAAAGTGCCAATAAAGTCCAGTCTTCTCAATCATTTCGTAATGTCCACGTTTGTGGTAAACTCCTCTTATTGCTCCAAAAAGAATTAAGATATTAATCATTACTCCTGAGAATACGTGGAATCCGTGGAATCCAGTAATAAAGAAGAAGAACTGTCCATATTGTTGAGGTCCGTACTCGTTTTGTTGTAGGTTCGCCCCATAAATAACACGGTTCTTTTCACCTGAAGTTGCTACTTTTTCATAGATTTCAGCAGCCTTAGAATGGTTTTTAATTCTGTCTCCAATTTTATACTCTCCACCGTTGCCTTTAATAATTAGCTCCACATGTTCATTCTTTGCTTTGACGTAAGTAGCCACAGAGCCATCATGCAACATAATTGTATTTCCATGTACATCACCTTCTGCTACTGCGTGTCTGTAATCATGGTTCATTTCGTCTTGTGTCATACCGTGCTTTCCAGCAGCGATAACATCCCCTTTTTTATGATGGTGGCCTGATGTTACAATGGTAAAATTCTTCACATCACCAAAATGACCTTTAACTACGGCTTGTGAACCGTCTGCCAATTCGATTTTCCCGAATTCAGATCCGTGAATAAAGTGAGACCATTCCCATGCTTGAGAACCAACGAAAAAAGCTCCACCGATAATTGTAGCAATCATCCATTTCACAACTCCTTTTTTGTCCATTCTGTGTCCTGCTTCAACGGCTAGAACCATAGTTACAGAAGAAATAATCAGAATGAATGTCATTAAGGCTACATAGATCAACGGGTATCCGTGACCAAGAATTGGAAGTGAGTCAAATGTCTCTTCCCCAATCGGCCAAGCCGTATCAACTGCGTGTCTTGTAAATGCATATGCAATTAAAAGTCCTCCAAATGTCAAGGCATCCGATACAAGAAAGAACCACATCATTAGTTTCCCGTAGCTCGTGCTAAATGGAGACATTTTACCTCCCCACAGTGTCTTAGCATCAATTTGTTTACTAGCGTGTCCAGCCATTGTTAAAATATTTTAATGTGCAAGTTTAATGAATAAATAGTAAAAAAAGTAGTAAAAAGAGCCATAATAATCCCAAAAAGTGCCAGAATACTGCTCCCATTCTAAGTCTTACATTATTCTCTTGATTTATTTTGCCTGAAAATGAGAACCTTACAATTCTAACCATGTAAAGCAATGTCGCGATAATATGGAGTAAATGTGCAATTGTAATTGCCCATAAAAATGATGATGCGGTATCGGCTGATTCGACGGCTTTCACTTGTAAGTATACATCGAGTTGCTTCCCTTTGTATATCAAACTGCCATTTTTATAACCCATTTCCAATCCTTTGTAAAACACATGAAAGTCCTTTCCAAATTTACCTTTCATGAAAAAATCACCTCGACCGTCTTGTATATTTCTCGCTAAATAAGACAACCGAACCCTATCAACAGATTCCATTTTCAAAGTGTCATTTGTGACCAATTCACCGTCAACGACATTCATTTCTTGATTTTCCCAATACAAAGTGTGAATTCCATCACTCTTCACTTTAAAGTTCTTTTTTAGATCAGGCTTCAAGAATTGCTTCATGTATTTTTTGAGCGACTCCATTTCAGACTTCGTAAGAACCTTACCTAATTTTATGTAGTCATTTCCATCTACGACGATAAACTCTTTTCCTTGCTTTACAGCGAAGTAGGCATCGTATTTACCATCTGAAACGATAATTCCACTTCCCGTCATGTGTGATCCTTTCTCGGCCAATTGAGAATATCCTTGGAATTGAGTGTAAACAAATCCGATTCCCAATAATAAAGTGGTTACTACCCCGATCTTTAAACCTTTAATGTTTCCTTTTCGCACGGCTGCAATTGTTAGCTGAAGAACGACACTACTAATTGCAATGATTGCAGTACTGACCCAAAACGCCGTTGGCAATGGAAATTTGATCCAGAATGCGTCACCCATTGAAACAATATATGCAGATGTCATTCCTCCAAAGAACATCACTACGGAAGCAATTCCGACGTAAATGATATTCATCTTGGCTCTTTCAGCTTGGATTTTATCATCTCCGTTTGTCTCGTTTTCTACGTGCACCTCTTTAATTTTTTCACTCATCTTTTAATGATTTATTGGAATCGCGCCTTCAACTCTATCTAGAACATATAAGAATTGAACAAGTGGTAGATATAAGAATGATGCGAACATCAATTTTCTAGCGTCTTTGTCATCACACGTCAGTAGTAGACGGTATGAATATAAGAAAAATCCTATTCCCAGAAAAAGAACAAGAATCAAGGACACAATTCCGGTCCAACCCATAACCCACGGAAGAAGACTAAATGGAATTAAGGCTAATGCGTATGCAACAATTTGAAATGCTGAACTTTTAGATTTACCTTCTCTTGATGGTAACAATGAAAAGCCACCTGCTTTATAGTCGTCGAAAGAAACCCATGCAATGGCCCAAAAGTGCGGGAATTGCCAAACGAACTGAACGAAGAATAAAACGCCTGGCACCAAACCAAATTCATTGGTTCCAGCAATTGCTCCAAGCATAGGTGGAATGGCGCCTGGAAAAGCACCAACAAACACCGCCCATGGCGAAACACGTTTCATCGGAGTATAAATAAAAACATACATTACATAAGCTGACAATCCGAGAAGTGCGGAATACAAATTAATTTGATAGAGCATGTAAGTTCCTGCAAGAAGGCAAACCAGAACAACGATAACACTTTCCGTTATGCTCATTTTACCCATTGGAATCGGTCTTCGCTCCGTTCTTTTCATCAATTTATCGAGATCTCTCTCCCAAATTTGATTGGAACCATTTGAAGCCGCTGTGACTAGCAATCCACCAACAAGAAGTAAAGTAATTTCGAGGCCGTCACTCCCTCCGACAAACAGGTAACCCGTAAGTGCCGAGATTACAACCAAAGCCGACAATCGAAACTTTGTAAAAACCATATATGCCTTTACTTTACCCATTCACTAATTTTAGTTAGCGCTTAAATTCAACGCTCTAATTTTGCACCCAAAAATAGTCATTATTTGTCGCTAGAATGCCTCAATTTAAAGGTATTTGCTAAAAAATAATTGTTCTAAACAAAGCCTCCTGAAATTAACGAATACTTTTTTCTCCGTTAAAATCATATTGACCAAGAATCGAAAATTATTACTTAATAGAAATTACCACTATTTTTTTCTTCTGGAAGAAAAAAAAGGATGCCTATAGAGACATCCTTTTTTTATGTTGTATTTTTTTCTAACCTTAGATGATCATCATTGCGTCACCGTAAGAATAGAATCTGTATTTTTCTTTAATCGCCTCTTGATATGCTTCCATCATAAGATCATGACCACAGAATGCAGAAATCATCATTAATAGCGTAGAAAGTGGCGTGTGGAAATTTGTAATTAAAATATCTGCGATACTGAAATCATAAGGAGGGAAGATAAACTTGTTCGTCCATCCGTCGTAAGGTTTCAACATACCATCTGTAGAAACAGAACTTTCAATTGTTCTCATTGAAGTTGTTCCAACAGCGATAATTTTTTGCTTGTTGACCTTTGCTTTATTTACAATATCAGCGCATTCTTGTGTAACGTATGCTTGCTCAGAATCCATTTTATGCTTCGTCAAATCCTCAACTTCAACGGGTCTAAAAGTTCCAAGCCCGATGTGCAAAGTAACTTCTGCAAATTCAACACCTTTCAATTCCAAACGTTTCAGCAATTGACGTGAGAAGTGCAATCCAGCCGTAGGAGCTGCAACAGCACCTTCTTCTTTTGCATAAATTGTTTGGTATCTGTCTTCGTCCGTTTTCTCAACTTCACGTTTGATGTACTTTGGAAGTGGCGTTTCACCTAATTTAGTGATCGCTTTTTTGAACTCTTCGTAAGGTCCATCAAAAAGGAAGCGTAAAGTACGTCCTCTTGAAGTCGTGTTATCAATAACTTCTGCAACCAGTGAATCATCTTCACCGAAATACAATTTGTTTCCGATACGAATTTTTCGAGCTGGGTCAACCAATACATCCCAAAGTAGGCTTTCACGATTCAATTCTCTCAACAAGAAAACTTCGATTTTAGCTCCAGTCTTTTCCTTGTTACCATACATTCTGGCAGGAAACACTTTCGTGTTGTTCATAATCATTACATCACCTTCATCGATATAGTTGATCACGTCTTTAAATAACTTGTGCTCGATCTTACCCGTGTCACGATGTATAACCATCATGCGCGATTCATCGCGGTTTTCACTTGGATATTCTGCAATTAACTCTTCTGGGAGGTCGAAGTTGAATTGAGACAACTTCATTTTATTCATTACAACTGTCAAATCATTTTATTTTTAGAGGGGTCGCAAAGGTAAAAAAATTAAGTTGTTCTATAGTTCAGTAGCTCGAATAATCTCAATCCACTCATCAACCGTATTACTTTCATCAATGCTTTGTTCACCTGACCTTATACGTCTCAATTCAATTAATGTTCCACCTGAGTTGAGTTTTGCACCAAAATCGTGCGCTATTGATCGAATATAAGTGCCTTTACTGCATGTAATTTCAAACGAAACTTCAGGCATTTTGCTGGTATCAATCGAAAAGGAGGTGACGTTAATTCGATTCGGCTGAAGAACAACCTCCTTCCCTGCTCTTGCTAGGTCGTATGCTCTTCTTCCGTCTACTTGCTTTGCTGAAAAAATTGGAGGGACTTGGTCCTGATCCCCAATAAAAGTCAACCTTACTTCTTCAAAAAGTGCTTCTGTGATATGTTCCGTTGGAAAATTTTCATTGAATTCACTTTCCAAGTCATAAGAAGGCGTTGTTTTTCCCAATAGAATTTTACCGGTGTATGTTTTATCACCAGCCATTAATTCGACGATTCGCTTCGTATGCTTACCTGAACAAAGAACTAAAACACCTGTTGCAAGTGGATCAAGCGTTCCCGCGTGTCCTACTTTAATTTTTTTAACCCCTAAATGATTCTTAATTGTCCATCGTAATTTATTGACAACGTCGAATGAAGTCCAATTTAATGGTTTATCTACGACGATTGTTTTTCCTTCTTGAAATTCTGAGGCTTTCATTTATTGAAGAATTGACCAACCGATTGCGCCAATACCGACGGCGAAACAGTAATAAGAAAAATAAGATAGTTTGCTGCGCTTCACTAGGGCGATCATCCAAGTGCAGGCGATGATTCCAACAACGAATGCAGCTATGAAACCTACACCAATAACGCCCAATGAAATTCCATCTGTTGTAAATTCTGGACTCATTAAGTCTTTGGCCATTTTACCAAAAATGAGAGGAACGACCATTAAAAATGAAAAACGAGCTGCTCTAGTCCTGTCGATGCCTAATAATACGGAAGTTCCAATAGTCGCTCCCGATCTTGATATTCCTGGGAGAATTGCAATTGCTTGAGCAATTCCGATGATTACGGCTGCTCCAAAACCTACCTTCTTATCTGTCTTCTTAGCTCTATCAGCGACGAACAATATAAGTCCGGTTAGGATCAACATGCATCCAACGAGCAGAATTTGTCCGCTGAAAAAGTTTTCAATAATATCATCGAAAAAGACGCCAACGATAGCTGCTGGAATCATTGAAATAACAATTTTTAGAGAAAATTTGAACTCCTCATTGTTTTTGAACTTAAATAAACCTTTGAATATTTCAGCGAGATCTTTTCGGAAAACGAATGCCGTACTAAGGGCGGTAGCGAAATGCAGAACAACCGTCATCATCATACTTGCCTTTTCAGACATGTCTTGACCTTGGATTGCTTTTGCCATTTCCAAATGTCCACTGCTACTTACAGGTAAAAATTCAGTCAGTCCTTGAATGATTCCAAGAATAAGGGCATCGAGAAAACTCATTTGATATTATTTATCTGCAGGTTTAGGCTTCTTCATGATCGCATACATGATCACAGCATATCCTAAAACAATAAACATTGGAGAGATTGTAATTCTTACAGTACTAAAAAGAGTCTCGGCGTGAAACTCGTTTGGATCCTCTGCACCACCACCAATCATTAAAATAAATCCGAATACATTAATTGCCAAACCAATTAATAAAAGTTTGTAGTTTTTATTATTGAAAGCATAAGGAGCCGATTTGCTATACTCTTTAAGTGAAACTTCTGCGCCAGTTGCAATTGGTGCCGCCTTTGGTTCTACTTTGTTGACGATATTATCATCAAGCATATCAGCCGTGTTTTTATTGGATTTTTTATTGCTCATGTTCCAAATTTAATACAAATCGTCCAATTTCATTCTCAAATATTTGTTAAGAGCGAACCAAGTCGAGACCAAGGTGATGAGAACCCCCGAAACTACTAGCGTTCCGAGCAATTCAAAGAAGCTAATTATATCAAAAGGAATTTCGATTGCGTCCATTACATTGTTCAAAGCATAGAACAATCCTAGAAGAATTGCCATCCCTATTATGGCACTTATAATTCCTATTCCGATCGCTTGCCATAAAAATGGAAGTCGGATATAGCGCGATGTTGCTCCAACAAGTTGCATTGTTTTAATTGAGAAACGCTTTGAATACAGAGCCAATCGGATGGTGCTGTTTATCATGGCAACGGCGATTGCGATTAACAAAGCGGCTACAATTGCGAAAAGTAAAACGATTTGCTTGAACCCCAAATTCACATCCTCAACGCTGGCTTCCTCGTAGTTCACGTCAATTACTCGATCTCCATATTCTTTTATAATCTTGGCTTCCAAAGCATTCATTCCTTCGACTGTAGCGTATTTTTCTTTGGGCTGAAAACTAATATTGGTTGGAATAGGTCGGTCTCCATCCAAGATTTCTAACATTTCTTCACTTCCTTCAGCTCCCGCAAAATCTTCCAATGCTCTATCTTGAGAGACATACGTTACTTCACTAAATTCTTCCCACGTTTTTAGCTCAAGCTCAACTTGCTTGATATCGGCATCGTTTAAATCCGGCTTAAAGAAAATATCAGCTGTTAAATTTTCTTTTGCTTGGCGTTGAATGTTATCTAGACCCAAATAAATTCCCACAACAAGACCGATTATAAACAAAACCAACGACACACCAATTGTTGTGGAGATATAGCTGGTTTTAACGCCTCGTTTGCTGCTTTTATCAATAGATCTGCTCATTACAACCAAAAGTAGAACAAATAGACAATCGATAATCGCATTTGGTTCAGAGTTATTCAGACCGAAATGTTCATTCGATCGGATACCGAATCAAGGATTGAAATCACAAAAAATGAAAAATTAGATTCGCAAAGTAAATATTAAGACTACATTTGTAAGTGATTACTCACTTTTAATATGACGAAGAAACAAATAAATATTCTAATAACGGCTATGAAGCTCTTTGCTTCTCTCGGTTTTGACGGAACATCGACCAATGCGATTGCCAAAGAAGCAGGCGTTTCTGAAGGGTTAATTTTCAAACATTTCAAAAACAAAGAAGGTCTTCTTGAGGCAATCATCAATTATGGAATGGAAAAGGCTTCTGTCTATTTCTCAGAGGTTATTTTAATTTCCGATCCGAAAAAAAGAATCAAAAAGGCAATTTCACTTCCGTTTACTATTGACCCGAACGACAATCAATTTTGGAAATTGATGTATGCGCTAAAATGGCAACGCGGTGAATATGAGTCGGCTCCATTTGCTCTTTTCCGTACTTCTCTGGTTGACGCATTTGAACAATTGGGCTATGACAACCCTGAGATGGAAGCGACTTTAATCGAAGTAATTATCGACGGCGTGGCGACTCAAATTCTGCTCAAAAACATTGATGCAGCTCCTTTATTAGAAACAACACTTAACAAGTACTCTTTAAATTAAACAACTATGAATTTCATTGACACAAACAAACCAGTATTGGTTACAGGGGCTACAGGATATGTAGCGGGAAGATTGGTCGAAAAACTTTTGACCGAAGGATTTACAGTTCACGCTGCGGTTCGAACTCCTGATAACAAGGACAAAACGCAATACTTAGATGCTCTTGCGGCAAAACTTCCGGGTGAGATAAAGTATTTTAAATCTGATTTACTTGAAGAAGGATCTTATGATGAAGCCATGAAAGGATGTGAATTGGTTTTTCACACGGCATCACCTTTTATTAGAGTAGTTAAGGATCCACAAAAGGATTTGGTTGATCCAGCGAAGAAAGGAACGAGAAACGTACTCGGGTCTGCGAATAAAACGGAAAGCGTAAAACGCGTTGTTGTCACAAGCAGTTGCGCGGCAATTTATGGCGATGGCGTGGATGTTTTGGAGATGCCAAATCAAGAATTGACAGAAGATCTTTGGAATACTTCTTCGAGTCTTGATCACCAACCGTATTCGTTTTCTAAAACCTTAGCTGAAAAGGAGGCATGGGAAATTAACAAGGCGCAAGACCGTTGGGATTTGGTTACCATCAATCCTTCATTTGTTTTAGGCCCTGGAATTAACCCACATGCGAGCTCGGAGTCGTATTCAATTATGAAACAAATTGGAAAAGGAGATTTTAAAATGGGCGTTCCAGAATTTAACATTGGATGTATCGATGTGCGCGATTTAGCAGAAGCTCATTTTCAAGCCGGAACAAAAGCAGAAGCAAAAGGACGGTATATTATTTCAGGGACAAACTCTGGATTTTTAGAGATCGCTGGATTTATTAAGGCGAAATTCCCAAATTATAAGATTGGTACTAAAAAACTACCGAAATGGATGCTTTGGTTAATGGCGCCAAGCGTTGGAATGACACGAAAAGAAGTTTCAAAAAATGTTGGATACCCTTGGAAAGCGAACAATTCTAAAAGCATCAAAGATTTAGGGATGAAGTACCGTCCATTGGAAGGAACAGTAACTGAATTTTTTGGACAGTTGGTTGAGGCTGGGGTAATTGAGAAGAAGTAATTTTAGTCGGTTATTTATTTTAGTAAAAAAGGGCTCAATTCAATTGAGCTCTTTTTTACGTTTAAAATTTCATCCACCAATTTACCGGTAGCTGGTCCCAAACTCAAGCCCATCATTCCGTGTCCCGTTGCATACACCAAATTCGAGTGTTTTTTACTTCTGCAGATATACGGCAACCCAGTTGGTGAACATGGACGAAATCCCTTCCAAACATCCTTTTTAGAGGGTAAACCAATGTTCAAATCTGGATAAAAAGAATTGATCGTATCGACAATTCCTTGAACACGATTCATGTTGATCGAATTGTCTTTTACATGCGTGATTTCCATTGTTCCGCCGAATCGAAGATCTGATCCCATTGGAGTAACTGCCACTTTTCCTTCGCATAAAATCGACGGAATACTCGGACTTAGTTCTGGTGAATTCAAGGTAAAACTATACCCCTTCCCTGGAAGTATGCTCAACTTCTCATCAGCCAATTTTGCCAATTTCGCACTCCAGGCTCCAGTTGCGATTACAAATTCGTCAGCTTTGATTTCACCTTTGTTTGTAATCAATTGTGAAACCTTTCCGCCTTCGATTTCGATGTCTAACACATCTATGTTCGGCAGAAATTCGACATTCATTGCAGTCAATTCCGTTTTTAAAAAAGCAATCAATTTACTCGGATACAAATGCGCATCTGACTTGAAATGAACACCTCCGATTGCATTCAATTGAACGCCTGATTCCAACTTCTGAACCTCATCTTGATTTAGATAATCGACTTCAATCCCAAGGTTTTCTGCCATTTGTCCAACGTGCCGCTCCTCCTCTCCTACTTTCTCACTTTGGAAAAGCATCAACAATCCCTTTTCCTCATAATTGAAATCGTTGACCTGAGAACTCAGATCTTGATACAATTTCTTGCTCAATAATGAGATATCAAGTAACGCAGGCATTGCCGCTTCAACATGTTTTTGATTGGCCGCTTGGTAAAATTTCCGCCCCCAAGAAAGCAGTTCTGCATTGAACCTTGGTTTTACATAAAAAGGGCTTTTGGAATTGAACATCCATTTGATTCCTTGAGAAATCATTCCGGGTTGCGCCAGCGGAACAACGTGCGATGGAACAATCATTCCTGCGTTTCCATTCGAGCAATTGTCGAGCATGTCGCCTTTGTCAAGAACCACAATTTTGTGTCCCGATTTGGACAAATAATATGCGGAGAATAATCCAATTACACCTCCGCCGATTATAGCGACTTCTTTGCTCATATCACTTGAAATCCTAATGCATATGGATCTTCATCATCAATGATTATTGTATTATATCCATGAATTCGCGCCCAACCTTCAATGCTCGGGACAATGGCTTTTACACCGTCGAATTCTGTTTCTTCTTCAATTCTTCCGATGAACTTTGATCCGATAATACTCTCATGAATAAACTCATCTCCTACTTTCAAATCACCTTGAGCGTACCATTGTGCCATACGCGCCGAAGTTCCGGTTCCACAAGGTGAACGATCAATCGCTTTGTCGCCATAAAAAACAGCGTTTCGAGCAGAAGAAGTTTCGTCGATTACATCACCTCCCCACAACAAATGACTGAGGCCGTTTATCGTTGGGTTTTCTGGATGAATAAATTCATACACTTCGTTTATTCGGTCTCGAATAACGCGGCTCCAACTTATCAATTGGTTGGCGGTGTAATCTTGAATTCCAGAAAAATTTTCTTGAATATCGACAATTGCGTAGAAGTTTCCTCCGTACGAAACATCAATGTAAAGTGTTCCTAAGTCAGGACATTCAACCTCCAGACCTTCAGCAGCCAAAAACGATTCTACATTTGTTAAACGAACCGACGTTACCTTGTCACCTTCTTGGAAATAATCAACTAAAACCAATCCCGCTGGCGTTTCTAGACGAAGTTTACCGGGTACTTTTGGCTTTATCAATTCTTCTTCAATCGCGATTGTTACCGTTCCGATTGTACCGTGTCCGCACATTGGAAGACAACCGCTCGTCTCGATAAAAAGAACGCCAGCGTCATTTTCAGGATCTGAAGGCGGGTATAAAATACTCCCAGACATCATGTCGTGGCCGCGCGGTTCAAACATTAATCCTTTGCGAATCCAATCGAATTCTTTCAGGAAATGCTGCCGTTTTTCGCTCATGTTTGCACCTATCAATTCAGGGCCACCTTCGACAACTAAGCGAACTGGATTTCCGCACGTATGGCCGTCGATACATTTAAATTCAGATCGTGCCATTCTTTAATTCGCTTGGGAGTAATTCATTTGGAAAGCTTTGGTACGAAATCAATCGAACCCATCTTTTTACGGAATCGGTTCCAACGGCCGTGTACCGAGAATCCGTAGATGCTGGATAAGGACCTCCGTGGTTCATTGAAGGACAAACCTCAACACCAGTTGGAACGCCGTTAAAAATAATTCGCCCAACGCGTTGCTGCAATTCATCAACAACTTCAGCTAAAGAATCGATGTCAGTATCTTCGGCGAGAATAGTTCCTGTCAATTGACCTTCTAAGCCTTCTATTATTTCGAGTAGTTGAGCTTGATCTTCACATTTCATAATGATTGAAAATGGCCCAAAAACTTCTTTGTGCAAGTTTGGATTTGACAGAAAATGAGTTCCGTCAACGACAGCAACAGCGTGATCCGCGAAGTTGTTTTCAGCATCGACAGTTGCGCTTAAAACCTGAACTCCTTCTTGAGAAGTCACTTCAGATTTGATGGTTGAATACGCTGCCTTGATATTTGGATGTAACATACACATCGGATCAATTTCAACAATTTTACGCGCCATGTGTGCAGCGAATGCATCCAATTCTGGACTGTCAATTCCAAGAATCAATCCAGGGTTGGTACAAAATTGACCTGTTCCCAGTGTCACTGATCCCGCATACGTTTCGGCCCATTGTGTTCCTTTTACCTCAAGTGCATTTTGTGTAATTACAACGGGGTTGATGCTTCCCATTTCGGCAAACATTGGAATCGGTTCTGGTCGTGCATTTGCAATATCGTACAACGCTCTTCCCGCTTTAATGCTTCCGGTAAACCCAACCGCTTTCACTTTTGGGTGCTTTACCAATTGAACACCAACTTCAATTCCTTTGCTGTTCAAATTCGAGAAAACACCATTCGGCATGTTCGTCTTTTTCGCTGCTTTTATGATTGCAGAAGCAACCAATTCTCCCGTTCCAGCATGCATCGGATGGCTTTTTACAATTACTGGGCATCCAGCAGCGAATGCGCTTGCTGTATCTCCACCCGCAGTTGAATACGCAAGCGGGAAATTACTTGATCCAAAAACGGCAACTGGGCCCAATGGAATTACAGACTTTCTCAAATCCTGCATCGGAATTGGTGTGCGGTCTAAATTGGCTGCATCATGCGAGGTCAATTTCCAAGTATCTGTTTTTAACATCTCAGCGAAGGTTCTCAACTGAAACATGGTACGGCCTTTTTCTCCATTTGCACGGCCTTCTGGAAGTCCAGACTCAAGACAATACGTTGCAATCAATTCATCGCCTAAAGCTTCAATTTCATCTGCGATTGCGTTTAAAAAGTCAGCGCGCGCAGTTTGGGAAGTCTTTCGAAATTCCTTAAATGCTTTCCAAGCCAATTCGGCTGCACTATTGATTTCATCGGATGTTGCCTCGGTGCATTCCCATGCGTTTTCGCTATTTAATTTTGGATTGATCGTTTTGTAAACGATATTCCCGTTGGCTGATAAATCATTGCCAATAAAGTTTTTTCCTGTAATCATATTTTAAGCTTCTACTGCTGCGTTTTTGTAATCTGGCAATTGAGGACGTGTCGCTAAACCATCATTAATGATTTTTAGCACATTCGCTCTTTCATCTCCAATTAAAGGAAGACGTGGAGCGCGTACATTTTCAGTTCCAATTCCTGTCGCTACCTCTGCCAATTTAATGTTCTGTACCAATTTAGTATTTATATCTAACTCTAGAAGGGGCAAGAACCAACGATAAATCGCCAATGCCTCATCCGATCTTCCCGCTTTCGCCAATTCATAAATCGCGACCGTTTCTTTTGGGAAAGCACAAACCAATCCTGCTACCCAACCGTCAGCGCCCATAAATAAACTTTCAAGCGCCAAGGTATCAACGCCAGACAAGATTTTAATTCGATCACCAAAACGGTTTTTCAAGCGCGTTAAATTTGATAAATCACGCGTTGATTCTTTCACCGCTTGGATGTTTGCACATTCGATCAATTCTTCGAACATGTCAAGCGTTACTTCGATTCCGTAATCAACGGGATTGTTGTACACCATAATCGGTAAATCCGTGCTGTTGGCTACGGCTTTAAAATACGTCACCGTTTCTCTGTCGTCTGCTTTATAGCGCATTGGAGGAAGCATCATTAATCCACTTGCTCCGTCTTCTTTTGCTTTTCTAGCCGATTCAATTGCAGCTTTCGTGGTTTGCTCTGCGACATTAATAATCACTGGAATTTTTCCATTCACAATTCGAACGGCCTCGCGAACCAATGTTCTTTTTTCGGTGTCCAACAACGTACTTGCCTCTCCAAGTGTACCTCCGAGAATAATCCCATGCACTCCTGCTTCGATTTGTGCGTTGATGTTCACTTCGAACATATTAAGATCCAATTCGTCCTGATCGGTAAACTTCGTTGTTACTGCAGGCATTACCCCGCTCCAATTAATGCTCATATATTTCACTGTTAAATCCACACAAAGGTAACTCGAATTCAAAAGCTTGAATTTCCCCAATTTAGCACTTTTCGATACTATATTACCTTCATTAACTCATTTTATGATAGTATTGTAATAATATACGTAGTATTGTTGGACGTGAAAGTATTACCCTTTAAAATACCGAAACCCGAAAACAATGTGCTGATCTATCAAGTAGATCAAGGGCAGCAATTTTATGATAGGCTTCACCAGCATGAGGAAATCCAAATTTCAATTGTGCTGGAAGGGGAAGGTGATTTGGTTGTTGGGGATACGATTAATCGGTATGGAAAAAACGTCATCGTGGTTATTGGCTCTAACGTTCCTCATTTGTTTCGAAGCGATTCTAGCTCGAGTAAAAAGTCGCACATGCTTACCCTGTTTTTTACAAAAGACTCTTTTGGAAAGTTCTTTTTTGATCTGATTGAAATGCGCGAGTTGGAGTCGATTTTTAAACGTATCAATTCTGGAATTCAAGTCGAAGATCACTTAGAGGCGATTCGGAAACTGTTTCTTGGACTTGAAAAAGAATCTCATTTGGAGCGATTCATCACGTTTTTGAATATTTTGAAACACATTAGTAAGGCGAAAACAAAGTCGCTATCGTCTTTTATTTATTCAAAAGTATATTCGGATGATGAAGGAGAGCGAATGAGCAATGTGATGAATCACGCAATTTCAAATTTCAATAAGGACATTACTTTGGATGAAGTTGCGGGAATTGCAAACATGACACCGAATGCGTTTTGCCGTTACTTCAAACAGCGAACAAACAAAACGTTTTTTCAGTTTTTATTAGAGGTGCGGTTAGAGCATGCATGTCGGTTGTTACTGAAATCAAAAGACTTAAACGTTTCGCAAATATCGTATGCTTCAGGATTCAAGAACATTTCCAATTTCAATCGAAAATTTAAAGAACTCAAGGGAACTACGCCGACGCTTTACAGAAACGTTGAGAAGGCTCAGAAGTTCGCGTAGAGGTAAACAATTTCACTCGAGCCAACTTTAAACAGCATGTAAATCAATGCCGCAACGATCAGAATTTTCGTTATGATATTAAACGCTTTATCTTTCAAGGTAATGCTGTTTTATCTTTTTGTAAATCAAATAGGCGCCGTAATTCGAGTGGTGTTGAAAATCATTAAATGCTCCAACTTCGTTTGATAGATCAGAAGCATCAATGTAGCTGGCTTTATTTTCATTCAACAACGTCTTAATTGAAACAACAACATTTTCTATTTCCGCTGACGATTCATGCTTCTCAATAAACTTCTTGTTGTATGGTCCAACAATAAAAGTGACATCAATTTCAAGGTCTTTGCACAGATGAATAAAGGACTCCAATTCCATCTTGCGGTAGTTACTTTTCACATCAATAGAACGGAACACTTTGTGCTGCATGAATTCTTTCGTTACATTCCAACTTGTATCAATCTCTGAAGGATCGTAGGTTCCGAAATTTTTAAACTGCTTCAAATTCCCCGTATTCTTAGGAACCCATTTCAGTCCATCAGTGTATAGGTTTGGCTCGATTAAATACCACGCATCCTGATAAAATGGCTTACGCAAATCTCTCATGACTTTATCCAAATACGAATTTTGCCTTTGCTGTGTTGAATAGGAATCCATAAAAACTTGGACGGGCTTAAAATAACGCTCGCGTTCCTTTGCAGTCAACTCAATATCTACCAATTCTTGATAATCGTGGTCGCGTTCCCAATACGAGGGGCCCATTTCAGAAAGTCCATTGCGCCAATAAATCGGATTTATAAAGTAAACTACTTTCAATCCCTTTAATTCCGTTCGATGTCTCAGAAAGGTTGGAATGTGCAATCCACATGTTCTTCCCGCTCCTCCTAAAACTGAAAATCGAGTTTCTTTTAAATCTGGATCTTGATTCAAATAGTCGAAATAATTTCCGTCTGGATATGGACTTGATTCTGATGTTCCAAGAATTAGAACGCCACGTTGTCTTTGAATGGATCTAAAAAACTGCGACACGTATTCATGGTCGTTGTATTTGACATATTCCCCGCGAACTTGATAGAGTTGTCCACCTCTTTTACCGACATTAAAATTTGGAATTACAAACAGCGATACCACCAAGGCGACGCCGAGACAAATCGAAATAAAAACTCCGTTTTTGTATAAAACTTTAGTGCTATAGAATTGACGAATTAACTTCATAGTATCGAATACATTTGAGTTAATTGATCGATTGGATAATGGAAAAATAACCATCCAATTGAGACGAAGACGAAGGTCAATAGAACACTCGAAGCACGATAGACAAGGGTATCACTTTTAATTACTTTGTGTTTCAATTTAGCCGTCCAAACTTTGTTGATCGAAAGCCCGATTCCGTGCCAAAGTCCCCACAAAACAAAGTTCATGGTGTCTCCATGCCAAAGCCCACAAATTGTAAACGTTGTGAGGTAGCCCAAAATGGTTACCAACATTCTGTACTTTGGATTGATGAACGAATTGTACAACCGAAGAACGGGTTTAAAAACGTAAAGACTTAAGAAATTTGAAAAAGTCATGTGCCAGCGTTTCCAGAACGAGGACAGGTTCATGGAAATGTAAGGACTATCGAAGTTTTCAGGGGTTCTGATTCCGATGAGATAAGAAGATCCAATCGCGATATCACTGTAGCCTGAGAAGTCTATATAGATGTACGCGGAGTAAATCATTGCATTGATAAAAATGGCGACTGCTGGCGAAAAATCATCCAGTAGAAGTGTGTAATCCGTTGCATATACAATGATCAAAGGCACAATTGCGACAGTTTTAAACGCTCCAAGAAAGAGCCGCGTGATTCCTGCAAAAAATAAAACACGGTTATAGCGAGGCCTCGAACTTTCGACCCAATACGCGAAGTTGTTGTAGGTATCGATTGGCCCTGCGAGGATCGATGGGAAAAATAAAATGTAGTTGATGAACGTAATTGGATTTGGTCTGTGGATGGAATCTTTGAACGATTCAACGAGCCAATGGACATATCGAAAGAGAATGTAGGACAATCCAATTTTTTCAACGGACATGATTGGCGCGTGAATAAAGGACATTGCACCGCTCGAAATTACATTTTGCAAATAGGGATAGTTCCGAAATGAAAATAGAAGTACGACGAACGTTAATCCAAACGCCAGGAGTCCTTTTGATGACTTGGATGAAATCAAGCGGCCCAAGAAGTAAATCAAAAGACTAAAGACGGCAAGAACAATAATGGTGTGTTCTTTGACGAACGTTAGAAGGATAAAGAGATTGGCAAGGAACAGCAACCCGTTTCGAACGTAGATGTTTTTCGAAATCAATTTCACCCCATTGTACACTGCAATGAAAGCAAGGAAGTATACTAAAATGAGATAACTATTGAATACCATTCAGGGATTGTTGTTCCAAGAATCAAATGTAATGAATTCTAAAACGATAATTTGATCTGACACTCTTGTTAAAAAAGTATCATTTATTGAAAACATCCACAAAGCGGCGTGCGGTTAACAAAGTTAGTTTAGTAGTCTAAATCAAATGATTATGAATCATCTTAAACTTTCTTGCCTTTTCTTACTTGGCGTTACTCCTATATTTGCACAAAATTCAGGAGTTTTAAAATGCGGTAGTGACAATTATTATCAGCAACATTTGGACAACCATCCAGAGATAATAGATGAACGTGAACAACGCGAAAATTACATGGCAAGTTTTGCTCAGACGTACAATCCTGAAATAAAAACTTCGGGAATTACAATTCCAGTCGTCTTCCATGTCAATGATCCTAGTAATCCTCAAAAAGTAACGATGGCTCAAATTCAATCGGCCTTGGATATTTTAAATGAAGATTTCACGGCAACCAATGCTGAAATCACTTCCATTCGTCCTGAGTTTCAAAATGTCATTGCGAATTTGGACATTAATTTTTGTTTGGCTTCAAAAGATCCAAATGGGAATGCGACATCAGGTGTAACGTATCACTTGAACAGCCTTAATGGAAGAGAACCAAGTGGATATGGTACTGCTGTAAAAGAGGTTGAGTATTGGCCTGGAGAAAATTATTTAAATATCTGGATCGTGAACGAAACGGAAGATGATGGAAGCCTTTACAACTCAGGATGGGCATTTTTGCCGGACAGTTGGGTGGCAAACAATAATGTGGATGGAATTGTCTTCAACCATAGATATTTAGGTTATACAGGATCTTCAGACGTTTCTGGTCCGTCTAGTTGGCAAGCTGAAATGGCGCGTGTTTTGACGCATGAAGTAGGACACTATCTCGACCTTCACCATACCTTCAAAAACTACTGTTCATCGCCAGGAGATTATGTGGACGATACGCCGTATGTTTACTATCACGGTTCAAACAATTGTGATCAATTGGGGACTTTGTGTGCAACGACTTCATTAGTGATGGATCAAAATTATATGGATTATACGCCTTGTCCAAGTATGTATTCTTTGGGACAAAAGACGAGGGTGATGGCTGCTTTGAACGCCCCTCTTGCTGGAAGAAACAATTTGTGGACGAATGCAAATTTGATTTCCTCGGGATGTGCGAGCAATGTAGGAGCAGAAAACTTGTCGGGTTTAGAGAACATCAAGATCTATCCAAACCCAACGACAACAGAACTTAATATTGATTTTGAAAACACATTCAGTGGTCCCTTTACTATTAGAATTACAAACAATTTGGGACAAGAAGTAAGAACAATTCATTACGAGAACACCACTTCTCAACCAGATAAGTTCGATATCTCCACTTTATCAAACGGGATCTATATTATCGCCATTGTATCATCAGACTCAACAATAGTCAAACGCCTAGTAAAGCAAGAGTAGATTGAATTCGTCAATGTCTAGTATTTAAGACTCATCTATTCTCTCTACAATTGAGGTGGGTGGGTCTTCCATGCTGTTTTCAGTATCAATGATTGATATCTCATTTAATTAGCATAAATTCAATCAGAATGTGACACTTGAAATTAATCATGCTCTTGTGCTTAACACCCTAAACAATCAATTGTTTGGAAGCACTGAGTTTAGTGTTGTACCGAAATCACTTTATCCTGAGAAAATTAAATCGAAGGATAGGCCCGTCTCTATTTAGTCGAGATGAGCCTATTTATAATATAATTTATCCTTTTAGCCGAGCCTGCAATTCTTGAATAAGTTCTGGATTTTCATTTCTTTCTTTTAACCCCGTCAACATCATCCTAATCGTTTCATCAGATAAAATCTCTTCGCGAATAAGTTCAAAACTACTTTCTGGAGCCAATGAAAAGAACATGGCATCTGACCAGTCGTTTCGCTGACAATCGATTACTAAATGAACCCTGTCTTCATTGCCTTTATTTGTAACAGAATGAGTGAGACTAACATTTGTATACCAGCATTCACCCGGTAGCATCTGCAATAGTTCACCTTCCAAAATAAATTTCACTTCTTCGTTAGTTGTTATCGGCACATGAATTCGAAATACGCCATCTTGATATCCTATTCCATGATCATAGTGTGGTTTAATTTCAGCTCCAGGACTTAGGTTCAATAATCGCGCTGATACTACTTCACAATTAAACGATTCTATTACTTTTTTAAAGTAGGGACAACTCTTCAGTACGTTCGTCTCCATAAAAGCTTCCTTAGAAGGGGTCATGGGGAATATATTAGTTTCTTCGCCACCTCTAGAATACAACGCAATCGCTTTCCAGTTTCCTGTATAATCGCTAGTATTAAAATGTGGTGTCCAAGACCCGTTTGTCGCAGCGGATAAATCAATCAATAATTTTTCAGTTTCGAAATCAAATGGTAATTTGAGATTGGAGGTTTCAATGGATTCCTTAATTTTTATCGAAGTAGACATATAAATTGTTCCGTAAAGTTCTCGGCATAATATAGAAAATCATTTGCACTTCGATTTGAAAAAATTGCACAAAAAAAAGGCTCACCTGATAAACAGATGAGCCTTCTTTATTGCATATATAGATCTTCTAATATTCGAACGTATCCATGAAACTAGTAGTAAACTCTCCTTTAACGAATTTTTCGTCTTCCATTAATTTCTGATGGAAAGGGATTGTTGTTTTAATTCCTTCGATAATATATTCTCCCAATGCTCTTTTCATCTTCTTAATCGCTTCCTCTCTAGTTTGAGCAACAACGATAAGCTTAGCAATCATTGAATCGTAATACGGCGAAATTTCATATCCTGCGTACACATGTGTATCAATTCTGATACCGTGTCCACCTGGAGCATGATAACTTGTAATTTTCCCCGGAGATGGTCTAAAGTTCGCACTCGGATCCTCAGCGTTGATTCGGCATTGAATCGCATGCATAGTAGGGAAATGATTTTCTCCCGACATTTTCTCTCCGGCAGCCAATTTGATTTGTTCTTTAATCAAATCGTAATTAATTACTTCTTCGGTAATTGTATGCTCAACCTGAATTCTAGTATTCATTTCCATGAAGTAGAAATCGCGGTGTTTGTCAACCAAGAACTCAACAGTTCCTACACCTTCGTAGTTCACAGCTTTTGTTGCTTGAATCGCAGCGTCTCCCATTCTTTTTCTCAAGTCATCTGTCATGAATGGAGAAGGAGTTTCTTCAACTAGCTTTTGGTGACGTCTTTGTATAGAGCAATCTCTTTCCGAAAGGTGACATGCGTTTCCATATTGATCTCCAGCAATTTGAATCTCAATGTGTCTTGGATCTTCGATGAATTTCTCCATGTACAAAGCGTTGTTTCCAAATGCAGCGGCAGATTCAGCTCTTGTAGCATCCCAGGCAGCCTCCATATCTTCTTCTTTCCATACCACACGCATTCCTTTTCCACCACCACCGGCAGTTGCTTTAAGAATAATTGGGTATTTCACAACTTTCGCTGTTTTGATGGCATCCTTTAAATCTTTCAACAATCCTTTTGATCCAGGAATACAAGGTACTCCTGCAGCGATCATTGTAGATTTAGCGTTTGCCTTGTCTCCCATTCCATCAATTTGTTCTGGAGTTGCTCCAATAAACTTGATGTTGTGCTCTTGACAAACACGGGAAAATTTCGCGTTTTCAGACAAGAAACCATACCCTGGGTGAATGGCGTCTGCATTTGTAATTTCTGCAGCTGCGATAATATTTGGGATTGATAGGTAAGATTCTGCACTTGTCGGTGGTCCTATACAAACCGCCTCATCAGCAAATCTCACGGGCAAACTGTCTTTATCAGCAGTCGAATAAACTGCAACAGTTTTTATTCCCATTTCCTTACACGTACGAATAACACGTAACGCTATCTCTCCTCTGTTCGCAATTAAAATCTTTTTGAACATGCTCATAGCAATTTATTTATGTGAATGGCGCATTAAAACCCCTTGCAAAGAAGCCATTAATTTCTGCCAACAAAAATCTAATTATGACGGATCAACTAAGAATAGTGGCTGATCGTACTCAACTGGTGTGGAATCATCAACTAAAACTTTAATGATCTTACCTGAAACTTCCGCTTCAATTTCATTAAACAATTTCATTGCTTCGATAATACACACTGTATCTCCCATTCCAATTGTATCTCCAACATTCACAAAAGAATCCTTGTCTGGACCTGCTGATCTGTAGAAAGTCCCAATCATTGGGGATTTAACAGTAATATATTTCGAATTTTCCTCTTCAGCTGGAGCAGCTACAGGTGCCGCGGGTGCCGGAGCAGAAGCAGGTAACGCTGCTACAGGAGCAGCCACGGGAGCAGCAGCTTGAACAATTATTTGTTCTTTCGCCTCAGCTTGTGACTTAATTATGATTTTAAAATCTTTTTGTTCGATTTCAACTTCGTTGACTCCAGATTTGGCAACAAATTTGATTAAATCTTGTATCTCTTTAATATTCATTTTGTTCAAGTATTAATGCGATAAAAATAGTATAAATTAGGAATTATACGCCCATTTTAAATAAACAGCTCCCCAAGTAAACCCACCACCAAAGGCAGATAAAATTAGGTTATCCCCTTTTTTCAATTGTTTTTCATAGTCCCACAAACACAACGGTAATGTCCCAGCCGTAGTATTTCCGTACTTCTGAATGTTGATCATTACCTTTTCTTTGGCAAGTCCCATTCGATTCGCTGTCGCGTCGATTATTCTAAGATTCGCTTGATGTGGCACTAACCAATCAACGTCATCGCTTGTCAAATTGTTTTTCTCCATGATTTCAGCAGAAACATTTGCCATATTCGTAACGGCAAACTTAAACACTTGTTTCCCTTCCTGTTTCACAAAGTGCATTCTATTGTCCACTGTTTCGTGAGACGCTGGTGCAAATGAACCTCCACCCGGTTGGAACAAGTAATTCCTTCCTGCTCCATCACTTTTTAATATAAAGTCTTGTACACCTAATCCCTCATTGTTTGGCTCAAGCATTACTGCTCCACAACCATCACCAAAGATTATACATGTCGTTCTGTCTTGATAATCTACAATAGAAGACATTTTATCAACGCCAACTACAACAACCTTTTTATATTTTCCAGTTTCAATAAACTGTGCTCCTGTAGATAATCCATAAATGAAACCTGAACAGGCTGCAATTAAATCAAAGCCCCAGGCATTTTTCATTCCTGTTTTATCGCAAAGTACATTTGCAGTACTAGGAAAAGGGAAGTCTGGAGTTACAGTAGCCAAAATAACCAAATCAACTTCATCCGGTGATGTGTTGGTTTTTTTCAAAAGACCATTAACTGCTTCAACTGCCATATCTGAAGAAGCACCATCTTTCATGATTCTTCTTTCCTTAATTCCCGTTCGAGAAGTGATCCACTCATCGTTAGTGTCAACGATTTTCGCTAAATCATCATTGGAAAGGACATGCTCTGGCAAATATCCTTGTACTCCTGTTATTGCTGCTGTCGTTTTCATATTCTAATTAAAAGCTTCATTAATTTTTGTAGCTAAACCTGAGTTTGCAACTTCGTACGAGTGCAATATCATGTTTTTAACTGCAATATCGTTAGAGATCCCGTGACCAATTATCACATTTCCTTTAACACCAAGAATAGGAGTACCGCCATAGTTCTCATAATTGAAGCGATCCAGAAATTCATCCTTTACGTTTCTTTTCTTTAACATGGCGTACATTCCTTCTGCCTGTTTAAGCACAATGTTCCCTGTAAACCCATCGCAAACAACAACGTCTGCAACCCCTGTAAATAGGTCACGCCCTTCAATATTTCCAATAAAGTTAATATTGTCTGAGCTTGCCAATAATTTATGAGCAGTTTGGGTTAAAAGATTCCCTTTTGATTCCTCTTCACCAATGTTAAGAAGCGCTACTCTTGGTTTTTCGACACCGTAAACGTTATTCGAGTACAATGAACCAAGAACTGCGAACTGCTGCAGAACATCTGGCTTACAATCTGCATTCGAACCGACATCCAAAAGAATGGATTTCGTTCCGTCAATTGCAGGGAGCGTTGATGTAATACAAGGACGGATAACACCTGGAACTGTATTGATTTTAAACATTGCTCCAACGAGCATAGCTCCAGTATTTCCTGTACTTGCGAAAGCCTGAATCTCTCCACTCGCCAATAAATCAAATCCGATCGCTATCGAACTGTTCGGTTTTTGAGGAATAGCGCGCGTTGGATGATCGTGCATTGTGATCAGATCCGGTGCGTGGACTATCTCAAAATTCAAGGGATCTTCATTAAAAGAAGAAAGGCCACTCAGAATAGAATCCTGGTCGCCTATCAAAACAATTTTCGTGTCCACTGAAAGTTCTTTACGTGCTAAAATTGCGCCCGCAATATTTGCTTCGGGCGCGAAATCACCACCTAGGACATCTATACCTATCTTCATAAAGAAGAACTAATGTACAGAATTAAATTGCAACTTCTTTCTCAGCTACTACTTTTCCTTTGTAGTACAATTTCCCTTCATGCCAGTGAGCATGGTGGAATAAATGTGGTTGTCCTGTTGTTTGACAAGTTGCAATGTTTTTCGCCTCCGCCTTAACGTGAGTTCTTCTCTTATCACGTCTCGTTCTGGAGATCTTTCGTTTTGGGTGTGCCATTTTACTTTATTTAAGGTCTTACTATTATTTCTTTAATCCTTTCAATGCGTTCCAGCGTGGATCGATGTAATCATCTTCACCATTTTGGTCTTCATCTTCTTTTTGATCGGTATCTTCATCAGATTCATTCTCCAATTCCCCATTATCCGCAGGGTCATCTTCTTCTTCATCCGAATCCCAATCGTCGTATTCTTCATCTGGCTTAACTGAGCCGTCTTCATTCAGTGTAAATACCTGATACTCGCTTAAGATTTTCATTACGTCTTCGTTGCATTCACCTTCTTTGTGCACTGTTCTTGATGGAATGGAAACTGAGATAAACTCATGGATACTTTCCTTAACATCAATTTCGTACTCTTCGGGGTAAACGATCACTAAAGACTCATCTTCAGAGGGTTTATCATCAAATTTATAAACCAGTTGAAATTCTCCTTCAACATCAACATCAACGGGGTCATTACATCTTCCACAGGATGCCTTTACGGTTCCGCGGATGGTGTAGTCACCAATCAACATTGTCTCTTTTTTGTCTAGAAGAAAAGTAACATGTACATTTCCTTCATGAACAATTGAGTATTCGATACTTTCAAAGAACGCTTTTCCAATCTCAAAATTGAATTCGTGAACTCCTTGTTTTAAACCTACGAAGGGGATTACAAACTCTTTATCTGACATAAAAACCGCCTAAAATTGGAGGGCAAAGTTAACTATTATAAATGAAAGTTGCATGATCGATGCAATTAATTTTGAATTAACTCTTCTAATTGGTGCAAATCTACTGAAATTGAGGGAGGAAATGGGGTTTTTAGGGGAATTGATTGTGATTTTAGTAATGCTCTTTTCAATTCTAGAATTTTGAAGAAATACACATTCTAAAGTAACTTTTACCGGGTAAGTTCAAATAGCTGTACCGCTTCGAACCTTATATAATTTTAGAGCTGTTGATTACAAAACTATTTTCTAAATCCTTATACAGAATCAACGTTCAGATCACTACAAGATCTGGAACAAAAAAAAACAATAATTATTCAAAACAAAAAAGTCCGTATCGGCTGAACCAATACGGACTTTAAATATGCATATTAAATGACTGGACTAACTTTCTTTTGTTTCCTTTTTGGGTCCACCTTGAGGTTTTCTTTGACCGCCTCTATCGTCATTTCTAAATTCTCTATCTTTTCTATCGCGCTTTGAAATCTCAAGCGGATTGGCATTTATTTCCTTTTCAAAAGCATGTGTTTTGTAAACATCCATAGCAAGGTAAATCGCGTTTCTCATTGAGTCTCCAGACGCTTTATTCTGTCCAGCAATGTCGAATGCCGTCCCGTGATCCGGTGATGTTCTAATCACTGGTAATCCAGCGGTGAAGTTGACACCTTCATCAAAAGACAAGGCTTTAAATGCAGCCAATCCTTGATCGTGGTACATGGCTAAAACGCCGTCAAACTCGGATTTTGAACTTGACCCGAAAAACCCATCTGCTGGATACGGACCAAAAGCTAAAATATCCAATCCTTTTGCTTTTGCAATTGCAGGATTGATTGCTTCGCTTTCTTCGCTTCCCATTTTTCCGTTTTCACCTGCATGTGGATTCACTCCAAACACTGCGATCCGAGGTCGGCGAATACCAAAATCCTTTTTCAAACTTTCGTTAAACGCCTTGATTTTAGAAAATACTTTTTCCGTCGTAACAGCTGTAGGAACATCTTTTAACGCAATATGACTGGTAACCAATCCAACTCTTAAGGTCGGAGAAACCATTAACATAAGCGCTTCTTCTTGTCCAGCCATGTCTGCCAAATACTCTGTATGACCTGGGAATTTGAATCCCATCTTCCCCATTGCATCTTTCGATATCGGCGCAGTAACAAGAACATCAACTTTACCAGATGCTAAATCCTTTGTTGCGGATTCCAACGATTCAAAAGCGTATTTTCCTCCTGATTCCGTTGCTTTCCCTAATTCAAAAGTGATTTCTTCATCCCAAATATTGACTACATTGATTTTACGGTTTTTGATCTCATCTGCTGATTTGATCGAAACGTAATTGAAATCTTGAAGTCCAAGCGGCTTCTTGTGGAAGTTCAACACTTTCGATGAACCGTAAATAACGATCGTGCAATTGTCCAACATTCGACTGTCATTCAACGCTTTCATGATCACTTCAGGGCCAATTCCATTAATATCACCCATAGAGATCCCAACGCGAATTGGGCCTCTCTTAACTTTTTCTGGATTTTCCATTATGAGAAGTTTTTGAAGAAGTGATACATTAATCGAACTCCAGCTCCAGTTCCTCCTTTTGTGCGGTAAGCGTCTGTTTTATCCAACCAAGCTGGTCCAGCCAAGTCAATGTGAATGTAAGGTGCTTCTACGAAATGCTCTAAGAACTTCCCTGCTGTAATCATTCCAGCGTTAGGACCTCCGAGGTTTTTTAGGTCTGCAATTGGCGATTTCATTTCTTCTCCATATTCATCCCAAAAAGGAAAACGAACTGTCCTTTCGAATGCACCATTTCCTGCTGCTTCGATTTGTGTGAAATACCTGTCGTCAGCATTTCCCATGACGCAACTTCCCATATTTCCAATCGCTCTAACTGCTGCTCCTGTTAAGGTTGCCGCATCGATAACTATTTCTGGATCAAATTTCTTAGAATATGCTAAGGCATCTGCAAGAATCATTCTTCCTTCTGCATCGGTGTTCAACACTTCGACCGTTGTTCCGTCGTACATTGTAACTACATCTCCAGGTGCATACGCATTCAATCCCGGTCTGTTATCAGTTGCAGGAATAAGCGCAATAATGTGCAGAGGAAGTTTTTGCATAGCCGCCAAGTAAATCGCACCTGCCATACACGCTGCTCCACCCATATCACTTTTCATGATATCCATAGAGTTTGCAGTAGGCTTTAAGCTCAAACCTCCTGTGTCGTAAACAACGCCTTTTCCAACAAGAACGATTGGTTTTTTATTCGTTGCATTCTCTGGTTTGTACTCGGCGATTGTAAACGTTGGTTGGTCAATTGAACCTTGGTTTACAGCAAGCAATCCACCCATTTTTAAGGATTCGATCTGTGTTTTTTCAAGGACCGTTACTTTCAAATCCGTTGAGTCAGCCAAAACTGAAATCTCAGCAGCCAATTGATCTGCGTTTAAGAACGATACAGGCTCATTAACCATTGTTCTCGCCCATGAAACGGCTTTGTAAATGCTTTCAAGTTCGTCGCAATCTCCAGCGCTGAAAGAAGCATCAACGATAACTTCTGCAAGCTTGTTGTCTTTCTTCTCTTTGTCTTTGAAATACTTGTTGAATTGATAATTTGAAAGAAGCAATCCTTCTGTCAAATCAAAGCAATTTCCTTTTGAACCTAAAATAGCTATTTGAGTTGCTTGCGTTTTGAACGCCTCTCTGGCTTTCGCTCCACGCACTCTCATTTTCTCAGCATTCTCGTCGTGCTTTACAAATACGGTTGTGTTTACGAAGTCAGAATTAGTAGCTACATCTTCGTCTCCTTCAATGAACTTATCAAACAATGAATTGTCTGCTTCGTTCAGTCCTGTTGGCTTTTCAGCTTTGCTACCTACGATTATACGATTCGAGCACCCACCGAAATTGCCGTTATTAATGATCTTCATTATATATGTGCAATTGTGAGACGTAAAGTTAATCAACTCAATCAACATTTGAGCAATTTCTAATTGGTATGATTAAATCAATGATTTTCCAATCTCATCGTTTATTCTTTCCAAAAGAAATGCTGTTTTTCCGTATAGAAAATAACGTCCATTCCTTTGTTTGGAGTAATCCATACATCACCACTCAGAGTTGGAGGACCGAATATTTGTGGTCGGTTAAACAGGGCATCGTCTTCATTAAGATTTAGGAAGAATGTCTCTTGTTCATACCGCTCGTTAAGGTGATTCGGAAACGCCTGCGAACTAACACTGTCCACTTCCGTGTAAAAGTCACTATAGCAATAGGCATGTGCCACGAGCTTGTATTCATTGCCAAACTCTTCCTGAATGTATTCTCCAAACCGTTTTTTTGGATACGTCTTATGTTCAATGGGATCAATTACAGCAATATCTTTAGCCAAATGAGTCAGATGGGCGAACAAAAATATTTTTTCGTTTTTCTCCCTATTCATAATCCATTTAAGGTTCTCGAGCATGTATTTTTCTCTAACACTCTGATCGCGAGGTGATGCATTGTATCCTTCTAAAAAGACAAGGTTTTGCTTTGCACATTTGGCGGCTTGCAATCCCCAATCGTAAGCTGACTTCCCTTTTAATTTGATATAGGTTTCTTTGTTTTTCTTAAGCGTTGAGATTAGTTCATTATGGATTTTCAGTAAGGGTTCTTTTTTCTCCTGTGGTAAATCCAAAAATGAGATTTCTTTACTCTCAGCATTGTCTATTGTGCTGAGAAATGGAAGATAGCACTCTATTTCATCCCTGTATTTTTGACACGTTTCCAAATCTACACTTTCGAGATAATCGAGGCATTCTTCTAAAGCATAAGAAGAATTTTCTAACCACGGATTGGAAGCATTTCCGGCCATGTCAAAACCATAAAATTGAATCCTTTTTTCAGAACTTCTAGTTTTATTCTCTTCGCGAAGCCATGTCAAAAGTTCTCTGCTTTGATCAAACTGACCGAAGGTAAAACTCATTCCATTGGCCAGAACAGAATCAAGGTTTAAATCCAAACCATTGATGTAATCATTGACCATTTTAGATTCAAGGAGACCCGATTCAAAAGCCAGAATCCTTATCTCATTCTTTTTAACAAGGTATTTAATGTATGAATTTCGAAAATCCAATGATTCATTAAATCCATGGTCTCCTTCTCCAAAACCAATGATCTTGTAATCAGACAACCAATTGTCCAAAGGTTTGAATAAGCTGTCGGGTATTGCAGTTAGGTCATTCGGCAATTCAACGAAATCTGATTGAACTTCTGATTTTAAATTTACTTTTTGCTCTGTGGAACAAGAAGACAGAAATGATACTATAAATAGTGCACAAAGCTTAAGGTTGTAAAATTTCATTTTGAGGCTGTTTAGATCACGGTCATGTCGAATAGCGTTTTATTCTATTCACACGGCAGAATTACGTTCCTAATTTGTGTTCGCACTATCCGTTTCATAATACACATACTCATAGATCTCGTAGCTTCCTCCTCCAGGTTTTTTCTGAATGAGCTTTTCAGGAAGTTTCTCTTTGTTCATTTGAAAGGAGCTTTCTATTCGGTTCAGGTATTGATTCGCTGAAAAAGTTGAATCGATAAACCCCGTACAAAATCCGTTGTCGTTATATGTGATGTAGCGCCTGTAGTAAAACGGATATTTTTCGAAGAAAATTGAATTAATCACTTCTCCATTGTTATTATAAACAAAGTCAACCACGTTCGTTTCCGAAACGGTGTTGTGTACTTGGTATTTTTTTTGAGGCTTTCTTGTCGATCCCAAAACAACTAAATCACTTGGCGTTGGATTCAAAAGTGAGTCTACCGTTAATGGCCCCCAATTTTTTTGATCCAACATATAGAACAAGTAATTGCCCGTATTTAAATTCGAATACACCAAAAACTTATTAAGGTATTTTTCTTTGACGTGAATGGCATAATCACCCTCGTCTTCTATTTGTTGCTCGCCATTCAAAATTTCGACATCAGAATATCCCATTTCATCCTTAACATTGGAATATTTAAACGTAATATCCTGCACAATCATGTTCTCGTAGAATTTTTTAATGCTCACACTTAAAAGCCCGCCTTGCTCATCGAAATCGTACAAACGTGTTTCTTTGGGCATTGGAATTTCGTCATCGCTCACAAGAGGATAGATGTTTCTGGTGATCGTTTTTATGCCGCTCTTCTTAATAATTGTATCATCGAACCAGAGAGGAAAGGAGGCGTTTTGTTCGCTATCAGAAAACATCAATTCCATGTTGAAAATGAAGGCTTGGGATGGCTTACTTAGTCGACGGGCTTCTTTTTTTTTCTCTGCATTGCAAGCAGTGATAATTAAAACAGAAAGTAGTAGGATGGGGTGGCGAAAATTCATTGTGATCTCAATATAAGAACAATCTTTCAGTAAAAGTAATTCGCATCATTGTCATAGAATTTCAGTAACACCGTTATTTAGCTTAATTTTGTGCTGTGATAGATGAAAGACCGATAACAGACTGGATGCCTTTAACGAAAAAGGAATTAACAAACCGTGGGCTTGAAGAAGTAGACGTAGTATTAATTTCAGGAGATGCATACGTGGATCATCCTGCCTTTGGAACGGCGGTTATCGGGCGAATTATTGAAGACGAAGGATTCACTATTGCCATTATTGCGCAACCGAATTGGCAAGATGATTTAAGAGATTTTAAGAAATTCGGTCGTCCGAAACACTTTTTTGGTGTTACTGCAGGCTGTATGGACTCGATGGTAAATCATTACACGGCAAACAAAAGACTTCGTTCAACCGATGCATATACCCCTGGAGGTGAGGCAGGATTTAGACCTGATTATGCGACGACCGTTTATTGCAATATACTTAAAGACATCTATCCTGACGTTCCTGTTTTAATTGGAGGGATTGAAGCATCTTTAAGACGCGTTACGCATTACGATTATTGGTCAGATGCACTGAAACCGTCAATACTGGAAGAATCTAGAGCCGATTTATTGGTGTATGGAATGGGAGATCAACCTTTGCGAGATATTTTAAGATTGCTTAAAAAAGGAGTTCCATTTTCAAATTTAAATACGGTTAAACAAGTTGCTTTTTTACAAGACAACACTGTTGAACTGCCAAAAAATAAAAACTGGGAAACGATAGCCTTATCAAGTCATGATGTTTGTTTGGAAGACAAAATTAAATTCGCCGCCAATTTCAAAGTTGTTGAGGTAGAATCAAACAAATGGCAAGCGAATCGAATTACACAAGAAATTGGCAACAAGACCTTGGTGATTAATCCGCCGTACAAGACGATGAACGAAAAAGAAATTGACCGTTCATTCGATTTGCCTTATACGCGGTTGCCGCATCCGAAATACAAGAAACGTGGAGCGATTCCAGCATACGACATGATCAAGTTTTCTGTCAATATGCACAGAGGTTGTTTCGGTGGTTGCAGTTTCTGCACGATCTCGGCGCATCAGGGAAAATTCATTGCGTCGAGAAGTGAGAAATCAATTCTTGCTGAAGTAAGTCTTGTAGCCGAACACCCAGAATTTAAAGGGTATTTATCCGATATCGGAGGGCCTTCTGCGAACATGTACAAGATGCAAGGTAAAGACGAGTCTATTTGCGCGAAATGCTCTAGCCCGAGTTGTATTCACCCTGTAATTTGCAGCAATTTGGACACATCGCACAAATCAATGACGCAATTGTACCGCAAGATTGACGCGATGCCCGAGGTTAAGAAAGCATTCGTTGGTTCGGGTATTAGATACGATCTTCTTGCAGATGATTTCAATAAGAACAACGAGGATGGAAATCACGATGAATATATTGAACAATTAATTACCCGTCACGTTAGTGGGCGTTTGAAAGTGGCTCCTGAACATACTTCTGATGCAACGCTAAAAGTGATGCGTAAACCGTCATTTAAATACTTCCACAAGTTCAAGGAGAAGTACGACAAGATTTCAGCGAAGCACAACTTAAATCAACCATTGATCCCTTACTTTATTTCTTCTCACCCTGGCTGTGATGATGAAGACATGGCGAATTTGGCCGTGGAAACAAAGGACATGGGATTTCAATTAGAACAGGTACAAGATTTTACCCCAACGCCAATGACGGTTGCAACTGTTATTTACTACAGTGGTGTTCATCCATATACGCTTCGCCCGCACAAAACGGTGAAGGACAAGGAAAAGAAATTGAACCAACGTCGCTTCTTCTTTTGGTACAAAAAGGAAAACCATGCTTTCATCAGAAAATCGATGGAACAAGCGGGCCGTGCTGAATTGGCCGATGAATTGATCGGAAAGGAGAAAGCGGGAGGTCGCGTTCCAAAATGGCTGGAAGAAAAACGGAAAAATCAACTAAGTCGATCCGGGAAAAGTAAAAAGTAGAACAACTGCGGATGAGAAAAAATGTTATTTCTTTCGGGTTATTAATCGCAGCGCTCCTTCTATTATTTCAGTTAAGCCAGTACCAGCTCATTCAAGGCAATTTGGGTATTGAACTAATTGTAGCGGTTGTTTCCATCGTTTTTTTCTTTCTTGGACTCTACTTTAGAAAAAAATGGCAGGCGAAATCTGAAGATGAATTATTCAGCGCTACTGAAATTAATTACAAAGCGCTCAAAGAACTTAGGATTTCGGACAGGGAACAGGAAGTGTTGCAACTTTTATCGAATGGACTGTCAAACAAGGAAATTGCGAATCAATTATTTATCACTGAAAGCACAACTAAATCGCATGTTTCTAGCCTTTATCAAAAGCTAGAGGTAAGCAGACGAGGACAGGCAATTTTGAAAGCCCAACAATCCCGATTGGTTCTAAATCAATCATTTGGTACTAAAGTACTACAAGATTAACACCTCATTTTTTTCATTGATAGTTGAGGTCAACATAGCTTTGGATAAAAAATAAAATTATGAAAAAATCAGTTTTTAAATTTGGTGGTTTAGGCGCACTCTCCTTAGTCGTACTTTTCACAATTTCATCATTGCTACTTAGCGACTTAAGCTTTGGAGTGCAAGAAGTTTATGGCTACTTAAGTATTCTAATCGCTCTGGCTTTCGCCTTTTTCGGTATTAAATCGTACCGAGATACAGAGCTCAATGGAAAAATATCATTTGGAAGAGCCTTGTCGACAGGAATGTTAATATCATTAATTCCAGCCATAGCTTTTGGCGCTTTTAACGTTATCTACATTCTTTATATCAATCCTGAATTTGTTGAAGTGTATTACGCTCAAGAGCTAGCGAATGTACAAAATGAGTTTTCTGGAGCAGAGCTTGCGAGCAAAATTGCAGAAATGGAGGACATGAAAGAGATGGCTTCTTCTCCTACATTTAATTTCATTTTAATGACATCGACGGTTTTGATAATGGGCTTTATTGTAAGCTTAATTTCGGCAGTAACCCTAAGACGTTCTTGAGTCATTAAAGGCGTTTCTAGAAATAGTTGTAGCTTTAGGTCAATTCAATCTGCAAACTATGAAATCACTACTACCTCTCACAGCATTATCTATTTTACTTCTCGGGAGTTCTATTTCAAACGCTCAGTGCGTCATCAACCCTTCAAATGTTTATGCCTTCACTTACAATGGAACTGACTATGAACTAGTTCGCGAAAACAAAACATGGACTGAAGCGGCCAGTTGTGCTGTTATAAGCGGTGGACATTTGGCCGAAATCAATGATCAAGCAGAGCAAGATGCGGTTTACAATGAAATCATTACAAATGGTGGAATTACTGCTTCCAACACGGTTGCTCCAGATGGAGGCGGTGCTTCTTATGTTTGGATCGGTGGAAACGATTTAGGAACAGAAGGCGAATGGATTTGGGACGGAGCAAACACAGGTTCAGGAACTCAATTTTGGCAAGGAACTTCTTCGGGGAGCCCAATCGGTGGATTGTACAACAACTGGGGAAATGAACCGGATGATTTTAACGGACAAGACGGTTTGGGATTGGCAATTACGGATTGGCCGCTTGGCGTTACAAGTCAATGGAACGATGTTGATGATGGGAATTCCTTGTACTACTTAATCGAATACCCAAACACAACTGGAACTATAGTGATATGCTATTTATCTAATGATCTAGCAGTTTACCCGAACCCTGTTCAAGATCAATTGCACGTTCTAAACGAAAGTGAAGGAGAACCTTTTAGTCAATTCACAATTATTGACGCTACAGGTAAAATTGTAAAATCTATCAATGCATCAACGGAAATGGAGCAAACTATTGACGTTTCAACATTGAACCAAGGCGTTTACTTCATCAATATCGACTTTACAAATGGAACTTCGGTTCAAAAGAAATTTGTGAAGTAAGCCTCCTTCTCCGACTCAATTACGGATGCAGAATTCCATTTGTAGATGCTCCATTGTTACGCAATTGAAAGTAATAAAATCACAATTCAAAGCGGGCACAAGCCTCTGACGAAAATATTCTATATCTTTTTTCATCAAATTCCAACCTTTGAATATATGCCGTGTCTTTAGAGTAGATGAGAAATGTTATTGACATTCACCAAGACTTAGTCGAACAATCGAAAGAAGGGAACAGAAGTGCACAAAAGTCCCTCTTTGATTTGTATGGCACAGCTATGTTTAATATTGGCGTGAGAATTCTCGGAAGCAAAGAAGATGCGGCCGATATAACTCAAGAAACATTTATTGACGCTTTTACAAAACTCGACCAATTTGAATTCAGGTCTACTTTTGGCGCCTGGATCAAGAAAATAATGGTGAACAAATCATTGAATTATTTGAACCGAAGAAAAGTTCATTTTGATTTGCCCGATGATTTTGAATATCAAAATTATGAAGACGATCACAGCGATTCCGAAGAACTTATGTTTCAATTGAACGCGTCGCTTCTTGAACTTCCTGAAGGCTGCAGAGTGATTTTTACTTTGTTCTACTTCGAAGGATTGGAGCACGGTGAAATTGCAATGGAACTTCAAATTAGCGTGTCAACAAGCAAATCTCAACTCAGTAGAGCAAAAAAATTGCTTCGTGGTTTACTCACTCAAAAAGTTGAGGCATGAAAAGAGAAGAATATAAAGGACAGTTTGATTCCTTCGAAACTCCAACAGGAATGTGGGAAAACATTGAAAAGGGACTGGATGAAAAGAAAAAGAAACGTGTTGGCCTAATTTGGTGGAAAGTGGCTGCAGGATTATTGATTCTCGTAGGAGCAGGATTCGCATTTACCCTAATTGGTGAAGTGAATATTGAACCGAAAAATCGAACGGTAGCGCACAATGGAAAAGATCCAAAACGCAATGTAAAACCTGGAACTAATGCGGACACTCTAAATAAAGAGCAACTCGGCGCTAAAACCGGATACCACGATTCACTCCGAAAAGTTGAAAATGGAAACGATGGTATTCAATTTACTGTTAAAGAAAAATCGATAGATCAAAATCCATTAAATGGTCTTTCTAATATTACAACAGCTGTTCCGTATACATCAAATGGATGGACTGGAAATACTACTCCAAATATGTTCGGTTTTGGAGGCGGAAGTGGATCAAATGGATCAACTTCAACCCAACAGTATTACGTACAAGGCTCAAAAGCGCATTCCTCAAATACTATGATCTCACAAGGATACTTTTCTTCGCCACGAAACCCTTCAAGACAAGGATACGCACCTGCTTCCCAAAACAATTATATGTGGCAAGACGATAGCGGCTCTAAATTGTTGTACAGAAATGTAACAGAAGAAGAAAATATTGGTCGCTTAAATTATCGAAAAAAGGCACTTAAGCAATATGCAGATACAATTCTATTAGGTGAATTTGATATTGATCTAACCGACGAATTTGTACCACAGAAGAGAATAATTCCGTATGAAAAGCTTAGAGAAGCCAATCCACTTTGGTTGTACGATAATGAATCCATGCATTCATCGTATTACGATCCGTTTATTGAAAATCAATATTTGAATGTGACCGAAGACCCGCTTTCAACGTTTAGTATTGATGTTGACGGAGCTTCATACAGCGATGTCCGTGGGATGATAAACAGAGCAGAATTGCCAAATCCAGACGCTGTTCGAATTGAAGAATTCGTGAATTATTTCCCTTACGATTATGAAGAACCGACGGGTAAACATCCTTTCTCAATTCAGTCGGAAGTTGGTTCTTGCCCCTGGAATCCGCAACATCAATTGATGAAGGTTGCCATTAAAGGAAGATCAATCGAAAAGGAAAGCCTACCAACCAACAACCTTGTTTTCTTGATTGATGTTTCGGGATCTATGGCGCAACCTGAGAAATTGGAAATTCTGAAAAAGGGATTCAAATTGCTAATCAATGAACTTCGAGAAGAAGACCACGTTTCAATTTGTGTTTATGCGGGCGCGGCAGGAGTCGTTTTGCAGCCTACATCGGGTCAAAACAAAGATTTAATTCTAGATGCCTTATTGAATTTGACAGCAGGAGGAAGCACAGCAGGGGGCGAAGGAATTGAATTGGCCTATGCACTCGCTGAAGAGCATTTCGATAACGAAGGAAACAACCGAATCATCCTTGCAACAGACGGTGATTTTAACGTTGGCATTTCGAATGACGATGCCCTGATTAAGCTGATTGAAAAGAAGCGAGAAACTGGCGTTTTCCTAACAGTGTTGGGCGTTGGGCACGACAATTACCAATCATCAAAAATGGAGAAATTGGCGAACAATGGAAATGGAAACTTCTCCTATATTGATAACATTTTGGAAGCGAAAAAAGTATTTGTCACTGAAATGGGAGCCACGCTTCAAACCATCGCTAAAGATGTTAAGATTCAGATGGAATTCAATCCTACTTTGGTTTCAAAATACAGACTCATTGGATATGAGAACAGAATGTTACAAAATCAGGACTTTGCGAATGATGCTATCGACGCGGGTGAGTTAGGCGCGGGACATACAGTGACGGCTGTTTATGAAATCATTCCTTTTGGTGTTGAAGACAAGAGCTCCATTGAATCCGATTTGAAGTATTCGACAGTGAACTACACTGCAAACAGTCTGTACTCGAGTGAAATGGCAACCATGAAATTCAGGTATAAAGAACCGACAGGAACGGAAAGCATCCTTATTGAAAAGGCCATTCTAAAAGAATCCGGTTCGACTTCAACACAAGATTTTAGATTTACACAGGCGGTTATTGAATTTGGATTGATCCTTCGTCAATCGGAATTTATGGGTGCGTCTAGCTTTGAAAGTGTTTTAACGAATGCCAAAACTGGAATGGGAAAAGATCCTTTTGGATACCGATCTGAGTTTATTAGATTGGTTGAGAAATCGAGGTTACTTTGGGGGAATTAAATTGATTTTTTTTGATTTTGATAAACCCCTAAGGGGTTTAATTTCATCTAGAGTGAATTTGAAACGTTAAATCTCATTTTTCTTTGAACGCATTGAAATTCTAAATGTAAAGAATAGCACATCAATACAAATTGCTATGAAAATTACATTCACATTTTTACTTCTACTCTTTTTCGCACAAAACAGCACTGCAAGTTCACTCTATGATCAACTTTGCGAATTCAATTATAATTGGAAAAAGTACTCAGAACGAGCTCCGCATGACGCATCCATAAATTTTCAATCGGATCAAGAGTTAATTCAATCCCATCTGGAAAACGTACTTGTTATTTTACGGTCCAACGCGGTCGACTATTTGAGTAGTGAACAATATGCTTCTCGCTTGCATTTAATCGAAGTTTTGGAAGGGTATAAAAATGACGGCCTTTTTCCAATGAATTATTACCGTTCGGAAAGAATTCCTGTCTTTATTGACGAACACAATACGCATTGCGCAGTGGGGTTTTTATTACGAGAATCAGGACATGGAGAAGTTGCTCAAAGAATTTCATCTTTTAACAATTACGCTTGGGTAAAAGAAATTCAAGATCCCGCTTTACCAGCCTGGCAAGATGCTTCAGGGTTTACATTAGAAGAATTGAAACTGATTCAAGGCGCTTATTTTTCTTACCCTCCAAACGCATTTCATGCGCCAAACAAGCTTGAAATTCCTCAAGAACCGAAAGTAATCACAGCAAACTTTGATAAAGGGCATTTTAATTCTCAAAGTAAGGACAAGAGCCCAATCTGGTGCTATGGTGAAGGAAGCGGAGAAATTTTACATGGCCGCTGGGAACAAAACTATAGAGTTGGAATTCCATGGATCGAAGGCTTTTACGACACGGGTTCACGAACCGGACAATGGAAAGAATACTACAAGGGAACGGCCATCTTGTGCAGAACTGAAAACTGGAGAAATGACAAATTAAACGGTGTACGAACGCGATTTGACCGTCAAGGAAATGTAATCGAAAAAATTCTTTTTAAAGATGGAAATGCTGTTCTAAAAACAAATTTCGATTTGGCTGATTCATTAACTTACATCCGTAAACCTCTAGATTCAAACTTGGTTCATACGGAAGTTTACACAACTGGCGGCGGGCTAATCGCTTCGGGAAATGAGCGTATTTACAATCCAAGTGGTCTTCTCTGGTTCCAGAATATTGAATTAACAGCTTTGAATTCTGCTTCAATTACATCGAGAGACGCATCTAGTTCATACGAAGCTCAAATTGGTGCTGCTCCAGGACAAGCAAATAGTCGGGGCATGGTGTCATTTGACAACAAACCCTCTCTGGTTGAATACCATAAAGATGGAGAATGGATTTATTATCCAGAGCACAATAGAGACCTCAAGGTTGAATTGGCAATTAAATCAGTTCAATTTAGCCTCGCAAAAGACTACAAACATATGGGACCTAAATTGAGTTACTTTTTTAAAGACTTCAATCATTTGAATTTAAAAAGTGGATATGATTCCCTGATCGTTAATTACGACGGAAATAAAATTACCGAGTTCATCGGCAGTGGGACACATGATTATACAAGGATTCAACTGGGATATCATGTTGCTATACCTGTTCTACCTAAAGCTAACGATATACGCCATTCAAGCATTAATTCTAGCTATTTACAACACCCGTCTAGCCGATACATTCCAGAAATCTATCGCACTACTAACTTTAATGGATTTCAATTCCAACAGCCGGATTACCTTTGGAACATTACAGCAACACATGAAATTGGTCAATTAGATAAACAAAGCCGAAGAATTGGTGTTTGGCAGTCTTACAACCTTCAAGGGAAATTGTACAAAACTGAAAAGTATATAATTCCTTGGAAAGAAGAACGAGCTGATTTATAGCGGTTCAATAATTAATAGAAAAGAAATAGAGCTGGCAGGATTTGCTCTATTTCTTTGTCTTTTGACGGTTAATCATTTTTTTAAAGTGTTAGAATTCGTATTTTTATCTAAATCAACACGATGCGAACTACACTACTCTTTTTCTTCAGCCTTTTCGGGTTTTTAAGTTCTGCCCAAACAGCATTTCAAACCGCGTATGCAGAGAATCCCAATGTTCCTTCTGGTTTATTGGAAGCCGTTGCTTGGACGAATACCCACATGGTTCATCTCAATCCTGCACAGGAAGGTTGTTCTGGAATTCCTCAAGCGTATGGGATTATGGGGTTGCACGAAGACGGAAAAGGGTATTTCAATGAAAATGGAATCCTTGTCGCGAATCTCTCTGGAATCAGTGTAGAAGAACAAAAAAGTACCGCAGCAAGGCAAATTGAAGCGTATGCTAAGGCGTTCAATCAATTAATGATTGACAATGGAGTTACGAACCCAAACGATCCAATTCTCATTAGTAAAACATTGGGTCAACTTTCAGAAATTCCAGCTACGGGAATGGTTAATATTTTAGCCCGAGATTTACAAACGTACTCCATTTTGAATTTCATGAAGTCGACTGAAAAATCAGCCCTGTATGGCTTTTCTCCCCAACATTTCAATTTAGAATCTATTTTCGGAACTTCCAATTACAACGTTCTTTCTTCACCGAAAATCAAATTCACCGAAACTGGAATCCAAAGTGAAAACGGTATTTCATATGCTCCAAATGAGTCCAAATCGGTAGAGTACGGGCCCGCAATTTGGAATCCAGCTGCGACATGTAATTTCAGCTCTAGAAGTGGAACGGCTATTTCAGCAATAACAATTCATACCATTCAAGGATCTTATGCCGGTGCCATTTCATGGGCCCAAAATTGCGCTTCAAACGTTTCTTATCATTACGTGATTCGATCGTCTGATGGACAAGTGACCCAAATGGTTCTTGAAGCAGACAAAGCATGGCACGTTGGAAGTGAAAACCCATATACAATCGGCTACGAGCATGAGGGGTATGTGGACGATCCAAGTTGGTACACCGAAGAAATGTACAACAGCTCGGCTGATTTAAGCAGAGACATCGTAAACAGTGGCTATGGTTTGCCACCACTTCGAACGTATTATGGAGCTGCATCGGCTTCTCCTCAACCTTTAGGAGGATGCACGAAAATCAAGGGGCATCAACACTATCCAAACGCGACACACACGGACCCGGGGATCAATTGGAATTGGGAAAAGTACTACCGTCTCATTAACAACACGCCCGTGTATTCTGTTCTTACCAACGCGAACGCTTCGCTTTATGACACAGGTGGAATTGCTGGTGATTATCAAGATGACGAACGCGAATTTTGGCTGATACAGCCCAACGGAGCAACAGACATAACAATCGATTTCACAGCCTTCGATTTGGAACTGGGATACGACAACCTTTTCATTTACGACGGTGATTCGTTAAACGATCCATTAATTGGTTCTTTCTCGGGAACAAGTACACCTGGACAAATTACATCTACTGGAGGATCAATTTTAATTGAATTTAGAAGTGACTGCGGAACGGTCTCGAGCGGTTGGGAAGCAAATTACACATCAACTATTGATGATACGAATCTTGCCGAAAACCATTTGGATGGCATCTCGATTTTTCCGAATCCGGCCACTTCAATTTTATCCATTTCCCATGCACCTCTCGGAGGTGAAATTATTATTTATGATCGCAACGGGAGAGTTTGTATCAGCAAAATCATCAAAGGGAATTCATTTGACATTTCATCATTGGCAACTGGATTCTATAATGTTGCAATTCGGGTGAATGAATCGACCGTTATTAAGAAACTAGTCGTTCAATAAATCCTCAGATTATTAGACACAAAAAAGCCCGTCTCGATTGAATCGAAACGGGCTTACTATTTTTTAAAAGATGCCTATCCTTCTTTAGAATCGTCTCCACCTTCTGCACCACCTTCTGCAGCAGTTTCAGCAGCTTCTTCTTCTTCATCCTCTTCACTTGCACCTCTAGCCATTTTGACTGAAACTACAACTGCACTAGCAGGTTCTAATACTTCAACACCTTCAATGTTTAAATCAGAAATACGAATTGAAGTTCCAATTTTCAAATGAGAAACATCAAGAGTAACCGCTTCAGGAAGAGCACCTGGTAAACCAAGCATTCTTAATTTTCTGTATGGTTGTCTCAATTTACCACCGTTCATTACTCCGATTGGAGCACCTTCAGTTCTTAAAGGAAGACTAACTTTAACCGGTCTAGTATCGCTCAATTCTAAGAAATCAACGTGCATCGGTGTATCTCTAACTGGGTGCATTTGAAGATCTTGAATGATCGCCGTTTTCTTTGTACCGTCAATATCAATTTCTACCTGAAAAACATCCGGTGAGAAAATAATTTTTTGTACATCTACTGATCTTACAGAAAAGTGAGTTTGCTCACCTGATCCGTAAATCACACAAGGTACCATACCAGCAACTCTTTGTGCTGCAGCATCCTTTTTTCCTACGTTCGCTCTTAACGAACCGCTCAATTGTGCTTTTTTCATTATTTATTATTTGTTATTTACTACTTAGACTATAAAATGTGAACTAATTGATTCGTTTTTCACCACGCCATGAATAACGTCAGCGAATAAATCTGTAACCGTCAGAACTCTGATCTTGTCATGTGGTTTTTTCAACGGAATAGAATCCGTAACGACTAATTCGGTTATGGCAGAGTTTGTGATACGGTCATACGCTGGTCCCGAAAGAACTGCGTGCGTACAAAATGCTCGAACACTAAGTGCTCCTTTTTCCATGAACAAATCTGCTGCTTTCGTAAGCGTTCCTGCCGTATCAACCATATCATCTACAAGGATTACATCCTTCCCAGAGACATCTCCGATAACGGTCATTTCTGCTATTTCATTTGCTTTTTTACGTTGTTTATGACAGATTGCAAGACCAATATCGAAACGCTTAGCGTATGAATTTGCTCTTTTTGCTCCACCTGCATCAGGCGCTGCCATAATTAAGTTTCCTGTATTTAATTTCTCGATTTCTGGCGAGAAAATTGTCGATCCGTATAAGTGATCAACAGGAACTTCAAAAAATCCTTGAATTTGATCTGCGTGCAAGTCCATTGTCATGATCCGGTCAATTCCAGCAGCCATGAGCATGTTCGCTATCAGTTTAGCTCCGATCGCAACTCTTGGTTTATCCTTACGGTCTTGACGTGCAAACCCGAAATAAGGAATAACAACAATGATCTTTCTTGCTGAAGCACGTTTTGCTGCATCAACCATTAATAACATCTCAAAAAGATTGTCAGAAGGAGGCATTGTAGATTGTACAATAAAGACATCCTGACCCCTTACAGTCTCTTCAAAAGAAACCTGAAACTCACCGTCACTAAAGACAGTTGTTGTAACATCACCCAATCCTACACCGTAAGAAGCAGCTATTTTTTCAGCTAAAACTTTAGAGGCTTGACCCGCAAATATTTTAATTCCTTTAGACATAATCAATCTTTGAGAGGGCAAAGATAGGGATTTCAAGCTAAATGAGTCACTTAAAGACAGATTAATAGCTATCCTTTTTTCTTCCGTTTGAAATCAATGTCTCTATCGTTGATAATTCCAATTCGCAGAGAGATAAAAAACGTATTCGTTTCGAAGTCCTTTGGACGCACCATAAAGTGGTAACCTGTCTGTAAATGAAGCAACCAAAACTTAAATCCCACTACTGGAGCAAGACCAATTTTACCCCTGTCAAAGTTCGTTCTAAAGAACAAGTTTGCGCCATATGTTAACCCAATTCGGTGCGGTTTAACCCAATATCCAGCATCGTAACCCAAGACTTTGTATTTGAAGTTGTAGTTGAATCCCATATGAGCAGCGTGCGTAACGGAATTTAAAAGTCGAATCCTCTTCCATTGTCGCTCACCCCCTACTTCGGGAACAAGGTATTTGCCCTGTTGCAAACCAAAGTAAGGTCCCGTTTTTTTTACGTTGATTTTTAGCAGTGGCTTCCTACTTCGCTCAGCAAAATTACCCAGCAAGTCTTGAGAAAAAACAGAACTGGTGACAAAAACAATAAGTCCAATTAAAATTTTACTCATCTTTCTTTATTGACTTGGTACTTTGTTCAAACGTGTTTTTTAAGACAATCGTACTTTCTTCAAATGCTGGGATGGTTGCAGTTGTAACAGTTTTTATTGGGTAATACATTAATGATCCTGACTTTGTGCTTTCATCAATGACGTCATTTCGTTCATCGTATGCATCCGTGATGATGATAAAACCACTTATATACAAACACATTTTTAGCAGCCCAAGAAATAAACCAGCAAACTTATTGAGCGGAGACAGGCGCACAAATTTCACTACTTTTTCGATTGCCTTTCCTGCAAAATAAACCATTGCGCCGACAGCCAAAAAGGTAATTGTAAATGCGATTACAGGAACATATTCTGATTTAGAACCGAAATCTTCCGTAATAATCTTAGAGGCATAACTAGAAAAATATATCCCGGCATAAAGCCCTAAGAAAAGTGCAAGAGTTGTAAACAATTGAATTACAAATCCACTTTTAAAACCGTTGTATCCTCCCCAAACTAGGAGAATTACAAATAGAATGTCTAAATAATTCACTCTTAAATCCAGTGCTTAAATTAATCGCAATCCGATACCAAAGTTGTACTGAAACTTAAAGCAACTTCAGACCATAGTTTCGATTCACCGTCATCACCTTTATGCAAATCATAGCAAAGTGTGTTCAATGCGATAATTCCTGCCATTCCATCCCAACTTTCAACATCAATTGTTGAAGTCCAAGAGAATGTTCCGTCTTCCATTGTATAATCCCCTTCAACATCCACAGAAATTCCATGCATTGTTACAGTAATCGACGCTTTACCAGTCTCTTCATTCACGCTTGCCACTCTTCCTGTAATTTCCGGTGTTTCCAACGTTCCAAAGAATTGCTCAGCAATTTTTCCGTTACGCTCTTCATTTGATGTTTCAACTGAAGTAGTCTTCATTGTAAACTGAAGCGATTCTATAACTTCGATTGGGTTCTCTGAAGATTCACTGGTAACTCTCATATCATTGAATGTTCCAGCTACAGCCACTTTCGCTGTTGTTTTATATGAAGTCCATTCAAAATCTGTTGACCCTTCATTGTATGAATAAACACAAATATCTTTATCCGTTCCTTCATCTTCAATATCTTTTGGATCATCGCCACATGAGGATAGTCCAAGAGTAAAAGCCAATGCTGCAAATGCGAGTATTTTCGTTTTCATAATAATCAATTAAAAGTAAGATCCGAAGTTAAGAAAAATTCGAACGTATTATCCATTTAATGTTGAATCAAATCTAGTTTTTACGAGTCATTCACGAGATTCAAACAAACGTGAAATAAGGGCGCAAATCATCGAATTTATACCTAATTTTGCCAAATGGATTTTGACATAGAATTGCGTTTTCAAAAAGTATTAAAGGGACTAGAATCTAATTTTGGTGGAGGACTGGATGTTCAGGCCGTACTCTTTCTTATTGGCGTAAATGAACTTGGTATTGGTTATAAGGATTTCTCGAAAGCTGAGAAACAGGATCTTCTTCATGTTGCAATTTGCACATTATTGGAGCCTTTTGGGTATTATGAATACGAGAAGAGAGACGAAGAAAACTGGCCTCATTTTAAATTTTTAAAACCGCTTCCAAACCTAACTGACCGCGAGCAACAACACCTGATGAAAGAAGCAATTATAGATTACTTTCAGCAAAATGAATACGCTGACTTAATCGAGTCATAGAACGACTTCTAACTTTAACGTAAGGTGGCTATCAAAGCATTATCTAATTTCACTATCTTCGCATTTAAATAAAAATATTCTATGGATTTTTGGATTAAAGCATCGCAGTTATTATTGTCGCTGTCCCTATTGATCGTTTTACACGAGTTTGGTCACTATATCCCTGCACGTATATTCAAAACACGCGTTGAAAAGTTCTATTTATTCTTCAACTGGAAGTTCTCTTTATTCAAGAAAAAAATTGGAGATACTGAGTGGGGAATTGGATGGATTCCATTGGGTGGATACGTAAAGATTGCAGGAATGATCGACGAATCGATGGACAAGGAACAAATGGAAAAACCTGCTGAGCCTTGGGAATTCAGATCAAAACCAGCATGGCAACGATTGATCATTATGCTTGGTGGTGTGACAGTGAATCTTATTCTGGGAATGGTCATTTATATTTTTATCGTTTTTACATGGGGAGAAAGACAAATACCTGCGCAAGATTTAAAACTTGGAATGGCGATTCATCCTTACATGGAGCAATTCGGTGTTAAGTCTGGCGATAATATTTTAGAAGTTGACGGAAAACCTGTAATGCATTTCAGCGACATTACAAAAGAATTATTGCTTCGCGGAGGACGTAAATTAACTGTACGTCGTCCAAATGGTGAAACAAAGAAAATTACGCTTCCAGACGATATTGATTACAAACTCTTTATTTCAGGATCAACAGATATTGCCGGTTATAGAAGGGAAACACGAAAAGTTGCCGGAGTAATGACATCAATGGATTCAAAGGACAAACTATTCAAATCGGGCGATGGCATCTACAAAATAGATGGAAAGACAATTGACAAAATTGATCTGACTGATAAAGCATACCTATCAAAAAAACACAAAGTAATCATCGTTAGAGATGGTGACACTTCTGAAGTAATAACGAATAAAAAAGAGTTTAAGTCCTTACTTAGAGCTGCACCTGCTATGGCTGGAGGGTTGAAACCAAATGACAGTATTATTGCGGTGAACGATCAACCGATAATTTACCATGATGAAATCGTTTCTCAATTGTACAAAAAACGAAACAAAAGTACCAAGTTGACTGTAATTCGAAACAATTCGGATACGATTAATATTAGCGCATACGTTTCAAAATCAGGATCGGTTGGATTCAATGCTGGTAAATTAACATCTGCGGATACAACAGCTGCAAAAACTATTTATTACGGATTTGGAGAGTCAATTGGCAAAGGAATTGGGCGAGGAACTCAAACTTTAGGCGACTACGTTGGTCAACTTAAATTCATCTTCACTAAAAAAGGTGCTTCTAGCTTGGGCGGATTTGGCGCAATTGGTGGTTTGTTCCCATCAACATGGCAATGGCAACCTTTCTGGGAAATCACAGCATTCATCTCAATTATATTGGCGTTTATGAATATTCTTCCAATTCCAGCATTGGATGGTGGACATGTTGTTTTCTTGCTCTATGAAATCATTACAGGGAAAGAGGCTCCAGAGAAAGTATTGGAATATGCACAATATGTTGGAATCATTATCCTTCTAGGACTTCTGATCTATGCGAATGGAAATGACATCTTTAAAGCTATAATGGGCTAAAGAGCCATCGTTATTTCTTGAGAAACCATTTCGTTTGCCTGCGCTTCAAATTGATTGGATGCACGTGTAATAAGTGTGTATTTAGATAATCTAAAGGGTTCTAATTTCATTAAAATCAACGAACATAAAAACGGTCAAGCTGCTTAGCTTGACCGTTTTTAATATAGAATAACTATGAATTATTTTTGAACCTTCGCTAAACTCGAATGAACCGTTCCCGATTCTTTTTGAATTAACACTACATATTTTCCTGCGGCCAACTCTTCCACACTCATGAAGATGTCATGGCGGCCTTGACCAAGGTTTCCGTCAAAAATGTCCATTACTTTTTTATTCATAAAGTCGTACACTTCTATCTTCACCCATTCGGCGTTACAAGCAAAACGAATTGTAGAATGTTCAATGGCTGGATTCGGGAATAAAATAGCTTCATCTTTTGCAATTTCCTCGTTTTCCTCAATTCCAACGGTACACGCTCCAAGCAATGGGTAAAATGAAACTGTATGTTCAAATAACGATTGAATATCAGCTGTTGCAACACCAAACCAGTCTTTTAAAACGGAGGCGTAGACATCCCTGAAATCGATCTGCATCGGGATTCCTTCTTGGTTCACAACATTATTTCCAATAACTGGATTTGGGCCCATTATATTAAAGTCCAAACAGGTTCCAAACAAAAACAATGGTGCAGCGTCTCCATGGTCCGTTCCCAAACTCGCGTTTGAAGCAACTTGCCGTCCGAATTCAGAAAATGTCATTCCAGCCACTCGGTCCTCAATTCCCATTGAAGCCAAATCGGCCTGAAAAGATGCAATTCCATCAGAAAGTCGTTTAACCAAATCGGCATGTGATCCTTGCGTTGTATCCGTAGTTGAAACTTGCAAATCATGTGTGTCAAATCCATTTACATTCAAAACGTAAACTTTCGATTCGAGACCGCCAGAAATCATATTGGAAACATGATATAATTGCTCCGCAAGTGGATTATTCGCAATATCATAAAGACTTGCGTTTGCATTTCCCGACGATGCTGCTGCATTAATTTGACTTCCAAATGCATTGGCCTGTTCAATTAGAATTGACAAGTATTCAATGTGATTCCCATAATATGAACTGTCTGGTATAGATGGACTTGATGTCAAATTATAAACGTCCAATGGATCATTTACCGCGTGGCTAAAATTGGCCATTAATCCTTGACATGTTGAGGAAACCTCATACCCCATGCTAATCGCAAATGGATCAGGATTCGCAGCATTTGGATAGGCTGTTGGATAATTTGGGAAGTGATTGTCAAAATTTCTACCCAGCCAACCTGTCTCAGCGGGCGAATCCACAAGTCCTGAACTCCAAATGTCCATTGAGCGGAAATGTGACCTGTTTTGTTCCGGATATCCGACATTCTGGATAATCCCTAATTTTCCTGCGTTGTACATTCCTTCCATTCCTGTCATTGCAGGGTGCAATCCAACATCTGTTGTTAAGGGTAAAACCGACAATTCTGGTATCAACACATTACTTCTCTGAATGGTTAAGTTTGAATATTGATCCCGAGGAATAACGGTATTCAACCCATCATTCCCTCCGTTCAATCTAATAATTACCAATACTCTGTCGTCAGCCATATCTGCAACTTTGAACAATTCTTGGGCAACAGATTGAATTTTTAAATCATTCAGCAAAACCGGTGTTCCAGCCATTGCAATAGACATACTTTTTACAAAATCTCTTCTTTTCATAATACCTCTATTTTACATTGTATGGAATTCTGGCATTTGAAATAATCTTGCCAATACTAACTCAACTTTGATTCTAATTGGATCGGAGAATGTCGTATTCCCTGGATTACCTATGTAATCGCTGTACTCAACAGTCCACTCAAAATCGGGTAAGCCGCCCGTTAACATTAACTTCAATATTAGCTTTTGAGCAGCATCGATTCCTTTGGGAACAAATATGTCAGCCATGTCATCAATAATGGCCGGTGCGCTTGTTGGATCCGATAATGCATCTACAAAATTCAAAGTATCAATTTTCCAATTGTCTCCATTGACAGGTATTCCTGATCCTATTGTGACCCACGCACTCGCGTCTGTTCGGGTTTTTAAATGCGTCGCATTCACCCAAAGTTGAGAGTAAGACGGTTCTTGGTAATATGCTGGCCATCCTGCAACACTTGGAGGAGCGGCATAAGCTTGCCCCAACGCTTCGGCTACATAATACATGTTTATTTGCATCTCATAATCTGTTGACAAACCAAAATTTGGTTGAGAGTCAGAACTATTCATCATTGAATACAACATGTCCAAAGGGCCTTTGATAAGTGCTCCTCGAACAGAAACATCATAAAAATGCTCGCTTGAGAACAATTCAGTCAGTACAGGAAGTATGTTGTACGAATTTGCGATTAAAGTTGCCGCCATTTCAGCAATTACAGTTGTTTCAACCGTTGCAGTCAAATCGTAATTCACAAAATACCTGTAAAGCTTTCGACAGATGTAATTCGCAACTTCATCTTGCTGAAAAATCACATCTATATAGTCGGCGTATTCATTCGCTCCATTGTTCACTATTGTTGCTGATCCAAAAGCAGAAGAAAGCGTTTTCGTTGTTTGATCGTGCAATATTGTATTGTAGACTGGAATAACTCCTGTAAGCGTGTCGCTGCGCAATCCATCAACGTAATATCCTGTTAATATTTTTGCCCCTTCAGCCACATCCTGCTCCGTATAATTGGTGTAATCACCAGGTCCGATTTGAGGCCCTTTACCGATTGTAAATAACTCCAATAATTCTCTTGCAAAATTTTCATTTGGATCGAAAACATTATTGGTTGCGCCATTTAAAAACAACAACATAGCAGGATTAATTGTCACATCCTTTACCATTTGCTTAAAATCTCCTAAGGCGTGAGAGCGCAAGAGCATGTGGTAATCATAAGTTGCTCGAGAATCTAGAGAAAAAGTAGCAGAAAAATGATTGTGCCAAAACAAACATATTTTCTCTGCGATCGTAACTTGCTCCTTGTTTAACCGTTCCATACTCCAAGCGGCTATCGATAACAATCTCGCATTTTCCACCGTTTGTGCATCGATTGGATTTGAAGGGTATAAAGCGGTGACCCAAGTATTCCCTTGAGGAACAATCGACTCGTCTGGATGAAATGTTAATGGAGGTCCCAATGCCGGAATTTGCAATAAAGATGTGACAGTAGCGGCCATTCCGGATGCAACGGCATCTACAATTTCTTGATTCTGAGGTCCAAATGTAGTTCTTCGGAGTAGGTGGCCTGCTTCAGCTTTCGTCCAAGGTCCTGTATAGGGAGTCATGCTGTATGAGACTCCACTTACCGGTTGATTTTCGGGCATAAGTGATTAAATATTGGTTTTCCATCCCAATTTACAAAAATGAAACCAATTATAAAAAATTTAATAATGACGCTAACTTACAGACCGTTAAAAAAGCCCAAGACCTTAAACCTTCTAATCCCTCAACGATGAAATATTCCGAATTAAGCCTGGGAATTTTGTTCTCTTTACGGCGCTTTTCCTAAACAATTCTTGGAATACTTCTTCGGTTAAATCATCCCAATCGTGCTTTGACATTTTCAATAAATCTTCGTGTGGATTAAACCAAGGTTCAGAATGTGGTTTTGAAAATCGATTCCAAGGACAAACGGATTGGCAGATGTCGCAACCAAACATCCAATTGTCCATCTTCCCTTTAAATTCCTTGGGTATGATTTCATCTTTAAGTTCAATTGTCAGGTAAGAAATACATTTCGATCCATCGATAACGTACGGCTCGACAATTGCATCTGTTGGGCACTCATCAATACATCTCGTGCATGTCCCACAATAATCTTTGATAGGGCCATCCGGTTCCAGTTCGAGGTCCAGGATCATTTCAGCAATAAAGAAAAACGATCCGTGTTTGGGGTTGATGATGTTTGCATTCTTTCCCATCCAACCTAGACCACTTTTCTTCGCCCAAGCCTTGTCCATAACTGGAGCTGAATCGACGAAGACCCTTCCTCCTACTTCGCCAATTTCATCTTGAATGAATTGATAGAATTCTTTCAGTTTGTCTTTGATGATAAAATGATAATCCTTCCCGTAGGCGTATTTAGATATTTTCGGTGCTTCTGGATCTGTTTGTTCATCTTCCGTATAGTAATTCAATAAAAGGGAGACTACAGATTTTGCGTCGTCAACAAGCAGTCTAGGGTCTAATCGCTTGTCGTAATGGTTTTCCATGTAATTCATTTTCCCATGGTAACCGAGCTTCAGCCAATTGTCTAGTTGTTTTGCTTCTTCCGCTAAAAAATCGGCATTTGAAATCCCACAAAAAAAGAAGCCAAGCTCTTTCGCTTTTTGCTTTATTTTCTGAGTATGAATTTCTTTTAAGTTCATCGGAAATAAAATTGTTCCATGTTAACGGAGTTAGGAATCAGAATAATCCACCTTGAGTCGGTCCTGGAACAATTCCCAAATGCATAAATGCCTTTTCGGTCGCTTTTCTTCCACGAGGTGTTCTCATTAAGAACCCTTCTTGAATTAAGAACGGCTCGTAGACTTCCTCAATCGTGCCTGCGTTTTCACCAATTGCCGTAGCAATGGTTGACATTCCCACTGGTCCACCGCGAAATTTCTCAATAATTGTAGAAAGAATCTTATTGTCCATTTCATCAAGGCCATTTTGATCCACATTCAATGCTTCTAAGGCATGATTGGTGATTTCAAGTGTTATTGTTCCGTCCCCTTTAATTTGAGCGAAATCACGCACGCGTCGCAACAATGAATTTGCGATTCTAGGCGTACCTCTACTTCTACTCGCTATTTGGTATGCTGCCTCTTCAGTTGTTGGAATACCTAACAATCCTGCCGAACGTTCGACGATCAATGTTAAGGTCTTTACGTTATAATAAGACAACCTTGAATTGATTCCAAAACGAGCTCTGAGCGGTGAAGTCAAAAGACCTGATCTCGTTGTCGCGCCAATTAAGGTAAATGGATTCAAATCAATTTGTACTGTTCTTGCATTGGGTCCAGAATCGATAAGAATGTCAATTTTGTAATCTTCCATTGCCGAATACAAGTACTCTTCAATGATCGGACTTAATCTATGAATTTCATCAATGAATAAAACGTCTCCTCTTTCAAGGTTCGTCAAAAGGCCTGCTAAGTCACCAGGTTTATCCAAAACAGGTCCGCTCGTGATTTTGCAATTCACTCCTAATTCATTCGCAATAATATTGGCCAACGTTGTTTTACCTAAACCTGGTGGTCCATGAAGTAGAACATGATCCAACGGTTCATCGCGAAATGCCGCTGCTTGAACAAAGACTTCAAGATTTGCCACAACTTTTTCCTGACCAGTAAAATCTTCAAGCCGTTTTGGCCTTAAAACTTTATCATAATCCTGATCATTGTGGCTTTCTGATTCCTCCTTATAATCGAATGATTCTTCCATTCTAATTGTTCTCAGTCAATTTATTTATTATCGAGACTTTAGCGTTTGCTCTTCAACTCCTAGCGGAGTTTCTTTTAAAACAACTACTCAAATCAAATGTACAAAAAAAGCCCCTTCCGATAACTCGGAAAGGGCTTACAATATTAAAGTATGTTTCTAATGACCTTCTTCTTCACCTTCCCTTAATGGAACAATTTGCGGAACGAAATCAACATCGTATCCTGGCTTAGAATAATCATATGGCCATCTGTGAACAGTTGGCAACTCCCCAGGCCAGTTTCCGTGAACGTGTTCTACCGGAGTAGTCCATTCCAAAGTAGTTCCTGACCAAGGATTTTGAACTGTTTTAGGTCCTCTTGCAATACTATAAAAGAAGTTGAATAAGAATAACAATTGTCCTACGGCCGCAAGGATCGCAAACATTGTAATAATTACATTCAAGTCCATCATCATTTCACCCGCAGCCGCATCGAAATCGTTGTAGACCGTATAATCATAATAACGTCTCGGTGCTCCAGCGATTCCTACGAAGTGCATTGGGAAGAATACCCCATAAGCACCGACAATAGTAACCCAGAAGTGAGCGTAACCCAATCGAGTATTCATCATTTTCCCGAACATTTTTGGGAACCAGTGGTAAACACCGGCGAACATTCCAAAGACAGCTGACAGCCCCATTACTACGTGGAAGTGGGCAACTACGAAGTATGTATCGTGAATTGCAATATCCAATGCAGCATCGGCTAAGATAATTCCTGTTACACCACCTGTAATGAAAGTTGATACAAGTCCAATTGCGAATAACATTGCTGGAGTGTAGATAATTGATCCTTTCCAAAGCGTTGTAATGTAGTTAAACACTTTAACGGCTGATGGAATCGCAATTAGTAAGGTTGTAAATACAAATACACTACCTAAGAATGGATTCATACCTGTAATAAACATGTGATGTGCCCAAACAATAAATGATAAGAAACCAATTGCTAAAATAGATCCAATCATCGCTCTATATCCAAAGATTGGTTTTCTTGAATTCGTTGCGATAACTTCAGAAGATAATCCAAGAGCAGGAAGAAGTACAATGTATACCTCAGGGTGACCTAAGAACCAGAAAAGGTGTTGGAACAATAGTGGTGAACCACCATGTTGCGTTAACATCTCTCCATTTACAATAATGTCAGAAAGGTAGAAACTCGTTCCAGCCAATCTATCCATGATCAATAAAACTACAGCTGATAATAATACTGGGAAAGAAAGAACACCAAGAATAGCCGTTACGAAGAATGCCCAAATTGTAAGTGGCAGTCTTGTCATTGTCATTCCTTTAGTACGTAAGTTCAACACAGTAACGATGTAGTTCAAAGATCCTATCAAAGATGAAGCAATGAAAATTGCCATTGAGAACAACCAGAGAGTCATTCCCAATCCTGATCCACTAATTGCTTGCGGCAAAGCAGATAAAGGAGGATAAATCGTCCAACCTGCCATTGCTGGTCCAGTCTCGATGAACAATGATCCAAACATTATCAATGATGAAACAAAGAAGAACCAAAAAGACAACATGTTCAAGAACCCTGATGCCATATCACGTGCACCAATCTGTAATGGAATTAAAAGGTTCGAAAATGTACCAGATAAACCACCAGTTAACAGGAAGAATACCATAATAGTACCATGAATTGTCACCAATCCTAAATACATATCTTCTTTCATAACTCCACCTGGAGCCCATGTGTCGCCAAGGAAGAACGATACGAAATCAGAACTTTCCCCTGGCCATGCCAATTGAATTCTAAATAATATAGATAACAACATTGCCACAACCCCCATGAATATAGCAGTCATTAAGAACTGCTTCGCTATCATTTTATGGTCCTGACTAAAGATGTACTTTGATACGAAACTTTCCTCGTGGTGTCCGTGATCATCGTGATGCCCACTTGCATCGTGCGCTACTGCCGCCATTTATCCTAGTTTAAATTTATTCTTAATCCGTTATTTTCTTAATTAGCATCTATTGATGGAATATCAAGATTTGCTTTCTCTACCAATTCAACTTTTAAAGCCTCTAACTCCTCGCTTTGTGTTCGTGTTGGTAAAAGTACATCCTTACCCTTCTTATATGTATGGGCAAATGTCGCTTCATGAACCTTACCTCTTTTTAGAAGAATTTTCTTGCCTTCATTATCAAGAACGAACTTTCCTTTTCCATCTTTTCTGTAGACACCATTCATCCACTCATCGTAAGTTTTAGCATCAAGTACTTCAACCAACATTTTCATTTTGTAATGTGCTCCACCACAAATCTTATTACACATAAGAATGTAATTGAAGTTTTCATCTCCCTTAATCTTCTTCATCTCCTCAGTAGTAACGTCCGGAGTGAATTTAAATCGAGTCGTCATACCTGGAACAGTGTTCATTTGAACTCTGAAGTGTGGGAAGTATGCTGAGTGAATTACGTCTTTAGATCTAAAATTCATTTCATACTCTTGATCAACACACAAGTACAATGTATCTGTTTGGATGATATCGTCATATGCATTCGTATCGATCTTATCATCATGACGTTTTTTCATCTGATACAACATACGAATCAATCTTTCTCTTCTTGACAATTCAACCATCATCAAATCACGATCTTCAGAATTCATTACTGTATTAGGATCATTCAGTGTTGTTTCAAGATAATGAATGCTTTTAGTATTCAAATATCCGTCTTCCATATAAAGAATTGCTGAATCGATAGTTTCAGTTGTCATTAACGCCAATGGATTATTCTCCTCATGTGTCAATTTATAATCAAAACGACCTAACTTGTTATCCATACCACTATAGCGAGCAGTCCAATCGAATTGCTTCGAAAATAACTCAACTCGGATAGCTTCTTTACCAGCAGGATCAGTTGTTGTATTCCACACTCTTAATCCAAGAATAATAATAACTGCAAGAACAACCGCAGGAACAACTGTCCAGATCATCTCAAGCTTATTGTTATGAGGGTAATACAGCGCAGGAACTCCTGGCTTTTTCACATACTTGTATGCGAAACCAAACAACAATGCATTTGTCAAGAAGAAAACCGCAATAATAATAATGAGGTTCAAATCCATTAACCAATCCGTTTCTCTACCGTGAACAGAAGCTGCCATTCCTCTTCCTGTCCATCCGTATTTCAACATCAACCAGATGAAACCTCCGAACAACAACACCATGAATGCCATCATCATTTTCGCGTTAAATCTATTGTCGCGATTACTGATGTCGGATTCCACCTTTTTCGTAAGTTTTGAGGACAATTCGTAAACGCGCATCAACTGAGCTAACGCTACAACTCCTAAAACTATTACTAATAATATGACCAATTTAGTTACCATCTATATATGTATTATCTGTACTAAAGTTTATTAAATCTCGTGGTGTATACTTTCGTCCAAGAAAGGGTGATTAACCGGTGTTAATGGTGCCTTGGTTAGATTTACAAGAACTATCCTTATAAATGCTCCGGCCAGCAACAATACCATTCCAATTTCGATCAATCCAATTGTTCCATTTACACCCAGTGTACCTGGTGCTACCATCATGTAAACATCAAGCCAGTGACCAGACAAAATAATCAATCCAACGAAAGTTAGAATTCCAGAATGTCTCTTTGCGTCTCTCGACATCAAAAGTAACATTGGGAATGCAAAGTTAATGATGAACATTGTGAAATAAAGCACTTGGTAATTTTCAATTCTAGCTAGGTGGTACACTGTTTCCTCTGGGATGTTTGCATACCAAATCAACATGTACTGTGAGAACCAAAGGTAAGACCACAAGAAAGACGTTGCGAATGTCCATTTACCGATATCGTGAATGTGACTTTCGTTTACCTTAGGTAAATAACCTTGTTTCTTCAAGTAAAGTGTTAATAACACCAATACCGTCATAGCTGAACACCACATTCCTGCGAATACATACCAACCAAATAATGTAGAGAACCAGTGAACATCAATTGACATAATCCAATCCCAAGAAGAGGTTGAACTAAACACAGCAAAGAACACCAAGAACAACGCACCTTTTTTGTAATTCTTAAAGTGAATTTCCGTTCCACCAACTCTATCTTCTTCTAGTGATCTTTTTCTAAATCCTGTCCAGAAGATGTAATAAGTTCCCAAGTAAATAAGGGTTCTAATCCACCAGAAAATCATGTTTAAGTAACCCGTTTTACCTTCAATGATTGGATCGTAAAGATCACTTCCTGGTGTTGTATATTCTGGATTCATCCAAGAATAAATATGTCCTCCATCAGTAACAGAAATGACAATGAAAACCAAAATCATTAATCCAATTCCATAAGGTAAGAACCCTGCAATACCTTCAATTAGTCTTTTAACAGTCGCGTACCAACCTGTTTCAGTTGCATAGGCAAGAGCCAAGAAGAAAAGAGCTCCTAATCCAATAGAGAAAAAGAAGAAACTACTTACTAAGCTACTTCCTAAAACCCGCGGTAAAATCTGGTGATCACCAATATTGATGATAATACCAATTGCAGTAAACACGACACCTATCGCCATAAGCGCGAGTGTAAGTGTTTTTGCTTTATTTGTTATTTTAAATTCCATCCTAATATGTTCGTCAGTTTTTATTTTAGCTTACTATTCCTATTCAGGAGTACCTGCATCTGAAGGGTCACTTTCATTCAATGGGTCTTCACTATCCATAGGGTCAGTATCCAATGCAGCTTTTCCTTTATCTCCATATGCTTTGTCTTGGAACTTTCTGATATAGTGAACCAAAGTCCAAATCTCCTTCTTATTAACAATAGACCTGTGCGATCCCATAGATCCTTTTCCATAATAAATAGAATAGAACATTTGACCGTCACTTAATGCCGTTAGTCCTCCATAATCAGGGACACCGGCAAACGTTTCATTGACCATCATTTCGCCGTTACCGTCTCCTTTTTCACCATGACAGTGAGAACAGTTGTTGTTGAACAATGTTTTACCTGACGCCAATGTTTCGTTCGTCCAAGTTGTATCAGTCGTACCCTTCTTAACTTCAAAGCTGTAAAGCATCTTCATCGGATTCTTATCAGCTGCGGCTAATTCGTACGTATTAATACTCGCTGGCGACAACTCTTCACCAAACATTCCGTGCGATTCTCTATAATCGTTGTTCGCCTTTCTGTGATAAGGAAGCATAAGGCTTACCTCTGCAGAGTCTGTCCCATAATAAGGAACCGTTCCGTTCGGTGGTGTCATTGCTGACAACCTCATTTTCGCGTCTACGTTTTCGTTTTCTCTAATGTGACCATAATCAACATATGGTTCTACAGCTGGTGATCTGTACATGTCTGGCATATATTCCAATCCTGCGCTATCTGGATCCGCTGAACACGAACCTAATAACACAGCTGAAACTGCTATTACCAAACCTCCTACTATTTTAAAATTCATTTTCATCAGTCTTGTATGAAAAATTAAGCTACGTCTTTTTGATCTAACTCTACGATACCTGTTTCCTTCACCATCGCTTCCAACTCTTCAGCTGAAAACTGTGAATTATCAGATGTTCTCAATTCAATTACGAATCTATCATCTGTCGTTCTTGGGTCAGGATTTTGAGCTGGCATTCCAGGCAATGTTTTATTTCTAAGGAAATAAGTAATCGCCATTCCGTGTGCTGCACAAAGCACGGTAAACTCAAATGTAATTGGGATAAACGATAAAATGTTTTCCATATACGTGAAGTTTGGTTTACCACCAATGTTCATTGGCCAATCGACAACCATGAAGTATCTCAATCCAAGAGTTGCGAGTGTTAACCCAAACAATCCGTAAATGAATGCCATAATTCCTAAACGCGTGTTCTTAAGTCCAATAATTGGATCTATACCGTGAATAGGGAATGGCGAGAATACCTCCGAGACCTTTACACCTTTCGATACCAACTTCTTTGCGCCATCTTTTAGCACATCGTCGTCGTCATACATTGCATATATTACTTTATCTGCCATGTCTTTAATTATTAGCGTTCATTAATTCCTTTGCCTGAGAAGCCCAATCTTCTTTTTCCGCTTTACCTGGGAACTTACCCGTTAAAGCATCCATCATATCGTACTCTGCTTTTGTCATCTTGCTGATTTGCTCAAACGTCCAGATACCTGCATCATTCAATGCCGTTTCAAACGCTGGACCTACACCAGACAATTTCTTTAAATCATCTTTCTTAGATTCATCTGCCGTTCCAATTGTTCCAAGTAAGTCTGAAGGAGCATCATTTGCTGGTGCTTTATCCTTAACCTCCTCAACTACTGGTGCAGCAACTGGTGCTTCGACCATAGGAGTTGGAGTTGGTTCTGGATTGTGATCGTCTGGAGCATTCTTGTAAGATTCTCCTGAAGATTTAAGAATCGTTTTTAACTCGTTCAATGCCAATACTGGGAAGAAACGTGCGAACAGTAAGAAGAACACAAAGAACAACCCAATCGTTCCAATATATACACCTAAATCAATGTGACTTGGATAGTGCATACTCCATGAAGACGGAAGGTAATCTCTGTGTATAGAAGTTACAATAATTACGTAACGCTCGAACCACATACCAATGTTTACTACGATTGAAATGATGAACGTAAAGATTAAACTTCTTCTTAGTTTTCTAAACCACATTAATTGTGGTGAAACAACGTTACATGTCATCATCGCGAAGTAAGCCCACCAATAAGGACCTGTTGCCCGATTAATGAATGCGTATGCTTCGTATTCAACACCAGAATACCAAGAGATGAACAGCTCAGTAATGTATGCAGTACCCACAATGGATCCTGTTACCATAATTACAATGTTCATGTACTCGACATGTTTGTGATGAATGTATGCCTCTAATCCCATTGCTTTACGCATAACTAGCAGCAGTGTTTGTACCATTGCGAATCCAGAGAATACCGCACCTGCCACAAAATAAGGAGGAAAAATAGTCGTGTGCCAACCAGGTATAACTGAAGTGGCGAAATCAAATGATACAATCGAGTGTACAGAGAATACAAGTGGAGTAGCTAAACCAGCTAAAACAAGAGAAACAAGTTCAAATCTATTCCAGTTTTTTGCTCTACCCGACCAACCGAAAGAAAGAATAGAATACATTTTCTTTGGAATAGGTCTTTTTGCTCTATCTCTAATTGTTGCAAAATCAGGAATCAAACCAATGTACCAGAATACCAATGATACAGAAAGATACGTTGAAATGGCAAAAACATCCCACAGTAGTGGTGAGTTAAAGTTTACCCAGAGTGAACCGAAGTGGTTTGGCAAAGGCAATACCCAATATCCTAACCATAGACGTCCCATGTGAATCAACGGGAACAAACCTGCCATAAACACGGCAAAGATTGTCATTGCTTCAGCGGAACGGTTAATCGCCATCCTCCATTTCTGACGGAAGAGTAAAAGTACAGCCGAAATCAAGGTTCCTGCGTGTCCAATACCTACCCACCAAACGAAGTTGGTAATATCCCAAGCCCAACCAACGGTCTTGTTCAATCCCCATACACCGACACCTGTACCCAATAGATACAAGATACATCCGATTCCGTATAGACCAATGATCAAAGCAATCCCGAACAGGATATACCACATTCTAGGCGCCTTGTCCTCAATTGGTCGACAGACATCTTCTGTAATGTCATGATAGGTCTTGTGACCTAGTATGAGGGGTTCTCTAATTGCTGCTTCCTTATGCATTACAATAGGTTTTATTTCGGTTAATGTTGACTATGTTTCTTTGCTCCGTGTCCTTCTTCCTTATGCTCAATTTTTTGATGCTTCGCTAAGTCTTTATTCTCTTCGTTACGCACCTTAACCTTGAACCAAACATTCGGTTTAACACCTACTTCTTCCAATGCTTGGTAAGCTCTGTCATCGTCTGCGCTCTTACGAACCATTGATTTCAAATCATTCCAGTCACCAACAGTAATTGCGTTCGTTGGACAAACATCAGAACATGCTGTGGAGTAATCTCCATCAACAACAGCTCTTCCTTCAGACTTAGCGTCTAGTTTTCCTGCTTGAATTCTTTGAACACACATAGAACATTTCTCCATTACACCACGTGTTCTAACGGTAACGTCTGGATTCAATACCATACGACCTAGATCATCTTGTGCTGGGTTAATTTCTACTTGTGCTTTATAAGAAGGGTAGTTGAACCAGTTGAAACGACGTACTTTATAAGGGCAGTTGTTCGCACAATATCTTGTACCGATACATCTGTTGTACACCATTTGGTTCAATCCTTCATTACTATGTGTTGTTGCTGCTACCGGACAAACTGTTTCACATGGTGCGTGATTACAGTGGTGACACATCATTGGTTGGTGAACAACCATTGGGTTTTCAGCCGCTAATTCAGCTTCACTGAAACTAAATGTGTCTTTGTCTTTTCTTTGACCAGGAGCTGCCTCCTGTGGAGATGCGAAATAACGGTCAATTCTCAACCAGTGCATTTCACGACCTCTTCTTACTTCATCTTTACCTACAACCGGAACATTATTTTCTGATTGACAAGCAATCAAACAAGTACCACATCCGATACAAGATGAAAGGTCAATAGTCATACCCCAACGGTGACCAATTTTTTCAACTGGATGTGCATCCCATAAATCGAAATCCGACATCGGTTTATCAACGTGATGTCCGTGCTCGTCCAGTTTCTTTAATGTCCAAGAAGGGTTGTATGCTTCTTTGCTATCTGGCTTATCGTAAGTCGTTTTCGTAGTCTCTCTAATAATTGAGTGACGCGCCATTACTGTTGAATGGATCTGCGTTGCTGCAATTGGGTGTACACCTTCCGTTTTCTTAAGTGAACCTGAACCGTAAGTTGTGTACGTACCATTTGAAAGGCTCGTGAAAACAAAAGCGTTTGCTCCAATTGAAGCAGGCTTTCCATTCGCACCTTCTACATGACCACCGTATTCTTTCGTTTGATAAGCTCCCTTACCAATTTTCTCTCCATTTCCACCTCTACCATATCCAAGAGCGACACCTACAGTACCTCTTGCTTGACCTGGTAATGGAAAAACTGGAAGCGTAATGCTTTTTCCGTTTACTTTAACAGTTGCTTTATTTAATCCGTGCTCTTGATCAAAAGTAGTCGCGTAAATCTCATTACCAGATGAATCCTTCATTTCAAGCGGGTTCATCGTAAAGTAGTTGTCCCAAGTCGCTTTCGTCATTGGATCTGGCATCTCTTGCAACCAAGGGTTGTTTGCATGCGTTCCAACTCCCATTGCTGATTTCTGATACATTACTACTTCAGTGCCGCTTGCTTTCGCAAATTTCAATCCTGACATTGAATCAGCCTTGAAATCTGGGTTTGAAGTCTCAACTTCCATCATGTTGTCACAACTGTTGTGAACCATCATGTTCCAATAGGTATGGAAGTCTGAATATTTTGTTTGTCCAGCATCTTGGAAGCCATTCAAGTCCCAATTGTTCTGAATAAAATTGTGTGCTACTTGAGAATCTTTACCTCCTCTTGTTTCTTCACCTGCCCATACTAAGAAAGACTCTAGTGCTGCTGCAGTGTTATGAAGAGGGCGAATCGTTGGTTGTGCAATACTATAGTGGTTCATAACCGGCCAAGCATCAGCCCAAGATTCAAGTGGGTGAAGGTCAGACGCAACATACTTACAATTTGATGCAGTTTCGTCAGCGAAAAGCGACATTGAAACTGAAGTCTTCACTTTTTTCAATCCTTTTGCAAATGCTTTACCATTTGGAAGTGTATATGCTGGATTCACTCCGTAAAGAATAACTCCATCTGGTCCATTTCCATTTGCAACATCATTCGCAAATTTGCTCATTTCGGAATCGTCCGATTTGAACATTCTAATTTCGTTGTTAACATTTATTGTTGAGTTATACGCTCCTAAAACGTGATTCAATTTATTCGTAAGAATTTGAACCGAAGTTTCATTCGACCCACATACAACTAAAGAATCAGACTTAGAATGCTTAAGTGCGGCGATGGCTTTATCAGCTGCTAACTTCGCGTCTTTGCTTAATTCTGATGAAACACCTGAATTCTGACCGAATCCTTTCAAGATGTATGAAAGAACATTGGCTTGTTCAGAAGGTTTAATCATTGCTCTAACATCTGCGTTAGATCCAGTGATCGACATCATTGATTCGAATTGGAAGTGTTTAGACATCCATTCACCATCTGGGTTTCTTGTTTTTCCGTATTGAGGCGTAAACACAGTTGGCATTAACCATGAGCTCAAGAAGTCAGCACCTACAGAAACAATTGTTTTTGCTTTAGAGAAGTCATAATTTGGAATAATTCCCGGCTCATTATCAGCGATAGGACTTTCCATTTCATTCCCTTCAGCGTCCATTGTTGGCGCACTAAGACTTCCGAAAGTAGCTTTATTGGCAGCTCTCATTCCTGCATACGAAACAGCATCGTATTCGATGTGTTGAAACTTATCTTCACCAATAGATTTACCCAATAACGATATTGCGTATTTCATTGATGGACTAATAATTGTGTTTGATACAAGAACAACCTTATTGGCTGATTTCAATCCTGCTTTAACACTCTTATCAAGGTCTCTATATGATTTCGCCTCACCTTTAATAGTAGGCCTCGTCAATCTTTCGCTATCGTAGAGCCCTAAAACAGACGCTGCAATTTGCGGATTGATAGCACCACTAGTGATTCCGTAATCTTTATTTCCTTTTACGAAAATTGGTCGTCCCTCTCTTGTTTTAACAAGAATACTTGCATACGACATACCGTCGTAGTAAGTAGAAGCATACCAAGTTGGCATTCCAGGAGTAATGTCCTCAGGTTTGTTTACATAAGGAATAGCCTTAGTAACAGGAGCCTCACATGCTGCAACCGTAGCTGCGGCAACACTGAATCCTAAAAACTTAAGGAAATCTCTACGTCCTGTAGATGACTCTTGTAGACTTTCATCGCCCAAAAATTCTTCAACTGAATTTTGTGCTGGAAACTCTTTATCGCCGGATTCTAGAAATTGTGGAGTTTCTTTCAACTCATCAATTCCTTTCCAATATTTTCTTTCCATTGCCATACTCTTATTTCGAATTCTTCTAGTACATTATTAATAATGACACTTCGCGCATTCCCATCCGCCAAGTTCTTTAACAGTTACTTTATTATCCTCCAAGTACTCACTGTAAAGAGCTTTATCACCACTCAAAAGTCTCTTGTGAATTTCATTATAATAACCATTCTTACCTTGATCTTTCGTATTTATTGGTCCTACAGAAATCTCTTTCTGTTCGTGGCATTCAATACACCAACCCATTGTAAGTGTTGGTTTAGTGAAATTAATTTCACCCTCAATATTCTCCTTCACAGCATTCAACTCCTCTGAAGTTCTAACTTTCGCTGTTTCATTCATTGTAGTCATATCGCCATGACACTGTGCACAATCCACTCCACCTACACCAACGTGTTGTTTGTGATTGAAATAAACGTGATCCGGTAAAACGTGAACCTTGTTCCAGATAATTGGCTTCGTAACATTTGTATATTTCATACCATCCCAACCAGCTGCATCATAGATTTTTTGAATTTGAGCAACTTGCTCGCCTTTACCTTTGATTTGCTTGTGACAGTTCATACATACATTAACAGAAGGAAGACCGGCAGTTTTAGATTCAGTAACTGAATTGTGACAATACTTACAATCAATACCATTCAAACCAGTATGGACATCATGCGGAAATGCAATTGGCTGAGACGGCTGATACCCTTCAACAATTCCAATAGAATAAAGCCCTAAGAATAATGTAACTATTAATCCCACTACGACTATCAATCCACCAAATCCAACGTATTTTTTATTGATCCAAGCCCATTGTTTGAATTCGTCAGAATAGCTCATGCTCGCATTAAAAGCACCACCTGAAGCTTCAGCATCAGCACTTTTCAATTGGCGACGAACACCTCCTACTGATAGGATGATCACCACAAACAATCCACCAACAACATACCAGATCCAACCAAGACCTGATTCTTCAGTGTCACCTTCACCACCAACAGTTCCTTCAGGACCTCCATTATTGGCAGTAGCTACTACTTGTTCATCAACCCAATCCAAGATTGAGATGATTTCTTCATCAGAAAGTTGATTACCGAATTTTGTCATTGCAGAACCCGACCATGAAATACGCTCATTTGCGTACGCATTCATAGCTGCTGCAACATCCTGATTACGTACCCATTGGATAATAACCTCTTCGCCTGCACCTCCTTCTTCCCAACGATCTCTTACACCGTAGAGCTTAGGTCCAGTCATGTCATCAAATACTTTGTGACATGTTGCACATTTCGCCTTAAAAAGATCGCCACCCTGTGCTTGAGAGTTGAATGCCCCTGCTAATAACAATACTGTTAAAGCACTGAGGCGCCATTTGTTAAGATTTCTAAACATCTGACTACTAGATATTTTCATATAAAAAACTGTTAGTCCAAAGCCAAAAAAACGCTTTTTGACGCAAGCAAATTTAGCAGAATTGTGTCATTCCGTGACAGTTTTATGACAATTTTGGCTCAGAAATATTTAATTTAAAATGATTCTAAATAAGCTTTATCCTCCATATATATTCAACTAATGGATTTACAACTAATTCGCGAGGAAGATCAAAAGCTTCGGCATGAAGATTGATTAAACAATTTTGTATTTTTACATAATAGAAATGAACAACGATTATGATTAAGAACTTAATAATTGGATTAATTTGCATTAGCAGTTCTGCACTATTTGCACAACAGGGAGATGTAAAGGTTGTTAAAGACGGTCGGATTAATGCTCTCGTAGCGAAGCAAAGTCAGATTACTCCTCCAGAAGTGCAGCCACATATAGATGGCTATAGAGTACAATTGTACTTTGATTCAGACCGCGGGAACATCAATGATGCACGTTCAAGATTCATTTCTCGATTTCCTAAGATTGATACATATGTGGAATTCAAAACACCTAACTTCTTTTTAAAAGTGGGAGATTTCAGAACTAGGTTGGAAGCTGAGAAAGTAAAAGCCGCAATTGAAACAGAGTTCCCTACGAGCTTTATTATTAAAGAAGACGTCTTTTTACCTCGCTTAGAGAAAGAGGATTCGTTCAATAAATGATTTTATCAAAATTTCAATGAACCACTCTTTTGGGAAGGCATACAAGTTATGCAGTAAGAAACTCATTGATGAGGTTTTTGAATCTGGTGTGACAGTAAAATCTTACCCGCTTATCGCAAAGTACAAAAAGGTTGACCTTAACAATGACGCACCCTTTCAAATGGTGATTTCCGCTCCAAAGAGAACTTTTAAAAATGCGTTTCAGAGAAACAGAATAAAGCGGTTGTGTAAAGAGGCTATTAGAATGAATAAACAGATTCTGGAAGAGCCATTAAACAATAAAAAAATAACCCTTGGCATTTGCCTAATATACAGTGCCAAAGAAGAGTTGGCCATTGAACTTTTGAATCGCAAAACTCAAAAACTGTTCAATAAAATAATAGATGATTTAGATGAAAATATTTAGATGTAACAAATTCATTTCAAGAGCAATCACAATTGTTCTTATTTCAATATCGAGTGTTTCATACTCTCAATCCAATGGTTTTGAGGTTGTAAGAAGCTTAGAGTTAATGGATCAAATATACGAGTACTTGGAAAAGTACTATGTGGATGATTTAAACGCTGGAAGTCTTTCTAAAACTGCGATTGACGCAATGCTAAAAGAACTCGACCCTTATACTGTTTATTATCATGAAACAGATATTGAAGATTACCGCCTCATGACAACTGGACAATACGGAGGTATTGGCGCCTTGATTAGAAAAATGGGTGATTACACGTATATCTCTGAACCCTCCGAAGGAAACCCGGCGCAGGGTGCTGGCTTAATGGCCGGTGATAAAATCATTGAAATTGATGGCAATGACATGAAAGGAAAGCCTTCTAGTGAAGTTTCTGCTGCCTTGAAAGGCCCTAAAGCAACTAAAGTCAATGTATTGATTGAACGAAATGGTGGCGAAATGGTGACTGTTTCATTTGAGCGTGCTGAGATAAAAATTCCGGATGTTCCTTATTCAGGAATGATCAATGAAAACGTAGGATATATTAAATTGAGCAGTTTCACTAAAACCGCATCTCAAGAAGTAATCAAGGCATACGGTGAATTGAAGTCGGAAGGAATGCAAAAGCTAGTGTTTGACTTACGAGGGAATGGAGGTGGACTTTTGATCGAAGCGGTAAAAATCGTAAATATGTTTATTCCCAACAATCAAATTGTTGTCACAACCAAAGGTAGAGTCGCAGAAGAAAATAGATCTTATAAAACTATGAATAGTCCTATTGATCTTGATATTCCAGTTGTGATATTAGTCGATGAAGGGTCTGCTTCTGCTAGTGAAATCGTTTCAGGAAGTTTACAAGATTTGGATCGCGCTGTTATTGTAGGAACGCAGTCGTATGGAAAAGGTCTTGTTCAAAGAACGTATGATTTGGACTATGGATCAAAAATGAAATTGACAATAGCAAAGTACTATACACCTTCAGGCAGGTGCGTGCAACGATTGGAATATTACGATAAATTAGAAGGCGATAACGTAGAAGAAATTCCCGACTCGCTAATTCAAATTTTCAAAACGAAAAACGGACGTGACGTAATAGACGGAAGAGGCGTTGAACCAGATGTTGAGGTTGATTTGAAAGAATTTAGCAGATTAACAGGGAATTTATTCCGTGAAAATTTAGTTTTCGACTATGCTACCCAATATTTCTATGCGCACCGTGAAGATGAAATGCCCGTAGACTTCTCTTTGCCTAATGCAGACTATGAAGCATTTAAAAAATTCGTTCTGGAACATGATTTCACCTATTCAACAGCCTCTGAAGAGATGCTGAAGAAAATGAAGAAAACAGCGGAGGAAGAAGGATTCTATGACGACATGAAAACGGAATATGACCTGCTTCTAGAAAAAGTAGTTCCGTCTAAAGAAAGAGATTTAGAAAAATTTAAGCCAGAGATTATCCGTTTGGTTGAAAACGAAATTGTTTCACGTTACCATTTCCAAAAAGGAAGAGCGCAACATGCATTTAAAGATGACGAATACATCAAAGTTGCGATCGAAATTTTCAACAAACAAGATGAGTACAATACTATCTTGGGAAATTAATCGTTTGTCATAATATACGCAAGCACTACTTTATGTTGAACCGAATTTTCGGTGCAAAAACGCACACTTATCTTCATGTTTTGGGTTTGTCTGGATTGGCTTTTGGCCTTCCCTTCAACAAGGTAGTGATGTCTATTTCGATGATGTTCTTGGTTCTGAATCTTCTTCTGGAAGGAGAGTTTAAAACCTACTGGAACAATCTTAAATCCAACCGTGGATTTATCCTCATACTTTCTCTGATCCTTTTAACGGCACTTAGTATTTTCTGGTCTACAGATACTGCTTATGGCCTCCACGATTTAAAGGCTAAATTGCCCTTACTTGTTATTCCTGTTGTATTGGCCGCCAAACCAATTTATAACTCTAAATTCATTAATATCATTTTAGTATCATTCGTTGGTTCTGTTATGATGACCTCAACAATCAACTATGGAGCTTACAACCACTGGTTCGGCTCTATAGAATACGACGATATTCGTGGAATGTCTCTTTTCAGTTCCCATGTTCGTTACGCACTTTTAGTTGTGATGTCGGTTGCTATTCTGATCCACTTCTTGGTTAAAAAACAAGGGCCAATTCTACTCTGGATCGTTCTTCTCATTTGGCTCAATTATTACACGTATTTCAGTCAAATCCTTTCGGGAGCAATCACACTTCTTGGAATTTACTCAGTCATATTATTCTATTGGGTATGGCACAAACAGAAATTAGTAGCGTTAATCGGACTGTTTTCTGTCTTAATAACGACGATTGTAATGATCGTAATTATTTTCAAGCCTATCACCTACAATCCTGCTGATTACACATACAAAACCCTTGGTCGAAGAACTGCCGAAGGACATATATACTATCATAAACCTGGCATTGTTTCACCGGAAACCGGAAAACCAATTCATATTTTCATCTCTGAAGTAGAATTAAAACGAGAATGGGAAAAAGTATCAGACATTCCATTTGAAGGACTGGACGTAAAGGGGCAACAAATTAAATCTACAATGATTCGATACATGGCATCGAAGGATTTAAAAAAGGATGCTGTTGGCTTTTCGAAGTTAACTAAAAAGGATATCGAATCCATCGAAAACGGTTGCACCACGGTTCATCACAAAGGAATGATAGCCCGAATTTATGGGTTGAAATATCAATTAAGTAATGTCTCTGATCCAAACGGTCATTCCTTTTTACAACGATTAGAATATTGGAAAACGGGCGCCGAAATCGCTAAAAAAAATTGGATCATTGGGGTTGGAACGGGTGATGCACAATTGGTGTTTAATCATCAATATTATATCAACAAATCCATATTAAGAGAAGAGAATCGCGACCGATCTCATAACATGTACTTGACTGTGCTTTTGACAATTGGAATCGTTGGCTTGCTTCTTCTTCTGTGGAGTCATATTCGATTCTTTGCCCTAAACTTCAAATCTGGCCAAATCGTTGCGGTACTATTCATGTCAATTGTCCTACTTTCCTACTTCATGGAAGACACCCTTGAAACTCAAACTGGAGTTACATTCTTCGCTTTGTTCTATGGGCTATTCTTCAACTTTGCAAAAAAAGAACAAATTCCTTAACCGATCTAAGTTATCCCTGTACTTGGAAGGAGTAGATAAAACAGTACATTTGCAAAAAACTTTTCATCGGTTAAATCGTCGAAATTAAAGTCATCGTCATGAGTTTCAAATTGACAAAAGATTTTCTTGAAAGTGTTAACGAAGCAATTGAGCAACGCAACTTTGCGTGGTTCAAACAAAATGTTTTTGATTTACACGACGCTGATGTAGCAGCCATTATTGATGAGTTGGACGAAGAAGAAGCAGCCTATCTTTATGGCCTTCTAAATGAAAACATGCAAGCGGATGTTCTTATTGAGTTGGATGAAGATACGCGAGATGCAATTCTAGGCACTTTCTCATCCAAGGAATTTGCAGAGCAACTCGAAAACTTGGATTCTGATGATGCAGCAGATATTTTAAGTGAACTGCCCAAAGAACAGATTGAAGAAATCATTTCTCACATCCAAGATAATGAAGCTGCCGAAGATATTGTTGATCTTTTAAATTACGACGAAGACACCGCCGGCGGGTTGATGCAAAAGGAGTTTATTCAAGCCAGAATTGATTGGCCTGTGAACCGATGTATTATTGAATTGCGTCGGCAAGCGGAAGAAGTAGAAAAAGTGTATACCATATATGTTGTTGACGATGCAAATAAATTAGTTGGATTTCTATCGTTGAAACGACTGCTATTTGCTAGCCCCCTGACAAAAATCAGAGATTTATTCCAAGACAAAAATGTGATCTCTGTAAAAACGAGTGACGACGACGAATACGTTGCGAAAATCATGGAGAAATACGATTTGGTTTCTGTTCCTGTAATTGACCTTCAGGGGAAACTGGTTGGGCGAATTACAATTGATGATGTTGTCGATGTAATTATAGAGGAGGCTGAAAAAGATTTACAAATGGCCTCGGGGATCTCCGAAAAAATTGAATCCAGCTCAAGTGTTTGGAAAATGTCAAGAGCAAGAATGCCTTGGCTTTTAATCGGATTGTTAGGTGGAATACTTGGCGCTCAGGTGATTTCTGGATTCGAAGCAGATATTATGATTGTGCCGCAATTGGCATTTTTCATTCCATTAATTACTGCAATGGGAGGAAATGTTGGCGTTCAATCTTCAGCGATCGTAGTACAGTCATTGGCAAGAGGAGATGATCAATTTGGCTCTATTTTCAAAAAACTTGCAAAAGAATCGCTTGTGGCTTTGGTCAACGGAATTGTTCTTTCGCTCATTGTTTATGGTTTTGCATATATTTTTGACAATGCGATTTTAGGACTTGTTGTAAGTATATCCTTATTCACGGTAATTATGTTTGCTGCGGTATTCGGAACTTTAATTCCGTTAATATTAGACCGATATAAAATCGACCCTGCTCTAGCAACCGGTCCATTCATTACAACCTTAAATGATGTCCTAGGTCTGTTCATCTATTTTACCATCGGAATTTTAATGTACGGTCTGTAATGAAAGTTCTCTTTCTCGATAAGGTCCACGCTATTCTAGAACAGCGACTCACAGATGCCGGTTATACCTGCATTGATGGCTCCGATTTGAGCGATTCAGAATGTATTTCACTTGCTTTAGATGTTGTTGGAATTGTTATTCGGTCTCGCTTCCGAATGGATTCTGAATTTCTAGAGCATGCTCCCAACCTAAAGTTTATTGCACGTTCTGGCGCTGGAATGGAGAACATTGATGAAGACTATTGCGCAAAACGAACTATTGAATTGCACAACGCTCCAGAAGGGAATCGGAATGCAGTTGGCGAACATGCCCTAGGGATGCTCCTAGCCTTATTCAATAAATTACACACAGGTGATGCTCAAGTTCGCAATGGCAAATGGGACAGAGAAGGAAACCGTGGCGTTGAATTGGACGGAAAAACAGTTGGACTGATCGGTTATGGAAACAATGGAACTGCATTCGCGAAAAAATTGCGTGGCTTTGATGTTACTGTTTTGGCTTACGACAAATACAAAAATGGATTCGGAACGGAGTTCATTCAAGAAGTTGAATTGGAAACTCTTTTTGAAAAAGCCGATGTTGTTAGCTTTCATATTCCACAGAATGAAGAAACGATATTCTTTGCAAATGACGTGTTTTTCAACTCATTCGGAAAGTCAATCTACTTGATCAATCTTGCTCGGGGCAAAGTCATTCAGACTTCTGCTTTGGTCAAGGCAATGAAATCAGGCAAGGTTCTTGGCGCTTGCCTCGATGTTTTGGAGTATGAAAAGGCGAGTTTTGAATCCTTTTTCGAACAAGATCTCGATCCAAATTTTAACTATTTATTGAAATCGTCCAATGTTATTTTTTCTCCACACGTCGGTGGCTGGACGCACGAAAGCTATTTCAAATTGAGTAATGTTTTGGCGGATAAAATTCTGAAAACAGTCTGATTTCCTTTCTAGCTGATCCCTTATCTTTTACGCAAATTGATGCAGGCAATCTTTTTTAACTATTGTGTGAAAATTGAGACTATTTGACCCTCAATAAGTTCCCGTAATACAACTCTTTTCCAGTTGTCGTTTTCATCCAAAGTTCATTGACTTCGAATTCTCGTTTGTCAAAATAGCGGTTGGCGAGTTGTTCAACAACCTTCGCTTCTACTTTTGGTGAATAGGTATTTAGAATAAGGAATCCTTCGTGACCGATTAACTTTTTAGCATTTGCCATCAACTCATCCAACTTGTCTTCGAGTTTCCATTTTTCCTTTTTCGCTCCAATTCCCCAAGCTGGAGGGTCCATAACGATTCCCGAATAATGGTTTCCTCTTTTGACTTCTCTTGCAGCAAATTTCAATGCGTCTTCATGCACCCATTTGATATTTTCGAGTTGAGACGACTCCATGTTCTCCCGTGCCCAAGAGATGAGCTGCTTGACCGAATCAATGTGAAAAGATTCTGAACCAGTACTTTTGGCAACAACCGAAGCAGCTCCTGTATAAGCGAATAAGTTTAAAAACTTCGATGATTCATCGAGGTGGTCGGTTATAAAATCCCAATTCACGCGTTGTTCTGGAAAGAGTCCAACGTGTTTGAATTTCGTCAGTTTCAATTGGAAAGTAAGCTCTTGGTATTGAATCGACCATTCTCTTGGAGCGTCCTCTTTTAATTGCTTCCACGTTCCTGATTGCGCACCTTTTGGAATAAACTCCCAATGTGCCATTTGATTCCATTGATCAAAAGGTTTTTCTGAACGAAAATAAGCTTGTAGTTCTGGACGAATCGTAATGATTTTTCCCCAGCGCTCGAGTTTCTTCCCACCTCCGGCGTCTATTAATTCATAATCGGACCATCCGGTTGTGTAAATTTTTTTCATAGATTGTTCGATTGTCCGAAAGCTTCATTATTCGATCCGATTGTTATCGGATCGAATAATCCAAAGATCGAAATCTCGTTCCTATCTCCGCGGCGTTTTTCTGCGCCCACCTTGCATTTGTGCCATTCTCATTTGATTCTTAGAAGGCGCAGTACGCAATTGACCTTGCATTTGGTTGATTTGATCTTTCATCATTCCTGAAGAATCCAATTTCTTAGCCTCAGCCAAAAGAGTCACGGCTTCTTTCTTTCTGCCCGTTTGAGCACAGATTCCAGCAAGATGCATTCTAGCAACTGCGTTATCTTGACCTGTTCTCAATCCCATTGCCATTGCCTTGCGAAGTAGACCTTCACTTTGTGCAAATCCCAATTCTTGCGTATTCAAAACAGCTTTCAAAAACAAAACATATGCGTGTTGTTTCTTTGGTAAAAATTGCGGCGCTGAGATTCTATTTACATAGTTTTTTGCTTTGTCAGTATCGCCAGTTCTCATAGCGTTCAATGCAAGAATCATTTTTTCATTTCTGAAGAAAGAAAATCCTACAATAATGGTAGGAAAAATCAATGTGATTCCCCATCCCCAATATCCTGTATAAAAAAGGGCTACAGTACTACCCAACATTCCTACTGCTAAAAGGCAGCGAATAATAAATCCAATCATAATTACTTAATAGTTGCGATACATTTTAACTCAATGGCTATAGGAGTTGGTAAGGAGTTAATCTCCACCGTTGTTCTGCAAGGCAGGTTCTCTCCGAAGTATTCAGCATAAATCTTATTGTATTCATGAAAATCTCTTTTCATGTTCACCAAGAACACTGTTACGTCAACCAATTGATCCCAGCTTGAGCCAGATTCTTCTAAAATAATTTTGACATTATCAAAAACGCTTCTGCATTGCGCAGCGAAATCAAATTCAATGAAGTTTCCGTTTTTATCAAGCTTTAAGCCTGGAACAGCAGAATCAATTTCATCAGATCCTGCAACGCGCGGTCCGACACCCGATAAAAACAATAAATCACCTACTTTACGAGCGTGAGGATAAAGCCCTACTGGTTTTGGTGCTCTTTCTGTTGAAATTCTACTCTCGTTTGGCATATCAAAATATTTCATGCAAATATAGGCTTTTTCGAATGAATAGTACATATCAAGCGCTTCAAACGAGGCGAAAAAACCAAAGTATTAATTAAAAACTTGGTACAGTTTTGGGTATTGGAGAAATGCATAAATTTGTATCATGAAATATCTACGCGTTTTAATTCTTGCTTTGATCGCTCTTTCGGTAACGGGCTGTATTGAAATAATCGACGATTTGACATTAAATATGGATGGAAGCGGGTCGTTCAAATACAACATCAACTTAAGTTCTAGCAAGGTTAAAATCAACTCGATTCTTGCATTGGACAGCTTGGACGGTAAAAGAGTTCCATCAATCGGTGAAATCAAGCAGAAGATTGATCGCCTAAACGAACAACTCAAATCTGAATCGGGAATTTCGAATGTGAGTCTTACGGCAGATTACACGAATTATGTTTTTAAATTTTCGTGTGACTTCGCTTCTTTGGCTGAATTACAATCTGCTATTAAAACAATCGCATTGTCTGAGAATAGCGGCAAAGCCATTCCAGAATTGGATCACAAATGGCTTATTTTTAGCGGCACACAATTGAACCGCTCTGTTCCTGAAATAACGATCAAAAAATCAAAGGAAATAAAGAACGCCGACCGGCTTTTGCTGAAAGAAGGCAGTTACACCTCAATTACCCGCTTTGAATCGGAAATCGAGAAATTTGACAACGACCAGGCCAAAGTATCGGCAAACAAAAAAGCCATTATGTTGCGCACGGACCCATATTCACTCACGCAAAATCCCAGTCTGCTAGACAACACGATTTATCTAAAGAAATCCGAATAATTAACCTGCATATTTTCGTACTTTTGACTTCGTAATTTATAGCTCTTAAAAAGGGCGCAACCGATTCAAATGAAAATAGTTCTAACCGTGATTTCACTCCTTTCCGTTATAGGAGTAAATGCTCAACAATCAGAAGATTTGGTTCCTCAGGAAGCTGCTTCAGTATTTAGTATCAACAACATTAATTTGTTACAAAAGGTTTCTTTGGATCAACTTGTTCAATACGAGTTTATGGAAGAGGTTCAACAAGAACTTTTCGACGGGTCCACATCTGGAAAAACCATTAAGGATTCTGGGATTGATTTCGATCAAAAGCTCAATATTTTTATGGGCCAAGCGGATGACTATCTCGTTTCTGGATTGACCTTCGGAATTGTAAATAAAGATCAACTTTTTGAGGTCTTTGATGATTTCGAGCCTATTGAAAGCAATTATGCAGGTGTTGAATTCTATTCCTCTTATTTCAATCGAATTGCGATTAAAGGAAATCTTGGAATTTTATACCGTGTACTTCCAACAGGAAACAGAGTAGATGATTTAACGGATTCGATATGGTATGCTCAAGGAAACGGATACCGATGGGATGATGATTACTATGAAGACGATTATTACTACGATGAGGATTATGAGGGCTGGACCCGAGAAGAGTCGGAAATCGAATTCATTGAAGATATGGAAACGGAGGAAAACACAACAACTCCAATTGATGAAGAGGACAATCTTCCTGAAGCTGCAGACGACCCAACAATAAAGACGTACTACGAGCTTCGCGATTCAGTTGAAATGGCACTTCAAAATGAGTTCATGAATGCATTCTGTGAAAACATTTTTGTGAAAGGAAACGTGCTCACAAAAACATCTCCGGAATTTAAAAATCAATTGAACAGTGAATCCGAAGGCACATTCTTTATCGACAATTCGAAAAACCTAAAAACCAATCGTGATTTTGCATTTATGAAGAGAAGGTATCCATCACTTTACGATCGAATTAATGAATTGTACACTGGGAACACAATGACTGGGGAGATTCATATCAATGATAATTCGATTGAAATGGACCTTGACACAAAATACAGCGAGAAACTTGGTTCCGTGTATAAGGAAATGACCGACTCAAAGTTTGACAAGAGCGTTTTAAAGTACATTCCTGAAGACAACCAGTCTTTCTTTACTTACAATGTTGATTTAAGAAAAGCCTACGAGGAAGCATTTAAGGTGATTCTTCCGATCTTTTCTGAATCTGAGAGCAGAGAATTTTCAACACTCGGTTTAACTTTTGAATTGTTGGATGAATTCATGAATAAAGATGCACTTTTCGATTCTTATAAAGGAAGTATGTTCGGATCTTTCAATGGAATTAAGAAAGTACAAACAACGAAAATCATTTGGGATTACGATGACGAGACTTTCAACTATATCGAAAAAGAAGTTGAAGCAGAAGAAGACATGCCTGTATTCGTTTTTGGTTTCTCAACGGATCGACATGACATTCCTGAAAAGATAATGAAGCACTTGTGTAAACACATGAATACATTTCACAACATGGGGGATTATTACATGGTTGATGATGCGGTATTGAATGCATCACCGTTGTATATCATCAATAAAAATGGGCTGTTCATATACACGAACGATGAAAGTCTTGTCAAGAATAACTCAGATGGATATGGAAAAAATGCTATTTCTAAGAAACAAGTGAAGAAAGGAATGAAAGGTGGAGCGGTTTACCTTCATGCAGATTTATCGAAAGCGATTGCAGAACTTCCAAAAGAGATCTTCAATGCGCGTGAAAACGAAATGATTGATGTATTCAGAGGGAAATCGGGATCCTTAGAGCTTTCTTCTTCAAAATCGACAAAATCAGGAACATCATTTAACCTTTCTTATCAATTTGAAGGCGAATATGACAATTCTGGTACGTATATTTTAGATCTAATAAATAGCATGTACGTAATTTCTAAATAGGACAATGCGAAAGAAAATCGCGATACTAGTTGCCTTTGTCGGAATATTTGTAGCCTTATTTTTTTTTCGGCCGTGGGAACCCGAACCCCAAAAGGGACCTCGATTTGTTGATCGGTTGCCGGATGCTGATGTAATTGGGAGATCAAATGTTCTTGACTTGACGCGCGCTCTATCGAGTTCGTTGTATCATTATCGAATCCCTTTTCGTGAGTTCCTTTCACCTGAATTTATCCTTAGCCAAGGAAAGGCTTTTGGTATTGACTTTCAGGAATCGGCCTTCTTTTTCGCGGATGAAAAGGATTGGGAAATTCAATCTTTTGGAATCCTATTTAAGATCTCAGACAGCAGTTCCGTGCACACTGGAATCAACCGACTGGATAACCTGCTTGACTTAAAGGATACTGTTGTATACAACCGAACGGTTTATAAATACAAAAAACAGGGCATTTATTTCGCTTATGGAAAAGATTGGCTATTGGTGTATCAGGGAAAGAATTTCAAAAGAACATATCATGATATTTTATTTGCCAAGCTCAACGAAATACCACCAAAATGGAGAGTATTCTTAAACCAACAATCGAATACTGGCCATGGAATCATTGCGCAAGCCACAACGGATAACTTAGCAGAAAATGGCATTGAATCAATCCTGATTTCCGTCGCAAATGATTCGACCAGCTTGACCCTAAATGCGCAGGTCAATCAATTTGACACACTCGCTTTTCAAATCAAACAATCGGGTTGGAACTATTTGCCTCAAGAATTCACACGTACGAATGCTAGTATCCATTACGACATCGGGCGCTTGCGGAACAATCCTAACGATCCTATAATTCGATTATTGACCAAGCTAGGAGAAAAAATAAATTTCCCCGTTAACGATTTGATGAATGCGTGGGAAGGCAATGTTGCGTTTCGACAAGGTGGAATTGAACGTGTTCAGGAGAAGTACATAGAGTCTGAATTGGATGAGAATTTCAATGTCTCGGAAGTTGTGAAGTACAAAACGCTGAAGGTCCCAGGTTATTCAGTTTACCTTTCCACGAATGCTTCGAATAGACAATTGATCAATAAATTATTGAATAAGGGAATAATGACGAAACAAGAGGGTAAATACAGAATGTTGTTTTCTCCTCCGCTTCAAATGCACCAGACGGATACGTCGTTAATGTTCCATACGAGTAAATTCCTTCCGGTATTGCAACCAAGTTCTCAAAACGAAATCCTTTTTACCCACAAGAAAACGCCTTATCTAATATATTTGGATTCTACCAGTGTGAAAACGCTCTACGGAAGGCTTCAGATTCCTCTCGATAAAATCATTAGCGACAATATTAACCTATGACAATCGATTCCTTCTTTCGAACAAAAGGTGAAGGTCATTGGGAACTTCTACATCAGGTAAATCAAATGATACTGAGTTCGCATCCTGGAGTCGTACTCAAGAAAAAGTATGGGCTGCCCATGTACGTTCTCACAAAAAATGTCGTCTATTTGGACATTCAAAAAGGCAAACCGCTGGTTGGTGTCGTTTATGGCATTCACTTGAAAGAAATCCATTCTCTACTCGATTTTACAGGACGGACTCAGATTGGTCACTTCTCACTGGAAAACATGACAGAAGCAAGGTATGATGATTTGTACGTTGTTTTAGCGACTGCTGTGGAATTTGGATTGGGCCAGAAACTGTAAATATTCTCCACTAGATAAATTGAGTTGAACTACTCATTCGTAATTCACAAGATAATGTCGATAACTACGTTCTAGAAAATAGGGCCCAATCTTTGGATACTACTAACTTAAAGGAAAAACACTCTCACTATGGCGAAAAAGAAAAAGATTTTTGTACTTGACACTTCAGTATTGCTTCATGACCATCAGTCGATTACTCATTTTGGGAAGCAAGATGTAGCCATTCCTATCACCGTTTTAGAGGAATTGGACAATTTCAAGATTGGGAACGATACGAAGAATTTTTCCGCTCGAGAAGTCATACGATTTATTGATAAATTGTCGGCAAACCATAGTTTGCAAGAATGGATTCCATTGGCCAAAAACTTGGGTAAATTCAAGGTTGTTTTGGTTACTGAACCTGAAGGATTGAATGCCGAAGACATATATGCTCGTGGTAAAAACGATCACAAAATTATTAATGCCGCACTGTTTTTAAAGGAAAAAAATCCAACGATTGAAGTGATCTTGGTCACAAAGGATATCAACCTCAGAATTAAGGCGAAAGCATTAGGAATTAACGCCGAAGATTACGAAACAGGAAAAGTCAGCGCTGATCATGAACCGGCAAGTGTTTGCACCATTGAGAATGTAGATTCGGATCAAATTCGTCAGATTTTCACGAAGGGAAATATTGAAGAAAATGGACTTCTTGGAAAGAATAAAATTGCCAATGGGTATTACATTTTGAAAAATGGAAAATCTTCTTCGCTTGCTGTTTACAATCCACAATTAGATCGTATCGAACGGATCGAGAAGGAATTCGTTTATGGAATAAAGCCTAAGAATGCGGAACAGGCATTTGCATTTAATGCTTTAATGAATGAAAACATCAAGCTTGTGGCCTTGCAAGGTGTTGCAGGAACAGGTAAAACGCTTTTGGCTTTGGCCGCTGCTTTGGAGCAACATAATAAGTACGATCAAATCATTTTGGCCCGCCCAATTGTGCCTTTATCCAACAAAGAGATAGGATTCTTGCCTGGTGATGCCGATGACAAGATTGGTCCTTATATGGAACCGTTGTGGGATAATTTGAAATTTATCAAATCTCAATTTGGGGAAAATGAAAAGAAACGGAAGACAATTACAGCTCTAGAGGAAAGCGGAAAGTTCGTTATTACACCTTTGGCCTTCATTAGAGGGAGAAGTTTATCCAATATCATGTTCATCGTTGATGAGGCACAAAACTTAACGCCGCACGAGATAAAAACGATTATCACCAGAGCTGGAGACGGAACAAAAATTGTCTTTACCGGAGATGTGAACCAAATTGATACTCCATATTTGGATGAGCACAGTAACGGCTTGGCTTATTTAATGGACCGCCTGAAAGGTCAACCCCTTTTTGCGTATGTTAAACTTGAGAAAGGAGAACGTTCTGAATTGGCAAATTTGGCCAACGATTTATTGTAATCTAACGCAACGAGTTTATCGCTTCTTGGATCTCTGTATGTTCAATTTTGAAGTTTGTGCTTTTTAGTTTTTCGTTTGAAACTTCAACGCCATTTATTAAGATATCAGCCAATTCACCGAACAGGAGTTTCATCATAAATTTTGGGACAGGTGGCAACCACATTGGCTTATTCATTGATTTCGCGAGAGAAACCATCACTTCTTTATTTGTTGAATTATTGCCTAAAGTATTGTACGCTCCTTCCAATTTGTTTTCAATCGAATGGAGAAATGCAGCGCATAAATCATCAATATGAATCCATTGCATTAATTGGGTTCCCGGTGAAATTGCAGCTCCAAAATATACTTTTATTGGCGCTCTCATTGTTTTTAATGCTCCGCCTTCTTTCGTTAGAACAACCGCGATACGAATCTTCGTTAGTAGGTAATCAGCCTCGAATACATCGGCAGCCTCTTCCCATTGACGCACCAATTGTGACGTGTAGTCTTGTCCATAGCCATCTTCCTCCTTGAAAGGTGTTTCGCTCATTTCAAACCCATAACAAGAGATTCCAGAAGCAGAGATGTAGTGCTTCAAATTAGGCATGGATTCTCGATGTTCAAACAAGAACTGAGCAGGTAAAACTCTTGATTCTAAAAGTTCCTTTTTCCTTTTAGCGCTCCATCGTTTATCTGCAATTCCAGCACCGCAAAGATTAACAACAATTTCGGTGTCCTGAATCAAATCTGAATCCAACTCTTTCAATGCCGGATCCCAATGAATAATTGATCCTTCTGACGGCCTTCGAGATAATAATTTAACCTGATGTCCTTTTTGAACAAGTAAACGCGATAGGTGCGACCCTATCAACCCTGTTCCTCCTGCAATTAATACTTTCATAAGAATGGAATTGCTGCAAAGTTAAGTCTAATGCTTAAAATGTCGAAATCTATAACGAATAATTAACGGGGAAAATGCTAAGCGTCTTCGTACTCAAAAACCAAGCGGCCGTTAATCCATTCAGGATCAAGTAGAGCGTTCTTCTTTTCATAGAACTTGATTGCCAATTCGTTCCATTCTAGCACTTGCCAATCCATTCGCAGCACCTTTCGTTCTTTCGCGGTATTGACAACCGCATCGAATAGTAATGAACCTGCACCCGTCTTCCGCGCTTCAGTAAGTACGTAGAGGTCTTCTAAATAAATAGACGGGCCTTTCCAAGTAGAATACGAAGTATAGAAAAGTGAGAAACCAACTATTCTTAAATCGACCAAAGCAACAAAAGCTTCACAATGCTTGTGTTTAAACAAGTCATCGTGAAGCTTTTTAGAAGTATTTACAACGGCATCTGGTTCGTTTTCATATTCCGCCAATCCTTGGATTAATTCGAGGATGGCATTTTCATCACCAGGTTGTGCCTTTCTTAAATTCATTATTGAACTCCTGCAAGATTAAATCTCAATCGGATTCCCGTACTTAAATTCCCAGTAGGATAAGACGTTGTCACTTTCGGCGTATTCAATGTTTGATCGTAGTAGAAAGAAACGATCAAGTTCTTCGTAAAGTTGTAATCTGCAGATGATTTAATCGAAATAACGCGTTGACCTGCCGTTGCTTGATTTGTGTTTTCAGCTACTTTTCGAATTACAGTTAGGTTATCTCTAAATGAAAGATCAAATCTCACACTCAAATCATTCGGCTTCACCTTCTTGAAAGGCAATTGTACTTTCTTGAATTTGAAACCTGTACCGATAACCCACTCAGCTCCTAAAATCTCAGTCACTTGATTGTTCACAATCGAAAGAACTGCGCTACGGTCTTTTTTGTATTCGAATTTTGTTATCAAACCTTGTGCTTGTCCTTTACTTTTGATCAACCAAGTTGCATCCAATCCAATCAGTGGAGAGAACCTTTCGGTAATTGCGACATTTTGAACTTGCATGTTCGCAATGAAGTTGTCATTTAAATCACGAGCAGAAGCATTGTTACCGTCTGCATCAAATACACCTGCAAGATTCGTTTGCATTCCTGATACACTCACAGTTGAACTGTAAGCATGACGAATTACGAAGTTCTTCAAATGTTTCTTCATGAAGGCAAAATTCTTCAAACCATTGTAATTCAACGACCAGTTTGGAAGCGGTGCGTTGTTAACCGCATTTATGTTTTTATCGCTTACCTTTCTGTTCGAATATGCCGTTAAGAATGCTCCCATCACAACTTCTTGTTGTGTTCTTCCATAACCATCGTAGTAACCAGAAGCAGTAGCATTAGAATTTGTATTGCTACTTCCAAGAAGTGTAGAAACCTCTTCTCTTTTGTTCAACATATCTGTGAAGACTTCTGATTCGAAATCGTTTCCAAGTTTCGTAAATGCCGAGCTGAAAGAAACATTTGAGTATGTCAACGTCGCGATATCTACTCTACTTTCACTTTTGAAAATATTTTCAGTCGTATTCCATCTAAAGAATTCATTCGAGTTATTCGAATACGTTCGATTCAATGTAAGCTCAATCGAAAGATCCTTAATAGGCTCTAGGCTTGCTCTTAGGTTAAATACTTGATTGTGCGTGTTTGAATACTGTCTATTCAAGTTTTCATTTTGAACCAGCCAATTATTTCCTACCGCCATTTGAGCCGCATCATAACCAGAATCAGCTCCAAAAATGGAATAGCGCTGTTGACCAAATATAAAGCCGCCCATGCCGCTATTAAACTGCGGATTGAATCCTAAAACACCTACTTCTTGATTGTATCCAGGAAGCAACGTTCCATTTGTCAATGAATAGGTTCCAGATACATTACGAACAGACATTAGCATTCTTGCTCCAAACCCTGCAACTGGATGCACTTTACCATCACGTTTTTTCTCTCTTATCTCTTGGCGTTCTTGTTTCCTCTCGAACCGCTTCAGCTTTCTTTCCCACTTGCGCAGTTGCTTCGGTGTCATTGAGTCGATTGGCATTGGTGGAAGCAGCGAGTCTTTTGGTTTCGAATCCGTACCCGTTCCCCCGTTTCCATCTGTCGCGTTGGATCTTGAACTTATTTTGCCACCCGGTCTTCCTCTGCTATTATTTTTTCCATTGGTATTTACTTTCTTCAACCAAGGCACTTTGTTATAAAGCGAGGTTAAGTTGGCCTGAGCTGTTACATTAATGTTTCGGCTATTCTGAACAATATTTCCGTATTCAGCTTGTCCCAGTGGCGCTCTTTGCCAGTTGTATGTTCCTGAGTATTTGACATTTGCACTCAACCAATCTGTCGCAGGAATTTTTTCGAAAGGAACAGCATAACTGAAACTATAGTTGTGCGTATAATCCATTCCACGTCCGAAAGTGCTCATTTGACTGCTTACAGAATCTTTGAAGTCTCTAAATCCATCTGTATACTCTTTTCTATCAACCCCTCCGTCACCTTCTTCAAAAATTGATCGGTTGGTTGCTGAGAATTGAAATTTAAGTTTTCTGGTAATATCATATCCAAGGTTGTATGATCTGTTCCAGTTAAATCGTTTAACGAAAACCGGCGCAAAATCATAATCTGGTAATACGTTATTTCTAATCTTACGTTCATTATACGATCTCATTAAATCGTTAGTGAACGACACATTCTTAGGTGCCAAATACAAGTTCATATCACGAACGATAGAGAACCATTTGGATTTTTTCAAAAACTTAATTTTCTTAAATGGTGTGATTGGTTTTGTATTGAATGAATACGCATAATTCAATCCTCCGCTCCATGTTCTTGTTTCGTCTTTGGCCGTATTATAATCCCTTGAGTTATCCTGTGAATAAGAATAATTTGCAGCCCAGTTTGAAACTCTCCAAAAATGAGGTTTAACACCCGCTTTGAGTTCTTTTCGAACATTGGTAAAATTGTACGACTTACGTGCTTGATATTCTTGTCCTAATTTTGCCAATCGCTTTCTTTCATTAAGATCTTCTACATCTTCCAATCGAATATCTTGATTCGATGGATCGTATTCTGGATTCACAATACCCAAGGAATATCCGTAGAAGAAAGGCAAAGAAACTTTCGCTTTCTTTCCGAAGAATTGACCCAATTGAACATTTGCGTTCATATCGAACCCAATCTGTTGATTTCGTTGTCTGTCTTGTACTCTACTGTCAACAGCTCCCCAGTTAATTCCTGAGTAATTCCCCGACATGTTGATGTTGGCAAAGTCTGCCATTTGAAGACGCATTTGAGCAACAGCAGCAGAACCACCTTCGCTTACAAAATCCGTTAATCTTAATTCGTTAATCCAAATGTTTGCACACTTCCGCAAACCATCTTCATTCCAGTTTTCTAGTTCATGCTTGTTTTTATGAGGATTACGAACACCCACCATTACAGTTTTAAGGCCTTGAAGGTTTGGATTTCCTTTTACTTTAATGAGAACTTCGTTAATACCATTCGCTAGATCAGCAGGTATCAATCGCTCAAACTCACTAATGTAAGACACCAGTCCGTTTCCACTTGCTATTTGAGCATTTCGGTCCAGTTTCAATTGAAGTAACTTTTCAAATACAATTTCAATGTTGTTTTCTTCAGGCCAAATCTCAGTATCCAATGTTGAACCCCAAGCAGTTGTTTTCAACGGAATCTCATATTCGTAGTAGTTATCAATGAAGTCCGTTCCCAATCTTACAAACAAACTAACATCATCATCATTCAACTGAGTTGCTGCATTTTCTACTGCCTCAGCATGAACGAACATTTTCAATTTCTTATATGTTCTAACATCGAACTGAACGTTTTTATAAGCCGCTCTAGCATCTCCGTCTTGTAAATCACATACCTCTAATGTCAACGACTGTTCGTTCAATTGTCTTTGGAAGGTTTGTGATGGATCAACCTCTTGAATAATTCCTGGTGGAATTTCGTACTTAACTGGTGATCTTTGTTCGTTCTCCTGAATGTTTACCGTACCTACATTGAATGACGTTAAGTTAGGATCAACTGTTACGCCTTCTCCTGGTTCTGTTAAATCTTCGAAATATCTTCTCCACTCACCTCGAATGAATTCAAGTCTGGCAAATCGCAAAACAACTTCTTCATCAAATTCTTTCATGAACATTCTCATGAAGCGAATGGATCTAAAATCTATAATTCCATTTACCGATTTTTCATAATCGCGAATTGGAATTTTGAATTGGTACCAGTTTTCTGTTTTGGTTCCGCTTGTATACGTTTGAACACTGGTAATGAAGTTTTGTCCAACAACCATATCTCCTGGGCGTAAACTAACTTTGTACTGAAAGTACGCTTCCGTTTCAGACAAGTTGTTGTCCATGTTCATGTCCTCAATGTCTGGATTGTTTGAACCTAAAGTTGGGTATCCTGCGGCGTTTGCGGTATCGGACATCTCAGTTGTGTATGAGTTCCCTTCCATTCCGTTATACGCCTTATATCTTTCTAAAATTGATAATTCATCTGTATCATAAATATCATCACGGTAAAAATTGTAATCATCACTTGATGGATCGGAAATCATTCTAGATTTAGCTGCAGCAGTTAAGTTTGGATTCCCTTGTACCCATGAAACGTATGCCAAGAATGCAACTTTTTCATCTGCATTGTTCCATCCGTCCAGTCCAACATCTTGATTTACTCTTGCAATAGGATCTGTATCAAATGCATTTACTACAACTTGTTCTGTCGAAATTCTTGCCCAATCTGTAATATCTGTGTTTTCGGTATCGGAAGACCCTTCAGGAGATAATCCATCTTCAAAACTTTTTCTAGAATCTGGAAGAACATCCTCTGATATGTTTCCAAGGTTGAAATACAAGTCGCCACCATTGTGAGCTCCGTTTGGATCAACTCCTTCAGCATCATCATTGAATGGGTCGAGCATCCAGAATTGAATGTACTCAATGTTCGTTTGCTCAAAGTTATTTGTAGTCAATGCACGCATAATACCACCCCACCTGTTCTCTGGATCATTAAAATTACCGTTGGGATCAATGTTGACATCGGTAGTGTCATAATTGTACATCCCACGTTCTTTTGGGTAATAAGCCAATTCTAAAATTGGAACATTAGGAAGAGAACCGTAAGCCAATTGAAGGTTTGGGAACACATCAGTTTGACTAACCAAACGCATTCTACTATCAGACAATTGTTCAGGATTGTCCTTAATGTGTTGCGGTGTTTGTGCACTACTTTGATAAAACAATGGATCAATCACATACCAGTGAATTCCGGCCCTTTGATAACCTGCTGCCAAATCTTTATTTGCTCCTTCAGGGAATAAATCCGACTGACCTTGGGGTATAGACGCCAAACGCCATGCTGTAAAAGACCTCAAATCAATGGCACTCTGAGCACCTTCAAAATCATCTACATAAGAAGTTCCTTCTTTATTAATTGCCCTAGGTTGTCCAGGAATTAAATGCGCAAATTCACCTTGGAATGAGAATGTCGATGGAGCTTTTGTCGAAAGTCCAGGAATCCAATCAACCAATTTGGTTATGAATGGCACCTTTGTATTGTATTGTAAATCAAATCCAATGACGTTATTCTTATATGGTTCGCTTCCAATATCAACTTTTTGTGTTACAGGACGTTCCATCATTCGCATCCAAGTGGCACCAACATTCAATCGGTTTCCGAATCGATGTGCAACTCTGGAACCAATTAAAGATTTGGCCTGGAAGCCGAAAACTGAATTGCTTTCAATCGAAATTTTAATTGGAGTGTTTGACTCTAAGATTCCAGAGTTCAATATTTTAACACGGCCAAGGTTGTAATCAACCGTATAGTCTGTTCCTTCTAGTAATTTAATTCCACCCGCCGTAACAGTAACTGCTCCTTCAGGAACATTCAGCGCATTCAAAGGAATGTCTGAACTAATTGAAGATTGGTATTCTCCTTTGAAGCTAAACCTGTTCTTGCTTGGAATTTGCTGCGCTGCGGTTTGCGTTGAATCATATAATTCAGTGAAAGCAACTTGATTTATTAGAATTGGGGGCAGTCCAGCAGCCTGCAGCTTGTCGGCTAATGTTTGACCAAAAGGTTCAATTGTTGAGAAATAAACCCTACCGTTTCTAGTATTGATTGTACCTGCACTTTCGGCTCGATTTCCATTGAATTGAATGGGGACAAAATCAAACACACCATCCGAGAAGGGCTGTTGAACTTGATTGATTCTATCCATTTCTAATAAAGTCACCAATTGCTTGTCATCAACACCATCAATTGGCAACAAAGGAATCAATACAGAATTGTCAGGATTGTTGTACAATAGATCCAATCTAAATCCTTCTTGATCTACTTGATAAGCTCCGATTGAATAAACATTCTTCATCATCAAATCCCAAGTCTTAGTATTTGGGTTCATGATTGTCGTTTTCAATAATTTTAGGATTAAGGCATCTTGACCAGAAACCCCATCTGTGGAGAATTCACCAACTTGGTATGTTTCGCCACGATACGTATACTCGTATGCCACCGCTAAAACTTCATCATTGTTTAATGGAAGATTCAATGAGATGAATCCCATTTGAGCACTGTAGCTAAATTCTTGCTCTGTTAATTTTCGTGCATTTTCAACTTTCTCATAGTGAACACTTTGCTGAAAAGGTCCTGGTGTAACAGCTTGGCTATTCAACGATGAAACAGCTCCAACAAAACCTCTAATTTGAGGGTTCGATGACGCCCATGAATACAGTCCGTTTGCTTCATTATCTGGAATGTCCGATGCAGCGTATGATCCTGGCGCACCTTGAACATTTGAAGGTAAAGCTTCTCCCAAATCTGAGAATCCAATAACATTTCTTGTGTTCTCCGTATTATTTGTTCTGTTGGTCAACCAAACTTCCATCCTTGTGATATTGATGGTTGTGTTTGGAATTGGCAACGTTGACATTGATTCGTTATAATGATCTCTGTGATACATGTTAACGAAATAGTGGCGGTTGGCTTCGTAGTTGTCTGCACCTAATTCAAATTCTTGAACTTGAGCTTTACCACTGATATTAATTTCTTGTCGTTTTCCTTTGGATGATGCTGCAATTAAATCAACCGTTGTTTTTCCAAATTTCAATTGAGTTGTTGCACCAAACAAAGTCTGTGAACTTGGAATCAAGGACGTAGGCAAGTCAAATGTAACATTACCCAATGCAATCTTTTGCATGATTTGATCCTCATTCCCAACGTATTCAAGTTTTTGTTGATTGTCAAAATCGAAAGCCGCTTGGGTGTTGTAGCTCGTTCCAATTTTAAGTTTAGTCCCAATCTGTCCAACAAGATTCATTTGAATTTGTTGTTGGAAGTCGAAACGTGTAATTCTTCTTTGTTTAACAGGAAGGATTGGATTGTCGTATCTTGAAGAGTTGATACCAAATGAAAGTTCTACGCTTCCTTGAGGTCGAATTGTAATTTGATCTGATCCAAAAAAGTTCTCGAATAATTTCCCCGGAACTGTAATTGGAAATTCGATCGGTTGATTTTGTGCCGTATTATCATCAATTTTACTCTTCCAATTCTCTCGAAGTGATTTTTGGCGCTCGTATTCGATATACTCTTCAAAGGTCATCATTGAAGGGTTTCTGTAATTCAAATCGTTAACACCAATTGATTCCTTAAAGACATACGTTCCCGTAATTGGATCATATACAATGGTTTGCTGAATTGATGTTGGATCTCCTAAATCAAAACTCTGTGGTTGAGTCTGCGTCGGATCGTACGTTGGCGTTATTGGGTAGATCAAAGTGTCTTGTCCAATAACATTCCCCATGCAGATTATGCACAATAACGTAGTAAGTCTAATATGTAGATGTTTAGTATTCAACTTTATAGTATTTTCAAAGCCTCCTTGATTAATTGTTCGACTGATTCTTCGCCCGTACTTACTTTATCAATCGCTTTCTCGGCGGATTTTTTATCAAACCCTAAGGAAACCAATGCTGTTAACGCGTCAAAATGGTTCGTATTGTTCGCAGTGAAGATATTTTCGGTTGAAAAGGCCATTTTTAACATTTTACCCCTCAAATCAACGATAACTCGCTCCGCTGTTTTTGCACCTATTCCCTTGACGCTCTGTATTGTTTTAACATCATCCGTTTGAATTGCATTGGCAATTTCCTCTGGAACCATGGACGACAACATGATCATTGCCGTATTGGGTCCAATTCCGGAAACAGAAATAAGATGGTTAAACATCTCGCGTTCTACCGGCTCAGCAAATCCGTATAATAATTGTGCATCTTCACGAACAATAAATTTGGTGTAGATTTTCACCGCCTCCGCAGCGCCAAGAGCACTGTAGGTGTTCAATGAAATTTTGACCTCATATCCAACTCCTCCACAGTCAATAATTAATGACGTTGGATTCTTTTCAATAAGCTTTCCGTTCAATTGTCCTATCATCCTTATTTATTTTGTGCGTCTACAACCGCAACTTTTACCATGTTAATGATTTCTCTAACCGAAGAACCCATTTGAAGCACGTGAATTGATTTTTTCAAACCAACGAGAACAGGCCCAATTGCATCACCTTCAGTCATTTCTTGTAAAAGCTTGTACGCAATGTTACCCGAAGAAAGATTTGGGAAAATTAATGTATTTACTTTTTTATTCGCTAAATCTGAGAAAGAAAATTTTTCATTCATCAATGAATTGTTCAAAGCGAAATTGGCTTGTAATTCACCATCGACCACCAAATTGGGGTCATTTTCTTTAATTAACTTAACCGCTTTCGCCATTTTACTTGGATCATCTCCTGGCGAAGAACCAAAATTAGAATAGCTCAATAAAGCAACTCTTGGTGTTACTTTGAACTTACGGATCGTCTTTGCAACATTTGATGTAATTTCAGCAATATCCTCCGCGGTTGGGTTTTTATTAATTGTTGTATCGGCTAAGAATAAAGGTCCGCGCTTCGTATCAAGAATATACATTCCTGCAACTTTGTTCATGTCCTTTTGTAACCCTACAATTTGCAATGCAGGTCTAACTACATCACGATAATTTCTTGTAGTACCAGTAATCATTGCGTCAGCATCACCCAACTCTACCATCATGGCACCAAAGTGATTTCGTTCCCGCATGATCTGAACGGCTTCAAACTCTGTAACACCTTTTCGTTTTCGTTTCTCAAAAAAGGCCTTTCCAAATACCGTTCTTCGTTCCTTTTCCTCATCAGACTTAGGATCGATTATTGTTACATCTTGAATTTCAATAGCATACTCTTCAATTAGCGCTTCAATTATATCTCTATTCCCTAGAAGAATTGGCATTGCTACACCTTCTTCCCACGCTGTCTGAGCAGCTTTAAGAATCTTAATGTTATCCGCTTCAACAAAAACAACTCGTTTTGGCGAGCGCTGTGCTTTTTCAGTAATATTTCGAAGTAATTTATTATCCAATCCAAGACGGTTTTTTAGCGTCATCTCGTATTCATCCCAGTCTTCAATGGGTTGTTTTGCAACACCAGAGTCCATTGCTGCCTTCGCAACTGCCGGAGCAACGTAATAAATCAACCTTGGATCCAGTGGTTTCGGAATGAATTGTTCACGACCAAAAGAAATGTTCTTTTCACCATAAGCTTCAATAACTTCCTCGGGAATTGTTTCCTTAGCAAGTGCAGCAATAGCCTTAACTGCCGCTAATTTCATTTCTTCATTAATCGTTGTTGCTCTAACATCTAGTGCTCCACGGAAAATAAATGGGAAACCAAGAACATTATTCACTTGGTTTGGGTGGTCAGACCTTCCTGTCGCCATGATAATATCCTTTCGAACTGACGTAGCCTCATTGTAACCAATCTCTGGTTCAGGATTCGCCAAAGCAAAAACGATGGGGTCTTTGGCCATTATAGAAATCATCTCTTTATTAACAATCCCACCTCTTGACAATCCAAGGAATACATCTGCCTTTTTAAACGCTGCTGCGAAAGCAACGTCCTTTTTATGACTCGCAAAAACTTGTTTGTTAGAATCTAAATCTGTTCTTCCTTGATGGATAAGACCTTTAGAATCGAACATGTAAATGTTTTCCCTCTTAGCACCTAATTTCCAATATAGCGTTGCACAAGAAAGAGCTGAAGCTCCAGCACCTGAAACAACAATCTTTACTTTTTCTATTTTCTTTTTGGCCAATTCCAATGCATTCAACAAAGCTGCCGATGAAATAATCGCAGTACCGTGCTGATCATCATGCATTACTGGGATATCCAATTCCTCTTTTAAGCGTCTTTCAATTTCAAATGCCTCAGGCGCCTTGATATCTTCCAAGTTGATTCCACCAAAGGTAGGTGCCATTGCCTTTACCGTCTGAACGAACAAATCAGGATCTGCCGCGTCCAATTCAATATCGAAAACATCGATATCTGCAAAAATCTTAAATAACAACCCTTTTCCTTCCATTACCGGCTTAGAAGCCTCTGGCCCGATATTACCCAACCCTAAAACAGCTGTTCCGTTCGAAATTACTGCAACTAGGTTTCCTTTACTAGTGTATTTATAGACATCTTCTTTGTTCTCTGCAATTTTTAAGCAGGGCTCTGCCACACCAGGTGAATATGCCAGAGACAAGTCTCTAGGTGATGAATATGGTTTTGTTGGAACAACCTCAATTTTCCCTGGCTTGCCAGATGAGTGATAATCCAATGCGTCTTGTTTTCTAATTTTCGCCATGTACGGTCTTTTGAAGCCAGCAAAGGTAAGAAAAAGCGTGAGCATACGACCGAAGGGAAAGTGATAGTTTCATACATAAGCCATATAGCATGCATTTTATGGGCTTTGTTTATAGCATTGAGGAGGCAGTATTAATCGATTGATATCTACATAAGATTAGACTTTGAAAGGTTTGGAAATGTTGCTTTTGTCAGTTTTCTGAATAAACGTTCTTTTTAGGATTACAATAGTTGCTTAAATTCCCTCTGTGTGCTTTTTATAATTCGATAAAAAGTAAGAAATTGCGTTATTCAAAATCAAAAATTAGAACTATGAAAAACATTACTAAGATTTTGTTCGCAGGCGCTTTAGCACTTCCAGTTATTGGGAATGCACAAAATGCAAATGTGAGCACTACTCCAGAGAACAGAAATGCTGTTATCGAGGAGTGGACAGGTATTCACTGTGGATATTGCCCAACAGGTCATGCTGCTGTTTCTGCAGCGATCGCTAACAATCCAGGAGACGTTATTGGAATCAACATTCACTCAGGAGGATACGCTGTACCTTCAGGATCTGAACCTGATTACAGAACTCCAGAAGGAGATATACATGATGGTGCATTCGGACCAACGGGTTACCCATCTTCTACTTTAAATAGAAGAACTATCGGTGGGGCACAATTGTACCACCCAGCAGGATCAAATGATGCTGACAAAGTTCCAGCTATTATCGCTGAAATGTCAGAAGTTAACATGAACATCGTTGCTACTTTAGATATCGTTACAAGACAATTGGATGTTGCCGTTGAGTATTATTATACTGCTAACGCTCCTTCTAGTACGAACGAATTGTACGTTGCTGTTCTTCAGAACAACATTCACGGACCTCAAACTTCTTACAGCTTAGGTGTTTACAATCCTGGTGGTTGGGTTGGTGATCCTGCAAACGGAGTTTACAATCACTCACACATGTTCAGACAAATGCTTTCTGCACAATGGGGTGATGCTATTAATACAACAACAATGGGTGCTACTGCAACTGTTAACTATTCAGTTACTTTGCCAAATGACATCAATGGAGTTCCTTTAGATATCGCAAACGTTGAAATTGCAGCTTTCATCAATGATGGAACTCAAACTGCTGGTAATGTTTTAACTGGTACTAATGATTACCCAACATTAACAGGATTTACTTCTACTGATGAAGTAATCTTTAATTCTGCTTATGCTCCAGACCTTGCTGATTGTGATCTTTCTGGATCTCAAACTATGTCACCAACAACGACTATTCAAAACTGGGGATCGAACGCAATGACTTCTGCAACTATCACTTACGATGTGAATGGAGGAACACCTGTTGTTATGAACTGGACTGGAAACATCGCACCTGGTGCATCAGAAATTGTTACTTTAGACCCAATCTCATTTGTTCCTAATGTTGGATCAAACGATTTGAATGTTGCTGTTTCAAATCCTAATGGTGTTGCTGATAATACTTCTGACAACTCTGGATCTACAACATTCACTGCTTCTGCAAGTGCAGCTTCAGAGACTTTAGTTGTTACTGTTGAATTGACAACCGACCGTTATGCTTCAGAAACTACTTGGACACTTAAAGACGGTGGTGGTACTACAATTGCTTCAGGTGGACCATGGGCAGATTTAGCTGCTAACGGAACTACTGTTCAAGCTCCAGTTAATGCTACGATCGTAGTTAACGAATGTTACACATTCGAAATCCTTGATTCATTCGGAGATGGAATTGATTCAGGTTACGGAGTTGGTTCTTTCGATGTGAAAGATGGTAACGGTAACTCTTTAGTTGCTGGTGGTAACTTCGGAGGTTCTGATGCTGGATTGTTCAATGCTGATGGTGATGCTTCAATTAACGAAGTAATCTTCGAAGAAGTTTCTATCTTCCCTAACCCTGCATCTGAAGTACTTAACGTTAACTTCTCTACAGAAGCTAATGATTTCGTAGTTTCAATCTTGGATTTACAAGGTAGAGTTTTGGCTTCTCAAGCAGGATCTAAAAATGTTACTTTCCCAGTTGCTGATTTAGCAAGTGGATCATATTTAGTTACTATTTCAACTGAAAACGGTGTTCACACTGAAAACGTTGTTATCAAGTAATAAAACAAATTTGGCCTAGCCAAAATTGAAATATGAAGCCCTCTCGATTTGATCGAGAGGGCTTTTTTTGTATACTTACTTTATGAAAACAATAGTCGTCTTTTCTGGTGCAGGTATGAGTGCCGAAAGTGGTATTCAAACCTTTCGCGATTCCAATGGACTGTGGGAAAATTATAATATCGAAGACGTTGCAACTCCAGAAGCTTGGAGAAAAAACCCTGATCTAGTAACGGAATTCTATAATCAACGCCGAAAATCAATTATTGAAGCACAACCCAATTCGGCCCATATAGGTCTCGCTTCTTTGGAAGAAATTGTTGAGGTAATAATAATCACTCAAAATATTGATGATCTGCACGAACGATCAGGCAGCACCAATGTGCATCATTTGCACGGAAATATTCGGCAAGCAAAATCCAGCGGTCCTGATCAAGAATCAGAATATTTTGAAATCAAGGATTGGGAATTAAAAGCGACCGATTTTAGCCCAAGTGGGTATCGATTGCGCCCACACGTTGTTTGGTTTGGAGAGGCTGTTCCTGCTTATGATCAGGCAATAGAGTTTCTATTTAAAGCAGACCTATTGGTGGTAATTGGAACCTCTTTACAAGTTCAACCCGCAGCTGGATTGATTCATTTTGCAGAAAACGCCTCACATCGGTATATAATAGATCCTAAGGCAAATGAATTGAATGTGCCTAATGGTTTCACAAAAATCAATATGAACGCGTCAGACGGCGTTAATCATATCAAAACGATACTCCAAGAAATTTTAGATTAGAGAACCTTACTTTTCCTTTACAAAATTCTCAATTGCTCCTGTCATTGACGGCGCATTAGGTTGAGGAGCATGAAGGTCCAGTCTCAAGTTGTTTTTTACAATTGCATTAGCCGTCGTAGGACCGAAAGCTGCGATAATCGTATCATTCTGCTTAAAGTCTGGGAAATTTTTCAAAAGAGATTCGATTCCTCCTGGGCTATAGAAAACAAGCATGTCATAATACACATTTTCCAAATCCGATAAATCCGATGCAACAGTTCTATATAAAACTGCTTTTGTAAAGTTTAAATCGTTTGATTCCAGTGTAGCAGGAATGTTGTCACGAAGTCTATCCGTACAAGGAAGTAAAAAGTTTTCCTTTTTATGCTTTTTCAAAACATCAACTAAATCGACAATCGTTTGTTTACCAAAGAATATTTTCCGTTTTCTGTAGGCAACGTATTTTTGAAGATAATAAGCAACAGCTTCAGAAATACAAAAGTACTTCATACTATCTGGTACTACGAAACGCATTTCTTCTGAAATTCTAAAAAAGTGGTCTACCGCTGTTTTAGAAGTAAGAATTACAGCTGTATGCTCCGCTAAATCAATCTTTTGCGTTCTGAATTCTTGAGCATCTATGCCGTCCACATGAATGAATGATCTGAAATCAATCTTCAATTCGTATTTCTCCGCCAAGTCGAAATATGGGGATTTCTTCCCTTCTGGTTTGGGTTGAGAAACTAATATAGTCTTGATTGCCAATGTTTCAAAAATTTAATTCAACAAAAATGCTATCCTATAAAATCCTGCATTACGAAGTAATATACGACGAACAATGGTAGAATTTCGAGGGTGCAAAAATACAAAATTATATAATACCATGAAACTCCTTGTCCATAAACAACTAGAACACTCTTAATTATGCGTATAAAACTCTCGATAGCAAAAGTCCAAATTACTACCTGAATGAGTACTTCTTGGTAATTAGGGTTAAGTACCCATATCAACGCACAAATAAAATAAACCAGTCCAATTGATTGCGCACCCAAAACCTTCATAATAATTGGAGCCTTTAACACTTCATACTCCCCTGTTAGCCAGCCTGTAGCCCGAATGCTAATTAATGCTCCAACGAATAAAGCGAATGGTGTTACTGCAGCGATCATAAATTGATCCACTTTCCAGACACGAGTATCTTCTAAACACAAATAAACAATTAACCCTGTTGAAATTAAGTAATTCAACAAAAGCAGGATTGATCCCCTTTTATTAATTGGAAACGTTTCACGAATGTGAGTTCTTACCGAAGCAACTTTTAACATTCCAACAGATAAAGAAGCATAAATATTAGGCCGAGCCAGTCTTGCAGAAGCAATCAACAGAAAGGATGTAAACAATACGATCCCAACTTCATACGAAAACCAAGGCTCTCTTGAGCTCAATTCGCTTGGAATAGACAAGGATATTGAAAAAAGAAGGTTCGCAGATATGGCCATTTATCTTGTATTATAAGTTTACAAAGTTACCTTTTGATTTTGAGATTATTTTAACAAAGACAAAAAATATAGTTAATTTTAGACCTAATTAAATGTAACTCTATGAGAACTGATTTATATACACATCCTGACTACTTTAACATGGACGATTTATTGTCCGAAGAACACAAGCTTGTTCGCGACGCGGCACGTGCTTGGGTTAAAAAGGAAGTATCTCCTATAATTGATGAACACTACGAGAATGCAACATTTCCAATGCACCTTTTAAAAGGATTGGGAGAAATTGGCGCATTTGGACCTTACATTCCTGAAGAATACGGCGGACCTGGGTTAGATCAAATTTCCTATGGGTTAATCATGCAAGAATTGGAAAGATGTGATTCTGGACTTCGCTCAACGGCATCTGTACAGAGTTCATTAGTGATGTATCCAATTTGGAAATACGGATCTGAAGAACAAAAACAAAAATACCTTCCAAAATTGGCGTCCGGTGAAATGATCGGTTGTTTTGGATTAACGGAACCAGATCATGGTTCTAATCCAAGTGGAATGCTTACCAACATTAAAGATGCTGGTGACCACTATATATTAAATGGTGCTAAAATGTGGATTTCAAATGCACCTTTCGCTGATATCGCTGTCGTTTGGGCGAAAAATGAGGAAGGAAGAATTCACGGATTGGTTGTTGAAAGAGGAATGGAAGGTTTTTCTACTCCTGAAATGCACGGAAAATTATCACTTAGAGCTTCGGCAACTGGAGAGTTGATTTTTACTGATGTGAAAATTCCAAAAGAGAATATTTTACCTGGAAGATCAGGTTTAGGCGCGCCACTTAGCTGTCTTGATTCTGCTCGTTTTGGTATCGCATGGGGTGCTCTTGGAAGTGCAATGGATTGTTACGATCAAGCACTTAGATATTCAAAAGAAAGAACTCAATTTGGCGTTCCAATTGGTGGATTCCAATTGATTCAGAAGAAATTAGCTGAGATGATTACTGAAATCACCAAAGCACAGTTATTGACTTTACGTCTGGGACAATTGAGAAATGAAGGCAAAGCAACCTCAGCTCAAATTTCAATGGCAAAGAGAAACAATGTTGAAATTGCGCTTAATATTGCACGTGAAGCGAGACAGATTCACGGAGCGATGGGTATTACAAGCGAATATTCAATCATGCGACACATGGCCAACTTGGAATCTGTATTGACGTATGAGGGAACTCATGATATTCATTTGTTGATTACAGGGATGGATATTACTGGAATTCCTGCTTTTACAAGAGAGATGCCGGATTTGAGTAATATGAAATAAGAGAAAACTTCGCTTTCGGTAGGAAATGGAAATGACCTGCCACAGAAGATATTAGATATAAAGGAAGTCAATTTGGCTTCCTTTTTTTGTGCTTGAATGTATAGGTTTACCTGATGTACAGCTTCGCGGCATGCATTGTTCTACAACGTTGAATTTTGGAATAGTAAAACACAAGTTGACCCTATAAACATATCCTAAATCATGATATATTGTAGAGACTTCGTGTCCTTGTTGCTAAAACACATCCCGTAAACACCTGTACTTAAGGGGTTTTAGGTTTGAGGGGGCAACACCTCTAATAATCTTAGGGTTATGCCTTAATTTTACAGAATTCAAACCAACTATCACTTATCATGAGGCGCTACTCAATTCTACTACTCGCTTTCTTATCAATTTCTTCCGCATATGCTCAGGACAATTCTGGCTCTTGGGAGGTTGAAAATTCGCGAAGCAAATCCTTCATTGAAAACTTAGGTCAATACGATCAGGAAGCAAATGAAACGATTGGAGCGATTAAATATGCTGCCGATTTTGGAGCAACTCGAATTTACTTCGGAGAAAAAGGGATTTCATACAATTTTAGAAAGGTCGATAAAAAGTCCAAGGCTGAGCGCTTAAAGATAATGAGTGAACCAATCAAGACGTTCAAGGACCATAAGCAAAAAGAACGCCTTACTGGTAAGTTTTTGGTGACTACAGATGAGGTGAATATGAATTGGTTCAAGCCTTCTTCAGATGTTCAAATAATTGCTGCTGGAGAAAATTCAGCGTACCACAGCTATTCATATCCAACTGGAAATGGCGAAACGAAAAGCATCAATTATGTGAAATCATATGAAACAATTACCTACAAAAACATTTTTCCAAATATTGATGTCGAATACAAAATGCATCCAGAAATTGGATTGAAGTACGCATTCATTTTAAACCCTGGAGCGCAACTGTCAGATTTAAGAATGTTGTTCGATCGTGAATTTACAATCGAAAATAGCGAGGTTCATTTGCCAACGCTGTTTGGTGACATTATTGATCACGCGCCAATCACTTTCTACCAAGACAATGAAGCTGAAATTATCGAATCGGCCTACGCTTATTCGAAAGGAGGATTGACATTCAAATTGGAGCAATACAATGAGACACGAACTCTTGTTATTGACCCTTGGGTTCAAACTCCAGATTTCAATTCACCAGAAACGTGGGATTGTATTTGGGAGCTTGACTACGACAATAGCGGAAACGTTTACGTCATTGGTGGAATAATGCCAATGCAATTAAAGAAATACAATTCCACGGGTGTTCTTCAATGGACGCATGACACGCCTTACGACACGACAGCTTGGCTCGGAACAATGGCAACAGATAACGTTGGAAACACTTATGTGACCAATGGAACGAGTTATGAAATTCAGAAAGTAGACGCCGCTGGAAATGTAGTTTGGAACAATACAAATCCATCTGGAGGACAGATCAGTACAGAGTTTTGGAACATCTCATTTAATTGTGATCAAACCAGGTTACTGGTTGGTGGAACAGGTGGAAACCTTGATATTCACGGTCGGGTTTATGACATCGACATGAATACAGGTGACATCAACAGTTCTGTTATGGTTACGCAACCTGGAAATCTTTTTGCAATTCCTCCACAACTTCAGGAAGTTCGCGCAATGGCAGCCGCTCCAAACGGTAAATATTATTTCCTGACGCTGGATACAGTAGGATATATAAGCGACAATCTTACACTTTGTCCAGGTGGATCGACGTCTATGTTATTGGATGATAATGGAATCGGCTGGGGATATAAAAGTGAAAAATGGAGGTTAAACAATACGGGAATTAAAGCCATACGAGCAGATGCAAACTTCGTTTACGTCAATCGTGGTGATCAATTGCAAAAACGATCTCTTATAGATTTTTCAATCGTGGGAACGGTATCAATTCCTGGTGGACAATTAGAATCGGTTTTTCTCGGTGGAAACGTTTCGCACAACGCCGGGATAGATGTTGATGATTGTGGGAACATCTATGTCGGTTCAAAAACAGGTGTTTACAAATTTGACAATGCTTTAAGTCAGCTTGCTTTTTATCCAACGTCGTTTAACGTTTATGATGTCCGAGTAAGCACAGCAGGTGATGTTGTTGCATGTGGTGGGAATGGAACACCATCGAATAATGTTCGATCCGGTGGCGTGCAATCTTTTGCTGCTTTAGCTTGTGTACCGATTGCATTTACGTGTTGCGATGCAACTGTTTGTTTGCCTCAAAATATTTGTCAACAAGACACGCCGATACCCTTAACGCCTTCAACAGGAGGTGGAACTTGGAGCGGTGGTCCATATATCAGTGCGGGTGGAATCTTTGACCCTGCAATTGCAGGACCCGGAACGCATACCGTTACATATACTTTGCCTTGTGGGTCTGAAACAATCACACTTACCATCGATCCTTGCACAACAATCGACATTTGTGAAGAAGTGAATGGGGATCTAACAGCTTCGAACGGAGATGGAAATTACACCTGGTTTACTGGAGTAATTACACCGGTGAGTACACCGATTAACTCTGAACAAGACTGTATCGACTGTGCCGCTGCGACTCCCGGATATCTTTTCGGATTCTATACAGGATGTGATTTATCGAATTGTACCTACAATGATACTGTCTGGACACAATACGCAACTGGTATTACAACAGGAGCACCATCGACTTATCCTATTCAAATCGTTGATGGAAATGGAGTTACGTCAATAATAAATAACGCAGGAGAGCTTGTCGCTTGTACAGTAAATCCTTGCAGCGGTATTTCAATCGCCATGAATATCGATTCGCAATCAGACGCAGTTTGTAACGGCGGAGCAGATGGCGCTGCAACAGTTAGTGCAAGTGGAGGAGCAATTCCTTATTCCTATGTTTGGACGCCAGGAAGTTTGACAGGCCCCGTTCAAACAACACTTACCGCAGGAACTTACAATGTTGCCATTCAAGATTTAAACGGATGTCTCGGATCTGGAGTCGTGATTATTGGAGAGCCTACTCCGGTGTTTGCTGACATTACAGGTTCAACGCCAGCAGCATGTGGTGCATCGGATGGAACGGCAACAGCGTCTGGAACTGGAGGAGGCGGAACGTACTCTTATTCATGGCTTCCGCTTGGAGGAACAAACGCTTTAGCAACTGGATTGCCACCCGACACTTATACCGTAACGGTTACAGATCAATTCGGATGTTCGGATGACACAACCGTTATCATTACATCTACGAACGGGCCAACAATGGTTTTGGATAATTCAACAGACGTAAACTGTTTTGGTGGGAACGACGGAACAGCAACTGTTTCATCTTCTGGAGGAACACCAACATATACGTATTTATGGATGCCCGGTTCTTTAACTGGAGCAAATCAATCTGCGTTAACAGCTGATTCGTACACCGTAACAGTAACCGACTTTTCTGGATGTACGGATGTAATTACAATTGATATCACAGAGCCATTGGAATTAACTATTGACACAACAAACACGATCGCTGCAGCCTGTGGTGCAAGTGACGGTGGAGGAACTGTTGTTGGAGCAGGTGGAACAGGAACATTGAGTTATTCATGGAGTCCTGTTGGCGGAACTGGAGCAACAGCAAGTGGGATTCCGGCGGGCGCTTATACTGTAACCGTTACAGACCTGAATCTATGCACAGCGACAATCAACTTTACAATTCCTTCAATTGGAGGACCAACATTGAGCGTTTTAACAACAACAGATGTTTCGTGCTTTGGACTCGCAGATGGAGAAGGAACAATTGAAGCGGTTGGTGGAACTGCACCTCTCGGATATTCTTGGTCGCCATTAGGAGGAACGGCTGCAACAGCAACAGGATTGGATCCTGGAGTTTACACTGTGACTGTCACAGACGGAGCTGGATGTGTTAGCGCAATAAACCTAACAATCAATACACCTACTGAGATTGTAGTGGCCGAAACAATTACAGAAGAAAACTGTGGACAATCAGACGGAGCGATAACATTGAATCCTTCTGGCGGAAGTTCAGGTTACACCTACTCATGGACGCCAAACGGTGAAACGACAAGTTCAATTACTGGAATTTCAAATGGATCGTATGGAGTAACCGTAACAGACAGCGATGGATGTTCTGTCTCGGAAAACTACACCGTTCTTCAACTTGGAGGTATTCCAATAATTGCTTCGCCTATTTCTCCTTCAATAACGAGCGGAGAAAGCGTGCAATTGACAGCTACGGGTGGTATTAGTTACGTTTGGACGCCTGTTTCAGGATTGAGCTGTACAACGTGTCCAAACCCGATTGCTAGCCCAACGGTAACTACTTCGTATATCGTGACTGGAACTGACACAAATGGATGCAGCGGTTCTGATACCGTTACTGTATTCGTAACAACAAGTTGCGGTGATATTTATGCTCCAGACATTTTCTCACCAAATGGTGATTTGAACAATGATTACTTGTGTATCTATGGAAACTGTATCGCTGAAATGAAATATTCAGTATTCAACAGGTGGGGACAGTTGGTCTTCGAAACGGAAACAGTTGACGACTGCTGGGACGGAAGCTTTAAAGAAAAGCCCATGATTAGTGGTGTCTATGCTTTCAAGCTTTACGTAATGCTCCAAGACGGAACGGTCATTGAAGATTCTGGAAATGTAACACTTGTACGATAATCCTTAACAACTAGAAATTATGAAAATGACTTTGAAAAATATAGGGTTGGGATTGGGAGTTGCTTTGTTGACTTCAACGGTTTGGTCGCAAGACATTCACTTCTCAAATGCAGAGTACTCACCGATGAATTTGAATCCAGGACTAACTGGAGTTCATGCGCGAATGCAAGCGAACGTGAATTACAGAACGCAATGGAGAAGTGTCGCGACCCCTTACAATACGATCGCGGCTTCTGTTGAAATGCGCTTCAACGAGCAAAAACGCCAGAAGAAAGGAATCATCGCTGGAGGGTTAAACTTCTACAACGACAAGGTTGGAAATCTTCCCTTATCCACAAACAAGTTCAATTTGTCTTTCGCCTACCATCTAATTTTGGATCGAACAAGCACAATTGGAATTGGCCTTTATGGAGGTTTTGGACAGCGAACTTTAGAACCAACGGATGGACATTGGGGAAATCAATACGATGGTACGCAGTACAATTCTACTTTGCCAAGCAATGAGGTTTTTGCTTCGAATCAATTTGGCTTTTTTGATGCTGGAACAGGAATTGTGTACAATTACAAAAGTGGCGGAAGTCGAGGTTCAAATGGTGCGGAAAAGCTTATTACAGGTGGTTTGGCATTTTACCATGTCAACAACCCAAATTATTCGTTCATCAATAACGAAGATGAAACATTGCCTTTAAGATGGTCTGTTTTTGCCAACGCAACAATCTCTCTTCAAAACAAAAATGGAGCGATCATGCCCGGATTCTATTTCAATAGGCAGAAATCAAATATGGAAATTCTTTACGGAACGTACTATCGATTTACATTGGGAGATGGCAATGTTGCAAAGCATTTAGGACTTGGTGTGTTCCATCGATGGGGAGATGCTTTGATTGTGAAATCGTTCTTGCAAATTGGAGAGTTCACAGGTGGAGTCGCTTATGATTTCAATATTTCATCGCTTTCTGGCGCTTCAAGCGGACGTGGAGGAATGGAAGTTTTTATGCGGTATCAGTTGGGGCCGAAAGGGTTTTCTCGATCGCAGATTTGATTGTTTGTTTCGTTACGGAGTGAAATAGATGGTTAAATTTAGTTTCGAGTCATGCTTGAACTTGTCAACCAACCCTATTTTATTTCACTCATCACAAACGAGCTTTGAACGTTGGCAATACTGGGAATGGTTGCTAATTTCTGTCTCAGGAATTTTTCATAGGCGGACATGTCCAACACTTCAATTAATAAGGCGTAATCGTGGTCTCCTGCGATATGGTAACAGGCACTTACTTCAGGAAATTCAACAACTTGATCTTCGAATTTTTTCAGCAATTTAAGGTTGTGTTCTTTCAAAGAGACTTGACAAAAAACTTGGAGGCTTTTCCCGATGGCATTCTTGTCCAATTCAACCGTATAATTTTTAATCACGCCAGATTTTTCCAAGCGCTTAATTCGCTCATAAGTTGGTGTTAATGTTAGTCCAACTTGCGTTGCGATTTCCTTAGTTCCCAGTTTTGAGTTTTCACTCAAGATTTCCAATATCGCTCGATCTATTTTATCCATTCTCTCTGATTTACCATTTTACAAAACGCTGCACCTGTATTTTGGGTAATTAAAGATACAATAAACTATTCAAGGTGAATTTTTAGATATTTCAAACTGTTCGGTGAATTAAAAATTGATGCATCTGATAAAGCATTAAATCAGTCTAGTGCCTTACTGGAGAGTGTTATTTTCTGTTTTGAGGAAAATTTAAGGCATAAACAGAACAATTCAACCTTTACATTTAATAAAAAAGATATATTTTCTTCTGTATTGACTTCAGACAGTTCTTTATGTATGTTTGATTTGTATGTTCAGTAATAATTAACCTTTTGAATTATGAAGCCTGAGAGTCTAATGATGAGTTATGGATACAAACCTTCGCTTTCCGAAGGAGCAATAAAATGTCCAATTTTCCAAACGTCAACTTTTGTATTTAACAATGCAATGGAAGGCAAACGATTCTTTGAAATCGCATACGGTTTGCGGGAGAAAGATGAAGGAGAAGAGCTCGGCCTGATTTACAGTCGATTGAACAACCCCGATCTTGAAATTTTAGAGAACCGATTGTGCCTTTGGGATGAAGCTGAGCAATGTGCCGTTTTTGAAAGTGGTATGTCCGCAATTTCAACAGTGATGATGGAATTTATGGTGCCTGGCGATTTATTATTATACAGCAGACCTGTATACGGAGGAACGGATCACTTTATCAATCATTTTCTAAAAAAGATGAAGATTAACAGTGTGGGCTTTCTCGCTGGTGATACAAAAGAAGAAATCATTAAACTTATTGAAGATTCAGGGCATGGGGATAAACTAGCAATGATTCACATCGAGACTCCTGCGAACCCAACAAACGCGGTGATCGATATTGAAATGTGTGCGGAGATCAAAAACCACTTCAGTACTGAAGAGAAAGAAGTCCTCCTTTCGGTTGACAATACTTTCATGGGACCCATTTGGCAACATCCATTGAAGCACGGAGCTGATTTAGTTCTGTATTCAGCGACAAAATACATTGGTGGTCATTCAGATGTCATTGCTGGCGCGTGTTTAGGATCAAACGAATTGATGGGACGCGTAAAGGGATTGAGAACATTCCTAGGAAACATGGCGGGACCTTGGACGGGCTGGTTGTTGATGAGAAGTTTGGAAACATTGAAAGTTCGCTTGGATCAACAGGCGACAAACGCAAAATATGTTGCTGATTACTTAAATGCGCATCCTATGGTTGAAGCGGTCTATTATTTAGGAAACACAGCAAAGTTTGGAACGGAAGAAGAAAAGAAAGTGTTGGAACGCCAATACAGTTCTTACGGGGCCATGGTTGCCTTTGACATTAAAGGAGGTGAAGCTGAAGCATTTCAATTCTTAGACAGTCTAAAACTCATCAAATTAGCTGTATCTCTTGGAGGAACAGAAAGCTTGGCCGAGCATCCACAAACGATGACACATGCAGATGTTAATCCAGAAGATAAAAAAGCGATGAACATTACTGAGAAGCTTGTTCGTCTTTCAATTGGAGTGGAAAATTACGAGGATCTAATTGCTGATTTGAACCAATCTTTTAAATCTGTTCACAATTCTTAGGGAAAGTGGGTTGTAGTTAGAAGGGTCGAAACGCACATTTATAATTGTACTATCTTAGGTCTTTAATTAGACTCTAATGATCATAAGCTTTTCTAAAAATCGTTTTAAACAAATTGCTGGAATCGTATATTGGAACAGATTTACGCTGTTGTTCTTCGCTATCTGTGCTGGTGTGGCATATACACTTTGTGTCTATTTTGATTATGACCATTTTTGTCTGCCTCCAATTCCAGTCAGTATACTCGGGGGAGCATTGGCTATCTTTTTAGGGTTTAGAAATAGTTCGGCGTATGATCGTTGGTGGGAAGCCAGAAAAATTTGGGGCGCAGTTGTAAATGATAGTCGGTCATTGGGTTTAGAATTGATCACCTACCCGATTGCTGTTTCTGAAGAAGATGAAAAGGAAATCACCGTTTGGAGGAATAACGCAATTCGCAGACATATCGGATGGTTGTATGCACTCAATGCTCATCTGAGAAAAGCAAAAATTGACCTTTCTCCTTATATGAGTGAGGAAGAGGTGAAGGCATTGTCTAAAAAAAGTAATCTGCCAACTCATATTATGATTGCACAGGCTAAAGCAATTAAAGAAGCTTATGACAAGGGTTGGATTGAAGAGTTTAGACTTATAGAGTTAACGGCAACTTTGAAGAAATTTTATGACGATCAAGGAAAAGCAGAGCGCATAAAGAATACGATCTTCCCCTATTACTACAATTACTTCACGATGTTCTTTCTTTGGTTATTTACATTGAGTCTGCCTTTTGCAATGGTAAGTATCCAGAACAACTGGGTTATGATTCCGATGAGTATCGCCATTTCATTTGCCTTTTTCATTTTGAACAAATCTGGAGTTATCACTGAAACGCCATTTGTTGGTGGAGCAGCTGACACTCCAATCAGTACTATTTGTAGAGGAATTGAAATCGATTTATTGCAGATGATTGATGCAGACGACGTTCCTAAACCTTTGGAGCCAACTACTGGAAAGTTTGGAGTAATGTATAATTCATAAGGCTCAAACCGTTTCTCTAACGTCTTTAATATTCAACTGCAAGGTCTCGCGGTCCATCCATTTATTGCTTTCCAATGTGTAAACAACATCGAATGGCATTCCAGCGGCAACAATGTTTGCACTTTCCGATTGATTGAAACCGATTCCCTCAATAACAACATCGTGCTCGGGCTGCGTCATTGATAGTTTTATGTGCGCCTCTTTCAGTAAACGCATGTCGGTCGAAAAGACGTTTTTACTAATAAAAACAGGTTTCATGTTTCCGGGGCCATGCGGTTCAAACTGAGACAAGATGCGTTTCAATTTTGGAATCTTCATTCTGTTTTCTTCGCTGCTAAAAATCTGATTGAAGCCCAATTCGACATCCACTTCTTGCTCTTCAATCAACATTTCTGGTGTAAGGTTCTCTTTTGCATACGCTTCAAAGGCTTCCATAAATGGTTCAAGATTTTCTCTTTTCAAAGTCATTCCTGCAGCGTACATGTGGCCGCCAAACTGCTCCAAATGTTCTGAGCATGCATTTAGCGCATCGTAAACATTAAAGTCCTTAATCGACCGCGCTGAGCCTGTCACCATTCCGTTCGATTCTGTTAGAACGATTGTTGGGCGGTAGAATTTTTCAATCAATCGCGACGCGACAATTCCAACGACGCCTTTGTGCCAGTTTTCTTTGAAGACGACATTTGAAAAACTCTCCTTTTCTTCCCAACGTTTCTGTACTATTTCTTTCGCTTCTTTGGTAATTTGCTGATCCAATTGCCTGCGCTCAAGATTGTCATTGTTGATATCATCCGCCAAACTTGTAATATCATCGAGATCTTCTGAAACCATCAATGCGACTGCATGTTTCCCCGATCTTAAGCGACCCGCAGCGTTGATTCGAGGTGCAATTGAAAAAATCACATCCGTGAGCGTTACCGGGAATTTTTTATTGGCAAGCGTCAATAATTCCTTAAAAGCAACACGTGGATTCGCGTTCAATTGTTTCATTCCATGGTAACATAAAATACGGTTCTCACCTGTCACAGGAACGATATCCGCACCGATACTCACGGCGAGCAAGTCCAAATGTTCAAACAATTTATCCGTTGACCAATTGTTGTGTTCACACATGCCTTGCAACAATTTGAATCCAACACCACAACCCGACAATTCATCGTAAGGGTATGAACAATCTTTTCGCTTTGGATCGAGTACAATTGCATCCGGAAGTTCCTCCCCCGGCATGTGGTGATCGCAAACAATAAAGTCAATTCCAAGCGACTTGGCATAAGCGATTTTATCAACCGCTTTGATTCCACAATCCAAACAAATAATCAACGCAACATCGTGTTCTTTAGCAACATCTATTCCCTGTTTACTTAAGCCATATCCTTCCGCATATCGATCTGGAATATAATAATCGACTTGCAGCGTATCTTTTAAAAAGGAATACATCAAGGCAACCGCTGTGGTTCCGTCAACATCGTAATCACCAAATAACATTACTTTTTGATCTTCATCAATGGCTTCTTGTAAACGATCAACGGCCGCTTCCATATCTTTCATCAAGAAGGGATCGTGCAATTGGTCCAGCTTTGGCCTGAAAAAATCTTGCGCCGTATCAAACGAATCGATTCCTCGTTGCAAAAGTAATTCCGCAACAATCGAATCAACTTTTAGTTTTGAACGAAATTCATCGACGATTGTAGTATCTTTTAGCGTTTTAACGTGCCATTTTTTTTGCATACTTTTTGTTTTAGGCGTGTTGGTTAATTGTAAATTTAGGTTCCACCTTATATTAAGTTATGAAAATATATTGTTTGATTGCAAGTGTTATTTTGAGTTTTTCAACCTTTTCTCAAAAATCGTATTATTTCTCGGATCCATTGCCTTCGGCAACATCTAATATTGCGAGCGTTGATAAAAAGTTTTACGGGACTTATAAATCAAAGACGGGAACAATTTCCTATCAATTCGATGCGGAAGGCGTTTCAATAATTTCAACATCAATCTCTTCTATCAGCCGAGAAACTATTCGTGAATCATCCGTTTACGATGTGCGAGGGAAATACATCTTTGGAGTGCTCAAAAACGACTCGCTTCCATGCGTTTTAGAAGACGAGTATTATTACTTTGGCATTCGAAATACAGATGTTTTTATTGGTGGCGGAAGTCAGAATGTCCTTACGAAATCGGAAACTTCAAATGTTTATTTTTTGAACATTTTTGAGAACGGAAACTACGTCCCGATCCAACTTGAGTTTAAAGGCGGAAAGCTAACGATGAACTACTTCGAATACGATTTGGAATCAACGAAATTTGATTTTGTGGCGGAGCAAAAAACGATTGATACGCAATATCAAAAACTGGTTGTGCTGAGCCCGACGGAAGAGGAATTTGAAACACTTCGAACGCTAAGTGTTTTTGATTTGCCCCGGGTTTTTAAGAGGTAGTTGAAAGAGAAGAAGTTATTGACCAGAATGAACCATAACAAAGAAACGGATACTGATTTTCATTTGTGATACTTTGAAATCTGACACAATCCGAATCAAAGATGAACTGTTATGGAAGGTCTTAAATCAAGGAATTCCTGGGTGAATTAGGGAAGACGAATCACAATTTAGATCAACGGATACAAGGCCAACATCGTTAACATTGTATACATCAGAATTATGAACAAACTAATACTACTCGTACTTATTGGAATAACTGGGATTTCTTATTCTCAATCCAACCTGATTTGGTCAGAAGACTTTGAAGTAGATAATGAACATTATTTTTCGGACTTCCCTACCATACAGCATAATTCGGATACATTAATGGTTGTAGGAACAACGAATACTATGAATGGCCAGAGACTTCAGGTTATAAATTATGACTTGCTTGGAGACACGCTTTCTACCCAGATTTACGGCAATGATTCTGTGTTCAACAATCTTTTGATCGACTATATAATTGACGGTTCTGATAACATTTACATATTGCAGAAGGAAGAAATTTCATTCAACAAGCATAAATTAGTTCTGCAGAAATATGCATTGGACGGCAGCTTAATCTGGGTAGAACAAATTCAAGATGCAGCCGACACTTCATTTGTCCCCTTGTCTTTGGGGTTGTCCAATGACACTTGTTTATTTATAACTGCCTACAAAGAATATAATTATCAGCAAAACCCAACTGACGTAACGACTTCAATTTATTTGAGCTATCTATACGCATTTAATTCTGACGGAAATCAACTTTGGCAAAGAGAGTTCGATCCCAATGATGAGGTGAATTGGTTTGTACATGACATTTTTATTCATGAGAATACTGCCTTCTTATTTGTAAACAACTACACTGCATCTCACAGTTTAATCAAGGTGGATGTCAACAATACGCTTACTACAAATCTAAATACGGGGCTGGAGAATGGCTTCAATGACGTTCAATTAACACCGGACAATAAATTATTGATCCTATCAGGCACAAAATACAGGATCTCAAAAGCAGATTTGAATGGAACTCTCATCTGGACGAAATACTATGGCACGAATCTTCCTAGCAATGTCACAGGAGATGAATTCAAAGCTGCAATTCAAGATGCTGACGGAAATATTTACGTAACGGGGCGACATTATGGAGATGATTATGGAACGGCGAGTTATTCCAATGCCGACATCCTGACAATTAAATACGACAGCAGTGGAACCATCATCTGGGAAAACAGGTTCGAATACGGTATTAATAATGCAGACATTGGCAATGCCATAACACTGAAGCTTGGAAACGTTTATGTTGGAGGTCAAAGCCAAGGAAACGGCATAGGATCCAATTATGATTACATCGTTTTGCAAATGGATTCTGCAATTGGCGATCTAACTGGTGGATATCTGTACAATGGTCCAAACAATGACGAGGACATCGTATCTTCACTTGTTGTTTTGGCGAATGGTGATATTGCATTGGCTGGTTTAAGTTCTGTGAATCAATACTACGATTGGACAACTCAATTAATTGGGAATCTCACGGTGGACGTTGTTGAGCTCAACAATCCATCAAAAAAAGAAGTTGTTAAAATCGTTGACCTCCTTGGACGCGAAACGAAATATACACCCAACCAAACGCTACTCTACATCTATGATGATGGAACCACAGAAAAGGTATTTAGAGTTGATTAAATGAAATCTGCTCCTGGTAAGAAATGATTGAACCGTTCCGTTTTTTAGATTGAAATCATAAAAACCCCTATTTTAGATACCATGAAACCCATTCTCATATTCCTTCTTTTGATAGTAAGTTCTGCATTACACGCACAAAGTGAAATGACATTTGTTATTGATGATTTCAACAACGATGGATACCAAGACACGATGGAATACCACTACGATGGAGGTTCAGGGTCCGGTGGTCTTGGGTGCACATTGAGCGATGGCAGTAATGACGCTGTTTTCAAAATGAACAGCTGGGGATGTTTCTGTGATATCCGCTTCTTTATTCTTATTCCTCCTGAGTTACAAAAAGAGGAGAATGCCTCATTTCTCAAAGAATTTGAAAAGATCCTATTGCCTGAGAAAAGAGAAAAACCAGACCCTTCCCTTCAATGGATCAATGAAGCTGACAATAGCAAAACGGTTGTTGAAGATTCGCTGGTTAAAAATTTCGACCTTTTTTTTAATGTGGACCTAAAATGGAATCAAGGACCCATGGAAAGTCTCACAAGATATTACCTTGAAACAAAGGGTGATGAATTGGATCGACACTACTTCACGCAAGGCGGAAAACCAGAGTGGTACGATAAAGAATTGAACCAAGGCTGGTTAATTTACAGTGGAAACCTCCATAACAGAACATTATTTAGAGACCAAGGCAGTACAATAATTAAGAATAAAATTCACTTGGATTCCATCTCTAGCACTTCAGTAGGAATCTCCATTCATAAAAACAATAAATACGCTTGGGTCTTTGTTAGCGACTTTGAAGTTACTGGCGGACCGGAAAAACTAAGATGGCCTTCGATTGGAAAAATGGAGCTCGTTGACGATCACCTGATTGTTGAGCACAATAGGCCACCGAGCGGGGTTAATTCCTTGTTGGTTATCAATTTAAAAAACGGTAAAGTTGGTCGGCTGAAAAACGATTGCAATGGGTTTGAGATTAAAGATGGAAAGATCATTATTGAGGAGGAAGGTGAAATGATGGAGTTTGATCTTGAGGATATTTTTGAGGAATTGGGTGGGTTTTAAGTGGGAAAATGAGGTTTTTTACGCTTTCTGTCTCGATCGTTATTGGGCTACAATATCTGCTAGACTCTTCAGCCTCCCCTTCAAAAATAAATATAAGATCCACAAAAAAAACTTTGGCACCGAAACACTGTTCAATGCCAAAGTTGTGAATGTTTAAATAGTAGCTCAAGGATTACCAACTAAATGGTTTCATTCGTTTTCCCAAACACTTTCTTACTTCCATAAGTACAGGTTTGTCTGGACCTTCTACAGGCTTTTCCCCAACTTTGAACTGTAGATCCAAACTAGGTTTGAAGGCCAACACGATCGAAGATCCTCCATAACCAAAGTGGCCCATATATTGCCCTTTTTCGACCTTAGACTTGTCCTTTATCGCATTGACAATGCTTCCGACACCCCAGAATCCGATGGCGATCATTGCAACAAGTCCAAAGCGTTCTGTCTTAATGATCCAAACATAACGCTGGTGCTTGCCAAGTTTATCGTACCATCCGACTTTATCGCTGTCACTTGGTAATTTTGGAGCATAGAAATCCTCTGGATTGTAGTCGCCGAAGTCATAATTGTAAGACCCTTCGTACAAACCTTGGTGGATCACCTCGCCTGTAACTGGCGCGTGGAAATGGTGGTAATCGGTGAACCAAAGAAGAATATCGAGGAGTTGACCGCCAAGAAAATACGGCCCGTACCCCGGTAATGCTTCCAGTAAATCGAATCGGTCTGACTTTCCAGGCAAGTCATAATCGCGGCTAAGTACTTCTTCGGTGTTGCCAGGTGCGCTCCCTCGATCAAGGTAAAAGACACCACCATCACAAGGAGCGACAATCACGTCATCAGCGGGTTCAGCGTTGCAAATTGGCCGCTGTCCCGGTTTGAGATTCCGCAGAAAAAACTGATTGAAGGACTTGAAACCACCCGTTGAACTTGTTGGATCTGGTCTCTCGTAATCCTCGATATTGAATGGATGTGCTTTAGTCCCACCAAATTTCATCCAATCAGCAAGTGTCGCAGTGGACGAAGTGCTGTTGATCCAATCCCCATGGAAATTAAGGAAATCCTTGAACCAAGGCTTGAAATATGCGTCATTGGACAATATTAAGCCCGACTGAGTATTCACAAGGTAATCCCAGTATTCGATATATTTTCCGGGGCTCAATGTTGTTGGAGTGTACGTCAACCATTCTAGAAAGAAACTCTCTAGCATCAATTCTCCCATTAAGTAGGGCTCCCAATACGACGCAACCTGTTTTCGGTTCGGTATTAATTCCTCCGCACATTCCTCAACAAGCGCACTAATATAATTGCTTTCGTTATGAGGATGTTTCAACACATCTTTCAATTTCTTGATATGTTCTTCGGCAGCTTTGCTTTTCGTGCTCCAGTCAATTGGAACAGGAAGTGTAATTGATGTTATTTCGCTCATGCTCTATTTTATTTAGAATTATTCCCTACTCTATTTAAACAGGCTTTTCGGAATTCGCCTTTGCAATTAAAAAATGCTATTTCAAGCGGCTACTTTTTACGAGCCGTATACGTTCCTTGCTTAAATTTAATGGTGTTACTATTCGCATCCGCCCAAACCAACGTAACCGTTGTTCCACTCGCACACATTGCAATAGGGTTTTTCGTATTAATAACCACATCCGTCATCTCAACTTCGCTTGTCCAGCCCGCTTGATCCAGTGTCCCGTATCCATTGGATAATTCATTCGCCGCAGAGTAAATGCCCGTCAGTCCAAAGATTTCAGTGTACGCATTCGAAAGATCTTTGTAACCTCCCCTGTGCACCAAATGCATCTCTCCAGACAATGTTGCCATCGCCATATCTCCCAAGTTTTGATATTCATCGGCCAAAGCTCCCATTTCCTTTGAAAAGTGACCCACCGTGAAATCAGTTACAGACCACTCACCAACAGTCGTGTTGTTTTCAGGAGCCGGATTTCCGCCAAAATCAATGGCGTCAAAAGCATTGAACGGTGCCGTATTGTAGGATGTAATTCGCATCTTCCGCGAGTTTCTTTCCTTGTAAACTAAAAACAACGAAGCGCCAATTTGTTCTATAGTCATCGCTCCATCTGTCAATTGATTTACGGGTACAACAGTTCCAGAAAAGCCATTAATTCCTCCATCCATGGATTGAATAAATCCATCGGCAGAGACCCAACACAACATGAGTTTAATTGCAGAAGTCGCCACATCTGAATACGCCGTTAAAGCAATACTTCCGGACGTTTTTTGTTTTAAAGAACTTGTCTTCGACCATTCATTTTTCTCGGCGTCGTAGGTCGTCGTGAATAATTCTCCATTGGCGCCAACATTGACCAAAATCGTTTTTTTCTCGATGGATGCCATCGCAATTGCTCCTTGGGTAAGGTGGTTCAATTTATTCGGCTCACTCCAACCAGAGGAACTCAGAATACTGTCAAACAACTGTCCATTCGTATTGGAAAACACCATATGCTCACCATTTGATCCGTTTGCAATGGCAAGCGCATTTCCAACAGCGAAGTTGGTGTTTACAGGAGTGTTCCAAGCAAACGATTCATTCCAAAGAAAGCGGAACCAATTTGCTCCGTGGTCGTTCTTTTTTAATGAACCCAATTGGTAATTTTCTTCAACCGTTCGAATCAAGTTATAGTGATTGTATGGCGTTGAAATCTCCGTTCCAGGTTCAATCATATCGCCCAAAAGAACCGTGTATATTTGGTTAGGGCCGTCGTAATTGGTGTCGTATCCTTGCGCATCATAATCGGCTTCATCAAAAGTGACTACAATCAGCGTTCCTTCAGGCACATTCGAATTTGCCCAAGCTTGTTTCGGATCGGTTAACAGCAAATCGACATCTAAATTGAGTCCTAAATTTTTCAACCCTGTCGCCGAACCTCCTTGAATTTTAGTCGTGTCGATATTTCCAAGAAAAACATGTTCCAACCAAGTCGACAATTGAGGAACGAGCTCCGTACGGGGATTCGTGTCGATATGTGTATTGTAAAGGTAATGGCCGTCGTTCCAAATATCAGGAGTAAACCAACTGTACTCAGGCAATGAATTATTAGCAACATCGTTCCAGAACTCAGTATCGCTCACAATTTTATTCCAACGCGCTTCCTCCTTTTGAACATTGTGAAATGACGCAAATGAATTGTGTTTGCGGTAATACCGAGAAAGATCTTTGGCTCCAGCAGGCGGAAATTGAGTAATGGGTTGTTCTTTCGCCGAATAGCTCGGGTTTTTCCAAGCAGCATTCCACGGTTGATTTGGATACGCCTCCATATAGGCCTTCCAAGTCACTTTTTTCGCTTCTAATAAATCAACCAATGTTTCTTGCATCAAAGGAGAAGCGGGCGGCGTGTCAGTTGTCACACCGCAAATTTCGCCAGAAAAAGAAGCGAGGTAATTGGTTTGAGAAGGGTGAAATGCTCCAAAATAATTCGTCATATCTGCCCCAGCAGAAGCCAATTTCTTTAAAAAAGGATTTGTAATTACGTAGTTTCTATATTGGTTTTCAAACATTACCGTAATAATGCGATCGAATGGTTTTTTCATATTATGTTAAGTTAAATAGCTTGTCGTGGGTTGTTTGCGGTAATACTTTTAGTGTTGGTTGGCAAATTGCTGATAGCTCTCTAAGTTAAAAATAGTTTCGCGAAATAGAGTGCGAATATATTTTCGGTGCTCTATTGTATCAGTCAGTAATTATTAATTTGCTAGCGGCTAATACTTCACTGTTTTGTACGAGATTAACAAAGTAAAGGCCGCGTGATAGGTTGTCGCGATTTACAGTGAATGTTTGTCCAGAAATGTTTTCTATCTGCTTTACAATCTGTCCATTTGAGTTATAAATGATTAAACTTGCCTCTTTTAAGTTTTCATTAGTATGAAGAGATGTTTCGACTGAAAATGGATTTGGATAGATATCTAAACTATAATCATTTCTATTATTGAATTCAACTGCCTCTAAATCAGAATAGCTCGTTTTCCCATCGTAATCAGTTTGTTTGAGACGGTAGTAAGAGATCCCAGTTAAAGGCGTATCGTCAACTGCTGAATAGCTTAATACTTGTGTGCTATTTCCAGCGCCATTTATTTTGTCAATTGAAGTGAAATTAATTCCATCAAAAGAGCGCTCGACATCAAAATAATCATTATTAATTTCGTTAGCTGTAAACCAATTAAGTTCAACATGTGCATTTTTGGATTCAGCAGTAAAACTTAACAATTCAATAGGCAAAGGAAAGGAACAGATAGTGCTAATGATATTTGCATTAGCAGTAGTTATGGCTCCGGTTGTTGATAGTGCTTTCCCATTCAGTTTCACTCCAGTATTTAAAACGATTGCACCATTATTAGCGACAATTATACCGTTGAAATTACTTCCATTTGCTATCGTAACTGCACCCTCTACCTGCCAGAATATATTTTCTGAATCTGCTCCTCCCAGTAGAACAACTTGTGGAGAAGGTCCGGTAGTAAATGCTCCCATTATGCGAATCACAAATACAGCTGAAGCGTTACCCATTGCATCTAAAAAAATAGTGTCAGTAAGTGTTGCAGCAGCATTCATAATATAAACATTGGGAGTTAGAACTTGGCTCTTTCCAAACAAGACAGGATATGATAACTCAATATCGTATGGCAATCCATTAAGATAATTATAAAGAGTATCTAAACTCAAATTAGCTTGTGACGTAGATAGATCTGGAACTGAATGAATAACACCTACTACATTTATCGGATTAAAACCTGAAACTGTAGTGTTATTTGTACCGATATGGCCAACAACATTTGTTGTCCCCGTATTTGTCACCGCTCCAGCGGAAGTATAAATTGAAAAACAGGAGATAGCATTCAAAACGGGTGCTAAAGGTCCGGAAGTATGAATTCCCCCAGAGTTACCAACTAATATGCCATTTACTGTAACTGCTCCTGCGATGCTTAATGCTCTACCATCAAGCTTAACTCCTATATCAAGCACAATTGCTCCATTGGATATCATAGTACCTTTAAAAGTGGTGTTTGTTGCCATACTAATTGCGCCATTTACTTTCCAGAACACATTGCAAGTTTGGGTACCATTTATTAATTTAATAACAGATCCTGCAGTAGTTGAAAAAGCATCATTCATTTGAAAAACAAAACAAGCACTAGTATCTCCAGCACCATCTAAAAAAAGAGTGTCTATTAGTGATCCTGCTCCTGGTACCAAGTAAACATTTGGCATCAGTGTTTGTCCTCCTCCTAGCAAAAGTCCAATAGTAGTGTCTGGGATTTGATTACTTAAATTGGTATAGGCGATGTCTAAATCAAATGCAGCAAGAGCGGATGTTACATTATTTGTATGAATCGTGCCATTTATATTTCCGAAACCACTGGTTCCACCTGCTGAGTTTGAGCCCACATTTCCAGTAATTTGTGAAAGGGAACCTGCAGCCGTATTTGCTCCGATTGAAGTAAAAAGAACAAATGAAGAAGCAACGCCGAGTGGAGGTGGGGTTTGACTAAATATAAAAGTTGGGATTAATAAAAGTAAAGCGAATAAGACTGATTTTTTTAATTGATTTTTCATAATGAAGTTGTTTTAATTAAATGCCAATAAATACTTGATTGTAGTCATTTGTACATCCAAACTAAATACGTTCACGTAAACGTGAATACTCAACTAAACTCAACATTATGGAAGTTTCACTTAAATTGCCACTAACATTATGGTGGAAAACACCCTTTCGCTGCACATGATAATTATTCTCTGATCTTTTGCTTATATCTTTTACAAATACTAGAACTAAGTCTTGACTGTTTATCCTATTCGATGAATTGATATTGGTGCTTACTATTAACTTTTGAACGACAAGTATAGTATGTAATTTTTTCATCAAGTAGGTCTTTATAAGGTTTGATTATTAACGCCTAATAGTGAGAGGAAATCGTAAGCGAACTGTTAGTGGTATATAATATAGGTTTATTTTGAGAATATCTAGTTATATGAAGTAGCTGCGAGAGTATACTGTAAAGTCGGCCCAAGGTTAAAACCCATACATTTGGACATACTATGAAAAAGGACTTTACAAAAGAAGAATTAGCAGAGATGCAGGTTAAATTTTCCGATCAGTTTTGTATCTGTCAATCGGTATTTGGTAAAGATGGGGCATTAACGCCTCTATTTAAAAAAATGGAAACAGCACTAGAGGACTCAAACACCCCAATATAGAGTGTAATCTTTTCGTGTTCTACCATTAAATATAATCTTCGAGGGACAAGTATAGCCGTTCAAATGACTTGAATCTAATCTGTAAACCTATTCTTTTTTAGGTGAATCGAGACTTGTTACAAAGAAATCGAAGACATTCAGCTTTGAATTACAAAACCATTAACGAGCTGGAGTTAGAAATGAAGTATGAACAATTAGCAGCATGATCTTAACCCAGTATCCAGTCTTGGATTATTCTTAGATTACGCTCTAGGATGGATGCACTCTTAATAACCCTGGTTTCGGTTTTGATATCACAGCCTATAATTTTGATAAGACATGTAAGCATACCACCGCCTGGAAGTCTGGCGGATTAAAATCCAATGAATTAAACCTTGTTGTAGTTGCATCTGAATAAATGCTACTCTAAAACCTAAACCAACAGCGAAGCCTGGTACAATTTCAACTCGTCCCAGGTAAATTTATTCCCACCTTTTTCCTTAAGTTCGCTCATTGAGCCTCCATCGTAATCATCGAAGAGATCGGATAAATCATTTCTCATTTTACCTTCCATTACGTCGCTCAATTCCAATTTCTCAAGTTTGATTAACCGTGCGCAATGCGTACTAATCGTTCCTTTCGAAAGTTGTCTTTCGTTTGCGATTTGCTCAATGGACAATCCGTCCTTAACCATTTGAAGTGTGGTATCGTAGGTCGTTCCTTTCTTCTTTTTAGACGCTTGCTGTTTCTTCTCTGTTTTTGTTTTCAATTGAACGAAGTCCGTATCGAAATCAAATGTTGAATTCTTAGCACGCATTTCATTTTTCACCATCTCAATCTTCGTCATTTTGTAATTCCTGACTTCCGTTGACATGATCACAGACCGTTCTATTGATCGACCATTTGCGATTGCTTCCGTGAGCAAACGTGTCTTTTTCAACTTCAAAATCGCTTCAGTGAGAAGAACATCTAAATCTTCCAATTCCTCGTTGTACTGCTTCGTATTGTTCTTTTGCTGAAGCTCCGCCATCTTCTTTAGGTTCGAGACCAGAATTCCATCCATTAATTTAAAGAAGTAACCGTAAGCTGCCACAACCCGCTTCATTGCGTGCTCCATATCAACATTCGGCACGGAGAACACACGAGACAATTCATTTCTGAACTTTCGCGCTGGGTCCATTGTTCCCGTTAATATTTGCGCCTGTTGCGTAATCCAATTTCGGTTCTTTCCTTTCTGCGATTTTGCACCGTGATTTTTATATCCCGCTTCGTGCGATTTCCATGCGTTCAACAAGTCAATCCAATCGTATGCCTGAACCAATTCGTCGTACAAAAACTTATTTGTAGAACCGCCCAATTGACCTTCGAGCAATTCAGAGGAAACTTTCGATTTAGCGTAGTTAACCACATTTGGATCGTTCGATAACCCATTCATGCTGATCGGTTTCAAAAGAACCAGTCCGTCCAACGATCTCAACCTCGACAAGGCTACATAAGCTTGACCAGCAACAAAGACTTTAGAAACATCTAAAACAGCCTTCTCGAAAGTTAGGCCTTGGCTTTTATGGACAGTAATAGCCCAAGCCAATTTTAATGGATAATGGACAAACGTTCCAAGCGTTTTTTCCTCGACTTCACCCGTTGAAGGATCAAGCGCGTATTGAATATTGTTCCACTCGTACTTATCGACAGTAATTGTCTTTTTCTCTAGCGGAAAATTGACTTTTATTTCTTCATTTTCCAATGAGACAATACGCCCCATTTTCCCATTGTAATAATCCTTATCCTGCGATAAATCGTTTTTGATAAACATGACTTGTGCGCCAATCTTCAATTCCAATTGTTGTTCAACTGGAAACAAATGATCTGGGAAATTCCCTGTCACTTCGGAGTTGTATTTTACAGAATTCGTTTTCAACTTACTGAGCGCATTCCGGTTGATAGTGTCCGCATCTCTGTTGTGCGTAGCAAGTGTGATATAATCGTCTTCCGCCGTTGGATCAAAATCGGGCTTTACGTATTTATTCAGAACCTCAACATCTTGTGCTGTGATTTGATTGTTTCTTAAATTGTTCAAGATCGATAAAAAGTCTTCATCGGCCTGACGGTATACTTTTTCAAGTTCGATATACAAGGGCGGGTCTTCTCGAACAACTTGCGAGTTAAAGAAGTAAATTCCGTTGTAGTATTTGCTCAAATACGACCATTCTTGAGGCTTTACAACGGGCGGCAATTGTAGTAAATCTCCAATATAAAGCACCTGCACTCCTCCAAACGGTTGGTTGATTTTCCGGACATTTCTCAAAGTCCAATCCATGGCATCCAAAACATCGGCGCGAAGCATACTTACCTCATCAATAATCAGCAATTCTAAGTTTCTGAAAATCGCTCTACGCGTTGAATTCATCTTGAAATGATGCATCAAAGTCTGCTTGCTTTCCAACTTCATTTGGTTGTTGAAACCGCCTTCAATATTAAAATCAGGAATGAACGTTGCAAATGGCAATTGAAAAAACGAGTGTATCGTAACTCCACCAGCATTCAGCGCTGCAATCCCAGTTGGAGCAACGATAACGGCTTGCTTGTGCGTTGATCGAACAAGTTTGCGCAACAAGGTGGTCTTCCCTGTTCCAGCTTTCCCAGTTAAGAAAATAGAGCGATTCGTTTGGTTAATAAAACGTTCTGTAAATTCAGAAATCTCACTTGTTTGAATCGGATCTGTGTTTTGGTTCATCTAATATAAGTTAGCGAAAAAATTGAGATTGGGAAGAATGATTTAAAAAGTTTTTCAAGATTTTAAAATTAAGAAAATGAATGCTCATTAATACAATAATCATCCGTTTGAATTGAACATTACTTCCAACTTAGAAATTGGAACGCTCACTGAAAACAAATAGCGGCATCTGAAAATCAAAGATTTAATTTGATCAAAGCACTATTTAGGAAGATTAGTGTTTAATAAGCCCATATTCACTTAACGAAACCCTATCTTGTCTCGTCTATAGAATACATATATACTTCACTTCAAGTCAATTATTATTTATATGCCTAAAAAATTACTTTTTATACTATTGACTTCAATACTGTCAAGCTTCAGCAATCAGGCGTTTTCACAAACAGTTGACACTAATTATGTAGACGGAGCAATTTACTTAAAGCTTAACGACACAAGTTCTATCGCACTTGATTTATCTGCTGGGGCGTATCCTGAATTGGCGTTATTATTTGGGTTGTATCAAGTAAGTGATGTTGATCACCCCTTCAATTATTTATCCCTTTCATTGGATAAAACCTACCGACTTCAGTTTACTTCAGTAAACGATGTTGACAATTTTATAAGTGATTTAAATGCGATTTTATATGTGGATTACGCCGAAAAAGTTCCGCTTTTTCGAACAACATATGTCCCAAATGATATTCATCCAAATCAATGGCATTTAAATAAAATAAATGCCCAACTCGGATGGGACTTTTCTACGGGAGATGCAAATGTTAAAATTGCTATAGTTGATAATGCCGTGAGTACTACACATGAAGATTTGGTTGCAAACATGCATATTAACGCTGGTGAGATCGCTGGAAACGGAATTGACGATGATTTGAACGGATATATTGATGACGTGACTGGTTTTGATGTTGCCCAAAATGATAACGACCCAAATCCACCAGGCTCCTCAACTTCGTCAGACCCTTGGATTCATGGAACACATTGCGCGGGAATCGCATCGGCTTCTACTGATAATGGCGTTGGAATTTCAGGACTTGGATTTAATTGTTCTATAATTCCTGTGAAATGCACGGTGAACAGTGGACAAGGGAACACTTTGGGATACGCTTATGAAGGTATTTCTTATGCTATTAATGCGAATGCCGACATTATAAGTATGTCGTTTGGGTCGTCAAATTCTATTGGAAGTATAACGGGTCAACAAGTTATTTCGGCGGCAAGTCTTCAAGGAATTGTTTTGGTTGGAGCCGCTGGGAACGATGATTCAAGTCAACCTCAATATCCTGGATCATTCGTTGAGGTAATTAACGTTGGATCAACAAGTATTAGTGACGCAAAATCGTTCTTTTCAAATTATGGAAGTACAGTTGATGTAATGGCACCTGGTTCTTCGATTTATAGCACCGTTAGTGGTGGAAATGATCTGTATGGAACACTTTCAGGAACATCGATGGCTTGCCCAATGGTAGCGGGACTTTGTGGTTTGATTCTAGCACAAGATTTAACAAGAACAGATGCAGATGTTAGATCGATTCTTGAGGCTGGATGCGACAATATTGACCTTGAAAACCCAACGTACATTGGACAACTTGGTGCTGGAAGAATTAACGCCTTTAATTCGTTGCACACACTTTCAATTAGTGAAGTTGAAACTATTTCAGCAAGTGTGTTTCCAAATCCGTTCACTGAACATTTCAGATTGGACCTTCCTAAAGGCGGAGCCTATCAAGTCGAGATTTTAAATCAAATTGGAGCTGTCGTTTTTTCGGGTGAATATCAATCGAATTTCAATTATGGCGCACGTCTAGCACCGGGTGTTTATTCCGTTGTTATTTCAAATCAATTGGAACGAAAACTACTTCGAGTGCTTAAATTTTAAAACTGTTTGATCTTTGGAATAGTTAACACCCGCAGCCCATCCAAACACCGCACGTTTTCGCGTAGGCATCTTTGTAAAACTTGCGCGATTCTGTCACCGCTTCTTTGATTATCGGATCTCCTTTTTCGCCACTGGCAACGACAACGATGTAATATCCTTTCGTGAAGCCTTTAAAACCATCTGAATACTCAACAGAAACGTATTTTGATTCGCCCCAATCGTTTCTTGGAAGGTATTGAGGGTAATCAACGACGTCACCTCCGCAAATCGCTTCACACACTTCTTTTGGTAAGGAAAGTCCCATTTCATCATTCGGATGAAGACCTCTTAAGTCGAGTGGGTAACCCAGTTTTTCAGAGGCGTCTTTGGCTCTTTTTAATGCTTCGTCATAATCTTTTGTGGAAATTACAATCACAAACGAAAAGTCCTTTGACATACTTGCCTCGTATTCCAGCCAATCAAGATCTACATATTCTTCTGAAATTGTCGCTTCTTGAATTGTACTCTCATTCCCCATTTCTTCGCCTACCTCTCCTTCCGGGATTTTATCCGTTGGCTTCTCAGTTTCTACTTTTTTGGCAGTGGAATCCTCTTTTTTTTCTGGTGCATCATTAGGTTGAGAGCAGGCAGCTAGAATTAGTAGAACGGGGATAATGAAATAGCGCATAGGTGGTTTTAGTTGTTAGGCGATGAAATTAACAAAGTTCCGCGAAACCAAGTTCATTCCGAATACGTAAATTTGATTCTAATGAAAGTCATTTTTCTTTTTCTCGCCATCTTATCATTCGGTAATAAAGCACAAGCTCAGAACTTTGATATTGACTTATTGAGAAAAATTAATGTTGAACGAAATAGCAATTTCGATGCTCCGTATTTGTTCATCACAAAATCAACCGTTCCATTTGGATTAAGCGCACCGGTCGCGATGCTTACTGTTGGATTGATTAAAAAGGACAGCTTGCTCAAACAGAACTCATTAATGATGATCGGAGGTTTGGCGATCAATGGCATTGTTACAACAGCGATGAAATATGGGTTCAATCGTGACCGCCCCTTTACAAGCTATTCTGATATTGTGAAATTAACTGGAGGAGGAAGCCCTTCGTTCCCTTCTGGACATACTTCGTTGGCATTTAGTGTGGCCACTTCAGTCAGTATTGCGTATCCAAAATGGTACGTTATTGCGCCCTCTTTTTTATGGGCAAGTGCCGTGGGCTATTCTCGAATGCATCTTGGTGTTCATTATCCGTCCGATGTGTTTGTTGGAGCGTTGGTTGGGTCTGGAAGTGCTTGGTTGGGTCAAATCATCACGAAGAAAATTCAACAAAAGCGTTCAACTAAAGGACTGCGATTGTAAGATTAAGCATCGCGCATCATAAACCAAAGTGTCTTTCCATTTCCAGAATCGGGCCATTCGTGGTACACTTTAAATCCATAGCGTTCGTAGATTTCCTTGTTGCGCTCAACGGACGTCTCAAGCAGGATTGGCAACTTCTCCGTTTCCGATAATTGAAACAAGTAATCCTTGATTTCATAGACCGTTGCTCCTCCCCCTTTCGTTACACCGAGAAACCAAAAATAAAGATGGTCTCCTTTGAACCTGTACTTTTTAATATAAGATTCGCGCTTTAGTGTCTGAACTACTTTTTTGACAGGAATACTAAGCGCAAAACGTACTTCATAAAGGATCTCTTTAAAATTCCATTTGCCGACATTGGACCTAAAACACAGCGCAGTTCCCAATCTGTTGTCAGAGAGGTAAGCGCCATTTCGATTGAGTGATTTTATATACGCATACGCCGCAAGTCGACTTATCTTTTTACGTCGATTTCCTCCATCACCTATTACAATGTTGACACTTGGATTTGCATCAAACGTTTCCGTAATGATTCGCACTGAATCTTCTAAATCCTCAATTTTGGCCTCAATCATGGCGCAAAGATAGGAGTAATACCCAATTAAAAACGCTGTTCCTATTTCTAAAACTGCCGGAAACTGTATCTATTAGAAAACTCATTATGTTACCAAATTTCAAATTTTCATACCACTCACTCTGTCCTTACCACCTCTGAATCAATAGAATCATTTTAATTTCTTTCTGCACTACAATCTGCTATATTTAGGGTACAAATACATCTACTATGAACATTCTCAGATCAATTTATTTTCTTGCAGTACTTTTTAGTTGCTCAGCATTACAAGCGCAACATGGTGGCTATATGAACAACTGGTACTTCGGTTCAAATGCCGCAATTAATTTTGACAATGGATCACCGACTGTTATGAGTAATTCTGCTATGGATAGTTTTGAGGGGTGCTCGAGCATTTCAGATAATGATGGAAACTTACTGTTTTACACCAACGGTGGAGGCGTGAATGGCAACTATATTGGGGGAGTATGGAACAAAAATCACGAGATGATGCCTAACGGTGATTTAGATAGTCTAATTGGGTGCACGAGTTCTACCCAATCTGCATTAATTGTCCAAAAATCTTGGCATGAATACTTTCTTTTTACAACGGGTTGTTCGGAAGTTGAACACAGTTTAAAATACAGTATTATTGACATGAATCATAATGGTGGATTAGGAGATGTTGTTGTAAAAGGAGTTAGTCTCATCTCTTCTCAAGATACAATCATCTCTGAAACAATTGGCGGAACAAAGCATGCCAATGGTCATGATAGTTGGGTAGTAACGCATGGCGTATCCGATAATACATTCTACGTTTTCGAAGTAACAACTAATGGCATAATTGGACCTACGGCATATACAATCGGAAATATTACTTTTGGTATTGGAGAAGCACGATTTGATATGCACGGAAATCAGTTAGCATACGGCCATCAGGTCTTCGATTTTGACAATGCTACGGGAGTCATTTCAAATCCTATTACACTTAATACCAATGGTTTTAATAGAGAGTTTTCACCATCCGGAAGATATGTCTATTTAACTTCATTGTCAGGTATGGATTGGGGGCTATGGCAATATGACTTACAGGCAGCTAACGTCGCTGCTAGTAAGATCCAAATCGTTAGCGAAAATGCACCCTATGGTGGGCTTTTATTGGGGCCAGACTCCAAATTATACGTCAACTGGGGGAATAATTATCTTTCTGTAATAAACGACCCAGATAACCCTGGATTAACCTGTAACTATGATGCAAATTTCGTTAGTCTTGGTAATTGCGCCAGTGGTAACCTACCCAATTTCATCTCCAGTGACGTTACACTTTTGAAAACGGATGAGATTTCATTGCCCGCCAATGAACGTAAACTAATCCAAATTTCGGATTTAATGGGAAGAACCTGCGAATTTAAGTACAGTGTTCCGCTACTATATCAGTATAGCGATGGCAGTGTTGAACGAGTTTTCAAGCTTAAAGATTAACGCAATCACCCGTTGAATAATTGCTGAAATCTATTTTGCATTTAGGGTATTCTCGATCTGAAGGAAATGTCTTTCTCCATGACACAATACAAACTCACAAGCCTCAGGTATGTTAAGTCGAACAATTGCTCCAATTGCTGAATTGAATTTCTTCAATGAAATGGCTTCCGTCCTGTAAGATTCTACCCAAGATTTAAGTTCATCCAAACAGGCGTTCAATTCACTTATGATCTCTACTGGATCTTGATGATGGCCTTCAAAAACAGGTTTGAACACCTTCGTAGTTTTCATTTTCAATTTAATCTTTCCTTTAACGGGAGGAAAACGCTTGAGTAAATAACTCATCATTCCAGATGATTTTAATTCATCAACCTTTACACGATTCCCTTTCGAATTGGAAAAAGCGTTGGCCATTTTATCGCTGTATACATTGTGAGCCATCGAAATATGTTTCATTACTTCTAAAGCTGACCATGCCTTTTCATTTGGACGTTTGTTCAGTGCGTCTGCTGAAACTGAACTGTATTTCTCCAATTCATTCTTTAATCGATTGATTCTTTGGATCTGTTGTTCTGGATAAATAATGACTCTCATACTTTTTTTTATTTCAAAGGTCAGGCCTTTTCATCTTCTAAATCTTGATCTAAATCAAGAATTTGAAGCACGCAGTCGGCTAAAGGTTTCTGGAGTCATGTTTAAATACGATGCAATTAATTTCTGTGGAATTTCCAAAAGCCTATCCGGACAGCGTTTCATAAACACATCAAAGCGTTCTTTGGCCGATAATGTGATCAATTCAACCTCGCGTTGTACGCGACCAATCAACAACTCTTGATGTGCAACACGCCCCCATTTGTCAAACTCTCGATACCGTTCAAAGAGTTGTTCGTAATCTTCGAAATTCATTCGAATCATACGTGTTGGTGTTAAGGCTTCCAAAAAATAATGCGATTCATTCTGCTTAATAAACGAATCGTAAACTCCCGAAAAACTCCCGTCAAACGAAAATCCAATCACCTTTTTCTCTCCGTTGGGAGTTAAAATGTAAATGGCTTGAACCCCTTCAATTACAACATAAAAATACCTCTCTACTTTTCCCGCTTCTGTAATGAAATCGCCTCGTTTGTAAGCAACTTCTTCCCAACAATTAAAGAAAAAATCATGGGTTAAAAGATCCAGTTGAGTTGGAGCAAAAGCGTTTTTTAAAAGTGATTCGTACATGGACTAAAGATAATTAAATCGTGTTAATTGGTTTGTGTTTTCGCTCCGGCTCAATTCCAATCAAGTTTAATTTTCTTGGGTAATTTATAAGCTATACTGCTTTTCCAAACTCTCAAAAAAATGTATGTTGAGTCAAACCAAACCCCTCGTTTCAAATCCAGTTTTGATTTTCGGGATGAAAATTTATTAATTTAAGAGCCAAACAAAAACTATTTATATGAGTCACATTCCTAAGGATGAAGTTCATTACACGCCGGAACAGCGCGAGCAACTATTAGCAGAGCCAAGATGGCAATATGCGAAAGACCAAGTAGATCCAGATGTATTGAAGGAAAATTTTAACTTCTTAAATCAAGGTGTGGTCATACGTGGAAACGCAGAAGGAATTCCATTGATGAAAACGACGGGAATTTATGGGCCAATTGGAGAGCATGATACGGTTCAGCTGCATCAAGGTGTGGATCGAACAGTTACTCTCGTGTCTAAAATTGAAGAAAAAGATGAATCAAAGCATTTACTGAATCAATTAAAAAAATTAAAAGCAACGTCGAGAGCTCCAGAGCCAGGTCTATGTGCAAAAGTACATGCGAAATGGATTAGTGGTGAAGATGGAGGTCGTTTGCCATCTGTTGGTACATCCTCAAATGTATTTGGATCAACAGGGTCATTGCTAATTAATGAACCAGAGATTGTATTTCCAGAAATAGACAGTAACCATCCTGATTTTCATAAAACATTGGCCTATTATGGAGCAAAGCTTCTTAAGCCGAAAGAAGAGTTCTACATGGGATACGACAAACCTATTTTCGGGATGGAATACGACACATCATTGCCCGGATATATTCAGGACTACGTGATGAAACCGTACGGTGGAGGCGGCTTGTTTGTGGAACATCATCCTTTCCCACATATTTGGTTTCCAAACCCATCAGAGTCTGAAAAGGACACCAATATTTGCCGCGTTCTTTTGGGAAGAATTATTCCAGAAGACGAAGAGCAGTACGATGAACAAGTAGCCGATTACATTTGTGAAGACGACGAGTGTTTCTTAATTGCTGGAAATCAATCCAACCCAGAATACAGGTTCACCGTTTTTCATATTCCTTTGGATGGATCCGCATTGGCAGTGGATGAATGTACTATTCACAACGACAGTTTCTGCAACGGAAAACAAGTTGTATTCCTAGCGAACACGAAAGCCAATACAGTGGCATTAAGAGAAACGGCTCCTTTTGAGAACTTGAGGGTAAGCCATGTCAATCCGCCAATTAAAAACTAAAATTATAAATGGGCATTCTCAAATAAGAATGCCCATTTCATTTATATGCGGCTTAAGATTCGACCCGTTTGCAAAAATGCAACGATCGTTATCCTTTAATCAACTTGGACAATTTCAATTGTTGGTCTTGTTCAAATTCATAATTAATAGAATTTATTCGCCAGTTGGTTGCCGCTTTAAAACCGTACTTCTGCATCTCAGCATAAGCATTATCCGCATCTTGAAAAGGTGTTGTAGTGTCCTTAATGACTTCAAACATTGCCCCGTATGCAAAATTATCTGGCTTGACTCCGTCTTTTATAAATTGAGCAGGCCATCTTGTACTTGAATATAATTGAAATGAGATAATATCAAAATGATTACTTACTGTCTCTGCATCCATATTTTTGTCGGTGGCTGGAGAAAAAGTAAGAAGCAAACCTGCCGCCTTAAGTGCTTTTCCAACAGCAGAAAACGTTACTTTAAATTGTTCAGGTGTCGTATCGTCACTGATATAACGCCATTCCCAATCAATATCGAATCCATCAAGATTGTAGTGTTTCAAATATGTAACTACATTTTTTGCAAATGCATCAGCTGAGGCTTGGTCGGGATTTGCAGGGTCAGGGTAAATCCGCGAAATCATTTCAGGCGAACCCCAAAGTAAAGTAACAAGAACCTTAATAGCTGGATTTGCTTTTTTCGCATCACGCGTAATCCACTCGGCATAATTTTGATTGGTCAACTCTGAACCATCTGCGGCTTTCACTTTGTGAGGAACGTAATCAAGTGACAAGGTATGGCTGCTGCCATCTCCTGCAGGAACCGTGTCTTTGCTCGTTGGAATAATATCAATAAAACTAAGGTTGATAATATCCATTGCCTCGTACACCTTCTTTGAAATCAAATCCTGGTACATGCTGTTAGGACTGTTGTAATTTGTCCCTTCTGGGTAATCATCGTTTAGAAAGATCCACGCATTACACATTGGTGGAAGCTTAGAGTCGAAAGGAGGGTTATTTGTTTCAGTCATGGGTATGCTATTTTATTGAAGTTAATTTCTAAATAGTGCTAGAGGGAATCAATTCGCTTCTGCCTCGGTAAGGTACAAATTCCTGTCTCCGAATAACATTCAACAAGCACGTAAACACTGATTAAGTATACTTCAACCAATTGAACCATTTGCGAAGAAAACAAACGATTTCAACTATATTGCGTTATTCTTTGTGCGATTCGTGCATATTATTGCAAAATTTGATGTGTAAATTGAGCCCTCAAATTCGGTATGAATGTTGGTGCGATTGAAGAATGATAAAATGCCATGCTTAGACTCTTAATTTTTACGATGATCGTCGTGCTCTCGAGTTGTACCGTTACCAAAAGGGTACACCGTCCGGGATGGAGGGTGGAATGGCACTCTGTTAAAAAGGCGCCTAAGGCTCATGATTCCGTAGAGACTGAGCGAGACAAAACCGTAAAAACAGAGTTCAAGAATGACGTTCTAAATGAAACGCAGATTGCTGCGTCAGAAAGTGAACTGGAAGAAAAAACTGCCACAAAAGAACCGCTCTTGTCCGCAAGACTGGATTCGACTGAAACAATTGCTCCTGTTGGTATTTCGGACGATCATCAATTGAGTAAGAAACGAAACTTTAGCTTCAACAAACGTAACGATTTTTTAAAAGAACTTTCCTTTGATAAAAAAACCGTTTCAACAACCAATAAACAGGCAAATAGAAGAAGGAGGGATGGCAAAGGACTGCTGAGTTTGGGCTTAATCATCATGTCGATTGGAATTTTCTTTTTTCTCTCTGTCATGATCGCTTGGGCGAATTTTTCATTTATTCAGTTCAATTCCATTTTGGGTGCCATACTTTATATTCTATTCGCGTTAGTTGGGTATGTTTTAATTCTCGTCTTTGGCCTTATTAACGCTGTTATCATATCCTTATGTATTGCGGCAGCAGGCGGTATATTAGCGATCGTTGGCTGGGTTATGAATCGTTAAAGCCAATTTTAGCACAAAAAGAATGTACAATTAAAGTCGTGCGCTGGATTTCTTCAACTAACCTCCTTGAAATTAGTTCAATTCAGTATCTTTATTAGCTATGGATAATCTCGTCTACTTTATACTATTTGGAGTCGCCATCGCCGTTTTAATCGGTTACAGCAAACTAAGAACTAAAAATCAGACATATAAACGAGAGCCAAAGCGTGATTTCCCTAAAGAATGGCGGCAATTATTAAGTGAACACATTGCGTTTTACAACAGACTTAATACTGCCAAAAAGACGGAATTCGAAAAAAGAGTTCATGTTTTTTTATTAAATGTCGAAATTGTGGGCGTAGGAACTGATGTGACACACTTAGATCGAATTTTGGTTGCAAGTGGTGCTGTAATTCCAATTTTTGGGTTTTCGAATTGGCACTACGTTAACCTTCATGAAGTTCAAATTTATCCAGATAAATTTAGCGTTCCGGGCATGAAGGACAAGGCCAAAGGTCTTGTTGGCTGGGGAGCAATGGAAGGGAAAATGATGCTTTCCAGAAAAGCTTTGCAGCACGGGTTCCACAATCAAGAGGATCAAATAAATGTCGCAATTCATGAGTTCGTTCATGTTCTTGACAAGCAAGACGGGACGATGGATGGTATTTTAGATAAAGTGATGGATGATGTCAATATAATGCCATGGCTGCATGTTATCAATTTAAAAATAGATGATATCAGAAAGGGCAATTCCACAATCAGAGAATATGGAGCGACGAATAACGTTGAATTTCTTGCCGTAGTAAGTGAATTCTTTTTTGAAAGTCCAGAAAAATTGAAATCTGAACATCCAGCATTGTATCTGGCTTTGGATAATTTTTTCAATCAAAAAACAATTCCACGTGCAGAAAGTTCTCGAAAGAAAAGCGGAGGTTATAATAAGGGCAGATAGAAATTTTAGATGTTGGATCAGTCGCAAGCTCCTTTTTAGATATTAGAATTTAGAAAACAGAATGTCTTAAATCTAAATTCTAATATCCAACAGGACCTAATTCTTTACCAACCCGATCTTAGTATCTTCAGCTTCAGCCAAATCCGTAACAAGCGCTTCAGCATCCAACGATTCAAACAAAATATCATTTGCCAGTACCTCGTTGCAAACATATTCCTTGTTCATTGCAATCGCTTCTTGGATAAGAGTATTCGTATCTACTTTTAAAAGAATACGATCCGTGATTTCCAATCCTGAATCCTTTCTAAGATTTTGAACACGGTTCACCAATTCTCTCGCGATACCTTCCGCTTTCAATTCGTCAGAAATGGTAACATCCAAAGCCACAGTTAAGTTGCCTTCAGAACTCACCAACCAACCTGGAATATCTTGTGCGTTGATCTCAAAATCGTTTAATTCCAATTTCAATTCCTCTCCATTTACTTCGCCGGTCCAACCTTGATTTGATTCAATCTCAGCAATATCGTCAGCACTAAATTGAGCAACTGCTCCTGCAATTGCCTTCATGTGCTTCCCGTATTTAGGCCCAATCGTTTTGAAATTAGGCTTGATGCTTTTCACCAAAACACTATTGTGCTCAGCAAGCAATTCCAATTCCTTTACGTTGACCTCGGACAATATCAATTTCTCAACATGTTTGATGTTCGTTTCAAAAGTGGAATCCAAAGCCGGAACCATAATCTTCTGAAGCGGCTGACGTACGCGAATATTTTCTTTCTTTCTTAACCCAAACACAAGCGAACACGTTCTTTGTGCCACGTCCATTTGGTTTTCCAACTCAATGTTGATATATGCTTCGTTTGCAACAGGAAAATCGGCCAAGTGAATTGATTCAACTTTTTGCTTTCCTGAAACTGAGTTTAGATCCGTAAACAATTGATCCATAAAGAATGGCGCAATCGGTGCTCCTAAAATTGAAACTGTTTCCAAGCAGGTATACAACGTTTGATACGCCGACAATTTGTCTTTTGCTCCGTCTGCATCTGTTGTCTGTTTCCAGTACCGTCTTCTGCACAATCTTACGTACCAGTTCGACAATTGATCTCCAACAAATTCCTGAATCAACCGACCGGCTTTCGTTGGCTCATACGCTTCAAAAGCAGCATCAACGTTTTTGATCAATGAATTCAATTTGGACAATATCCACCTGTCAATTTCTGGTCGTTCTTCCAATGCGACATCTGCCTCAGAATAATCGAAATCATCGATATTTGCATACAGCGCAAAGAATGAATAGGTATTGTAAAGTGTTCCAAAGAACTTACGTTGAACCTCAACAATTCCGTCAAGATCGAATTTCAAGTTGTCCCAAGGTTGCGCGTTTGTAATCATGTACCAACGCGTGGCATCTGGTCCGTATGTTGAAAGTGTTTCGAAAGCATCGACTCCATTTCCTTTACTCTTGGACATTTTCTGCCCTTTCTTATCCAAAACCAATCCGTTTGAAACAACCGCTTTGTAGGCAACTGAATCAAAAACCATTGTCCCAATTGCATGCAGGGTATAAAACCATCCTCGCGTTTGATCTACACCTTCAGCAATGAAATCAGCTGGGTAGGCTTTATTGTCATCAATTAATTCTTTATTTTCAAAAGGATAATGCCATTGTGCATACGGCATAGATCCGGAATCGAACCAAACATCAATCAAATCCGATTCACGTTTCATTGGCTTACCAGAAGCTGAAACGAGTGTGATGTTGTCCATATAATTTTTATGCAAATCTACCTTCGCATAGTTTTCCTTATCTAGGTTTCCAACTTCAAACGCTGCCATTGGATTCTCGTCCATCACACCAGCCGAAACTGCCTTATCACATTCGCCTTTTAATTGCTCAATGGATGAAATAAAAATACGTTCATCGCCTTCATCCGTTGACCAAATGGGAATAGGTGTTCCCCAATAACGCGAACGCGAAAGGTTCCAATCGTTCAAATTCTCCAACCACTTTCCAAATCGACCAGTTCCGGTTGATTCAGGTTTCCAATTGATCGTGTTATTCAGCTCCATCATGCGTTCTTTCATCGCACTTGATTTGATGAACCATGAATCCAAAGGATAATACAAAACGGGTTTGTCAGTTCTCCAGCAATGTGGATAACTGTGAACATATTTCTCAACCTTAAAGGCCTTATTTTCTGTTTTTAACTGAATCGCAATTTGAACATCTGTGCTCTTCTCTGGCGCTTTTCCGTCATCGTAATATTCGCTTTTCACATACTGTCCAGCGTACGGTCCCATGTTCGAAGTGAAACGGCCCTGTAAATCTACAAGCGGTGTTGGGTTTCCTTTGTCGTCTAAAACCAACAATCCTGGAACACCAGCATCAGCAGCAACTTTTGCATCATCCGCACCAAAAGTAGGAGCAGTATGAACGATTCCTGTTCCGTCTTCTGTTGTTACGAAATCTCCCGTAATTATTTGAAATGCCTTGTCAGCATCTTCAAATGGTTGTGCAAAAGGCATCAATTGTTCGTACTTAATTCCAGCCAAATCTTGACCCTTACATTCACCAATGATCGTGTATGGAATCTTCTTATCGCCAGCGTTGTAATTGGCAAAATCTTCATCCGATTCAGCAGCGAAAAAGTTCTTACTGAACTGGTATCCAACTAATTTCTTTGCTAAAACAACATTGATTGGCTCAAATGTATATTGGTTAAAGGTCTTCACCAATACGTATTCAATTTTAGGTCCAACCGTTAAAGCTGTATTTGAAGGAAGCGTCCAAGGCGTTGTTGTCCAAGCCATGAAGTGAACGTTTTCAGTCACACCAAATGGATTTTCTTGACCGTCGACCATCTTAAATTGAGCAACAACTGTCGTATCTGTTACATCTTTATAACAGCCCGGCATGTTTAATTCATTTGTCGACAAACCAGTTCCTGCTTTTGGAGAATAGGGTTGTACACTGTACCCTTTATACACCAATTGCTTTTCATACATCTGGCCCAACAGCCACCAAACGGATTCCATATACTTTGAATCGTACGTGATGTATGGATCTTCCATATCGACCCAATAACCCATTTCGCGGGTAAGATTGTTCCAAATATCTGTGTAGCGCATTACTGCACTTTTACAAGCGTTGTTATAATCCTCAACAGAGATTTTAGTACCAATATCCTCTTTGGTGATTCCAAGTTCCTTTTCAACGCCGAGTTCAACTGGAAGACCGTGAGTATCCCAACCTGCTTTACGTTTTACTTGATGCCCCTTGAGGGTTTTGTAACGACAGAATATATCCTTGATCGAACGCCCCATAACATGGTGAATTCCTGGAAGACCGTTCGCTGATGGTGGACCTTCGAAGAAAATAAATGGCTCTTTCCCTTCACGAGAAGAAACAGATTTTTTGAAAATCTCATTCTTTTCCCATTGTTCCAATACGCGACTTGCCACATTTGGCAGGTCTAAACCTTTGTAAGTTGGATACTTCTGACTCATTACTTCTGTTGATTTTGAACCCGCAAAGATAATGTTTATTCACAAGTAATTAAAGGATCAACATCGAATAAACGAAAGCGAGAATAGTTCAGGTTGAACTGTAATTTCCTGAACGCAAATTCGCTGATTTTAAATCAAATAGAATCTAAAACCATGTAATGGTTGTCAACCAAATTAATAATTGCTAAATTGATGACTACCACTATTTTAAATTGTCAACCACTTATGAAAAACTTAAAATTATTTCCTGTACTGATTCTTTTTTTCGGTCTGTTTATTTCTTGCAGCCAGAGCGAAGACGCAGAGCAAAGCAAGGAAAATGGCGAAAGCTCCAAAAGCACGAAAATTGCGGATCCAATGACGCCCTCTGCCAATGCTCCTTTTAGTATTAAGTCTGGTGTGGTCTCTTTTGTAGAAGAAAATCTTGCAGGGGAGAAACTGAGAGAATTGACGTATTCTTTTGACAATTTTGGAATGTTAGTAAAACTGGACGAAATCAATAAAGACGGAGAACTATCGGTTTACATGTACAACTTAGACACCAAAAGAGGATTGAAATTATTTCCAGGGAAAACAAAAGCCATTAAAACCTACGGAATACCTGGGGAAATTGCACCGTTTATTGTGATGCAAACAACATCAGGATTTAATGAGGTAGATAGTGATCAAATCGCCGGAAAGCTGTGTAAAGTTTTTGAAAACAAGACAGTGAAAGACGGCAATCCGTTATTGACGTTATGGCATTACAAAGAGTTTACGCTAAAATCTTTAAGCTACCTTACCAAAAGCGGTCGAAAGCTAGAAGCGACTCATTTTGAAGAAAAAGCAGTTGACCGGTCGGTGTTTACAATGCCAAAAGGAACAGATATTCCGTACGATATTTTTGAGAAAGACTAACCCAATTGCGAATATCACAACTGGGTTAATCTGACCTTCGGAAGTAAGTAATGGTTTGATCGTGATCCACATTAATATTGTAGTGCAAACAAACACAAAGCACTATGAAATTTTTAATCGTGTTATTCATTTTAATTGGATCAACAACATCATTTAGCCAAAGTGAATATACGGACACTGTCTACTATAAAACCGGGATGATTCGCGCTGGAATCATATTCAAAGAAACAAACACGGCCATTCGATACAATTATTTAAACAACCGAGGCAAGGTGATGACATCTAGTGCCAGAAAGTCAATGCTTAACAAGTATACTGTTGGAGATAAAGAGAATTCAGTAGCTACCGATTTCACTTCTACCAACTTATCCACTACCGTTCAAAGTGGAGGCGATTCGAATCCAAGCAACCAAAACAACACTAAAGTTAGAGGTGGTGCTGGTGCCGCAATTATTGGCGGAGGATTGGCCGCACTGGGCATTGGGTTTCTTGTAACCTTGAATGCAATACTTAATTGAAAATTATTCGCTTATGTCAAAAATTAGACCCGCCAAGGTATTGATACCTATAATTAGATTGACCTATTATGTTCTTTCATTTTAACGATTCGGAAATCAAATCACTTTTTAAGATAAGTAGATACCACTCTAAAACCAACATTCGGATGCGCGGTTGTTAAACCGTCGTGTTCATCCTTTCCACTTATTTTAAGTGAGTCGAAATTACTCATCCAACCACCGCCTGAGGTTCCAGGATCTTTCTTGACCAATTTGCCATCGGAGATTTGATAGTTTCCATAGACCATTTCAGCGGCATTTCCACTCATGTTATAGAGACCGTATTCGTTAGGATTGTACGACTTCGTCTTTGCTGTCAATGCTGCTCCATCAGAATAATCAAGATTTATTGTATCACAACCTTCACAATTGGTCGTGTCCATTAATTCTCCTTCAAGTGATGGATCATAATTTGCCAAAAAGCACCCTTTATCATTTTGTGCAAAAGGTCCTCCCCACGGAAACGGTGCGTGTTTTCCACTTCCAGATGCCGCCAACTCCCATTCCGATCGAACCGGAATCCGAAGGTCATTAATTAGAGGGTCATTCTTATCTTTGTTTACTTTATTCGCCTCTAATGTGAGCCAAACACAATACATTTCTGCCCCTACTCTACTTACGTTTACCACCGGATAATCATCGTAAGCTTCGCTTGAGAAGTACAAACTCTGCATCGGTTTCATTTCTTCTCCGAACATTTTCGTCCACATGGCTTGATCTGGTTTGGCCTTCATGAAATCATCCTTTCGACCTTGGATCAACAAATCAAATAAGAATGTTTTGTATTCGATATTAGACACTTCAGCCGTCTGCATATAAAATGCTTGAACAGAAGTGTTTGTGCCATGAAAATCAAAAGTACCCGATGGAACATAAGCATATTGCTTTTTGTCAAATTTATTGACTGCTTTGACCATTTTTTTCTTTCGTTTTTTATTTGCCGATTTTTGATCTTCCGAGAGCACGGGCAGTTGGTAAGCTCGTGCATATTTCAACGGCTTCATTTTTTTTACTTCTAAAGGTACTTTTTTCAATTTGGGTATTCCTTTGTATCCCAATGGAATTACGATTGATTCTTTCCCATTTACAAACTCCAACATGGCCTCCTTATTTTCAACAGATTCCACTTCCGATTCAATTAAAACAACCTGATTTTGAATCGTTTCAGTTGAATCTTTATTTCCAGCGTTTGGGACGACAACCGCTTCCTTATTCGATTCATTCTTGTCTAAATCATTCCCCGGAATTAAGAATATTGCTGTAATTATTGTACTTACTATTGCTAACATAATGAGTGCGTTTTTTAGTGTTAATACTCGAGACTTGCCCGGTTCAAAGTTGACTTTTGTTACGCCAACAGTTGATTGGAACAGCTCTTTGGTTTCACCAAAAGAAGATGTTGAAGGTGCGTTTGCTGCTTTTTGAAACAACGCGTCTATGTTTAGTTGTTCTTTCATACCGCCTCTCCTGTTTTAAATGAAGATTCAAACGTCATAATTTCTGTCAACCGCGCCCGACCTCTTTTCAGTCTTAGTTTTACAGCGGATTGCGAAACGTTCTGAATAACAGCTATTTCTTTAATGCTAAATCCGGAAATTTCAAAAAGAATAATGCTTTCTCTTTGACCGGAATTCAATCTTGACAACGCTTCGTACAAAAAATGGATCTCCACATCACTTTCAGTGTGTGCATTTACATCTGTGATTGAAACAATTTTGTCATCATTATCGAAATGGCTTTCTTTCTTCTTTCGATGGTTATTGGATAAAATTCGAACACTAATGCTAAACAAAAATGATAAAAATGCCTCCTTTGATTTAAGGGTATCAAAACGTTCAAAGGCAACAAGTAGAGATTCGTTTATCAAATCACGAAACTCCATATTTCCATAAACCCGCGCTCTGCAGAAGCCTTCAAACCTATCATGAATTGGTTCGTAGAGGTCTAGAAATTCTTGTTGTTTGGCCTTGCTCATTCTTACTCGCTAAAGTTAGTGTTCTAGTTAGTAAGTATCGTGAAACGGAAAAAAGTTACTTCGGAGCTTCATTTTTAGTTTTTTGAATCTAGAATTCAATCCCAAAGTGAAGAAATACTGCGTGTTTTAAGTAGTTTGCTCAATACCCTTCGAAATTAGCACCCCATTTTCTCAATATTTACTTTCGCAAAAAACATAGTGACATTGGTTAAACGAACAACCAAGATTGAAAAGATGCAAGATGGGTTGGAAAAGGGGAACAAAGCAACGAAAGAAGCAATCTTTCAACAAAGTACACCCAATAATTAGATGTAAGAAGGCTCACAACGTTCGTTAATTTCTTATTTTTGTACAATAAGCCTGAAGCGAATTTGGTTATTCGCAATAGATGGACTAATTTCGTTTTGTTTAACGATTATGAAAAAATACTCAACAGGACCGTTTTTATCTCAAATTAACTTCCCCGAAGATCTCAGGGAGAAGTTCACTATCGATGATTTACCTGGAGTATCCGAAGATGTACGTCAATACATTATTGATGTGATTTCAGAAATTGGCAATAGCCATTTTGGAGCTAGTTTGGGCGTTGTAGAAATGACTGTCGCGCTGCATTACATTTTCGATACACCGAATGATCAGCTCGTTTGGGATGTTGGACATCAGGCTTATGGGCATAAAATCCTAACAGGTAGAAAAGATTCTTTTCCAACGAACAGAAATAAAGGGGGGATTTCAGGATTCCCAAAACGATCTGAAAGTAAATTTGACACCTTTGGTGTTGGACACTCTTCGACATCAATTTCTGCAGCACTTGGAATGGCCGTTGCCAATAATTACAAGGGGCTGAAAAGCAGACAGCACATTGCCGTAATTGGTGATGGTGCCATGACGGGTGGAATGTCCTTTGAAGGAATGAACCACGCTGGGTTTGAGAAAGACGCAAACTTATTGGTTATCCTAAACGATAACTGCATGTCGATTGATCCAAATGTTGGTGCGTTAAGAGAATACTTGACGGATATCACGACTTCGCACACGTACAATAAAGTGAAAGATGATGTTTGGAAATTGTTGGGTAAAGTATCCAAGTTTGGACCCGATGCTCAATCCGTAGCTTCAAAAATATCGACTGCTCTAAAAGGTTCTTTATTGAAACAGAGCAACATGTTCGAATCGCTTAATTTCAGATACTTCGGCCCAGTGGATGGTCACGATGTAATTGGAATGGCAAAAGTAATGCAGGATTTAAAAGACATTCCTGGCCCAAAGATTTTGCATTGTATTACTCGAAAAGGAGCCGGTTATAAATATTCAGAAGAAGGAAACGCAACGCAGTGGCATGCTCCAGGTGTGTTTAATAAAGACACTGGTGAAATTGTTAAGGTGGTTCCTAAATCTCCTCAGCCCCCAAAATATCAAGAAGTTTTCGGACATACGATTGTAGAATTGGCTGAGAAGAATAAAAATATTATGGGTGTTACGCCCGCAATGCCATCTGGTTGTTCATTGAACCTTATGATGGAAGCAATGCCAGATCGTTCTTTCGATGTTGGAATTGCAGAGCAACATGCCGTTACCTTTTCAGCTGGATTGGCAACGCAAGGCATGGTGCCATTTTGTAACATCTATTCTACATTCATGCAACGGGCGTTTGATCAAGTGTTGCACGATGTTGCCATTCAAAACCTAAACGTTGTTTTCTGTTTGGATCGTGGCGGATTGGTAGGTGCTGATGGTGCAACGCATCATGGCGCGTATGATTTATCCTACATGAGATGTATTCCAAACATGGTTGTGAGTGCACCGATGGACGAAGCAGAGTTAAGAAACTTAATGTTTACGGCTCAGCTAAAAGACATGGGTCCATTTTCCATTCGTTACCCTCGCGGAAAAGGCGTGATGACGGAATGGAAGACAGCCATGAAAGAAATCAAAGTCGGAACGGGTCGTAAGGTCAATTCTGGAAATGACATCGCGGTTTTAACGATTGGACATCCTGGTAACTTTGCTCAAGAAGCAATTCAAGAATTAAAAGATTCCGGTGCATCTGTTGCGCATTACGATATGCGTTTCGTGAAGCCAATTGATGAAACAATGTTGCACGAAGTATTCACAAAATTCAACAAGGTTATTACAGTCGAAGACGGTTGTTTGATGGGCGGATTTGGTTCTGCAGTTATTGAATTTATGGCAGATCAAAAATACACTGCTGAGGTGGTTCGGTTGGGAATTCCAGATGCATATATCCAACACGGAACTCAGGAAGAATTGTGGGAAGAATGTGGCTTTGACAAGAACGCAATCGTTAAAACAATTAAAGAGATGTTGAATATTAAGGCTTCATCAAAGAAAACAGCAGTTAACTTATAATTGCCTCTCGACTACGCTCGATGCCCAATTAATCAATGTCAAATCACCGTCATTTTATTGTTTACAAACCACACGGTTTCCTTTCTCAATTTATCTACAATGGCAAACGCAAAGCCAAAAAAGGCCTTCTTGGTCAATTGCATGACTTTCCAAAAGGAACGATGTCAATTGGTCGGTTGGATGAAGATTCAGAAGGGCTATTGATGTTGACGACCGACGGGAAAATGAGTCATCACATCCGGAGTAAAAAAATCGAAAAAGAATATTTCGTTCAAGTAGACGGTATCATCACTAAAGAGGCTGTAGAGCAATTAAGAACTGGTGTTACCATTAGCGTGGACAAAGAACCGTACCTGACAAAGCCTTGCAAATCGAGACTCATAAATGAAGTTCCGAACTTCCCAGAAAGAGGTCGTAAAATTAGAGATGATCGTCATGGACCAACGAGTTGGGCGTCTGTAACTTTAACAGAGGGAAAATTCAGGCAAGTTCGCAAAATGACTGCTGCCGTTGGCTTTCCAACCTTACGATTGGTTCGCGTTCGTATTGCAGAAGTTCATTTAAATGATCTCGAAAAAGGCGGTGTTTTGGAACTTTCAGAAGAGGAAATTCGATAAAAATCAATCTAGACCATTTTCCATTCTCGGCTTTGTGCTTCTCTTTTTCTTTTCCTTGATTCATCATCAAAAGCCACTCCATCTATCGATTGTTGGATGTCTTCATTCACAGTCGCCCATTGATAATAACTGTGCTCTACAAATCCTCGAATAATTTCAGAACAATCAACTTGATGTACTTTATTGTGAATTAAAGCCGGTCGTGCATTCCCAGAATGCCCCAATCGATCATCGAAATTTTTGGTTCGCTCCGAAAAATGCATTGCAGTATCTCCATTGTTGAAGTAGATAGTCACATTACTCGCCATTTCGTGAACACGTGAAAGTCCAACCTCTTCAAAAGCATCATCTCTTACATCTGGTGCACACATAAAAATTTGATCAAAAACACGAGAAATTCTCCCTGACTCGGCATATCCAATAATTTTCGACTTCATTGCGTTTTGCAATACGTAATTGCCCATAGAATGACACAAAAGATGAATTCCACTTCCACATTCTCTTTCCATTTCGCTTTCAGCGTCCTTCTTTAATGTTCCAAGAAAATCACGGAGCTTAAGAAAGGCTCTCCCAAATGCTTTTCCAGAATCCCGCGCATCCACTCGATCAGATCTATAGGCCCAAGGCAATTTACTTCCGTCAGATGGCCAGCTGAACAAAACAACTTTGACTTTTTTATTGTTATTCTTTCGTTTTGAGTTCAACATCATTTCCAACGACAGGGCCGATGCTACTGCATCTTCCCAGCTCACGGAATATCCATGAATAAAGATGACAATATCAACCCCCTTCATCATCTGTTCCTTTAGATTTCTAAAAAAGGCCGTTGACGAATTCTTTTCAAACGGAATAAGTTCTTTGGCCTCACTCGTATGGTCTTCATACGCTTCAATCTTTACAATTTTCGAATGTTTTTTGCCAAGAACTCCTTCAAGAGATTCACCATCGCCTATCCTGCCATCTTTAAATTGATGGGTAATACACTTATTGACTTCATTCTCATCGTATTCCAAATCCAACCGACCAAACCGGAGGTTCTCATGACCATCATTGCTAAATTCTTTCCCATATCTCTTCGGAGACCACTGCGAAGCTCCTTCGTGGGTTCGATTCGTTGCAAAATAAAGTTCAGCTTGCTTCATATAGATAGTTGTTGAATCTTAAATATAGAAGAATTATATAGGAATCAATACCTACACTACAAAAACAAGTATTTGTTGCAATCTAAGCTCTGCGATTTTTGTTAAAGCTCCCATAATAAAAACTCAAATCCTACTCTGATACGTATGCAATTCATGGTACCGCCCTTCCGAAGCCAGCAGCTCATCGTGTGTTCCAGACTCAGCAATTTTTCCTTCTTCAATAACCAAAATTTGATCTGCTTGACGAATTGTACTCAACCTGTGGGCGATAACGAATGTTGTTCTATCTTTCATTAACAAGTTCAAACTTTTCTGAATAAAGGACTCGCTTTCCGTATCCAAATTTGATGTTGCTTCATCAAGAATTATGATTTTCGGATCGGCTAGAATTGCACGTGCAATTGAAATTCTCTGGCGTTGACCCCCTGACAATTTTACACCCCTTTCACCGATAACTGTATCCAATCCCTCTTCAAAACGATCTGTGAATTCACTTACGTAAGCTCCTTCTATTGCTTCTTGAATTTCCGCTTCTGTTGCGTCAGGCCTAGGGAATACAACGTTCTCTCGAATTGTACCTTCGAAAAGGAAATCGTCTTGAAGAACTACGGCAAGATTCTGTCTGAAGCTACTCAAGTTTACTTTAGCCAAATCAATTGAATCAATCGTAATGTTTCCTGATTCAGGATTTAAAAACGTTGCCACAAGACTTGCAATAGTAGATTTACCGGACCCTGACGAACCAACCAAGGCCGTGACGCTTCCCGGTTTTGCTTCAAATGAAATATTGTGCAATACCTCCTTGCTTTCTTCGTAGCTAAACGAAACATTATTGAACGCAATATCTCCTTTAATGTCTGTCAAGAATTCCGTTCGAACTTCAGGATCATCTTCTTCCTTCATATCTAACAATTCTTGCGTACGGTCTAAGCCAGCCATTGCTTCTGTCAATTGGCTTCCTATGTTTCCCATCTGAACAATTGGCGCAAGCATAAATCCAAGCAATAAAGTAAATGACAAAAATTCACCGTCTGACATAGAGCCTCCCATCATGAAGTAACCTCCAATTCCCATAATGGCAGTTGAAGCAAGCCCAATTAAAAATATAGATGAACTGCTTATGATTGCTGTAGCGGTTAAGCTTTTCTTCACATTTTGATACAGTCGATCAACTCCCTTTGCGAAATTATTACTCTCTTGCTTTTCAGCATTAAACGCCTTAATCACTCTAACACCGCCTAATGTTTCAGTCAAGCTACCTTGAACCTCAGCATTGATTTTTCCACGGTCTCTAAAAATAGGCCGCACGTAACCAAATGCCTTCAACATTACAACTGCAAATAAGAGTATTGGAACCAAAACTGACACAGTCATGATTGGGCTAATTTGGATCAAAAGGTATACGGAAGCTATTGAGGTAATTGTTCCTCCAATCAACTGCACAAAACCAGTTCCGACAAGGTTTCGAACGCCTTCAACGTCTGTCATAACACGTGAGACCAATGCGCCTGATTTATGGTTGTCAAAAAACCCAATTGGCAGTTTCAATAACTTGGTTTGGACTTGAACCCTCATTTGTGAAATCATGTGTTGCGCTTGAACACTAAGCAATCGCGCAAGACTAAATGAGGTAAGCGAACGAATCAAAATTGACGATGCAACGACAGTTAGAAGAAGCCAAAGCCCATCCATATCTTTGTCTGGAACAATGTCATCAAATAAAAATCGGATGGAATATGGAGCGACTAATCCCGCCGCACTTTGAATTAAAATTAGGATTAACCCAAGTCCCAGCATTCCTTTACGTGGCCAGATGTATTCTTTAAATGCCCATGAAAAGGACACTTTTTTTTTCTTTTCGCTCATGACTGACACTTGACCAATACCACGCCAAAGTCAATAGTCTGCCAAATCGACAGTTGCCTAGGTAACTACTTTGCTTTTGAGTTCAAAACATTGGGGAAATTCATAACTATAAATTGTATTTTAATTTATAGGGCACAAAAAAATCCCTCTAGAAAACTAGAGGGATTTTTTTATAAGATTCGTGAAGACTATTTCTTCATCATTTCTTTGTAAGCGTCACATTCTTCCATTTCTTTCATCATCTCTTCGCGCTTTTTCTTTTGCTCTTCGTCGCTCATAGATTTCATCTCAGCTTCTTGCTCTTTTTGCATTTTTTCACAAGCCTCTTCGTCACCTGCGTAACTTTCTTTGATCTCTTTGATTTTCGCTTCGTCACCTTTTGCAGCTTCGATTTCTGTTTGCATTTCAAGACCAGCTTCTAAACAGCTACACATGTCTGCACCTCCACAAGAGGCTAACAATGCAACTGAAAACGTTGCAATAATTACATTTTTAATTTTCATAGTATAAAATTCGTCGGTTAAATTCTGGCCGAAAGGTAAGCAAATAAACGAGACTTGTACCCAAGTAATCCAAAATAGATTTATTTTTTTATCAAAAAGCCGCTGTTTTTATAGAACATTGGCCTCCTTAAAATCAATCCTTTACCTTAATTAATCAACGATAACTTTATTCGAAATCATCTCTTTACTTGTTGTAATTTTAATTATATAAATACCTTTCCTACTATTTTTTAAGTTAATTTCATTCTTGTACTGGCCTGAAGACTACCCTTCCCTGCCCATCAACTATTTCAATCTGGGGCTTTCGCTTTTCCAGTTGGTCAAATTGAATCGTAAATATTCCATTATTTGGATTAGGGAAAACTACCCTCTCGTTTTCTTCAGCCATTTCTCCTTTTACTTGAGCCGCTTCATCATATCCATTTTCTCAAGGTCCTCTTTTGTCAACTTCACCAATTCAATTATCAAGCGAGCACGCGGTTGCTGAAATCAAAAGACAACGAACAGAAATTATCTCCAAAAGAAGGCGCGTTGCTCCGTTTGTTGAGCGAATACCTCAACGATGTTATGCCAAGAGAAAAAGCATTAAAAGGAATCTGGAGTGAGGATAACTATTTCACGACAAGAAGTATGAACGTTTACATTACAAAATTGAGGAAGTACCTCCAATTGCATGTGGCCGTTCAAATAGAAAATGTCCATTCAAGCGGATATCGCTTGCATGTAAATTAAGTTCGTAAATAACGTTATTTCGCCGTTGCCCATAAATAGAGGCTTTTAGACGAGGGAAAATAATAAATTTAGAACTGTTGTAACTTTTTAGAGTTTCAGGCATCTTATAAGTGGTAGACAATTTTAGACATTGACATTTTTAAATAAAGCTTGAGTTTTTCATAAGTACAGTTTTAGGTAGAGTTAGTTTCGACTTGAGTAATTGAAAAAAAAATGTCATATAACACCTGCCCTAGCGCTTAGTAAACGGTAAGGCAGGTGTGTTTTTTGAATATTCGCTGTTGCAGTGTAACTTTTCGAAGAGTTAAGACATCTACTGAGTAGAAGAGAATTTTAGACATTGACATTTTTAATTGAGGCTGAGGTTTTTCATAAGTACAGTTTTAGATAGAGTTAGTTTCGACTTGAGTTTTAATAGAAATGTCAATAAACGCCTTCCTGGAAGCAGGGAGGTGTTTTTTTTGAAAATACTTTTACCACCAATGTAACTTTTCGATGAGTTAAGACATCTACTAAGTAAGAGCACACTATTTGATGAAAGCTAAAAACAAAAAAGAAACTGAATTTATGGCATTGTACACTCCTGTGCACTCCAACTTTGAGCGATTCTGTCGTGCAAGAGTTTATGGAGATACGGATTACAAAGACCTGATGCACGACACAATTGTGATTGCGTATGAAAAATTCGATTCTCTGGAAAGTTCAAAAGCATTTCTTCATTTTCTGTTCGGAATATGTATTCGGGTATTGGCAAATACCAACAAAAAGCAACGAATTCTTCATTTAAGGGAAGAATCAAAAACACAATTTGTAGAAGATGTTTCTACGAGAGCAGATCGTAACGACGATGTAAGCGCCCTTTATCAGGCCTTATCGAATTTACCTGAAGCCCAACGAGAAGCATTGGTTTTATTCGAAATTTCTGGGTTTTCAATTTCAGAAATCGCGGACTTACAAAAGGCTGGAGTTTCGGCCATTAAACAACGTCTTGCACGAGGAAGACAAGCTTTGCTCAAATATTTGAGTGAAGATGTTTATAAAAAAAGAAAGGAGATCGAGTTATGACACATCAAGATTTAGATCATTTATTCACTTCTGCTAGAAATGTCCCTATTGAGACTTCTGCTACAGAAATTGCGACTTGGGTTGGAGCGACTGCCGCGACATCTGCGGGCGTTCTTGGCGTTGCGGGCAAGCTTAAATTATTCATTGCAAAAAAGACAACTATGCTATTTGGAATTACATTAGGAACTGTTGGAGTAACCGCCGTTTCGATTGCACTTATGAGTTCACCACCTGAACAAAAAGAAACTTCACCTGTTATTACCTACGATTTCGTAGAGGAGCAAACACCACCAAAAATTCAAGAAACTTCAATTGATTTTGATGATACGACACGACTAGAAGCTCCTGAATTTCCGGTAGCTCCAAAACCAGTTGCACCGGTTCCGCCTATTGCGTCGATTGTACCCGTATTTCCTGCCGTTCCTGTTCAGCCAGTTATGGCGGCACCAATTAATGGTAGAGGAATTAATGGAGATGAGGCATCGATAATTCCTGCGCCAAGAACGCCAAGAAGAATTGTTTCCCCTCCAAAACCTTGCACACCGAATAGAAATCATCAAGATTGTTGTGAAAATAATGGAGACGACAAGAAAAGAGAATCTGTAACAGGAGACGGACATGTAACGAAGCAAGTTCGCAATATCAAGTCGTTCTCTGAAATCAACATCGAAGGATTGTTCGATGTTACGATTAGTCAAGGTGAAAAGGAAAGCGTTACAGTTGAGACGGATGCAAATCTTCAAGAATTCGTTGTGGTTTCAAACGATGGAAACACACTCACTGTAAAAAATGGGAGGGCTAATTTCAAGAAGGTAACCAAAATGGAAATTCACATTGTATTGAAAGATGTTTCTAAAATTTCAGGATCGGGATTGGGAGATATCAAAACTGAATCGACATTAAAACTTAATTCTCTTGAACTAAGAATTAGCGGTGTTGGAGATTCGAACTTCAAATTAGATTGCGACAGGTTGGATATTAGATATGGAGGCGTTGGAGATGTGAAGCTATCTGGTAAGGCAAAAACAGTAAAAATGAATTGTTCTGGTGTTGGAGATGTTCGTGCTTACGATTTGGAAGTAACGGATTTGAAATTGAACCGGTCTGGAGTTGGCGACACGAAAGTAAATGTAATTGGAGAATTAACAATTGACTTTTCAGGTGTTGGAACTGTTTCCTACAAAGGAGCACCGACGACAAAGAACATTACGAAAACAGGAATTGGGTCTGTTAAGGCCAAATAATAGTGACATCTTTTTGAGAGCTTAAGTATTTCATAAGTACAGTTTTAGATAGAGTTAGTTTCAACCTAAGTGGAGAAAAGAATCGTCATGAGCGCCCTTTGTAAGAGAGGGCGCTTTTTTTGTTTTTAAACGCTAAGACACTATTGAAGGAGAAGGTTTTAGGCGCAAGACTCACATAAATGTGTGTCGCCATAGTTTGACGGAATCTTCTTGTGCTGGGTTTTATTTTTAATCGTTGAAGAAAAAGTCAAGCTTTTGAAGACAAGTGTTAACGCAGGTACGCAATTGGATTTTAGAAGGCACAATGTCCAACATTAAAATTCTACTATATAAAAGCGCAAGCGGTCTAACATCCAAAAGCAAAACGATCTAAAAACCGTTGAGGGTTGTTAACATTACCTCAGTAAATAATAATTTTCTCAAACTCAATTCCCATTTTATTTCTGCGTATTTTGCTCGTTCAAAACAACTATTATGAGTGATTCAACGGTTCAAAAAACCAATTACAGTGCCTTATCAACGTTGACAACGGTGTTCTTTTTCTGGGGCTTTATTGCTGCGGGTAATAGTGTCTTCATTCCTTTTTGTAAGTCGTACTTCGATTTGGATCAATTTCAAAGTCAATTGGTTGATTTTGCATTTTACGGAGCGTATTACCTCGGTGCACTGGCTCTTTTCATTGTTGGCTCTTCCACTGGAAAAGATATTGTTGGTTCCTGGGGATATAAGAAAAGTATCGTTTATGGACTTATTTTCTCTGCGGTTGGCGCAGGAGCAATGATAATTTCACTTTACATGAACGTGTTCGCTGGAATGCTCTTTGGGTTGTTTATTGTCGCGCTGGGCTTTTCATTGCAACAAACATCGGCCAATCCATTTATGATTTCTTTGGGTGACGAAAGCACTGGAAGTAACCGTATTAGCTTGGGTGGGGGAATCAATAGTTTGGGAACGACAATCGGTCCATTGATTGTATCATTGGTTCTTTTTGGATCCGCTGCATCTCTTGACGACAGTATGATTAAGTCTTTGGACCTTTACAAGGTAAATATTCTTTATGCTTGCGTCGGTGTCTTGTTTTTAGCAATCGCTGCTTTGTTTGGATTTTCGAAAAAACTTCCTGCTGGAATTAATGCGGAGGAACCAGAAAAGGCAAAAAAAGCAGTTGTCACATTGCTTGTCATTACGGGACTTTTAATCGCATGTTTCGCACCCGTTTTTAGTAGCTATTTGAGCGAAAATCAAAAAACAATTGAGGTTTATGAAAAACACAATTCAGACATTTCAGAAGTAATTAATGTGGAGTATGATGCGCTGCCAAATGCGATATCCAAGGAAGAATCAAGCGAACGAGAAGCTGATTTAAAACTTGTTTTCCCTGATGAACATGAATTGATGGCTCTAAATAACACCGAAGTCGAGATACTGGCTAAGCCACTTAAACAAGGACGAATGGCTTGGTTAACCGCAGGGCTTTTGGTTATTCTATTTGGACTTCTATTTGCGCACAAAAGAGGTGCTTCTCAAAAAGACGGATGGGGAGCAATGCAATACCCTCAACTTACTTTGGGTATGCTTGCCATATTTGTGTACGTAGGTGTTGAAGTTGCTATTGGTAGTAACCTTGGCGAACTTTTAAACCAAGAATCTTTCGGTGGACTGGGAGCTTCGGAAATTGCTCCGTATGTTGCCATGTTCTGGGGTAGTTTAATGATCGGTCGTTGGGCTGGAGCGATTAATGCTTTCGAAATGAAAAAACAGACAAAACAAATACTTCGATTCATTGTCCCATTAGTTGCATTTGGTGTTGTACTTGGATTGGCAGCCGCTTCGGGTTATGATGTTCAACCTTTGTATTGGTACATCGTCTGCGTCCTTATTCAAATCGTTGCGTTCTACCTTACTAACGATAAACCTGCGCTTACCCTCGGTGTTTTTGGTCTGCTTGGAATCGTTGCAATGACAATTGGTTTGTTGACCTCAGGATATACTGCAATATATGCTTTCTTAAGTGGTGGACTTTTCCTTTCAATCATGTGGCCGTGCATCTTCTCCCTTTCAATAGCTGGATTGGGCAAGTTTCAGTCTCAAGGTTCTGCATTCCTAGTCATGATGATTTTGGGTGGTGCAATTATTCCGCCATTGCAAGGAAACCTTTCTGAAGTGATTGGAATTCAACAATCGTTTGTTGTCGGAGCTGCTTGCTTTGCTTACTTGGCATTCTTTGCGTTTTATGTAGGGAAAATCTTGAAGTCTCAGGGTGTTGAAATGGAATAAGAACGAATGCGCCAATACACGTTATCGGGAAGTTCATTAACACTGAAAGTCAAGAAATCACCTCTTTTAGTGCGGTCCGTTATGTACTTTTTTAGCTTCCTCTTCTTTGCGTTGCCAATTGCAGGATTTGTTGGTACAATTGTGATGGGAGAACAAGTCAAATTCGGACACTTTATTATGCTTGGAGTTTTCGGACTCTTAGGAGGTTATATGTGGAAAATCTCATTGTGGAACACCCATGGCACAGAATTAATTCAATTGTGTGACAAAAAAATTGAATATCAAGCAAACTATAGCTGGTTTAAGGGCCCTCACAAAACCATCGAGGTAGATGCATTGGAATTTTCAATAGTGGGTATTGGTTATGAAGAAGACAACCTGGGACTACTCGAAATTAAATCTGGGGAAAAGTCAATTCGATGCGTGACTAAAATACCGCAGGATACGCTTCGAGACTTGATTGCAATCTTAGAAAAACAACAACAGTAGTTGACTATTGAATGTGCCCTACGAATTACTTCTGCTCCACCTTCTCATTGAATGCACAGCCGTCACAATTCGCTTCTTTCGCAAAAAAGCGCTTATAGAACTCTCGGCCCATGTAGAAAAGGGCGCCGCCTAAAATCAATACGACTAAAACTGTTTGCATTAAGATAAAATTATAAATGTTATCCAAGCCCCAAGGTACGCCAATACACCCATATATCCAACTTGGATCAGCGGCCACTTCCAACTTTTTGTTTCTCTTTTCACAACGGCTAATGTTGCCATACACATCATTGCGAACACATAGAACACCATCAAACTAGATCCTGCTGCGAGTGTGTAAACCGGAGTTCCATCGCGACGCTTTTGATCTTTCATTTTTTCAACGAGGGTCATATTATTCGCTCCGTCATCTTCAACCGCATAAATCGTTGCCATTGACCCAACAAAAACTTCTCTTGCTGCAAATGACGTTATCAAAGAGATTCCGATTTTCCAATCATAGCCAAGCGGTTCAATTACAGGTTCAATTGCTTTCCCTAAATATCCAATGTAAGACGACTCCAGTTTTGCCGTTTCCACCAACTGGCTCGTTTCCTCTATGGATAAATTCAATTCCGTTGCTTCTTCTTTTGCGTAACGAACGGCATTTTCTCTTTGTTCTGTCGGTCCATAACTCGCCATGGCCCATAAAATAATTGAGATCGCTAGAATTACTCTACCGGCATCCCAAACAAAAATTCGGACTTTTTCCCAAACCGTTAACCCAACGTTTTTCCATCTTGGCGACTTGTACTCTGGCAACTCAAGCAGTAAAAAACCTTGTTCTTTCGACCTGATTATGAATTTCAAAACAACGGCCACAATTAAAGCGAAAACGGTTCCAAGCATATACAATCCAAAAAGCACAAGCCCTTGAACATTCATAAATCCGAAAACGGTTTCATCGGGAATTACGATAGCGATTAAAAGCGTGTATACTGGAATTCGAGCACTACAACTCATCAACGGTGCAACAAGAATCGTAATCAATCGTTCTTTCCAATCGGAGATCGTACGTGCTGCCATTACGCCTGGAATTGCGCAAGCAACACTCGACATTAGTGGAACGACACTCTTTCCATTGAGACCAAGTGGGCGCATTAAACGGTCCATGATAAACACGACCCGTGCTAAATACCCCGTCTCTTCCAATATGGAAATAAAGAAGAAAAGCAATGCAATTTGTGGAATAAAGATCACGACTCCACCCAATCCTGGAATGATTCCTTCCGTGACCAAGTCTGTAAAAACTCCTTCCGGCATGACTTCTCTAATCCATGAACTACAGGATGAAAATGCTCCATCAATGAGGTCCATTGGAATCGAAGCAAAGGCATAGATAAATTGGAAAATCACAATCAATACCAATGCAAAAATGGCGTATCCAAAAACAGGATGCACCAACAGTTTCTCCCACCGGCTCATTTCTTTTGTCTTTCCTTCCTTCGACTCTAAACCTTCTAGTTTTTCTTGTATCAATTTAAACCGCCTTTCTGTTTCCACTTCTTGCGCTTTCAAATCATCTGATGCAGCGAGTGTCGTATTGGATGCAGTTCTCTTTTTTAAACTTGTTAAACTCTCTTTGATTCGGTTCTTTCCGAAACCTGCTCGTGCATTGGCTTCAACAATCGAAGCTTCTGGATAGAGTTCCTGAATTTTATCGACGTGCAGGACCTTCCCTTGTTTCTTTGCGAGGTCGGTCATGTTCAGAACCATCAACGTTGGGATTCCCAAATCGTAGACTTGAGAAAAAAGCAACAGGTTTCGTTCTAAATTTGCGGCATCAACAACAACAATAACAGCATCTGGATAGTTTTCTACTGTTGAATCCGAAAGGCTATTGTAAACAACTTGTTCGTCTTTTGATCTTGGATAAATACTATACGTTCCAGGTAAATCAACCAATTCATGATCTTCATCGCCAATGCGTAGTTTTCCAACTTTTTGGTCGACTGTGACGCCTGGAAAATTCCCGACGTGCTGTCTTAACCCTGTTAATAAGTTAAAAATGGAGCTTTTCCCTGTATTTGGATTTCCAACTAACGCAACTTTCATCTACGCGTTGATTTGTTCTACTTCTACAAGTTGGGCTTCGTCCCGTCTCAATGACAGTACGTATCCGTCAACGTCAATCGCAATGGGATCGCCGAATGGAGCTCGATACAAAACGGTAAGAAATTTACCTTTGATCATTCCCATTTCCATCAACTTTACTTTCAATGTTGATTGCATCACATCCACTACTTGGACTTGCTTGCCATTTGATATGTCGGAAAGGGATCTTCTCATTCAACGACAAAAATACGGTTTGTCAGTAGTTTTTGCACTAACATGAAAAGGGTATATTTGGGTCGATTTTTTGATTGTTTGATCGTTCGATCCTTTGATTGTTCGAGATTAGACTTTAGACGATTAGGATTAGAAAGCGGAAGATCTAAAAGGCACAGTCGATCTAACATCTAACAGTGAGGAACGAACGGTCCAAAAAGGAGCTCGCGAATGATCAAATATCTATTCTCTGCTTCACAATCAATCGCGCCGTTTCACGTGTTTTTTGCTGTAAAACAACGTCTTTATCGACCGTTACTCTATCCAAAGTCGCTTGATCGTAATGACGAATCGTTACCAATTCTAATCCTTCATTGAATTTGACGTGGTAATGGTCTCCGAATAAATCCAAAATCTCTTCGGTGTTTACTTTGTCTTCGTCCACTAGAATTGAGAAGTTTAAGGCCGAATTTTGCATCAAATTGATTTTCGCATTTGCTTTCGACAAACGGTCAAAAATATCACTCAAGTTCTTTTCAACGATGAATGAAAAATCTTTCGGAGTGAATGAAAACAATATTTGATTCATTTTGAAAATAAACGACGGTACTAAGTGATCGCTTATCATCGATGATTGAATAACCGTTCCGTCTTCGTGTGGATCAATGAACGATTTAACGAACAAGGGAATCTCTTTATTCTGGAGCGGTTTTATTGTTTTTGGGTGAATTACAGAGGCTCCATAGTACGAAAGCTCAATGGCTTCTCTAAATGAAATCTGATCCAATTTAACCGTGTTGTCGAACCATTTCGGATCGGCGTTCAGCATTCCTGGAACGTCTTTCCAAATTGTCACATCTTCGGCATCACAACAATAGGCAATGATTCCTGCTGTAAAATCTGAACCCTCTCTTCCTAAAGTAGTCGTATTGCCGTTGTTTGATCCAACGAATCCTTGTGTTACAAGAATATCAGATGTTTCAAATTCTGGTTCGAACTTCGTTTTGAAATTATTTGTTGTTGCGTCCCAGTCGAGTTCGGCTTCTCTAAATTTGTTGTCCGTAAGAATCAATTCTCGCGCGTCCATCCATTTGGATTTCATTCCGATGTGACTCAAATACGCCGATACAATTTTTGTCGAAATTACTTCGCCGAGACCTACAATTTGATCGTATTCAAAATCGTAATTGTCTGAAATTTCGCCTCCAAATTTTGCCAGTAAGTCATCCAAAACAGCATTCACTTCTTCGTAGATCGGCAAAGAAGAATCCGCAAACAATTCATCCATTATTTCGATATGGTAGGCTCTGCGTTCTTCAATCAAAGCTGTGAATTCGTCTTCAGATTTATTCCAAAACGCATCGATGATCTTCTCCATCGCGTTGGTTGTTTTTCCCATAGCGGAAATTACAATACCCAATTTTTCATCCTTGTACAAAGACAAAATGTGCGCGGCATTTTTTACTGCATTTGCATCTTTAACGGATGCTCCTCCAAATTTGAAGACCTTCATACTCTAATTTTGAATAAGTTGCTGAAAGATAATTCTTTTTTCGGGTGCAAATGTATCAATTTCTTGAAACAAGAACAGAAGAAATGTAAAATAATTAACTTTTTGTGTTATTTATAACTATTTGGATTAAAATGAATCAGTCCCAGAACCATGTGAGATGGAGAATTAGATTTCTTGACTTGCCGTGACAGCAAGCACATAAATAGTATGAAGATGGCAATGAATAAATAAAAGGTGTAAATCAACTCAATCGATCGCTTAAGATTCTCATCTCAATCACCGGTGAAATTTTTTCGTAAAGAACGTTGTGAACAGCTTCTACAATTGGCATTTCAACGTCAAACTTACTTGCAATTTCCATTACGCTTTTTGTTGCATAATATCCTTCGGCAATCATATCCATTTCTAACTGAGCAGTCATAACGGAGTATCCTTTCCCGATCATAAATCCAAACGTTCTATTTCTAGAAAACTTAGAATAAGCCGTCACCAATAAATCTCCCAAATAGGCCGATGATTTAACGTCTCTGTGAATGGGACTCATTTCATCGATCAAGTTTTCAATTTCTTGAATGGCATTTGAAATTAGCACCGATTGAAAGTTATCTCCATATCCAAGCCCTGAACAAATACCAGAAGCGATTGAATATACATTTTTAAGTACTGCTGAGATCTCCGTTCCAAACAAATCATCCGATACGGTTGTCTTAATGTAGCGACAGCTTAAAAGCTCTGCCATCTCTTCTGCAATCTCATCTTCTTGACTTGCAATTGTTAAATACGACAATCGCTCCAAGGCCACTTCTTCCGCATGACACGGACCACAGATAATTCCAATATTATCGTAAGGCGTTCCAAACGTTTTATGAATGAACCTTGCTGGAATCGCGTTGTATTCAGGAATAATTCCTTTTACAGCTGAAAAAACGGGTTTTCCTTCAATTAACTCATTTGGGAAACCTTCAAACAATTTCACTAAAAACGCTGATGGCGTAGCTATAATAACGATATCAGAAATTCTGATCGTTTCTTGCAGGTCTGTACTGACATTTATTTTGTCAAGATCAAACTCTACAGATTGAAGGTATTTTGGATTGTGACGGAACTTTAAGATGTGATCTACTGCTCCCTCATTACGCATGTACCAATTTACTGATGATACATTGTTGCATAATATTTTCACCAACGCTGTAGCCCAGCTACCTCCACCAATTACAGCTATTTTTTTCTCGTCCTCCATAAATAATGTCGAATAGCAAAGATATTATTTATTCCCAAAGGCTCTTTGTCTTGTTCAGATATTCACGCAAAAAGAAAGGCTGTCCCAATCTCAGATTTACCGAGACCAGACAGCCTTCTAAGTTTTAAACTAATTATTGCTTGATCAGATCGATCACTGTACTGCCGTTGTCGCCAACAATACGAAGTAAATAAATCCCTGATCTATAAGTAGCTACATCCAATTTAACTTCATTTACATCAGAAACTTCAACTCGATTTAATAGCCTCCCTCGTACATCTGTAATTTCGATGTAGTTAATACTTCCATCCCATGTAACTGAAACTTTATCGGAAGTTGGATTTGGAAACACAAGAAGGTTATTCGACGTTAACTCGTTAATACCCGTTTGATCCACTGAATAACAAGGAGACATTTCTGTACAACCGTTTTGCGTTACCATCACCGCATAGTTTCCAACGTCTGCAGTTGGTGTGTATGAAGCGCCTGTCGCACCTGGAATAATTGCGTTTCCATTGTCGCAATCTACCCATTGGTAGGTTGCTCCGGTCGCGTTCGCAGTAATTGTCGGAAGCGTTTCTGTTACTGAAACATCAACTGTGGTAACTGCTAATGTTGTAACAATGATACTATCACAACCGCCCGAACTTAATAATGTACTTGTTTGCGATTGAGCTGTTGTACCCGAAGTTCCATCAGGGAATGTGTAGGTATCTCCTTCACAAATTGTCGCATTTGCTGTTGAATTGAAATTACTTACGACATCCAGAGTTGTTACAATTATTGAATCACAACCAAACGATGACGTTATCGTACTTGTATACACCTCAGAAGTCGAACCTGTCGACCCATCTGGATACGTGTGCGTTTGCCCTGTACATATTTGAACCGTCTCCGTTTCGTTTGAAACAGGATTAACTGTCACATCAAATTGAACACAAGATCCTGGTACAACACATCCGCCCTCACCTCTTACGAAGTATGACGTTGATGTTAACGGAGATACAGCTAAAGTAATTCCCGACCCTTCAAGCGTTCCGCCACAAGAACCAGAATACCAGTTCCAATCCACAGCGTCATTTAAGTTTCCAGTTCCAATCGATAATGTAATTGAACTTCCTTCACAAACAGCGTTTAATCCAGCAATACTAGGCACATCAGGATTATTACAATTCACTGGTACTGTACAAAGTTCAAGACTCCATGCATTTAATGTACCGTCATCACCTTGTGTGTAATCATCATAAACCGTTAATGTCCAAACTCCAGTGATTGATTCACCATTAAAATCTGAAAGAGGATCTATTGATTGAAAAGCTCCCGAAATCGTTGGGGTTCCTCCTGCACACATTCCTTCAAGAGCAGCAGCATTGGAAGCCGCTCCATCATCAAAAGAAACGTCAATATCATCTCCATCACATCCGAATCCGGTACCTGCATAACCTGGACGGTCGAACAATGAAACTACGGTTCCTAATGGAGACATCAACTCAACTCTAATATCACCAATCCAAGGGTGCGACATATCAAAGATTGGAACATTAACATCTGATATCGTTCCTGATCCTGCAATATTAATTACCGAAGTGAAACTTGCAACATCTGATGTTTGACCAACATCCGTACTTGCAATGTTACTACACGTACTGGTTGTAAACGACCATGCCGCTGACCAAGCTGATGTTCCACACCCAGTTACGGATCGAACTCTCCAGAAATAAGTTGTCGCTCCTAAAAGAGTTGCTGAATTATATGTTGTTGTTGCCAACCCAGTCGCTTGATCTACAATTGTTGTAAACCCAGCATCTGTGGCTATGTCAATTTCATAGGTAATACCTGCTCCTGGTGCGGCAACCCAAGTAAAGTCAGTTGGCACGGATACAGAAACAGCAAGGTTTGCTGGAGTCGTTAACGTCGTTGCCAATGGCGAAGCACTTGAAATGTTTAAGCTAAGATCTGTTGTTTTAGTTCCGCTTGTACTAACACCTTGAACTGTTAATCCGTAAGTTCCTGCCGCAGCTGAACCTGTATTAGAAATAGTCAATGTGCTCGTTCCAACCGGCGTAACTGGGTTCGTTGAAAATACTGCTGTTGCTCCTGCTGGAACACCCATAACTGAAAGTGTTACTGGATCGTTGTATCCACCGATTGAACCAATGTCAATTGTATAAACAGCATCTGTCGGTTGACAAACACTAGCCGTAGGTGTTGCAGAACCAAGCGTGTAATCAAAGGTTGCCATTGTAATTTCAAAATCGTTATCAGAGATATCGAAGAAGGTTCCAGCGGCACTAACAATCATTACTCGTGCTGTAGTTGTTGCAATATTTGGAACATTGATCAATTGAGAACCATCGTTCGCAGTGTTTGCTACAAGAACAGTTGGGTATGTCAATCCTCCATCAGTCGATAAAAGGATATCAACGTTAGTGCAATTCACTGGTGCAAGATCAGATCCCGCAACAGACCAAGTTACTGTTTCAGTTGTAGCTCCCGCCCATACAATTCCTGTATTAGATGGATACATCACAACAAAAGGCCCTGAGTTACCATCAACAGTTACAGTCACATCTGTGTGATCATTACAACCTCCAGGTCCAGGAGCGTTATCCCTAACTGTTACTCTGAAATTCATTGTTCTAGATACAGATGATAAAACCTCCCACGTAAAAGGTCCTCCATTTGCTAAATCAGTCAAATTCGGGAAATGTCTAGTAGGACTAGACAAAGATGAATTACTTCTAAAGTTAGGTCCTATTGTCGAAGTTGCTACGGGTGGTTGTGTACTAATCCCGTTGTCCATTTGTTCCCAGTTGTAAGTTAAAGGATCACCGTTAGGGTCTGTTACAACTGCCGTTAAAGCGAATGGTGTACTTGCAGGAACAAATGCTCCTCCATTTGTTGAAACTAAAGTAGGAGCAATATTCGCTAATGGTGTAATTACTTCACATGTATGCCCTCCACTCATAATTTCATTATGAATATCTTCAAGACTTCCACCGTGAAAATGATCGTCACTATTGTTTTGAACATTTGAAGGACAAATTCCAGCATATGCCATAATAGTTGATCCACTTCCTGGCTCAAAAGCATTTGGGTCACTTCTATTTCCACCACATGAATTATTGAACGTATGTGGTGCACCAAATTGATGCCCCATTTCATGCGCTACGTAATCAATATCGAAAGCATCACCAATTGGCGCTCCACTTCCTGTAACGCCTCGTGCTTTTTGAGAATTATTACAAACAACACCAAGTCCTGCCAATCCACCACTGTTTGTTCCAAACACGTGTCCGATATCGTAGTTAGCATTTCCAATTACAGCATCCGTATTGGTTTGGTTTTGGTTAATCATTGTTCCAGGGTTTCCATTTGTAAATGGATCTGATCCTGAGTTTGTATAAACAATTAGGTTATTGTTTCCGATGATCGTCATTGTAATTGCCATGTCTTTCTCGTAAACACCATTCACACGATTCATGGTCGTTACTTGAGCCGCTTGAGCCGCAGCAACTGTTCCACCGTGGAAAGCAGTGTACTCACCTGTCGCAGACAATGCTAGTCTATACGTTCTTAATTCACATGTTCCGAACTGAGAAATCGTCCCCGTCGTTGGTATTGTTTTCGAACTTATTGCGCTTTCATCCATGTCAAATGAACAGTCCATTACTTTATCTGTTCTGAAATCTTTCTTTGAGTACACAATATAGTACTGTGTGTTTCCTTGGATTATTGGATCAATGAAAATTGTGCTTTGACCTGCTTTACGGATCATGGCGTGAAAACCATGTTCTGTAATATCCCATTTTACAAACGAACCATCTGTTCCGTTCGCATCATATGAATGGATATCATAAAGTGCTCCCAATGTAGGGTCAATTGTGCTGTTTTCTCTCGCACTATACGTATGTACAGTTCCATCAGGATGCGGGAAATTTACTTCAGCTACGAATCCACTTTGCGGTACTTCTCGGTGAGAGATTCCAATTAATTCGGCTTTTAAGGTATTAACATCCAATTCATAAATCCGCCCATTAATGGCGTTAATTTGTGGATCACCTAATCCAAGAAGGTCAGTTCTTGTTGCCTCGGTCATTCCGAGATCGATGTTTTTAATGTTCTGTGAAACTGCTGGTAAAGCAATCCACAAAAACACAAGACTTAAAGCAAGTCTGAGCAGTTTTTTGTACATAATTTTAGCTTTTGGTTTATACTATGCGGTAGTAGGTACAGGGAAATTATTTTGGTTTATTGTTTTACAAGATTATACACAGTTCGCCCATCTGTGCTGTTGACATGAACGAAATATACGCCATTGCTATAGCTTGAAAGATCAACAAGCGTTTCATTCAGATTTTCTACATTGACATGGTCTAACAGTTTTCCTGTAGCATCCGTGATTTCAATAAATTGAACGTCTTCTTCCCATGAAATAGCTACATCACCAGACGTTGGGTTCGGATAAATCGCTACGGATTCATTCACTGTTTCTTCTAGTCCAGCGAATCCAAATTGGATTTCAAATCGTTTATCGGAAATATCAAAAAATGTTCCCGATTGACTCATGACCATAATTCTGCAAGCCATTGCGGACACGTTAGGCACAACGATCGTTTCCGAACCGTCGTTTGGTACACCCGATGCTACTTGAGTTGAATATGTTACGCCATTATCGGTAGATAAAAAGATATCTACATTAGAACAATTAACGGGCGCGCCATCTGTGTTGGCAACATCCCAAGTCACTGTTTGGTTGGTTCCGCCTGTCCAGATTATCCCCAATACTGAAGGGTACAAAACTACAAATGGTCCAGAGTTACCGTCTACTGTAACACTTACGTCATCATGATCATTACATCCGCCAGGCCCCGGTGAATTATCCCTCACTGAAACTCTGAAGTTCATTGTTCTGGAAACATCAGAAAGTCTCTCCCAAGTAAATGGGCCATTGTTTTTTATCGCCTGTAATCTTGGAAAATAACGCGTTGGATCCGTATTCGATGGATAACTTCTAAAGTTTGGCCCATTGTTCGATGATGCCACAGGAGGTTGTGTGCTAATTCCGTTGTCCATTTGTTCCCAGTTGTATGTAATAGGGTCGCCATCAGGATCCGTTACAACCGCCGTTAATGCGAATGGCGTTCCTCCAGGAATAGTTGCTCCTCCATTTGTAGAGACTACTGTAGGCGCAATATTTGCCAAAGGAGTAATCGTCTCACATTGATGTCCATTACTCAAAATTTCAATCCCGATTTCTTCCAAGCTAATGCCGTGAAAGTGATCGTCACTGTTGTTTTGTACATCCGGCGAACAGATACCAGCATAGGCCATAATTGACGAGCCACTTCCTGGTTCCATTGCAGTTGAGTTGTTTCTATTTCCGCTACATGAATTGTTGAATGTGTGATTTGCACCAAATTGATGTCCAACTTCGTGAGCAACATAATCAACATCAAATGAATCGCCGATAGGAGCAGAACTTCCAGTTACTCCAGATGCTTTACTGTTACTACAAACAACGCCAAGCCCTGCAAGTCCACCGCTGTTTGTTCCGAAAACATGTCCAATATCGTAATTCGCAGATCCGATTACTGAATTTACATTGGCTTGGTTTTCTCCAATCATTGCTCCAGCGTTTCCATTTGTATAAGGGTCACCTCCCGTTGAGGTATAAATCAGTTGATCGTTATTCGCAATGAGCGTCATAGTGATGGCCATGTCTGTTTCATAGATTCCGTTCACTCTGTTCATTGTTGTTACTTGAGCAGCCAAAGCATCCGCTACGGAACCTCCATGGAAAATTGTATACTCTCCAGTTGCAGCAATTGCCATTCTATATGTTCTCAATTCACACGTTCCAAATGTTTTCTGAACATCTGACGCTCCTCCATTAGCTGTTTTCAAGATCTCTAAATCACTATTAAATTCGCAATTTTTCTGTTTGTCTGAAATAAAGTTCTCTTTTAAATAGACCAGGTAATATTCCGAATTTCCTTTAATAATTGGATCAATGTAGATTGTTCCTTTTCCAGGGCGAATGATCATAGCATGAAAACCGTGCTGGGTAATGTCCCACTTCACAAATTCACCATTAACTCCATTCGCATCAAACGATTTAATCAAAGAATAGCGAGATGCCAAATCTGGGTGCATCGTATTGTTTGCTTTAGCGTAATATGTATTCACCGTTCCATCAGGATGTGGGAAATTTAGTTCTGCTGTAAAGCCACTTCCGGCTACTTCTCGATGTGCAACTCCTTCAAGCTGTTCGTACAACGACTGAACATCCATTTGATAGATTTTCGCCTCTGTAGCGTTAACTTGAAAGTCGCCAAGCCCAGCCAGTTGACTTGTTGTCACTTCTTTAGCGTCAAGATTGATCTTTTTGGTGTTTTGCCCAAATGTGGACATAGTACAAAGGAGGAGTGCCCCAAATAAGGAGACTCTGAGGAGTTGAGTGTTCATAATTCTAGTTTTAGTTGGTTAAATATAGTGAATTCACAGCTAAATCCGTTAAACAGTGATCAGAAGCAATCAACACTCTATGAATGCTAAAACTCGTATTTAAAACATCAAAACATGATATAAATCACTTTTTATGCTAAACCCCTATCATATTTAATAGCTTAAAAATGATCGAAATTTGTAATAAACAAAACAGATTTCACATGGAACAGAATCTAGAACAAGGATCAGCATCAGGCGAACAAATTCTTTCTAAGAATACGGAGTTTAACCGTTTCGGTTTAATTTCATTGATTTTAATGATTGTCGGTATAACTGGTGGTATTGCGGTAGGAATGGGAGCTGTTCAATCAACAATTGCATTGATATTAATAATTATTCCAACAATGACAACATTGAGTTTGTTACTTGCTGTGTCGCCAATGAAATACATCATGACGTCAGGGATAATTGCAACGATAATTAACTTCTTGTTTATTGCTTACTATATAATTGCTTAAGTAAGTTTTAAGTTAAGGTTCAGGAAAGCCCTTGTCTTCGGATAAGGGCTTTTTGTTGTGAAGATTAAATCAGCAATGGGTAATTTTTTGCTGTGTTTGCATGTTGAGTGGTTTCGCAGAGTGCTGTGTTTATTTTGTAACCGCAGAGGCATTAGTCGTCTTTCAGTCTTAGCACTATTGAAGGAATTTGTTTGGGCGCTACAATTCAACTATGTTAAATTATGTGCTTGAGCATTGATGCTGCCAAACCGTCACTCTGTATAACTTTACTACTATTTGAATTCAGTTGCGATGCACTTTCTTATTACGCTTAAAAAGCAAAACCATTCAAACAATTGTGATACAAACAATACCATTTAAATAGTGCCTTTTGCGTCTGTGCGGTTAAAAAACAGGCAGCAAACTCTATAATTAAAGCGTTAATGGCAATTTAATAAAGAAAGTCGTACCCTTTCCTTCAATAGTATCAAAGTCGATTGAACCGTGATGGTTCTCTACAATTTGTTTCACCATCGCTAAGCCTAGACCGGTTCCATTACTTTTCGTTGTAAAGTAAGGAACGAAGATTTTTCCAAGCTTTGATTTCTCAATTCCAACACCGTTGTCAGTTATTGTCACTAAAACCGACCCTGATTCCAATTTCAAATCAATCGTTATTTTTCCTTCTTGATCCTGTGGAATTGCCTGCGTAGCGTTCTTAATTAGATTGTTAAACACCCGTATTATTTGATCTTTGTCGGCCTTAATGAAAATCTCATGTTGATCAGAATGAACCGTGATTTCTGATCCGGCATCTACTGTAAACACTTCCCTCACTCTTTTGACTAAAGAAATTAGTTCGAGCCGTTCCTCTCTTGGAATTGGCATTTTAGCGAAGGATGAAAATTCATTCGCGATTTTCGTCAACGCGTCGATCTGTTCAACGATGGAATTTGCAACCTTTTGAAGTTTGTCGCCACTTTTTGGGTCGTCAGGATTGTATGTTCTTTGCAGTTGCTGAACGCTCAGCTTCATTGGTGTCAAAGGGTTTTTAATCTCATGGGCCACTTGTTTTGCCATTTCACGCCAAGCCGATTCTCTCTCACTTCTTGCCAGTTGCTGCGCTGCGAATTCTAACTCTTCTAACTTCTTATTGTAATCCTTAACCAACGATCCAATTTCATCTTCCTTATTGTAAAAGATCGGTTCGTTATGTGTCCCAAATCGAACGGCAGCGAAACTTTCTTGAAGCAATCGCAATGGAGCCGTAAGCCAGTTTGAGATAAAAATTGCAAGAATAATAGATACTGCCAAAAGCAGGATAAACACGTTGATAATCGCCACCAAGAACTTCTGTATCTGATTTTCAAATTCGCTTTGCTGTCCAAAATGCTGAAGGTTGATAAAGGCAAGCCTTTTGCCCTCGTTATTGTAAAATGGCTGATAGGCAGAAGAATAATTCAAACGCCCAATGTTTTCATGGTGGACATATTCACTCTTTTGTCCGTACTTCATGTTTTGATACGCCTCAGGATCCATTTGCTCACTGATCAATCCTTGATTAAATACTTTTGGCCGAGATGTGGCAAGCAAGTAGCCATTGGCGTCATACAAGTTAATGTCCGTAAAGAAGACACGAGAGAATTTCTGTAAGTAGAACTGCGCAAAGTTCCCATTTTCAATAATGGATAGCTCGTCATAATCGCCCAGTTTGGCACCAACTTCAGTTTCAACAGAATTTAATTTTTCTCGAATTACATCATTCGTGTAATGATTGTATTGATTGCTAACGAAAATTCCACTACCCCACCCAAAGGCTAAAAGGGATAAAAAGACTAATGAAATTAGTACAATTTGAATTTTCATTGCGAGGTTCAAGGTTCTTCTTCCGGTAGCCGTTGCATTTCCTCTAAACAGAAGTGGAAGCAAAAGCAAACCATAAAAACTAAAGAGGTAAGAGAACGAAGTAAGAATATCCAGACTGGTTGGGATCTTACTTGAAAGTACAATTATATCGCCTGAAGGTTTGCTTAAAACGTAGTGGTTAAAATCATCATGATTGAAGAATCCGCTTTCCATTGTTACGTCAGGCACCATTTTCAAATAAGAAGATGGATAATTGAATTCACCATATTTTGTGACCAGATGAGAGCCGTGGTATTTTGCGATCGAGTACATTTCAAGCGTCTCGAATACATTGGCCTGACCTGAAATAAGTAATCTCGGGAAACCAATTTCCTCAGGTATCTTTTTCGACTTCAGTGTGCAAAATAAAATTGCTTTCGTCGAATCATTCCCAAGTAATTCTTGTCGAATAACATAACTGAACTGCTCTCGATAATCACTGATGAAGTAAATGTTCGAATCAATCTCTGAACTAACTCCTGAACTGTCAATAATATTTTGAAGACCGTCGTAGTCCTCTGTCGTGTACTTTCGCTTGTCAATTAACGGGAGGTGTTCTTCATCATAAATTGAAAAATCCATTTCGTATTCTTCCCAAAATCCGTTGAAAAAACGACGCTCTAAATTCTCTTGTAAATCGGAATTCATTTTAAAGCTCGGTGATTCCACAAAACGTTTCAGGAATTTATCTTCCTTTAAACTTTCGGCGATTTTGGAATACTCAACTTCTGTTACAATGTCCTTTTCAGTGGCCAATTGATTTGCATAAAGCTCTTTTTCTCCTTTTTCTTTTCTTCTCCCAAACTCGCCTATCGTAAGTGATATTACTAATGAGAATCCAAAAAGTAAAATTAAACCTGTTCCCAATCGATGCGTTGCCTTGTTTCTATAAACCGTATACATGCCTATTCCATAAAAGAACATTGGGAATACAGCTGCGAAAAAGAGCTGGTAGCCATAGTTGATCTCATACAGGAAGTAAACACAACTAACAGCAAAACAAATTACAGCCAATTGAGAACCAAGGATGGATTGTTTTTTACAAAACTCCAGAATTATGCGCAAATAATGGAAATACGCATAGAACAAAACACCAACACTTGTTATCGCGAGAACAGAGTAAATATTTAACGAAAAAAGTTGATCAATAACCAGTGGAATGGAAGAATCTTCTATTAGGCCTTGGGTGAAAAATACAATGAGCGGCCACGGTAGAATAGACACAATTGCAAGAGTAATGGCAAAGACTTTTGCCAAAAACCCGTGTTTAATTTTCGGAATCCGTTGACGAATTTCAAACAACAAATAGACCAAAACGGTACTATTGATAAGGTACTCGAAAAAATTTGGAAACCATTGGTTTACCCCATAAAGACTTGGATCGAACCCTTCCGTCTCGCTTAAGAAATCAAACCAAACAAATTGGATTGATAGAATTCTAAGAACAACAATTGAAACTGGAATTGTCCAACTCCATTTGTGTTTTACACTTTTCTGGAAACGCGCAACAGCTAACAACCACAATACAATTGTTCCGAAAAGCAATAAAAATAAGAGGATGGATTCGTTGGATTCTATCGGTTGTTCTTCATTGACAATTAAGGAACAAACGTAGTTTCCGTCTATCGATTTCACTGTGTAACCTTCATTTTCATCAATACCAATCGTTGCTTGAAACGAAAGGCTCAATTCATCGGAAAAGGAGTTTATCAGGTGCTTGTTCTCGTAGGCGTAATCATGCTTAACTAAGAAACTGGCACAGACAAAGTAATTACCGACCTTTTTAGTTTTGGCAAAGTACCAACCGTTTTGGAGGTTTAACAATCCATCTGCCGGAAAGTGAATGTCTGCAAACCTGATAATTGGAACTTGGTTTGTATTCCAATAAATTAAGGAATCACGACGGTAAATGTGAATATTGATCTCTTGTCCATTGGCATGATTCAGCCATTGATTGTGAATTTCCTTTTCGTCTATTTCATCTGCCGTGAACGAAAGGAACTTGTCTAATTTTTCTTCTTGAAATTTAAAATTTTCTCTGAACGAATCAACGGAAGGTTGATAGTTTGTAGAAACTGTTTCGAAGTAATACCATGCAAAAATCACGGTAACAACGACCGCCGAAACGAAGAGGTAATATTTGTTCAGGAATTTGAATCTCATACTTTAAGTGCTCCAATCTCCGCAGAAATCTCGGCGGCCAATGATGCAAAATCTTCATCAGCATACGCGTCATTTCTAAATCGAAAACTGGCCTCCTCTTCGTAAGGTAATAAATAATTCTCGTAGCAAGGTTTTACATGGTTGTCCCATTGGTATAAGATTTGCTCGCGAGAATAACCTCTCGTTTCCTGATCTCTGTACAAGCGTCTGTCCAATTGAACGGCAGAATCAACCTTAATAAATATTGAAAAATCAAGCACTTCGCGAACTTCAGGATAGTGAAAAAGGAACAATCCTTCAACGATAATTAAATCGGAAGGTTGAACTGTTACTAGAACATTTTTATCTGGAGGCGAATTGAAATGGTATTCCTTCACAATTATTTCTTCTCCTGAAACAAGCGTTTGAAGGTCGGAAGTTAGCTTCTCTTTATCCAACGCCGTTGGCAAATCAAAGTTGTAAATTCCGTTTTCATCAATATGTTGTTTTTCAATGTTCAAATAGTAATTGTCCATTGAAAAAACGCTTGGATTTAAATGTCCAAACTCGCGAAAAAGACGGTTGAGAAGGGTTGTTTTCCCCGATCCACTTCCGCCACAAATACCAATAATCATTTTATCAAGTCGAATTTCATAGGTCCCGCAGTATTCAATTGTTTCGTATCGAAAGTCAAAACAGCGTCTGGTAAAGTTACGGTAAATTCTTCTTTATCCTTTGTATTAAAGACACTACTTGGGTTGTAAATTGATCGGTCCGTAAATGCATTGTGCGCAGATTCCACATTCTTATCAAAAGTGATAATACTTACTTTGTTGTACCCGTTATGATCCAAGTGGCAACCAATCCCCTCATTCATAGGGTAAAGACCCAATTTAAGTGCTTTCTTAGGAATGAAATAACTGAGTTCGATTTTGTTTAATTCTTGCCATTCGTCTCCAAACCGTTCGTACAAAATTAACTCAGCGCTATTCTCTTCACTGTGTCCTCCGACCATATAAAACTTATCATTAATGAAAGTGAGAAGTCCTTTGTCGACTGTGTGTTTTTCTTCCAAAAAGTATTTTCCCGTTGTTCCAAATCCAATGTTTTCCACCGGTATAAATTCCGTTGGCGCTTTGATGAAAATGTCTGAAACATATTTTGCTTTCGAGGTAAATTCTTTAATCGACCATCCGTTTTGCTTGTTTTTAATTCCACGAGCGGCGAAACAAATTTTATCTCCAGTAAATCCGATATAATCCCAGTTCCCCACGTTTTCATTTTTAAGATCATCTTCTGGAATTGAACCCAATTCTGCACCATAAACCATCATGTTGTGGTGTGTAATAAAGGTTGCGTATTCACGAATTGCCTTCGCTTTCTTGTCGTGGTATCTGAAATGATGAACCAATGCTTTGTCTGTCACAACCACGTTAATCAATTCCAAATCGCTCCAACTTGGAACGCCAAGGTTTTTGGCCACGGCAACCATTGAAACATTTACGTTTTTCGTGTTTCCAGCCGAATTCAATTGCGTAAAATATACCTTTCCGTTTTCCAATTCTAAATTATCGAGGAAGTAAACATAACGGGCATTTTCACTTGAAATGAAGTAAAACTCTTCGTTTTTTGGCGTGAAAGATTCATCCCAGATACTTGATTCCTGATCTCCTGCGAGCACCATGTCGACCTTTCTCGTTGTTGTCCCTGGATCTTTACTCAATAGAATTGCTCCTTGGCCTTTCCATTCAATCACATCATAATATGGGAATCTCTTTGCTTCGATTTCAACCTCTTGAGCGAGTGACATCATTGAAATTGAAAGAACGAACAACAGTACTAATCTCTTCATGTTTTTGTATTTTGTGGATAATTATTACATCAATCATCGTGCTAAAAATATAGGTTATGAAATCAATTTCAAAAAGTAATATAAGTAAAGCAGTAATAATCGCTCTATTAATGGTTCCAACCATGCTTCTTTTTCAATCGTCTCAAGTAAAGGGAGGCAAAGATTTAAAGATCGGCAAAAAGGCTCCAATGACATCTACAAACTTAACGGGAGTAGATGGAAACAGTTACAACTTGGATAAATTGACGCAGAAAAATGGATTAATTGTAATCTTCTCGTGCAATACATGTCCTTTTGTTGTGGGTAGCGATGGTTTTGAAGGTTGGGAAAAACAATACAACGAAATCTACAAAACGGCCCAAGAGAATAATATAGGCGTTGTTCTCATTAACTCAAATGAGGCAAAAAGAACGGGGGTTGACTCTCAGGTTGAAATGAAGAAACACGCTGAGGATAAAGGATATACAATGCCTTATGTTGTAGACACCGATTCAAAGTTGGCTGATGCCTTTGGTGCGAAGACAACGCCACATGCATTTATCCTCGACAAGGATAAAAAATTGGTCTACAAGGGCTCTATTGACAATTCTTGGGACACGAAGAAAACGGAATTAACGACTTATTTATACAACGCCATTGCGAATCTAGCGGAAGGCAAAACAATTGAAGAAAATTCTACGGCGCCAAGAGGCTGTAGTATTAAAAGAACTAAATAATATTCGAAAATAATTATGACGAATCGTATTCTACAATTAGTATCTGTTTTATTCCTTTCTGGGGTTGCCTTCGGACAAGTGACAGATCTTGGTGGGCCTTTGGGATGGTTAGACCAATCAAGTTTTAAGACAATAGATGCAGTTCAAATAATGCCGAAAATTGACTTAAAAACGATTGAAGCGGAAGACATTCTGAACGATGCTGTAAAAGATGCTCCTTGGAGGTTTGGACACAAATTTGAAACGAATATTCGTCTAAAAGACTTTTCAAACAGTTGGAATGAATTGCCTAATGGTGATCGGGTTTGGAGAACCGAAATAAAGTGTGTAAATGCGCTTTCAATCAATCTAATTCTTTCCAATTTATTTATTCCTGAAGGCGCCTACCTCTATCTTTACGATACAGATCAAACCAATCGTGTTGGAGCATATACTTCAAGGAACAATCGGGAAGACGGTTTATTGAGCACCGAATTGGTTCTAGGAGATGATATCATTGTTGAGTACGTTGAACCACTTGCTGTTAAAAATCAAGGGCATTTTACAATCTCGAATGTGATTCATGGGTACCGAAGCATTGGAATAATTCAAGATCAATTGGAAAAAGGCATTAACGATTCTGGAGATTGCCATTATGACGTTAATTGCCCACTTGGTAATGGATGGGAAAACGAAGCCCGATCTGCCGCTATGATTGTTGTAAACGGAAACGGGATTTGCAGCGGAGCTTTGATTAACAACACTTGCGAAGACGGTCGTCCATTAATTTTAACTGCAAATCATTGTTTGTCTTCTGGAGCCACAACTTGGTCTTTTCGATTCAATTGGGCAAGTCCTCCGGGAACGGAGTCTTGCGCATCGGTTCTTGGAAGTACAGACCCGGGCGCGCCTTTTGATCAAACAGCAAATGGAGGAACAGTGCTTACAAACGGAACAGAATCTGACTTTCTTTTGTTGGAGGCGGACAACATGACTTTGGCAGATGCTACTGCTTGGAATTTGTTTTACGCAGGATGGAACCATGACGAAAATGCAATTATTACGGAAGCCACTTGTATCCATCATCCTGTCGGTGATGTGATGAAAATTGCGCGCGAAGAAGATTCTCCATTTCACAGTGTTGGAGGAGGCGCACAGGTTTGGTGGGTTGCAGATTGGGAATTTGGAACAACACAAGGCGGGTCGTCTGGAAGCCCTTTGTTTGATCAAAACCACAGAATTGTCGGTCAACTTTTTGGCGGACAGGCAGGTTGTGCGGGAACGGGACCAAATCAACTTTACGATTATTTTGGTCGACTTGGCGTTTCTTGGGACTTAGGCGTTAGTGAGCATTTAGCTCCTGCGACTTGCGGTCAAGCACTTGTTGTCGATGGCTGGGATCCAAACGGTACTGCTCAATTTGACGATGCCAGCGCGCAATCCATCGCGAATCCAGAAGTTACAATTTGCGGACTAACTTTTGAGCCAGAAGTGTCTATTAGAAATGCCGGCGACAACGCTTTGACAGAATGCACCTTGACATACAACATTGACGGCGGAACTGACCTTACTTACAATTGGACGGGATCGCTTGGACCAAACGATTCTGAAACGATTGTTCTTCCAGGAATGAGTTCAACAGATGGTGCTCATACATTTAACGCATTTACTTCTGATCCAAATGCGACTTTCGATACCAATACTGGAAATGATACCGTATCGAAAACCTTTACGTTATTCGCCAATTCTGTTGCCGCATTTATCAATATTTCAACAGATTGTTACGGGTATGAAACGGCGTGGGAACTGAGCGATTCAGGTTCTAACCTTATTGCTTCAGGCGGAAACCAAACCGTTGGTACTGGTGGAAATCAAACGGCATCTTCAAGTGATCTTGGCGCTTATGGAAACGAATTAACCGTTACAGAAAAATATTGTTTGGCTGTTGGTTGTTACGACTTCATCATTTTTGATGATTGGGGCGATGGACTCGAAGGAACTTCGCAAGCGGGGTGTAACACGGACGGCAATTATACAATTACAAGCGCATCAGGATTTGTTTTTGGAAGCATGCAAAACGTTGCTTTTGATATTTTTGAAACAATTAACTTCTGCGTAACTGCCGATGCTGGATTGAACGGTCTTTCATTGGATGATTTCCAATTGTATCCGAATCCAAGCAATGACTTAATTAACATTTCTTTGAGCGCTGCTTTTCAAGGTAATTTCAATCTTGAAATACGAGATTTGAGCGGACGATTGATTTCAACAATGCAATTAAAGGACAACATGACGACCGTTGATTTGAGTTCTGTTTCTGATGGAGCGTACTTTTTTACAGTGAGTGATGGGGTTTCGGTTTTAACGAAGAAGGTTGTGGTTGCTAATTAGAGGTTATAAGTTAGAGGTTATAAGTTAGAGGTTTAGGGTAATTAAAATTACGATTCGAAAATCACCAATAATCTTCGTTTACTGTTGAGTTATGCTGGTAGCTATACGAATAAGTGAAAACAGCGCCCAAATCCACCTAACGATTATTTGCTCATCAAGAAAAAACTGCGTAATTTAACCCCCAAAGAACTCAAGATGAAAACATTAACAATCATAGCTGTACTACTTATTTCGGGCGTTTCATTTGGACAAATTACTCTTCCAAAGAAGATTACCAAGAAAGAAGTTCAAAAAGTTCCAGCTGTCAAAAAGAAAGTAAACACTCCCAAAACAAAAGCTGTACCAGCACCTGCTGCAACGGAACGCAAACGTCCAGGAGCACATTCAACAGAAAGAAAACGTCCAGGACAAGTAACAAAAGGCAAGACTACAAAGCCTGCACCTACTCCTGTAACCAAGCCAAAGAAACCGGCAGGAAGACTTTAAATTTTCGCAATAGAGGTTAGGATTGATGAAATTTATGATTCGAGAGTTTATTTTAATCTTCTTTTATTGTTTCATTGGTAGCTTGGCTTTTACTCAAACTGTTTCTGCTAATGTCTCTGGAAAAGTAGAATCTCTAGGATACTCTGTTGTAAAAGACGTCGAAATAATCATTTCCAAGGGAACGGATACCATTCAAAGAATATTCTCTGATAAGGAGGGAAAATTTTCAATTAATTTCGATTTACAGGTTGGTGATGAGTTACTACTCACAACTCGACATAGAAACTATTTCCAAAGCGAGAGCGCATTTAAAGTTCAAACTGATCTAACGACCAACTTCTTTTTTGAATTGAAGCTTATTCGGATTCTAGTTAATCATGGTCCAAATTATGCGATTTATGAATTGAACGAAACTCAAGAATTTTCCGTTTTTCAAGCGGATCTATTATTAGACATAATCGAAGGTTATCCTTTGATTTGTATCGAATTCTATCACTTTAGAAATCCAAATGAATCCAATTCGGTTGGACGGAAGCGGCTAAAAAGCTTTAAGGAATATTTGGTAAAGAATAATGTCCCAATGGAGAATATCATCATTAGCAAAGGAAGTGGAGTTTTGGATTGCGAACTGCACGATGACTGCCGAGGTCGAATAGATGGGGAAGTGCTCTCCATGGATGGCAAATGTAAATAAGAGATGTTTTTGGATACAATCGAAATGTAATGAGTGAAGCTTAAATACGATTCGTAGAAAATTCAGATTTATATAATTTAGTTCAACTTTACGAACTATGCTCCTTCTTTGAAAACTGACTGTGTGAGTTGTGCAGATTAAAAACCAGTATAAATTCCAATACAAAAAAATGAAATGTTCTGTTTTTATAGCCACAAGCGTTGATGGCTTTATCGCTAAAAGTGATGGTAGCGTGGATTGGATTCATACCGCAGGAAACCCCAAGGTTGATCTGGGCAATGAAGCGGATATGGGATTCAATGATTACCTCGCTTCAGTTGATTGTCTGATCATGGGACGCAAATGTATGGACGTGATTTCAAACATGAATTTAACTCCCGAACAATGGCCATACGGTTCGGTTAGAATTGTTGTTTTAAGCACTACTTTGAAGAAAGCCCCGGCGAACATGAAAGGGAAAATTGAATTGTATTCAGGTGATTTGAATGCTTTGGTCGCTCAACTCGAATCGGAAGGGTTTGAACACGCTTATATCGATGGGGGAACAACAATTCAAGGATTCCTCAAACTTCAACTTATTGACGAAATCACAATAACCAAGGCCCCCATATTACTAGGAGAAGGGATTCCGTTGTTTGGGAAGACAGATCAAGCTATTCAACTGATCGAATCAAAAGCAACAGCTTTCCCGAACGGTTTCGTGCAATTAAACTATAAAGTGAGGTACAGTTAACAATACTATTGCCACTGAGAGTTAGGATTTATAATCCTGAACATAAGTGCAATTAATGTGAACATAAGTATAATTTATTCTCTTGCAAATTGCCGATCTTTAGTCCAATTCTTACTCCTAACTACTTAGGCAAAGAAACCAATAGTAAATAGCAATCTTAAAGATTAATATATGTACGAGCAAGTAGAGAAATCAAAAGTGAAAAACCGTTCTACACGTATTAATTCCATGGCTTTCAAAAAGGCTGATGTTGTGCAAGGTTTTGGAATGGAAGATAGCTCACAACAGCGACCCATTGAAAAGGCCAATCAGAATTCCAATCCGGGAAATGAAACAATGCAGCTTTTTTCAGGAAACAAAGTAGATTATAACACGACTTTACCCAATAATTTAACCAAAGTCATTGGTGGAAGCACGAATAACACGATAGTCACAGAAGGAGGAGTGGCTAGCTCGCATGTAGAGGGAAACTCAAGTTATGTCTTAGGATTGAATCGAAATAATATTGCGGGCGGATCTCCCACAAATGCGAATGTTAGGAGTGTTAGTCAGGCAGCAACTCGTTTGTTTGGAAAAAAATATATTGCTGGGCACTTACTCAACAATCATTTAGGAGGGCCAGGTACAGATCGAAAAAACATTACTGCTTTCACCTCAAGATCAAATTCATTGCATTTGCATGCAATTGAAAAATTGGTAAAAAAGGATGTCATTAAAGAAGGTTTGACTGCTGAATACAGTGTAAGGGTAATTGGTAGAAGCAATATAGTAAAGGATTCGAACAATAAAATAAACGGCCTCGCAGACAACCTTTACTGTACCTACGGTTTACTCGCTGCAGGCGGAAATCCAGCTAGCAAGGCAGACTATATTCAACAGCAAACTATAAACATTAAATTAGCACCTGGGCAATTGGGCCGCGCTGAACAAGTTAATGGTGTTGAAGGAGCTTCCCTAATGGAAACTTGGTGCAATGGAACACCACTTGACAAACCAACAATTGATTCTTTTGCAAATGAAATAAACACGATTTTCGAAAATTACGATGGTGTCACACGAAAGAATCAAATCATCGCGTGGGTAACTAATACCATTGCTAATGTTGTGGATAGAGATCAAATTATTGCCAACATTAATAATGATCCTATCATGCAATAGTGATTTGAATCAAGCTTAAACTGCCATTGTATTAAAATTGTTACATTGATATCAGAAAACGAATTTCTAAAACAACTTTATCAATGAAAGCAAAAGACAACCACATTAACTACGTTGAATTTCTAGCAAAAGACCTCAACGCAATCAAGAAATTCTACACCGCCGCTTTCAATTGGACATTTACTGATTACGGTCCAACTTATACCGCTTTTTCCGACAGTGGAATTCAAGGTGGGTTTGAACAATCGGACGGTAAAATTACAAATGGCGCATTGGTCGTTCTATACCATCAAAACCTTGAATTAATTAAAGATACAGTTGTTAAATCAGGAGGTGAAATCTCCAAAGACATTTTTTCGTTTCCTGGCGGCCAACGGTTTCAATTTATTGACCCTTCTGGAAATGAACTGGCGGTATGGTCTGAGTAGTAATTCAAATTCCGTTCAAACTTTAATGGCATAAAAATTCAACATGCGAAATAAAAGTATAAAGGCCTATATTTCATTTAGTTAGAAGGGAAAACCTGGCTGAATTCATTGAATACATTACGTAATAAAACATGAACTGGATTAAAGAAATAGGAATTGTGTTGTCGTATATATCAATGCTACTTGCCTGCTATTTATTTGATTGGAAGCCGTTTGGGGTTTTCGTTTCCTACTTGATTGAAACCGTCGTACTTTTAATTGTGTATTCTATATTTAGATCAATTAACGAAAAGAAGAAACCGAGTGCTTATAAAAAAGCGCAGCCTCTGGCAAGTTTGCTGATTGGAATAACTCCCTTTTTAATTTTCCAATTTTTTATGATCGGATGGATGTCAAACTTTATAGATCCCGATCATAATTTTATAAACGAAAACCTTCTCCTTACAAAAGAAGTATTCTTTGCCTCAGCCTCTATGCTTCTCTTTTATTCCATCGAGGCAATCCAAATTTCCAACCACAAAAAACGATTGACCATTTTTCAAGACAATTTAATTTTCAAGGTTATTGCATTGAGCGGAACCAATATTTTAGGATTCGTACTTGTTTTGGTTATCGGAGTTACATCTGTACTTCCAGTATTAGTCGTGATGGTAGTTGCACGTATTTTATTGGAAATATATTTTGGACGTAAAGTAAATTTGGTTGCCATTTAACATGTAAGTCCCGCCTCAGTTCTCCGTCAAACGTGAAGATTATTCTAAGGAAAAAAAGCAAAATAAACATGAGCAAAAAATTCACATTCACCAATGCCAAAGGAGAGAAGCTCTCTGCAAAAATAGAATTGCCTTCAAATCAGGTTCCTGCTGCATATGCCTTGTTTGCTCATTGCTTTACATGCAATAAAAATTTTACTGCCGTGCGAAACATCAGTAAGGCGTTAAACCAAAAAGGAATTGCTGTAATGCGTTTCGATTTTACAGGTTTGGGCGAAAGTGAAGGGGATTTTGCCGACACTAATTTTTCTTCAAACATTCAAGATTTAGTATGCGCTGCGGATGCATTAGCGAAAGAATATGAAGCTCCACAATTATTGATTGGTCATTCCTTAGGAGGAGCTGCCGTAATTTATGCAGGGTCAGAAATTCCTTCGGTAAAAGCAATCGCGACAATTGGCGCACCATCTTCTCCAGATCACGTTCAGAATTTATTCGAAAGCAGCGTTGATGAAATTGAAAAGGAACAAAAGGCCCTTGTGAATTTAGGGGGAAGAAGTTTCACCATTAAAAAGCAATTCATCGATGATCTTCAAGATAGAAAAATGGCGGAAGTTGTTGAGAAACTTCGTTTGCCTTTAATGATCATGCATTCACCTCAAGACACGACGGTGGGCATAAAAAATGCGGCGGAAATCTACAAATATGCAATGCACCCAAAAAGCTTTATTTCGCTGAATGGAGCGGATCATTTATTAACGAACAAAAAAGACTCTCAATACGTTGGGAACATGATTTCCGAATGGGCGACACAATACATCGACCTTTCTAAAAACGACGAATTACGTCCGGAAAAGCAAGTATCTGTTCGAATTGGAAATGAAGGATATACAACAGATATAATTGCTGGAAAACATGCCTTAAGAGCAGACGAACCCGAATCTGTCGGTGGAAATAATTTTGGGCCAACGCCATACGATTTACTTCTGGCCTCCATCGGAGCTTGTACAGCAATGACATTGAGAATGTACGCAGATGTCAAAAAATGGGACCTGCAAGAAGTTTTTGTTCACCTTTCACACAGTAAAGAACACGCCGCGGATTGTGAATTATGTACAACAGAGACGGGTAAAATCGATCAAATAGACCGGTCTATAAGGCTTGTGGGAGACCTTGACGAGAAGCAAAAGGCACGTTTATTAGAAATTGCAGACAAGTGTCCCGTCCACAAAACGCTTCACAACGAAGTCAAAGTTTTGACGACCATCATATCTTAGCCTACTATTGACCAATTTTATCAAGCGAAGCTTAATTAGTTGAAAATGTGTGCAATGAATAGTATCTTTAGCTTAAACACTATTCCATTATTCATATGAAAACAACGCTACTCCTATTGGCTTTTGTAACCCTTTCAACCTTAGGTTGGAGTCAGGAACAAACCAACAAAATCAAATTCGAAAGACAATCAACAAATGAACAAAAAGATGTTGTTGGAGGTTGGTACAATTACGGCCAAATGCTCGTTGATGCTGGCTACAACGTAGATTATTATAGAAACCACATGTTCCCCGATTCTACGGTTCAAGTAGAATACTCAGGCGGGTACGGATCGGTTTGGAAACATGCAATAGGCGAAGTTTTCGATCCAACTGCTGACAATTGGGGAATTGCAGGACAAGTTCCAATAGACATTACGGATCCATATACTGTAGATTCTGTTCGAATTTGGTACCGGTATTACCGCCATCAAAATGTTGCTCCGGATACAATTAAAGTTCAAGTTTGGAGCGAATCAGCAATGAATCTTTATGAGGATCCATGGGCAAATGGGAAGTCTTATGCAACAATGGATTATGACTACACAACCAATTCAGGAATCGGAGCGGCTCAAGAATACACGATTCTATTGGACAATTCTGACACGGTGACGACAGGCCAAGGCGCGCTAAATCTGGCCATTAATTTTGATGTGAACCCGGATGAAATTATGGCAATCACAGCTGCTTATTACCCTGGAAATCCTTATAATTTTGGAGATACAATTGATCAATATTTAGCAACTCCTCCAACAAATCAAATCAATGCTTTTGTTTTCTACAATTACAATGATAACGACTTGAACTTTGAGACGGGATTCTACAACCACAGTCTAAATGCAACGAAGAGTATCCGATACAATCAAAGCACAAACGGTTGGAACGGTGATTATTATCCCGGAATTGCGTATTTCGATTACACGGATCACAATGATATTGGATTTCACGTTGTAGGAACGCTGGGCTTGGATGAAAAAGATCAATCGGACTTTACCTTGTACCCCAACCCTGCAAATGAAATACTCACCCTCAAATTAAATGACGGCGTTGCATTGAAATCCCTTAAAGTGGTTGATTTAACAGGAAAAGACGTTTCTAGTTTAATTGAAATTAACGGAAACACAATCAACATTGGAGCATTGGCGAATGGAAATTATTTTCTTGTCCATGAATTGGGCAACGAAACAACCACCAAAAAATTCGTTGTAAATCACTAAATAAGTTCTCCATACAACTGATTATGGGCAGGAAACATTTCCTGCCCTTTTTGATTTAGGCTATTGGTTTTAAAAGTATATATCCCTATATTTGAATCGACTGACTAAAAGAATCCACTATGAAAACACTATTACTATTCGCAGTACTTTTTCCAATAACTGTATTCTCTCAAATATCTTATACCATCACAGTTGAACGGCTTAAAGCAAAAGCAGACCCGTGTGATGGTGGATCACCATTTTGTCTCAATGCGCCGCAAGACCCTGTCTTCAGTATTTGGACAAACGATATGGAAGCAAACGAATTCACAAACTGCTGGACTTTCGACAATGATAATGATGCCGATTATAACTTATGGATTGATATCCAAAATTTAGAAATCGCAAATGTGGCTAACGTTGCAACGAATTGGCTTTCTTTTGATATGGAAGGGTTTGAAAGTGATGCATTGGGCAGTGTTACTTGTTCAAGCGGTGGACTCGACGAAGCGGTTTTCGACCGTCAATTCGTTCTTCAATTGGACCTTTCTACGGTTCCTGAAAACACAGATCATTTGGTGACTCTTGAACTGGGCGATACGTATTGGGCCGAAGTGACAGTTCATTGGATTGATTTAACTGCTGGCTTATCGGATCTTGTAAATGATTTCAACTTTGCATTGGTTCCAAACCCAACAAATGGATTGTTTAAGGTGAACATGACATCGCAAGGCGTGGATCAATTTAACGTTACCGTTTCGGATTTGGCTGGAAGAACTGTTTTTCGTCAAGAAAGATTGTCGCACCAATCGGAAATCGATTTGAGCAACCAAGATGCCGGAGCTTATTTCGTAAATGTTGAAGTAAACGGAAGAATGAGAACAGAAAGAATCTTGCTTCAATGAAGAAGGATTTGGAAACAAATCGCTCTTTTTTTATCCTCATACAATAAGCAATAATTGAAAGCTTATAATATCGTATTAAAAAGGTTTAAGACATGTACGCACAAGCACGTAAAAATAAAAAGAATAAAAGCGGGACCATTGCTAATAATGCTATTCAGAAGAAAAGCATTGTAAATCAGGGCTTTGAGTTTGTCGATAATAGACCTGAGGCTATTGCTCAACGAAAGTTGGTAAATGTACTGGGGAAAGCCCCTGTCCCGTCGAAAGGCAAGGACAGCAACATAATACAAAAATATAGTTATAGTGCTGATGGGGCAGAAATAACTGTACAACTTCCAAATAGCGATACGAGAACGTGGATCGAAAGTACTGAGGCCGAAGTTACTTGGAATAAGGGCGAGACTATGGATCCAAATGGAATAGGGTCGCACAAGGTGAATAACCATGGCTGGAAGGGGATCCTCAAAAATCAAAGTAACGGTAACAATGCAACAGGTCTGCACATGGTAAATGCAAATTGGGGCGGATCAGCAAATGCACTGGAAGGAAATCTAGTGCCTGGAACACCTAGTTTAAACGGCCACCATAAATCAATTGAAAACGCAGTGCACAATCTGTTCAGCGATAACGGTGGAATAGCACCTGACGACATCTCTTACAAGGCGGATGTTTGGACTCCATACAGTCAAAAGATTAATCTTAAAAACGCAACTTCAGGAGACGAAATCGATTATCATGACCCAACAATAAAATGCACTGTAATAGTAGGTTCTACCAAAGAAGTGGATAACGAGAAAGTGGAGTTAGGTGGTGGAACCAAAATCGTAGTCCCTTAAATCCTCAAACACGCCGAAGTCCGATCTTACCTCAGCCATAACAAAACCAAAACACAGGCAATTTGTCCCTTTGCGGTTAAAATTAATACCGTCGGCTTAATATTTAACAAAAACATTTTTCGGCTCAGTAAAGAAACGCAACGCTTCCCAACCGCCCTCTCTTCCAACACCAGAAGCCTTAACGCCTCCAAATGGTGTTCTAAGATCACGAACCAACCATGCGTTGATCCAAACGATTCCAGCATCAATTTCATTGGCCATTCGATGCGCTCTTTTCAGATTAGACGTCCACAAGGTAGCGCTCAAACCGTATTGCGTTGAATTCGCCATCATCAGCGCTTCTTCCTCCGTATCGAAAGGTGTAATTGTAACGACAGGCCCAAAAATCTCTTCTTGGTTCGTTCTGCAATCATAAGCCAAGCCTTCAATCACGGTAGGACGTAAATAGTATCCCTCCTCGTATCCCTCAACAATTACGCGCTTTCCACCTGTTAAAACCGTTCCGCCCTCTTCTTTGGCGAGTTCAACATAAGAAAGCACTTTTTCCATGTGGGGTTTTGAAACAACCGCTCCCAACTTTGCGTTCGGGTTCGAAGGATGTGCGACAACAGTATTCTCAACGCGTTTAACGAACTCTTCCTTGAACTTGTCATAGATTGATCGCTCAACAAAAATTCGAGAGCCACAAAGACAAATTTGTCCTTGATTCGCAAACGACGAACGAAGCGTTGTACTCAACATTTCTTTGAAATCACAATCCGCAAAAATGATATTAGGATTCTTCCCTCCCAATTCAAGGGAAAGTTTCTTAAACATTGGAGCGGCAGTTCGAGCGATGTATTCTCCCGTTGTCGTTCCTCCTGTAAAAGAAATTGCTTTAATTTTTGTATGCTTCACAATTGCATCGCCAGCGCCTCCGCCTTCTCCGTGAAGAATATTCAAAACACCGTCGGGCATTCCCGCTTCTTTGGCCACTTTACCTAGCAAGTAAGCCGTGTATGGTGTTACTTCAGATGGTTTTGCAATAACGCAATTTCCTGCGGCCAAAGCCGGAGCAATTTTCCAAGAAAAAAGATACAGAGGCAAGTTCCAAGGAGAAATACAACCCACAATTCCAAGTGGTTTTCTCAAGGTATAATTAACGCCAACGCCTTCCATATTGTGTGACTCCGAAGCATAGTGCAAAATTGCCGTTCCGAAGAAATGAAAATTCGAAACCGCTCTTGGAATATCAACATGTTCTGCAAGCGAAACAGGCTTTCCATTGTCGCGCGATTCAGCTTGAACAAACTCGTCCATTCTTGCCTCAATCCCTTGCGAAAGCTTCACCATAATGGCGCTTCTTTTCTCAATGCTCATTTTTGACCAAACAGGATATGCTTTTTCAGCCGCTTTCACCGCCAACTCAACATCTTGAGCGTCAGAATTCGGAATAAGGCTGTACACTTTTCCCGAAGCGGGCTCATAGTTATCAATGTATTGACCTCCAACTGGGTCGCAATACTTACCATCAATAAAGTTCTGAAGTTTCTCCATTAGTCAAAAGATTGAGCTGTAAAAGTACCTAAATTAATTTCCATTTCTTAAGGCGATTTTGAATGCTCTTTCCGAACAGAAATGAGATTAAAACCCCCAAACCAACACCCGAAACATTGGCAACCATATCGTACATTGAAAACGTTCTTCCTGGCACAAAATACTGCCCTATTTCCATTAACATTCCGTAGCAAATGGCAAAAATAATCCCGTTTCGAAAGTGCTTCATTTTAGGCAAAGTCACCAAGCCGACACTAATCATTAAAGTTCCGTAAGCCATGAAGTGCCCAACTTTATCATTTCCAACAGAAACCGAAGTGGAAGGAGTCAAGCTCAAATATGCTATTGCTACAAGTAAAAGGACCAGGCCAATTCTTAAAATCATTTATTAATTTTTTTAACGAGCTCTTCTGTGAATCGCACCATGTTCTTGATTTCACTTGTATTGGCAATCCGAAGCGACTTAAAGATAAGTAGTGCTCGGCCATTACATTCAATATGGTAGATTTCTTCGCTTTCAAAGAAGGCCAATAAGTCTTGAGTGAACAAAGCTCGAATTGCACCTTCATCTTCACCTCTCAATCGCATCTTTTTAGAGAAAAATGGCGCTTCTGGGAAATCAATATCTGAAGATGAAAACGAAAGGACACGATCAAAGAGCTTATCAAAAATTCCTTCCTGCTCTAAAACAAACGATGGAATTTTCATTGGTAAATGAACGAGTTGAACAGTTGTTTTATAGACTTCTTTCGAAAGCATGGCTCCCTCGTCAAAAACAATATCGCTTAATTCCCAGTCAATTTCGGTGTCTGCAAATGCTCCTGCGACAACATTATGTTTGTATTCAAGCGGTCTTGAATTGAAGAAATCAAACTCTAACAATTCACTAGAGTCAACTTGAATCTCTTTGGTATACATCCAGCCATTGTCCAGTGCAATTTGCATAATTCGTTGCTGTCTTGGGGATGTTTTTTGTGGGTTGGGAAGAATCAAACTTCTTAATGCCAATTTATGATTAGAAGAAGCAACGTGTTGCGTCAATCCAATTATTTGAACTTTTCCTCCGGTTAAACGATGCGCTCTTCTAAAGTCGACCAGTTTTTCTTGGAAGGTTAAATCAACCAATCTTGTTTTTGACAAGTCGACTTGCAAGTTTGCACCCGCGGGTATTTTATCCAGTAATCCTATCAATTTGAGCATCGAAAGGAAGTTGGCAACACCCCGCACTTTGAGCGTGTAGGAGCCGTCTTGATTGTGTTTCATTTTTGTTCCTGAATTCACAATCATTTGAATAAACTGCGGAATTGAAACCCTTGAAATCAATAAGTGTGCAACCAACGTAATTCCCATACCGCCCAAAAGACCAATTAGAGGATCTCTGTACAAGGTAATTACAACCGTAGAAATCAAGAAAACCAGTTGTTCCAGTCCTTGTTTATAGATTTCAATAAACAGTCTTGGCGACGCCAATTTAATTCCAGTAAATACCAAAACTGCAGCCAATGCCGCTTTCGGGAACAGTTGAATCACTGGGATCAAGAAGAGGACGAAGAGGGCAATAAACAATCCATGGTAAAAATTGGACCATTTCGTTTTTGCATGATTGTGAACATTAACGGTGCTCCGAACAATTACCGTAATTACTGGTAAACCGCCCAAAGCTCCCGAGACCATGCTACTGATGCCAACTCCAACGAGATCACGATTCATGTTCGTTTTTCGCTTGTAGGGATCCAAAGCGTCTACTGCTTTCGCTCCTGCCAAAGTTATTACCGTTGATAAGAGTGTTATTGAAATTACTGCCGCCCAAAAAGTAAAAGTGTGTGCTTTAGAAAAATCGGGGATCGGAAGGTTATCCATCCAATTGCTTTCCACGTCTATAAGGTAATTCTGAGGTTGGTGAAATTGTTCTCCGAAAAGAATTGTTCCCTCTGATTCCAAATGACCGTAAAGAATTACAATTGGCACCGAGACAGCCAAAACCCATACTGGAGCAGGAATAAAGTGGAATACTTTGTAACTGATTCGTGCGTGGAAGATCAAAAGGATTAGTCCAATTCCAGAAATTACCGCGATGTACGGATTGATTTCTGGAAACTTATAAATAATGTCTTTCAGAATGTCAACCGTGTTTCCAGCGTCAGAATGCGTACCCATGGCAACGTGCATCTGTTTCGCAAAAATGATAATCCCAATAGAGGCGAGAATACCATGAATAACCGTCGTCGGAAATATTTCTGCAATTCTACCCCATTTTAAAAGACCAATTACAACCTGCAATCCACCCGCAACGATAATTGCAGCGAGAACATATTGATACGCCTCAATGGTGGTCGTTCCGCCTACTTGAAACGCCAAAATGGCTGAAAATATAACCCCGATCAATCCAGCTGCTGGGCCGTTAATGGCCAATTTACTACTTCTAAAAAATGTAGTTACAACACCCCCGACTACAGCTGTTATTAATCCAGCGATGGGCGGAACTCCGATAGCAACGGCAATTGCGAGCGACAAAGGAAGTGCAACCAGGGAAACAGAGATCGCTGCAACAACGTCATGTTTCCAATGTTTCGTAAAGCCCTTTAAGCCAGTATGCGGTATGTCATCTCTAGATTTTCCCATTATTCACCGATAATATACATCTATTTTCTTACTACAAAAAGAGTTGTTAATCGTATCTTAATTCTTTTCCTTTTTTTACTGCTGGGATTCCGTCCGTTAGCCACTGTGGTGCTTTTTCATCCAATAGATAATGATCAAAGAATTGACGCATTCGAATGCTCAAATCAATTCGGTTCGCATTTTTCATTAGGTTGTGACCATCACCATTATAGTTCAATAACCAAGTTGGCTTGTCAAGTCTTTTCAATCCTGTAAACAGTTCAATTCCCTGGTACCATGGAACTGCTCCGTCACCGTCGTTGTGCATGATCAATAAAGGTGTGGTTACGTTCGGAAGATGAAATTGTGGTGAATTCTCAACGTACAATTCTGGTTTTTCCCAAATCGTATATCCAATTCTACTTTGTGTTCTTTCGTATTGGAATTGGCGGTTATAACCACTTCCCCATCGAATTCCTCCATACGCTGAGAACATATTTGTAACCGGAGCACCTGCCATTGCAGCAGCATATCTATCCGTCATTGTAACGAGCTGGGCAACCTGATAACCTCCCCAAGATTGACCTTGTAAGGCCATTCGGTTTGAATCAACATTTGGTAAAAGCTCCAATACGCGATCCGTTCCGCTCAAAATACAATCATAAGCCGATTGAGCTGGATGCCCTTCTTTGTAGCGAACGTCTGGAATGAATACGACATAACCCGCCGATGTATATTCGGAAGGGAAAATAATTGAAGCCGTTGGTCTTGGAATGTAATGTGAGTGCAAATTGTCAGATCTCAATTCATAGAAGTAAACCATTAAAGGGTACGTTTTTGAAGCATCGAAATCTTCTGGCTTGTACAAAATCCCTTCTAGTTTCGTTCCATCGTAGGCTTCCCAATCTATAATTTCTGATGTTCCCCATTTGAATTCACTTTGCTGAGGATTTGTGTTTGATATTTGCTCAAGGTTTTCAAACTCTCCTGTATACGTGAACAATTCTGGATAATCCTTAAATGTCATTTTACGCATTGCGAAACGTTCAAGGTTTTTAGATCGCATTAAACCGCCATATAGTTTAGCGTCGAAATAAGCCAATTCTTTAACATCCGTATGATCTCCATGATCAATCAATTTGTAAATGTGGATTCCTTTTGTTTTCTCATCAAATCCTCGCAAGTAGACATTTTCATAGTGAACATAAACACTATCGTACGACCAGTTCCGCATTGAGAATCTAATTTTATTCTTCATCCCAGCGCTGTCTGTAATCGAAATCAATTCCTGGTTACCTAATTCGTATGACCAGATGTCAAATTCGGATTGAATATAAACTTCAGACTCTTCAGCGTTCCATCCAAGCTCACCTTTTGGATATGCGTCCATTGGCATTCCGTTCATGTCAGAAGTCCAAGTGATGTCTTTAGAATCACATGTCATACACTCTTCCGTTGACTTCTCGGTATCCACAACAAAATAGGCTGCTTTATCAATATCGTAATAAGTGTACTTCAACCCAGACGGTGAAAGTTCAATTCCGAACTTGCTTGCGGCCTGAAGTAATTCCGCCTTTCCTGTTTCAATATCGATTCTGTAATAATCTTGAGGACGAGGTGAAACCCAATTGTACGTATGTGCATACCGCTCTGTGCTGGTTCCAAGCAAATACTTTCCTTTCAAATTCCATTGAGACCGAACTTCTAACGTGTCGTCCGATAACCGAACAGCATTGGAGTTTTCAAAATGATAAACATATAAATCCGAGCGTTTCTCGTCGTACTTCATTTCCAGCAATTGTTGTGGTTGCAATCGCTTGTCTTGATAGTGCCATAAATCAAGCTTCACCTTTTCAGAATCAAGCAATGTGTCTTTCGGTTCTTCAAATTTAATATCAGCGACTCCGAAATACAGCAGACTCCCATCTTTGGAAAATTTTGGTGAATAGTGAATTGAAACGGCATCCAATTTAGGAATGAACGTGCTGTTCGTGTCTGCAATAAAACGATCTGTTTTGGCCACACAATCCATAACGGCCAAACTATAAACTTTCACTTTTGCAGTATCCTTAGAGGCCAAATAAGCCAATCTGGTTCCTTGATCATCGAAGGTTAGTTTTTGAAGGTCTTTGAACTTGTTAGGCGCTATCCACGAACTTTCATTTGTGGTATTGAAGATCTGAAGGTGTATTGAATCTTCATCTATTTTTTGATGAATTGTCATTGCGATAAGCTCACCATTTTCAGAAACTTCTAAACCTTTGACATCCTTGAACTCAATTTTTTTAGATTGATTTGGATGAAACATTTGAACAGCATGACCGTTTGATGTATACGGTTTCGGGCGTTTCTTTTTGCAAAAGCGCTTTTTCTTTTTTGGTTCTTCAATCTTATTGTGCTCAAACATTAATGCGGCCCAATCATTTTCATCATTCAATGTGAAGCTTTCAATTTTTGGCATTTTAATCAGTGAGTCACTTTCCAAAAGGTAAATCCCTAGTGAATCTTTTGGCCACTTCTTTTTATTAACCTTATCCAATTCGCAGGTTCTCAAAGTATCATACCCTGGTTCAATTTTAAAAGCCAAATATCCGCTGCCACCAGAAAACGAAGCACCATTTCCTCTCGGAATTGAATCCAATTTTTTTGACACGGTGTTGTAAATGAATAAATACCCATCCCCTTTATGCGGGTTCACCTCATACGAAATGTATTTTCCATCGTTCGACATTCTTGCGCCTTTCAACGATTTCCAGTCATCAAATATCGTATAATCAATGATTTTCTTTTCCTGTGCCATTGAAACTGTGGACACAAGAAGTATAAAAATAGTGAGACATTTACGCATAGGTATAGTTTTTTGATATCGCTAAAATACCTATTCTGAATGAATCCTCTTAATCAACAATAAAGAGTTCTGAAGCAATATAATCTGCCTTTAATCTTCCTTCCTTGGTGAGGATTAAAACATTGTCTGTACTTACCATCCAACCCTCCTTGATGAAATTGTCGCAATTAGCTGTAAACAAACCGTTTAGCGGTACTATTTTTTTTAACTTTTGAAGATCAACTCCGTAAGCAGTTCTCAACCCGGTTAATAGGTATTCATTGAATTGGTTTTCAGATGAAAGAATTTCTGTTTCCAAATGGTTCTCTCCTTTCTCAATTGCAGCTAGGTATTTTCTGTTATTCGCGACGTTCCAAGCGCGCGATAAACCATTGAATGAGTGCGCAGAAGGACCTACGCCCAAATACCACTCGCCTTTCCAATAATTCGAATTGTGCTTGGATTCAAATCCTGCTTTCGAAAAATTAGAAATTTCGTATTGATCAAATCCATTTTCTTCTAAAATCGAAACGAGAAGTTTAAACTGATCGCTTTGCTGATCGTCATCGGCGACGACAATTTTTCCTTTCTTCACCAAACTATTCAATGCTGTGTTTTCTTCAACCGTCAAGCAATAGGCCGAGACATGCGGTACTCCAAAGTCAAGAACCTGTTGAATATGTGATTTCCATTCGTCTAGACTCAGGTTTGGAAGACCATAAATTAAATCCACGGTAAGGTTTGAAATCCCCGCTTCTTGTGCTTTTCGAACACAGGTCAAGGCTTCATCGACGGTGTGCGCTCGGTTCATCCATTCAAGATCTTCGGTTTTAAAGGATTGCAATCCGATACTCAATCGATTAATTCCGACGGCTGTCCAATGTTCTAATTTTTCATCCGTAATGTCATCGGGATTTGCTTCAAGTGAAATTTCTATCCCTTCTTCAACATCAAAGTTCTGATAAATCGCATTTAGTATGATTTGCAGTTCATTTTGGTCCAAAAGACTCGGTGTTCCCCCTCCAAAATAGATGGTTTTAATTCCTTTGTTTTCGACATAATCTTTCCTTTCAACCAATTCATTCGCAATTGATTCAATCATTTTTTGGCGGTACTCTTCAAAGGTTGTGCTGAAATGAAAATCGCAATACGTGCACTTTTGTTTGCAAAAAGGAATATGAATATAAATACCTGCCATGTGCCAAAAGTACGCACTTTAGTCAAATGTTAATTTTTAATCGGGTATTGATTTCGATAATAAAATTTCATAACTTACAACAGCAATCATGGCATTTGAAAAACATAAAAGACTGTTAAATAAAGAATTAGATCAATTCAATCTTATTCTAAGCGAAATCTTGCCCCGGTATATCGAATTGATGAAAAACGAACAGATCTCCGACGAGGAAGCTAAGGAACTCGGTGAGATCGAGCATTTCCTGATTGAAATCAATGCGAAAATCGCTGACATCAAGTCCAAATTGGATCATGACTTATTCGGAGAAACAATGTCTGAATACTATAAAGTCAAGGCAAAAGCGACTGCTGGTGATAAAAATGCAATTGAAAAACTGAAGAAATTGAGAGAGGTATTCAGCGAATCAATTAAAAGCGATGTCTTTTTTAACTGGAATTAAGTGCTCTCTTGGGTCATAGAAAAATGCCTCGCTTTCTCATTCAAAGCTTAACAATTATATTTCCTTACTTTTACTTTGAATGCAATCTGATTCTAATAATGTCGTTCCTTTTGAGTTAAAACTATCCAATTCAACTCTTGTTTTTTTGTTGATAGCGGTAGTTACGGCATGCCTGTTTCCGACGCTTCAAAATGATTGGGTGAATTGGGATGATCCTGCCTATGTACTTCAGAATTTACTAGTTCAAGACTTGTCTAGTAATGGAGTTTATGAGATGTTTGCAACAAACGAACAGGTTGGATTGTACCATCCAATTACGCTTTTGTCGTTAAGCATTGATTACTATTTCTGGGAAACAGATGCTTTCGGATATCACTTAACCAACTTCCTTTTTCATACGGTCAATGTTCTTTTGGTTTTTGCACTTTTGAAAAAATTAAAGTTCTCGCCACTGGTCGCTTTTATTGGTGCTCTTTTGTTTGGAATGCACCCGATGCATGTTGAATCTGTTGCTTGGATCTCTGCGAGAAAGGATGTGCTTTACACTTTCTTTTTCCTGATATCAATAATTACATATTTGTATTACATCCGCAAAGAAGGGAAGTATAAAGTTGCTTGGTACGTAATTGCCATTGTTGCTTTTACAGTATCGCTTCTGTCGAAGAGTTTGGGCTTTACACTTCCAATCGTTTTATTGCTCGTTGATTATTTGCTAGAAAGAAAAACAACGATTAAAACCGTTTTGGAAAAAGTTCCCTTTGTCATTCTCGCAATCATTGCGGTCGTTGTTGCACAGCATGGCCAAGAAGTAAGTAATTCAATGTCAACCAATATTGAGTTTAGCCAATCCATTTTGATGAGTTCATACAACACCATTGGATACGGACTTAAAGCAATAGTGCCCATTAACCTTTCCATTTTTCACCCATTTCCTACGACTGAAAGTACTGGAATGAGCGTTCTATACTATGGGTCGATTGTCTTGCTGATTTTCCTCTTGTTCTTTATGTATCGATGGTTTAAGACGTCGCGCGTATTGTTCTTTGGCCTTTCCTTTTACTTAATCACCATTGGCCCTGTCACTCAAATTATTCCATTTGGAAAAGCCATTAGCAGCGAAAGATATACCTACGTTCCCTACATCGGTTTATGTCTTCTGATCGCCTTAGGAATTCAAAAACTTCTCACCAAATACTCTCAATCTTCCGGTCGATATGTGGTTATAGGAATGACAATAATTTGGCTAGGGTTTTTGGCTATTCAAAGCAATATACAATCGCGTGTTTGGCAAAATAGTGAAGTCCTTTGGTCGTCGGTAATAGTGAACTATCCGGACAGTGAATGGGCGTATATGAGCAGAGGTATGCATCGTTTGAAGCTGAAAGATTTTGATGGTGCGAAGCAAGATTTAGATGTGAGTATTTCGATTCGTCCTTTGGCACAATCGCTATATGAACGAGGCTATTTGTATGAGCAAGAAGGAATGCGACTTGAAGCTTTTGACATGTATTTTCGCTCCGTGAAATTGGAACCAACATACGCCAAATCTCACTTGAATTTAGCTGTTCTTTATTCACAAGATCAAAATTCAGAAAAGGCATTCGAGCACTTTAAACTTGCCGTGAAACACGATAATTCTTACAGTCTAGCACACTTTAACCTGGGAATCTCATACAAGATGAATGGAAACATGGAGCAGTCGCTTAAATCGTTCACAAGAGCTATTGAACTAGAACCAAACAACCCATTGTATATCCGCCACCGAGGTGTCTTGCAATTTCAAATCAAAAATTACGATGCAGCAATTAAAGATTTTGAACGGGCAATGGTCTTAGAGCCAAAGTCAGGTGAACCCTATTTACTGCGATCAAAAAGCTATTTCTTAAAAGGAGATTTGGAGAATGCAAAGAAAGATGTAAATCGAGCTCAGGAAAAGGGACTCCAAGTACCACAACAATATCTAGATCAGTTTAACTAAGAAGTGAATTTTACTTGCAATCGTAATTTAAAGTCATAATCGATTGCTTTCCCATTTTCATTCGACCTACTTGAACAGGATATCCACTTTTGTCGTATTTGTAATAATTTCTATCCACCTGTCGATCCCCCTTCTTTCGTAATGCCCCACGAACTTTGTAAGTAGTATTCGTCATGTAAGTCCGTGTAATTTCTACAACATTGTGATCATGATTCCCAACTGGAAATCCTAAAAGCAATTCCGTATTGTTTATTACCGCTCCTTTGTTTTTAAATGGATTAATTTTATCATCATATCGGATCACATTTTCCTCTATCAACTCATCGTATTTGTCGTAAATTAAAACTTTCGCCGGTTGACTATCCGCGTCGTACTCATAGGCGTGGACCATGTCTATCTTATCCCCAAACATTGTTGTTTGCTTGATAATCTGTCCTTTTTCATTGTATTCGAACTTTCTTGTGTTTAATCCTTTCTCGCCGTTAATAGATAACAGTTTATTGTCATCGTCGTATACATAAGCGGCAATCATTGTTCCAGATAAAAAGGCTTGAATTCTTCCGTCTTCGTGAAGATTAAAATGCATTGTTTGCCCAATATCCTCCCCATTATCAATAGTCTGAATAATTATCCGACCGTCCTCTTTGTTATCAAAAGCCAGTCTTCGTTTCATTCCTCCTAAATCAAAATTCATTGATGCCAGTTGGCATTCTTTTTTTGCCTCCTCTTTGCCTTCTTGCGCGTCAATCTTTGGATCAGAATCGCATGAAACGAGAACAAATAAGGCCAATAGCACAACCAATGAAAGGTGTTTTATTTTCAAGTTTTGGATTTTAAATGAGCAACAAGATAAGGTTTCTGAACTAAATCGATTAGTAATTGGGCTGAATTGCAACATGATGGTTTGTGAATAGCGTGACCTTTGATTTATTAAATTAAAACACCATGAAAAGAACACTATTTAGACTTACAGCAATCTTATTAGTTGGATCGACTTTATTGCAAAGTTGCCGTGCGGATTTAGGGAAAATTTTAGATAAAGACAATCCTGTAACAAAGGAAAACACAAAAAAGGGAAAAGAATTATTAGGGCAAGCATGGAAAACACAGGGACTCGATAGTCTCAGCAAACATCAAGTTTACTCGTATGACAGCCACGATGAGTGGAAAGGAATATTGGGATCAATGGGTAAAGTTTGGCCAGACAAGAAAGGCGACATGAGTTTCAAATATAAAGTTGGAACATTTGACGGGCAGGTAACTTTTAAAGGCGGCAAGCGAGACGGAGAGGTTGCAGGTTTGCAAAATTGGAATTATTATGAAATCGGCGAAGAGCAAGACACCGTCTTTCAAAAAAGAGACAAGAGGTTGGTGTTTGGTATTTCTGCATTTCAGTATTTCGGAGAAATGGTTGACCGATTAAAGAATGCTCCAATTATAGTTTACGCTGGCGAAGACGAGGCGCGAGGAGAAATGTATGATTTAGTAGTTTGCACTTGGAAAACGATTGAAGCACATGATGAATCGGATCAATACGTTGTTTGGATCAATAAAAAAACAAAAATGGTTGATTACGTTCAATATACGATTCGTGAAAATTATTTGAAAATGCCTGGTTACAAAATGATGTACGGTGGTATTGAGTTTGGAAACTATATAACTATTGATGGAGTTCAAATTCCACACGAGCAGACTGTTTTCGTTTTTGATATTAAAAAGAAGAAAAAGAAATATTTACATCAATTGACGATCACGAATTTCAAGTTTGACAGCTTTGATCCGAATGACTTGGTTATTGATGAAGCGAAGGGTGTTGGTGGGGATTTTAAATAGGTTATAAGTTAGGGGGGTTGCTAGGTGGAGTATTTAACCGCAGAGACGCAAAAAGGCACTATTTGAATTTTGTTTAGGCACAAGGCTCACATAAATGTGAAACCCCATGGTTTGACGGAGTTTGTTTGTTGTGTTTTTAAACAATGGGAATAAATTGCGTCAAGTTCTTGGCTCTGCCGAGAGCGAATTGCGCCTCTGCGGTAAAAGTATACCGTAAAAAATAGTTTGAAAGGCCCGATTGCTATGTTTGGATTTTAACCACTAGGACACAAAGGCACTACCCAATTTTTGTAATTTGAAGAGCATCTTTTTTGACACTAGAAGACCTTGAGGTCTTCAAAGCTTTGTGTCATCAAATCGTGGGCATAAATTGTGTCAGCCTGAAAGGCGAGTTGTGTCGTTGTGGTAAATTACTCCCAGAAAAATCTACCGTCACCCTACTTCTGAGCGCGGATTTGATTGAACTTTATTCCAAGTGTACGTTCGTAATTACGCAATGTTTTTACGTCAGCCACCGTTGCCAAAACGAGAGATATACCCTCCTTTCCAGCTCTTGCGGTTCTACCACTTCGATGCGTGTAATATTCATCACTTTCTGGAAGTTGGTAATGAAGCACAAATGTTAATCCAGCAATGTCAATTCCACGTGCGGCAACATCGGTTGCAACTAAAACGCGCAAACTTTCATTTTTAAAGGCACGCATAACTTTGTCGCGCTCTTTCTGAAGCAGGTCTCCATGAAGGGCATCCGTCTCCACGTTTTTGGCGATGAGCTGCTTCGCCAATTTTTGAGTTGCAGCTTTGGTTCTACAGAAGATTACTCCTCTGTTTTTGTGCTCCGATTTCAAGAATTGCATTAAAATGTGCAACTTCTCGTTTTCCTCGCTTACTATATATTCGTGTCGAATTTTCTTGTTCACAACATCACCTCGATTGACCTCAACGCGATGCGCATCGTCTGACATGTGATGGTTGATGATGTCTTTAATTCCATGCGGCATTGTTGCTGAAAACAACCACTTATTTTCAACGGATTTAAGCGAACTTAAAATCTCGTCCAATTGGCTTTTGAAACCCATGCTTAGCATTTCGTCGGCTTCATCCAAAACAATTGTTTTCACAGAACTTAAATCAACCGCTTTTCGGTTCACTAAATCGATTAGCCTTCCTGGAGTTGCCACAATGATTTGCGTTGGTCTTTGCAGCGATGCAATTTGACGGTCGATTTTTTCACCACCATAAACGGCCTCCGTAAAAATCTTTTCTGAGTACTTCGTGAACTTAAACAATTGCTTTGCAACTTGCTGCCCCAATTCTCTTGTTGGACATAAAACCAAGCCTTGGACATCGCTATTGTTTGCGTCCATCTGCTCTAAGAGCGGAAGGCCATATGCGGCCGTTTTTCCTGTTCCCGTTTGAGCTTGAGCCACAATATCCTTTGGATCATTCAATAAAAGCGGAATTACCTTTTGTTGGATATCCGTTGGTTCAATAATTCCCAATTCGGCAAGGCCTTTCACGAAACTCGCTCTGATTCCTAAGTCTTCAAATTTTTTCAAACTATTTTTTTTAGATTAATCCTTAGACGTGTTCTTTGCTTCATTCGCCTTTTTGATCGCTGGATCTCTTTTGTCTTCTCTTGGTCCACGTTTGTGTATAATCAATCCATTTAAGAAATTTCTTAAAATCTGATCTTGACATTCCATATACTTTGGATGGTCTTCATTTCTAAAGAACGCCCCCAACTCACTTTTGGAAATTTTAAAATCGACCAATGCCAAAACCTCAACGATATCATCGTCGCGCATTTTTAGTGCTACTCTTAATTTCTTTAAAATGTCGTTGTTCGTTAATGCCATTGAATTGAATTTTGGGCAAAGTTAGTGAATTTCAGCCATTCGTCTCTATTATGCCAATAAGCTTCATTTATACAGTCAATTTCATGAGAAAACCGACAAAACATTGCGTACATGTGCGCTATATTTTAGGTATTTATACAATCCCGTTTCGGCAGAATTAAATGTATTTTTCCTCCTCGCATTTTTGCGCCATGAAACCACTAACACGAACGGTATGAAATATCTAATTCTCTCAATGCTACTTGTCTTTTCTGGGATAGGGTTTTCTCAAGAAGGTTTAACAGATTCTGAACCCAGTGAATCGACCGAAGTCAGAGAAGCCTACACACCTGATTTTGATATCGTTTTTATTGATGAAGACGATTTGAACAATTTTAAGAAATTGAGGCTCTACCTTAAGAAAAAGCAAAATATCGTTGATCGACTTGAAGCTTCAATTGAAATTTATAACCCTGAGGATTATGCGAAAATGGAGTCAAACATTCAATACGCCAAATCAATTGCTGAGGTAAATCCAACGGGCTATATCAGTAACTTTTACTTGTCATTTACATCAGGAGCAAATACAGTTATTTTCAATGCGGAAGATGCGCCAGTAGATGCAGAATATATAAACACCACGATTATTCCCGCGTTAGAAGCGGCGAAAAATAAAATTTCGGACATACCAAAAAGGAATGATGAAATTAAAGCTGACATTGATTTGGTGAATCAGGACATTGACAATTGTCAGAATCAAATTGATGTTGCTCTTACGCCTGAGCGAAAAGATCAAGAGTTTAGAGCCAAAATTAGTTTCTATTTTACGGTAATGATTGGTGTTCTTCTTTTAGGATTCTTCTTAATTATCGCGTTTAAATCGGACAAGAACATTGGACGTCAGTTCTTAGGCGAAAGTGGATTGCAGTTCGTGACGATGTTTGTTTTGATTATCGCAGTGATTCTTTTTGGAATCCTTGGAATTTTAGAAGCAAAAGAATTAACTGCAATTTTATCTGGTGTTTCGGGATACATATTGGGTAAAGGGGCTAAAAGTACTTCGTCTGACAGTCCAGAAGAAATTCCAGCTCCTGCTGTGGTTCCTCCTTCTAATGGAGATGACTCGTATGCGGGAACGGCTGGAGATTACTTTGAAAACACAGATGATTCGGCTCCGGTTGGATAAATGATTTTTCTACGATTCGAGAAAATACGATTAACATTTCGACTAAAAATAAAAAGGGAGTACGCTTATGTCGTACTCCCTTTTCATTTAAACCAAAGCATGTATAACCAGTACATGCACTACTATAAAACCGACACAAAGATAGAGCAATTAAGCACGTTGAAATGATAAATAGTTGATTATTAGACCTGCAATGGTCTTTCATCGATAGACGCCAAAATTTCAACGATGATTGTCGATAAAATAAAAAAGCCGTTCCTGATGAACAGAAACGGCTTTTTTAATAGGATGTGCATCTCGGCTACATTTCGACTGGCTCAATGTTCCATTTGATGCACAAATAGATTACAACTCAAACTTGATTCCTTGCGCCAATGGCAATTCATCTGTGTAGTTGATTGTATTCGTTTGTCTTCTCATGTATACTTTCCAAGCATCAGATCCAGACTCACGTCCACCACCTGTTTCTTTCTCACCTCCAAATGCTCCACCGATCTCCGCTCCTGAAGTTCCGATGTTTACGTTTGCAATTCCACAATCAGAACCTTGAACAGATAAGAATATTTCTGATTCCTTCAGGCTGTTTGTCATAATCGCTGATGACAACCCTTGAGGCACATCATTTTGAATGGCAATTGCATTTGTAACATCACCTGAATATTTCATGATGTATAAGATTGGCGCAAATGTTTCGTGCTGAACAATTTTAAATGAATTGTTTGCTTCAACAACTGCAGGCTTCACGTAGCATCCAGACTCATATCCTTCTCCTTCGTAAACTCCACCTTCTACAAGAATGTTTCCACCTTCCGCTTTTGCATCTTCTAATGCTTTCAAATAGGCATTCACAGCATCGTGATCGATAAGTGGTCCAACATGCATGTTTTCATCCAGTGGATTTCCAACTTTCAATTGTCCGTAAGCATTTACAATAGCGCTAACAAATGTGTCGTAAACATCTTCGTGAATGATCAATCTTCTCGTTGATGTACAACGTTGTCCTCCTGTTCCAACGGCTCCAAATACTGCTCCCGGAAGAACAATTTTCAAATCTGCAGATGGTGTAATGATGATTGCGTTGTTTCCTCCAAGCTCTAAAAGTGACGTTCCTAAACGCGCTCCAACTGCTGCACTAACGGCTTTACCCATGCGAGTAGAACCCGTTGCAGATACCAAAGGAATTCTTGTATCGTTTGACATCAAGATCCCCAAATCAGCTCCGCCGATAACAACTCCTGAAACTCCTTCTGGAACTCCATTTGCTTCGAAAACTTGTTTTGTAATTTCTTGACAAGCTAATGCTGTAATTGGCGCTTTTTCAGATGGCTTCCAAATACAAACATCACCACAAACCCAAGCAAGTGCTGTGTTCCAGTTCCAAACGGCTACTGGGAAGTTAAATGCTGAAATTATTCCAACAATTCCACGTGGGTGGTATTGCTCATACATTCTGTGTCCTGGACGTTCAGAGTGCATTGTAAGACCGTGCAATTGACGCGAAAGACCAACTGCGAAATCACAGATATCGATCATTTCTTGTACTTCACCCAATCCCTCTTGGTATGATTTCCCCATTTCGTAAGAAACCAATTTACCCAACGGCTCTTTATACTCACGTAATTTAGTCGCCAATTGACGCACTACTTCACCACGAGCTGGAGCTGTCCACTTTCTCCATTCTTGAAATCCTTCTTCTGCTTTAAGAACAACTGCTTCATAATCTGCTTCAGTTGCAGCGTTTACAGACGCGATAACGCTTCCGTCTACTGGAGATATGGAGTCAATTACTGCTCCTCTTGTGTTAAACCAATGTCCACCTGTTGATGCACCGTTGTTCACTTTTTCAATTCCTAATTGGGTTAAAATTGCCCCAATTCCTAGATCTGTCATTGTTTCTGCCATATACTAGTTGTTAAAATATTTTTTGATGTTGCAAAATTACGTTAAATAATTGGGAAAGCTTAATCGAAGGCGAGTACATAATGGAATTTAGGATTCAATTATCCAGCATATTTATCCATTTGACATCACATTTGAGCAAGTTACAAACCTTACATTCGTAAATCTCATTGAATTACTCATAAGTACGACAATTAATTAATCTATGAAGTCGGTATTCATTCTTTTAGCTATCCTCTTACTCAGCGTTACTGGAAATACCCAACAACTCGATTCTTTCTTTACTAAAAACCACGATCAATACACTATTAAAAACATCAGTGCATTTTATTTCGAAAAGGAAGCTGATGCGTATCAAATAGTTCAATTAGCAAAGAAGAATTCGAGAACTCTAAAAGAGCAAGATTATTACGTGTACCTAATGAATGAATTGACGCGGGCTGTTTTCATTAAACATACTGATGATATAAAAGGTGCACTTCAATTGCTTGAAAAATTAAGAAAGGATCCCTTCTTAAATACAAACAAGAAACTCAAGGCTTATCACAACAACGTTACTGGAAACACCTATTTCCAAATGGAAAGTTATGATAAAGCAAACCACTATTATTTAAAAGCAATAGATCAGTTTAAGTCAATTAAGGATTCTACGGGATGGCAAGGAAACCTAATTAATGCGGGAAACGCCTATGCTTCACAATTAAAACCAGACTCGGCGATCTTTTACTATGATCAAGCATTGCACCTGGATTCTTTGGGTATTAAAGCACATCATTTAGGATTGATAAGCAATTTGGCAAGGTACTACGTGGGCAAGCATCAAATTGAAAAAGCGACAGAAATGTACGAAGAGGTTCATGATTATGCTGAAGCAAACAATGATCCGTATGCTGGAATAATAAGCAGTCTGAATTTGGGTGATTGTTATCTTGAATTGAATCAATTTGAGAAAGCCATTTTCATTTTAACAAAAGGAAGGCAAACTGCAATAGACCGCAGTATGACAAGTAATATTAGCAACTTTGAAAGGACTCTAAGCCGATGTTATGCCGCTACGAATGACTACAACCCTGCGTATTATGCGCTATATGCCTCTGACAGTATCGAACGACGAAGAAATAAGAGGAACCTTGAAGAATTTGCCGAGAAACTATCAATAAAACATCAAAAAGCCATTCGTGAAAAAGAGCATTTCATTTATAGACAAAAGAGCAATCAAGAGAAGGCCGAACAGAAATTTCTAATCCTGTCCTTAACGATTGCTACATTTCTTCTTCTCGTCATTCTCTACTTGTATTTTCAAAAAAGAAAGAAGAATAAAATTCTTGCGAAACAAAACTTTAAACTCGTTGAAAAATCACTGCAGTCAAAGCAAAAAAACACGAATCGGAAAGAAGTTTCTACAGAACTTATTGATCGCATCGAACATTATTTTTCAGATAAAAAGAAATTTAGAAATAGCGATTTAACATTGGATAAATTAGCGAAATCCTTGAGCACGAACCGAACGTATCTTTCGGAAAATATAAATGCACATTACGGTTTCTCATTTAGTGTTTTATTAAATAAACTGCGAATCGATGATGCTCGGTCCATGTTGGTTGATGAAGAATTTGATCATTTCAGCATCGAAGGAATTGCAATCTCGGTTGGGTACCGAAACCTCTCTTCATTTAATGCCGCTTTTAAAAAGGAATCTGGAATTACTCCTTCCTATTTTAGAAATCAGAACCGTAAAGCGGGATAAGTCAATTTAGCCCTTCAAGTTTTACATTTTGAAAATAAAACTCTAATTTATAGTCGGTTAAGACTGAAATGAGTGTAATGATTTTATCAATTCATCATACTATCCTTCATTTTCTTCTGCCTGAGCCCGTATCATTGCCGAAGTAAATTATTTTCTATTTATTTAAAATCATCAATGATGAAGCAATCATTCTTATCTCTTATTTTACTCGTCATAATTTCGTTCGGATCACTCGCACAATCTCCATGCAAAGAAATAGTTGGCTATTACCCCAATTGGCAATGGTACGATCGAGCACAACTGGTCAATCCGCAAACCATTGATTATTCGAAATATTCAATTCTCAACTACGCTTTCTTTGCTCCTCAACCCGATGGATCAATTAATTCTACGGACGCTTGGGCGGATGAGAATTTACTGCTCGGTCAATTTGACTGGGCTAACAATGTCTATTTTCCAAATACTTCAATTGTCGATTTGGCACACAACAACAACGTAAAAATTCTTCCTTCTATTGGCGGATGGACTTTGTCGACCAATTTTCCTAGCATTGCCGCTGATCCAGTTAAGAGAACTGCTTTTGCAAATGCCTGTGTTGCGCTAATTACACAATACAATTTTGACGGCGTAGATATTGACTGGGAATATCCAGGATATCCCCCACATGGTGGAACTCCGGCAGACTATAATAACTACACCTTGTTTTTACAGGAAGTTAGAACTGCTATTGATGCTTATGGAGTTTCTGTTGGAAAACCAATGTTACTGACCGTTGCAGTTGGCGCGGCAGCAGATCGTATGGATGATGTCAATTGGACAGCAGTTGAACCTTTGCTAGACATTATCAATTTGATGTCCTACGATTTCTTTGGAGCTTGGGATGCACAGTCAAATCATAATTCACCATTGTACCCGCCAACCCAGGGTGATCAATCCTTTAATATTGATGTTTCTGTTGATCGATTGGTAAATACGTACAATGTGAATCCTAACAAAATTACTGTTGGTGTTGCCTTTTATGGTAGATCATCTAAAACGAATGGCACACCAGCATTATTTGGATCGAATAACGGAAGTGTGGATAATGTAACCTATTTAGCAGATGAGGGATCACCATTGTATTACAACATCATGCAAAACATGAACTTGTTTACATACAATTGGGATGCTTTAGCAGAAGTGCCATACTTGACAGGAAATGGAGCATTAAACACATTTGTTTCTTACGATAATGAACAATCAATCGGCTTAAAGGCAGAATACATCGTTGACAACAATCTTCGTGGTGCAATCATTTGGGAAATCACAGGCGACTATATGGAAACTGCTCTCGGATCAGGAATAATTGCAGGAACGCCGTTAGCCGACACATTGAATAATGTGTTCTGTAATTACATTGGAGGAGGAACAGGTCCTACCGTCGGAATTCAATCAAGTAGTCTTGTTATTTGTGCAGGAGAAAGTATAACCTTAACCGCAAACGGCGCTGACACCTATTCATGGGATACAGGAGCAACGACTCAATCAATTACAGTATCTCCAACTTCAACAATAACGTATACGGTTACTGGAACAGACACAAATGGCACTGATGATGAATCCATTACAATTACAGTGAATCCGTTGCCAGTAATAGCATCTGGAACTGTGAATAACCCGAGTAGTTGTAGTGGTTCAGATGGATCAATTCAAATCACTGGCACAGGAACTGGAAATGTAACTTGGACAGGGACTTCTTCAGGTTCTGCATTAAACGTAACTTTGCCTTATACGATAAGTGGCCTTTCTGCCGGCGGATATTCTGTTGATTTTAACAATGGTTGCGCTTCTAACCTCGTTTCAAATTCACTGTCAGACCCTGGTGCTCCAACACCGCCAACTATTTCAGTAAATGGATCGACAACGCTTTGCGAAGGAGAAACTACAGTTTTGGAATCTTCTGCAACAGGGACTATTGTTTGGTCAACCTCCGAAACGTCCAACACTATTGTTATCAACACAACAGGATCTTACTCAGTAACATATACCGATGGAAGTGGATGTTCTTCAACTTCTGCTCCAATAATTGTAACCGTAAATCCCTTACCTACTGTTTCATTAACAACAGATGCCATTACATGTATCAATTTCATCGCCTCTAATTTGATTGGTACACCTACAGGAGGGAGCTATTCAGGAAGTGGAGTTACTGGAACTACTTTTGATCCATTAGTTGCAGGTGTAGGAACACACGCTTTAACATATGAATACACAGATGGAAATGGGTGCACAAATACAGGGTCGACAAGTATTACTGTAGATGGTTGCGCAAGCCTTGAAGAAGAAAATGTAACCGAAGCTCGTATTTATCCGAATCCAATATCTGATAAATTAAGCATTGAAATGAATGGTAAATTCCACTTTACAATTACCGATATTAGAGGAAGAATTATCGTTGAAGACCAGGCAACGAGTCAAATTACACTATGTACCTCAAAATTTGAAACAGGAATTTACTTTGTGAATATAAATAATGGAGGAAGTGCGCAACAGTTGCGAATAATGAAACAATAGTGCACAAATAGATTCACAGCCATTAAAAAATGGGAAGGTGTACTATTTCCTTCCCTTTTTTCTTTTGTAATAAGAAATCTCCTTATTGATTGTCGGCTAATCCCGCTGCCACGTCCAATAAAACGCCGCGACTATCGCTCCCAACGTTGTCGCAACTAAGTACAACCACAAATGTTCAGTATGCCCAGAAACTACAGCTGGCGCTAAACTCCTAAATGGATTCATGCTCGCGTTGGAAACTGGTCCTGCATATAGTGCTTCCAATCCTACGGTTGCTCCAATCGCTACCGGCGCGAAGTATTGCTCCAATTTTCCTCCCTGTGAAGTCAATAAGATCACGATCATTAGCATGAAGGTTAAAATGAATTCTAATATAAAGGATTGCATTTCTGAGCCTTGTGGTAATGATGAACCAAGTAATTCATTTTCAGGGAAAAGTTGCGCCAATGTTAAACTAGCAGCGAATGCTCCAATCAATTGTGCGAACAAATAGGGTGCTACTTCCTTTTTTGGATGCAGTTTTACAAGTGTCAAAGCAATCGTTACTGCAGGATTCATGTGCGACCCTGATATACGTCCGTAAGCGAAAATCATTATGGTAACAATTAAACCCCAAGCGGCGGCAACTCCAGTATGTGTGATTGCACCACCGAATTCCGTATTAATGACCATCGCGCCACACCCACAAAAGATAAGGAAGAATGTTGCGATGATTTCCGCTACGTACTTTTTCATAGGTAAGCGGCTATAAACTCTTTGCAGTACAATTTGATCATTTCGCGAACTTCGGAAAATTCAGCTTTTATTTCTTCTTCAGTTCCAACTGCTTTCGCAGGGTCCGGAAAGTTCTTGTGAAAACGGTGCGCCTTTGATGGAAAATACGGACAGCGTTCTTTGGCATTGTCACAAACGGTAATGATGTAATCGAATTCTATACCACCATATTCGTCAACATTATTCGAAGTATGATTCGATATGTCAATTCCATCGGCTTTCATTGTTTCAATCGCTTTTGGGTTGACTCCATGCGTTTCAACTCCAGCGCTATAAACGTTCGTTCCTTCTGGAGATAAAGCTCTTAAATACCCATCTGCTATTTGACTTCTGCAGCTATTTCCCGTGCAAAGCACCAGTACGTTTTTTTCCATTATTTTAGATCTTAGAATTTAGATCGCCTTCGGCTTTTAGATATTGGATTGATTCGGTTTCATTGAATCCAGAAGGCACCCCAATCTAAATTCTAATATCTAAAAGCGCAGCGATCTAATAACTATTTTAACAACAACCCGATTGAGGATCGCATGAATTTGAATTCGAACTTGATAACTCCGACATTTTTATTTTTGGCTTGGATTCGGCAACAACAGCTTCTGCTTCCATCGTTGGAGAACAACATGCAGCATTGTCTTCTGATGAATATTTCGGGTCGTTAAATTCAACGTCCTCATGGAAATAATAGACTTCCCATTGAATTCCATCTGGATCAGTTGCCCAAAATTTATCTTGAACAGCATAACAACAAGCCGTTCCTATTTCTTCTGAAGAAACAATTCCTTGCGCTCTTGCAACTTCCAATTTCGCCTCCATTTCTTCTTTCGATCCAACTTGAATTCCAAGGTGTCCAAAATTACTCTCAACGCGGTCCGCATTTTCAACAAATGAAATAATTAATCCTGGGCTCTCCAATTCGTATTTGGCATATCCTTTCTTCACTTTCGAAGCAGGCATTCCAAAAAATGTTGTGTAAAAATTTACTGTTGATGCAATATCACTTACATAAAGTGAAACGTGCATTCTAGGGAATTTTGTATTTTCCATTGTGTTTGATTTTAGCAGCAATCGCTGTCTTCGCAATTTGCCGAGTTAAATAATAGTAGAAGTTCCTCTTTCAATTTATTCCAATTTTGAGGATTGATACAGTAACACATGCTCGTTCCCTCAATTGTCCCTTGAATTAATCCTGCCGATTTCAGCTCTTTAAGATGCTGAGATATTGTCGATTGAGCAAGACCAATTTCGGTCACTAAATCTCCGCAAACGCAAGATTCTGTTTTGATAATAGATTGAAGAATCGCTATTCTCGCGGGATGCCCAAGAACCTTTACCATTTTAGAAAGATCTACCTGAGCCTCTGTGTAATTTTCTGTTTTTGTTAATCCCATCGCTACATTTGTATATCGCAATATTACGATTAATAGCTTTACTATCCAAATAATCCAAAAAAAAACCAGTACTTTGCTCTACCAATTTAAACTGAATGAATACTTACGTTCTTATAATGGCTCTTGCAGGAATAATAATCCTGAGCTTCTTCTTTAATATTATTTCCAAAAAGACCAATATTCCGTCTGTCCTTTTATTGATTTTACTTGGGATGGGACTTAAAATAGGCTTGCAATCAGCCGGTATTTTTAAAGATGTAGAGTTGGATTCAATCCTCGAAATATTGGGGAACGTTGGACTTGTGATGATTGTCTTAGAAGCTGCCCTCGATTTAAAACTGGAGAAGGAGAAAATGGGAATGATCTTCAAAGCCTTTCTCGTTGCGCTGCTAGGAATTGGAGGTTCTATGTTTGCTCTCGGGGCTTTCTTTGTGTATATTTTTCCAAGCGCAGGATGGTATACTGCCATTTTATATGCTATTCCACTAAGTATTATGAGTAGTGCTATTATCATTCCAAGTGTCGGAGGATTGAGAGGCGAAAAAAAAGAATTTATGGTTTACGAAAGTACCTTTTCCGATATTCTCGGGATTATGGTCTTTTACTTCATGCTCGGTGCAGATGGACATGCAGGTGGTGGTTCAATTGCATGGGAGATTGTCTTAAACATATTGGGAACAATGGTTCTTTCTGTTATTGTTGCTTATGTGATGGTCTACCTTTTTCAGCACTTACAAATGCAGGTAAAACTGTTTCTAATTATTGCCGTTTTACTGCTTCTTTTTGCAGTTGGAAAGTACTTCCACTTATCGTCATTACTAATTATTCTAGCCTTTGGATTGGTGCTCAACAACACAGATGTCTTTTTCCGAGGTTTCCTAAAAAAGTACTTCGACAAGGAAAAGGTGCGGCCAATTTTGCACGATTTTCACAACCTGACTTTAGAATCGGCATTCTTAATTCGTACGTTCTTCTTCGTTGTGTTTGGACTTAGTATTACCGTGAGTTCATTGTACAATGCACAAGTAGCCATCAATAGTTTTGCGATCGTTGGAATTCTATTCGCGGTTCGTTTTGTCATTCTTCGTTTCACTGCAAGAGATCATTTGTTCCCAGAGTTGTTTATTGCGCCTCGTGGATTAATCACGGTTCTTTTGTTCTTCGTTTTGGCCAAATATGACGGTGTGAAAATTGAAAATTTTGATACTGGATTGCTTTTATATCCGATTTTAATTTCAAGTCTGGTGATGATGATTGCCTTAATTCTAAACCGAGGAGAGAAAGTAACAGACGTCCTGTTTCACAGTATTCCACTTATTAATTCTTCAACGGATCCGGAAAAGAAAGCTGAGATCAAGAAGCGAATTCAGAAAAATACGGAAGGTCAAGATTTTGATGGTTTCCGTCATGATTAACTGAAAAATGACCCATTCTCTTTTCCAATTTCAAGGTTTGCTTTGATATAAATAGTTACTTGAAAGCCAGGCAAACAGAATCGTTTAATAACCTAAAAAACCGCCTTGTATATTACCGAAGTAATCCAAGGCGGCTCGTGGTTAAGTAATCACTATTATTTGAATTACTTTTTTGCTTTTGTTTTTGGCAAACAGGAAATAAGATAAGTCGCACTTTTTCCCTGTTGAACACTGCATGCCAATCCTAATTTCCCTGCTGTTCCGAGCATTAAGATGTACTTTTTCGCATTCGGCTCAATCGATTCAAAAGTCAACAGATACATCGCTGGATTGTAAGAATAGGTACTAACAGTATGCATTTTATCCGTTCCGTAAGAGAATTGAATGTCGTTCTCACTTGTGATCGACAATGCAAGAAATGGAATGTCATCAATAAAGTCATAGTACTTCCCAACAAAGTTCTTAATTTTCACAGGGTTAAACGGTGTTGAGCCGCTCACTTGAGCACCATTTATTTTTCCGGTGAACGTCGTCAGTGTACCCTCGCTATACCCTCTCAGAAATGTGAGATTGATAACTCCAGGAACATCTAATACCCCCCCATCAAACGAGCAGCCACTATCAAATGTGTAAGTTACCGTTGACTTGCCATCTGAAGAATACGAAAATGTAATTTCCGCATTCTCTGGTGCTGAATTAGACACCGTTCGATTAATAGTTGTATCAATCGAAAGAAATGCTCCACCTGTTCCAATTTTATAGAACCCTGTATAAGGGACAAGTTTTTGACTGTCTGGGTGCGCCGTTGTGTTTACTGTTTTCATAATTTCTGTTTTAATTGGTTTATAACCTACTTAGTTGAATTCTTATTCAAACTTTGCTCAATCCACACGGTTCCTTCTGCCGTTGTGTTATTGTAGGTTCCGGTTAAACTTCCCACACCTTCATAGATATCTGCACTAACAGGGTTACTAAAAATCTGATTTTCCATTAGGGGTTTAACTGTGAAATCTGCAACGATTCCGTGCTCTGGGCTGTCAATTGAAATCTCCATTTCCATGAAAAAAGTATAATCGCCAAACGTTTTCGGTTTTGATGGTGTCAATTTTGTTGGAATATATACACTTTCCCCATTCTCAAGTAAAATGCTCGCTTTACTTACAATAGGTACACCGGAAGTAGGAGTTATTTTGTTCACTGCTACATTGGAAATTGAAACACCGTTGTCCAATTGTATATCTGCTAACAACCATTTTGTACTTGGAGGAAATGCTCCATATTCATGATCCATCCAAGTCTTTCCCTCTACGGTATGAACAACGCCATCAACTGTGATCGTTCCGCTTGCCTTCAAGTTGGTCAACGAATAGTAATAATTATTTTGTTGGATAGGTTTAGGATGGAATTTACTTGAAGGGTAAACGTTATGAATCCCTGTTCCCCAAACTAATAATTCGTTTCCTTGTTGATTTAATTGCAAGTCGAATTCAATAGATTTCCCACTTGTTTCCGTAAAACTCGCCACAACATTCATATTCGTTGGGTCAGATTTCGGAGCTGTCATCGAAACACAGCTTGAGTTTAATGGGTTTGTTGGAGTTGCATCCAATTTAACAAACCAATCCTTAGTTGTATCATATTCTGCCCAACCAGCTGGACAACTATCAAGAATTTCGAAACTTTGATAGTGCTTACTGTTTTTAACATCAGATAGACATATTTGATTGAATGCAGCACCATAGAAAGTTGCTGTATTGATTTCAAAACCAAATTTTTGTCCCGTTTTCACATCTACTAAGGTTCCGATATGCCACCACCATTCTGTAGGTGCTGAGGTGTGTGCATATTGATCTCGAGGTAATTGAATTGCTGATGGTAAAATAATTTTGTTTCTTTCTTCGGTTTTCATAATAAATGGTTTTAACTCTTCCCTACTCTAATCAGGATTTTCAGGAACCTCCTAGAATGTGTTATTCTTGTTGGCAAAGTTGGGGAGTTGTCGCAGCTGAATCAAGACTGAAAACCATAGAAATGAAAGAGGAAAACAGGGTAATTGAACTAGGGAAAACCCTATTCATTGTACCTTAACCAACGAACTATTATTGATATTCAGTGGATTAGATGCGCTTCGATGCGCCAATAAACATAGGGTTTTAAGAGGTCTTAAATTTATTGGTTTCGGTCAATATTAACTGAAAAACGACCAGCTCTCTTTTCCTATCTCGACTTTCGCATCAACGAAACGTAATTCGTACTTATCAATATAGGTTCCATGCCCTTGACCGGAATCAATATCGAAATGATACTTATGAAAAGGACACACGATGTAATTGTCTTCCATCCAACAGCCGTTTAGTGGTTTGTTTTGATGCGGACATTTGTTTTTGAAGGCGTGGTAGCCAGAATCGTTTTTCACCAATAGAACTTCTCCAAACATACTTTTATGGACAACGGTGTTTTTCACGGCAAACAAATTTTCCAATTCGCCTTCCGATTCAAACAAAGGGTACCATTTCAGCTTCATTCCAAACATTGAGAGGAGTTGTGGGTTCTGACTATTAATTAAAGATACTAAAAGTAACAACTCTGTAAGGAAGCCTTGGGGCGCTACCTACTTTACTTCAATTTACATTTCTTTACACAAAAAATGAGGCAGATGAAGTTTGGCCGCGTACTTTTAAGTAAATCGAAAAAATCATGAAAAACGGATCAGTCAAAATCTTCTCTTTTGTACTCTATTCTATCGTTTTAATTAGCTGTGGAACGAGCAATGAAGTTCTATCAACCACTACAACAAACGTGGAGCTATCAGATGTTAAAAAAGAGAAAGCGTCTATTTTTAAAAAGCTTGAAGAAAACAATCATCTTCCAATAAATGAACGAATCGCGCTTTATCATCAGTTAAAGAAGGACAGTTCAAATGATTACAATTTCGAGAGTGAACGTGAGTTAAATATCTACGGGTATTCATTGTTCCAAGACGGTAAAACAAAAGAGGCCATCGAAATTTTCAAATTATTAGTGTCCGAATTCCCGAACTCTTCCAACCCGTATGACAGTCTTGGAGAGGCCTATTTGAAAGATGGAAATGAAGAGTTATCGTTGCTAAATTATGAGAAATCCGTTGAACTTGACCCAAAGAACACAGGAGCAATCGATCAAATAAATCGAATTAAAGGTTTGGAGTTGTTGGTCACTGATTGGGGAAAAGAGATCTTTCATTTTCCAATACATTTTGCTCCAGAAATTCCATTGGAAGGTCTTGAAGAAGTTGTGTTTCCAAAAAACTGGAGAAAACCAGACAGCACAGATTTTTGGTCCTATGTTTTCGTTTGGGGACTTGACAATAAAAAAGGAATTACAGCTAATGAAATAGAAGCGACTTTAAAACCATATTTTGATGGATTGATGAAGGTCGTTAACGATAACAAAGAAGCGGAAATGATCAAAACCATCGCTCATTTCAAAAGAACAATTCTCTCGAAGATAGCGTCGACTTTATTGGAACATTGACAATTTTTGATGCCTTTGCCACAAACAAACCCTTGAATTTAAATGCACGGGTATTTTCGAATTATTGCGAAGAGAAAGGAAAGCTAATCCTACTGTTCCAATTTTCGCCGTTGGGCTTTGGAGAACCTATTTGGGATAAATTGAGAACTGTAAAAGTGCGTTCGACGGTTTGTGAGAAGTAAATTTGTCTTCATTAATTGGAACGATAATTGCATTTCGCTCTCTATGAAAACGACATTCCTATTCATCACACTACTTACCCTTTCCAGCTCCATTTTTGCTCAAGAAAACAGAGATACTTCAACTATAAACGCTTTCCCATTTCCAGATGTTGAAGCTGAATTTCCAGGTGGAGCTGTCGCTTTGATGAAATACATCAGTCAAAATATAACTTATCCAGAAAATTACCGTGGCACCACTGGCAAAATCTACGTTTCGTTTATTGTTAATACAGATGGGTATGTTTCTGATGTAAAAGTTGAAAGAGGATTAAATGAGGAATTCGATAGCATGGCAAAAAATTTAATTCTTAATATGCCACAGTGGAAGCCAGCAGAATTAAACGGAATGGGAGTAAAGACTAGAGTAAAATTACCAATTATTATTCCCTAGGAATTGCGATTATGGTTTGAATAAATTCTCATTAACCATAATGTTTGGTAGCTACGCAACGTGCTGAAAATGTGTATTCTTTAACTTTCAAAGTTAGGAATCGTTTTTTAAAATAGATTGTTGTCACGAAGCATAAACCTACATGGTGAGCAATTGCGGTTATAGGTGTTTATTTTATGTGGTTAGATTCTAATTCTGCCATACTGATTGAGCCGCCAATGTAATATGAAGGAATGTTTCCTTTTATGCCTAACCTATAGACGCCAATCCCTGATAGTCTTTTTTCCTCACGACCATCTTGGATTAATCTGAATCTTGAGATGTAAGGTTTCTTTGAATTAACATATTCCTGTTGAACTTGATAGCATATTTGGAGGAGCTGGATGCCTGTAATTAACCTTTCTGGATTCGTAATTATGGTTGGTTTTTTATTAGCACCTAGCTGACTAGTTGGGAATAGCGCAATTTGATCACAGTTAAGGCTTTCTAAGCTATCAATTAGAATGTTATTTCTTAGCACAAAATCATTGAACTCTGTTTCATTCATTTTTTCATTTGCCCAGAAGATATTCTCTAGACAATTTAGGCGAAGTGGAAGGTTTGGTTGATGAATATCTAGATGTTCTGAAGATAAATTCGAGGAATAAACAAATTCAGCGGTAGACGTGAAAAAGTCCTGAGGAGACCTTTGATAAATCAAAGTCTTCGTTTTAGCAAATTGCAATTCATCATTTTGGTCAACAGAAAGGAAAAATACTTCCCAATTATCGAACATAAAGACTTTCACTCGATTACCGTTAAATACATAAACATCTCCTACTATCATCTTCATTAGCTATATCTCTTACCTAGAAACACCCTACCAAACAACAACCAACTTCCCTGTTGTGCTGCCGCCTTCAAGATCAGCATGTGCTTTTGCCAATTGATCCGAAGTATAACTGCCTCCAATCTGCGGTTTGATTTTTCCTTCCGTATACAGCGCAACAACTTCCGTCAAACAAGCTTCCATAATTTTCGGGCGGTTATCGGCAATTTTAAGCATGTTCACGCCCATAATATTCTTTGAGCGCATCATCAGTCCAATTGGTAAAATCAATCCCATTTTTCGAACAAAATTGAGTTTTGAGAAAATTCCCCATTTTCCTTCTGAAAGTGCAGAGCCACCGAAAAGGATCATTCTTCCTCCCGATCCCAAAAGCGACCAATCTTTTTTGAACGTCGCTCCAGCAACAGGGTTAAAACTTACGTCAATCCTACCTCCGTCTAGCGCTTTGTTAATTTGTTCGACATAATCTGAAGTGCGGTAATTAACCACATAATCTGCGCCTAATTCTTTAACCAACGCCTCCTTTTCTGTTCGCCCAACTTTGGCAATCACCGTTGCGCCTTTCAGCTTGGCCAATTGAATCAAAATTGTTCCAACACCACCAGCGGCAGCGTGAATTAAAACCGTATCTATTTTATGAATTGGTGTTAAATACTCAGCCATGTAATACGCCGTGACGGCCTGTGTACAAAGCGCCATTAATTCGGCAGCATCTTGCTCCCCTACTGGAACAACGGCGTAATCATTCGTGATCACATGCTTTGCATAACCTCCAAACCGACAGAAAGCCAAAACGCGTTGGCCAACCAATGATTTTTCAGCATCATTTCCAACAGAAATAACTTTCCCAACAACTTCGTATCCTGCAACAAATGGCATTGGGGGTGCTTCGTTATACAAGCCATTTCTAGCCATAACATCTGCGTAGTTAAGTCCAAAAGCTTCAACTTCAATCAAAACTTCGCTTTCGATAGGATCAGAAATTTCGAAATCTCTTAAATCAAATGCGTGATTTGGATCTCCTTTTTTGACGAGATAAAATGCTTGACTTTTCATGCTTTATATTTTAGTTCGAAGTTAATTGAATCTTCTCAGACCAAGAATAAATAGTGCCTACTTGTTTCGATGGTGGCTCACGAGATCTAAAAACGAAGTTCCATTTTCCGATTCAATTTGTACTATTTCATGGATCATCATTTTTCCATGACGTCCTTCTGGAATATTTCGTTCTGGATACGCTCCAACTCCGATTGAATACGAACAGATGTATTCTGCACCGCAATTAGAGCAGTTGTAATTCAATACCGTTTTCTTTGGAATGAACACTATTTCAGCATTTTCATCATTAAATGACACATCGGTAATGATGGTCCAATCAGTGGTTGTCGGACGTATAACTTTCGTTCCTTTTAAAACATTAGAAACACTTTCTAAAAGGGATTCGCTATAAAATTTCGAGAACAGCGTATTCAATTTGACGTGGGGAACAAAGCCTCTAAGTCCGTCACCAGAACTTCCAAATTGGATATTTTCGTTGCATTTCAAACACTGATGTGCTATTGTCCAATCGCCGTTAAACGCAAAGTTGTGAGGCAAATTCACATCGGTTTCTACACCCCTTTTTAATGGTGCAACAACTCCTTTTATTGTTGGCGTCCCAAAAACATTGGACCGAACCTTACTTACGTTCTGAATCTTTTTAATCATTCAATGACCTTTCCCACATACTTGTCGTACTTGCCGCTCGGTGATGATACGATCGTCACTCTGATGTATCCCATTTCCGCCAATTGATTCCACGTATATGGATATCCTGTGACCGAATCTTTGGGAATTTCCCACATCGTTTGTTTCCCCAATCCCGGTTGATTGAACCATGGAATAACATCTGCATTTTGCGCTTTAAATGGGAGCTCTTTCAATACTTCAATATCATAGTAGAAATCGTACTTATCTTGAGCTTTATTGAGTGCTCGTTCACCAAACGAATAATGAACGCCGTCAAAAACGGGGCTGGTAAATTGCCCTCCTAACACTGGCAATGCACTGTCTGCTGTAAACCCAACATCGCCACTGTACCGGTCGTATTCTAATCCTTTTGTGAGTGAAACATTTGCCACAATATTGAAACCTCCATTTCCGGGAGGCCAACCGCCATTTAAAGTATCCGTAGGTCTATTGAATAAAGCTTCCAATGCCGGCCATTTATGTTCATTGTATAGAGCAAAAGCCTCATTTTTCGTCTCTTCACTGAGCTGTCCTTTTTTGTCAAAATCTTTTACAAATTGATCCGCCGTTTTGTAAAAAGGCTCAACTTTGGGTGGAGCTGGTGGTATTGGATTTTCAGTTGGTTCTTTAGTTGGTGAAGAACAACTTGTCGCAAAAATCAGCAACGAAACGATACCAATCGTTAAAAATGATAGTGGTTTATTCATGATTCAAAGTAATAATAAAAAACAACTTACCTCTTGAATAAACAGGAAATAATTATAGGTATTTATTCCCCAAATGAGTTCATGTCAAATTCAGTGTACCCTTCTGGAACTTCCAATGAAAATTTATCCGCAGCTATTTTTCCTTTTGTTACTTCAGTGGCCGTTTGAATGGATTCAATTTTAGCATCACCTGCTCCGATAGTCGAAATTGTGCACAATACTGCCCCCTCTACCTGACCTGAATAAAGAGACTTAGATGCGGTAGGGATTTTCGACGTGGCATAAACAATTGACTCCATGCCGTCTTCATCTGTAACTGTATACTTAATGCATTTATACCCTGCGATCTTTTTCGTTTCTTTTGTTTTAACAACCGTAAAATTCGCTTCTGGTGTATCAAGACTATCGTGAATTACCGTATATGTATTCCCAATAAATGGATTTTCCATGAGCATTAACATTTTCTCGGAGGCACCGTCGTAAATTAACTTGGTAGTTCCTGCCATGCCCATTTTCGTTTCCAATCTGAAATTTTTCCCGCTAATGTACCATGTCATTTTAGTCGCTCCCATCATGTCAATTGTCGCTTGGGTTGTTGAATCCGTTGATTCCATAACTTGATCAAACTTAATTGTGTAGTCTTGCGCAAAACAAGGCGTTAACAGAACAACGAGTACCAGTGTTAAAATACTTTTCATTTTTTGCTTTTTTTAGATTCTACTCCTTCAACAACAATAACGATTTCACCCTTTGGAGGATGCGCTTCATAATATGCTTTGATTTCTGCGGCTGTACCACGCTTGTACTCTTCGTAAAACTTTGTTATTTCGCGGGCTACGCAAACCTTACGGTCGGGTCCCATAAATTCCTCAATTTGCCCCAAACATTTCACTAATCGATGCGGAGATTCATACAAAACAGTTGTTCTCGTTTCCTCAGCAATTAATTTAAGTCGGCCTTGACGCCCTTTCTTGTGTGGAAGAAATCCTTCAAAAACAAACTTATCGCAAGGGAATCCACTTGCTACAATGGCCGGAATTACTGCTGCAGGTCCCGGAAGGCATTCAATTTCAATTCCTTGGGCAATACATTCTCTAATCAACAAAAAACCGGGATCTGAAATGCCTGGTGTTCCTGCATCGGAAACCAAAACGGTATGGCTGTTGGCTTTAATTTTATCTATCGATCTTTCCAAGGACTTGTGCTCATTGTGCATGTGAAATGGATGCACTGGCTTTTTAATATCAAGGTGGGAAAGAAGCTTATTCGTCGTTCTTGTGTCCTCCGCAAAAATCAATTGCGTTTCTTGCAACATTCGAATTGCGCGAAGGGTGATGTCTTCTAAATTTCCAATGGGAGTGGGTACAATGTATAGCTTCGACATGGTGCGTTAAGATCTCGTCAAAACTACGTAGTCCTGAAGTAAAGTTTGAAGAAATTTCAATCTTTTGTTTGGTGTTTCGGACAGTCCAATCAATTTGGCTGACTCGTCTGCTAATTCTCGTGCAAACTTCTTTGTTTCTGGATTCGGGTATTTACGAACACGCTGAATTGAGTTTTTAATCAATAACATGTCTTCATCCGTAAATCGAACGACGCCTGGAAATTCTGGTGTATAATTATCTTGATTTTTAATGGAAAGAACATCTTTCAATGAGTATCGAATACTCGATTTGTCCTTAATAACAACCGTTCCAGCCATTACGTCGCCCATTCGTTGGCTTTTTTCTGCAACACTTGCATACATCAATCCTACAACCCCCATAATAATGTGAATTATTCCAATCGCAATAAGGTCTCCCAATCCAGCGAACATGGCCGCAAAACTAAAGCTGATCCACATGAAGTGCCCTTTGAAAATCCACCGTGTAAAGATCTCTCGAAAACCAGGTCGTTCTCCTGAGTAAGTAACAACACGAATGCCTAAGGCATATTTCCCTAATGTTTGACCGTGCGATAAATATTCAAGAACTGGGTGGTAAAATATCCAAGGAAGTTTCAATAGAAAAAGTTCAACGAGCATATATTGATCAAAGCCCGAATTGCTCAACAATGCATACATAATAGCGATATAAAGCGCGAGCATCGCTGTGTCAATTAGTGCAGATGTACAGCGTTGAATGACTGTAGCATACTCATACTCAATCTTTACGTTCTGTGCCGATACAAATTCTATTGACTTCATAACTCAATTCTAAGCTTAAAGATACCCATTTCGTTTAAGATTCCAAGTAGATTAAAAATTAGTCAGAATAGGCGTTCACGCTCTATTTAGAACATTTATAAATAGAGAATCATGACAAATACATGACATAATAAGTTCGATAACTAAGCATCTTTGTATTAGTGAAGTACCAAACAAGGTTGAAAAACTTACATATTGTAGCATTTACGCATCGAAACTTACCTGTCAGCGAGATAGGGAGTTTGCATATTGAGCCTGACAATCAGAAAGATCGGTTGTCGTCTTTAAAAGAGGCGTTGAACTTGGGGGAATTAATGTTCCTTTCTACATGCAATCGTGTTGAATTTCTTTTCACTTCCGAATCGGAAGTTGATAGCACATTTTTACATCGATTTTTCGATTCACTCTATCCAGTTTTGGAAAAAGAGGCCAGAGATTCATTTGCTAAAAACGCAACAGTACTTCATGGTTTAAATGCTGTTGAACACAAATTATACGTTGCGTCTTCAGTGGATTCAATGATAATTGGCGAACGTGAAATTATTACTCAAGTTCGCAGTGCTTACGAGCGTTGTCTTGAAATGGACCTAACAGGTGATTTGATTCGAATCATCATGCGCCACACGATTGAAACGGCGAAGAACGTTTACACAAATACAAATATTGCAAAACGACCCGTTTCGGTAGTTTCACTTGCTTATCATAAACTAAGAGACCTGGATGTTCCTTTGGATTCTAGAGTTCTAATTGTTGGGGCCGGTGCGACGAACGTAAACATGAGTCGTTTTCTAAAAAAACACGGTTTCACCAACTTTAATGTTTTTAACCGAACGTTTTCTAAAGCAGAAAAATTAGCTGGAGATCTAAATGGTCAAGCGCATAACTTGAGTGATCTAAATTCTTTTGACAAAGGATTTGACATCATTATTACTTGTACTGGATCTGAAGGTCATATCCTAACTCCAGAGATCTATAACTCTCTTTTAATCGGTGAAACATCGAGAAAGATTGTCATCGATATTGCAATTCCTCAAGATTTATCTCCTGAGATTATCGCACTTCACAATGTAACACACATTTCAGTTGAAGTTCTTCAGAAGATTTCAAACGAAAACTTGAAAGCCAGATCGAAAGAAATGCAGCATGTTGAGGAAATCATTACGGAGGCGATGTATGAATTTACACATATTGAACAGACGAGGTGTGTGGAATTGGCCATGCGCGAAGTTCCAAATAAGGTTAAAGAAATTAAGTCTACTGCGATGAATGAAGTTTTCAAGAACGAATTGAACGAGCTTGATGAAGTATCAAGAGAAGTGGTGGATAAAATCATTGGCTACATGGAAAAGAAATACATGAGCATGCCGATGATAATGGCGAAAGAAATACTCCTTAAAAAACGTACGTAATGAAACATGTGATCATTGGTTCACGCGGAAGTGACTTGGCACTATGGCAAGCCTATTTTGTTAAATCTGAATTAGAGCGATTGGGTTGCTCTGTTGACCTCAATATTATCAAAACACAAGGTGATAAAATTCAGCACTTAAGCTTCGATAAGCTTGAAGGAAAAGGATTTTTCACCAAAGAAATTGAAGACGCTCTTTTAAGTAAAACAGTTGATTTAGCGGTTCACTCTCATAAAGATTTAGAAACAAACCCTCCTGCGGGATTAACCATCTCTTGCGTTTCAGAAAGAGCCAATCCTGCAGATATTCTTTTGATCAATAAAAATGCTGTTGATACTTCAGCCAAATGGAATCTTAAACATGGAGCGATCGTTGGAACATCATCGGCGCGAAGAAAATCTCAAATGCTTAAATACCGGGCAGATGTTGAGATCAATGATTTAAGAGGAAACGTTCCCACGCGAATTAACAAGTTGCGCAAAGGAAACTACGATGCTATTCTTTTGGCCAAGGCCGGAATTGACCGATTGGAAATTGATTTATCTGAGTTCGAGGAAATCGTGATGGATCCAACAGAATTTATTCCCGCACCAGCACAAGGTGTTTTAGGACTTCAGATTCGATCAGAAGATTCAGAATTACACGAAATTTTGCAAAACTTGAACTTCCCAGAAGTTCAAAAGCGAATTGGTTTGGAGCGCAAAGTTTTAAACCTCCTTGATGGTGGCTGCCAATTGCCTTTAGGTGTCTACTGCAACGAGGCAAATGAATTGTACGTGTCTTTCGCTGAAGGTGTAAATGGAGCGTGTCACAGCCTTAATTATTCCGTTACTGAATTTGATGGAATGGCAGAAAAGGTAATTGAGGATTTGAAACAAAAAATAGCACTTGGCTAGTCGGATATTCATATCTAAAAATGAATCAGAACTCACAGCTCTGAAAACATTTCTGAAAGACCGAAACGAAATTCTAATTGCCAAAACTTTTCTTCAATTTTCTCCACTTGCATTTCAGTTAGAAAGACCTTTTGATATTATCTTCTTTGGAAGCCCACGGGCCGTCATGTTTTTTAAGGCTCAAATGGACATTCCTGCTTCTGTGAAAATTGCTTGCGTTGGTGGCAAAACTGCAGAAGTCATTCGGGCGATTAACAGAGATGTTGCTTTTAGTGGAGAAGGCAAAGGAAACATTCAAGAAACGAGTGCCGCATTTAAAAAATGGTGCGGTGATCAACACGTTCTTTTCCCATTGTCGTCTATTTCATTGAAAACCTTCTCTTCTCAATTTCAATCCGACCAGAAAACGGAAATTGAAGTCTATGAAACCGATATCGTTGGGTCTGAAATTGCGGAATGCTCGACATACATTTTCACGAGTCCATCAAATGTCGAAGGGTTTTTAATTGAAAATTCAATTCCTGAATCAGCTCAAGTTATTGCTTGGGGTGAAAGCACGAACACGGCATTAAAAGCCAAATCCATTTCGGTTGATCATGTCTTAAGTCAACCCGACATCAATTCACTGATTGACCTTCTTAAATAAAGAAAGGTCCTAGCAAGCTAGAACCTTCTCCGTTTTTCATAAGTACAGAAGTAGTAAGCTCCTGAACGTCGTAAATATTTTTCTACAATAAACGATCGTTGTTTATTGTAATTCAAATGCGATATCTCTATTAAGAACGCAAAAAGTTAGCAAACCGTTGGTGAAAAACATATTTCATTAGAAAAAAGGCATCTCGGATGAACCAAGATGCCCTTCAATAATATATCGTTTTACTTAACTACGAATTGAATCGCTTGTTGAGATTCACCAGAACTAATGTTCAAGAAATACATTCCTGAAGCCAATTCGTCCGTTCCAAGAACAACCAAGTTTGAACCAACCGCTGCTTGAACAGTATGTGATTTGATCATTTTTCCTGAGATGTCTTGAATATAGAAGTCAACATTCTGTGCGTTGTTTACATTGAAACGAACGTTTACCTCATCCTCAACAGGATTCGGGAACAACGTCAATTCAGTGAACGTTTCTTGATCTTCTAATCCAACAACCAAATCATTGTTCGCTCCACCGGCGTAAATGTTGATGTTGTCTAAGTAGAAGTTATTTCCTCCGTCACTTTCAAATTCGAATTTGTAAATGAAATTATCTACCCAATAAGCAGATGTGATGTTGGTCATGTGAACTGTTGTCCAATCCGCAACAGAACCTGGCGTCCATGAAGATGTTGAAACAGTAGATCCTAATAAATCACCGTGAAGTGTTTTACGCGGCGCCCATGAATCACCACAGTTGTTTGATGCGTATACTTTCAGCCACTCATCATTATTTGAATTACGCTTACGGTAAGCATAACGGAAGCTTAATGTCATTGCTGTTTGGCTAGTGATTGAAGACAAATCAACAGGCGCTGAAATCAATTCATCAAAGTTTCCAGCAGACTCAGCGTAATTTGGAAGTTTGGCACTTTTCGATCCTGTGTGACCTGCATTCGTTTCTAATTCGAACTCAGCATTGTTTCCATAATCACGAACTTCCCATTGAACACCATCCAAAGTTGTTAACGATTCGAAATCTTCTAAGAATGGAATCCATGTTCCTGTAGCAGGCAATACTCTAATGTATCCTGTCTTTGTTTCTCCATCCGTAACTGAACCGTCTGTAGCATCCAAAACTACTTCGTACAAACCTGGTGTGTCGTATTGAATTGATGGGTTTTGACTCGTAGATGAACTTGGTGTTCCTCCTGTGAAAGTCCAAGTCCAACCGTTTACTGCGTTGTAAGAATTGTCATTGAAATTAACTGTTTCACCAGCGCAAACCGTAATCTTATCTGCAGAGAACTCTGCTTTGCATAAGTATGTATTTCCATCTGCACCTGTCGCTGCAAGATTTCCTACTGATTTTATATTACTTCTTCCACCAACTCCAGAGTTCAAAGCATTTCTCATGCGTTGTCCCTGTCCAGGTGTAAACATTTTAGAACAGTATGAATAATCCATATAGTTCTCTGTGTTGTCAATTTGATCAAATCCCCAATAGCTATTATCACCATTACAAGTATTTGCCGCTAAGACACACGCCGTAAGGCCTTGACATTCTGGTGTATCATCTACTCCGTCGTCATCATTACAGTTTGATGCTAATCCAGGGTTATTCGTTCCACCCCAAACGTGAGGTAAGTTTAACCAGTGTCCACATTCGTGCGTTAACGTTCTACTCGAACCAGCACTTGAAGTTCCAATTGAACCAACGTAAGAATCAAGAACCCAAATACCGTTATCCATTCCTGATCCAACCCAGTTAGAAGGTGTGAAAGTATATCCCGCAGCACCACCAATGTCAGCACATATAAATATGTTTAAGTATTTGTTTCCTGCCCATTCTCCTTGGTAAACGTTGTTACCATTTCTAATTGCTAGGTATTGCCCTTGACCGTCGCCACTTGAAGTGGCTGAACTTACGGTTCTTGTAATCCCAGAGAAACAAGTTCCATCTGGTGCTTTCGTTGCCATAACAAACTCGATGTCTGTATCAAAAGGAGTCGCTGTTGCAGCACCGTTTGAAGCATTAAATGCAGTTACTACATTGTTCGCATCTGCGTTTTGCAAATCATAATCTCTATTTAAGATTTCGAAAGCATCCAAGATTTGTTCATCAGAAATGTTCTCGCTTCCATTGTTGTGTAAAACGTGAAATACGACTGGAACATAATATGTAGTTGCTTCCGGTGTTCCGTTTGCAGCTTGTTGCGCTGCTTCTTGAGCACGGATAATTTCATCAAGAGCTTCTTGTTCAGCAAAACCAGGTATTTGAAGCATTTCTGCTCTCTTTTTGTGCTGAAGACAGTATTCTACACTTTCTCCATCTCTGGCATTCTGAGCATCAAAAGTGGGAGAGGTTTGCGCAAAAGCCCCCGAAAAACAGAGCATAGCGCTTAATGTTGTGAGTGTTATTTTTTTCATAAGTATTAACAGTTTGTAAGCTTAGACGTGTAAGGTACACAACCCTTAACGCAAAAACAAATAAAGTGGTTGGTGTTAACCCTGTTTAATACTACTATTTTAACGCATTCTTGGCTATGAATTTACGTTTCTCAAATCGTATTTGATTTCTCCTGTAAAATCCGAATTAAGTAATAATACTAATTTCGACGCGGCTTCTTCTGCCGAGAAAAGAACGCCTTCCTCCTTCATTTTTTTGAAATTATCGACAGCCGAAAACTGCTCTTTCGGTGCGTTTCGAATTTGTTCTTGCATTCCTGTTTCAATTACGCCAGGAGATACGGCATACGCTTTCAGATCAATTCCTTTTTCTAGTTCTTCCAAATAAAATACCTCTGTGAGCATATTCAATGCGGCCTTCGATGCGCAATACGATGCCCAAGATGGAATGGCACGGTTTGCCGCGCCTGAACTAATATTGACAAGGGTGAAATCTGCCTTGTTGGACATGTTATCATAAATATTTTTGGTCAACAACATTGGAGACGTAACGTTGACCGCCATAACAAGTTCAAGGTCCAAGTTTTCTTGTTCAGAAATTCTCCTAATGGACCCCATAATTCCAGCATTGTTAATTAAGGTAACTGGCTCTTCGAATTTTTGATTGACAAATAAAAGGCGTGCACTTTCAAGATCGGATAAATCGCATTTTTCAAACGCGAAATTGGCGTGTTCAATGCCATGACGGCGCCCAACTCCAATGACTTTAAATCCTTGGCTTAAATAATTTTCGGCAATTGCTTTGCCTATTCCACGTGAAACTCCAGTTACAATGTAAATCACACGTTTATTTTTCGTTGTCTTGGTCTTCAATAGAGTCATCATCCGATTCCGCGTCAGATCCTTCCCCTTCTTTTTCTGTCATCTCCTCATCCTTCTCCTGCCAATCTTCATGAAAGTTCATGTCGATATCATACATTTCCGTATGGAATGATTTTCCCAGTCTGTAATAGATGATTTCAATATCAAGCATGTTTTCACGGTACTTGATTTCTTCTTCGATATCTGGCATGTTCGGGTTCAAACAGATCTCACCCAAATACTTCGTTTTCGATAAATCTCCAGAAAGCCATCTTCCATTTCTCTTTCCTAAAACGTAATTCCCGAATTTGTTTAATTTACCATTTGGATCATAAAACCTCCACTCTCCGCTTGGCATTCCGTCTTTCATTTTTCCAGCACTTTGAATTGTTCCATTGTCATAAAAATTAATAACATCCCCATTCATTCTACCAAGACTGTCATTCGATTCCCAAATTGTTTTCAATTGACGTGTTTCATAATGGTCACTGTGTGAACAGTCGTACCTCTCAAACTTCTCAATAATGTAACTTTGGTACAAAGTATCTCCTGCAGGATTAATTTCTGTATAAATTCCTTTTGAGCTGTACTGAATTGAATCGTTTAAAGAGATTATGGAGTCAAAATAATTGACTTGATGTAGTTTTTCTCCTTCATAACTGAAGTATTCCCAATTCCCTGATTTTCGTCCTTTTGAAATCGTTCCGTCTCTCGCAATTGAGTCGTTTGGATAGTACTTCGTGAGGCGGTAATCAATGCCCCCTTTTTCAATCAAGCTAGGTCTTCCATAGTATGGTTCGTTCATGTACCCATCGTTGAATCCATACTCCATTAGGAGCACATTAATTGATTCTGATTCAGTAATGTCGATTGGTGAGAAAGGAATAGAATCTTTCCAGTCGAACATATACCGAACGCTTAATTCATTTTCTTCCCAAATCTTTTCTTCCACTGGATATGAAAATTCAAACTTCACATAATGGTACCTAAATCCTAAAGTGTCAAATCCTTCGTAATCATCAATTGGTTGACCTGTTAAGAAGAATCCTCGTTTGGAAATTTGGCCGTTTGTGTGGTACGATTTAGACTCGCCTTGAAGCGCTCCGTTTTGGAACAACAAATCATATAATAATAAAGAATCTTGCCCTGGTAAAGTTAGATATGTTCTTACATATCCGTCTAAACTCCCGTTTTGATATTGAGAAATTGAAGTCGCTACTTTGTTGCGCTCCATGCTTATCCCATCCATGTATCCTTCTTTGTATTCTGTTTCAGAAATAATGTTTCCGAGCCAATCGTACCCGATTTCTTTTCCATCTAAGTTTCCGTTTACGTAGTCCGCTGTTTTACTTAAATAGTACATCTTTTTTTCTGGAAAAGTATCTTGAGTTTCTTCGTAGTAGTATTCATTTTCACTCCGAGGTTTTGAGTAATCATAAAATTTTACTTGACCGTTTGCTTCTCCTTTGTCAAAGGGAACCTCAACCATTACATTGCCAAATTGATCATATGAAGCCCAAACTCCGATTGGTTTTCCGTCTAACATTGAACCTTCGAGAATTTCAATTTGTGCGTCTTTGTCCTTCTTTTTTATCTTTTTTTGTTTCTCCCCTTCATACTCTTCATATCCGTATTCACTTTCATAGTTATGAGGTCTCTGGAAATTGAAGAACCCATCTAACAGCGGTGAGAAGAATTGACTGAAGCTGTTTTGAGCAGAGCCCGAAACAAGCGTCGTAGCATTCAATCTGGAAAACTCTAATTCAAGACTTGATTTTCTCTTTCCATTGTACTTGTAATTCAGGAATTCTTTCACCATTTTTTCCCCGTCAACATTGTATCCGTTCATTTCAACAACAATGTCATTTTTGATTGCTAAGTTTTTCTTGGTAAAGTCAATTTTAAGCGGACCTGTATAGAGTTCACCTTTTCTCTTTAGCGTATAATCGTTTGTGATGTCAAACGAGCGGAACATTCTCACAACGTGGTATTGAGGAATTGAATCTACCTCTGCCTCATCTCTGAACGAAGCTGATTTAATTATTTCCAATTGCAAATCGCCCAAAGTCTCAGTCGCTATCCCATTCCAACTTTCAAAATTCTCGCTAAACTGAGCGGAAAGGTTGTACATTACACTTCCGTCTAACGCATAAGTCATGATCGTACGTGTTCTATCTGTTGGATCGTAAAACCCTTCCCAAACTTTAGATGTATCCAATTTACTCCACGATCTGTTGTGCAACACTTTTTCTGACATTGGATCTTCGTAAAGCGAATCGGGAATATGAAAATACCAATTGCTGCCGTATTCAGAATCAACAATCTCCATGCCGTCTATTGTTATAAATTTCTCGTCGACAACCTTTTCAACATGTTTGACAAAATCTCCAAGCTCATCATAAACTATTGCTTCAAAAATTGTCCCGTCATAATCATAGACATTTCTTAAATAGTGATTTGAATCGGCGACAAATATCACTTCATCATGAACGACACCATTGTCCCAATAGATGATTGGCTCCTCTTTTAGCGTTCCCTCTTGGAATTCGTATTTATACATTAACTGACCGTTGGGATAAAACCTTTCGTAATCTCCAATGAAGCCAGGGTAAGCACCAATACTATCAAATACAACTCCTCGCTTTTTGTGCAGCTTATCTGTTGGATCGTAAACCGTTGCCTGTTCATTTGGGTAACTATTCGATCCATACTCCTCAGAGTAATACTCATCTTCGTAATAGTATTCATCCTCAAAGTCCCGCATGTCATTTTTCTCTTCTTCCAAGTCCAAGTCGAGTTGCCTTTCGAAGCCCGCTTCATACATACCTCTTGGAAGATCTGCCAAAGAATATTCAGTTAAAAAATTGAGCTCATCAGACTCGTATTTCCAAGATCTTAATAGCCCTTCACGTATTATTATGGGTTTAACGATTAATGAATCATCATCGTTCATTGTATAATGACGTTCAACTCTGCTCAAGTCTTGCTTTTCAGCTTCTTCAGCTGATCTAAAATTTTCATCACCTTTCTCTACTCTAAAAAGCCATTCCCCTGATTCTTCATTGTCGGTAAAATGTCCTTCAACCAATGGAATACCAGCTGTTCTAGTAAAGCTATACGCTCCATTCTTTGCTCCATTTTTAAATTCAAACACTTGATGTGTAGTGTCCATTTCTGGATAACCGCGTGTAATATAAAGTTCAGCTTGCTCTTCAGTAATTGGCACATTGTTGTGCTTTGTAATTGTCCACCTTCCCTCTTTCACTCCATTTACGAACCGTCCATGTTTAAGCGTATCACCTGTCAATCCCATCCATGTAGCCTCGCCGTGCAGCACGTTGTTTATGATTGTAAAACGTCCCGCAATGACACTATCTGTCCAAACACAAATTCCTTTTTTATCCATCAGACAATACGGATCATAGTATTGCACGTATTCACCATCTGGAATACGGTCAAGAACTGGAGTAATGTCCTTGTCTGATCTGTACTTTTGAGTTAAAAGCGGGTATGGGTTTTTTCGAACGGCTTTTTTAAATTTGCCTTTTTCCATGAATTTGAAATCGTCATAATAATCCCCTCGATCTCGGTTGCGCCTCGATCCCCTTGGGCGCCTTTTATACTCTATATAGCGCTTAAACTCTTCTTTCGAAGGTACATCCCCAAATTTGGGAGAATACAACTTCATGAACTTTTTGTATGAATTAACTTTCAGAGCCTTCTTAAGGTTCTGGAATTCTTTCGGCGTTGCAATCATTGAATCGACAATGGTTCCCTTTACGGAGGATAGATAAGCATCATAGTCAAAACCATCATCTAGACTCTTCTTTGATTTTGATTTCGCGCCAGATTCCCAGTACCCGTGCGAAGTTGAAACAGTTTGAGTAAAAGGGTAAACGAAATACGAATTCCCGTCTATTTCTACGGTGTCTATAATTTGTGATGATCCACTAAATGGTGCCAAAATGGCGATTAAAAGGATGATTAGGTGATTGGTAGACTTCATTAATTCAGTTTTTTCATTAGTGACAAACGCCAGTGTTTCCTTTTCTTCCAAATTTTCGTGGAATTACGACGCTATTATTGGCTTAGAGTGCCTCGTTAATTTCAATAAATCGTTCAACGCTTTTCGCTGCGCCAAAAACAACCAAAGTATCTTTCTCTTTGATTATAGTTTCACTTTTTGGAACTCCAATAATGTGCTGTTCCGTACATTCTTCGCCGTTTTTCGTGATTTCATATTCACGTTTAATGGTAATCAATGTCATTTCGTATCTGTTTCGGAACCCAATTTCATCAATTGATCTTCCGACAGCACCTTTCGGCGCTATAATTTCTGCGATTTCATGATCATCCGGCAATTGTAAGAAGTTGACAATGTTTGGATTCAAAAGCTTCTCACGAACAACGTAAGCCACCTCGTTTTCCGGCGTCAAAATTTCACTAACGCCAATCTTTTCTAAAATCAATCGTTGATGGTCTCCACTCGCTCTTGCAATAACACGTTTCACGCCTAAATCCAAGAGATGTACACATGTTAAAACCGTCGCCTCAAAGTTTTCACCAATTGCAACAACGGCCGCATCAACCTCTTGTAGGTTTTGCATGCGAAGCGCACGAATATCAGTTGCGTCCATGGTTACCGCAAATGCAACGTCATCTTTAATGTTCTCTATTTTCTCCTCATTTGGATCAAATGCAAAAACCTGCGCTCCCTTTTCGGCCAAACGTCTCGCGATTGTAGAACCGTATCGCCCTACTCCAATAACTGCAAATTTGCTATAATTCATTTTTTATGTGTTTATTCTATAAATTGGATATTAGATTTTAGACCGCTACGCTTTTAGACCGTCCTTCGGACTTTTAGATTGATTCAAGATTCTAACAATCTAAAAGGCGAAGCCGATCCAAAAAGGAGTTTACGACTGATCTAACATCTGTTATAATAATGCTTGCTCCAAATCTTCAATAAGATCTTCAACGTCTTCTACGCCAACGCTCAATCGAATTAAAGAATCTGAAATTCCTGTTTTTTCTCTTTCTTCTTTTGGAATGGATGCGTGTGTCATTGTTGCCGGGTGACCAATAAGAGATTCTACTCCTCCTAAAGATTCAGCCAAAGCAAAAACCTTCACTTTTGCTAAAACAGCATGTGCATCTTCCAAACGATTTCCAACCATTGAAAATGAAATCATTCCTCCAAATCCGCGCATTTGTTTTTTTGCAACAGCATGATTTGGGTGTGACTCAAAGCCTGGCCAATATACTTTATCCACTTTTGGATGCTCAACAAGGAAACGCGCAATTTGCTCTCCGTTTTCACAATGTCTTTGTACTCTTAAGTGCAATGTTTTTATTCCTCTTAATGCTAGAAAACAATCCATCGGCGCTGTAACCGCTCCAGATGAATTTTGAATTCTATACATTTCGTTAGCGATTTCATCGTTTGAAGTAATCAAAGCTCCCATGACAACATCTGAGTGACCGCCTAAATATTTTGTTACGGAATGCATGACGATGTCCGCTCCTAAATCCAAAGGGTTTTGGAGGTAAGGTGTTGCAAACGTATTGTCTACACACAACCAAGCTCCTGCTTTCTTTGAAATCGCAGCCATTGCTTCAATATCAATAATGTTCATCATTGGGTTTGTTGGTGTTTCCACCCAAATCAATTTTGTGTTTTCATTAATTGCTGCTTCAACGGCCGATGGGTCTGACATTCCAACAAAGTGAAATACAATTCCGTATTTTTCAAAAATCGTTTTAAACAAACGGAATGTTCCTCCGTAAAGGTCATTCGTTGAAACAACTTCGTCTCCGGGGTTCAACATTTTAACAACACAGTCGATAGCGGCCAAACCCGAACCAAAGCAAGCTCCGTGCAGCCCATTTTCAAGCGCTGCGAGGTTTTTCTCCAATGCATGGCGCGTTGGATTTTGCGTTCTAGAGTACGCATACCCTTTGTGAACTCCAATTTCTTCTTGAACGTAAGTCGATGTTTGATAAATAGGAGTCATGATCGCACCTGTTGTTGGATCTGCTTGTACTCCTGCGTGAATTGCTTTAGTTCCGAATTTCACTATCGAATTTCTATTATTTGTTGTAACAAATTTAGTGATTTCGTCGGGTTAATTGAGGGTAACTAGAATGTTTGCATCCCTCGCCGTCATTTCTCATCTCGAACACCTTCTGTTTAGAACAATTTCAATTGCATCCAAATGGGTTTATGATCACTTAATCGATGCGTAGGGCCCTCGTTTGGTGGAGTGTTTGTAATAATATACTCCTCCATCTCTTTGATCTTCGCTTTTGCTTCTTTCGATGACATTTTCAATCCCTGCCGCTTCAAGTAAACCTTATACCCTTTGACTAAGTTATTCACTTCATCATCGACTGCATCTTGAAAATAGTCTTCTTCGCTAAATGAATAAAAACCGCAATCCTCGTCCAGTTTATTTCCACGAGCCATCTTTGATGAGTACGCTTTACAAACTAAAAATTGATCATACATTTGACCCACTTTACGAATATCTAAATTGGTTCTAAAATCATCCTCTGATCCCTTTCCTGTGTATGAAATGCTATTGAACACTTGCAATACTTTACCGTCTGCATGCTGTTGAACAATGCGCTCTTCTGCATTGTAACGATCTGGAAATTTGTTTTTTGAAGTTTTATACCCCCAGTTCATGTCTCCCATTAGAATGAACTTCGAATCGACATTTTCATCAATGTAATCTGCAATTCTGTTTATCTCTTCTATTCTTCCAGGTGCGTCAGGTTTTGTATGCACTGACCCAATCACAAATTTCTCTTCCACCGATCCCTGCTTGCAGCTAACGTCAAACATTCCCATATCACGGCGATCACCTAAATCGTAGTACTCTTTCCAATCCACATTAATCGATAATTTTCCACGGGTTTTTCTATAAGCAACACAAGGGAGTTCAGCTCCCATTCCCATTTCGATAGGTGTCGCTTCTGGAGCAAATACAAATTCCCATTCGTCTCCCAAATAGGCTACATAGGCAGCTGCCATTGCATCGAAACGATCTAACATTGCTTTATTCTTTCCGCTCTTTTTGAATCCCTTTGCGCCCAATTCTTGAAATACAATGATATCTGCTCCTCCAATCATTCGTGCTATTTCCTGAAAATCTTCCAATGTTCTCTTGGTTCCTTTTACATCTCTTACATTGAAAGAAACAATTGTCAATTCTTGAGGAGTTAAACTATCCGTCCCCACCACTATTTCTTCACTATTCGGTTTTGTTTCAACCGGAGCATCGCTTGGATACATTTGGAAAATTCCCAAAACAACCCCTGAAAGGATAAATACTGCTATTAAAGCAACTTTAATTTTTTTGTTCTTAGGTAGCATATGTTCTTTTATAGTAGTTATGGCTTTCCCTAAAAGTAGGGTTCCGAATTCAGATCAAACTATTCAATCCCTTTTTCACGCATTTGTGCGTACTATTTCAGGCACATATGCGCAGAGATAAACCAACTTTTGATTCTATTCACAACTATTCTACTGTCTGTGAATATCTTCAACCTCGGATTCAAATCAGTTTGACACAACTTGACTACATTTATGCTCTTGTCAAACCAAGTTGAAAATAGCATTTCTGAGCTTTTGAAAGAGAGCAGTCAATTTAACACGAATGATGTTCTCGTTCATGTTGATCCTGAAAATAAAAAGCTCTTGTTTTCCCCTGAAGAAATGACATTTGCTTTAGACGTTTTCCCAAAAGCGATTTTACGAGAGGCAGAGAAAACAAAAAAAGAATCTGGAGTTAATTCACTTTGTTTTGCACTAGGAACCGTTCAATTGAAAAACGGTGAAAAGGATGTTGAAACTCCTGTGCTTTTATCGCCTGTGGATTTCTCCAAAAACAAAATACAGCAAACAGTCACCTTAGAAATTCTTGAAGAAGATGCTTTCATTAATCCATTCTTGAAGTATTATTTGGAGAAAACTATTCTTCATTCTGATGAAGAAAAAACATCCGATCAATGGACGGAAATTAAGGCTGTTTTAAACGGGCTTGGCTTAAAGACATCCGACGCTAAAATCGTTGGGAACTTCCACCATCATCGGTATGAAATTGTGAAAGAACTAGAGGAGCTTTTGACACTGGAAAATCATTCGGAAAACGTGAAAACGATCCTTGGGGAATCTTCTCAAAATGAATCAAAAGATTTCAATTTTCAGTCCGATTTATTATTTCCAGCTGATGTTGATCATGAAGATGTTTTTAAGAAAGCGTCGGTCCAAAATATCGTAATTCAAGGGCCTCCAGGAACGGGGAAATCCCAAGTGCTTTCCAACGTGCTTGGAAAAGTTTTAGCGGGAAATAACACGACCGTTGTCGTTTCAGAAAAACGCGTTGCCTTAGAAGTTCTTCAAAAAAAGCTGAGCGTTTTTGGCCTCGATAAACTTTGTTTTGTTGCCTCTTCTGATCGCTTAAGTCACTCGTTTCTTCAAGAACTAAAATCAACGTGGGATTATTTCGAATCACATTCTGAAAAGCCGATAAATAATCTTCGCCTTTCAGAACAATTTGAGGCGAATTTACAAATGACTTTGGATCTTTTATCACAAGATGAATTGATTGGAGGTGTTTCATTTCATGCATTCAAGTCTATTGTTTCCAACAAAGATGTTTCCCGGTTTTCGTACTCAAGTCGGGTGCCAAACATTCCGCATTATTTGAATGAAAAAGACACGATTCAAGACCTCTATTCAACCGGTCTAAATTCGACAGTTGGACGGCTCAAAATCCGAACGATTCAAAGCGATGATTTTAGCAAATTGGATTCAAAAATTTCAACTTGGATGGAGACATTTAACATGTTGAAAAAGGACTTTGACTTCGATACTTGGAATGACTTTTCTGGCACAATGAAAGAAGCCGTGAATTGTCAAATTTACGAGAACGATCTTTATAAAAAATACGCCGAAATATTTAGACCCAATTCAAAACCACAACAACGTTTTTTAAATCTTAGGAAGAAGTATTTGAAAGCTTTCGCTGAGGTCGAACAAATTCAATCCAATCAATCGCATTGGAAAATTGTGCCCTCTGAATCGGAAACCTTAGCGTTGAAAGAAAACTTAAAATCAGGCGGTTTCTTTTCCAAAATTCAATCGAAGAAAAGATGGAAAGAGATTTCAAATTTGCCGTTTTCAAATGCCGACACCGCTTTAAAACAACATGCTGATGAATTGGCAAAAAACAATTCATTAACTCAAATAAAAGTTAAATTTTGCGAAATAGGTATAGAAATCCCTGATTCTGAAGTAAGCCTTATTCACCAAACCTTATCGATTTATTCAGAAGACCAATGGACTTCGTTGCAAGCAATTCCAAGTGAAAAACGGTCTCGAATCACATCGCATCACAGGACATTAGAGAAGCTGTATTTCGATTTGAATTCGAATTTCAATTTGCAAGGAGACACTTCGATTTTGAATTTTTTAAATGAACTGAACGCTTCGTTTTCGGAAATTCTTGCGCGCAAGGAAAAAGTAAAATTACTTGATGAATTGACATTAGAAACGTTATTGAGAAACGACACGTTTGATTCATTTACGGGACAAGTTTTGTACAGCCATTTGACGCGATTCAAGGAACAGTTTCCAGCGTTTTCTTCTTTCGATATGAACGAGATTTCGAAGAAGGTAAATGCCATTGTAAATGCACAATCAAGCGAAGCGAAATTGTTTGCGCAAGAGATCGAAAATAAAGTCTCATCTGCTTTCTTAAAAGCGCACGAATTATTAAGTAGTCCAGCGCGGAAATTATCGGAAGAACAGAAGGCTTTAAAAGCACGATTGAGGAAAGGGAAATCAATTTTAGTGAAGGAGTTTTCCAAGACTCGAAGTCATCCATCTTTGAGAGAATTATTTAATTCTGAAGCGCGCGAGTGGATTCAATTACTGAAACCCATTTGGCTCAGCAATCCATCTCAATTGTCGAAGTGTTTTCCGCTAGAGGAAGGTCTTTTTGACGTTGCTATTTTTGACGAAGCAAGTCAAATTCCATTGGCAAATGCACTCGGAACAATTCAAAGAAGCAAACGAATTTTGGTCGCGGGTGACGAACATCAAATGGGACCGAGTACTTATTTCAAAAGTGGCAATTCTGAAATCGTAGACCTTCTGCATCAGGCCAATTATTATTGGTCAAAAGTGGAGTTGAAACACCATTATCGAAGTCAACATCCGGAGTTGATTTCATTTTCGAATACACATTTTTACCAAGGCGATTTGAAGGCATATCCAGCGTTTCCAACATCAAATGCAATCCAACATCATTATATTGAAAACGGCAGATTTATAGACCGTAAAAATTTGGAAGAAGCGAAGTCGTTGGCTCTATCAATTGAGGCTGTTTTAGATAAAAAAGACACGGTGGGAATTGTTGCTTTTTCCGAAGAGCAATTGAATTGTGTTTGGTCAGAAATGAGTGCTTCTTCTCAGCAAAAATTAAGCGATCGTTTGGACAATAATCAAGGGTTTTTCAAGTCGCTTGAAAATGTTCAAGGAGACGAATGCGATCATTTATTTATCAGCTTCGGATACGCGAAAAATGAAGAAGGAGAATTTCATTTGCGCTTTGGCCCGATGAATACAACGAATGGAAGAAAGCGCTTAAACGTACTTCTCACAAGAGCCATAAAATCGATTCGTTTTTTCTGTTCTGTAAAATCGACAGACTTCAAATTGAGCGATAATGAGTCTATAAATTTACTCCGTCAATGGATCGCTTTTGCCGAAAATCATTCTTCAACTGCAGATCTAGATCTTCCGTTTGGATTGAAAGCCGAGGTGGATGGTAACACAATTACATTCGAGCAAATTCAAAAATCATTGCCAAATGCGCGAGAAGTTGCCACGCTTCAAAATGTGTTAAGCAATAGGGGATGGAAGGTTAAATATAATTGAGTGATTAAAACCTACTCACTTAAAGCCAACAGCGCAAAACGTGCCAATCATTGACTTCCTTCATAATTGCCATCTGTTAAATCAGGTAGAGAATAATTAATATGATCACTTCCTATTTTCAATAAACCCCCATATTTTGGAAGCGTCTTTACAATCCCAAACAAAAACCGCGCTCGGCTATAGATCGATCTGACCAAATGGACCAAATGATCATCTATTTTATCGGTTCACAAGTTTAAGGAACAATTATAATTGAATTATACGACCTAAACCATTACTTCTTCTTCCAATCTAATAACGCTCTTAACTATTTCTAGAAGTTTATCATCAAATAAGAAACTAAAAGTTTCACCAGCAGGAGTCGTTACATCAAGCGTATACCCTTTCTTTCCAACTTCGCGCCCTTTTGCAAATTTTAAGTTTTTGATGTCATCATCAATCATTTTTACACCTTTCGCAGAATTGATAAATAATATACTCAATGCGCCGAACATCATTGCCCATTTTGGAGCTTTTGCGTAAGTAAATCGATCGTTCGTAACGGTCATTTTTCCAGGGAAAGCTTGCATTTTGCTTTTGTACCAAAGAATAGTCTTGTGTAAAATAGGTTCACTCATATAGGTGTAGTTTTTAGAATTTCTTACTTCTAAATGTAATATTTTATTTACGAAGTGCCAATAAAGCAAAACTTGCCAACCAGTGACCTCCTTCATAATTCCCATCTGTTAAATCAGGAAGAGAATAATTAATGTGATCATTCCCAATTTTTATCAAATGACTGTATTCAGGAAGCGTTTTTGCTATTCCAAACAAACACCATGCTCTGCTGTAATTCAACCCGTCTAAATGCACCAAGTGACCGTCTGTTCTGTCGGCCACAATTCCAGGTTTCAACTCGAAATCTGCGTTTTTTAAATCCGGTAAGAACTTGTCCAGCCATTTCTTGAATGCGTCTTTCGCCAACACACGACGCATAATGTCTGCTTCTTCAAAACACGGTGAAAGAAAATCGTATCCACTTGGTTCCCATGTTAGCGGGCAGTCTTGATCTGACAAGTAAAAATCCTTAGCTCTACTTTCAATAAGGGTTTGTAATTCTGAATCGTCTACCGCAACTGCGTAATCGTAAATCATTGTCATCGCGAAAGCTGTGTTGGTATGCGTTCCTACGCGAATTGGATAATGCAATCTTGGCAGGAATTCAATCACTTTAGAAGCTATCAATTCCGATAAAGGTTGAAGTGTTTCCTCCAATTCCTTCGCTTTTGGATGGTCCCAAGTGTGTAGTTCTTCAGCCAATTTAAGCAACCACGCCCAACCGTACATGCGTTCAAAGTTTCCCGATAATTTTGGCGTGAAATAAGCGATTTCGCCTGCAATGTTTTCTTTGGTAATGTGCTGTGAAAGGCCTTCTAAAATCTGATCGTGCTCTTTTAAGTCGGGAAACGATTTTGCCATTCGCACCAACGACCAATGCCCGTGAACTGCAGAATGCCAATCAAAACAACCGTAAAATGCAGGGTGCAATTCAACCGGCGACTTCAGATCAAAATCTCCACCGACCACCTGGTTCAATTTGTTGGGGTATTCAATTTCAACACATTCCAACGGCAATTGGACAATTCTCTCCGCTTGTGTTAAATCTAACTTTAATTGTTCTTCCGCTATTACTTGTTCCTTTTCTTTTTGACTTTCCTTAGTTTTGTCGTTATTGGAACAGGAAGCCAAAACAAGAATTGATATTAAAATGAGGGCATTTTTCATGTTTTAAAGATACAAAAAGTGAGAAGTGGCAAACTATTTGATTATACTTAATAAACCAAAACCAGAAGTTATGAAAACTACATTGAAAATCTCATTATTCGCATTGACATTCGCTGGTTTATTTACGGCTTGTAAAACAACAGAGGATGCAGCGGCAACAGTAGAATCTCCGAAAGACACAGTTGAATCTGAAGCTCCAGCAGCAGAAGTTGCCCAAGAATCAGAAGCGGACTCAACGGCTCGAGTGTTTTTTGCAAGCATTGTTCGAACTCCGTGTTACGGAAACTGTCCAACGTATGATATGACAATTTATGAAAATGGATTTGTTGAATTGAACGGAATTCGTGGTGTTGACCTTATCGGAAAGTATACATCTAAATTGACCGTAGATCAAGTTCAGAATTTTAGAATTCGTGCAAACCGTGTTGGCTTCATGGATATGGAAGATAAATACGACGGAATGGTTACGGACCTTCCTTCTGCAACAACGACAATTGTTCTGAACGGCATTAAGAAATCTGTTTACCGCAGGTATGACTTTCCTAGAAGCATCCTTCAGTTTGAAGAATTGTTCGATGCACTTCTTAAATCACAAAAATGGGAAGCGGTAGAGAATAGCGAGCAGGATTGATTTTTAATACACGAAATTAGAATTTAGACGTATAATGGTCTAAATTCTAATCTCTTTTCAAAACCAAACGAGCCCCCTAATTTCCAGTTAATCATTATATTAGTGTTAACCAAAAACCACTATATCATGAAAGCATTAGGAATAATCGGTGTTGTCGTTGGAATCGTTGCTCTTATATTGGGTGCCTATCTTCATTTCTCAGTCGTTCCTGCAGCGGAAATCGCAGATTCAGCGGATCAACTTGGTGCAGCGCTAGGCAATACTTATTTCGGGTCTCCTGAACATCATTCAAACATGGACATCATGAGTGCTAAAATTGATATTGGTGAGTATACGCTACTTATCGGAGGAGTTGCATTCCTTTTGAGTATTGTTCCTGCGATCAAAAAGCAAAAAATTGCATGGATTGGAGTTGTTTGTGGATTGTTCGCATTTTTCGTTGGAGCAGCATACGGAACACACATGTTCTCTTGAGGTAAATTTTAGGGATTCGTTAGGACCAATGCAACAAAACGTCCTAGAACGCTTCAAAAAAATTCTATTTAATGTATCTTACCGGCCACATCTAAGGTGAACATTATGCAAGACAATAAAATGCTGAATTATATTAAAGACGTATTAGGAAACAAACCTACGGGCTGGTTGAATCTAACAACGCATCGACTAGATATTTATGATGAAAAATTGGCCAAAAGTCAATTCTTAGATCAGTTTGAAAACTTATTTAATGACAACAATTCTGAATCATCAGCACTCAGTGAATTGCCTACTGCTTTTGACTATATTCGATTGGGGCATCCATTATCTTGTATCCTAGAATGGGCAATTGCTAAATTAAACAATCAAGTGCCAAATAATGTAATCAGTTTTTCATCAAAAACGGTTCCTGTTTTGGCCATTCTAAGAAAAAATCTATTAGACAATAAGAACACACAAATCATTTATTCAGGTGAATTGCCCGAATTTTTTGATGCTGAATTATTAAGAAGTGTTTATGGATATACATTTGATTTACGGAAAGTTGTAAATACATCTGACATTTCACCGTTCGACGGAAGTACTGTTTTCATTTCTCAACAAGACGAAATTTCTTCTTTTGATCTTACACCGAATATTGACTTTTTTATCAATGCTCACTCTCATTTGGGAAGTGTTTTGTTGGTAAACGGAGCGGAAAATGAAAGTTACATCTCGGAAATCCAACACGTTCGAAGAAGAGAAACAATTGCCATGACGCCAGCCAATTCTCTTGCTGCGTTAGAGGCTTTAACAGGCGCATCTCCTTCTGCTCCTCAAAAAAGCAATGCGGCAGACAAGGCAAGTGTCTTAAACTCAATTGCAACGGTGACCGGTTCAAAAACAAAGGCATTGGTTGCTTCAAGTGGACTTTCTATTCAGTATGCAATATTAATGGGCCTCATTCACGATGCTCTAGAAAATCATAAAGGAAAGGCTATTAAAATTATTGTTCCTCCCAATTGTTACGGCGGAACAAATGACCAAGCCCGACGTGTTGCTGCTTGTATTGATAATGTTGAAATTGTTGATTTACCAGTTGATGGTGATCACGATATGGTTCAAAGTATTGATCTGGTTTTGGCAGAAATTGCAATCGACGATGCTGTCCCTTATATCATCGCGGAAATTCCAACCAACCCTAGAGTTGAAGTTCCAGATCTTATCCAATTAAAAAATGTTTTAAGTCAAGAACGTAAAACGCCAACAGGTGAAATTGCGACCGATCCTGTTTTTATTTTAGATCAAACATTTTGTCCAAATGTGCACTTTTTAGGTGAAGGTGAAATTCTCTCAACGGTTCGAACTATTTCATTTGCAAGCGGATCGAAATTTCCAAGTGGCGGGCAATGCACTGCTGGCTATTGTATCGGAAACACGAAAACAGACGCATTGATGGAAAAAATAGAATTGCACCTAAACCTCTGCGACAACGAGGCTACAAATCTTCAATATGAAATTTTGGCCAAGCAATTGCCTTCAATGAAGCAACGAATTCAGGACGCTTATAAAAATACGCGTGAATTTGTAAACTTCATCAACGCTACTTTGCCGGAAGCGAAAATCAATTTTGTTTCAGAAGAGTTGGCTGAACAAGGATTTACCCCGTCTGTGTTTTCATTAGACCTCCCTACAAAAGGGAATACGGATGAAGAAAGAGAGTCTTATAAAAGGGCGTTAAATCATAAGTTGATCCATTTAATGATTACAGAAATTCCGAATGAGAGCAAGTACTGTGTGAGTTACGGCCAGTTAAATGGGTGTTATTGGACCATCCCTGCAACATCTACGCAAGGAACTACAAAAGAGGGCGACAAAGATTATATTGCCCGCGTTGCACTTTCTCCCAATATGGATCTTGAATTGCATAAGAAAGTATTTTTAGATTTTGTTGAAAGTATTTGAAGCTTTCCTCAATATTTGACCGTCCTTTTAATAATGAAGAATTTGCCAGGTGGTACCGTTGTGAAAATGGCATCCTAAATGAAGGCGAAACATATTCTGATAAAGACAATTGGTTGGGTAAAACAAATAAACTAACCAATGACACCATCGTTTCGCTTTGGTATTATATTGGTATAAACGAGCAGGGTAAAAAGGTCGCAGGAGCAAAAGAAATTATTGGTGTAGTGCGAGAAAAATAGATGCCCAATTCCATGAACTAATTTCAGCCGTGATATCTCTATCCAATCATTTTTTTATTGAGAACAACCTCAAAAGCATAAACGCTTTTTATTAACTTTAAATCGAGCTCAAAGTCTTTGTGACTTTCAGAAGAACTGTGAAGAATAGTATTGAACCTTTTCATAAACTTGACGCATTAGAACAAATTACAAACATCAATTCCGAATTTTAAAGCAATTCTAACATGCATATCCACCGTGTCTTTAGCCCGATTAATGCCATTCAGGTTTCAATCATCCCAATCATAATTTTCAGCACTTATTCCAGTCTAGTTGTCGTGTTATTCACTTTGTATGGTTTTGAATGGTTGAAAATCCCATGGGTTCCGCTAACATTGATTGGTACAGCTGTAGCATTTTACCTTGGATTCAAAAATAACTCGGCGTACGACAGAACTTGGGAGGCGCGAAAAATTTGGGGAGGAATTGTAAATTCAAGTCGAAGCTGGGGCTCAATGGTTAAAGGCTTTGTCACAGATGAATTTGCGACAGAAGGCGTTTCTCAATCCGAAATTGAACGGATTCAAAAGCGAATGATTTACATGCACATTGCTTGGTTGTATCGCTTGAAGCGACAATTGCGCGTCATTAAACCTTGGGAACACAGCCGACGTTTGAACCACCGCTATCGCGAGCACATTGCAGAATTGTTTCCTAACGATGATCCAGAAACTGAATTAAAAAAATTCATGAAGTCCAAAGAGGTCGAACAAATACTCAATTCAAGCAATCCTTGTACGCAATTAATTGACAAACAATCTGAAGAGCTTCGCGAATTAAAACGCCGCGGTTTAATTGATGATTTCCGGCACATGGAATTGCAAAAAATGTTGACTGAATTTTACACCCTTCAAGGAAAATGTGAGCGGATAAAGAACTTCCCACTTCCAAGACATTATGCATCACTAAGCGTTTACTTTGTATATATATTCATATTCCTTCTCCCGATGGGATTGCTTTCAGTTTGCGATATTCCGGGTGCGGAAAGCTATATGGTTTGGTTGGTAATTCCTTTTTCAATATTAATTTCCTGGGTGTTTTGGATGATGGAAGTCGCTGGAGATTACTCTGAAAACCCCTTTGAAGGCTTGGCGTTTGATACTCCAATGGATTCGCTTACACGAACTATAGAAATAGATTTGCGTGAAATGTTAAATGAAGTAGATTTGCCTGCTCCGATTACTCCAAAAGATGGGTTTGTGATGTGATTATTTTGGAAATTGAATCGCTGTGCTCTTAGATGTTAGAATGTAGACGGCCGGACTTCTAAGAGCCTAAATTCTAATATTTCTTTTACAAATCAATTAAACTAGATAACGATGAACTTACTTGAAATTAAAATTCTTGAAACGACAATAGCCGTTGCGCTGTACTTTATAATTCGGATAATTATCAATGTGTTGGTTACAAGAACTGTTAACAAAAGCCTACTAAAAAAAGTGCGCGGGAAAATTATTAGAAAAATTTTTCAAATTGTACTGATCACAATTACCTTGCTTTTTATTCTAACGGTTTGGGGCGTAGATCAATCTGAACTGTTCATGTTTATCGCCTCTGTTCTGACGGTAATAGGAATTGCTTTATTTGCTCAATGGTCGCATTTATCAAATCTTTCTTCAGGTGTTATCATATTCTTTAGTCATTCCGTTCGATTGGACGATACAATAATCATTATGGATAAAGATTATCCCGTGGAAGGCAGAATAAGTGATATTGGGTTGTTCTTTGTTACGTTAAAAACGAAAGACGGCGAAGAAGTTTCACTGCCGAACAATGTTTTCTTGCAAAAGATGATAAAAAGGACAAGCGATCGTTAAATCTTGGACTGTTCGTCCTTCACTTTTAGATATTAGAATTTTAGACGTCTAATAATCTAAATTCTAATCTCTTTCGCAGAACAATCGAACAATCGATCCTAATGCGCGTCCAGCCAATTATCCGCTACTTCCATTTCAACGTCCAATGGAACTCCGATTTCTACAGCAGATTCCATTTCATGTTTTACCAATTTCTGCAACGCATCGATTTCGCTTTCGTGAACATCAAAAACCAATTCATCATGTACTTGAAGAAGCATTTTTGATTTCATATTTGCTTCCCTCATTGCTCCATCAACGCCAATCATTGCCATCTTGATAACATCCGCGGCAGAACCTTGAATTGGTGCGTTTACGGCATTTCGCTCAGCAAACCCTCTTACAACAGCGTTGGCCGAATTAATATCCTTCAAATACCTGCGGCGTTTCATGATTGTTTCAACGTATCCGTTCTCGCGTGCTTTTTTCACAGCATCATCCATGTATCCTTTAATTGTTGGATATTGAGCAAAATAAGAATCGATAATCTGTTTGGCCTCCTTTCTAGAAATTCCAAGATTCTGCGCCAATCCAAATGCAGATTGTCCATAGACAATTCCAAAGTTGACAGCTTTTGCCGAGCTTCGTTGATCTCTTGTCACTTCATCAAGTGGAACATTGAACACTTTTGCAGCCGTTGCTTTGTGAATGTCATGCCCATCTCTAAACGCCGCTTTCATGTTGTCGTCATCACTCAAAGCTGCGATAATTCTCAATTCAATTTGTGAATAATCCGCCGCCATTAATTTAAATCCTTCACCTCTGGAAATGAATGATTTTCGAATCTCTTTCCCCTTATCAGAACGGATTGGAATGTTTTGAAGGTTTGGATTGTTCGAACTCAAACGGCCTGTGGCAGCAACAGTTTGCATATAATTGGTGTGAATTCTACCGTCAACCTTATCCGTTAATGTTGGAAGTGGATCGACGTACGTATTCTTCAATTTTCTCAATTGTCTATAATCCAAAATCATTGGAATAATAGCATGATCGTGTTTCAATTTTTGAAGGACATCCTCACCAGTAGCGTATTGTCCTGTTTTCGTTTTCTTCGCCTTTTTAGAAATCTCCATGTGTTCGAACAAAACCTGTCCCAATTGCTTTGGCGAATCGATATTGAAATCCATTCCAGCCTCGGCCTTGATGTTCTTTTCCAATTCAATAAGCGAAATTTCCAAATCCTTCGAATAATTAAGAAGCCCTTCAGAATCAATCGCGATCCCTTCTTGTTCCATGCTTTTTAGAACATCAACAAGCGGCATTTCCATATTATAGAACAGGTCTTTCAAATGTTCTTTTTGAATTTCAGGTTCGAAAATTTCTTTCAACTGAAAAGTGATGTCTGCATCTTCACAAGCGTAATCGTATACTTCTTCAACGGGCAAATCTGCCATCGATTTTTGATTCTTTCCTTTCTTACCGATCAATTCCTCAATCGAAACGGGTTTGTAACTCAAATACATCTCAGCAAGGAAATCCATGCTTTGCTTAGAGTCAGCGTTAATTAAATAATGTGCGATCATTGTGTCGAACATTGGCGCCAAAACCTTGACTCCATATCTGTTGATTATCTTAATGTCAAACTTGATGTTGTGGGCTACTTTCTCAATCGTTTCGGACTCGAAAAAAGGCCTGAATTCCTCAACTATTTTCTTAGCTTCTTCAAAATCAGGTGGCGTTGCAACGTAGAATGCTTCTCTCGCTTTATACGAGAATGACATCCCAACTATATTTGCGTGAAGTGCCTCAATGCTATCCGTTTCCGTATCAAAACAAACTGATTTCTGCTTCAACAAAAGCGCAAGTAATTCCTTGCGTTCTTCAGGCTTCGTAATTAAATGGTAACTCGGCTTTTCAGTTGCAATTGTCTTAAAATCGGCCGTTTCTTTTGGCGCTTGTTCTTCAACCAAACTTTGCTGTGCTCCAAACAAATCCATTTGACTGCCAACCGTATCGTTTGCCTTTGTAACAACAATCTCTTCGCCCAAAACGCGTCTAGCAAGATTTCTAAACTCCAAGGCTGTAAACACTTCTCGGATTTTATAGTCGTTAGGTGGGCACATTTTTAAATCTTCCGCGTCGAATTTAACATCAACATCAACTATAATTGTTGCCAATGATTTTGACATCAATCCTTGCTCTGCGAAGTTTTCAATGTTCTCACGTTGCTTGCCTTTCAATTTGTCAGAATTCGCAATTATTCCTTCTACCGAACCGAATTCTTTTAACAGTTTCGATGCCGATTTTGGTCCAATACCAGGGATTCCCGGGATGTTATCCGCAGCATCACCTTGCAGTCCAAGAACGTCAATTACTTGCTCTACTCTTTCAACGTCGAAACGCTCACAGATTTCTTTTGGCCCCCAAATTTCCGCTGGGTTCCCTCCTCTTCCTGGTCGAAACATCTTTGATTTCTCCGTAACCAATTGTCCGAAATCCTTATCTGGCGTCATCATAAACGTATTGAAGCCTTCCTTTTCAGCCATCTTTGCCAAGGTTCCAATCGTATCATCCGCCTCAAAACCTGCCACTTCAATAATTGGAATATTGAACGCTGCGATAATATCCTTTATCGGTTGCACCATCGAAATAATTCCCTCGGGCGTTTCATCACGGTGCGCTTTATACTCTGGAAATTCTTCTTTCCTTCCAGTAGAACCCCCGGGAGGATCAAAAACTACGGCGATGTGCGTCGGCTTTTCATTCTTCAAAATATCAATCAATGAATTGGTGAAGCCAAATGCCGCTGACGTATTTTGTCCTTGAGAGTTGATTCTCGGGTTTTTCGCAAATGCAAAATAGGCTCTAAATATCAGTGCGTAAGCGTCAATTAGAAAGAGCTTTTTATCGAGTTCTGGAGTAATCATCTGTTCTATTGTTGTGTCTAAATTTTGTTCGAAATAATAGGATGTAATAATACCATTTTAATCGCAAAATTTTGAATTAGAGGAGCCCGTTTTATCCATACTCGGAGCAATGTTATGAACTATCTTCATTCTTGCTTTCTTCAAATGAATTTTCAACCTTTACTGACTTATGAAAAGCTTCGTTTGCGGATTCTTCATTCTACTTGCACAAATTGCGTTTTGTCAAGACACTCCTGATTTCAAAATCGATGTGTCGGATAGGGTTGTTGTTCCAAAACAGTATATTATAACGAAAGCTCCAACGTCGATTAAGATTGACGGAAAAGCAGAAAAAGCATGGGGAAATGCGGCATTCACGGATCCATTTATAGATATCGCAGAGGGACCAACACCGAAGTTCCAAACGCGAACAAAAATGATGTGGGACGAAAACTACCTCTACGTTTACGCTGAATTGGAAGAGCCGCATATTTGGGGAAACCTTATGCAGCGCGACACGATTATTTATTTAAACAACGACTTTGAAGTGTTCATTGACCCTTCCCCGAAAACGGAAGCGTATGCCGAAATTGAACTAAACGCTTTAAATACAGTTTGGGATTTATTGCTAAATAGGCCGTACCGCGCAGGAGGTTATGCCAACTTTCATTGGAATTTGGACGCGCTGCAAACCGCGGTACGTATTGATGGAACAATTAACGATGCAAGCGATGAAGACACCCGTTGGACGGTTGAAATGGCCATTCCAATTCAACCGCTCATCGAATTAAAAAACGATCATAAACAGCTTCCAAAAGAAGGCGATCAATGGAGAATGAACTTCTCCAGAGTCCAATGGAATTACGATTTGATTGACGGTAAATACACGAGGAAAAAAATTGACGGTAAACTTCAACGCGAGTACAATTGGGTGTGGAGCAATCAAACGGCGGTAAATATGCACATGCCCGAAAATTGGGGAATCGTTCAGTTTACTGATCAAATAAGTTCAGAAGGCATTGAATTTAAACTCGATCCCGATCTCATTTATAAGCAGAATCTCTACGCTTTGTACCGTGAAATTCGTTTGTCTCGTCCTAAGAATATTTGGGAAATGAACCCCTTGGAAACGTTTACCGTAGAAACTACTTTCGATACGGATCAGGAAATCACTTCAGAAGTTCGAAGAACAGCTTTGGGATTTGAAATCACGCTGACAAGTCCAGTTTCTGGTAAAAAATACGCCATTAATGAAAATGGTAAACTGATTGAAAGCAAGGAAGAAATAGAACCATTCGCAATCGGAACCTGGGCGCATGGTGGAAATGACTTTGACAAAGAGGAATGGTCGAAAAAACTAAAAACGTACGACTCGCTTGGAATCACAGAGATTCTCGTTGGAGGAAGTCCAGAGTTTCTAGGAGAATTGGTTTTGCTCGCAAACAAGAAAGACATTAAAGTCCACGCTTGGATGTGGACCTTAAACCGCCCTAACGATTCAATTGCAAACAAACATCCCGAATGGTACGCTGTCAATCGAAACAATGAAAACTCGTTGGATTATAGAGCGTATGTTGACTATTATCAATGGCTGAGTCCTTTTCATCCCGAAGCGCGAGAATATGTTAAAAGCAACGTTCGAAAATTGCTGAAAGTAGATGGATTGGCTTCCATTCATCTGGATTATGTTCGCTATGTGGACGTAATTCTAGGCGCCGATTTACAACCAAAATATGGATTGGTTCAGGACCATGAAATGCCAGAGTATGATTATGGATACCATCCTATTGCCCGCAAACAATTCAAAGCCCTTTTTGACAAAGACCCAATAGAAATGGAGCATCCAGAGTTGAGCACAGAATGGCGCCAATTTCGCCTGAATGCAATCACAACGCTGGTCAATGAGATTGCAGAAATTGTGCACGCAGAAGATCAAAAGTTAACAGCGGCCGTCTTTCCTTTTCCTGAAATGTCGCGGCAAATGGTTCGTCAAGCTTGGAACGATTGGAACCTTGATGCGGCCTATCCGATGATCTATCACAATTTTTACCGCGAAAACATTAATTGGATTGGATATGCAACCGAACAAGGCGTGAATGATGTTGATTTCCCTATCAATTCAGGATTGTACCTGCCCGGTTTTGAAAGCCCAGAAGACTTCGAAAAAGCGATTCGATTGGCCAAAGAAAAAGGTGCAAAAGGGGTAACCTTCTTTACCGTGGACGGAATGAAACCTGAGTATAAAGCGGTATTAATGAAACTGAAAGAGGAATTGAAATAGATTCTAATTCCAGCTCGTACCGTCTTTCGAATCTTTAACCACAATTCCAGCAGTCGCCAATCCATCACGGATTTTATCAGATGTTGTCCAGTCTTTATTTTCACGTGCTTCTTGACGAAGGTCCAATACCAAATCCATTACCGGACTCAATTTATCATCGCTTCCAGAGTTTCCTTGTTTTAATCCAAGAACGTCTTGTACGAAAGCATTCATTTCTGTTTGCAGCAATTCTAAATCTTCCTTTGAAACTGTTTGACTTCCGTCTTTCACAGAATTAATGAATTTGACCGCTTCGAATAAATTTGCAACAAGAATTGGAGCATTGAAATCATCATTCATTGCCGCGTAGAAACTTGCAACCAAATCCTGAATATTCAAAGACGATTCTTTCGACGTTTTCAAATTCGTTGACGTTTTCAATGCCTCCGCCAATTTATCGTATCCTTTTTCAGCTGCCAATAAAGCGTCTGATGTGAAATCAAGTGTGCTTCTGTAATGTGCCTGCATCATAAAGAACCGAACCACCATTGGGTCGAAAGGTTTCTCCATGAAATCATTCACACCCGAAAATAACTCTTCAGGTAAAATTGAATTCCCTGTCGATTTACTCATCTTCTTTCCGTTCAATGTCAACATGTTTCCATGCATCCAATATCGAACGGGGGCCTTACCATTAGAAGCTGTTCCTTGCGCAATTTCGCATTCGTGGTGCGGAAATTTAAGGTCCATTCCTCCGCCGTGAATGTCAAATTCTTCGCCTAAATATTTTGTACTCATCGCTGAACATTCAAGATGCCAACCCGGAAAACCAAGTCCCCAAGGAGACGGCCATTTCATCAAATGTTCATCAGAAGCGTTTTTCCACAAAGCAAAATCCAAAGGTGCTCTTTTCTCGTCTTGACCATCAAGATCGCGCGTATTGGATATTAAATCTTCGATCTTTCTTCCTGAAAGTTCACCGTAGGGATGCGTTTCGTTGTATTTCTCAACATCAAAATAAACAGATCCATTTGATTCGTAAGCGAATCCGTTGTCCAAAATCGTTAGAATCATTTCAATCTGTTCAATGATATGACCCGTAGCCGTTGGTTCAATATTCGGAGGAATGCTGTTGAACTGATCCATAACTTTATGGAAGTCTAAGGTATATTGTTGCACAATTTCCATAGGCTCTAACTGCTCCAACCGTGCTTTTTTCGAAATTTTATCTTCGCCTTGATCGGCGTCGTCAACGAGGTGTCCAACATCCGTAATGTTTCGAACATAGCGCACTTTATACCCAATGTGTGTCAAGTAGCGATAAACCAAGTCGAAAGAAATAAACGAACGACAATTGCCCAAGTGTACATTGCTGTAAACCGTTGGTCCACATACATACAAGCCTACAAAACCTTCCTGAACAGGAATGAATTTAACTTTCTCGCCACTTAAACTGTTGTAAATTTTTAAATCCTTCAATTCCATGATATTTGCCACTCTTTTCGCGTGATTAGAACAAATATAATTTTAAAACCTGAGTTCATTTCTAAAATGCAATCAGATTGCTTGAAAACAATTGTATTTGAGATTTTAACTTTAAGGAATAATGGGTTATTTCGAGTACTTTTAAAGCACATTTATCTTTGAATAAAATAAACATGAAAATTGGGTTCTTTATTTCCCTTTGCCTTGCTTCTAGTCTTTGTTTTGCCCAAAATGGCGATTCAAATGGCCCAAACCGACCCGATAATAAATCCAAATTGGGTGGGCTTGTGGCGTATTATATTTGGGAAGAAGATTCTCTTGGAAAAATCGTTGAGGGAAGTTTAATGAAGCCCTATCGAATAAATGATATTGTCGTTTTAAATTCGGCCATCAAACCAAAAAAAAAGGTAACAGGCAAACGAATGAAGCTTGCCATTAGTGGAATGTACCACAACAATTCAAGAAAGGCAAAACGGTATATCAAGACGCGCCCGAAAAAAAACGAATCCGACCTTGTTCATGTTCCGCTTCGGAAAAATGAAGCCTCCGAAATGTCGACAGTTCAATACACATTCAAAGACGGTTCTTGGGATAGTTTCCCGCGTAAAAATGTCTTGTATTTCAATGTTTACGCCGATTCTTCGAAGAACTATTCCCACAGTAACGACTCCATAACTCTAAAGCATTTCAATGTAAATCGTAAGGCAGACGGTCACTATATGGTGAAGACGTTTTGGGATACGAACAACGCCATTATCGATCAGCAAGTTTATGATTACAGCGGAGAAAACATAACGTCTTATTGTGTTTCACGTGAAGTCGAAATTGCCCAACGCGTTTTAATATTCTCGAACGGATACCGGGGGCCAAAAAGGAACAAAGACATTACAGATAACCTCATCACAAAACGAGACAGGTATTGGTACTGGATGAAACTCGATAAACTGTTTCTGGAAAGAATGGAACCGGACAATTATTATTACATCGATGGAAACAATCATATTAATACTTCGACACATCGCAACAAGGCCAATTTCGCTAGCAGTTATACAAGAGTTAAAGCACTCAAGAAAAAAACGGAAAATGCAGGTGAATATCAATTGCTAAACACCAAGCCAAATTTGGAAGGATTCCTCCAGCGAAAAGAGGCAGGTTCGATTGCCGCAAAAGCTTATTTATCAATTCGGTGCACGCTTCCAGGTTGCAATGAAGTTAAAGATACCTTGGATTTGGTTTGCCACAGCATGGGATATGCATACGCCTTGGGGTTCTTGAAGGCTCTACAAGACAAGGTGGTGTTTGGGAAAATCTACATCATTGCAGCTGAAAATGCCTGCACTGATGGCATGGACTGGTCTAAATTTGAAGAAGTTTGGCAGTACGGAAGCAATTTGGATCAAAAAGAGGCCGATCCAGTTTGGGAACAAGACGGTGTTGCTCCCCAATGCAAAGTCAAAAATATTGAGTCGGCTAAAGTTGGTGGCAGGGTGTTTTTACCGTCTTATATTCGCAAAAAAGACTTCGTAAACAGCCACATGCTCAAACAATACCACTGGATTATCAAAAAACTGGAACCTGGAGACCCCGGTTATGTAAATTAATTCCCGCTACTATTGGCTTCTTTAGGCCGATTCATATCAATGAGTATTCACTCCTGCAAAGCTCGTTTATAAATGGCCTTATTTCCAAGTAAAACTCCTTATTTCCTGAGTCTTAAGCCACTCACGTTTCCTTTTTCTGACTGAATCCAAATGAATTAGCATTGGTTGAATTTTATCCCTTTGTCGTAAGATAACTGTGATTTAGGAACCTTAATCAACAGGATGTCGTACAAGGATAAGGGCTGAAGGCTTTTAATTTAACCTAAAATGACCTAGCTTTGCACATAATTAACTGGAAACAGACGATTTAGAAACTAACTATTATTCACGAATTCCACTTCTATGAACCTTCTTTTGAAGCGTATCCTGTTTATTGGACTCCTTTCATGGTTTAATACCGCTCAAGCACAAATAGATACATTGTTCTGGTTTGCAGCTCCGGAAGTCTCCGCATCTGTAGGCGACAATCCAATTTATTTGAGATTCATGACTTACCAAAACGCGTCTGACGTGAGTGTATCCGTTCCAGCTAATGGTGGGTTTGCTCAAATCGACTTGACAATTCCAGCGAATTCGGTAGATAGTATTAACCTAACTCCATTTTTATCAAGCATTGAAAGTCCTGCTGCGGACGTTGCTTCCAACAATGGAATTAAAATCACCGCAACAGAAAATATTAGCGCATTCTACGAATTGAAAAGTGCAACCAATAAAGAAGTGTTTTCATTAAAAGGAAACAAATCCATCGGTCAGAACTTTTATACACCTTTCCAAAAATTTTGGGACAATGCTGTAACAGCTCCGGTTTCGTTTTCTTCAATTGATATCGTTGCTACCGAAGACGGCACAACAGTCTTGATTACACCTAGAACTGGAGTCGTTGGTCCTCATGCTCAAGATGTTTCTTACTCTGTTCTTCTTAATGAAGGCCAAACCTATAGCGCTAGAGATGTAGATGTTAATGCTTCAACTACACTGGCGGGATCAATTATTTCGACAAATAAGCCCGTTGCAGTAACTGTTTTTACAGGAGCTTTAATAAATGGTGGTTGCCTAAGCACAATGGGTGATCAAATTACTCCTGTGCCCTATACCGGAAGGAAGTTCGTTGTCAATACAGGTACTTCTTCGAACGACCGCGTTTACATATTGGCCACTCAAAACGGAACAAGCGTAACAGTGGAGAATTCTGGAACGACTTCAACGCTCATAAACTGGGGGGAAACTTATGAGATTTCCGTTACGGACGCAATTAACTATATCTCGACAAGCAAACCTGTTTATGTTTGGCATACTTCGGGTTATGGATGTGAATTAAGTGGCGCTCAAGTTCCGAGCTTACAATGTGCAGGAACTTACAATACGGCATTTACAAGAACAACAAGTGATTCACTTGGGTTGATTCTTTACACAAGATCTGGATTCGAAGGGCAGTTTGCTCTAAACGGAATCCCAGCGTTAATTCCAGCACTTGCATTTACAGATGTTCCTGGAACGAGCGGCCAATACAAAAGTGCTATCATTTACTACAATACGACAGACGTGCCGATTAACTCATACAATGAAGTAACAAATACAGGCGATATTTTTGGCCTTGGTGTTGTTTCTGGAAACGGCGGAAACGGAAGTTCTTATGCATATCTATCGGAATTCAACTCATACCCGTTTATTGATGCAGGGTTGGATGATACCATTTGTGCCAACACATCAATAGCCATTAATGGTTTGATTGGTGGTGGTGATGTAACAGGAGTTTGGAGCACAAGCGGATTTGGTAGTTTCTCCAGTGCAACCAATGCTTTAACCAACACTTATGTTCCAAGTCCACTGGATACTTTGATCTCTCCAATTCAACTCATCTTAACAACAACAGGGCCTTGTCCCGTATTGAAAGATACAATCTTCTTGGATGTTGATCCCTCTCCAATTGTTAGTGCTTCGGCAGATCAATCCGTTTGTGAAAACAACTCCGTCGTACTTCTTGCAGGTTCGGTAAACGGTGGCGCTGCTACTGGTTATTGGGCATCGTCTGGAACAGGAACGTTTAGCCCTGACAGTGCAGCACTCGATGCAAACTACCTTCCCTCAGCTGCTGATTTAAGCGCGGGAAGTGTTGAGTTGGTATTGATCTCGACCAATTTCGGGTCTTGTTTACCAGAATCCGATACGATGGAAATCCTATTTACACCAGCCGCGTTGGTCGATGCAGGAATTCCAGACACCATCTTTGTTTGCGAAAACAATACAGCCGTGTCATTAAGCGGAACAGTATCTGGAGTAACAACAACTGGAAAATGGCTTTCGTCAGGAACGGGAGTCTTCAGCCCTGATAATCTAGATCTTAACGCAACCTACCAACCCAGTATTGCAGGTATCCAGTCGGGAGAAGTTTGGATTTACCTAGAATCAACTTCAAATGGAGGCTGTATTCCTGTTCGTGATAGTTTATTGATTTCCTTTACTCCAGCACCCGTGGTTAATGCAGGAACAAATTTCCTTGCCTGTTCAAATGACGCAGCAATTGTTTTAAATGGTGCGATAAGTGGTGGAACAACAACTGGCGTTTGGTCAGGTGGAAATGGAATTTACGATTTAGATAGCGCTGATTTAGGTGCTGGATATGCCCCGACATCAGCAGAAATAACAAATGGTACAATGTTCTTAACGCTAACCTCTACCAATAATGGAGGTTGTTTAGCAGTAACGAGTAACGTACAAATCAACTTTGTTGCGCCGCCTTTCGCTAACTTCAGTTTCACAGAAGAATGTCTCTACAACCAATCCGCGTTCAATGATTTCTCATTACCAGGATATGGAAACTTAGACAGTTGGCAATGGGACTTTGGCGATGCGGGTACTTCTGCAAACCAAAATGAAATGCATGATTATGCAACGGCAGGAACGTACGACGTTCAGTTAATTGTTGGGTCTAACGCGGGATGTTATGATACCTTAACGCAACAAGTTCAGGCTTTCGAGGTTCCCGTTTCAGGTTTTAGCTACGTAGCAGATTGCCCAAACAATCAAATCATTGTGGACTTCACGGATGAATCAACATCGGTTTCTGATGCAATCAACTTTTGGCATTATGATTTCGGTGGACAAGGAACTTCTGCAATGGAAGATCCAACTCAATTGTTCTCCTCGAATGGAAATTATACAGTTCTTCATATTGTTGGAACGGTGAACGGATGTTACGATACGACATCTCAAATATTAAGTGTTCCTCCATTTCCTGATGCAAACTTCTCTTACAATTCATCAAACGGTTTAAATGTAGGTGCAATTTTCAACTTCGTAAACACATCGACTGATGCTACATCGTATTTCTGGAATTTCGGAAACTCAAACACGTCAACAGTTACCGATCCAACGAATACGTATTTCCAAAACGGAATTTACACTGTTACATTATATGCAACTAGCGATCTTGGTTGTGTTGATAGTACTTCTAAATTTATCTCGATTGAAACTGTGACAACAGAAATTTCAACGATTATTCCAAATGCGATTTCACCGAACGGCGATTTCAAAAATGATGTTTGGAAACTTGAATTCATCGATATATTGTTCCCGAATGCTCATGTTGATATTTTCAATGAGTGGGGTCAATTGTTATTCGAATCGGATGGATATGACGTCCCATGGGATGGAAGATTTAACAACGAATTTGTTCCAGACGGCACCTATTATTACATCATAGATTTAAGAGACTCGGGAAATCCTGACACAGATATTTATAAAGGAACGCTACTCGTACTTAAAAGCAAAAACTAATGAAAAGATTTGCACTTACACTTATAGGAACGATCATTATAGCATCGGGAGCCTTGTCTCAACAAAGAGCAGGGTACTCGAATTTCTTGCTGAATGATTATTACTTCAACCCGGCCATTGCAGGAAGTAAAAATGTTCACGAAGCAAACTTGGCTTACAGAAACCAATGGGCAGGATTTGAAGGCGCTCCAACTTTAATGATTGGAAATTTTCAAGGATCTATAAAAAATGAAGGCAAGATGGGATATGGCCTTTCGATTGTGTCTGAGAACAAAGGAATTACCCAAAACACAGCCATTTATTTGAATTATGCGCATCATTTTAAGTTGAGTGAAAACATGAAACTTGGTTTGGGGATTCAACCCGGATATATGCAACACAGGGTTCGTTTGTACGATGCCCAAGTTGCTGATGCTGGAGATGAAGTTTTAACAGGTACGGTTTATTCTGCCAACGCATTGGATGTAAGTACTGGTTTCCATTTGTATTCAAAAAAGTTCTTTTTAATGGGATCTGCTCACCGGTTATTGGGCAGACAAATTCAATTTACAAGCTATAACGATAACCTTGCTTTCCATGTGAATGGAATTATCGGATACAGCTTCCACATCAAGACAAAGGCTAAAAAGATTTTTGAATTGCAGCCAAGTTTCATGGCAAGATACACGAAGCCAGTGCCTTTTCAATACACAGCAATGTTGAAAGGAACTTTCGATAAAAAAATGTGGCTCGGGGTTTTGTACAGATCAGATGATGCGATCGGTATTTCAGCAGGTGTGACACTGAGAAAGAGATTTAGTATTGGATATGGATACGATTATACCTTATCTAAAATGAGCAACTATCAATCGGGTTCTCACGAAGTAATGCTTTCGTTTGTCATTACCAAAAAGAAGCCATCGCTTGAAGAAGAAGACGATGACCTCAACAATAGTATTCTGGAGGACATGCAGAAGAAATTAGACGAGGAGAAAAAAAATAAGAATAAATAATTAGTACTATGAGACTACTTAAATTTATCGTCCTGTTGGTCCTTTTCATGAAAATGGGAACTACAACAGTGAATGCACAAATTGATACTGTGTTTTGGTTTGCTGCCCCTTGGGTAACTCCAGATCACGATAACAATGTGCAATTGGCATTCAGAATTTCAACCTTTGGCGCACCAGCCAATGTGCGAATTCAGCTTCCAACCGGAACTTATGACACGACATTCGTTGTTCCAGCAAATAGTTTGGCTTCTATTCCTCTTAACCATATTGTTGACGACTTAGAAAGCAAACCCGCGGATGCTGTTTTAACATCGGGCATCAAAATCACTTCTGACGAAATGATGACTGTTGTTTATGATTTTATTTCGGATTTAGTTACGATCTCACCTGGAGTTCCAAACAACCCCGAAACATATTCTCTAAAAGGTCAAAATGGAATGGGAACTGAGTTCGTCGTCCCTTTTCAAACCCTGTGGGACAACCGGTTATTAACTACAGATAGAAATGGAGATAGTTTTATAACCCAGCCGAAACAGTTCTTCTCAGTCATAGCAACCGAAGATAATACAACCATTTACATCAAACCAAATTGTGATGTTGTTGGCCATCCAGCAGACATAACGTATGCCGTAACTTTACCACTGGCTGGAAATGTTTATACCTGCGAAAATGTCGTCTTAACAACAAGTAATCCAGGGAGCAGTCTCAGTGGTTCAATTGTAACCGCAAACAAACCCGTTTCTGTTACAATTAATGATGACTCCGTAAACCCATCTGGAGGTGGGGGTTGTTTTGATTTAATGGGAGATCAAATTGTTCCGACTGATGTAATCGGTAATGAATACATTGTAAACATTGGTCGCTTGAATGTGGGTTCAAATGAATCCATCTTTATTATTCCAGCTGAGAACTTTACAACAATAACTGTTACTGATGGAGGAGCAACAACGCAGTTGATGAATCAGGGAGAGACATGGCAATATTCCATTACCGATACTTTAACGCATATTTTAGCGGACAAACCTGTATATCTTATTCACATGTCCGGTTATGGTTGTGAATTAGGACTTGCTATTCTTCCCCCGTTGAATTGTGCTGGTTCGGCTGAGGTTTCATTCCCAAGAAATAACAATCAAGCCTTCTCTTTGAACTTGCTTTGTGAAACTGGAGATGAAGTTGGATTTGCTTTAACTGCAGGTGGCGGAGGAACTGGTACTATAAACCCAGCCGACTTTGACCCTGTTCCAGGAACTGGTGGAGCGTGGGTTGGAACTCAAGTTTCCTTCTCAACAGCAGAAATCGTAAGTGGATTTCAAAATACATTGACCAATTCATTGGGGTTTTTCTCAATGGGTGTAATTAATGGCGGTGCAACAACTGGCTGTTTGTACCACTACATGTCATCATTCAATAGAAAAGTAATTACAGACGCAGGAACAGATACAACGGTATGTAACGGTGAACCTGTTGTCAACTTAAATGGAAGTATAATTGGTGGATCAACAACTGGTTTTTGGCAAGTTCTCGACGGAACTGGAACACTTAACAATCCAACAAACCTAATTACAACATACGATCCAAGTCCTGGAGATTACACCCAAGGATTTGTAACATTCGTTCTTTCCTCCACTGGAAATTGTGAACCGGTTAGAGATACCGTTCGTGTTGATTATATTCAATCCCCAGTAACGGGCGCCGGAGTTGATGACTCCTATTGTAAAAACAATGTCGGTGCTATTCCTGTTAGTGGGACGGTACAGTTTGCTTCTGGTGCCAGTTGGTCTGGAGGAACAGGTGCTTTTGCCAACCCTGGAAGTTTAAACACAACTTATACACCTTCTTCCAATGATCTTACGCAAGACAGCGTCCTTCTTTATTTGACATCTGCAGGAAGCTTGTTTGCTTGTCCGGACGATCAAGATACTGTGGTCATCTACCTCACGCCTGCTCCTTTGGTTACTCCAGGTGCAAGTCTTGTTCTTTGTTCAAGTGAAACTGTCATCAACTTGGCTGGTTCTGTATCCGGAGCAACAACAAGTGGTACGTGGACAACAACTGGTTTTGGAGGATTCTCACCTACGGCAGATAACCCTGTAACAGATTACAACATTAGCTCGAATGACATTGCAGCGGGAACAATCTACTTGACACTTACTTCAACTGGAAATGGATCCTGTCTGGCAGAAGAAGATAGTATTCAAGTTACATTCCTAGATGCGCCAAATGTAGATATTACATCACCTGATTCTGTTTGTTCCAACTTGAATCTTTTGAATTTAAGTGGAACCGTTTCCTTTGGATTCACTTCAACTTGGACAACGAGTGGGTTTGGGTCGATTGTAGACCCCTCTTCACAGTCAACGCAATACAACATTACATCCGTAGATACGACTCAAGGATATGTAGATGTTTATTTAGCCACTAACCCTGGAATCTGTCCTTCGGTAATGGATTCAATGCGGATCTATTTCGTAGACCCACCAGAGGCAAATGCAGGTTTAAATCAAGATTATTGTGCCAATCAAGTCGTTCAATTGAATGGTTCCGTATCAGGTGTAAATAACGCCGGAAGTTGGACAACAATGGGAACGGGTTCATTCAGCCCTAGTCCGAATTTATTGATTACAAACTATGTTCCGTCTCCTGGAGATTTAGCCAACGGATCAGTCACTTTAATTCTTACATCTACGAGTGTCTTTGGATGTCCACCAGATGTTTCAACCATGACGGTGACGTTCTTGGAAACACCAACGGCCGACTTTACAGCAACGACGGCCTGTGAAGGAGACAATACAGTCTTTACAGATCAGTCAACATCTGGTTCTGGGACAATTAATTACTGGGGTTGGAACTTTGGAAATTCTGGAACTTCAATTGTTCAAAACCCAATTCACACCTATTCTGGAAGTGGAACCTACAACGCAACGCTGATTGCAGGAAGTGACAATGGATGTTACGACACAATCATCGTCCCCGTTCAAATAAACCCTGTTCCAATTGCAGATTTCAGCCCAACGGTTGCCTGTGAAGACACACCTGTTGATTTTGTTGACTTGTCCTTTATTTCAAGTGGATCCATTACAGATTGGCTTTACGATTTCGGCGGAGCAACAAGCACTTCACAAAATCCATCGTATACGTTCGCGAACACAGGTTTTCAAGTTATAACTTTAACCGTTACTTCTGATCTTGGTTGTGTTGATGATACTTTATTGACGCTCAACGTAACTCCCGCACCGATTGCAGATTTCTCTTTCACACCGAACCCTGCTTTGGTGAATGAGACAGTGGCGTTTACAGATCTTTCAACGGGATCGAATATCAATCAATGGTATTGGGAATTTGGAGACAACGAGGCCAATAATATTCAAAACCCTGTTCACAGTTACAGCGAAGGTGGTGATTACATTATTGTCTTGGAAGTAACAGACGAATTGGGTTGTACAGATACGACTTCTAAAGTAATCACGATAGCCTTACCTCCTGTTTTACCGACCGGTTTTACACCAAACGGTGATGGTGAAAATGATGTCTTCTGGATCCGAGGGGGACCTTTTGAAGCTGTTGTCTTTAATATTTACAACAATTGGGGTGAGCTTATTTTTACTTCAAATGAAAACGATTATATCTCATCTTGGGAAGATTTAGGATGGAATGGAATGTATAACGGAGAACCTGCACCGGTAGGTGTTTACACTTGGACATTTGTTGTTCGAATGGCAAACGACCAACTTGTGAAAGATTCAGGTGATGTAACTCTAATACGATAGTTATGATGAAGAAAATCTTATTTATAGGACTTTTTGGATTGGGATCTTTTGGTTCTCAAGCGCAAGACGCACACTTGTCAATGTATGACGCTGCACCTATTTTCTTAAACCCCGCAATGACAGGTGTTTTTCAGGGAGATTGGAGATTGCACGCACAATACAGAACACAGTGGAAAGCGGTGAATTACAAACCGTACACAACTGCCTTAATTAGTTTCGATGCGCCTGTGAAGAAATGGGGCTTTGGTGCTCAGATTTCTAATTTCAGAGCGGGACTGGGGAATTACAATGCATTCAATGGAACGGTATCAGCAGCATACACGACATCAATTGATAAAAGTAAGAACCACAACATTTCGTTTGGACTTCAAGGCGGCTTAACTCAAAAATCGGTTGAGCATCAATTGCTTTCCTTTAACAATCAGTACACAACCAACAACGGTGGTGAGTTCAATACTGCTGTCGATCCATCGGAAAATTTTGCTGCGCAATCAGTAATTCTTCCAAATGTTAATGCTGGTTTCTTGTACTTCTATGCAAAACAAGAAAGCAGATTAAATCCATTTATTGGTTTTTCCGCTTTTAACTTAACGCAGCCAAAAGAGACATTTACAGGAATCGACAACCGACTTCCGATGCGTTTTTATGGACATGCTGGAACGAGAATTAACATTACTGAAACGTTCTATTTATTGCCGAAGGTCTTATACATGCAACAATTGAAATTCGGAGAATTAACTTTTGCCGTTGATGCAGGTTATTACTTAAAAGGAAGCGATCTTTATTTACTTGCCGGTGCGATCTATAGAAATTCTGGAACGTTCACCGTTAGCAACGCAGATGCCATGGTTGTCTCGATTGGAGCTAAGATGGATTCGTTCATTGCAAAAGTAGGATACGACGTAAATATTTCGAGCCTTGCGACTGTTTCAAATGGCCGTGGTGGAATTGAACTTTCCTTCACTTACATGAAACAAAAGAAGAAGCCTAAAACGGAGAAAATTTGTCCTCGACTATAATCATATGAAAGACACGATGAAAAAACTTTTATTTATATTCTTACTTGCGCTCCCGATGATCAGTTTTGGTCAATCGAGACAAGTTTGGGTGCACCACGCCGATGAGTATTTTGAAGCGGAAGACTTTTATAGCGCTTTGTTGAATTATGAAAAAGCTTGGAGTGACACTATCGGGCTACAAGAAGTGACGATTCCTTATGAGATTGTGACGTCAAAGCTAAAGCTGAAAGACGATAAAAACCGCGAAATCGATTCGACTAGAAAAGTTCCGATCAAGGATTACATTCAGCACCAAATCGCTGCTTGTCATCTTAGAACGTTTGATTATGACGAGGCTGTTCAGCATTTCGAACATACCGCTTCATTCAAATCCTATCCGGAAGACGTTTACAATTTTGCCGTTTCTCAAATGAACGTTAAGAATCATAAAGAAGCAGTAGTCTTGTTTGAGCAATACATTAAATCCAACAATTATTCTGATTCGCTTTTAAGAAGTGCGCAATTGTTGATTAAGGGGTGTTTCTACGCCATGGACGAGAACAACTTTAAAAAGAAGATTGAGGTAAAAATGCTTGACACGAACATTTTCAACAGTGGAACGGCATCATTTGCTCCGGCCTTTTTTGGTTCAGAAGACAAATTAATGTTTACGAGTGCCAGAGACGGAGGTGTAATTTTCGATCCAGAAGTTCAACAGTCTGAATATTTATGTGATTTGTATTGGACGGAAAAAGACCTTAGTGGAAATTGGTCACGAGCAATAAATTACGGTCGACCGCTGAATTCTGCGCAGCACGATGCTTCAGGTTCTTATAACCAGCTGAAGAGAAACGAGCAGCAAAGTTTGATCTATTACACAAAATGGAATGACGAGAATCGGTTGGAGCAATCGATTTATTTTGGAAGAATGGTTGGGATGAAATTCTATGAATCGTTTAAACTTCCAACATCTGTTAACGTTCCAGGTTTCAAAAGCATCAATCCATTTATCTCGATGGACGAAAAGACATTGTACTTCTCAAGTAACCGTCCTGGTGGTGAAGGAGGAATGGATATTTGGAAAATTGAATTGGACGAAACTGGAAATGTAGTTGGCGAAGCCGTGAATCTAGGAAGACCTGTGAATTCAGAATTGGATGAAGTAAGTCCTTTTTACCACGAACCTTCTTCATCGTTCTTCTTTAGTTCAAATGGACACAATTCAATTGGAGGTCTGGATATTTTTAAGAGTTCTTATAATCTAGACAACAAGGCATTTGGTACTCCAGAAAACATGGGAATGCCAATCAATTCGAGTATGGATGATTCGTACATTATTTGGGATGCCTTAATGGAGAAGGGTTATTTCGCAAGTGACAGAGCTCCTTGTGAGAACGGTCATTGCTATGACATCTACGAAATTACGAATGAACCGATTATAATTACACTTGAAGGAATTGCATACGATATTGAAACGGAAGAAATTTTACCGAATACGAATTTAAAATTCAAAGACATTAACAGTACAATTCCTTTCGAAAACAGAACAATTCTCACGGATGAAAAAGGGTATTATAAAATCCCGATGGACAGGGCGCAGCTGATTTATATTATGGCTACGCGTAAATCTTATTTTGGTGCAGCAGAGTCTGTTAGTACAATGCCAATTACAAAATCAACTGCATTGATCCAAGACTTCTATTTAGGGCCAATTGGAGAAGACGAAATTGAATTGGACGGTATTGAGTATGGATTTGATTCCTCTGCGCTTAGAACACGGTCCAAGGAGGTGTTGGATGAATTGTATGCCTTCTTAGTCTTCAATGGCAACCTTGTCGTAGAAATAAATTCTCACACGGATTCTCGAGGACCAACATCCTACAACAGAAAGCTTGCCGAAAGAAGGGCCCAATCTTGTGTGGATTACTTGATTTCAAAAGGAATTCCAAAAGAACGTTTAATAGCAAAAGGATACGGTGAAGATTCTCCGAACTTCTTGAAAGATGCGAAGAAAAAACCGGTCCTCAACGATCAGGGGGAACGCATTTATCTAAAAGAGAAATACATTGAATCGCAATCAACCGAGGAGATCCGGGAAGAATACCACCAGCGAAATAGACGAACAGCGTTTAAAGTTGTTGGAGAAGGGTATAATTTGGAAAGCCTTTAGTTTTGAACTAGGAGTTAAGAATTTTGAATTATTGACGGTTGCAGTTTGGTTGCGATGGTGATTTAATAAGTTCGTCCGAATAACCTTTTAAATTATTTTTGTGTTGAATCGTCTGAATTTAATTTTCCATAAAAATACTTGGCTCTTGGTGGTCCTGTCCATATTATTGATTTCAATTGGTTGTTCAACTCAAAGTAGTGAAGGCGAAAATGATCAAAGCCAAGAACACAATGGAAATTACAAAATTGATCAAACGGAAATGTGGTTGGATATGAACGGAACAAACGTTCAGTATAAATTTACTTATGAGGTGGTGTCGAAAATAGAGCTTAGTTATGGAGATCTTGAAGCATTAAAGTCAAATACCGGAAAATACCTTCGCGATGTACTAGGTCGATATACGTACGAAGATTGCGTAATTAAAAGAGGTTTGGTTGAGGCAACTATGATTAGAGAAATTACAGAAAAAAGTAAAACCTCTGAGATTAGTATCGAATCTTTTGTTTTCAGAGACCTCGCGTTACCCGCAAATATTATGAGGGAAATTGAAAGAGCGTCTAAAGAGCGAAAGGGATTTGAGATTTACGAGAATGTCAGTTCTATTTAGACGAATTAGGAATTCTTGATCTTCTCAGCTAAAACATACTTTAGCAAGTTCGATCAAACAATCGATATTAATTCCGTTCCAACAAATCATTGTACTTTTCAAGCAAAGAATAATATTGCTCTTTCCAATGTTGAATTTCTTCCTTCTCTGAATTGAAGACTCTGCGATCTGTTACAGTTTGGGCTTCTTGATTTTGCTTCGAGTACAAAGTTACTCCTTTCATTTCTAAGCTAAAGTCGTGGTGGAGAATTTTACCTATTTGAAGAACAACATCGAGGGATACGTTTGGCTTTTCAAAAATGTAATAAACCCACCTTCTACTCTTGTTCAACCTTTTGGCCAAGGTCGTAATGGAGTATCCACTTTCGTGTACTATCTTTTTAATTATTTCTCCCCTGTGTACCATCGTTTACAAATATGGCAACCATCCTGTGCAATAAATTTCTCTTATGATTCCCATATATGTGCATTTAATGGTATTTAAAGCACGTTTTTATGTCTTTACTGAGTAATCAAAATATAAATCGTACCAATATTGTGCAATTAGTGTAACTGCTTGAATTCAATATGCACGTCTATTCTGATTAGTTGTGAATCTTATCCCTTCGAGAGAAGGTCATTGTATTTTTCGAGGAGAACAAGGTATTTTTCTTTCCAAAACTCAACCTCACCGGGTTTGTTTTTCCCTGAAAAAGAAGAATCTTCAAATTTAGGTATTGTCGATCCTCCAGCATATAATTTGATTCCTTTAATGTCGTCCGTAAAATCATGATGTATGATTTTACCTATCTCCATAATGTAATCAATAGGAACTATGGCGCTATCAAAAATTTGATACACCCATCTACGGCTTTTACCCATCTTCTGAGCAAGCTTCGTAATAGAATGACCGCTTTCTCTTACGGCCTTCTCAATTATTTCACCTTTGTGTTGCATTCTTCACAAATATGGTAAGCGATTTGTGCAATTTATTTCTCGCTTAATACACATTACTGTAAACTTTGACCTAGGTATTTTACAAAACACCCTAAAAGTCAAGTAAATTAGACAGTTATGCCTGAGTGAAAGTAAACAAAATCGGTTAAACGTGAGTAGAACTACTCATATAGAATTGCGCTAAATTGATCTCAAAATTGTATTAATCTAACGCTTAGTCCTTAACAGATAAAAGAAATTTACGAGAACAATTGCTCCGTTCGTAATTATGATTGGCCAAGAATTAAGAAGGATTCCATACCAAATAAAGAAACCACATCCTATTATGTTGACCATCCTAAGGAGGGTCATTTTCTTCATTAAAAAAGAAAGGAGCACAAAAAAAGAGGCGGCATAACCGATGAATTCAACTGCAGTAGGCATAATTATTTCGTTGTTAACTATTTAAGTGCAATACCCAACTCTGCCAATTGAGCAGAACTTAAAGGTGACGGCGCATCAATCATCACATCTCTTCCGCTATTGTTCTTTGGGAAAGCAATGTAATCTCGAATTGATTCGGAACCGCCCATTGTCGCAACAAGTCGGTCCAATCCAAACGCCAATCCGCCATGCGGAGGAGCTCCGTACTCGAACGCTGACATTAAGAACCCAAATTGAGCTTCGGCTTCTTCTTTCGTAAAGCCAAGTAAATCAAACATTCTAGATTGTAATTCTCTATCGTGAATTCGAATAGAACCACCACCTAGCTCAACACCATTCATTGCAAGGTCATAGGCGTTTGCTCTAACCTTTCCTGGCTCTGTGTCGATTAAATGCAAATCTTCCGGTTTAGGCGAAGTAAATGGGTGGTGCATTGCGTGGTACCTTCCAGATTCTTCATCCCATTCTAAAAGTGGGAAGTCAACAACCCAAAGAGGTTTGAATACGTTTGGATTTCTTAACCCAAGCTCGTCGCCCATGTGCAATCGCAATTCACTCATTTGCTTGCGTACTCCGTCCAAAGTTCCACTTAAAACGAGGATTAAATCTCCCGGTTTCGCATTGGCTGCTTTCGCCCATTCTGCCAAGTCTTCTTGAGAATAGAATTTATCTACCGATGATTTAAACGTTCCGTCTTCATTGCAGCGCATGTAAATCAATCCTTTTGCTCCAATTTGTGGTCGTTTCACCCAATCTGTAAGGGTATCCAATTGTTTTCTCGTATAAACAGCACATTGCTCAACGTTGATCGCTAAAACTTGCTCTGCATCATCAAAAATTGCAAATCCTTTTCCTTTAGCAACGGGGTTCATATCAACGAATTCCATTCCGAAACGGATATCTGGTTTATCAGAACCGTAACGTTCCATTGCTTCTGAGTATTCCATTCTCGGGAATTTAGCATCCAACTCTACGCCTCTTACTTCACGGAAAAGGTGTTGAATCATTCCTTCAAACATATTCAAAATGTCGTCTTGCTCTACAAATGACATTTCGCAGTCAATTTGAGTAAACTCAGGTTGACGGTCGGCGCGTAAATCTTCATCTCTAAAACATTTCACAATTTGAAAGTATTTATCAAATCCCGAAACCATTAAAAGCTGTTTAAAAGTTTGAGGCGACTGTGGAAGTGCATAAAACTGCCCTTCGTTCATTCGACTTGGTACAACAAAATCTCTTGCTCCTTCTGGAGTTGATTTAATTAAAACAGGTGTTTCAACATCCAAGAAATCTTTTGAATCTAAATATTTACGTGTTTCAAGGTTTACTTTGTTTCTCAAACGAAGTTTATCTTGAACCGGTCCTCTTCTTAAATCCAAATAACGGTATTGCGCTCTTAATTCTTCTCCTCCATCTGTATTGTCTTCGATCGTGAAAGGCGGAGTTAATGAGGCATTCAAAACAACCACTTTCTCAACCAACAATTCAATTTCTCCTGTTTCGATGTTTGGATTTGCTGCACTTCTCGCCGAAACTGTTCCAGTGATTTGAACAACATACTCTCTACCTAGAGATTTTAATGCTTTTAGCGATTCTTCTGAAGAAGTGTCTTGCCCTACAACTTGAGTTATTCCATAACGGTCACGAATGTCAACCCAAATAAGGTTTCCTTTATCTCGAATGGTTTGAACCCATCCTGAAATTGTAACTGTTGAACCTATGTTTTCGGAGCGTAACTCGCCGCAAGTATGTGATCTATACATGATTTAATTTTGAAGTCGCAAAGATAAATGTTTTTCGTTGATAGGCTATTATTGAATGCTTATTGTTGCGTTGGGTGTTTTTGGAAAGGTTTTAACCGCGAAGACGCAAAGGCACAACTTGACATTAACCATTAGTTGAGACACAAGTAGACCTTACGGTCTGCGAAGCTTTGTTCAAAATTCATGTGCACTAGTCTGAAAAGTAAATTTATAGGTAGACGAATTTTATTGCTTCTGGAATTGAATTGATCCGCCCCAGTTCATATACATCATCCCATCTTTAGTGATAAACCCTACTTGAGTCCCTCCTCGGCGTTCTCGATATACACCTTCTCCTTCTGGAATTAGAACATTTATCCTTCCACTTCTTGGATCAGTTGCTGTTAACGTTCCTTTTTTAAATTGAACATTCGCCTCGTGTTCATTTCCACTGGGGCCTTTAACGGTATATTTTCCAATGTACTTTTCTTGAGACTCATCGGACACTTCTATTTTATGAATAACAATTTGTTCGCCTTGGAGCCATTTGTCTTCACCTGGAACAGAATTCTCAATTTCACGAATCACTCCGAATCCCATGTCAGAATCAGTCAATACAACAACTCCATTTTGTGTTTTAAGATTGAACAATGCTTCGTTCGTGAAACCCATGTTTTTTCCTGAATGACCGATGTAAAATCCATTATCACGCTCTTCTATAAACAACCCGAAGCCATAATTGTTCTTCACAGGAGTAATCATTTCTTTCAGCATTTCGCTACTTATCACTCCTGTTTCGCCTTCATAAATTTTTCCCAAATGAATGAAAAACGTTGAAAGATCTTCTGCCGTGGTCCACAAACCAGCTGCTGCCGATTCAGGATATTGATACCATCCTGCTTTGTACCTCTTTCCTTTCTCAGTATAGGCAAATGCACAAGTAGGACAGGCTTCTTCAGTCAATAATTCATACGTGCTATTCGTCATTTTTAGCGGAGTCAAAACTTCTTTTTGAAGGTATTCTGCAAACGTCATTCCCGTAACATCTTCAAGCATCATTTGCAATACTTCATAGCCGCCACCTGAATACTTCCAAATGCTATCCGGTGGAAAAATTGGAACGATTGCTTCTGTATTTCCATCACCAGATAAAACCTCCTTAAGTGATGCTGCTTTTTTAATGGACTTATAACCTGGGAATCCGTGAGCATTCAACCCAGCTGTATGACTTAATAATTGACGAATTGTAATTGGTTGATTGAATAATGTCTCTGAAACCTTCCAGCTTTTCAAGTGCTTATTAACGGGATCGTCCAATGAAATCGCGTCACTTTTTTCGACGAGAACAAGAAGTCCTAGAGCGGCTACCGTTTTACTAATTGACCCGGCTTGCATTCTGTGCTCGATTCCTTCGGCAGGAGCACTAAGTCCATCTTCGCTATTAAAAAACACTTCTGATGATTTAATTTGGCCCGATTCGGTTGTGGCTATTGCGACTCCGTGTACACTGGACTCAGACATCGCTTCTTTTAAGGTGCGCGTAAAAGAACTGTCATCAACGACTACTTTTGGGCGTAATTCATTCCACCATTGATCTTGAGCGTGGCTTTGAAAACTTACCAATAAAACGACGCCAACTAATACATTTAAATGCTTCATACTTCCTACAATGTTAACTGTACTAAAGGCATTAGTTTCAACCTTAACTATTGTTGTCCCACTTGTTTTTTGATCAATTTCAACGACCAATAAATCATATTCAGAAATATTCCCATAAAGATAGTCACACCCCACGCTCTAGGATACTCAAACGGGCTTACAACTCTGTTTCCAACGTCGTACATTAAATCAAATGGATGCTGAACGATGTCCCAACTGTTCCAGCGCAAGTAACGACCAAGATAAATTCCAAAGCTTCCAATAAAAAGCAAAGACGAGGACAGAATCGCGATCCTTTTTTGACGCATAACGGGCGCTAGTAATATTTCGATGTGTCGAAGGCTTAAAAAGGCGAATATCAGGCCTACCCAAGCAAATGACAAGATGAGAATCAAATCAAACCATTTTGGCATTGCTGCGCGATTGGTTAAATGAAAAAGATCGGTTAAGATGTACGGTGCGTTCGGGAAAAACAAGAGCCAAACACCTAGTAAAAGAATCAATGTTCGCTTCTTGGTTTGGATCTTTGGCTTTAGCAAAACAAAAAGACTTAACGCCCAAGGAACAAAGGCTAGGAACAAATTCCAATTGAGAAACAAGTACATTCCAGAGTCTGTGAAAAACACTCGAAAGAGGGAAAACAAGAAGCAAAGCGTTGAAGCAATTGCTAAATAAAGAAATTCATTTAGGTAGTTTTTTTCACGTAGTAGGGCAATCATTACAGTTTTGTTAGAGCGTTTCCCTAGAAACGTATTGAAATGAAAAACCGTATTTCGACCAAAGAATATTAGGTTTTTTTGGGAACCAATAATTTCAAAACGGAGTGTTCTTGTTCCCATTCCCCTCTAAATCTACTTTTTATTTTAAGTTCTACAATTATGATTTACAGCCGTTTAAGAGTTAGCTCGTTATTTATTTCACAACAATTGTAACTATATCCAAAGTTATGGCTCTTTTAACTAGAGACTCTATTTGACTATTAATTAAAACACATTAGATTTGAAAAATTTAAACCTTATACCAAAATCACGCCTCGGAAGAGTGAGTATGATCCTCTTATTAAGTGCCTTCACTATTGTTGGATGTGAGAAAGTTAAATATGATGATGCGAATGGCGTCGTTGTTGAAGAATGCGAAACTATCGGTGCCTTAACTGTCGTTCAAAATTCAGATTTCGTTTGGGAAGTTCAAAATAACGGACAAACACTTTATCATTTTCCAAATGAATTGGAAGCAAATCAAACAAAAGTAATTTTAGAATATTATCAAGTTGCTGAAGCGTGTGATTGCGGAACTGAAGTATATACTAATCCTGATGGCCAGGAGAATGGTTCTGGAAGAGTAATGATGTATCAAAAAACAGCAGATGGCTTTGGAATTGGTGACGAAGAAATCAACAGCTATGGCAATGGAATCGAAGACTGTCTTCCATTCAATCCAGAAAAATTGGTTGCAAAAAAAGTAGGAGAAAACTGGACAATTGTTGAGCAGCCAGGTCATCTTATGTTCTCGTTCGGAGACAACAAACAAGCTTGTATAGATGCGCTGACTGTGATTAAAAAGTATGGCTACAACCAAACGTGTTATGTTGGGAGAGCAATGGCCTCTTTTAACTATTTGAAACGTCACAACCCTAGCATTCAGCCCATACCTAGCCTTATATCAAATAGTGGTTTTAAGCAAATCGCAGGCGATTTATAGTGAGATTTACACGCGTTCAGGCAATTATGTCATAAACTTGCACTTTGACTAAAAAAGAATACATACATATCACCAATGCGGTTTCTGGCAAACTGTACTCGTACCTTAAGAATTGCGTTGGTGATGCCGAGGTGGCGCAAGATTTAGTCCAAGACAGTTATGAAAAGCTCTGGGAAAATCGAAGACAATTAAAAGTGGAACAGGCCGAGAAATGGCTGTTTACAACTGGCTATCGTGCCATGCTCCATTGGATTCGAAAAAACAAACGTGTAAATCGCCTAGATAACGAAACGACTGAAGAGTTGGTCGAAAGAGAAGGCCATCATGATTTGAAAGAATGGGTTGAATTGGGGTTGAAATCATTGACCATTGAACAAAAACAAATCATTCTTTTGCGAGATATGCAAGGGCATTCATACCAAGAAATTGAAGAAATCACAGGACTTAAGGAAAGCCAAGTAAAGGTGTATTTATTTAGAGCGCGTAAAAAGTTGAAGTCCATTTTAACCCACTTAGACCAAGCATAATGGATCAGATAAATAAAGAAAATATAGATCAATGGTTGTTCAATAATATGGAAGGAGACCTTAGTTCAGCAGAAATCAAAGAATTAAACGATTATTTGGAATTGAATCCTGCAATGCTTTCTGCACAAGACCTTTGGAATGAAGCACACTTTAAGGCGATTGAAATTGAAGAATACCCAAGGTTAAAGGCGATTCAAAAAGGAAGAAGCCCATGGTGGAAAAAAGCGTGGTTCTTCTTTACAATTACAATGCTCACTGGTCTTCTTGTTCTTTTTTACTTTACGCAATACTCACAAGGTGAAGCCAAATTTGATAAGACTGAAGGCGTCCGCGGGACGTTTGCAGGTAAAGAGGTTTCTACCCCTCCAATAGTTGAAGCCCAGCCGAAACAAACTATAATAACGGCGCCAGTAATAAGTCAAGTGGCTGCTACTTTTACACCGTTTAAAAAGAAGAAAAGGATTCCAAAGATTCCTAAACCTCCAATAAACGACCTTAATAAACCTAAAATTAACGTTCCCGAGGAAATGCCTCCGAAACTAGAAATAAATCAACTCGGAATGATTTCAGGGCCTCCAGCGGATAAGTTGAAGCCCTTTAAATCTCCACTCAATCCCGATGATGCCAAACGGCAAGCGAAGAAATTCAAAAAGACAAAACGAAAAATGGATCGACAACGTTTTGACCAGAATGCCTCGCATGGACACGATGCTAAAATCATCCCGCTTGAAAGCATTGGGTTTTAAAAAATTAAACAAATGAAAATAATTAAGATATATATACTTGTGTTGTTCGCTTTAAGTGCACCCAAAACATACGCACAGACAGACATGGTCATGATTCGACCTATAGATTTTAGCCCCGGAATGGTTGGGAATAAAGAAACGTGTATTTCATTGAGCTCTCGAAACATCAATTTTTCTTCCGATTTGAATTCGCACAATACAAGTTTAAGTTATGAGTTTCTCTCGCAAAAATTAAAAGGTGGAATTGGAATTTCTTACACAAGTTCAATGACCAATTTCAAAAATCCTGACACGTTCATTTTCGGAAAAAACAGCTCGCAGCGATTAAATATAGTCTATGCTCCTAAAATTGTATACCGAAAAAAACTTCAATTTTCTCCGTTCATTAAAATGTCCGCGATGCATATTAACAACGACGCTTGGAGAAATGTTTATGAAGCTGATATTCGTCAGTTGCCTATCCAGCAGGGTGAAAAATACAATTTGGCTTCTACCTCTGTAGGGTTCTTAGTCAATCAGCGGAGATGGTTTTTTGGAGCAGAGACATACGGCGCCAACACGCTTTTATTCGACACATTAAGTCTTGCCCATTCAATGGGGTTTAAATATCAAGTGGGCGTATTTTTCAATTTTACTAAAAGTCGGAAATATGGGGTCAGCCTTATTTTGGCTAATGATTGGGCCAATGATGAAGGGCGTCTATACAATGCCAACAATTCTATTCTCACTGTTCTTAAATTGAGTAAGGTTAACGTCCTATTTAGCTATCACAGTGATTTTTTTGGAATAATAAACTCGAGCTCTGTTCGACTTGGCCTGGGGTATCAACCGTCTAAAAAATTAAAAATCGGGTACTCCATAAATATAGCCAAGGACAAATGGTTGAACACATTTGACCATCAAATTGGCATTCAGTACATTATTAAGAAAAAGGACGCCGCATTTTTTGCAGGGTAATGAAATCTAAAACGGAATATTTCCGTGCTTCTTCCTAAGTAAAACAATTGAATTGGATTCAATCCTGTTTAAATCAAGCATGGCCCTTGCGCCCTATAACTGTGATAGGGCACAAGGGCCATCGTTGGTTTTGTTGGTTGGATAGATTGCTGTGGTTTGAATCGAAAAATACAACAGTAATATTGATTGCCATCGGCAAACATGGCGCCGTAACAAATACTCTTCATTTGTGCCCTTGCGCCTCCATGGTTAAAAACCAAACAGAGAAAAACAGCTGAATTATGGTTTGATAACCGCCTCTTAATCAATCTTAAGTCATCCATTCGAAACTTTTGAACAAATCAGCTTCTCAACTCATCCATATCTGCTATTAATTCTTCGATTTTGGCAAACACATTACCATAGACAATGTTTAAATCCAAACGGTAGATCCTTCCTGCGAAAACAGACGATAACACGGCGATTGTCAACAATACGATCAAGGGATACAATGGCATTCCAAGTATATAGATCATGTTCGGAAATTTCTCGGCGAGATTGACTGCCAGATCCGTTCCAAATGTAGAAAACCAAAATCCGATTCCAATTGAAAGAACAAATAGTGGATAGAAAACGCGGTAAATTCGAGTGTACAACGCGATAGCATCGTTCCGCCAAGAATTCACAGCCTTAAGGTAAGCATAGCTACTCATGCTCTTGTCAATCTCATCCACCTTTTTCTTTAGCTCTCTACCAGCCAAGACCAACCAGCCCAATAAAAAGAACAATGCTAGACCCATAATTGTTGCTCCTGTTATTACCGACACGAACAATATTATAAACGATCCAATTAAGATTGCATAAATATTCGTTTGTCCCATTTGCAGTAATTTATCTACTATGTTCTTCGATTTTTGATTGTATAAGTCATTCACCTTAGGTGCGACTAAAGCTTCGTTTTGTAAGAAGCCATTCTTCCATATTTCTTCAATTGATTTTTCCATCGAGCATTTTTTTTAATCGTTCTTTAATTCGTGTTATACGAACACCAATATTGTTCGCATTTGTGCCAATTACTTCGGCAATTTCTGAGTAAGATTTGTCTTCTAAGTAAAGCAGGATAACCGCCCTGTCTATTTCTGCTAATTTTCGAATGGCTTTGTAAAGAAGATTTAAATCTTCATCACTAAAACTTTGACTGTCTTCGATCATTTCATCTGGAATACTGTCAGACACAAAATGTTGCGCTCCCTTCTTGTTTCGTTTAAGGAGTGTTAGGCAAACATTTAAGGCTATCCGATAAATCCACGTTGATCGCTTCGATTTCTCTTGGAAACTTTCATGACCACGCCAAATTTGCAAACAGACTTCCTGGTAATAATCTTCAAAATCTTCCTGCGAATTTGTGTACGCGCGACAAATCTTGATGATGATTCCTGCATAAGGAGAGATCCATAATTTATAGAAATCATTACTCATAGTCTGGGTCGATTAGCGTTTCTTCCTTGAATTGTTTCGAGTGTCATATGTCCTTTTATTTCCATTAGTGGCAGAAATATCGAATCATTACACTTTAAGGTGAATTTTATTGATCAAGAATATCATTTTCTGATGAAGAGTGTTTTCCAGTTAACCAATCGCCATTTTTCCCATCGTTATCTACAGGTTCGAATCGATGCGTTTTGTAGTGTACATCTTTCCACAACTGTTTCAGTTCAGGATTCAGTATTACTCTTGACTCTACGGCTTGATAAATTGTCTTTTTGTCACTCTGCTCGAAAAATTCATTCCATATTACTCGATCTCTATAGAATTTCATCGACTCAATATCTTCACTTAAAACAGCCTCCTTAAACCCCTTTAAATTTCCAGCATAACTAATTTCACGTCTCTTTTTTCTGCGACTCAAAAATAGATAGGCGAAAAATAGAAATATGAGGAGCACTGTGAACAAAGCTATTACGGGAATAGAGTCTGAGTGAATATCAATCATAATTGCTTGCTAATCCATCTAAGATACGTTTTCGAATTTAACGTGTAGTTCAAATTTCACTGCCGTGTCAAAACCGTAATCTGCTTTGTCGTATTCAAATTGACCCTGCCAAACCTCCATTAATGATTAGACTTTTCAGTAGATATCAAAAACAGCGAATAGCATATCACCAAAAGACCCATACCAAAAGGAACCAACAGATTAAACCAATGAATTTCGTTGTTGTCGGTGTAAATTCCCTTTATGCAAATTTTGAGAACTCCCACTAATGTTAACAAGATTCCAACGCCTAGAATTCTCTTCGTTTTTTGTGTCATTTTACTCTTCGCTTAATGGCTCAATTTTATGACGCCTTTTCGAAATCCTATAACGGAATATTTCCGTGCTTTTTCTTAGGTAGAACCTCTGCTTTATTCTCAAGCATTTTGAATCCAGAAATAACTTTTGCTCGTGTTTCTTCAGGAAGAATTACAGCATCTATAATTCCTCTTTCAGCCGCTCTGTATGGATTCGCAAACATTTCAGCATACTCTGCTTCTTTCTCTAACAATTTTGCCTTAGGATCTTCTGCAGACGCAATTTCTCTTTTGAAAATAATTTCGGCTGCTCCCTTCGCTCCCATTACAGCAATTTCAGCCGTTGGCCAAGCAAAGTTTAAATCGGCACCGATGCTTTTTGAATTCATAACATCGAATGCACCACCATACGCTTTTCTTGTAATGATTGTAATTCTTGGAACTGTCGCTTCAGCAAATGCATACAACAACTTCGCTCCGTTCGTTATAATTCCATTCCACTCTTGATCTGTTCCGGGCAAGAATCCTGGTACATCTTCAAATACCAATAATGGAATGTTAAAGGCGTCACAGAAACGAACAAATCGACCTCCTTTACGGGAAGAATCGTTGTCTAAAACGCCTGCCAAAGCAATGGGTTGATTTGCAATCACACCAACGGAACGTCCATCGACGCGAGCAAAGCCTACAACGATATTTTTTGCAAAATCTTGATGAACTTCTCTAAAGCTTTCGTCGTCAATAACACAATCAATCACTTTACGGATATCGTAAGGCAATTGGCTGTTTTCTGGAAGAATTGATCCGATATTCTTTAGCTTCGATTTATTAAATTTATGTACGGTTGGCTGAGGAGCCAATTCATTTGCGTTTTGAGGAAGGAAAGTCATTAAGTCTCGCACTTTCGTCAATGCTACAACATCGTTTGCAGCTGTAAAGTGATTTACTCCAGATTTTTCAGCATGTGCTTTCGCGCCTCCTAAATCTTCAGATGTGACTTCTTCATGGGTTACTGTTTTTACAACGTTTGGTCCCGTCACAAACATATAAGACGTGTCTTCAACCATGAAAATGAAATCTGTCAAAGCGGGAGAATAAACGGCTCCACCTGCACAAGGCCCCATAATTACACTAATTTGAGGTATAACACCAGATGCTCTTGTGTTTCTATAGAAAATGTCGGCATAACCAGCCAAGGAAACTACACCTTCTTGAATTCGTGCTCCACCTGAATCATTCAATCCAATTATAGGAGCTCCGTTTTTTACCGCCATGTCCATTACAGTGCAGATTTTGGCAGCATGTGTTTCAGAAAGAGAACCTCCTAACACAGTAAAATCCTGAGAGAAAACATAGATTAACCGACCATGAATGGTTCCATAGCCCGTAATTACACCGTCTCCTGGGATTTTGTTCTTTTCCAATCCAAATGATGTTGATCGGTGTTCAACAAATTGCCCAACCTCATTAAATGAACCTTCATCCAACAATAGAGTAACTCTCTCACGTGCGGTAAGTTTTCCTTGAGAATGTTGCTTTTCAATTCTTGCTTCTCCACCACCTAATTTTGATGCTACCCTTCTGTCTTTTAAATCTTGGTTTTTGTCCATTTGACGTTGTTTTGATCTATACGGGCAAAGATAGCATTTCTTGATATAGTTCGATAGAAGACACGTTGAGTAATTGCTCGTTGAGCACTTCTATCTAAAAGACAGTTAATTGATAAGAAAAATAGAGTTAATGAATGGGCAGCAAAATCAAATGCGCTATCCAAAATAGAAAAAGCTGCTTGACTATTTAATTAATTTAGCATCCACAAGAAACCTTGTATACAGATCAATATGGACATCATCAGCAAGAGCTTCGTCAGTAACTGTTTCAACTCGGATTGTGAATTTTTCGTCCTTAATGAAATCTTGCAAATCAACGTCTACGATATCACACACCAACTGATTCCCTGGGCTTGACCCTATGCTCTCTTTAAATGCAGCTTTTCGCTCTGTATGATTTGGGCTTGAAATAAATATATCCACCGAATTTAAGAAGCTAAAGTCTTCCCCAGCAGGCGATGTTATAGTAAGCGTCATGTCTCTCAAATAAATAGAATTAATGCGATCGGCATTCGTGTTGTTTGCACTAAACTCAAACTCTGAGTTTGTCGTTACATCCGGAGTATACACATTGAATGGAAGCAATTGAGTTACTGAAGATTGAATTACAACAGTTGAAGTATAATCAACATAAAATTGTGTGATTTTCTTTTTACACCCCAAAAGTGGTAAGAGTATAATAATCGATAGTATAACTTTTCTCATAATTGTAATTTAATTAAGTAGTGTAAAGGTAGGCAAACTTACTTATTTTCAGGACGGATAAAACACCAAGGAAGTTGGAAATCAAATGAATTTATCATTGAAATTCCCTATTTTAGCATTAAAAAATCACACTATGAAAAAATCTAACATTATTAAATTATTCACTTTTGCATTATTAACTGTTTTAGTGGCGTCTTGTAGCAAATACGAAGAGGGTTCAAAATTTACTGTTCTTACCAAAAAAGCTAGAATGGCTAATACTTGGACTTTAACTTCATACACGTACAATGGTGGTGACAATGAAGTTAATTCTTCCAACACAATTAAGTGGATTTTAGAAAAAGAAGGAAGTGCGACTGGGTCTTTCACTAATGGAGCTGGAACTATTACAGATGCAGGTACATGGGCTTTCATAGATGAGAAAGCAAGCATCATAATTTCAGATATTATTGGACAAAACGGAACTTATGAAATTGTTAAATTAAAAAACAAAGACCTTAAGTTACGTCAAACTTCAACGAACAATGGAAATGAAGTTGAAGAAATTTGGATCTTCGCTGGTGAGTAACTCAATAAGCTTTAATAAAATGCCACTTTGTTCTTCAAGGTGGCATTTTTTATGCGCTATAAATTAGTGGACAATCACTATTTTCGTTTCACTGTTAACTGACTTGTATACGTCTTCAACGTCCTTGTTTTTAAGGGAAATACATCCAAGCGTCCAGTTTGTTCTATTGTCAATCATACTGTCGTACCCCTCTGGAACTCCATGAATTCCAATTTCACCTCCAACTGTGGCCGAACTTGGAATGTCTCCGTCAGCTTTACTTTTTCTGAATTTACTCCACGATTCTTTTGTTGGATAATCGACCCAAATGAAGTAGTTCCAACTTTTGTGCGGGTATTGACTTCGAATTCCGAAATCGCCTTCAGGAGTGCAGCCATCGCCTTCTTGGCGTTTATCATCGGTTTCATTGAACCCAAAAACACAAGGATAGCTAATCAGCAATGAATCATCATGATACACTGAAAACGTGTACGCGGATTTATCAATTTTGAGTAGAAGTTCACCTTTCGGAATTCCTTCTTCCTTGATAATCGTCTGTAAATTTTTTGTGTAAACGACCCGGTTGGAATTGTTTGGTTGGTCACCTTCTCCGTCCTTTGGCGCTGCGCCGTCTTGACTGCATGCGGAGCCTATACATAGGGTTAAAGCGAGGGATGCGAAAAAATATTTCATAGTTCTCCTTTTCTATAGAATACGCACAAGCGAAAAAGTAACAGGTTCGAAAACAGAAGCTTAAATCGACCCTTTTGCTTTCAACTCCAAGTACTTGTTAATTGTATTCACTGATAATTCACTTGGAACTGTTAGTACGGTTTGAATTCCGTTTTGGCGCAATTCGCGAGCAATCTTCGACTTCAAAGAAATCATTCGCTCCGCAACAACAGATGTGTAGACCTCTTTTATGTTCTTAGAAGGCTGATATGCGATTTCTTGCAACTCACTATTTTGGAAGAAAACAACCACCAAAACATGTTTTTGATTCAGTCTACGAAGCATTGGAATCGCTCGACGCATTGAGAATTCTGTTTCGAAGTTGGTGAATAAAACAAGAAGCGATCTCGATCGAACAGTCTGACGTATTGATTGGTACAAAATTTCAAAATTCGATTCTTTAAACTGCGTCTTTTGATTGTACAACGATTCGTGAATTCTCCGCATTTGACCGGCTGATTTCTCAGCGGCAAGCAAGGTTCCAATTTTATCAGAATAGGTGATTAAACCTGCTTTATCTCCTTTTCGAAGTGCGATGTTACTAAACACCAATGACGAATTTATAGAGTAATCTAAAAGCGATAAGCCGTCAAAATCCATTTGCATGTTTCTGCTCTTATCGATGATACAATAAATGCTTTGTGATTTCTCCTCTTGGTATTGATTCACCATGAGTTCATTTCGCCTACTTGTCGCTTTCCAGTTGATGGATTTCAAATCATCCCCTTGAACATAATTCTTGATTTGTTCGAATTCACTGTTATTACCCAAACGTCTGATTTTCTTAATTCCAGAACTCGTTTTTTGCTGTTGAAATACCAGAAGCTCATACTTCTTCATTTGCAGAACAGATGGGTAAACATGAACGTCTTGCTTCAGCGGAATCGTAACGCCTCTAGACGCCATAAAGAACATTGATCTTATGATAATAAAGACATCTCCAAATTCAAATTTTCCACGTTCAGAGGCATGGTATTGGTATTCAAACACCTTTTCTTTTTCTGGCAGTAATGTTCCTTTCAAAACCGTTTTTCGATCTTGCATTTCAACCGGATAGCCCTCAATTAAGCTGAAGTTAATCGGCTGAGGCGTCGTGTTTCTAACGGTTAAAACAACCTTATTATCGTCGCCTAAGTTTAGTCTAGCATTCACATCCCGTGTCACCACTATTGGGTTTGCACTTGTGAATACCAACAAGGCGTCAATCGCTGTCAAGCCAATTAAGGAAGCGAGAATAACATTCGCAATAAACTCCATAGACGGAACAGAATACGCTACGATATAGAGGATAATGACGCCTGAAAACAAGGCGAAAAACCAACGGGTAAGATGTATGTTTTTAATTACTTTCAAGCTTATCTAGGAACTTCCAACGTTTTAAGAATCTCTTTTACCACATCCTCAGGTGAAACACCTTCCATCTCTGCTTCAGGAGTTAAAATCAAACGGTGATTTAATACGTGAACTGCAACAAACTGAATGTCTTCAGGTGTTACAAAATCGCGTCCTCTAATCGCTGCAATTGCCTTAGATGAACGGATAATTGAAAGCGATGCACGAGGCGATCCTCCCAAATATATTTTACCGTGATTTCTTGTTTTATGTGTAATTGAAGCGATGTACTTCACAAGGTTATTTTCAACAACTACGTTTTCAACAGCCTTCTGAATTTTCTTTATTTCATCAGCATTAAAAACAGCTTTGATATCCTCTAGGTCTGGTGTTTGAATACTGTTTTTGTAGCGGTGCAAGATCTCCTCTTCTTCGTTTAGCGAAGGATATCCCAATTTGATTTTGAATAAAAAGCGATCCAATTGTGCTTCGGGAAGGTTATACGTTCCTTCTTGTTCAATTGGGTTCTGCGTTGCAATAACCAGGAATGGAAAACTCATCGGGTAGCATTCACCATCATAAGTAATTTGTCTTTCTTCCATTACTTCAAACAATGCTGCTTGTGTTTTAGCCGGAGCACGGTTAATCTCATCAATCAAAACGATGTTTGAGAAAATTGGACCTCGTTTGAACGAAAATGTCGAATCATTCATGTTGTACACCGAAGTTCCGATTACATCAGACGGCATCATATCCGGTGTAAATTGAATTCTAGAAAAATCAACGTTCAATGACTTCGATAAAACCTTAGCCGAAAGGGTTTTTGCCACACCAGGAGCTCCCTCTAGTAAAAGGTGTCCGTTGGAGAAAATTCCAGTCATGAGGAGGTCAACCATTTCGTGCTGGCCAATAACATACTTCGCTAACTCGGCTCGAACGTCGCTAACCTTCTGCGATACCCAAAGCAATTCTTGATTCTCACGTTCAAATCCAAAACCTGCTGTTGGCGCAGGCGCAGCTTCCGCTGGAGTAGCAGCCAAAACTTCTTCGCCAGTTGTCTCCACAGGTATCTCAGGTGCTGGAGTTGGAACCTCAGTTGAAGGTGCCGGAGTATCCGATGATGGCATATATGCCGAATGATCTTGTGCGTCTGACGTGTTTTGGTTTTCAGCACCGTTATTCTCCCCTTCTTGAGGAGTGTTTGTCTTTTCGTTCTCTTCTATCATAATTCTAATGTATGAAGTTTAGCAATAAATCGGTCGAATTCGTTTTTATCGAAGCGACTTAAGTCCCAATAATTAATAATCAAAGCTCTATTGTCAGTGAATTTAATCACGACTCCTGATTCTTTCTTTTCGACTCCAACAAGGTCTTCTCGTTTGTAAATTTTCTTTATTCCAAGTGAAGTATAATACGTGATCTCTTTTGGATCGACAACCATAAATGGCTTTGAAAGTCGGATGGATCCAAGTGTTAACAATGCAATTCCCAGCGGCCATAATGTAATTCCAACCCCAACTGCCACCATCAAATAGTACGCTCCTAGAATAATTGAAACAATTCCGACAAGAACCAATAAAATAGGCAGTAATAGTGCACGTCTAAAGGTCTTTACTTTGTCCTCTAAACGCTCCTGCATTGTGTCCGAAATAATTCCAACTTCACGGTAGAATGAACGCTGTTTGTGCGCCATTTCTGTAATGTCTTGTTCTGTTATACTTGCGGCCTCCTTCGTTTCTAATTTGTTGACAATGGCTTTAATTTCTTCGAGCGATTTATTGCTCTTTTCAGCAAGAATCCTTAAATCTTTATCGTCTTCCTTATCCCTTCTTGCCAAATCAACGAAAAAATGCCTGTGCATTGTTGCGTAAAAGTTCTTTCGCTGCACTTGCAGAAGTCCATAGGGGTTTCTTTTCGAAAAGTAAATAGATGTAATTGTTTCGGCAAAGGCCAAGGTCATGTCCTTCTTCTTTTCACGGTATTCTACAACCGGGCGAATCCGTTTTGATCTAAAGATCATGAACAATATTAATCCTAAAATGGATAGCAACAATGCAGTAAGCAGCGTTGGGTTTTCGAAAATGATTTTAAGGAAACTATCGTCCTTTTCACCATCCATTCCCGTTTGCTCATCTGTATCATAACTGCCATAATCATCCGAAAGACGGCCAAGTTCTAGAAGTAAAACGTCTTGATCTTTAGGTAATTGACTCAGAACATATTCGGTGTATTTATACGCTGATTTTCTTTTAACTTGGTAATTATAGAACATCAAGGGGTTGGTGTGCAATAACACTTTTCCCTTGCCGAATTTTATTTCAATGAAATTGTCCATTTCCATAAAAGAGGACAACGATTTCGAATCTCCCAATGTCTCAATTTCACCAAAAGCAGTCCAATGACAGGCAATCGTATCGTTCTGGTAAACGTTGATCATGTTGCATTTAAGCTTGTCCGTGAAAACATTTACCGATTCACTGTACTCAAACTTCTCCTCGTACATTACTTTCTGTTCACGAGAAACAAAGAAATTTCGCATGATGTTACTCGTAACGACATTGTAGCTCAAAAACAATTCGGAACCTCGACTAACGCTCGACATTATAGAATCCATTTCATGGTCGTCTAAACCAAAAATATTTCCAACGAACATGAATGTCTTTTCTTTTTTACCCGTATGAATCAATGAATCCAATTCATTCCAACTAATAACTTCATAGACATCTTTCGAAGGATTAATGTGGGTTTGGACCAAAGTGTTGAATAAATACAACCCCAACGGGTCTTTATCAAACGGTTGGGATTGACTGTTCCAATTGGAAGAAACATGTTGACGACCACCATCGCCACTGTCATCGCCTCCACTAAAGAGCCAAACAAACAGAAGCATTAATCCAACGATTCCACTAAGCAGTATGAGTTTCATATTACTAGTCATCGGCAGGGTCTAATGATTTGTAATAGTTTTCCAATGTCGGCTTCAGTATTTCAAAAATTTCAAGGTCGATATTGTAGTCTCCATACCATACCAGGTCGTAAATTCGTACGCATTCCATGAAGGAAAGAACACCTGGTTTTCCTGCCAATTCCATCACATAATGATGGTTTGTTTTTTCCTTTTTCCAACGTATCCATCCTTTGCGAATGAGTTCCTTAAGAATAAATGTAAAGTAAATTCGAACACATTCTCGATAGTCTTCGTTGTCCATCGCTGTCTCAAGTTTCAGCTCGAGTTCAGTTTTGGATATCACCTCAGGATTCCATTCATTTTCAATGTTTACGACTGGCTTAACCGGAGGGGTGTAGCGTTTCATTACATAATAAATGATCACAACGACAGCGGCAATAATTAAAAGGTACAACAGTATTTTCCAAAATGACATGCCTATTGCTGGGGGGCTCAGATCTGGAGCATCATAATCAATATCTGGAGGGTTGGCATCTGGTGAATTCGGCGAATTCGGGGGTTCTGGACGTTTTACTTTTGGATCGCTTTTTAAGGTTCCTTCACCTCCACCACGCTCATAGCCACCGTATCTTTTTTGTCGGTCTCGTTGAATTTGCTGAGGGCTGTATCTCGTTCCTCCTGAACCATATCCAGATGGTGTCGATCCACTTCCAGAAGAGGATCCATTTCCATAACGATCCTTCAAGCTTGTTGGATCGGCTCCATACCAATCTTCTGGTCCCTTGTAGTCGGCTTCTTTCTTGTACTTCAGTTTTTTACGCTCCGTATCCCACTTCGTTTCTTTCTTCTCTTGATCGTCTTGACCATAAGAAAGCGCTGCAATCAGCAAAAAAGCAATATAGAGTAGGTGTTTAATCAAAGTCTGCGTCTGTTTCTTTGCTTCTACTCCGCTTTCCAAATTTTTCAAATGTTTTTCGTAGGCCTTTGGCTTCGTTCTTTTCTAACTCGTTATAATAACCAAACGACATCATTAGAACGAGAATTGGGATAACCATTATGATGAAGATAATATAAACCCATTGGCGGAAAGCATTCGGCCAAATCATATAGTCGTCTGTGTAAATCATTGCGATTCTTTTCACAAATCCTGCAACCATATCCAATAAATCTGGAAGCAATGGTTCATCTGTAAAACTATTATGAATACTCAAGAACAAGGCAATTGGTTGAGCCGCCACAAAAACCAAAAGCGTAATAATTACCATTGCCAACATTCCATTTCCATATTGCTTGGAACTGTATTTAAACCCGCGGTTAAATCGCACTGAAAATTTTTCATCATCCAGTCCCATTGTTGCTGCATTTAAATAGAAAAGTGGGAAAACGGCCAGACCAAGAAGTAAAAAGTACCACGGCAAGGCAAGGACTAGAACGCATAAAAGGAAGTTTCCAAGCCAAATCGATAAAAACCTTTTCTTCACATATTGGAAAAAGGATCTCCAACTAAACTGCTCTTCATGCATTGTTTTAACCGACCAGAAAACGGAGGTGAACAGCATTGCAAAAATGAATGTCCAGATTCCAAAAACGATAAAATCTTGTCCGTTAATGAAACAATAACCCATCATAAACTCCAATTGAGAGGCCCAATCGTACCAATACTCTGTTTGTTGAAGGTCGTAGTGATTTACATCTTGCCAATACACAACCGCGGCAATAATTGGGAAAACAATGAGAATGTTAATTCGGGTAAATCGGCCAAATAGCTTTCGATACAGACGAAAAGAGTCTGCTACCATTTCTCCGATCGTTCTTATTTTAGAGAAATTAAATGTTGTTTTTGATTGGAAGCCGGCGACTTCTTCTTTTTCCAACAATTCCGGATGTTTCCGGGCCACATACATTGGGTAGAAAACATAATAGAAAAGGATAATTCCAAAAGACAACAAAATTAAAACCCATTTCGACCAGTCTGGTAATTCCTTATAATTTGCAGTTACGAAGCTTTCCAAAAACCCTGCAACGATAATGAAGGGAACAAGACTCAACATTATTTTCAGTCCACGCTTGGTGGAAAGCTGAAGTGCCTGAGATCGGGTATAACTTCCTGGGAACAGCATTCCGTTTCCAGCGGTAATACCTGCTCCAGCAGCCAATACAATTGCAGAAATTTCAAACGCTCCGTGAATCCATATTCCGAGAAAACTGGTGAGCAGCATTCCTTTTGTAGCAAAAAAATATTGAAATGAGCCAACCATTACGCTGTTTGAGAACAGCAGTATATGACTTCCAATTGTAAAAAAGAACCCAAAGAAAAAGGTTAGAAAGGCGACGCGTAAGTTGTTGGTTGCAATCCGCAAAAACATATCCATCTGCCGATCATCTGCATAAACCCCAAGCGGGTCCCCATTGTTAATGTTTTCAATCGTCATTTCTGCATACCCTTGTCCAGTCACATCATTCAAAAAGAAAGGGTCGTAATGAGTGGTGAGAGCGCCAATAGTTGCGTAGATAAAAAATAAAACGAGCGCAAAAAGCAGGTTTTTTCTAGAACGGTAAATTTCAAGTGGCAAAGAAGTTTTCCAAACGGTAAAGAATTTTTTGAACGATTCTCCTTTTTGTTTGTGGACTCCAGTGTAGACTTTTTGACCCAGTTGATTCAGGTAAACACGGACGGTTCTTCGTTTGTAAAAAGTTTGAGCGTAACTCAAGTCATCCGTGATGTCCATATAGAGATCACTCAATTCTTCAGGATCATTGGATTTAGACTCGTACAGCTTTTCGAAGCGGTCCCACTTTTCCTTGTTTTGTTCTATGAATGAAGTCTCTTTCAATGGTTATTTACGCGCTTTTGAGCAAACAGTAAATATAATGAGTTATTCTGAAAAATAACAACGAAAATTACGCATTGTGTAATATGCGTTTAAACCTATGTAAACCAGATTAATGAGTGGTGTTCGGGGTAAATTCTGAACACAAACAAATGCATTCACAGAAAAAATTAGTGCTTGTTTTTTGATATTTCAAATTTTCCAACTTTAAAGAAGAACCCTCCTTTTTTTCCTTCAGCCTTTTTTCTCGTACCCATATCAACCGTAGTGTTCGTCTTTTTGGTAACGAAAGATGTGAGGGGTTTGATTGGATTATTCATCGCGGTTACAGGAACGGTTGTCGGTACATTGTCCTTTTCGAACACCATTGGTGTTGGGGTTAGACCGTCTGAAATTGGTTTTAGCGGTTCAAAAGCAACTTGAATTTGTCGAGAATCCATTGGTTTTAAAGGTATGACGTTGCCATCTTCATCTTTCGGTTGAATTCTTTTGGGCTCATTACTGCTCTTAATAAACGCTTGGTAAATATCAACTGGATTCTTTTCGTCAAGAATTCCATTGTTTTTCTCAGGAGTATCTGGCATTAATTTTACAGGAACCTCTATTTCTTTATGGCCAGCGTATTCGGGGCTGTCAAAATATCCAATTTCTGATCCGTTGCCATTCATCAGAAAAACAAATGCGATCACTGATGCCGCTGCTGCAAAAGAAATATAAGGCCAAAGAACAATCGCTTTACGACGCTTCAAACCTCCTTTGTTTTGGTAAACGCTCGTTGCGTCTGGCACAAAATAAACCGCTCTGTAACGTTTGCGTTCCTCTTCCAATTGAGGATTTCCAGCAATAACTTGATTTAACTCTACCCGTTTGTCGTCTGAAATAATTCCTTCGGCATCCGAAATCATGAAGTGCTCAATGTTCGCAAAAGTAATTGCTTCATTGTCATCTGTTTGTTTCAAGTTCGCTTTTCCCTTGAAAACATAGTCTTCTTCAACAGAAAGCGTAGGCAATTCCGGATCGTCCAATTCGCATTCTGGGTGCTCTTTTAAGAACGCCATAAGCATACGAATATCCTCTTCACCTAGTCTACCTTCTAGGTAATCCAAGTAAAACATCTCGTAATTAAATATGCTTATTTTTCCCATTATATTACTAAGTCCAATCGTTTGATATATGTCTTAAGTGCCTTTCTTGCTCTAAAAATGTACACTTTCACTTGAGACTCGCTAAGTCCTGTTATTTCAGCTATTTCATCGTAGTTGTACCCTTCATAATCTCTCAATAGCACAACCGATTTCTGAATTTTCGGAAGCTTATCAAGTGCTTCATCGAGTACTTCTTTTAGGTTAAAATTGAAGTTCGAATTTTCTCCTTGTTCTTCGGTGTTTTCAATGTCTCCCGAGCGTCCTTCTTTTTTAACCCAATCAACAATGGCGTGGTACGCTGTAGTAAACAAATATGATTTCACTTTTTCGTAACTCACCTCTTCGTGTTTGATCCAAACTTTTGTAAAAGTTTCCTGTACAACATCATTGGCCGACATCTCGTTTCGAAGATGCTTGAGAGCGAATCGGAATAAGTTGTCCGAATATTCGTCTACCGAAATGTTGTACTCTTTTACAGTCATTTTTAAGTTTGTCTCGTCTATAAGACTAACAAGTTACAGAAAAGTTACAGGGCTTGAAAAAAATAAGTATCTTGATCTAAATTAAAACCTTAAAAAATGATTCCTTTATTAGTAGTAGCGGGGATTGTACTGATTGTAATAATCTGGTATATTTCTGCAAATAACAAGCTGGTTCGTCTTGATAACCGTCGTGAAAATGCGTTTGCTGACATCGATGTTCAATTAAAACAACGTCATGATTTAATCCCTCAATTGATGGGTGCAGTTAAAGGGTATATGGACCATGAGAGTAAAGTGTTGACGAGAATTACCGCCGCTCGCTCTGGCGCAATGAATGCAAGTGGAATTAACGATAAAATTGCTGCTGAAAACGAATTGGGTGCTGCGATGAGTTCATTCAACATTCAAGTTGAAGCTTATCCAGACTTGAAAGCCAATACAAATTTCATGAATCTTCAAAATGAAATTGCCGATATGGAAAACAAGTTGGCAGCGGTTAGACGTTTCTTTAATTCAGCAACAAGAGAATTAAACAACGCGATTGAGTCGATTCCAACGAATATTGTAGCTGGAATGAAGAAAATGACGACGCAACCGATGTTTGAATTGAGTACTACTCAACGCCAAGAAATGGACACAGCTCCTGAAATTAAATTTTAGTCGTTAGATGAAATATGTTGGTTTAGAGCAACAGATCAGTCGGAACAATTTACGTTCGACACTTCTGTTGTTCCTTTTCCCGCTTGTAATATTGGCGGGAGTTTATGCATTCCTCTTTTTTACTGTCGATCCAAAGACAGCGGATGTTAATTCGATGTTTCTCTATGCACTTCCTTTTGTTGTAGGAGGTGTTTTGGTTTGGTTTCTAATTGCATTTGCATCGCACTCGGCCATGATTAAGATGGCTACAGGGTCGAGCACTTTGGAGCGAAAAGAAAATATGAGGGTTTATAACCTCGTGGAAAATCTTTGCATCGGAGTTGGAATGGCAATGCCAAAACTTAAGGTTATAGATTCCGATGCTTTGAACGCATTCGCCTCTGGAATCAATGAGAAAACATTTACTGTTACCCTAACCACTGGAATTATTGCTTCGCTCGATGACAATGAATTGGAAGGCGTGATTGCACATGAGTTAACACATATTCGAAACAGGGATGTTCGCTTGTTGATTATTTCAATTGTCTTTGTTGGGATTCTCGGCTTTGTCGTTCAAATCTTATTTCGATCGGTGCTTTTTGGCGGTGGAAGAAGAAGAAATAAGGACAGTAAAATGGACGGAAGAGTGATGCTAATTGCACTTGCTGTTGCCGTTGTTGTTTATCTCTTATCGATTTTATTCAAATTTGCCCTTTCGAGAAAACGAGAATATATGGCAGATGCAGGCGCTGTAGATATGACCAAAAATCCATTGGCCATGGCTTCTGCACTTCGTAAAATTTCAGGAAACTCTGATCTTGAGATGAAAAGTTCTGACATGAAACAGGCGTTTATTGAGAATCATCCCACAGAAAAAAATGCATTTTCTGCTATAACCGGTTTGTTTGCTACACACCCTCCTATATTAAAGAGAATTGAGTTTTTGGAGAATATGTAAACGGTTGAAATTTAATTGTTATGAAATCATTTAAAGTAGCGCTTGCCTTTTTTTCAATATTGGCTGTATCATGCAACACTCAAAACACGGATGATGATAAAGGTCCATTAGTCGAATCAAATGAAGATGTTGTTGCCTTTTTAAGAGCCAATCGAAATCTTATGGGAGCATGGAAGTTTGATGATTCCGACGCCAATGTCCGTTTTGAATTTGAGGTTTATAGAGGAGTTCCAGAACCCGGTGCCGACATTCAATATACTGCCCTTTTCATCGACGGGTCACCCAAACTTCAAGCAGTTCGGCGTAAAGGTGAATTTCGTTTTAACGTCTTTCTAAATGATTATTTCGATTATTTCATTGTCGATTCGATTGGTCAAACATCCTTCTTTAAGGAAGAAGTGAATTTAAGCGAGAATGGCTTTAACATTCAAAGGCTTGATTGAAATTCAACGATAACCACCAATGCTTAAAGCGTTTTCAAATCATTTCTTGAAATCTCTTTCAAATCCTGTTTTTTGGTTTGGATTGTTCTTGGTGTTCTTCAGTTTCTACAACTATTCTGGAAGAGAAGAAACGCAAGTTATTCGCTCAGATATGCGTGGCTATTATTCCTATTTGCCTGCTGTTTTAACCCATGATGATCCAAGTTTTCAAAAATGTCTTGAGGCTGAAGCGACCTATTTAGAGGAGAAAAAGAATCAAAATTTTCTAGTCAAAACCGAAAGTGGTGGCGTTCACAACAAGTATTTCCCTGGTGTTGCAATGCTTCAATCTCCATTTTACATCATGGCCACGGGCATTTCTTGGATGACAGGAAACCCAATCGATGGGTATTCTGCAACGTATCAATTGTTTCTTCAAATTGGCGCGACCTTCTATGCCATTCTAGGGTTGATTTTATTCTATAGTTTACTCAAGAATTTATTCCCAGAACAAAAATCTTTGATTCGTTGGCTCCTGCCAATCCTTTATTTAGCAACGCCTCTTTTTCATTATTCAGTCAACACTTTAAGTTTTAGCCATTCGTATTCGTTCTTCCTTTTTGGACTATTCTCTTGGTTCATCATAAAAATGAGGAAAGAAGTCTGCAAATGGCACTTCCTCGGCTTGGGACTTACACTTGGAATGATCGTTCTCGTTCGCCCAACGAATCTTGTTATTATCCTCATTATTCCCTTCCTGCTTGGCAATACCGAGGGGTTGCGTATGTTTTGGAGGCAGTTGTTTAAGAACCGCGCGAAAAATTTTATTTACGGAACAGCTGGAGCACTATTGATTATTTTCAATCTCTTTTTAATTTGGAAATGGGAATCTGGAAGTTGGCTTGTTTGGTCGTATGGCGGTGAAGGATTCACGTTTTTGAGCCCGCATATTATTGCTTCTCTTTTTAGTTTCAGGGTTGGGCTGTTCGTTCATACTCCAATCTTGATTCTTTCCATTGTCGGGCTTGTTTATTTGTACAAATCGAACACGTTTCAAGCCTTTTGGTGGGCGCTTTACTTCATTGTAAACTGTTGGGTAATTTCTTCTTGGTGGGCTTGGGATTATGAATCTGCTTTTGGAAATCGTCCGTATACTGAACATTTGATCTTTATTCTGTTACCGCTTTTCACTTTGTTGCAAAAACGAAAAGTCTGGACGTATTCATTCATTGGTCTTTTCTTCATTGTTGGACTTATTCGAATTTCAACCTTCAACAGTGGGTTTATGGTCAACCAAAAATTTACGAGCAAGAACTATTTTGTGAGCTTGGCTTTTTGGAAAGACGCCAATTTTGACCGCTGGGCGTATCCGAAATCGTGTCATCCATTTGGTGAAAGAACAAAGGAACTTGTCCTGCGAGAACAAAAAGGGGAGCTTCAAATTAACTCAAATGACCTTTTCAATTTGTCTGGCAAAGCAACACTTCCTTTACCTCGCACGACTGAGCGTTTGTATTTTCGTGTTGTTCTTGATAAAATGACGACTGACGTTCCTTTGGAAGATGTTCTTTTGGTTGTTGATGCCAGAAATGAAAAAACAGGTGCTTCCTATTACCGCGCCGTTCCCTTACACAATGACCGCCTTGAAGGTGTCAACGAATGGGCGCATGTTGAATTCGAAAGTTTGATTCCAGACAATCTGCAAACACTTGAATCCCTCAATATTTACATCTGGAACAAGGGTAGAAAGCAATTCAAAATCAAGAATTTTAAAATTATTTTGGAGGAATATAAGAGCTAGCCTAACAATTAAACTCTCGCCTTCACGTTTTAGAAGTATCTCCAAAACCAGAAAATGCGAAAATCTCCAAAAGCCAGTCGGCTTACCCTTCTATTTCTAATCTGCACTCCTATTCTCTCTGCGCAACAAGTCAGCCAAGATAAATGGACGGCAAAAGTTTATCCCAACCCAAGTGTGGGGCTTATCAATATTGAATTAACAGGTGAATTTGACGAATACACGCATGTCAATATTGTAGAAGGAACGGGCAAAAGCGTCTATGTGGACAATGTTCTCAACGATCGCATTCATTCGATTGACTTAAGCGCCATTCCGAAAGGGATTTATACAATCCAAATGATGAGCACGAATGTGTATAAAAAACAGATGCTTGTTCTACAATAGTGTCTATTTTCAAACATTACAGGCCACTCATTCACATTAAATTGTAAAAACCTTGACAGTGGTGTCTACTTCACAAGCTTATCGCAAAACGACAAAATAATAAGCATGACAAATTGGTCATAAAATAATAAGAGGGCTCCCAAGTCTGTTGAGTGTGCTATCATTTAAGCGAATTTTGAGTTTGAGAAAGTAGAGGTTTAGAATCTCTACAAGAATCGCGTGAAAAGTTCAACCCTAGATCTTCTGCCAAATACGGAATCTTTCAAAAAGAGAGGGGAATTACCCTGACTACGAACAATCTACACACGAGAAAATATTTTTACAACGTTGGGAAGTTCAGTTCTTTATGTACAGTGGGAACACTTTAAATTCGCTTACGTAAAAAAATATACGTCATTATGAAAAAGCATTTAATTAACGCTCTATTATTCACTTTTCTTTTACCAAATCTACTTTTTTGTCAGGCCCTTGAACTAGGAACACTTTCTTCCTTTGAAGCTTATACCGGATTAGGAGCAGCTACAAATTCAGGGACATTTTCGGGAGATGTTGGCACAAATAATGGAATCGTATCAGGATTTGTTTCACCGTCTTTTACTGGTGTAATATACAATAGTGATACTGTTACAGTCCAAGCAAGATTTGATTTACTAAAGGTTTATATTCATCTTAACGATGTTTTTGTTACTTACCCAGGTACTCATGCTCCGGCATTTGGCAGTGGTGAGACGATTACGCCTGGTGTTTATTCAATTGCAGGTGCTGGGTCTTTAGCTGGGACAATTACACTTGATGGCGGTGGTGACCCTGATGCAGTTTTTATATTAAAATTTGGAGGAGCATTTACAACAGCTGTTGGTTCAACTGTCGTATTAAGCAATGGCACACGCGCTTGTAATATTTTTTGGATAGCTGAAGGAGCCATTTCTGTTGGCGCCAGTTCAGTTCTAAAAGGTGCATTGTTTTCTCATCCTGGAGCTCTTACATTAGGTGCAAATTGTAATATTGAAGGTCGAATGTTTGCCTCAGAAGGCGCCATAACTATTGGAGCAGGAAGTGTTGCCGTAATTCCTACTGGTCCAATAACCATCCCCGCAACATGTTCAGCAGCATGTTCTTCTGCTCCGAGTCTTGATGTTTTAGGGAGTATAGAGGGGTTTGCACTATTTACTAGTGATGGTGCAGTATCGAACACTGCAACATCTGGAATTATTGGTGATATAGGATCAAACCTTGGTGCAATAACTGGGTTCGGTACTTCTACTCTAATTGGGGCTATGTATACTGCTGATGCAATAACGGCTCAGGCGAAAACGGATTTAGATTTGGCTTATAGTCAACTTAGTCTTTTACCCAATACTGAACTCGGCCATGCGCCAGCCTTTGGAAGTGGAGAGACTCTAAATGAAGGGGTTTATTACATCGGTGGCGCAGGTTCTTTGGCAGGAACGATTACTCTAGATGGTCAAAATAATCCGAATGCTGTGTTTGTCTTTAAGTTTAATGGAGCATTTTCAGCAGCTGCACAATCAAAGGTTATTTTAGCAAACGATACACGTCGTTGTAATGTATTTTGGATTTCTGAAGGCGCAGCTAATATAGGGGCTTTTAGTTATATGAAAGGAACCGTTCTTGCACATGGTGGTGCGTGTAGCATGGCGGCAAATGGTAACCTAGAAGGACGATTGCTCTCTACAGCTGGAGCCATTGGGTTTAGTACCGGAGTAGTTTATACACATCCACTTTGTGTTCAATCATCTATTTTACCGATAGAGTTGTTAAGTTTCACTGCAAAAATTAACAATGCAAACATCCAGCTTGATTGGGTCACTTCAACAGAACACAACAATGATTATTTTAATGTTGAGCGCTCTGTCGATATCGTTAATTTTACTTCCATTGACAAAATAAATGGAGCTGGAAATAGCATACAAACTTTAAGTTATTCCATAATAGATAATGAACCAATTGAAGGGATATCTTATTATCGTTTAAAACAAACTGATTATAATGGTACAACTAGTTATTCGAGCAATATCGCAGTAGAATTTAATTATAAGAATCATTTCATTGTTGAAGTTTATCCGAATCCATTCTCAAACGAAACGGTTTTTCACACGTCTGAAAACTTAAAAAATGCTAGCCTAATCGTCTATAATTCTAACAGCGAAATAGTTAAAGAGTTAGCGAATATTGCAGGCCATTCATTTACTTTAAATTGTAAAAACCTTAACAGAGGTGTCTACTTCACAAGCTTATCGCAAAATGGCGTAATAATAAGCACTGACAAATTGGTCATAAAATAATAAGAGGGTTCTTCTTGAAAAAAGGCAATACTCAGGGCGAGGTGTTTTCTTTGTTTTAAGTTTAAATAGCAGAAGAACGAAGCAATTGCGCAGAATAAGAAGGTGATATGGCTATGGCATTCTTTTGACTGCTCGACATTAAAGTATAGAAAGACATTACTGCAAACGAAGTAATGCTTAGTGAAAAGAAAGAAACCAGAGATTTTGTAAGTTTAAAAATCTGATACGATGGAATGAGTAGAAGCGGAATTGAAAGGCTGTCAACAGTCTATTTTCAAACATTACCTTTCGGCCTGAAGTACCACCAGCGCTAATGGTTTTAATTTACTCTTCGTTCGTAGGAGTGCCTGTTCTATTGTATCTATAAAGCTTAAAATACCGGGAAGTATAAATTAAAGTGGCGTTTGGCGGAATGATAGGTTCACTAAAATGGTTTCTTTGCTGATTATCCCTTTGGGGTTTTCCACCTTTGACTTGGTTTAATATGAGAACCTCATCATACTCATTAATAAGCTTGTCATCGAATTTAGCTTCTTGACTTACATTGACTTTTAGCGTCCAGGCCACCCAGAACTCTAAATTGTGTTTTGAAACAATTACGGTACTGTTGGGGTTAGAAATTACCTCCTGCATATTTTCTAAATCCGCGAGGGCTTCCTTACTCACATCAGCTTGTGGTTTAGCGATTAAGAAGAAGCACACGGAAGCCAGCGATATAAATCCCAATATTAATGAAAGAATTTTTTTAGTTCTGGACGAAAATTGTGAGCCATAAAAGAGAAGGAGTACAACAATTGGAATGAATAAGAAACCATTCATTCGGCTGGTATATTGCGGATCAAATATTGGCAGAGGAATTAAAATGAGCAAGGTGATCATTGTCTTAATTATTGCTTTTTCGCCCTGCTCAAATTCATTTTTAAATTTTCGAAACTGAACAATCGCAAGGATTGCGAGACCAATATACAGCGCTGCCACAAGTAATTCCATTGCGCGCGGACCTTTTGAAAAAAGAACTTCCAAAACTGAAAGAAGGCGTTCTGATCGCACGGAATCAAATAAATAAATGAGTGCTGTTCCTGAAGGAATCAATGTCAACAGAGGAAGTATCGCTTTCCATTTGTAGTTAAAAATTAAAAGAACCGCTATAAAAAGAATTGAAAATGAGAAGGTGCCAAAGTGCGTGAGGCTTATTAGAACAAAGAATGCAATACTAAGAGCGAGGTGTTTTCTTTGTCTTAAGTTTAAATAGTACAAGAACGAAGCAATTGCGCAGAACAAGAAGGTGATGGCTAAAGCATTTTTTTGACTGCTCGACACTAAAATTAAAGTATAGAAAGACATTACTGCAAATGAAGCAATGCTTAGTGAAAAGAATGAAAACCGCGTTTTTGTAAGTTTAAGAATCTGATACAATGGAATGAGTAGAAGCGGAATTGAAAGGCTGTCAACAATCATTACCACATTCAAAATCAATTCATTTGATACAGGAATTCCGAACAGAGAAAGGAAACGAATAATTCCAGCATCAAGATAAAAAAGAAGTGGCATGTCTGAAAAAGCGAATTCTCCACGCTCTAATAGAGTTCGAACTTGAAGGGGATAATACCCTCCATTTCCAATTAAAAGCGCGTTCGAAAAATTGAGATACGCTCTAACGATAAAAGACAGAATCCCTATGCTGAAAAGTGAAATCTGTAGCTTGTTGCACCGGCCTGTTTTGGGTATTGACATACAATTACTGTTTAGTAATTTAGTTGTCTAAACTTCTTTAAACTTGCAGGAACAGATCAATAATTACTCTATAACTACACGGTTTACGGTATTCCCTGACTCAGTAAAAATTTGAACCAAATAAATTCCAGCGTTCAAATTCGAAACATCAATCGTTGAACTCGTTCCTGAAACATGGTTCTAAGAGAATCTGGTTAACTTAAACCAATAAAACCCTGTTTTGAAGCGTTTAAAGCACATGAGAAATCCACTTATTCTAGCTGTAATTGCCTTATTTCTATTCTCTTGTTCCAAAGACAAACGGTCTGAAAATGCGGCCGAAAAAATGCAAGAATTTGTAATTGAAATTTCCGAATATGCGAAAGGACAAAAATCTGGGTTTATAATCATTCCTCAAAATGGTATTGAACTTTGCTTTAATTACCAAGATGTAAATGATGGAATTGCGCAAAACTATATGGACGCAATCGATGGTGTTGGAATCGAAGAGTTGTATTATAATGGAGGAGCATTAAGTGATGATGGCAGAGAAGCAATGGCAAGAACTATTGTACAAACAAAACCGGTATTGGTTGCTGACTTTGCAAATTCAAGTACGAACGTTTTAAACGCCTTTAACGCGAATGATGCGGAGGGGTTTTTGGCTTTTCCGAGAGCGGCAAACGGGTATGATTATCAATTCATTCCGGACAGCGTTCACAATGAGAACACAAATAATATTTCATCATTGTCGCAAGCGCAGAACTACTTGTATCTAATTTCAAGTTCAGAATATGCTACTAAAAATCAGTTTATTGATTCCATAGCTGCTACAAATTTTGATGTGGTATTAATCGATTTGTTTTTTGGCGATGAACAGTTGACATCAACAGAAATTAGTGCATTAAAAACAAAAGCCAACGGAGGAGAACGCCTCGTAATTGCCTATATGAACATTGGTGCTGCCGAATCCTATCGGTACTATTGGCAGGAAGGATGGAAGCTTCACAAACCGAGATGGCTTAAAAAAGCCTACGATGGCTACGAAGATGAAATCTGGGTTAAATTCTGGAAAAAGGATTGGAAGGAGATCATTTACGGAAACGATGATTCCTATACCAAGCGAATTATTGATTCCGGTTTTGACGGCGTATACCTTGATAACATTGAGGCCTTCTATTTTTTATACTTTGATTAATTAAAATTACTCGGCTGTAAAATTGCCAATCATTTCCTTTAGCACTTTAATTTCTTCACTGTCCGAGGGCAAGGCAATAGCCATTTGGGCAAGTTGACCCTTCGTCATTTCGCCTGAAAAAGATGAATTTCTCATGAGCATGCCGAAGGAAATTATAGTGTTCAATAAGTCGTTTTTCTCGTCTTTATCCTCCTTTGATAAGCTGTATTCGCGCTCAACACTGGTCTTCTCTTCAAATGATTTGTAGCGTAACTTCACAATTGCTAACTCTGAACCGTTGGCTCCGGTAGCTTTCGTTTTTGTGAATGATGTCTTTTCCGTTTCGGATTTTCCAAGAACAATTTCATAGACTGCTGTCACGTCATGGCCGTATCCAATTTCGCCAGCATCTTTTGTATCGTCTTCAAAATCTTGTGGTTTTAGCAATCGGTTTTCATAGCCGATAAGTCTGTATTCCGTCACCAACTTTGGGTTGAATTCAACATTCAACTTCACGTCTCTCGCAACGTTCATTAAGTTTCCGATTTCATCAATAAGCACTCTTTTCGATTCTCTTCGTCCGTTAATGTAAAAGTGGTTTCCATCTCCTCGATCGGCAAGCGTTTCGAGAACATCATTGCGGTAATTGCCCATTCCAAAGCCCAAAGCGGTTAAATAAATTCCTCCGCCTCTTTTGCTTGCAATGTAATCTTCTAGCTCCGTTGGGTTGCTAATTCCAACGTTGAAATCTCCATCCGTACACAAAATGATTCTATTGTTCAATTCGGGATCATAATTTTGTTCTGCGAGTTCATACGCCATTTGAATTCCTCCGATCCCGTTAGTTGATCCACCAGAAGTTAAACCATTCAACGCGGTTAAAATAAGTTCTTTGTTTCTACAAAAAGTAGGCTCCAATACAACAGCTGAACGTCCTGCATAAGTCACAATAGAAATGCGGTCGTTTTCATCCAACGTTTGAACAAATTCTACCAAGGCCTCCTTTAACAATTGGAGCTTATTGTACGATTGCATGGAACCTGAGACATCGATCAAGAAAACAAAGTTGTGCGCTTTCCGCCTCTTTTCTTTTGGCAAGTCTTGCGCTTTTAAGTGAATAGTAACGATTTGGCTCGCTGTATTCCAGGCACAATCTGACCGCTCTATCTCGACGTGCAACAATTCATTTTCGGGAACTTTTACCGTTTTGTAATCAAACGCATTTACCATTTCCTCTAGCTTCACTGCGTCTCTTGCAACGGTTCCTTTGTTCTTGAATTGGTTTTGCACGTAGGTCCAAGATGCTCGATCAACATCAATGCTAAACGTTGAATTCGGATTTGAAATTGTAGAGCAAAAATCATTCTCATAAATAGGCATGAAACGATCTATTGTAAATACCTTCTCTGGCTCTACGAAAACTGGAGGGGGAATTACTGCTTGCACAGGCGGTTCAACAAATTGTCTTTTTACACGCTTTGGGCCGGGTGAATAGTTGGACTTGAGCGCATACGGAATTCTACTCGTTTCCAAGGTGACAACCCCTCCGGTTACATCGCCATATTTAGCAGGAATACCACCCGTATAAATTGTTACCTCACCCATTGATGATTTGGGAAAGCTATTAAAATTGGACACCCGAATTCCGTCTACGTAGTAAATGTTTGCGTCTGACCTAGCTCCGCGGATGTTCAACTCCCCAGACTCTTCATTGTACCGCACTCCACCAACGGAAGCGGCCAAGCCGACTACTGTTCGATTGGGCATTCTTTTGATGTCCTCGGAAACATATTTGTAACTACTACCGACACTACCGTATGAGATTAATGGAACTCTATACGCCATGCATGTTACCATTTGAAGGTCTTGAACAGAACTTCTTTTGATTTCCAAGCTCGTGATTTGTGCTGTAACAGGGACTTTACCTAAACTACTCGGAATGTCCAATCCGCCTTTTTCGCTGATGTCGTATTGACTCGCTGAAGAATTTGAAACTGTTCCTTGAATATTAATGCGAACGGGCAATTGAAAAACTTGGTTCTCCTGGATAAAGGCCATTTTGCTCCCCAAATCTTTACCGTTGCGTGTAAAGTAGAGGTGTACAAATCCCAAAGGCAAGTTGGAAAATTTTTTAAATCCGGTACTGTCAATGCAGCCTGAGTGAATTACTGTTGAATCAATTTTTAGTTCAACGCAAATACTAATGGGTTCATTGCTGACTTCGTCTATACAATTTACAATTAAGCTCCCCGTTTGGGAAAAGCTACTAAAAATTGGAAAACTAACTAAAAGGAACATTAAACATCTCATACCGTCTTTTATTATGAGATGCCATTCTGCCTATTAATTCATAAATATCAATTAAAATTACCCCTTAATCGCCTTAATTCCTGGTAATTCTTTTCCCTCAAGGTATTCGAGCATAGCCCCACCTCCTGTTGAAACATGGCTTACTTGATCTGCAAGATTGAACTTGTTAATTGCGGCAACAGAATCGCCTCCTCCGATTAAAGAAAAAGCCCCTTTCGATGTCGCTTCTACAATTGACAAGGCAATCGATTTTGTTCCTGCCTGAAAGCTTTCCATTTCAAAAACTCCCATAGGTCCGTTCCATAAAATAACCTTTGATTTTTCGATGATTTTCGCACAATCTACGGATGTTTGACTGCCCGTATCAAGTCCCATCCAACCGTCAGGAATTTCATTGATATTTACTTCTTGTTGGTTTGCGTCGTTGGCAAATTTATCGGCAATGATTGTATCAACTGGAATGTATAGGTTCACGCCTTTTGATGCTGCTTTTTCCATTATCTGCTTCGCCATTTCTAGAAAATCATCTTCAACCAAAGAATCACCGACCTTTCCACCTTTCGCCTTAACAAATGTGTAAGCCATTCCACCACCAACAATTAAGTTGTCCACCTTGTCCAACAAGCGTTCAATAATCGTAATTTTTGAAGAAACTTTAGCTCCTCCAACAATTGCTGTAACTGGCTTTTCAGTACTGTTTAATACCTTGTCAACACTTTTGATTTCACTTTCAATTAAGAACCCAAACATTTTATCATTCGGGAAAAACTTAGCCACTATTGTTGTGCTAGCATGCGCTCTGTGCGCTGTTCCGAAGGCATCATTTACAAAAACATCTCCATGGGCTGCAAGCTGCTTTGCAAAACTCTCGGTTCCTGTCGTTTCTCGTTTGTGATACCTTACGTTTTCAAGCATTAATACTTCTCCTGCCTGCAAATTCGAACTCATTTCCATTGCTTCGTCACCGATGCAATCACTTGAAAATTTGACGTCAACCCCCAAAACTTTAGATGTATGGGCAACTAAATTTCTCAAAGAAAATTTAGGTTCACTCGCATCCTTTGGTCTTCCAAGGTGTGACATAATTACGACCGAACCTCCATTTTTCAAAATGTGTTTGATCGTTGGAACTGCTGCCTGAATTCTTGTGTCATCAGTAATTTCCAGTGTTTCTTTGTCCAATGGAACGTTAAAATCCACTCTAATTAAAGCGCGTTTTCCTGTAAAGTCGTACGAATTAATGTCTTGCATTCTATTGATTTTGATCCGCTAAAGATACAATTTCCTCGTCATTATTATTGGTGGGAAATGGCATTTGATTGTGAGGGAATGCTCGTTACCCTAAAGTAAACAGACCCATTCAAACCATAACGGTCCCACAATCAAATCTATTTGGTGCGGATATTAAACACGTTAACCGTCATTCCAAGTTGAACGTATGGATAGAAACTGGGGTTTATTCGATTGGCCAAATCTCTCGCGATTCCACCATGAATATAAATTTGAGGAAGGTATCGTTTGATCTTCATGTTCACATAAGAAAATCCAAGGTGAACGTTTGACTCTAAGAACGACATGTAGTCTTTGCTGTAACTCGTTCTAATCTCTGTTCCGACATAAATTCGACCCATATTCTTGAAATTATAGGGAGCTGATGACGGGGTTTTCCAACTATTTCGAGGACTTAATGAAGCCAACGGAAAAGTGAAAAAATGGAAATCATATTTAGCAGTTCCATAAAAACCACCATGCGTATTAACTCCACCTTGTAGGTAGGTATTGGACCTTTCATTATGTGCTGATAATCCAGCAATGACAAACCCTGTGGTTGTATCATTGTGATGAAAAACTCCCAGTTCAACATTCATTTGAAATTCAATTCCCCAACTCGGATAATCTCTACAATAATGTCTTCGCCTTCCTGGTGGTCTTGCATTTTCACAACGGATGGTTTGAACTGCTGTTTTCAAATATGGGATTTGTCCTCCAGTGGCATTTACTCTTGTGAAGTAGTAATTTCTTTGTCTTTTTCCGCGTTTTACCATCCAAACCACTTCTCCTCCTCTATCTTCCTTATGCGCGCTTCCACCCGTATAATACGTTTCTTTTAAATCAACATACTCACGAGGAACGCGAATTTTTACTTGGTTTCTTCCACAGAACCTCGCTTTCGCCTGCATATTGTCCATCAAAAAATAATCAGGATAATAGTAAGTGATCTTTCTAAAAATGGTGTCCTCGGTAAAAACACTTTCCTTACACCCATCACAGGGGGCATCGGCTAAGGTGAACATTTTGTATTTATCAAACCCGCTTCCCTTAATCGTAGTAACAAGCCGTGTCTTTTTCCACCAAAGAATTCCAGTTTTCTTGGTCTTCCATTTCATCTTCTTTATAGTCACCGCTCCCTTTAGATTTTTGCTCACATAGTAATGCAACGTATCACTTATTAGTGGATCGTTTATAGCCTCGATGTACGTGTGTTTCTTCTTTCTCTTTTGAATCGTTCGAACATTGCAATACGCTAGGGCTTCGTAATCAATAAAAAAACACCGTGGATCTATGTTCTCAATAACTTCATCTGGAGCATCAATTATTGGCACTGGAAAGTGTAAGATTAGTTCCACTCTTCGGTTCAATGATGGATCCTCATTTATTCCTTCCCCTCTTGCTAAAAGTGAAATTTCTACGTCATTGTCCAGCACTTTTTTACAATACTTATAGGCATTCTTCGCCCTTCTTTTTGACAGTTTCAGGTTGCTTTTTAAATTCCCAACAGAATCTGCATATCCAATAAATTGAACAGAGTCCAGGTCAGACAAATCAAATTTAGTACTAAGCGCAACCAATATGTTTCCTGCTTCCGCATCCACCTTCGCGCTTCCAAATTCAAAATAAATACGAATTGTGTCCTGACTTCTGCCGTAAAAGCTTGCAAGTAAAAAAACAAATAGGGTGATTCTCATAAATTACTAGTTTCTGTTGCATTAGATGTTGAAAATGGCATAATGTAAACAATTTTACACTTCAATAAATTTGTAATTTGGCTGCAACTAATAAACCGAAGAGTATGAATAAAGGATTTAAAACAGGAATATTTGCATTGGCACTAATCGCTCTAGCATCTTGCGGTTCTGACGATGAAGTAACCGAAGGAGTAATTGACACAGCTGATGTTAAAGGAGAAATTGATTTGATGGGTGCTGAAGGAGGGTCTTTAAACTACAATTACAACGGGAACGAATATAAAGCCTACGAGGTTGAGCTTAACGATTCGGCCGTTCTGCGTATTTTCCCTAACAACGTTACATTCGAAATGGCAAAAGAGGAGGTCCATACAAAGATAAAAGGGCCTTTCAGTAACATTGAAATTATAAGTACTGAGGGCGATTGCATTTACTACAAAGAAGTAAAGAGACCGTTTGGTGGTGATGGAGAAGAAAGGACTGGGTATGGATTCATTCGAGTTGTTAAAAAAGACGCTAAAACGAATTACCAAATAGAATCTGGCGGTGCTTTGATGGACCCCATTTGGAACAAGGCTGATGCCGATAAATTATTGAAAATTGCAAAAAGCTTCAAGCCGAAAAGTTAAGAACGCCATCAAACCAAATTGAATAAAAAAACCCTTCTCAGTTGAACTGAAAAGGGTTTTTTTTACGTCTTGTACTCCTATTTTAAACCTAGTTTCTTCGTCATTCCTTTTGACAAACCGCCTTTGTTTAAATACACCAATATTGTTTTTTCCTTGAAATAGCTTTCCGAAACGTATAAGTAACCTTCTGGTAAATTTCCAGTTCCCCATGAGTTTTTAACCAAGAAGTACGATGTTCCTTTCTGATCTTCGTACAATCCAACGATATGCATCAAGTGATCATCTTCTGTCGATTTGTTGTCGTATCCTGCTTGTCTTGTTTCTGCCGTTACCTCCTTTTCTTCAACAGGATTCATAAATGCTGCAGCTGGTTTTCCGTCTTGCCCTTGTAGCGTTGATTTGTCCTTTGGATTAACGGCGATTCCGTTTTTAAAACTAAATCCTTTTTCAGAAACATCGGCATCCCATGCAACAGTGAACCCTTGATCTAAAGCATATTTAGTGGCTTCAACCATTTCGTTTAATGCCACATTGTAACTTGATTCAGTTGTCCAGTTGTCTTGAATTGCCAGAATACACGGCTTGTTCATTGGATGGTTTGTGAAGGATGTCAAGGATAAATAATCATCCATATCCAAACCAATTGACTTCGCATACGATTGAGGTGTGTATTTCTTGTTTTTGTACTCAAATTCAGCAATGTCTTCTCCTAAGTAAGCGTCTAATATTCCATTTACCGCTTCTTTCCAAGCCGTTGTGATTGTTCCCGTTTTTGAACTTCTCATTCCTTTTATCAATCCTTGAACTGCTCCGTCTAAAACGCTAAACATTTCGCTGTGGTTGTGTTTCTCAGAACCATAATTCAATCCAGAATAAACGTCTAAAGGAACAATTCCATACTGTCTAATTACGAAAGGAATATCGTGAAATTGCCCTCCTTCACTGAAGTTGGCTCTTCCATTCATACGCACGAAATGGTCTGCTTTCGCTTCGTACGCTTTTCTTACAATGAACATTTCAGACAAAATATCTGGCTCTGCCGTTCCCATTCGAATCATCTCAGACTCGAAGAAGGATAGTGATGAAAAAGACCAACATGTTCCTGTATTCCCTTGACTCTGAACAGGTGTAGCGTCCAAATGTGCGATAGAAGCAAAGGCGTAATTACTCCCTTCTGCATTCGTAACCGTTTGAATTTCATCGTTCTGCGCAATCGATATCGAAGCGAGCCAAACAAGGGCAAGCGTTAAGTATATTTTCATAATTTGGTATTGTTAATCTTGATGCTCCCGCATCGGCTTAATTTTATAATTGTGTTTAAAGATAACCATCTGAAAACGAAGGTGCAAAAATCGGGCAGCAATTGTGATAAAGGGTCAGACTGACAATTTAATACCCAATTCTAAAACTTATGGTGCAGACTCAATTGCAGTTGGTTTTTCTTCCAACCATTCGTTGTTTGGTTCATGATTCCAGCTTGGATTTTCAGGTTATCAAGAATGTGATATCCAAGGGCCAAATAAAACCTGTTTCGATCGAATACTTGAACCGTTTGTCCGTCACCAATATTTCGTTGACCATTAATGAAGATCTCATTGTAAAGGGCAAGGTATAACGTCTTTTTCCTCATTTCCTTGGAGTTCAAAGCAACATTCAAAAATAGGTTGTACCGGTAACGCGTTCTAAAATCTTGATTATCGACAAAACGTTGCTCATAGCGAACACGGTGGTTCATGTAAAACCGTTGCCCCACCTTTACTGGAAATAAGGCTTCTTGATAAATTCTACTTTCTCTAGTGGTTGTTTTATCATCGCCAAAGGTTCCTGTAGTGACATCTCCGTAACCCAAAGTGAATTTAATTTTGGCATCTTTCGGTGAGTACGTCAGCCCGCCTCTTATCAAAAGCTGTTCTAAATCCCCAGCAATATTCCAGTTTCTGTATTGCACATCGCCCTGCACTCCCCAGGCGCTTTTTTTGAACGTTGTGTTGAAGAAATACATATGCCATCCACCCAATTGACCTTGATCAATTTGACCAAAAACCATTTTGGGTAAAAGGACAATCGCTATGATAAAAAAGAATCTTTTGAGCATTTTTGAACGTTTTGAGACTAAAGATAATTCTCACAAAGGAATATTGGTTCGAATTTAAGCCTTAGTTCAATTTCCAACCACTCAAGCCCAAACCTTCAGCTTGTGCTTTTATTTCTTGGTACGATTCAATAGAAATTGCAGATCCAGCTGTAACTCTATGAAGACCGTTCTTGTTGTCGTAAATTCGACCTTCCAAACCGTTCGCTTTCAATTTCGCAACCAAATTTTCAGCATTCATTTTATCTCCAAAACAACCAACAATATAATTCATTGCACTTGCGTTGAATGAATCCGAGTTCTCGGGAATCTCTGGCGTTTTTTCAATGTTTTCGGCTACTTCTACCTTTTCGGATTCTGGAATATCTACCTGAATATAGGTGTCATCGTCAAATTTATAAGGGTAATTTTTTTTGTCTGCGTCTAATTTTGCTATCTCATCTTCCAAAGAACTTTCATCCGTTTTTACAACAGAAATTTCTTTGGTCAATTCCCTCTTCTCATAAGAACCATCAGAAGATGAATGGAAAGGATTGAAATCGTTGAATGAAATAATTCCCGATTCCAAAACATCTGTTTTCATCGGAATCCAAACGGAATAAAATGCGATTGGAAGAATACAAACGGCTGCTACATATCTCCAAGCATGTCTTTTTCGTGCCGCTGGATGTTCAACAATATTCGGATCTTCCCTCTTTCTTTTAGGTGCATTGATTTCAATAATCGGTGCCTCTTCAACCAATTCTATTGTTGCAGGCTCAACGAAAGGTGCACTTGTAATTGGAATTTTAATTTCTGGCGCTTCTTCTTTAGGCTTTGGAGCTTCGTAAACGCGGGTTGTTTCAATTTTGTGCTCAACTATTTGAACATCTTCTTCCGTTAAGAAGTGGACCTTTCCTAGTCCAAATGATTCCAATAATAAGTTGAAGAAACGATCTTGTTCGAAGCACATGTTGCGCTCCTCGTCGAAAAATAAATTTCCAACACGATCAATTTCAATTCGCCCTCCATTTTTCAAGGTGTTGTTCCAAGAGCTGATCTTCTCAGTTACCTCTTCCGACGCTTGATCAAATGAAATGTTATTTGCTTGCGATAATTCATTGACTAATAAACCATCGTTATTGATCAATTGTCGATTGAACAACAGTGATTTTCCAGGAGGAAGCATTGTTCCTTTCTGATAATCAATTTGGGCAGAAACAGGCTTTGCGACAAATCCACCAAACGATGGAATGATCACACAATTGTGTCTCAATAATAAATCTCCAATAAGTTGGTCAACGGTTGTCATTACTACAAAAATAACTAAAAACTAGGTGTTTAAGTACATACGAAGAGAAATGAATTTTGTTACAGGAAAGCGAGTACCTTTTTAAGGTCTTCAGGAACGTCAATATTGGGCGTTTCAATGTCTGTTTCGACCACTCTAATTTTGTAACTATAATACAACCAGCGCAGTTGCTCAAGCGATTCGACTTTTTCCAATAGGGTGGGTGCTAAATCGGTCAATTCCGCTAATGTATCTGATTTATAAGCATATAATCCGATATGTCGGTAGAAGGGAAAATTTTCAGTTATTTCTGGTTTTCCGTTCGCTGTATTTGGAATTGCACTTCTTGAAAAGTACATCGCATTTGAGTTTTCGTCCAACACTATTTTAATTCGATTCGGATTGTCTCTATCTGCTTCTGTAACACCTTTAATTCCCAACGTAGCAATAGATACATCAGAATCATTAAAAGCATCGCAAAGCTGGTCCAATTGTCTGAAATCTACCAAAGGTTCATCCCCTTGGATATTGATCACAACGTCGCAATCCATTTGGCTCGCCACTTCTGCACAACGGTCCGTTCCATTCGTATGACTTTCTGAGGTCATGATGACTTCTCCTCCAAATGATTTAACGTGATCATAGATTCGTTGATCGTCAGTTGCTACGATTACTTGAGAAAGCTTCGTCGCTTTTTTCGCGCCTTCATAAACGCGTTGGATCATTGTTTTTCCTTTTAAATCAATAAGTGGTTTTCCGGGAAATCGCGACGATTCATATCGTGCGGGAATGATTCCAATAATTTTCATCCAATTTAGAATTTTAATTGCAGCTGCAATATAAACGATCTTGGCGCTTGAACATCACCAGGACGCGAAACATATTCCGTATTAAAAACATTGTTTATAATAAATCCAATTCGATAATGCTCCTTGATTTCATATCCAAAACGAGCATCGACAACCGCAAGTCCAATGTTGTTCAATTCTCTGTATTCCTCTAATCCTGGAAGGATGTACAAAGGATCTCCCGACGTTGTTAAGTTTTCCTCAAATACGGCGTCGATATTTTCCATGAAGCTGCTGTAGCGCACAGACGCTCCTACCGACATACTCTTCCAAGTTGCCTCAACATCCCCTTTTATTAAGTGATTGAATCTGTACTTCAACATCGGGTTATATGTCGCTGAACTCGTTGCTTCGTTGTACTCGTACGTTGAAAAGGTGTGCACGTAGGCTGAATCTGTATTTAATGTGTTTGGAACCATATACGTGTATCCAATAAGTGATGTCAACTCAACTTCTCCAATTTTTCCTTGGCTGTTGAATGACAACTCAACGCCCATAATTCTAGCAGACTCTGAATTTTCAGCGGCGAAACCGAACATGTCATTAATCGTATACCCTTGAGAAAATAAATTAATTAAAGTCGCATTATAATCTGGATCGGTTGCTTCCAATCGTTGACTGGTTGTTGGGTCAAAAATTCCGAAAGAGAATTCCATCATATTGTTGTATTGATTTACGAACCCAGCAACATCGATTAGGCCTTTCCAGTTCTTCCCTATTTTAATTCCTTGTTTGAATCCGATTTCCGCAGCCCATCCTGTTTCCCTTGTTAGGTCCGGATTTGCAAAAATATTCAACGCTCCAACATTCGTTGTTGTATATCGTTCCGCCACAGATGGGTACCGAACCCCTTGGCCGAATGATGCTCTAAGATGCGAGAACTTAGCCAACTTATAATGTGCTCCAAAACGAACAATTGGATATACAGGGATCTTTGCTGAATTGGTGTCTCTTCCTAAATAAAGGTCTGTGTCACCACTTTTCCCATCTTGCTCAAAATACTCAAATCGAACTCCTCCTGTTAAATCGAGTCGATCAAATCGGTGTTCGTATTGCGCGTAAGCAGCAACGTTTTCCGAGTGGTGGTTTCCAAACAAGTTCGATTGAACACCGTTTCGAATGAATGTTGCTCCAGCGGTAAGTACAACGTTCGTGTCCCATTTCTTTTGGAATTGATAATCCCCATAGGCTACATTCGAATTCGCTGATTGAGACGGGTTAGTAATATTATCGTTTGTTACAATGTATAATCTCGATTTAAACGTGTGTAGATTATTCTGCCCATCATAAAATTTAACATAAGGATCAACGCTCATTCGAATCCCCGAATTATATGTCAAAGTAGACTCTGCCAATGAAGTATCCGCCGTACCACCTGGAGAATATGCTAGACTGTCACTCTCCCAAATTAAAAAAGTTCCTTGCTTTTGATAATGGACGTTGTATCCAATTCCAGCTTTCAAATTTTCGTGCTTCTCGGGACGGATATAAAATGTTCCACTTATTCTACCTCTATTTTCAACTTCTCCTTCTTTATAGCCTGGGTTTTTATAGCCATTTGCGGCAATTGTAAAACCAACATTCTTATACATTTTACCGAAATACGCATCGGCCATTTGGTAGGTTCTAGGACCGTTCCACCATTTGAGGCTTGCTCTTTTTGGCGCGTCGTAAATTCCTGTTTGAACCTTGACTCTTGTTTCACCTTTCAATGTTGGTTTTCGTTCATTCAATGAAATAATACCATTCAATGCCCCACTTCCGTATAAAACAGAAGATGCTCCTTTTAAGATTTCAATTTGAGATGCACTTTCCATTGGAATTGCATTCCATTTAGCGTCTCCGGCATCTCCAGAAAGAATTGGCATTCCATTCCATAAAAGCATCACACGGCTTCCTGCACCATAGGCGAATCCACTACCACCTCGAATACTTACTTGTCCGTCCATTGTATAAACACCTGGGCTTTGAGCAACGGCTTCTTCAAGATCCGCTACTCCCTTGTTGTCGATCAATTCAGGCTTTAAAATCTCCATTGAAATTGAAACGTCCTCAATGTCTTGATCACGACGCCCTGATGTTACAACAACTGTTTTTATCTCCTGAACAGCAGAGCTTAAAATAATTGGAATATTCCCCGGGCCTGTCACAACGATTGTGTCATTCAATAGTGTCTGTGCAGAAATGATTAGCGTTGTGGGGTATGAAGATGGTGTAAGTGTGAACTTACCGTCTACGTCTGTTAAAACCTTTTCACCCGTGCTTGCTATAACTTTTGCACCGTAAACTGGATCTTTTGATGCTTTCTCTGTTACGGTTCCTGTGACCTGCGAGAAAATGAAAAAAGGAAATAAAAATAGTAATAGCGATAGGTATTTCATCCGATAGGTTTCGTAAATTCTAGGAAACTAAAATACCAATTATTTTGGAGTAGACCTATTGGAATAGTATACGGTAATAGTTCGCTTCATCTTTCAGACAATTTATTGGTTAAAATATTTTTGATGTTGCCAGTGTCAAAATCTTCAAACCACCTGCTAAGGACTTCGTTATTTCCACCAAACATGACCCAGTCTAACAATATATTAACACGTACATTTCCCCAGTTTTTTACGTACATGTGTGCGACTCCCTGGAGCCCACTCAAGGACTATTATTACTTCCAAAAGAGTTCCCTCTATCGATAAATCATCTGAATTTATTTCGTAAATTAAAGTAAGCCTAACACTTAATTTATCTTGAAATACACCTGCCTACACTACCAAACAGCGCTCTCAATGCTCCACGGAATTGGTCCTCGCAAGGCGCGCGACTTAATAAATAAAATCGGATCTGTTGAACTTCTCTTTACGGAAAGTCCATCCCGCCTGTCCAAAATAACGGGCGTAAAAGCTTCTTTTTTTTCTTCAATGAAACGAGAAGACGCTCTCAAAACTGCAGTCCGGGCAGTCGAGTTTCACGTTTCTAAAAATGTTGAAAGCATTTTTTATACCAGTTCAAAGTTTCCAAGGAGGTTGTCAAACTGTTCCGACGCTCCAACAATGCTATTCGCAAAACGCAACATTGATTTAAACAGTTTTAAGTATGTTTCTATTGTTGGAACACGTCAAGCAACGCAATACGGCAAAGAAATTTGTCGAAGGTTAATTGAATCGTTCGTTGGAAAAGATATTGTTGTATTAAGCGGGCTGGCTTTTGGTATCGATTCCTATGTTCATCGCTATTGCCTTGAATTTAATGTTCCCACAATTGCGGTTCTGGGCCACGGTTTGGACCGGATTTATCCTGCTGAAAATCGTTCAATGGCAAAGAAAATGATTGAGAAGGGCGGCCTTCTCACTGAATTTATTCCAGGCACTCGGCCCGATCGTGAGAATTTTCCAAAAAGAAATAGAATTGTTGCCGGAATGAGTGATGCAACGATTGTTGTTGAAAGTAAAATTAGCGGCGGCTCGCTGATTACGGCATACCTAGCCAATAGTTATGACCGCGACGTTTTTGCCTTTCCCGGAAATATCAATTTAGAAACATCTCAAGGTTGCAATGCTCTTATTTCTCAAGAAAAAGCACATTTAATTCAAAGCCCTGCGGAATTTTTGAAACTTATGAGTTGGGATGAAGATTATCAAGCACAAAACGCTCAAAGAACTTGTTTTCCTGAGCTTAGCGCAACTCAAGATGAAATAGTCGGGTTGATCGGTGACGAACAAACAATCCACGTTGATATAATCTCTACACGCCTTCGGATTCCCATTTCAAAATTAAATGTGGAATTGTTCAATTTACAGCTCTCCGGAATCATTTCCGAACTGCCCGGAAAACGATATTCTATGGTATAAAAAAACCCGTCTTAGCTAAGCTAAAACGGGTTTTAAATAATTCGTGTTTTGACTATCTTCTAATTCCGTTTTCACGAAGTTTTCTATTATCAATTACATCTGCTTGATCAACCAAGGCATTCGTAACAACAGCCTTAAGCCCTTGTCTAATGCTTCCTGTCAATTGATTTCTTTCCGTAAGGTAATTTTTATCGGCAACAATAGGTTTAATTGTTTTGTCAATTCGAACAACATAAACACCTTGTTTCCCTTTCAATGGTTTTGTCATCTCTCCATCTTTCAATGCTCCGAAAATCGCTCCAATAACATCTGGCTCGTCTGGAATAGAATTACCCATTTTTGTGAATCCAAATAAAACTTCTTCTGTTTGAACAGTGCGCCCTCCCTCTTTTGCTAGGGTTTCAAGCGACTTACCTTTCATTTTACCGCTTAACTCTCTGTATTTTCTATCCAGAATGTATTCTCTTTTCACGATGCTTTTTACATCACCAAACTTAGTCTCACCTTTAACTTTAATCGATGTAAGAATTGCAACAACCCAACGGTCGCCATCTTTAATTGGAGAACCTAAAATATCACCTGCCTTCGCTTCTTCGCTAAACGCTAATTTATAGATTTCAGACTCAGCAAATGGAGACGCAAACTCATTAATTAGAGGTCTGTTATCCTGAATAGAGATAGGATAAGCTATGCTTCCTGCATTTTTAACAAGTGTATCGAAAAATGCAATTTTCTTATTAATGTTTCTTGTTCCTTCCGTTTTACGGAAAATGCTTTCTAGCAAGCTGTAAGCATTGTCCTCAATATTATCCTGTGTAAGTTCACTTGGTTTAATTGCTTTTTGAATTACACCAAGGTTAGGAACATTCGCAGGCTTTCTTTCAAGAACCTCCATGATATGGAACCCGAAGTCTGTTTGAACGTATCCAATCTTTCCTATAGGCTCTTCCATGGCATATTTACTGAATTCAGGAACCATTTCTCCGTCTAAGAAATCTTCGTATTTACCTCCTGTTTCTTTTGATCCAGGATCATCAGTAAAGTTTTTAACATATTCTTCGAAGTTCTCTGAAGTAATAATTCCAATTAAAGAATCCGTTGTTTTTTGTGCTTTAGCAATTCCAACAGTATCCCCTTTCTGTGCACCAATCAAAATATGACGCGCCGTTAAGAACTTATCTTTCTTCGCTAATACCTTTGCAATCTTCATTGATCCATTGTCCCAATAAGGACCAACAACATCTCCAATTTGAGCTGCTTTGAATACAGTGTCAAGATCTGCAGGATACGTAAAGTTTTCTTTTGCCGTTTTATCTCCTAAAGGCTTGTATCCAATTTGAGAAACAAAAAGTGGGATTTCAGAATTAATAATTACAAAGTTTGAATCGTTCTTTGTTGCTCTAAACTTCTCTTTAAGTTTTGTAAGATCAGCTTCTAATGCAGCAGAATCCGCAGCAGAAGACTCAACTTTTAAAGTAGCATATCTAAGATCACGTGAACTAAATTTATTCTCGTATTTTTTCTCCGATTTGTGTTTCTTGTAAAACGCTTTTAACTGCTTATATGTAGGATTAACATCCTTGTCTTCAATCTCAGCATACTTTTTTACTACAAAAGAAATGCTTTTCGTTTCTTGCTTCGAAAAGTACTCGTCTTTCGCTTCAAGCTTCGTCACATAAACTCCTTGACCAACGATGTCCAAATATTTTTGTTTTTGACGTTGCTCTGTATAATATGTTTTACTCTTTTCCCATTGATCTTGAACCTCAGCTTCACCTGATTCCATTTCGTCAATTCTTGCTCTAAGCAAATTCGGGTCAAATATTCTCGCAGAATCCACAAACGTAGATGCGATATCTGGCAATACGTCAAATCCTTGCTCTCCGAAAAGGTAAGCATCAAATTCTGCTGGACTTACTGCAACCCCAAGAGCATCGTATTCTTTTTGAAGAATCAACTCTTGAACAAACGTGTTAAAAACACGTGTTGGTTCAACCGGAACAGACGCTATCTTTTGAGGTTGTCTTCCTTGCTGTTGTGCTTGTTGATTCTCTTGATTTTGCTTCTGCTTATCTGAAGCTTCTTGCTCTTCATCAACTCTGTCTCCGAATTCATCAATGTCTACTTTTTCGCCGTAAACAGTGCCAATCCCGTATTTTTCTTCATCTCCTGCCGCTCCACCTGGGCCTTGAGAAGTAAATATAAAAGTCACTAGTGCTCCTCCAATTACGATAAGGATTAACCATGATCTTTCTCTAATTTTTCCAATTATTGCCATTATATATGCTTAAATGAGTCTGCGAATATAACGAGATGAATTAACTTATACAAACTAAAGTGGATTCGGCTGCAAGCCCCACTACAAATGAAAAAACCGCTCATCCAAAATATTGGAAGTGAGCGGTTTCATTTATTGTTCAAATTCGGCTATTTTCCGCCTCCTTTTTCTTCTTCCTCTGCGGCTTTACGTTTTAACTCATCAGCCTTCTTTTTTGCTTCAGCATCTGCTTTGGTTTTCGCTTCTTGTGCTGCTTTTTCTTTTGCAGCAGCAGCAGCTTTCACTTTTGTAGCTTCCGTAGCCTTCTTTTTTGCTTCAGCATCTGCCTTGGCTTTCGCTTCTTGCGCAGCTTTTTCTTTTGCAGCGGCAGCAGCTTTCAACTTTGCAGCCTCAGCAGCCTTTGTTTTTGCTTCAGCATCTGCTTTGGCTTTCG
>JBLHYG010000005.1:0-415273 GCA_047630755.1 Crocinitomicaceae bacterium | reverse complement strand
TATCACGTCTTTCTTCGCCTCTGAGAGCCTAGGCATTCCCCGTGTGCCCTTAGTAACTTATTAATCTCTATTTAATACTCTTATTCTTTACTACTTCAATCAATTCCAATATGTCAATGAACTCATCTACCACTAAAATCACCTATGTGAATGGATAGAATTGTAAATGTTCACCAAATTAATGATGAACATCTATAAGTTATAAAAAAGTAGTCCCGAGCAGATTTGAACTGCTGACCCCTACATTATCAGTGTAGTGCTCTAACCAACTGAGCTACGGGACTATTAATCCCTCCTACGCTTCTAACAAATGTTAGGAGGATTTCTTTTTTAAATATTATCGAGAAATGGAAACAACAAAGATTGTCGTTTTACTTACTTAGTGTCAAGAGACACTCTAGAAAGGAGATGTTCCAGCCGCACCTTCCGGTACGGCTACCTTGTTACGACTTAGCCCCAGTTACCAGTTTTACCCTAGGCAGCTCCTTACGGTTACCGACTTCAGGCACTCCCAGCTTCCATGGCTTGACGGGCGGTGTGTACAAGGCCCGGGAACGTATTCACCGCGCCATGGCTGATGCGCGATTACTAGCGATTCCAGCTTCATAGAGTCGAGTTGCAGACTCCAATCCGAACTGAGATAGACTTTCGAGATTCGCATCCCCTCGCGGGGTAGCTGCCCTCTGTATCTACCATTGTAGCACGTGTGTGGCCCAGGACGTAAGGGCCGTGATGACTTGACGTCGTCCCCGCCTTCCTCACTACTTGCGTAGGCAGTTTCTTTAGAGTCCCCGACATTACTCGCTGGCAACTAAAGATAGGGGTTGCGCTCGTTGCGGGACTTAACCCAACACCTCACGGCACGAGCTGACGACAGCCATGCAGCACCTTGTAGACGGTCCGAAGACTGACATGTTTCCACATCATTCCCTCTACATTTAAGCCCTGGTAAGGTTCCTCGCGTATCATCGAATTAAACCACATGCTCCACCGCTTGTGCGGGCCCCCGTCAATTCCTTTGAGTTTCAACCTTGCGATCGTACTCCCCAGGTGCAATACTTATCACTTTCGCTTAGTCTCCAACTGTATATCGCTGAAAACGAGTATTGATAGTTTACGGCGTGGACTACCAGGGTATCTAATCCTGTTCGCTCCCCACGCTTTCGTCCCTGAGCGTCAATCCAGGCCTAGTGAGCTGCCTTCGCTATCGGTGTTCTATGTCATATCTAAGCATTTCACCGCTACATGACATATTCCGCCCACTTCGACCGAATTCAAGACTTACAGTATCAATGGCAGTTCCATCGTTAAGCGATGGGCTTTCACCACTGACTTATAAGTCCGCCTGCGGACCCTTTAAACCCAATGATTCCGGATAACGCTTGCACCCTCCGTATTACCGCGGCTGCTGGCACGGAGTTAGCCGGTGCTTATTCATTTGCTACATTCAGGCTCGGACACGTCCGAGAGTTTATTCACAAATAAAAGCAGTTTACGATCCATAGAACCTTCTTCCTGCACGCGGCATGGCTGGGTCAGAGTTGCCTCCATTGCCCAATATTCCTCACTGCTGCCTCCCGTAGGAGTCTGGTCCGTGTCTCAGTACCAGTGTGGGGGATCACCCTCTCAGGCCCCCTACCTATCGTTGCCATGGTAAGCCGTTACCTTACCATCTAGCTAATAGGACGCATGCCCATCTTATACCGTAATCTTTAATTTATAAAACCATGCGGTTAATAAATACTATGGGGCATTAATCAGAATTTCTTCTGGCTATTCCCCAGTATAAGGTAGGTTGCATACGCGTTACGCACCCGTGCGCCGGTCGTCATCAGAAAAGCAAGCTCTTCTATGTTACCCCTCGACTTGCATGTGTTAGGCCTGCCGCTAGCGTTCATCCTGAGCCAGGATCAAACTCTCCGTTGTATAAAACTTTGAATTTTTGTTGGCTCTTGAACTTCGTATTAATTTCGTAAAATGTATTATCTTACGTTGTTTCCTTATTTCTCAATATCTCAAAGAACTCTTTATTGTCAATCTACAACCTTTTATAGTTACAAATCTTTCTCTCTTTTTAATTCGCTTATCGTTATAAGCGGGGTGCAAAGATAGTTACTTTTTTTATTTTAACAAGCTTTTATTGAAAACTTTTTAAAATTGTTTTTTTCTTTTCAAATCCTCTGCGCTTATCGTTATAAGCGGTGGCAAAGATAGCTGCTCTTTTCATTTTAACAAGCTTTTATTGAAAACTTTTTAAAATATTTTTTCTTCTTTCAAACCCTCTGTGCTTATCGTTCTAAGCGGTGGCAAAGATAGCTGCTCTTTTCATTTTAACAAGCTTTTATTGAAAACTTTTTAAAATATTTTTTCTTCTTTCAAACCCTCTGTGCTTATCGTTCTAAGCGGGGGCAAAGATAGACGCTCTTTTCATTTTAACAAGCTTTTATTAAACTTTATTTAAAATAAATAATTTCATCCTTAAACTTTCAAATCCTGTGTGCTTATCGTTCTAAGCGGGGGCAAAGGTATGTAGTCTTTCTTTATCCGCAATGACTTTTTCGAATCTTTTTTCATCTATTTTATAACTCCTTAGTAGATAAGATAATGCGAGCATAAAAAAAGGGCACTTCTAACGAAGAACCCTCTATTTAATTAAGACTTAAAGTCTATTTTTTCTTATTCTTCACTTTATCAAGCCACTTATCACTCTTCATTTCTCCGAGTACCGTAACCTGTTTCATTCTTGAATAGTCTTCTGCGGCCATTAACATTTGTTCTTTAGTGTCACGTCTAATCATGATACCTCCACTTCCTTGGTTTTTTACTTCAATATAAAAACCATCCTTCAATCTCGCCGGCTTAGTTGCTGGTCTTCCCATATTCTTCTATATGTGTTAATTTTGTAATCTTTCTAAGATACGAAAGAAAGAAAGAATACAAAATTTATTAAACATTTTTATGAATCTAATAGTTCACTCGTATCTTCTATATTAATAGATCCTCTTTCGGAACTAATAAGCTTATTATATTTCGGACTCTGAATGAATCCGACTATACTCAATATTAAAATAACAAAGCAATACCCTAACCACGCCAAACCGATTTCGTCAAAGGACATACTCCTTGGTGAAATAATCATTCCAAAATCCCATAATAGGATGATGCCTGTCAAGCTCAAAGCAATAATTGAACTCACTTTCATAGCTTTGGTTTTCACTTTCCTCAATCCCATAATATATATAAAACTGAAATAACCTAAGAACAACAGTGACCAAAGTCCTATTTCAGAGGACAGCTCTTCTCTTCCTACACCCAACTCTACCCCATATTCTTGAGACACTTCTTGCAAATAATACGCATACATAGTGCTTGTTGCCTTTTCTGCTTCTATAAAATAATAACCACAAACAAAGAAAAAGATTACCGACAACGCAATTCCAACGGCATAAACAGTCTTATTCATAGTAGTTTAGTCTTGGTATTAGCCGCAATGATAAGAATAATAATTTGTAATAATAACTCTATTCTTTTTTAGATCAGATTTACGAAATACTCTGAGACGGTAATCGATTCATCTTTCTAAGGTCCCAATTAACTTCCTTGAATTGGTATACACTTTAAATACCCCACAAAAATCAATCACACTAAAAGAAACTAATTCGTCAAAGTATACGCCATTCCAGATTCAACAATAACGCAATCAATATATCCCCAATAGTTCAATTGTGCCAAATAGAGATTAATATCATTTTTATTAAGTGCAAAGAACCGAAAGATTTTAGAAACAGTTACAGGCTTGTGCTCTTCAATGAATTCAAAAATGGCTTTTAAATTATCATCTAGATCAAGTGGCTTTGGAGTCGACTCGTCTTGTAGCTTCCACAAATTAACAATTACTCTATTGCCCACTAAAGTAGTATCCTTTATACGATGATAGAATCTCATTTCTCCGTCATCTCCCTTGGCTTTGTGCTTGCTGTTTGATTTGGGAACATCTATTTCAAGAAGTAAATGCCTTCCATCTTCTATAACTTTAGATTCAAAAGGAACTGTTGGCGCACAATCATTATTAACTAGCTCCTTCAAGAGCTTCAACTCTTCGGCAGGTTCAACACCGACAACCTTGTTTTTTTCATTAATACCAACTATAACCTTCCCTCCATTTGTATTTGCAAAAGCTACAATAGTTCTAGCAATCGTTAATTGACTCTCAATGTGAGAAGTAAATTCAAGTGACACGTCTTGACCGCGTGCGATTAATTGTTTTACAGATTCCATTTAATGTTTTATTCAGCGTTCCATATTTGATATGACTTCAACGCTTGTTGTTTTAACATAGTCTCTCCGTTCATAATGGTTGCATTATTCTCTTCTGCTGACTTTAGAAACTTTGTTTTTGCAGGATTATAAATCAAATCCACCACCAAATGTTCATCGGTAAGGAATTCAAAAGGGAAAGAAATACAATCATCAATGTTCGGATATGTTCCGACCGGAGTGGTATTCACTATTATTTTACATGCATTCAACATGTGCTTATTAATCTCTTCGTATGAGAATTCATTTTCAGCAGATGGATTTCTAGAAATGAAAATAACATCTAGTCCAATTTTACGAAGAACAAATTCAACAGCTTTTGACGCACCACCTGTTCCAAATACAATCGCTCGTTCGTGCAGATTGGTTAAAAATGGTTTAATGGATTGATGAAAACCGAAAGCATCTGTATTGTGACCGATCAATTTTCCATCAAGACATTGAATAACATTGACAGCGCCGATTGCCTTGGCTTCAACCGATAACTCGTCGAGGAAAGGAATTATCGCCTGTTTGTATGGGATAGTAACATTGAAACCGTCGAAAGAATCACGAACAGCGTTGAATTCCTCAATAGAAGCCAATTCAATATTCTTATAGGATCCGGAAATGTTTTTTTTTTCGAAATGGTTCTCAAAGAAAGACTTTGAAAAAGAGTGCCCCAATGACTTTCCGATTAAACCATAGTTCTTCATGATTCCTTAGGAGAAAATCGTTCAAGAATAACAATTACTGCCAATCCAACAACAACACTAGCGATCGCCAAACCAAGTTGTGCATCACCGTTAAAATTATCAGGTAAAACATTCGCCATCATATAATCCTTCTTTCCGTCTGAATGCACAACGATCGCTTCGCCGAATGCATTTTTCCATGGCCATACCTTATATAAGGAACCAATCATGAATCCGGTCAACAATGCAATTGTTATTTCTTTGAATTTTGAGAACAAAAACTTGAGAAGTCGTGCAAAAGACATTAAGCCGATTAGGCAACCTATTGCGAAAAGGCCAATGATCATGAAATCTCTATCCTTGATTGCGCCAAGAACAACATTATATGTCCCAAGAAGAACCAGGATAAACGAACCTGAAATACCTGGGAGTATCATTGCGCAAATCGCAATCGCGCCACTCAATACAATGTACCAGCTTTCACTTCCTTGAGCGACAGTTTGAATTGTAGAAATATAAAAGGCGACTCCAGTTCCTATTAATAAAGAAATTATAACACCAGCATTCCATTTCTTAATCGATTTCCCAATCAACCAGACGCTTGCGATGATCAACCCAAAGAAGAAACTCCACAATATAACAGGTTGCGTTTCTAATAAATGTCCAACAACATTGGCAAGTAAAGCAATACTGACAATTATCCCTCCGAAAAGGAACAGGAAAAACGTTCCGTTGATATGTTTCCAAAAAGCCTTGACTCCATCCTTGAACAAAATTTTAACTGCTCCAAGGTTAATGTTATTTAAACTTTCGATTAGTTCTTCGTAAATTCCAGTGATGAACGCGATTGTTCCACCTGAAACGCCAGGCACAACATCCGCGGCTCCCATTGCTACTCCTCGAAGCGAGAGCATTAAGTATTGTAAAAGAGATCTTTCCTTCATAATTAATATGCTTCTAGTGAACTGTCAACTGTGTTGATCCAAGCTAGAATTCCGCCTGCTACAATAGTGACTTTCTTCATGCCTGCTTCGGCCTCTAAAAAATTAGCTACTGCTTCGGCCCTTTTTCCTGAACGGCATAAAACGGCAACTTCAAAATCTGAATTAATTTCATTGACACGTGTTGAAATATCACCCATTGGAATATGTAATCCACCAATTTGGCAAATTTCCAATTCATACGATTCTCTAATATCTAAAAGTACTAGATCATTGTTAGCGTTTAATTTCTCGCTTAGTTCTGCGGGTGTCATGTAATTCATCTCTGCTTATTTTAATCAGGCAAAGATAGAAAAGAATTGAAAAGGATTACTTGAATTTTATCGAGACCATCATTTGAAATTTAGCAACTTCATTTCCGCTTTCATCTACCGCTAAGACTTCGATCTCTTGATTCACTCTCTCTCCAGATGACAAAGCGCTTTCAACGGTTTTTTTAATAAGGTTTCCTTGATTCGAAACAAATGTGACATGGCTTTCAGCGCGCATGAGAAACTCTCCTTTAACACCTTTAAAAGCGAAGGACATTCTCTTTGTCGATTTAGAAGCGTAGTAAAACGCATGCAAACCAGCGGCTAAGTCAGCGCCAACAGCAAGAGCACCGAAGTACATCGATCCAAGATGGTTTTTCGTTCTCCGTTTCAATCGAATTCTAATTTTCGCAGAATCGTTATTTAATTCTAATAATCTCGGGCGAATAAATCCAACCATTGGAATTTTGAACGTTCCAAGGAGCCAAAGCTTCCACCTCATTGATTTTAAGGAAACCTCTTTACTCTCCTTTTTCATACTCTTCGATTAGTTGATTAACGATTTCCTTCATCGGACGAATTTCCTTGACATGCTCAATTGATGGTCCAGCGCACCAAACCGTTTTATATGTTGAACTGAAAGCTGCTTTCTGAAGACGTTTTGATCCACGAACAAAAGTCAATGCCTTCATCCATTTTTTTAGTTTCTTGTTCTTATTTAGAAATCGTTCGAATGCACTTTGTTTCGTCCCAACCTTTTGAACGTAAGGCGTATTAATAACAGTACATGGCGTTCCTGATAATTTTGTCGTCATTACGATATCCTTTTCACCGTAATCGACGCAGGCTTGTTTGTATTCTTCCGAAACTCCTGATTCGTTGCAGGCGATAAAAATAGAACCTATCGATAATCCATCAGCTCCGTGTTCGAGCATTTTTTTTGCTTCAAAGCCATTCCCAACGCCTCCAGCGGAAATAATCGGAATCGTACATTCTGATTTTAACAATGGAATCAATTCCATATATGAAGTTGATCCAGCATGACCACCTGCTTCCTTATTTACAGCAATGATTGCATCGGCTCCAAGCGCTTCAACCTTCTTCGCGTATTTGACGTCGACGACATCGCAAAAGACTTTAACGCCATTTTGATGTGCCATTTTAATCGTCTCTTCCGGAGAACCGAGTGACGTAATCAAAAAATCGACCTTTTCCTCACAGCAAATTCGTAGTTGTTCTTTGTAATAGAAGTTTGACTTGTTAACGATAATATTGATTCCAAACGGGCCTTTCGTTTCCTGCTTAATTTCTTTAATTGCGGACCGAAGCTCTTCAACGGATCTATAGTTTAGCGCAGGAATAGCTCCAGTAATTCCAGCATTAATCGCTTCAATGATCATTTCCTTGTTCGACACTAAAAACATTGGTGCAACAATAATCGGAAACTTAATATTGAGCATTTTTGACAACGCGAATTCACTGGGATTCAATTTCATATTGTGAATATATACATTTTACTATGCGCGCACAAATAATAAATTCAATAATGATGTTAGATTTGTAATATGTCAAAAAGCCAAGCATGGTTAAGCGCATTTCGCTTAAGAACTTTACCTCTTTCCCTCTCTGGAATCATTGCTGGATCAGCGGTGGCATATTACAACGACTTCTGGGACCCAATCATCTTTTCATTGGCAATGGTAACAACGGTATTGTTTCAAATTTTATCGAATTTGGCGAATGACCTTGGCGATGGAGCAAAAGGAACGGATAATGACAACCGTGTTGGTCCAGAAAGAGCCGTTCAATCCGGAATCATAACTCAAAAGGAAATGAAGATTGCAGTTGGAATCAATTCCGTTTTGAGTTTACTTTCCGCAGGTGCATTGATCTATTTTGGAACTCAAAACATGCCTTACGAAATGATTTGGTTCTACTCAGGACTTGCTCTACTTTGTGTTCTAGCTGCAATAACTTACACCGTTGGTAAAAAAGCGTATGGTTATCACGGAATGGGAGACATTATGGTTCTGATATTTTTCGGAGGCGTTAGTGTGCTCGGTGTGTATTCGCTTTTCGCCAAGTCCTTTTCGAATGAAAACATATTATTGGCCATTGGAATTGGCTTGCTAAGCACAGCAGTTTTGAACCTCAACAACATGCGTGACTATGTAAATGACGAAAACTCTGGAAAGAATACAATTGTTGTAAAAATGGGGCCGAATCAAGCGAAATTTTACCACACTATTATTATTCTTATTGCTTTGTCATGTTTGGCGCAGTTCATCAATTCAATTGGAGAACCCATTCTGTTTTTAGCTTTAACACCAGCACTCTATTTGCTCTTTCACATCCGAAAAGTAATGCAGACAACGGATCCCAAAGACTTCGATCCAGAATTGAAAAAAGTAGCGTTATCGACTTTTGGAATAGCATTGTTGTTGTTTGGAATCATCATTATTTTGGTTGAGAATGCATAAGTTGCGCGCCAAATATGAGCACCGTATTTTTCACTTTAAACGACCGAGTGGGACAAGTCGCGGTATCTTGACGGAAAAACACGCATGGTTCATTTCAATTTGGAATCCAGAAAACCCAGAAATAATCGGAACGGGAGAATGCAGCGTTATTCCTGGCTTATCGCCTGATTTCATTTCATTGGAAAGTAAAACCGATTACGAGAACAAGCTAAATGAAGTTTGCGAAAACTTAACTCTCGATTTGAACAATTGGCCTTCAATAAAATTTGGTGTTGAAACAGCCTTACTCGATCTCGAAAACGGAGGAACTGGAATTTATTTCAACAACGCTTTTACTTCTGGACAAAAACAGATTCCGATCAATGGATTGGTTTGGATGGGAGATCCACAATTTATGCAAGATCAAATTGAGGAAAAGATTGAAGCAGGATTCTCGACGATAAAAATGAAAATTGGAGCAATTGACTTCGATTCTGAAATTCGGTTACTCCAAGGAATTCGATCCAACTACTCTCCTGAGGAAATAACACTTCGCGTCGATGCGAACGGAGCCTTTACTCCTGAAGATGCGCTTAATAAATTAAAGCGATTGTCTGAACTTGCGATCCACTCAATAGAACAACCGATTAAAGCAGGACAATGGAACGAGATGGCGACGTTGTGTAGCTCTACTCCACTTCCAATTGCGCTGGATGAAGAACTCATCGGGATCAATAGTCTATCAGATAAAATTGAACTGATTCAAACTATACAACCTCAATTTATTATTCTAAAACCAAGCCTTCACGGAGGATTGAGTGGAACTCGAGAGTGGATTGAAATTGCAGAATCAAACAACATCCCTTGGTGGATTACCTCGGCTTTAGAATCGAATATTGGATTGAAAGCTATTTGTCAGTTTACAGCTGAGTTTGATAATAATCTTCCTCAAGGTCTTGGAACTGGCAGTTTGTATGTAGATAATTCAACCAGTCGATTAAAAGTTGAACAAGGCACTATTTTTATATCCTGAGCTCTCGTACAATATTCTCGCTCAAAAGTGGTTTACGATTGACAATCTCATTTCAAATGAAGGATCTGTCGGAAAATAAAAAAAAAGCAATTGGAATCTTTTTGTTGATCTTACTATTGATAACTTCATTAAACCTACTTGGTGTAATTTTCCAACTAGAAGCTACCCTCGCGGATCCTCCTGATTGGAATTCAACTAACTATATTTTTTATCGTTTGGAGAGACAGGAATACATTAAATTACTCTGCATACAATTATCCATGGTGTTACCAATTTTAATTTCTGGTATTATGTTTTTTAAGGAAACACGTAAACGAAATTTTATTTTCCTGCTGGCGTCATTCGTGCTTTTCCATGCAGTGCTCCATTACATTGATGAATATTATTTCATTTTCAAGCCATTGGCTTAATCAATTCATCCGTTTCAAGCCTATTCGTTTTCTATTCACATCAACTTCCATAACTTGAACTTCAACATGTTCGTGCAGAGCGATAAATTGAGATGGATCTTCGACATAAACATCAGCCAAATTCGATTTATGAATCAGACCATTTTCCTTAATTCCAATGTTGACAAACGCTCCGAAGGCAGTAACGTTCGTCACCAATCCATTCAACAACATTCCAGGCTGAAGGTCGTCTATCGATTTTATTCTACTATCGAATTCGAGAACTTTTGCTTTCTTTCGAGGGTCACGGCCTGGTTTTTTAAGTTCAGTTATAATATCATTAAAGGTATACGCGTCCATATCGGGAAATTCATCGTTCTTTAATCCGTCTAAAATCTCGTTATTTCCAACAAGATCATTGACAGTAACGCCTTTCTTTTTCGCCAGTTGATTAACGTATTTGTAACTCTCAGGGTGCACGGATGAATCATCCAATCGGTTTTTACCATCACGCACTCTGATGAATCCAGCGGCTTGTTCAAATGCTTTTGCTCCAAGCCGTTTCACTTTTTTAAGTTCGTCTCTGGAGTTAATTCGACCGTTCTCATCGCGGTAGGCTATGATATTTTCAGCAATTGAAAGTCCCAGACCTGAGACGTAGCTCAATAAATACGATGAAGCCGTATTCACGTCAACACCAACGGAATTCACACTTGAAATAACAACATCATCCAACGCATCTTTCAACGATGATTGATTGACTTCGTGCTGGTACTGCCCTACTCCAACTGATTTCGGATCAATCTTCACCAACTCCGCCAAAGGATCCATTAATCTTCGACCAATTGAAACCGCACCACGAACGGTGACGTCATAATCAGGAAATTCCTTTCTGGCGATTGCGCTAGCAGAATAAATGGAAGCTCCATCCTCTCGAACTGCAAAAACTTCAAGATCTCTATCAAAATGAACATTCTTAACCAAGTTCTCCGTTTCTCTTCCTGCGGTTCCGTCTCCAATTGCAATTGCGTCAATTTTGTATGCTTGAACCAATTGAAATAATTTCGAAGAAGCTTTCGAACTTTCCTTTTGCGGCGGATGTGGGAAAATCGTCGTATTCGTTAAAAGACCACCTTGTTCATCAATACATACAACTTTACACCCTGTTCTAAATCCAGGATCAATTGCCAAAATTCGTTTTGCACCAAGAGGTGGAGCCAACAACAATTGACGTAAGTTCTTTGTAAAAACCTGAATCGCTTCTTTATCTGCCTTTTCTTTGGCGACATTCAACACTTCGTTTTCGAGTGAAGGCCGAAGCAATCTTTTGTATGAGTCCTTGCACGTTTCCGCGACAATAGCGGCGCATTCATCATGACCTTTCACGAAAAAACGTTCTAAGATTTGAATCCCTTCTTCCTCATCAGGACGCGCTTTAATTGAAAGTAATCCTTCTCGATCCGCACGGTACAATGCCAAAAACCGATGCGATGCACATTTATCCAACCGTTCTGAAAAATCAAAATAATCCTTGTATTTCTCAGCAGCGACTTCTTTTCCTTTTTCGAGCTTGGATTGAAGAACAGACCGCTTTTCGAACAATTGTCGAAGTCGAGCACGGAGGCTTGTATTCTCGTTCATCCATTCTGCAATAATGTCTTTCGCTCCATTGATTGCATCTTCTATTTCGTAGACTTCTCCTTTCAAAAACCGTTCAGCCATAACTTCCGGATTTCCTCCTCGCTGTGACATGATCATTTTAGCCAAAGGCTCTAGCCCAAGTTTTCGAGCTTTTTCACCTCGAGTCAAGCGCTTTTGTTTGTATGGCAAATAGATATCTTCCAATTGAACGGGGTGAAAGCAAGTTTCAATTTTACTTTTCAACTCAGGGCTTAATTTACCTTGCTCGTCAATCGTTGATAGAATACTTGATTGTCTCGCCTTAAGATCATCGTACTTTTTGGCCAAATCACGAATTGTTGCAATTTCCACCTCATCCAGTCCTCCTGTCATTTCCTTACGGTAACGCGCTATAAAGGGAACCGTACTGCCGTCATTAAACAAATTAACAGTATTGAAAATCGACTTTTCTTTGAGTCCTGAATTGTTTCGGATGAATTCATTTTTTTGCATGCTGTAAATATAATTTTGTGCGAAGGATTTAGCAATAAATTAACACTTGGATATTTGACTATTTCATATATTCGACTTTAATTCTAGCCCATATGAAAAAGATAGTATTCGCATTTGTTATAGTAAGTTCAATCGTTGCTTGTGCGCCCAAGATTGTCACTCCGGTGCCGATGCCCGAGGAAATAACAGAAGCTCCAGAGCCTGTGCCTGCAATGAATGATATAGCTTCAGCAGGTAAACTTATTTTCAATAGCGATTGTACAAAATGTCATTCAGCTAAAGTCATCGATAACCATACAAAACAACAATGGACAGGAATCTTGACGAAAATGACGAAAATGGCCAAGCTTGATGAAACTCAAACAAATCAGGTTACACAATACGTGTTTTGGGAGCTGGAGCAATAATAATCGACTCAAATGAGAAAATTATCGATCGTTTTGGCTTCACTTATTCTTTTCGCGTTCTGCGCGGTATCCATTGAAAGTACATTTGGAGTTGGAAACAGTAATTTGATCGAGTTATCTCATACTGACGATACTTTATTTGGACTTGAATTTATTCCAATGAATATTGCTGCAGGAGAATCTATTTTCAATACCAGTTGTCAAAACTGTCATTCGACTGCTGTATCTCATTATAAGAATCAACAAGATTGGGATTCCATTACTCAGAGAATGGGTAGATTCTATGCTGGATTGGATAGTTCACAAATAATTGACCTAAATTCGTACGTAATTTGGCAGTTGGAACGAACGGATTCTTCAAATGTAATTCCGGTAATCGGATCGATGCGCCAGTGGTAAATCATATTTTCTGTAATGGGTGTATTGGACAATCTAAAAGTTATTGATGCAAGCTCTGTTCTTGCTGGACCTAGCGTTGCGACATTTCTTGCCGAATTAGGAGCCGACGTAATCAAAGTTGAACATCCCATATATGGCGATGTGACCAGAAGTTGGAAATTACCAACAGAAGACAAATCAAGTTCCGTTTCGGCGTATTTTTCCAGTGTCAATTACAACAAGGAATACATCAAATTGAATTTGTCTGGTGAAGAAGATCATACGCAGTTCATGAAACTTATTGATTCGGCAGACATTCTAATTATGAACTTCAAACGAAGTGATTACACCAAATTCAAACTAGATGACAGCACTTTACTTTCAAGAAATCCACGGCTCATCATCGGAAAGATAAATGGATATGGAGAAGAAAGTGATCGCGTTGCTTATGATTTAATCCTTCAGGCGGAATCTGGTTTTATGTCTATGAATGGACAAAAGGAAAGTCCACCAACAAAAATGCCCGTCGCATTTATAGATATTTTGGCCGCTCACCATTTGAAAGAAGCCGTTTTACTTGCGCTTTACGAAAGAGAAAAAACGAATAAAGGAAAATCTGTTAGTGCATCCTTATATGAAGCTGCGATCAGCAGTCTATCGAATCAAGCTTCCAATTATTTAATGTCGGGGAAAATTCCAGAACGCATAGGGAGTTTGCATCCTAACATTGCGCCTTATGGTGAATTGTTTGGAACAAAAGACGGAGCAACAATCACGTTTGCAATAGGATCAGATAAACATTTCGAAAAACTTTGTCGTGTTTTGGAACTGGTGGACCTTCCCGCTTCGGATAAATTCAGTTCCAATCAAATGCGAATTGCGAACCGCGAAGAACTTCAAAAGATCATTGAAGAAAAGACAATTCAGTTGAATTCAGGTTCTTTGTTGTCAGAACTTGAAGTTTTGAATGTTCCTGCGGGCAAGGTTAGAAATCTAAAAGAGGTCTTTGAAGATGAAAAAGCAAAGGCTTTGATTTTGGAAGAAGAAATAGAAGGAATTAAAACCAAGCGAATTCGCTCAAAAATATTTAAGTCGAATGGAAATTAGAGCACCAAAGACGGATCAGGAATGGGAAGCTTATTATTCGCTTCGCTATAGAATACTGCGCGCTCCTTTGAATCAACCCCTAGGTAGCGAACGAAATGATGGCGACTTAACAGGACAACATTTCGCTTTGTTTTCAGAAGGAACAATCACCGCAATCGCTCGATTGGATCAAGCGGAAGAAGGCGTTTCTCAAATTCGTTTCGTAGCTGTTGATGATTCTATTCAAGGCAAAGGCTTCGGAAGAGCCATCATGGAAGCGACTGAAAAGGCATCGATTGAACAGGGCAATCATAAAATGGTTCTTCAAGCTCGAGATTACGCTGTGGATTTTTATATTCGATTGGGCTATACAAAATTGGAAAAGAGTCATTTGCTTTTTGGCGTTTTGCAGCATTATAAAATGGAGAAGGTGTATTGAAAACAACGTGAAATTACGTACTCTTCTTTTCCCAAGAGTAGTAAATTTGTCCAAAGAGATCTAGGGTCATGAAATTTTGCATTTACATCTTATTCCTATTGGCAGTTGAACCTGTCGCTGCACAAGAACTTTATCATATTAAGTTTGGTAACGGTGAAGTTAGAGATGTTATTTATGATAATAATCCTGATAAAATTCCCAAAATAGGATTTGAATTAAGTCCGTTTACCCCTATGATGGAGGGAATAGGTTATAAGATTCAATCGTTTTATAACTTTAATGAAAAGCTTACTATTCGTGGTAGACTAACTGGAATTTATGAATCTTGGCGAAGATCACATTACAGACCAAACCTTGACACAAGACTTACGGCTGAATACCCGATAAAGAGTTGGGTTTCAGAAAAAACGAAACGCATTGGAGTTGATTATAAGTTAGATGATGCAAATCAAATGGTTACCTATGTAACAAATTTACCACGGAAAAAACGGCGGTCGATATGTTTGGATGCAGGAGTACATTATTCAAACTGGATGCGGAATAAAGTGTATTATATAACTATTGATCAAGAGAAAGAACATATAGAGGCTCGTAGTCTAGGTTCTTATGGAGCAACATTAGGCTTAAGCTTTAAAACTTCGGGGTCTCAAAATATTCGGTTGAAAGATGTCAGTCGATCCGGATACATGTACACCAGGACTTTTTTTAATGCGTCGTATGGGTTAATTAACAATTATACGATTTATCAAAAACCAACTTCTGAATCACCTGTATTAATTGATAAAACAGATGATTTTAATGAAGTCGTTATTCTTCCTTTTTTTTGGAGGTTTGGTTGGGAAGCCCTGCTTTCATTTAAAAATTCTGGTATTGGAATTATTTTTGGAGCTGAAGTAGGGTTAATTCCAGAATACAGTATTGTTGAACCTAGCGCAGCATTTACTAGAAATGGATTTTTCACAATGAGTATTGGTGTTGGATTAGGAAATAATCCATGGAAAAAGATTAATAGCAAGCCCTTTGAAACCGACTAGTCGTATTTGTATATCAAACGATATTAACCTTGTTTCTTTTTATTTTTACAAACCTGAGTCTCTTTCGTAGCGATAGATGATGCTATTCAAGGCAAAGGCTTCGGACGAATTATTATGGAAGCGACGAAGAAGGCGTCTATTGAGCAAGGGAATCATAAAATGGTTTTACAGGCAAGGGATTACGCTGTGGATTTTTATATTCGATTGGGCTATACAAAATTGGAACCGCCTTTGAAATGGGGTGATAGGTTTGAATTTAACGAACCCAACTTGTCCTAAAGTTTCGTAAATGAGGTCAATAGTACTTATAGGATTCCATAATTACGCGGCGCAAATACCTCCCCTGTTTTAAGGTCAATTTCATTTAACTGACCTCCATTTTCGTTTAAGGCAACATAAAATCCTTCTTTATTTCCCATAAGTCGATACTTTTTTGACAGCAATCATCATGTGAGGGCTAAAAGGCAATAGATTACTGTCATTTTCCGTAATACTCAGAAGTTTTAATAGTGTCTCTCTTTTTTCGTCATTAAGTAAACTCGCAAAAAAATCTTTGTCCAACCACCCCATGCCTTCGACAGCATAGGTATTGAGATAGACCAATTCATTATCCGTAAACTCATCTTTTAATTGATCTGGCTTATGGTAATAGGCTTCTGCCAACAGCCAAGGAAAATCATCTGGTGGATTATGAATTCCTGTGGTCAACTCTTCAGTACACATTTCAAAGAATGATTTTTTATGGATTAAGCCATTTAATAGACCTGCCAAAGTAGAAGCTGTGTAATTTATCGCGAAGCCTAAGATAATCCCACCTTTTTTCAATACGCGTTTGGCTTCCATTATCGTTAATTCACGATCTTCCTTTTTTTGGAGATGATAAAGCGGACCGTGTAATATCACTAAATCAGCTGTGTTATTTTGAAAATCCAATTCTCGAGATTCGCCGAAATGAACTGAAAATTTATTCTTTAGTTTATTGGATCTGTTTTGCGCCATTTCCAAATGTTTAGAAACGGGTTCAACTAAATGAACTTGATGCCCTTTTTTCGCAAGCCATTCTGAATACTTTCCAGTTCCTCCTCCGACGTCAATTATTGTGGAACCGGGCGATGAAATGTACTTTTCAATAAGCGATTTCACTCTTTCAAATTCAAAAACTCCCATTCCCTTGTTTAGCCTGTTCTCCTCCGATGCTTGCTCGTAAAACAGTTCTATATCTCTACTTATTATCTGTTTATTTTTCACTTTTCATATTGTATTGGCACCACACCCAAATGTTAAACATGAGACGGTGTGATAGATCAATCAATTTAATAAATCGATTGCAAATTGTTTAAACTTTGATGAAATTAATGGGTACAATTATCTGGACATAAAAAAGAAGTTCTTAATGTGCAATTCGCTCCATTTATAGAGCAAGTCTTTTAGAAAGACTCAGATAATATTTTAAAAATTGTTTAACAGGCTTCAAAGATAAGATTTCTAAATCAATCACTTACAAGCACTATGATTTTTATTGATTGTTGGGTGAAACAGACGTAAAGTTTAACCTTGTTAGTCACTTCCTGTTATGAATATCAAGCGCTATGAGATTTACGGTTCTTCCTTACCTGAACCTCAACACGTTTTGTTAACAGTTTAAAAAGTAACTCCGCATCTTTTTGTTCGAGCTTTCTTCCCATCTTCACAATTTTACCCGAGTATTCAAATTCTATCCGTTCGCCTCCAATCACCCAAGGTGATTTTTCCCAAGCTGCTTGAAACGATTTTTCTTCAGTCTTGTGCATGGTCATTTTATTGATGTTCTCGAGCAGGAAGGATTTTGACTTGCCGTACTTACGGATGGATTTTTTGTATTTGAGGTTCACTTCATCAACCTGGATGAGTTCTTTCCCCCACATTAACCAGAACCATGATTTCATTACTTTGAATGCAAAATAGACCCAGAAACCAAGAAATATGATAATGATGATTGATTCTTGTTCCGTCAATTTAGAGTTCAAGGATACCCAAATTACAATTACACCAAGTGTTAACCACATCGATGTCCACGCTCCCATCAGTGGCTTTAACCAACCGATGTCTTTGGGGTGAATGACTATTGTTGTCTTCGATTTATCATCTACGAAGGAAATTCTATTACCGATCCATTTCATGGCTACAAATGTATCTAATTTTTGGTTATTGGTAAAAAGAAACGGGCGATTCTCATTTAAGAAAATCGCCCGTTTTTAAAGGAGTCAATTATTAATTACTCAACAATTAATCTTTGTGTCATTTCAATATTGTTAACTGTCACTTTAACCAAGTAAACTCCAGTCTCTAAAGACAAAGTATTAATTGGAAGTTTAGAACCAGCATTAACAACACCGTAGTTTTTAGAAGCAACTTCTTTCCCAGCCATATCAATCAATGAGATTTGAACTTCTGAATTGCTATCGAAATCTGCTTCGATGAACGCTACAGTGTTTGTTGGGTTAGGATACATTCTAAATGTAGATTTAGTATCTAAATCATCAATTCCAGTGTTACTAAAGATTGTTGATTTACCAGCATTGTCAATTCCTCCGTTTGGATCAAGTAACATACCAATAACGTGCATGTTGTTCTCATTCCATTCATTCGGTAATACGAATGTAAATGTTGCAGAATGCGTTTCACCAATGTTAACCGTTGCAGGAAAACTATTTGGATCACCATCCCAATCTGGCTCAATGTCTCTAGCTACGTGATCGTATACCATTTGAGCAGCAGGAACTGGAGAAGGCAATAACTCGTATCCACCCATTTCACCATTTGCTCCGCCAGCGTAAGCATTTGCTTGATCGTATCCATCAGCACTTGAACCCGTAACTCCGTCTTCAGTCAATACACATGCTAATCTCCAATTGTCATCTGCAGCCATATCGAATGTAGCAGAAACTGTTACTTGTAATTCTCTAGTTCCAGCGTTCCAAACAGAAGCGTTTGAAATCATTGCAGCAGGAGCAGTAGCTAGACGTGTGTAGAAATCACCATCCATTGCAGATGGATCAACTTCAGGACCTCTATCCACTAATGAACTTGGGTAACCACCGATGAAGTTTCCAATTGCAGCATCATAATCAGTTACAACCATTGGATCACCATTGTGAACAGCAATACCTGCCCAAAATTCACCAAAATCGTTTTCATATCTATCCATGAAAACAGTTCCTCTTACACACCAAGGACACCAAGTTCCTGTAGCTTCCTCACCAACAACAACTTTTCCTGGTGCTGGAGTAACGTTATTTGCAACTAAACATGCGTCATCATCTGTAGCATCTCCGTCAATTCCTCCATTTACATTTGAAACTGTAGCAGTTGCGTTGTGAATACCACCTTGAATTTGAATTGGAGTTGTATAAACAACTTCATAAGATTGACCAGCAGCTAAATTAACTCCCGTCACTGATTGAGGATAATTAGCTCCGTAAACATCAATTGCAACATCGAATGAAGTAATTGGGTCCGTTCCTGCATTTACAACAGTTACTGTAGGACTCTTATAAGTTCCAGCAATTCTTCCTCCAAGGTTAAATCCTGCAACAGACGCATTCAATTGTGAAGGCACGTATGCAGCGTAATCGAAAGAAACGTTATCAACGTAGAACTCACTCGTTTCTAGAGGGAATAAATCCACAGTAGCTACTTGGTTAATTGAATTCGCCCAAACACCGAAACATACTCCATCGATAAATCCTTGCCATCTTCCAGTTGAAAGATTCGCTTCAATTCTCAATGTGAACCACGTTTCGTCAGTATAAGAACCAACAGCCAAACTACTTGATACACCATCGTCAATAGTTACCGTTCCATTTGCCATGTTACAGTTCATTGCCCAAAGTGTACCCGGAGTTGTGTTTGCTTGAAAGTTAAAATAAGCCGTTTTACCAGCCACCACGTACATTGCAGACTCATAAGTCACAATACCATCGGTATATTCTTGACCGAAATCCAAAAGAACATCTTGAGGTCCCCCTCCTGCTTGTCCTAAAAAATAAACTGAATTAGTACCGCTTAATGCTTGTGCATCATTTGCTTGTGCATCTTCCGCTCCACCTAAAGCACCACTCCACGTAGTCCATTCAGTTGCGCTTGGCCCGATGTAGTCTCCTACATTTAGAGCATCGAAATCATCTGAGAATAACTGGGCGCTTACAGCCGTAGTTAAAAGTACAGATGACAATAACATTGTAATCTTTTTCATAAGTAACATAAGTTTTAGTAGAACTGCTAAGATAGCTCTAATTAACACTTATGCCCTTTAAAATTGAAGATTATTTGATGTATTCTTGAACTCTTATTTGATGTATCTGAAGTCCTGATTGTTCTTAATCGTTTTCAAAGAATGGTAAATTAAGCGAATTGCATTTTCAACATCTTCTTTACGACACATCTCAACAGTTGTATGCATATAGCGCAATGGCAATGAAATCAAAGCACTTGGTACGCCTTCATTTGAATAGGCAAAGGCATCTGTATCCGTTCCAGTTGCTCGAGACGCTGCCGCTCTTTGGAATGGAATTTTATTGTCATCAGCTGCTTTAATAATTTGTTTCAATAAATTATTTTGAACTGCGGGACCGTAAGTCAAAACTGGGCCATCACCTGATTTAAGATCACCTTGAACGATTTTGTCAATCATGGGTGTATTTGTATCGTGACAAACATCGGTTACGATTGCAACATCTGGCTTGATTTTCTGAGCGATCATTTGCGCTCCTCTTAATCCAACTTCTTCTTGAACTGCGTTCACGATGTACAATGCGAATGGAAGTTGAGTTTTCTCTTCTTTAAGCAATCGAGCAACCTCTGCTATCATAAATCCACCCATGCGGTTGTCAAGTGCACGTCCGCAATACCTGTTCTTGTTTAAAATGATGAATTCATCTTCAAACGTAACCACACATCCAACATGAACGCCCATTGCTTCTACCTCATCTTTTGTAGAACAACCTGCATCCAAACAAATATTCTTCAAGCTTGGTGCGTCATCTTTATCCCGTCTTGTATGAATCGCGGGCCAACCAAAAACAGCTTTCACCATTCCTTTGTCAGTATGAATATTAACGCGTTTAGAGGGAGCGATCATATGGTCTGAACCGCCATTTTTTCTTAAATAAATAAACCCCTCCTTTGTTATATAGTGTACAAACCATGAGATTTCATCAGCGTGTGCTTCAATTACAACTTTGTACTTTGCCTTCGGATTAATTACTCCTACAACGGTTCCATAATTGTCAGTGAAGTATTCATCGATATATGGCTTAACATAATCCAACCAAATTTTTTGTCCTTCTAGCTCAAAACCAGTTGGCGACGTATTATTTAAATACTTTTCAAGAAATTTTTGCGATTTGGCGTTGATGATCTTCTTCATGACAGTTTGTTATAATTATGTCACAAAGCAACATATTATTTTCCGAATAAAAAACCTAATGTGATGAATCGAACTATCGAAGCAATGTTATATTTCCTTTTACGATAGCCTCATCCCCTCCAACGCACGTAACGTCAAGGTAGTAATCGTAAACATCTGGATCAAGTGCCTTTCCTCTGAAGGTACCATCCCAACCATCTGTTCTGTCAAAGGATTCGAAAACCATTTCTCCCCATCTGTCATAGATTCGGAAAACCATTTCTTCTACCAATGCTCCTCGAACGTAAAGAATTTCATTTTCACCGTCGCCATTTGGAGAGAATGCATTTGGAATGTATAAGTATGGATCTCCACAAATAAATTCAAATGTTGTGATCAAAACAGTATCCGTCTTGGCACAAATTCCATCGGTAACGGTTAAAGTATAAATGGTTGTTTGATCAACTACAGCATCTGTAATTTGACCGTTGACATTTACTACTCCTTGTCCAGGAGACCAGATGTAACTTAATCCAGAAGGTTCACCAATTAACTGAACCGTTGAACCTTCGGCGACGAGCGTTTCAAAGGCCGTAGCAATAACAGAAGGTGTAGGAATGTTTCCGACGTAAATTTGAATCGAATCATTTACAACACAACCCGTATTCGACGTTGCCGTTACATAAATGTATTGGCTCGTAATTGGATAGACCGTAACACTATTTGTAATTGACGGCGCTACAATAACCGAATCAGGTGTCCAAACATAATTGAATGAAATCGTTGGGTTTGTATTCGTTGCAGTGATTGTCGTTTGTTCACCCGCACAAATAGAATCATTGGCAGTTAATATCAGCGCAGAGCCAATGAAGTCGACAACGACACTGTCGATGGAGGAACAACCTGGATTACTTGCTTGAATATAATAAGTCATAGGTCCAGATGGAGTATGTGTCCAAATGGAATCCGATAAATTGGTGTTCAAGGTATCCGTAAAGTTGATATTACTTGACCATATATAAGACGTTGCCGCATCGAATGTATAGGCAATGAAATCGATTGGAGTTGTGATACATAATTCCTGATCCGGAATGGTAGACAAGCTCAAAGAATCCGTCACTGTAATCGTGATTTCCGCAGTGTCGGTCAATAGACAAATGCTATCCGTAACATACAGGAATACAGTGTAGACTCCGGCTGTATCAAAAGTAACGATGGGTTCAAATATCTGAGAAGTTGTATCGCCATTTCCAAAATCCCAGAGGTAAGAATCTGAGTCAGTTGAATTGTTTTCAAACTCAACAGTGAAAGGCAAGCAACCAAAGTTATCGTCAATCATGAAATCGGCAACAGGAATTAATTCAAAATCAAACTTAAAGACAATGTTGTTGCAGTTGTTATTGTCGCTTTCATTAATCGCTGACCAAGCTCCTGGTGTCGTTGGAAAATCACTAAACCCTCCACAACCCCCACAAACGGATTGATAAACAACACCGTTTTTGTCAAATCGAGAAGTTCCACCATCCACATGTTCGTCTGCTTGATTTCCTCCCATATAAGTTCCATATAGCGTGTCTGCAAAATCTCTTTCAATGACCAATAAGTAAAAATCAAATCCATTTGGCGAAGTTCCTTGATAGGCATCAGGAGTCGTTGGCATTCCAGATAAAGGTGTTGACTGTAAAATATTTGCTCCCCAACCAGAGATATAGATGTTACCGCAGATATCAATCAGAAAGGCGGAAGGAGATATATTAATATTTGGACTTCCATTTCCGAAAACCGTTGAATGAATCGGCGCCGTAAGTGTGGGATCAAATTTCATTACAAACTGGCTACTGCCTGGATTGACAAAAGGTGAGTTAATTACAGGAAACAATCCTCCTTGTGATTGACCCAAAACATAAATATTGTCTGCTCTATCAATTTCCACGAAGAAAGCCTGATCGTGACTCACCGTCCCGGTATATGTGCCTTGAGTAATTGTTGTTCCACTTGGGCTTAATTTCACAACAAAACCGTCTGTTTTTCCGCCATTGTAAACTGACTGCCAGCCACCAGCCATATTTGTTAAATCATTTGAAGTTGTTCCACCTGCAAAAATGACATTGTCGCTGGAGTCAATTTTAACGGAATAACATGCATCGCTATCCGAACCTCCATAATAACTGGACCATTGAAGATTTGCCAGATTGGCATCCAATTTAAAAACAACACCATCTTGACCTCCAGCGTTTGCATTTTGGAATGCATTCAATGTTGGAAAGTTAATGGACTTTGTACAAGACGCAACCAAACAATTTCCAATTGAATCAATCATGATTTCTCCTCTAAACTGATCTCCATAATTTGGAGTTAATGAGTCGTATGCAGCAACATTATTGTAAATAACGGTAGTTCTATAATTAATTCCATCGTTACCCGTACCTCCTAAAAATGTTGATGCCAGCAAGTTTTGACCATTTGCACTTAATTTTGCAACGTAAATATCTGTTCCTTGTGTACCGAAATAAACACCGTTATAAAGGAAGTCTGCTCCAGTCGTTCCACCAGAATGGATTCCTTGGTAACCGCCTTGAATAGGGAAGTCGGTGCTTGACGTTGCTCCGTAGATATACAGATTATTCTGTTCATCACAGATCAAACTTTGCGCAGTTTCCGTTCCTTGATTTGCATCACCTCCACCCAAATAAGTCGCCCAAAGCATGTTCGTTCCATCTGCTGAATATTTAGAAATGAAGACATCTGTAATTCCATAGGTTGGATTTATTACCGCCGTGAAATTCCCATTTACATCATACGCTGAAGGATCAGGCATTGGAAATCCATTTCCGTAAACAACTCCTCCAGAATAAGCAGTGCCGTCATAACCGTAAGTTGCCGTCATACCGAAATTATCACTGTCTGAACCAGAATATGTCGCAAACACCAATACCGGATCTATAATCAATTTCACATTTGGATTGTAAGTACCTAAATCAAACTTTACAACTGAACCTTCAAGATTAAATGCACACGTCACTTCGCGGATATTTCCATTCACGATTTGGTAGGCATAAGGCTTTTGTTCAATGATTTCTCCCAAGTCCGTTTTAATTCTTAAGTTTCCTTTTTTATCTACCCTCAACTCATTCTGACCTGCATAATCTAAAATTATTTGACTTGGGTCAATTCGTGGTTGCACGTGAAACTCGTATTTTAATTCTTGCTGTTGCTCAATCAATTTAAGGTCAATTCCATCATACAAGTCATGCATTATGGCTTCCCCATACCCATGAACTTCAGATGCCCATTTGGTCTGGTCATTGCCTATAAAGTAATTGTAATAATTATCTGTTTTGTGTAATTTCTCAATATTGGTAACGTCATTAGCTCCTGTAAAGTTTAGGTGAACAACCGTCTGAGTGAGCTTTGGAGTTTCATTATACGACTTACGAGAAACATGAGCTTCTTGCATTCCAGAAAAATCTTGTAAATGAAAAATCATTTTTTTCTGCATTACCCATAAATTTCCACCTGAAAAATTGCTTTGAAAGAGAACAGGGTTCTCCCATTGTCCTTTGTTTTCAATAAAAGCATGCTTTACAGAATGCTTGTGTTCTATCCGTTGAGACCAAGAGAGTCCCGTGATAAAAAGCATTGAAAATAGCAGAAGATTTCTAATTCGCATAGCAATAGAGTTACTCTAAATTAAGGATTTATAGATAAGACACCAAAATTGATCGAGAAGTTTGCTGAAACCCTTACTTTTGAAATAATAATTGATCTATGAAAAATCGAATCACCCAACTTTTTAAGGTAGAATACCCACTAATTCAAGCAGGAATGATCTGGTGTTCAGGATGGGAATTGGCATCGGCCGTTTCAAACTCTGGAGGACTTGGCATCATTGGTTCTGGGTCGATGTATCCGGATGTTCTAGAGGAGCATATTATGAAGTGTAAAGAGGCAACGAACAAGCCTTTTGCCGTAAATCTTCCGATGCTCTACCCCGATATTGACAAGCACATTGAAACCATAATTAAATATAAAGTTCCAATTGTATTTACTTCCGCTGGAAATCCAAAAACATGGACGAAACATTTGAAGGATCATGGAATTACAGTTGTTCATGTAGTCTCAAGTTTAAAGTTTGCAAAAAAAGCGGAAGATGCCGGCGTTGATGCCGTTGTTGCAGAGGGCTTTGAAGCAGGTGGACACAACGGACGCGATGAGACGACAACGTTTTGTTTGATTCCTTTGGTGGCTTCTGAAATTACGATTCCTTTAATTGCTGCTGGTGGAATTGGGACAGGCAGAGGAATGCTCGCTGCGATGAATTTAGGAGCAGATGCGGTTCAAATTGGAAGTCGGTTTGTAGCATCGAATGAATCCAGTGCTCATGCGAATTTTAAGAATGTCGTAATTGGTGCCAAAGAAGGTGACACGCAACTGACATTGAAAGAAATTACGCCAGTTCGTCTGGTCAAAAATGAGTTTTATGGTCAACTCCATACAGCGTACGAGAATGGCGCGACAATTGATGAGTTGAAATCACTGTTGGGGAGAGGTCGAGCAAAGAAAGGAATGTTCGAAGGCGATTTAGTGGAAGGTGAACTTGAGATCGGTCAAATATCAGGATTGATTAATGAAGTGAAACCCGCTGGTGACATTGTTAATGAAATCCTTGATGAGTACCGCCAAGCCCTGTCCGAACAACAAAACGAAAAATTTAATTTCTAAATGATAAAATTTGAACGATTCCAATTGGAGAATGGACTTAGAGTTCTTTTCCATAAGGATGAAACGACGCCAATGGCGGTAGTAAATACCCTTTATGATGTCGGCGCAAGAGATGAATCTGAAGATAAAACTGGATTCGCTCACTTATTCGAACACTTGATGTTTGGAGGTTCTATAAATATTCCCGAATTCGATACGCCCTTGCAAATGGCAGGTGGAGAAAACAATGCGTTTACTTCAAACGACATCACCAACTATTACAATGTCCTTCCTGTAAACAATATTGAAACCGCATTGTGGTTAGAAAGTGATCGAATGCTTTCTTTGGCGTTTACTCCTAAAAGTCTAGAAGTTCAACGAAGTGTTGTGATCGAAGAATTCAAGCAGCGCTATTTGAATCAACCGTATGGAGATGTTTGGTTGCAATTGAGACCACTTGCCTATAAAGAGCATCCGTACAAATGGGCGACAATTGGAAAGGAGCTTGAGCCCATAGAAAATGCTACAATGGAAGATGTTAAAGCATTTTTTAAGAAGCACTACAACCCCTCAAATGCAATCCTATGTGTCGCAGGAAATCTTGAACTTGAAAACGTTAAAGAACTCGTTGAAAAATGGTACGGTTCGATTCCAGCTGGAACGAAATACGAAAGAAATTTACCGAAAGAGCCTGTTCAAACAGAATTGCGCGAGCTAACGATTGAAAGAAATGTTCCGAGCAATGCATTTTATTACGCATTCAAAATGCCGGATCGTTTGCACCCTGACTTTTTTACAATTGACCTTTTATCCGATGCTTTAGGAAGAGACAAATCCGCTCGACTTTATGTGACACTGAAGAAGGAACAACAATTGGTAGCCGACATTAGTGCCTACATTTTGGGATCGCTAGATGAAGGATTGTTAGTGATTTCTGGTAAGCTAAACGAAGGAATATCATTCAAACAATTTGATGATGCACTTTGGGCTTTAATCGACGAATTAAGCGCGAACAAATTATCTGATTCAGAATTGGATAGAATCATGATAAAGTTTAGAACTGCCAAAGAATTTCAAGAACAAGGACTGTTGCATAGAGCAATGAATCTTTGTAATTATGAATTGCTCGGAGATCCAGACGGAGTCAATTCTGAGAGCGAGAAATACCACCAGATTACTACAGATGACATTCTAAGATGCGCGAAAAACATCTTAACGAAACCCAACTGTTCAATACTAAACATTAAAGCTGATAAAAATGCTAAATAGAACAATAGAACCAGCTTTAAAAGAAATTGATCATATTGATTTTGTAGCTCCGAAAAAGTATGCAGTTTCAGGTCGCACTGATCTTTATCACATGAAGGAAGTTCCAAATGAAACATCGCGTTTTGAACTTTACTTCGATGCAGGAAAAGCAAAAGGAATTGATAGCATTGCAGGTTTCGTAAATGGACTTTTACTTTCTGGAACCCCAGACAAAAATTCAATTGAAATCAACAGCCAAATCAACGCATTGGGTGGTTTTCTAGAATCTGGAATCTCAGTTGAGAACGCTACCATATCGATGTATTGTTTAAAAGAAAATTTAATTCCAATTCTCACCATTGTTCTTGATGCAATTCAAAACGTTGCCTTTATTGAGAAAGAAGTCAATGAATTTTTAGCCGATAGAAAAGTGGGACACAACGTTAGTTTGGAAAAAGTAGGTTTTCTTGCACAACGCGAATTTCAGGAACGCCTTTTCGCGTCGAATGAAATCTATTCAAAAGCCCTGAAACCGTCCGATTTCGAAACGGTATCGATAGAAAAACTGAAAGAATTCCATTCAGAAAACTATTTAAATGGACTTGAAAAGGTTGTGATTGTTGGAGATCTTGATGAATCTGAAATCCATTCCATAATTGACGCAACAAAACCTTTTGCGAATTCAAAAGAACTTTCATTTGCTAAAGATTTGAGCAATGAGCGTGGATCATTCGCCATTTCAAAAGAAGGAGCCTTGCAATGTGCCGTTCGAATTGGCCGGATTTTATTCAATAAAAACCACGAAGACTATTTGGACTTTCTGATTTTGAATACCATTTTTGGGGATTATTTTGGAAGTCGCCTGATGTCAAACATTAGAGAGGACAAAGGATATACATACGGAATCGGAACTATGGTCGCAGAATTGAACCATACTGGTTATTTTATGATCGCAACTGAAGTTGGAAAAGATGTTTTGGAGCCCACTTTAAAGGAAGTGAAATATGAATTAAATCGTTTGCAAACAGAGCTGATCGGCGAAGATGAACTCCAATTGGTTCGTAATTATATGTTAGGACAATTGCTTAAAAGTGCAGACGGGCCTTACGCGATGACGGATTTGTTTTTAAGCGTTGAAGTTCACGGAAAAGACCTTGAATTTTACAATTTAGCGTTGTCTAAAATTCAGAATATTACTGCGGAACGTATTCAAGAATTAGCAAATAAATATTTGAATTGGGAGGACATGTCAGTTGTCACTGCTGGATAGCAACTTAAGAGAGATCTTTTCGTCTTCATACTAGGTATGATAATTTTACGTTAATAAATACATGGGACGCACTCATTTACTACTTATTGGCTTTGTTTTGATGTCTTTCTTCGGAAGGTCATCTCACGTTTTGGGCGGTGACATTACTTGGACGTGCCAAGGAGGCGATTATGTCTTCGAATTGGCGTTTTACCGCGACTGTAACGGAGCCGATATCAGTACAATTGGTGTTAATATCGATGTTTGGAACCATCCAACGGTAAATCAAATCACATTAAATTACGACACAAGAACGGATGTCTCTCCATTGTGTACTCAAGTTGCAGGCGGTCCTGCACCACTAGATTGTGGAAGCGGGGCTTTTTCCGGAAGTGGTTTGGGAGCTATTGAAAAAATTATTTATCGAAGCGACCCGATCACACTTACGGGAACACCGCCAGTAGATGGCTGGATTTTCACCTACCAAACTTCCTTGCGAAGCGGTTCAATCACAAACCTTCAGAATCCATCAATATATGGGATCACATTGGCTTCAACGATGTTTGCCATTCCGGGTTCTCCGGGAGGTTGCGTTGACAATTCGCCTCAATTTTTACAAGAGCCTTATTTTGTGAGCTGTGTTGGCGACCAATACGAATACAACATGAATGCCGTTGATCAGGATTTGGATTCATTGGCAATTTCGTTTGGTGAGCCAATGGATCATTACCAAATGGCCGCTTATAACCCACCAACGGTGCCCGCTCCAATTCCATTTGAAGTTGGATTTTCTCCGTCTTCTCCTACACCCGATGCTTCGTTGAACCCCGGAAATGTTGCTGCGACAATTCATCCAAACTCTGGAAATCTTAAATTTCTTTCCTTTAACGCCGGAAATTTCGTGATTAAAGTTTTAATGAAATCTTACAGACAAGGTGTTTTAATAGCGACGGTTGAGCGCGAAATACAAGTTTTCGTTCAGAATTGCAGTGGAATAAATTCCGCTCCTGCGATAACGGGGCCTTTCGGAGGATTGTTTGAAACAACTGTAAACGCTGGAGACCTTGTCAATTTCGACATAACATCTGTGGACCTCGAAGTACTTCAAGATGGGAGTCCACAAAACAATCATCTTTCGGCAACGGGACTTTTGATTGGCCCGAACCCAACGCTTAATTCAGGATGTGCGATCGCACCTTGCGCAACGTTGGATGCAATGCCATTAATAACTGGTTCACAAGGAGTCACTACAAATTTTAATTGGCAAACAGAATGTGATCACTTGTTGAATCCTTATGGGTACATGGCCGACCTTATTCCTTACCATTTTGTATTCAAGATTCAAGACGATTACTGTCCAATTCCAAAAGTGAGCTACGCAACTGTTACAATCAATGTTGTGAATCCTGATGTCATTTCAGCGACACAAATTAATTGTATTCAAACCGATATTAATGGCGATGTGACATTGACTTGGGACCCTGTTGTGGACATAAACGCTTCTTTCAATGAATATCAAATACATTCCATTCAAAGTGGACTTATTGCTTCAATTGGAACAATCAATACTTCAAGTTATACAGATCTCGCAGTTGGACAGAACGAAGAATATTTCATTCTAGTCGCGTCAGGTTGTTTTGGAAACACTTTAAAATCATCGGATACGGTATCAAATATCCATTTGAATTTGATCGATCCTAATAATGGAACGGCAATTATAACTTGGAACGATCCAATAACTCCTGCTCTTCCTGGAATGAATTCATTTTACCACATCTATCGCGAATATCCAGTTGGAACTTGGACACTTTATGATAGTGTTCCTTATGGAACGAATTCCTACACAGATACTATCACGATCTGTTCGGTTGATTTAAGTTATCAAATTGTTCTTCCTAATTTGCCGTGTGATTACACTTCAAACATAGTTTCTGGGCCATTTGAAGACATGATCACTCCCGATATTCCGATAATAAATTCCGTTTCTATAGACACGATTACAGGTGGCGTTATCATTTCTTGGAATCAAAACAATCAACCGGACACGTATGGATACATCATTTATGAGATGGATGGAAATGGAATTGTAGCTCCAATCGATACCGTCTATGGAATTGCAAACACGAGTTATATTGATATTACGAATACCAGTTTTGGAAGCTTAACCTACACCGTCGCTGCCTTTGATTCTTGCTGGACAACAACGGTTCCTCCAACGTATCAAACATCGGCGAAAGGTGAACTGAATTCAACGGTCTTTGTTACCACAGCATTGAACATCTGTGCGCAAGAAGTGGACCTGAGTTGGTCGGATTACATCGGATGGACGGGTATAGATCATTATGAAATTCACGGCAAAAAAGTTGGAGAAGCTTGGGTTAATTTTGGTTCAACAACGAATGGAACTTTCAACGTAAGCGTTGATGATGCAAATACGTATTGTTTCACAGTTGAAGCGATCAGTTCGACTGGAGAAAGCTCGTTTTCCAATATTTCTTGCCTTTACATTGCTATTCCAGGAGATCCTTTGTTCAATTACTTGCAAGTGGCAACGGTTAATGGAGAAGCGGTTGATTTAAAGCACTACATCGATCTTTCAACGAATATCGCTGAGCTTTCAATTCAACGAATGGATGAATTTGGAGTTTATAACGAAATCGCTTTGGTTCCTGTAACTGGGCAAACCGTGAGTTATACCGACCTTCTTGTTGACGTTCAAGCCAATTCATATTCGTACCGAGTTCAAGTAATAGATAGCTGTTTCAAAGCAGGACAAATTTCCAATACCGCAAAAACCATCTTACTTACTGTTCAAAATGATGATGTTCGTAAACTCAATTATTTGAATTGGAGTTCGTATCAAGATTTTGACGGTTCAATCTTAGGCTATAATATCTACCGAGGAATAAACGGTATTTTTAGCGGTTCTCCAATTGACTATGTTTCTACCGGTCAGTTTTCTTATGAAGATGACGTCAACTCCGTTATTTCAATTGGTAAGATTTGCTATTATGTAGAAGCGATAGAGGCAATTAACTCATTTGGATTCTCTGAACAAAGTAGATCGAACGAATCATGTATTGTGCAAGAACCAACGATTTACATTCCGAATAGTTTCTCTCCTGACGGAGATGAGTTCAATCAAATATTCTTGCCTATCCTATCCGATTTTGACCCTACAGATTACGAATTAAAAATCTACAACCGCTGGGGGCAGCCGATTTTTATTAGTAATGACCCGTCTATTGGATGGAATGGAATCGTAAAAGAGACGAATCAAATTGCGGCAAGCGGAACTTATTTGTACAGCGTTACACTTATTGATGGGAATGGTATTGAAATCTTTAAGAAAGGACATGTTAACCTTTTTAAATAACGCTATCTTCGTCTTGTGAACCGCATTCTAATTATTCAAACTGCTTTCCTTGGTGATGTTATTTTAGCAACACCAGTCGTTTCTGAATTGAAACGTCTGTTCCCTGAATCCGAAATTGATATTCTGGTCAAGAAGGGCAATGAATCGCTTTTGGCGAACAATCCGAAACTCAACAAGGTCATCACGTTCAATAAATCAAACGGAAAGTACAAGGCGATGCGTTCTATAATCCGACAGATCAGAAAATCAAACTACGACCTTGTCATTAACCTTCATCGTTTTGCCAGTTCAGGAATTATAGCAGCAAGATCAAAAGGTAAATTGAAATATGGATTTAAGAAGAATCCGTTTTCATTTCTTTACTCGAAGTCTTTTAGACACGAAATTGGAGATGGTACGCATGAGGTCGAAAGAAACCTTTCGATTATTAAAGAATTTGGAGCTTCTAATCTAGTTCGACCCGAATTGTTTCCCGCCTCTTCAGATTTCAAAGCAGTATCGCCTTATCAGGTTGAAGAATATATTTGCATGGCTCCGGCATCTGTCTGGTATACGAAACAACTTCCAATAGAAAAATGGAATGAGTTGGTGCTGAAGAATGAAAACCGACGCATCTACCTACTCGGTGGCCCCGGTGATAAGGAGCTATGTGCAACGATAAAAAGAGAACATTCTCATGTCAACGTTATGAACCTTGCAGGAGACTTGTCGTTGCTTCAATCCGCAGCTTTAATGAAAGGTGCTGTTCACAATTATGTAAATGATTCTGGTCCTTTGCATTTGGCCTCATCAATGAATGCAGCTGTAACGGCTTTCTTTTGTTCTACAACTCCAGATTTTGGATTCGGTCCACTATCGGACAATTCAACGATTAAACAGGTTGAAAATTTAGATTGTCGACCTTGTGGTCTTCACGGATATAAAGAATGTCCCAAAGGTCATTTCAAATGTGGTAACGAGATTTCTATTTAGCCTCAGTCAATCGGAGCTCCATTATAAAATCTTCCATCAAGTAATCTTTCCCGATATCAATATCTTCTTCTCCAATTACCTTAAACCCGCAGTGTTTATAGAATTCAACAGCTTCATTAAAACGATTTACATTTAAATGAAGAGATGTTAAATCCAAATCAAAAGCGATATCAATTACTTTGTTTAGCAGAATGCGTCCCATTCCTTTTCCTTGGCGTTCAGGCAACATATACAATTTATGAATCCTCAACATGCCAACATCAGGGTAATTCGGCTCTACTCCAACAAATCCTTTTGCAATTCCGTGTTCCTTGACAATATAAAATAAGTGACCGGTTTGAGCCTGTTCTTGAAGCGTATTGACATCGTACATCCAATCGAGCATATAGTCAATTTGATCCTTCGTTAAAATGTCCTTAAATGCATTTGGCCATATATCATGCGCCAATTGATTTACCAAAAATACATCATCTCTGGTGAGTTGTACAGTCTCAATCATATTTCGAATTCTGTTTGATAACGAAAATATCAATTAATTCGGCGTCGATTCTCTACTTCTCCTTTATAATATACACAAAGCCATGTGCAGTATACTTAGATTTCTCAGCATCATCATAGATGTACTTCACACTTTCAGGCGTTACAACATACGTGTAAGTTCCCTCAGTAAGTTCTGTACCTCTCATATCAGTCCCCTTCCATTCGTTCTGGTATTTATCATTTTGATAAACCAAGTTACCCCATCTATTAAAAATCATCAGACTCACCCGGTCATAATCTTCCAAATTCTTGACAATAAAGAATTCATTAATACCGTCGCCATTCGAAGTTATGACATTAGGTGCCGCTAATGGACAATTATGATACACTCGAATTGGTTCCGATTCAATCGACTTGCCACATTGATCGAAAACTTCAACACTCATCAAGTTTAAATTAGGATCTAGGATTGATGTTGGGAAAACCGATGTTGAGTTATTCCCAAAATTTGGATTCCATGAATAGAAATACGGTGCCACTCCATTGGTGACTTCACAACTAATCTGTCCGTTAACTTCAGTCTCGTCGCAGAAATTTACGCTATCGGTATGGGTGATCGACATTTCTATATAATCTCTAATAGTAATATAAGCCGTAGTCGTGTCAAAGCTTTGCTCACATATATTCTCAACAACAATACTAAAAACAATTTCTTCATCACCTTCGAAAAGCCCATCAAGGTAGGGTGTGATTTGAATTGTATCTGTTGCAACACCAATTGGTAAAGTCAAGACCGTTGGAAGTTGGTTGTAATCCGTTCCATTAATCGCAACCCCAGATATGAATATCTGAAGGTCAACAGATTCTGTAGTATCGTCTCTAATCACGATGAAACCTGCACTTCCACAATCTTCAATCAATATAGCTGAACCAACAACATCAACTGTCATCGGAATTTCAACCTCACAAACAACAACTCTATATCCAAAGGTTCTAAACTTTGAATTTATAAGAACACCGTTTCTATATTCGTCGACACAAACTGCCATTACAAAAGTACCAACTAAACTTGGTGTAATAGACATCATTCCTGTTTGTGGATCAATAGTTACATTTGAACCAGGCCCAAGAGGTAGTGCACCTGAAAAACCAACTTCCCAAGGAATATCAGCATAAGGTTCTGGCGCTTCAGGATTTGGTTGGGCACCAACCGAAATATTTACAGTTTTCGGTGTACAAATTGAATAGACCAATGAGTCACCATCAATATCTGTAGCACTATGATCAAAATCTAAGGTATTGTCAGAACAAAGTACAATTGGTGGATATTCATTAAAGCGAGCGCAATTGTTATCAGCTGTTCCCACAAGTCCAGTTCCAGGAATTGTTGTTTTAATTGTTATTCCCCAATCTCCAGGCGTTACTATATTGGCAATATTATTTGCCCAACAACACCTTTGATAAGCGACGTAATAACCATCGACAGTTGCTGGAAGCGATATAGTTTGAATATAAATCGCTCTTTCAATACAAATATCAGTTGGCGGCGTCACACATGGATCGTCATAAACAACAGCTAAGGTATCTGGGGTTGGCAACGGGATATTGAATACAGAAAACACTGTTCCATTCGCATTAAAAACTGTATAATCCAAAGGGTTATCAAACCCACTTCCTGAACAATCTCGATAGATTTCAAAAGTGACTCTATATTCGTCATTCCCAAGTGAATCGTAGTAGACTTCTCCACCTACAATATGCGTTGCACCTGCCTGAAATCCAAGTGTTAAAAGAAATGCGATTACAATAATTCTCATACCAATAGTTTTACGTTAACAGTAAGACGTTGAAGTTAAGTAATAAATTGCATACGTTCTAAAAAGAGTTTAAAGTAGAGATCAAAAAAAAGCCATTTGAACAAGTTCAAATGGCTTTTAAAATTTTTATCCTCTACCTGAGCGGGGCTTAGGTGTTGTAGGCCTAGGCTTCGGCTTCGGGGCAGGACGTGTCGTCGGTCTTGGCGTTGGTCTTGGCGCAGGACGTGTTGTCGGTCTTGGTGTCGGCCTTGGCGTTGGACGTGTCGTTGGTCTAGGAGTTGGTCTCGGTGCAGGACGCGACGTTGGTGTTGGAGTCGGTCTTGGACGAGGCGTTGGTCTAGTCGTAGGTTGACGTGTCGGTGTTGGCGTTGGTCTAGTTGTTGGAGTTGTAGTTTCTGGAGATTTTGGCTGCGCTCCATTTCCTTTAACAGTACCAGTAGGCGCTCCAGTTTCGTTACCATTCTCTCCTTTAACAATCGGAGTTCTTCCTCCTGATGGAGTTGGAGTTCTCGTTGGTTGTGTAGACGGTGTTCTAACTGGTGGCTCTGGATTATCATTTACAACTGGCTCACGAATAGGAGTAATTGTTCCAGGATCAACTGCTGGTGGAGGCGTTGGTGCAACACATGGCGGGATATCCAAATAGGCATTATCATAAACACAACTATTCATATCAGCTGGTAAAACGCCACCTCTTTCGCAATTTCTTATTGCGCGGTTTCTTCTTTCTTGATCTAAATCTCGAACACTTCTGTGAAATCTCGGGAAACTTCTATCGGTAAATGAAAAAGTAGATTGTCCCATTCCGTAGTCAAACAATGAAGTTGCTTGTGTAATTCTATGAAGGTCTGCGAAATCTTTTGCTAAGTAATTCAGTCTTTGCTTTTCAATATCTCTAGCCATACCGTCATTACTTGACGGGAAGAAACGAATTGGAGCTGAAACACCAGGAGCATCAAAATCATCTCTTCGAATTCCATTTGCATTTCCTAATACTCCTGAATAATTGCGATTACATGTGTTAACGCTTACGCCAACATTATAAAAGGAAACTCCCGCAGTTCTGCCAGGCTTAGCTGTTACAGACTCGCCCGTTGGCCAATCAACAACATAAGTACCTCCAGACATTGTAACAACACCGCCGTTTGGCAAGAAATAAGGCTTCGTTCCGATATTTAAAGGTTGTCCGTTTAAACGAACAGGTGTTGTTGTATTTCCATCTGGATGATCTTCTGCATATAAACAAACTCTATCACCTCCAACGTTCATTGCAAGTGCTGTATTTAATGAGAAATCATCACGAACCGCTCTTTGTCGCGATTGCACTTCCATTTTAGAATCATTTGATTTTGTCAAAACAAACTCACCAACAGTTTGGAATGAAAAACGTTCTCCATCGTAAGATTGTAAGTGCGGGTCACCATAAGACCTTCCTAATGTAGGGGCACATGATACGTTTGAAACCACTGAGTTCATCTCTGTCCAGAAAGCTCCATCTACTGGATCTGAACGGTGTGCAGCAATAGCCGTTTCCATCCTTTTTAAAGTAGGTTTTGGAACCAGCGCTAACACTTGGTGTGGTGTCATATTCTCTGGGAAATTTCTTACTCCAACGGGTTGTTGATTAACAACAGCAGGAAGATTGTCAGCTAGCCAAGCGCCTCTAACGCCGTCCCAACTTTTCAATTCATTTCGAATAGGCTCGTAGTCTCTTTCGAAATTGGCGCTTTTCTGCGCTGATGAGTTCAATGCTGAAAGAACCAGTAATGAAGTCAATATAATGTATGAATGTTTCATAGTGTATAATTTAAGTCCGCTAAAACACAAGCAAATTATATGCCAATCTTTAATTTTTTGTTAAAACCCAGTGCTGACGCATAAAAAAATCCCTCTAAGCAAGACCTAGAGGGATTCAATTTACAAATATAATATGGAATTATCCACCGAAATCGTCAAAACGAACGCTTTCTTCAGGTACTCCCCATTCGTCGCACATGTTCAGAACCGCTTGATTCATCATTGGTGGACCACAGAAATAGAATTCAATATCTTCTGGTGCCTCGTGTTTTGCTAAGTACTCGTCAATAACTACTTGGTGAACGAATCCTGTAAATCCATCACCTTCTGGATCATCAGTACTCTTTTTATTCACCCAGTTATCAGATTCTAAAGCATCAGACAATACCAAATAGAATTTGAAATTCGGAAAATCTTTTTCTAAATCGCGGAAGTAGTGAATATAGAACAATTCAGCTCTTGAACGTCCACCGTACCAATAACTCACTTTTCTACCAGTCTTTAATGTTCTGAACAACTCATACAAATGAGAACGCATAGGAGCCATCCCTGCACCACCACCGATGTATAACATTTCAGAGTCAGACTCATTAATGAAGAATTCTCCATAAGGTCCTGAAATAATTGCTGGATCTCCTTCTTTAAGGTTGAAGATATAAGACGATGCGATACCAGGATTAACATTCATCCAAGCATTTCTATCACGATCCCATGGTGGAGTCGCAACACGAACGTTCAACATAATTCTTCTTCCTTCAGCAGGATAAGATGCCATTGAATATGCACGAACAACTTCTTCATCATTCTTCATAACAAGTGGCCAAAGTCCAAACTTATCCCAATCTGCTTTAAATTTATCTGGTTCTCCAGGGTGATCTAAAGGGTGAGCAGAAACATCCATGTCAGAATATTTTGTTTCGCACACAGGAATCTTAATTTGGATATATCCACCAGCTTTGTAATCCATGTCTTCTGGAATTTCAACGATGAATTCTTTAATAAAAGTTGCAACATTAAAGTTTGAGACTACTTTCGCTTCCCATTCTTTAATTCCAAGAATTTCTTCTTCAACTTCGATCTTCATGTTCTCTTTCACCTTCACTTGGCACCCCAAACGCATGTGCGCTGCGATCTCTTTTCTTGAGAAGTGCGGTTCCTCCGTAGGAAGAATACCTCCACCTCCTTCAAGAACGTGGCATGTACATTGAACACAAGTTCCACCTCCACCACATGCAGATGGTAAAAAGATTCCATTGTTGCTTAGCGTACTCAAAAGAGTTGAACCACCATCAACTTCAATAATTCTCTCTCCTCCGTTAATATCAATCGTGATTTTACCTGCTGGAGATAATTTTGCTTTTACAAACAGTAGCATGGCAACAAGTACCAAAACTACGAGTAAGAAAACTCCTAATGTTAATCCTAATGTTAATCCCATTTCTAATCTTCTTTATTAATAATATTAGTATTACCAACGGCAGCATTCAAGGTGTTTCCTGGATCCACAGTAATTGAACTGTTTGTATTTGGATCAGCTACATCTACTTTAGCCTTCTTCTTAGTATCATCAGCATATTTAATTCCAGAGAAGCTCATGAAAGCCATTCCCATTAATCCTGTGATGATAAAAGTAATTCCCAATCCCCTTAGCGGAGCTGGAACATTTGAGTAACGAATTTTTTCTCTAATTGCAGCAATTGCAACAATTGCGATAAACCATCCAATACCTGATCCTAAAGAGAATGCTGTCGCGTCTCCTATTGTTGAGTACTGACGGTCTTGCATAAACAATGCACCACCAAGAATAGAACAGTTTACTGCGATAAGTGGAAGAAAAATCCCAAGTGCTCCGTAAAGTGCAGGAGCAAATTTCTCTACCAGCATTTCAACCAACTGAACGATTGATGCTACAACGGCAATAAACATGATGAATGATAAAAAGCTTAAATCGATGTCTGCCCAAGCTGGGTTCAACCATTCTAATGCTCCATCTTTCAATAAGTAATTTTCCAATAAATAGTTTACCGGAACAGTAACAACCAATACGAATATTACTGCTGCTCCAAGACCAACTGCTGTCTTAACCGTTTTTGATACTGCGAGGTATGAACACATCCCAAGGAAGTAAGCAAAAATCATGTTCTCCGAGAAGATGGCTTTTATGAATATGTCTAATGTAGTTTCCATAATCTAATTTTAATTCAGCTAATTATCTAAAGGCCTAATGCTCTTCGATTAATGATTTATTACGAGAACGTTGAACCCAAATAATGATTCCAACGATAATCAATGCCATTGGAGGCAAGATCATCATGTTGTTATTCACATAACCCATTGTGTACAATCCCCATTCTTCACCTGGGATATTACTTCCCAATAATTTGTAACCGTATAGTGATCCTGATCCGAACAACTCTCTAAAGACAGCTACAAGAATAAGTAATCCAGCGTATCCTAATCCGTTTCCAAATCCATCTAGGATAGAAGGCCACGGTTTGTTTGCCATGGCGAAAGCTTCAAAACGCCCCATAATTATGCAGTTCGTAATGATCAGCCCGACAAAGACGGACAGTTTTTCAGAGACATCTGGCAAGAAGGCTTTTAGCACTTCATTTACAATAATAACCAATGCTGCAACGACTACCAATTGAACGATAATACGAATACGTGATGGAATTAAATTTCTCAACAAAGAGATGATCAAGTTACCAAGTACCAATACAAAAAGAACAGCTCCTCCCATTACAACACCCTGTTCAACTTGAACAGTGATTGCAAGTGCGGAACAAATTCCCAATACTTGAATTGTTACTGGATTGTTATCCGTTAATGGTTCAGTAACCAGTTTCTTGTTCTTTTTAGAGAACAACGGCTCTCTTGGAGCTTTCTTATTTTCTAGTGCTTCGCTCATCTCTATTTAGTTTTCAAGTTATTGAAGTATGTTGCATATACCTCCAAACAACGATTCGCCATTTCTTCTACACCTTTCGAAGTAATGGTTCCTCCTGTGATACCATCAACCTTAGATTCGGTTGTAGCTCCTGAATTATCTTTAACCACTTTGAACGGTGTAAAAACACCACCTTCATCAGTAAGTTTTTCTCCGACCCATCCATTAATAAAGAATTTCTGAGTAATCTCAGCTCCCAAACCAGGCGTTTCTCCTTTGTGTCCAAATGAAGCCCCTTTAATGGTGTTCATATCAGCACCTAGGCAGATATTCCCCCAAATTGGCCCCCAAAGTCCATTACCAATAACTGGCATTACATACAGAGTCTTTCCTTTTTCATCTTCACCTAAAAACAAAGGATAATTTCTATGTTCAGCCTTTCTCTTTTTGTCTTTGAATTCTTTACGAATATCAACATCGAAAGCTTTTCCTTCAACCACATTTCCTTTGACATCGTAAACACCTTCCAAGACCTCACCTTTATTGTTAAGTACAATAGCCTTATCAAGGTCGACGAATTTTTTGAATTTCTCCTCAGCATTGGAACGGTCGATTTCACTTCCTTTCTTATCGACATCCATCATTGCAGACAGAATATCAAGCTGCTTTTTGACTTCTTCGTTTCGATCTTGTCGACCTTTCAACCCTGTTGCTAGCAACGCAAGGATTGTTCCTACTACAACTACAAGAGTAATCGCAAAGGCGAACGTATAGCCGTTACTGTCTTTATTAATTGCCATAATTATGCGTTTTTAACTCGTTTTAATCGTTTCTTAATGTTTGCCGCAATCACATAGTGATCAATGATAGGTGCCATAACGTTCATGAATAGAATCGCCAACATTACCCCTTCCGGATAGGCTGGATTCAGCACACGAATTAGTATGGACATCATACCACCGAGTAGACCATAGATTATCTTACCCTTGGCGGTCTGAGCAGCTGATACCGGATCAGTTGCCATAAACACTGCACCAAATGCAAACCCACCAATTACTAAATGATACATTGGAGGAAGATCTAAATAAGGTCCACCTGCCGCATTCAAGATTACTCCCATTAGGAAACCACCTGCAAAGAAAGAAGCAATGATTCTAAGAGAACCAACTCCCGTTATCAATAATATTGCTGCACCAATTAGAATAGCAAATGTTGAAGTCTCACCAATTGATCCGGGGATGAATCCCATAAACGAATCATATAGAGTATACTCTGATGTAAACTTATCCATGACGTTGGAACCTGCCTCAAGCGTTTCTCCTCTAAGAACCGCATCTGGTGTCATAAACGAAGCTAAATCACCAAGTGCAGTAGCTCCTGACATACCATCTGCTTCTTGACCTGACATCCAAACTTTGTCTCCCGACATAGATGTAGGATATGCAAAGAACAAAAATGCTCTTGCTGTCAAGGCTATATTCAGAATATTCATTCCCGTCCCTCCAAAGATTTCTTTACCAATTATAACGGCAAAGGCTGTTGCAACTGCAACCATCCACAATGGGACATCTGCAGGCATAATCAATGGAATCAACATTCCTGAAACTAAGAATCCTTCATGCAATGGATGCCCTCTTCTCATGGCGAAGATGAACTCAATTCCAAGTCCAACACCATATGAAACGATGATTAAAGGAAGTACAACTGCCGCTCCGGCAATTACCTTGCCCCAAAACATTGCTCCATAAGCAAGATCAAGATTTCCAGATGAAGCGACCATTTGCCAGTGCCCCGTGTTGTAAATCCCAAATAACAATGCTGGAACCATCGCGATAATAACGGTAATCATCGTCCGTTTCAAATCAACACCGTCACGAATGTGCGATCCCAATTTAGTCGTATGCTTTGGTGTAAAAGCCAAAGTAATGAATGACTCGAATACTGGATTCCATTTTTCAAGTTTTCCTCCCTTGGAAAACTTAGGCTCCATTTTATTAACTATATTTTCTAAAAACTTCACTGAATTCGAATTTTAGTAATTACATACATTCTTCTGCAATCACGTCAAGTCCTTGACGGATTTTATCCTGAATATCGATTTTTGATGTACACACATATTCACACAATGCGAAATCTTCTGGTGCTACTTCATAAATACCGAGGTTTTCCATTCCATCAATATCATTTGTTATAGCCGCTTTAACCAACTGCATTGGTAAAATATCAAATGGGAATACTTTATCTAGTTCACCTGTAACTACAAAAGCTCTTTCTTCACCATTCAGGTTTGTATCTAGTCTGAACTTTTTATTAGCTATTAAGAAAGTTGGGAATAATCTAGAGTTTGAGAATTTGTCAAATCCAGGGCCCAACCATCCTTTCGTTAAAAAGAATTTCAACTGATCTCCTTCAGGAATAACTGTAATTTGATTGTGATAGAAACCTAAGTGTCCATCTTGATCAATTTTATTTCCAGTTAAAACGTTACCGCTAATTACGCGAACGTTGTCTGTTGTAATTTTTCCTTTTAAAATATCTGCAACATTCGCCCCCATAATCGTATCGATGTATTGAGGATCTTTAATTTCGGAACCGGTTAGTGCGATTGTTCTTTTCGCATTGTATTTACCTGTCAAAAAATACCGACCAATAATTGCAACATCTTGAGCGTTCAATGTCCAAACGAATTCACCTTTATTGATAGGATCAACGTGGTGGATTTGAGTCCCAACATTTCCCGCTGGGTGCTTTCCGACAATCGTATTGATCTGAACTCTTTTAGCATCTTTAAAAGTTGCATCTGCTGGAGACTTACCGTTCAATGTAAGATGCACCTTTCCAGTTGTCAATTTTGCAATTGCATCAAGTCCTGCTTGGAACTCCTTTGCTTTTCCGTGCAATACGAAATCAAAATCTGGAGCTAATGGAGAGCTGTCAAAGGCAGAAACGAAAATTGCTTTCGGTTCATTCTTCGGATCAGCAACCACATCAAGAGGACGTTGTCTAACAAATGGCCAAAGACCAGCAGCTAACATTGTACTCTTCACTTCCTCACTTGAAAGTGAAGCATAATCGATTGGTGTTCCTCCATCAAAATCTTGAGTTGCATCTGCAGAGATAACAATCTCTTCAATTTTTCTCTTCGCTCCACGAACAATTGCTTTTAACGTCCCATCAACTGGAGAAGCATACTTGATTGTGTCGCTATATTTATCTTGGAATACAATATCACCTATTTTTACTTGCTCTCCTTCTTTGAGAAGCATTTTCGGGGTCATACCGTGGAAATCTGCGGGTCTAATGGATACTGTCTTAGGTACTTGCGCTTCGGTTCTCACCTTGTTAGCTACACCTATAAGTCTGATATCCAACCCCTTTCTAAGCCTTACTGTTTTAGACATGCATTACAGCGTTTTGTTAATACAACCGCAAAAATAAAAAATTCATACTCATATGGATTAATAAGAAGTTTTGGTTGACACCAAAAGGTCTAATTTAGAATGATTCTAAATTGAACTGTTCAACCAATCAATTGAGAAGGTTCTACGTCTTATAATTGATTCTAGGATAGAATGGAATAGCATTTTTACTATCTTTATACCAAGGTGATTGCACTATGAGCACATTAATTACATCAGGAATTCAAATATCAGTTAAGGCTAAATTCAGAAAGGATTTGTCGGAAGTGACTGAATCTCAGTATTTTTACAATTACATGATTGAAATTGAGAACACAAATAATTTTGATGTTCAATTAATTTCACGTGACTGGTATATTTTTGATTCTTTGAGTGAATCTCGTTACATTTCTGGAGCAGGTGTTGTTGGAGAACAGCCCATCCTAAAATCTGAAGAGAGATTTATGTATACAAGCGGTGCTGACTTGAATTCTGAGTTGGGGATGATGAAAGGGTTTTACACCTTTAAGAACCTTATCGACGGTGAAACATTCCAAGTTTTTGTCCCAACTTTTCTATTGGAGTATCCTTTTAAGCTTAATTGATTCGTTTTCTTTCCGTCCAAAAAAAAACAGCTAGTGCTAGAATTAAAATTCCAATTGTTAATTCTTTCCAGCCGATACCTTTGTTTTCTTCCCCTTCTGTTTTGTTTGACTTTACTTTAAAGTCCAAGTCAATTGAATTAATGATTTCATCATCGAGTCCTTTTTGATTTTTCAATTGCTTTTCCAAGATTGACTTCTCTCCTATCAACACGTTCATCTTGGTACTATCGTTAATACTAGAATAAACATCTATCATATCCGTGATTGCGTCAATCTCATCGGACAAGAATCCATTTTTACTCGCCAATTCTCTCGATGTAATCAGGTTTTCAAGAGCGAGATCATATTTCTCTAATGATGCGTAGAAGAATCCAAGATTGTAATACCCTTCTATAATTCCTTTTGGATTATTTAATTCTTTTCTCAGTTTCAGAGAAGCGTTGAAATAGTAAAGAGAGGAATCAAAATCTGAGTTATTAAACTTCAAAATTCCCATGTTTGCATAGGAATGGCTGATATGAATTTTTGATTTGGATTTTTTACTATAGCTCAAACTCCTAAAATAATATTGATTCGCTAAGGTTACATTTCCACCATCATCCGCAACTTGCGCCAATGTTGCTAAAGCATCTGCCACGGCTTCATATTTCCCGTGTTCTAACGAAAGTCGGCGGTAATTATTAATTATTCCTAACCCAATTGATGTATCACCCCTCGAAATATAGCACCGTCCCATTCCCATTTCACCACTAAATTCAGCAGTTGGATCAGTGGATTTTTTTCCGAATTGAATTGATTTCCGGAAAGAAACAATGGCTTCATCAAATTGACCTTTCAAGAACAGTGCGTGGCCAACTTCATTATAAATTTCCGAGGAAGTAATATAATCTTCATTCCTTTCAAAATATTCTCGCGACGAAATCATATATTCAATTCCTTGATCAATTTTACCTGATCGAAATAGATGACTTCCAAGAATTCTCGTCCCAACTGCTCTTGCAAATTCATCTTCTTTTTCAGAAGCGTCCATTAATAACTCAATGGCCACAACTTTAACAGAATCCATATCTGACCTCAAGTATATATTCCACAACTCCAAGCCCAATTCAGCCTTGCGATGAATATTGTCTTCACTTAAAAATTCAGAATAACTAGTCTGTGCGCAGGAATAGTGCGAAATAAAAAACGTCGCATAAAGTATCAGTGAATAAATCTGAAATTTCCTCATAGTGGTTATGTCTAATAGACGTTGCAAGGATAAACAACAATCGTTACTTTTGCAACAAAATAAATAAATATGTCAAATGCACTTAATAAAGTTCCTGCTGCTGTAAACGAGCCAGTAAGGGCTTATGCACCTGGTACTTCAGAACATACAAACTTAATTGATACGTACAAAAAGATGTACAATCAAGAGCCAATCGATGTACCAATGTACATTGGCGGTAAAGAAGTTCGTACAAATAATAAAATGCCAATGAATCCTCCGCATGAACACGGTAAGGTTTTGGGTCATTTTAATTATGGTGATACTTCACATGTGAATGATGCTATAGATGCTGCAATGGCCGCTAAAAAAGACTGGGCAAATCTTCCTTGGGAACACCGCGCTGCCATCTTTTTAAAGGCTGCTGATTTATTGGCAGGTCCATTCAGAGATAAAATGAACGCTTCAACAATGTTGGCACAATCTAAAAATGTGTTTCAAGCAGAAATTGATGCGGCATGCGAATTAATTGATTTTTTCAAATTCAACGTTCAATACATTACACAAATTTATAGCGAGCAACCAGATTCACTTCCAGGAATGTGGAACAGATTGGATTACCGCCCACTAGAAGGGTTTGTATTTGCTATTACTCCGTTCAACTTCACTTCGATTTGTGCAAACTTATGTGCTGCTCCAGCAATGATGGGGAATACAGTTGTATGGAAGCCAGCCGAAACTCAAATGTATTCTGCTCAAGTAATCATGGAATTGTTTAAAGCTGCTGGATTGCCAGACGGAGTTATCAATTTGGTTTCTGTTGACGGACCAGTTGCTGGTGATGTTGTTTTTAAACATAGAGACTTCGGTGGGTTGCACTTCACAGGATCAACGGGTGTATTTAGACACTTATGGAAAGAGATTGGAAACAACATTGGAAACTATAAGAGTTACCCAAGAGTTGTTGGTGAAACAGGCGGTAAAGATTTTATCATGGTTCATAAATCATCAGATCCTGCACAAGTTGCTACGGCGATTACAAGAGGGTCTTTCGAGTTCCAAGGTCAAAAGTGTTCTGCGTCATCTAGAGCATATGTTCCTAACAATATTTGGGATGATGTTAAGTCGATTATCATCGAGCAAGTGAATTCATTCAAAATAGGTTCTCCAGAAGACACTTCAAACTTTATTAATGCCGTTATCGATGAAAAATCATTTGATAATATCGCATCTTATATTGATTTTGTTAAGGAGCAAGATGACGCTGAAATAATTGTTGGAGGTGGGTACGATAAATCAGTAGGTTACTTTATTGAGCCAACTGTAGTTGTTACTACAAATCCAAAATTCAGAACGTTGTGCGAAGAGATTTTCGGTCCTGTCATGACAATATACGTTTATGATCAAGATGATTTTGACGCAACATTAGATTTAGTTGATTCAACTTCTGATTACGCTTTGACGGGATCAATCATTTCGAATGATAGATACGCGATTGATCATGCGATGAAAAAGCTTGAATATGCGGCTGGAAACTTCTACATCAATGATAAACCAACAGGAGCTGTTGTTGGACAACAACCGTTTGGTGGAGCAAGAGGTTCAGGAACAAATGACAAAGCAGGATCACCAATGAACTTACTTCGTTGGGTTTCTCCAAGAACAACTAAGGAAACGTTTATTCCTGCATCGGATTATAGATATCCGTTCTTAGGATAAGAAGAGAATTCAATTTTTATAAAGGCATTGCGGAAGCGATGCCTTTTTTTTTGCATTAATTTGAACCACGTAAATCTACGTGTAGTTTTTGCTGATGAATTCGTTACATTTACCGCTATTCAATAATTAGAACCACCAAGAACGATGAGCACATTTTCGAAAAGATATAGCCTCCCAAATGAACCAAACAAATCTATCTATTTGACTTGGGAGACAGGCTTCAAAAATGTAAAAGTCTACTTTGACGGCCGATTGATCACTACTATTGCACGTCCGACAGAACTTAAGAGTGGTTTCTACTTCGAGGATTCAGTTCTTGGAAACATTAAAATTAAGTTCTCATCAAGCCGGCCAATTGTACTGAATGTTTCTATTGAAGGAACGAGTTATTACCCTGAAAACTCGAAGAATGATCGGGAGGGGTTTGCTGGATTGGTGACACTGTTTTGGATTATTTTTGGACTTGGAACACTCGGAACTGTATTTGCCTATTCTCAATTAATTTCAATTATCGACTCGTCCTTTTTAATAGCTGCAATTATTATTGATGTACTGATGCTGGCAGCATACGCGGTAGCAGCAATCTTTCTCAACAAAAGACAAGGTTGGGCATACTTTCTTGGGGTGACGGTCTTTCTTCTTTCAACTATTTTCTATCTGTATATAAACGTGGCTAGCTACTTTGGCTTAACCGTTGGCCCAATCGTTGTTCTTATAATAAGAGTGGCATTTCTAATCTACATGTTCACATTCTTGAAGAACGCATTAATTGCAATGCGAGCTCCAAGTGCTGAATTGGCTGATGATTTATTGGATAATTAAACCTTAAAAAAAATTTATTGCCCATTCATTTTTATGAGTACATTTTCAAAAAAGTATTATTCCCAAAAAGACTCTAGCTTCTACCTATCGTTGGCTTGGGAAAAAGGATATAAAAACATTCAAATATTTCATGGCGAACGATTGGTACACACCATTCCTGGTCCTGCCCCATTGATGAAGGGGGTTCAAATCAATGATTCTGAGTTAGGGAAAGTAAAAATTAAATTCACAATCGAACGTCCCCACAAACTGGAAATAAAGGTAAATGGCAAAAAATTTAAAACTGTTAACAATATTAAATTAGGCTATGATTATACTGGGCTAATAACTGTATTTAGTGTGTTAGCATTGTTTGCCACTCTTTCAGATTTAATATTCTTGGGCTCATCTAGTTTCAACTTTCAGCATTCTGTTGTTTTCACAGTGTTTGTTATTGATATAATTGTAATAACTTCTTATATTCTAACCGCGTACTTCCTTGTCAAGAGGAAACCACACGTCTATTTCCTTGGAACTATTATTTTTACTCTGACATCGGCTTTTGACATATTTGGTCAATTATTTGAATGGAATGGGGTATATTATTTTATATTCTTATTCTTTCGAATCGCATTCCTGATCTTTATCTATAGTCAAATCGGAAACATTATTAAAGCTATTGACAACTCTAAATCAAATGGGAACTCCAAAAATGATCTTTTAGATAATGACTAATTTACCTTAAAAGACAAGCCCATCGCTAGACTTTCATCGCTAAACTCCTTTTTCGATGCTGAGACTGTCCAGGTCATCACCATATAGATGAACGCATCCGTCATAAAATAGCGAACCGAAAAATACTTCGTCCTTGGAAATCCATAACTATTCCCCTCGAAACTCGATCTCAGACAAGCTAATTTTCCGACTTTACTTTTCTCGAACTTCGATTCTGTTGATTGCTTCAAAACACCTTTAAAGTCATTCAAATGTTCTTTAGCAAATGATTCAAGGATAGATTTAGTTTTAACATTTCGAGCTTTCAGGCTTTTGGAATAATGCGTCACCGACTCTTTTTCGATATAGACATGCTTCTCTTTGGAAAGATGGCTGTATCCCAAAATGGCCTTATCACTCTCTTCTGAAGATAAAGTGAGCTCTTTCAAAATTAAGATTTCAAATTCTTCTTCGAATGTTACAGTCTTGTAATCCTTTATGTTGACTTTCGGGAATTTCTCATTCTCATCTTTCGGTTTAGAAGAATCCGATGCTTCAGAAGCGCAAGACACAGCCAACAAGAAAACAAGAAAAAATGAGAAGCTTTTCATTGTAGAATTACTTCAAGCATTTGAAATAATCAAATGGCTCTAAACACGTATTGCATTGATAATGGGCCTTGCAAGCTGTACTTCCAAACTGACTAACGAGTTTGGTGTCTCTTGAATCACATTTTGGACAAGGGACAATTGTGGGCTCTGCGAACAGAACACTTTTGTCCACTTCATTTTCTGGCGGTGCAATTCCGTATTCTTTCAGTTTAACCCTTCCTTCTGCAGAAAGCCAATCTGTCGTCCAAGCCGGTGACAATACCAAATCAACCTCCACTTTATCGATCCCTTTTTCTTTCAAAAGTTCAACAATATCGTCTTCGATTCGCTTCATGGCTGGGCAGCCACTATATGTTGGGGTAATTGTAATCTTAACGGTATCTCCGATAATTACTACGTTACGCAGAACTCCGAGGTCAACAATTGTAAGAACAGGAACTTCCGGATCGAAGACCTCTTCCATGTATTGCCTAATAGTCTCTTCGCTTACCATTTCATTCCAGGATACGCGCGTTGCATGTACTGCAGTTCCGTTAAGATAAATCCTAAATGCTCAGAATGCTTTCCGTTTCTTCCACCGTGCTGCTCCCAATTATTTGTTGGGATTGTCAATGTTGCTTGTTCAAGAACAGAATTAACAGTCGCCATCCATTCTTCTTTCAAACCTTTCATTGAAGGAAGTGTTCCATCAGCCAATAAGCTCTGATCTACTTCGTCTACAATAAACATCTCAGCGGTGTATTTCCAAAGCTCATCCAAAGCATCTTGTACTCTTTGATGCGACTCCTCAGTTCCATCGCCCAAGCGGATAATCCATTCAGAAGAATGACGTAAGTGATAAATCGTTTCTTTTAATGACTTCGCTGCAATAGCCGAAAGTTGCGCATCTGAAGAGTTAACCAATCTTTCGAAAAGGGGTTTTCTAAATGCATCGAATAAGAATTGACGCATCATTGTTACTCCAAAATCACCGTTTGGTCGTTCAACCAAAAGTAAATTCTTGTAATCCTTCTGATATCTTAAAAAGGCAATATCGTCTTCAGATCTTCCTTTCCCTTCCACTTTTCCGGCGTATTCAAAGATTGATGTAGTCTGACCAATTAAATCCAAAGAAATGTTCGTCATGGCGATATCTTCTTCCAAAACTGGACCGTGACCGCACCATTCAGACAATCTATGTCCTAAAATCAAACTATCGTCTCCTAAACGAATTAGGTATTCAAATAATGAATTCATACTAATTAGCGCAATTATTACATGTGTTCAATTCCATCCGGCACATCGTAAAATGTTGGATGACGGTAAACCTTACTATTCGCAGGGTCATATAACGAATCAGCATTGTCTGGACTCGATGCAAAAACATTCGATGATTCTATAACCCAAATACTAATTCCTTCCGAACGTCGCGTGTAAACATCTCTAGCGTTTTCAATCGCCATTACTTCATCAGAAGCTCTTAGACTTCCAACGTGCTTGTGACTTAACCCTTGTTTACTTCTAATAAAAACCTCCCAAAGAGGCCATTCTTTATTCGCCATAATATATTTCTTATGATGCTGTTCTAAGTTTTCTCGCTTTTCTTTTTTCCGCGTGTGCATTCGCTGCTTCTCTTACCCAAGCACCGTTTTCTTTCGCTTTTCTACGCGTATCAATTCTATCTTTATTGCAAGGTCCGTTTCCTTTGACAACATTCCAGAATTCATCCCAGTCAATTTCTCCGTAATCGTAACCTCCTTTTTCTTCGTTCCATTTCAAATCTGCATCTGGAATAGTAAGTCCTATTGCTTCTGCTTGAGGAACCGTTATATCAACCATCATCTGACGCAATTCATCATTTGTGTGGCGTTTGATTCTCCAGTCCATTGATTGTTTCGTATGTTTCGAATCCGCATCTGGAGGTCCGAACATCATCAATGAAGGCCACCAAAAACGATTCAAAGCATCTTGAGCCATTTCCTTTTGTTCAACCGATCCAGCCGCCAAAGCCATCATGATTTCATACCCTTGACGCTGATGAAATGATTCCTCTTTACATACTTTAACCATCGCTCTTGCATACGGTCCATAAGAACATCTGCACAATGGAACTTGATTCATAATTGCTGCTCCATCAACAAGCCATCCAACTGCTCCCATATCCGCCCAAGTTAACGTTGGGTAATTGAAAATAGATGAATACTTAGCCTTTCCAGAATGTAAATCATCAATACAATCCTCTCTGTCAGCACCTAATGTTTCAGTCGCACTGTATAAATACAATCCATGACCTGCTTCATCTTGAACCTTTGCAAGAAGCACAGCTTTTCTCCTAAGATTTGGAGCGCGTGTAATCCAATTTCCTTCAGGTAACATTCCAACAACTTCAGAATGTGCGTGCTGTGAAATCTGTCGGATCAATGTCTTTCGATAGTTGTCAGGCATCCAATCCTTTGGCTCTATCTTAATGTCTTGATCTATTTTTTCTTGAAATTTTCTTTCAAGTTCCGAAATATCTTGTTCTTTCTTCATACTAAATAATTCTTGAACAAATATACGGAATCACGATGACATTTTCACTTGAACAAAACAGGTTTCAAGTAAAAAATCAACAGGTTAGAAAAAGAAAAATGAGTACCTTTGCCGAAAGATTCATTTCAATAATATGAAACCAACTTTTCATTCTTTAGTTGCCAACGACATAATTAACGAGACAGAAGATACCGTCTCAATTGCATTTGATGTTCCTTCTGAACTGAGCGATGATTATAAATTCAAATCGGGACAATACTTGACGCTCCGAGCAGATATCAACAATGAAGACACACGAAGATCGTACTCACTTTGTTCATCTCCTTTTGAAAACGAATTGCGCGTCGCAGTCAAACAAGTTCCTAATGGTAAATTCAGTACGTATGCGAACAACGACTTAAAAGTTGGGATGTCCGTAGACGTAATGACTCCTTCGGGAAATTTCGCATTGACAACGGATTCAAACAACAGTAAAAGCTACGTTCTTTTCGCAGCAGGAAGTGGAGTAACACCTATTTTCTCAATTGCTAAATCCGCATTGCACGAAGAACCAAACAGCGATGTCACCTTGTTTTATGGAAACAAAGGATTCGCATCAATCATTTTCAGAGAAGAAATTGAAGCATTGAAAAATCAATACATGGATCGATTGAGAGTTGTACATGTATTGTCGAGAGAAAGCCTTGGAAACCCTTTGCAAAAAGGAAGAATTGACAAAGAAAAAGCCGATAAATTATTTGACGGTTTATTAAAAGGAGTCGATATCGACGCAGTTTACGTTTGTGGACCAGAACAAATGATTCACGCTGTAAAAGACAGTATGACAGAAAAAGGAGTTGATGCATCGAAAATTCATTTCGAGTTATTTACAACGCCTTCTACAGAAAAGAAAATCGAACTTCCTACAAACGCACCTAAAATTGATGCGAACGTTATCGTTATAATCGATGATGAGGAAATTGAATTAAATCTTTCTTCTGACGGTATGAATATTCTTGATGCTGCACAAGCGGCGGGCGGAGATGTACCTTATGCATGTAAAGGTGGCGTTTGCTGTACATGCAAAGCAAAAATTATAGAAGGGACGGCAAGAATGGATGTTAACTATGCTCTTGAACCGGACGAGGTTGCAGAGGGCTTCATCCTAACGTGCCAAGCGCACCCCACTAGTGATAAATTAATAGTTTCATTTGACGAATAAATATGGCATTGTTTAAAAAGTTATTTAGTAAATCAGATTCGAATAAAGCTCCACGTGGGTTTCATTCAATCGCAATTAAGGCAGTTACAAAAGTTGCTCCCGACACGGTAAAAATAGAATTAGAAATCCCTAGTAATTTGACTTCGGCATTTTCTTATGTTCCTGGTCAATACATAAATTTTGCAATTACTGTTAACGGTAAAGAGCACAGAAGATCGTATTCAATTTGCAGTGGAAAAGGCGAGCCTTTAGCTGTTGCAGTAAAGAAAGTTCAAAACGGAACGGTTTCAGTTTGGTTCAATGAAGTTGCTGCGGCAGAAACTGCAGTATTCGTTTCAGTTCCAGAAGGTGGTTTTGTTCGCCCTAGTTCTGCAAACAATGTTGTTGCCATTGCGGCGGGAAGTGGAATCACACCAATCATGTCTATTGCAAAGGACATTGAATCCAAAGGTGCTAAAATGCAATTGCTTTACGGAAGTAAAACGGAGGAATCTGTGATTTTCAAAAGCGATCTCGATGCTTTGAAAAATACTTCGACAACTTATTATTTAAGTCAAGAAAGCAAAGATGGATTTGAAAAGGGAAGAATCGACAAAGTATCTTTTACAGCGTTGATCAAATCCAATTTGGAAATTCTTAAGTCAGATGCATTTTTAATGTGCGGACCTGAGCAACTAATTAAAGACGCTGCAGATACTTTGAAAGAGTTCGGTGTTTCTGATGATAAAGTGCACTACGAACTCTTTACAGATCCGGTTTTGATGAAGTCGGAAACAAAACCAGAAAACACTTCGTTTGAGGGAAAATCAAATGTCACTGTTATTATTGATGGAGATGAGACAAAATTTGAAATGTCACCCAATCAAAACGTTTTAGATGCTGCAATTAAGAATGGAGTTGATGCTCCATACTCATGTAAAGGTGGCGTTTGCAGCACATGCAAAGCAAAAGTAATTGAAGGTAAAGTTTCAATGAAATTGAATTACTCATTGACGGACTCTGAAATTGAAGAAGGTTTTATTTTAACGTGTCAATCGCACGCAGCTAGTGAATCATTAATAGTGAATTACGATGAAGCCTAAAACAATTGTCGTTGTAGGTGCCAGCCGAGGAATTGGAAAAGCGATGGTGGATTTATTCGCTTCGGATACCAACAATCAGATTTTAGCGTTGTCTAGAAATGTCGATAAAATGAATGCGGCATTTTCTAAATATGATAACGTTAAATGCCACGCACTCGATTTGAATACAAAAGATGTCCGTTCAAAATGTACGGCAATCTTTTCTGAATTGGAATCAATTGACATCTTGATCAACAACGCTGGACTTCTTGTAAACAAGCCCTTCACAGAATTAACCCGAGAGGATTTCGAGGACTGTTATAGTGTGAATGTTATTTCCGTAATGGAAACTGTTCAAGCGGCTCTTGGTAAAATGAACTCCGGTCACATTGTGAACATTAGCTCTGTTGGAGGTTTTCAAGGAAGCGTTAAATTCCCGGGACTGACGGCCTACTCCACTTCAAAAGCGGCGCTGTGTAGTTTTACCGAATTGTTCGCAGAAGAATACAAAGACAGCAAAATAAAAATGAATTGCTTAGCGCTAGGTGCGGCTCAAACAGAAATGTTAGAAGAAGCTTTCCCTGGATATCAAGCACCTGTTTCTGCTGAAAAAATGGCGGAGTACATTGTTGACTTTTCACTAAATGCAGACCAATGGATGAACGGAAAAATTATTCCAGTTTCATTGAGTACGCCATAAATCGACTTCTCGATTCGCTACGCTACTGACTTCGTCGGTGTTCGATCCCTAGATTATTCGAAAAGTGAACTGATCGAGAAATCTAATCTATAAAAGTGTTACTTTTCCGAATTGGAACATTATCCTAGCAAAATCGAATTCATTGGCTCGAAAGAAAAAAATTAGCGAATTAACCGAATCTGAGATAATTGCTCTTGCGAAAAAGAAGAGTAAGTATTTCGGGGTTTTGTACGATCGCTACTTCGACCAAATATTTCGTTTCGTGTTTAAACGTCTAGGTGGAAATGAAGATGTTGCAGGTGATTTAACCCAGCAAACCTTTATCAAAGCGATGGCGAATTTGGAGAAATACGAAGACCGTGGATTTCCGTTTAGCAGTTGGCTCTACCGGATCGCTCAGAATGAAGTTTCAATGTTTTTCAGGCAAGAGAAAAAGAACATTTCCGTTTCAATTGATGAAAACCGACTTCAAGATATGGCAGGAGAAGCAAATCTATCCAGTCACATGTCGGTTGAGCAGCAAGAAATGCTCGTTGAATGTGTCAATGGATTAAAGCCAGAACAACAAGACTTGATTGAATTACGCTTTTTTCAAGCCATGAGTTTTAAAGAAATCGCTGAAATTTACGATATTACAGAAGCAAACGCTAAAATGAGAACCTATAGAATATTAGAGAAATTAGGTAAAATGTGGAAGGAGAATAAATGAGAAAGTTTACTTTAAATAAAGACCCAAAGAAGCTATCGCCAACTGACGAGCAAATCAAGCGCCAGAAGGACTTCACACGCCTTCACCACAGCTACGAAAAGGTAGTTAAAAGAGGCAAACGTCCACTCTACCGCGACCCAAAACTTTTCCTTTTATTGTTCGTTATTGGGTTGGTAATATTCCTCATGTATTTAGAATCAAAGTAACTAGTTGCGCTAACATTCCTTTTTTCGTATCTTCATCATTCAATTTTGACCATTGAAGAAAGTCTACTATTTATTATTCTTGCTGATTTTGCCCTTCCTTTCGGGAGCCCAAGACATTCATTGGTCTCAATTCAACGACAATCCACTTTTTCAAAACCCTGGTAATGCTGGTAATTTTAACGGCGATGTTCGATTCGTAGGAAATTACCGCGATCAATGGAGAAGCGTTACCGTTCCTTTCAGCACAATCAACGCGACAGTAGATGCAAAATTGATGTCAAATCCTGCAATTGGCGCTGGACTCATGTTATTTCATGATGCAGTTGGAGACGGAAAATTCAGAACAACCGAAATCCAAGCAAACCTTTCGTATCAATTCAAACTAAGCTCAGACTCCATGCATACCATCCGACCTGGGGTTAATATTGGCATGAATCACAGGCAATTGGTCTTCAATAATTTTTACTTTGACAATCAGTACGATGGAATCTCATTTAATCCTGGACTTCCTACCGGTGAGCTCTTGACATCTGATAAAAAGACAAATTTTTCAATTGGGGTTGGAGCCGTTTACAATTATTACCGCGACAAGCGATTCAAATTTACTGCTGGAGTTGGTGTTTTCAATTTAAACAAACCGAATCAAGGGTTCTACAATGATGTTGTTCAAAGAGATATGCGCTTAAACATATTCGGAGAAGGATTATTTAAAGTTCACTTTGATTGGGATATTCTTCCGACAATAAGTGTTTCTATGCAAGGAAAAAAGGGAGAAGGGGCCAAAGGAATTGCACTGTACAGAGAAAATATAATTGGAGCCAGAGCCAAGTATACTTTGGTCGATCGCTTAGGTGAATACCGTGCAATCTATGGTGGCCTGTTCTACAGAAATAGAGACGCCGCATACTTATCCGTAGGAATGGATTATCAATCTCTTTTTGTTGGAATTAGTTACGACATAAACTTTTCAAAATTAGTTCCAGCAAGTAATGCGAGAGGAGGAATAGAATTTGCAGTTCGGTATATTTTGAATCGATTTAAACCTAAAAAAATCATCCATCGAATATGTCCAGATTATATCTAGCCATCCTTTTCGTGTTTATTGCTTTGCCAAGTATGTCTCAAAACATGCTAAGTAAGTACTTGGATTTCGCTCAAGAACAATACGACAAAGGCGACTATTTCTATGCGATTCAATACTATGAAAAGGCAATGAAGCTGGACTCTAATTCCGTTGACATCATTTGGAAATACGCTGAGACACAAAAGGCTTATAAAAATTACCGCAAGGCAGAATACTATTACGCGATTGTGTATGAGAAAGAGTCGGCTCAAATCTATCCAGCAAGTTTATTGAATTTGGGTTTAATGCAAAAGCAAAATGGCAAATACGATGAGGCCTTGGCGACCTTCAAACGAGCGAAAAAGAAACACTACAAAGACAAAAAGAGCTACCTCTATATAAAAGCCAAAAAGGAAGTTGAAAGTACAGTATGGGCGAAGTCTTCTACAATTGATACCGCCAATGTTTCATTCGACCGTCTTCCAGAAACAGTGAATACGCAGAATTCCGAATTTGGTCATGGGATTTACAACAATCAATTGTTATTCTCCAGTCTGCGCGCAGATTCAATAAGTGCGGCTGAAGAGGTTTATTCGGCTGGATACCATACCAACTTGTATAAAAGTGAAATGGAAAATACTGATTTTAGACAATCTGAAAAGATTCAAGCCTTGTTTCAAAAGAAATTCAACGCTGGAAATGGTACTTTTTCAGAAGATGGAAATCGATTTTATTACAGTCAATGTTCGGAAAGCGGCTACAACTATAAATGCAAGATTATGGTTGCGCAGTACTCGAACAATCAGTGGACCTATATCGACTCGCTTGGTGAGATTATCAATGAGGCTGGTGCAAATACCACAATGCCCTGCATCGCGGAATTTGATGGCAAGGAAGTTCTAATTTTTGCCTCAGACCGCGAAGAATCAAAAGGTGGATTGGATTTGTTCTATAGTGTTATCAGAAACGGAAATGAATTCGGAAAAGTTCGAGCGATAAAAACAATCAACACGGTTGACAACGACATTACTCCTTGGTGGGACAAAGAAGCCAAGCGTCTTTATTTTGCCTCGTCTTGGCACAACGGTTTTGGAGGATACGATGTGTTTTATTCGGAGTTCACCTCTAAATTTGAGAAACCTATAAACGCTGGACTACCTGTTAACAGTAGCGCAAACGATATTTACTATTTCAAAGATGTTGATACGGGGTACGTAACTTCAAATCGAGTTGGAGTCCTTTACAGCAAAAACATAACGTGTTGTAGCGATATTTTCGCTTTGAAGCCACCCGTAATTATTATCCCTCCAACGCCTACAGAAACGCTTGAAGACTTGAACAAACGTCTTCCTGTGACTTTGTATTTCCACAACGACAGACCCAATCCTGATTCTTGGGCGACTTCAACGAATATCAATTATATCACATCGTATGATAAATACACTGCGATGTTGGATAAGTACAAAAACGAATATGCGAAGGGCTTAACCGGAGACAAATCAGAAGAGGCGAAAGAAGACATTGAAAGCTTCTTTATGGAATACGTTGATCAAGGCGTTAAGGACCTTGAGCTATTCAGGGATCTACTGATTAAAGAGTTGGACAAAGGCGCAAAAATCAAGATCACGGTTAAAGGATTCGCAAGTCCATTAGCAAAAACGAAATACAATGTAAACTTGACGAAGCGTAGGATTTCTTCTTTGGTAAACTACATGAGAGAATACGACAATGGAATTTTCGCGAAATATTTGGATGATACGGCTGAAAACGGCGGTAAAGTTGTCTTTGCTGAAGTGCCTTTTGGAGAATACACCGCAGATCAGGAAACGAGCGACAATCCAAACGATGTTCAAAATTCAGTGTACTCAAGAGCCGCAGCCAAAGAACGGAAAATCGAAATACAAAGCGTTACTTATTTGGAAGACAGCACCGAGTTCGCCTTGACAACTGAAGAGCCTGTTTTTGACTTAGGAGAAACAAAAAAAGGCGACATTCTTAAAAGCGAATACACGGTAACAAACACATCGAACGAGCCCATTACGATCTCCAATGTTCGGACCCCATGCGAATGCACCACGAGCGAGATAGAGAACAAAACATTGCAACCTGGCGAGTCGACAAAAGTCAAAATGGAAGTTGATACAACTAACTTACTTGGATTTACAGTTAAGTCTATATATTTGCAACTTGAAAGTTCTGAGGAAGAATTAAGATTATACATTTCCACAGAGATTAAGAATTAAAGTTTTGGGAGAAGAAAAACTAGCGGATTCAAGATTAAAGTTTATCGATGTAGCAAGAAGTTTTGCCATCATATTTATGCTTGAAGGGCATTTCATCACGTTGACATACGAGGATTATGACATTCTCAATGAGGCCATGGCAGCACATAAAACTTCTGGCAGTTTCTTCCTTGATTTCTGGTACCACTTGAGAAGTTATACCGCTCCCCTCTTCTTTACAATAACTGGACTTGTCCTTGGATATCTTCTAATGGGACATAAAGGCGAGCCATTTTGGAAGCAAAAAAGAGTAAGCAAAGGATGGAGGCGTGGACTTATGATAATTGTTTGGGGTTACGCGTTGCAATTGAACCTTCGATATATGTATGAAAGTGGTGGAGATTTTGGCTCGAACATTTACACTTTCCACGTGCTTCAGTGCATTGGAACGGGGCTTTTGGTACTCATAGCACTTTATGGTGTCCATCACGTTTTCAAAAAGATAAAGTTCTCTTTAATTCTATTCATCGCGGGGGTTACCGTTTTTGCAATCTACCCTATAATAAATTCCTACGGAGACACTTCGATTCCTCAAGGTGCTCCGCTGTTTATTCAATACATGATTCATAGCCCTGACTACGGTTCTGTATTTCCAATTTTCCCAAACATGGGCTTCATTTTACTTGGAGCAAGTATCGGATCATTGATGAGAGAATATTCAAAATACATTAAAAAAGTTTGGTTTCCAGCGGTCTTTGTAATTGGCTGTTTTTTGGTTATTCTAATCATTAGAGGTATCACCATGGCCCTATCCAGTGCATTCGAATCACAGTATGAATTTGTTGGAGGTCTTTGGCTGTATAAGCGTATGATGTATATCATTATATTTATCGGAGTCCTTATGTATGCTGAACAATTCATTAAAATTAAAGGCAAATTCTTTATTCAAATGGGACAGAATACCTTGAATATTTACATTGTACATTGCATGTTGCTCTACGGCAGTCTCTTTGGCTTCGGAATAAAATCAATTTACAATAAGAATCCTGAGAGTGGAGAGCCGTTAAGTTTTGGTGAAGCAGCACTTGGAGCTTTGATCTTCATTTTATTCTTTGGTGTGATTACCCACTTCAGAGTTCAAATAAAAAATGTTTTACTCTACGTTCCACGATTGATTTCCCCCAACTTGATGAAATCTTAAGTAGTTGACACTAATTAAAAGTTCAGAATTGCTCTAATCAAATTATGTCCACAATCCCAACGAAAATACCGAAGGTGAGGTTAAAATTCATTGACATGGCGCGCTCAATTGCGATCCTGTTGATGTTGGAAGGGCATTTTATTGATGAAACTCTTGTTATGGAGGTTCGCGACACAAGCAATACAGCTTACTTTGCTTGGCAATTCATGCGCCACTTTACAGCACCAATATTCTTAACAGTAACTGGATTGATCTTCACTTACTTGCTTCTAAAAAAGAGAGAAGAAGGTTTGCTTGAAAATAAGCGAATTCGAAAAGGATTAAAACGAGTCGTTGAATTATTCTTTTGGGGGTTCCTTGTGCAGTTCAATGCCTTTCATGTCCTAGAATGTATTGCGTTTGGAATACTTTCCATGCTGGTGATTTACGCCATTTATAAACTGGTGAAAGTTATACCGCTTTGGATTTATTTCTTTGTCGCAGGAACAAGTATCTTTGCATATTTCCCAGTTGTTGTTGAAATGCCTAATGGAATGAGCGGGCCTGAACATGCATGGTATTCTGTTATCGGTTATTTTTTCCCAGATGAAAGAATTATCATTCACTTCCCAACCGTGCCGTTTGTTGCTTTTACAATGTTTGGTGCAATGATCGGTGCTTTACTGCATGATTGTCATAAGCACATAAAGAAACTCTATTTCCCGATGACTTTTACGATTGTCGGGGCGCTGCTGTACTTCTTTTCCCCTGAAATACTGGGAACAATGGATGTGGCACTTGAATCAATATTTGACGGTTCAGATTTCAGAATCGCCGGCTTAAGAAGGTTGTACGAAAAGTTAGGAATGGTTCTAATTATTCTCAGCTTATTAATTTACATTGATAATGCATGGGGAGACAAAATAAAGGGCGACAACCTCTTCTTGAAAATTGGACAGAATACACTTACAATCTATGTCGTTCACATGCTGCTTCTCTACGTCTTGGTTCATGCCCTTGGATTGAAAGATGATATTAATCACACCTTCGGGCCTTGGGCTTCTGGGTTAGGTGCAGCTGGATTCGTAATACTATTTGTGTTTATCATCAAGTATTTAGAACAAATTAAAGCAGTTCTGAGCAAAGCCCTTCAATGGATCAATATCGGCTTTACATTTCTTATCGAAAGATTGCGTTCTCCGTTGAACAAATAAACTAAACCTTCTTAGTCGAGTCTGATACTACTTTAAGCTTTGATTTCTTTTTTCGCGAAGGACATTTGGGCTTGTCAAACTTCACCATTCTTTTCTCCTTTCGTTCACCACAGAAATCTTTTATTGTTAAAATAATCCAGTACTCTCCAGCTTTACTGTATTGATGCTTGATATCCGATGATTTTGAACTCAAACCATCTCCGAAATCCCAAGTAACTGATTCAGCATTTGGATAATTTGCTTTACAAGTAGCATAATACTTGCCCATTTCCGTTCTTTCAAAACTTACACTTAGCATGTTTTGATTCAGCTTAAAAGTGTCTACGTTCTTCATGACATAATTGTAAGCCGAAGTTTGTAGTAGCTTAGCCTCATCATTACCAATCGAACCGGTATAGGCATCTTCTGGCAATTCTTTAAACATTGCTGAATAAAATGAACAGGCAATCATATAAGAGCCATAAGACGATGGGTGAGCCAAATCGGTATGATAGAGCTCTATTTCGTTATTTGAAGCTCTGAAATCTCTCCAAACAGGTCCTACAGGAACAATTGGCAGATTAAACAACTCTGAGATATACTCATATCCAACTCTAATCGAATCAGACATCCTTTCATTTGTGCTAACTTCTTCTCTTTCGCTATATCCATTCTTATAGCCCCAAGTCATATACAAAAGGACGTTGGTACAAGGATTATTGTTGTAAATAGAATCGAGAATAATTCCGATATAGGGAACGGATGCGGTATCTATGTAACTGCGCGATTCACTCAATTCTCTACTGAAGCCTTGGAGAACCACATAATCCCATTTTTCGCTCTTTATTGTCTCGAACATTGCTTCACGTTTACTATGCATATTAAACGTATGACTACTTTCGGCACTCATCTCAACGTTAATATCAACTCCACGAGACTGAGCGATTTTCTCAAAGATCTTCGGCATCTTATTCATATGCGTATAACTATTTCCTATGAATAGAACATTCATTGGCCCTACATCCGGCTTATCTTTACCTGCTTCTGCAGATGCCGCACAAAAAATAATATATAAGGAAAGAAGTAATCTTTTGATCATGTCGTAAGTGAATTCTAGTTTATTCTAAATATGCCATCTATAAATAGATTAACAACAAAATTCACTCCAATATTGTGAGGAATTAAAATTAGATGGATTATGCCTTTAATAAAATCGAGGCAGTATGCGCTAATTCTTCCTGAGAAGGAGACATTTTTTCTTTAGAGAAATTCATGTCATCAAGGGTGTCTATAGGAATCAAATGTATATGGGCATGTGGAACTTCTAGCCCAATTACAGTTACTCCAATTCTATTGCAAGGAAATGTGTCCTTTATTTTTTTTGCTACACATTTAGAGAAAATCATCATTTCTCCTAGTAAAGTATCTTCTACATCAAAGATGTAATCAATTTCCACCTTAGGGATAACCAAGGTATGTCCTTCTCTCAATGGATTGAGATCCAAAAAAGCGAGGAACTTGTCATTCTCGGCAACTTTATGACATGGAATATCGCCACTAACAATTTTAGAAAAAAGTGATCCCATTAGCGCGTAATCTCTAAAATTTCAAACTTCATTTCGCCACCTGGGGTAACAATGTTAGCGACATCACCAACGGACTTACCAAGTAAACCTTTTCCAAATGGAGAATCAATACTAATTTTTTTACTTTTTAAGTCGGCCTCATTCTCAGCAACGATTGTGAAGGTCATCTCTTGACCATTCTCTACATTCCTAATTTTTGCCGTAGAAAGAATAAACACCTTGGTACTGTCAATATTAGAATCATCAATTATTCTACCGTTCGCTATAATATTCTTAAGCTTGGCAATTTTCGTTTCAATAATTCCTTGAGTTTCTTTTGCAGCGTCATACTCTGCATTTTCAGATAAATCACCTTTATCAATCGCTTCACCGATTTGAGCTGAAATAGAAGGTCGTTGAACTGTTTCCATTTCAAACAATTCATCCTTTAATTTTTTTAGGCCTTCAGCCGTATAGTATGTTAAGTCAGACATAATCCTTTGGTATTATAACAAAAAACAAGAGAGCCCAATACGGACTCTCCTGTTATTCAAATATAATAAATTTCTATTATTATTTCAAGCTAATTGTAGCTCCAATTGTGTGAATGATTCCAAAAACACCAGCGAAACGAGTTGTATACTCAATTCCTAAAGCAGTCTTGTTATCACCAATCAATGCATCTACTGAGAAACCAGCAGTTGGACCAATCAAAGCATTCGATCTGTTTTCTGCAGAGAAAAGGTTTTTCTCGTATACATAGCCAGCTCTAAGGTTGAAAGCCAATTTCTCAGTTGTCATTTTATAATCAGCACCGATTCGGTATTGATCACTAGAGAATGAGTTAGCCGTATACCCTAATGCAATTCCAAGCTTGTTGTGCTCATCAAAGATGAAATCATAAGATCCACCGATATTAAGTAAAGATGGCATTTCATACGAAGCTGATCTCTGTTCTAACGTTGCAAGAACACCAGTTGATACGTAATTAATTTGATTTGCCAATCCATCACCTTTATATCTCATAACTGGACCTACGTTTTTTAAGGCAATTCCGAATTTTATTTGATCTTGCTCACCAGTAACGTAACGGATACCTGCGTCAATTGCAACACCATTCGCTTTCAAGTTAGAGATGTTTTCTGAAATAACCTTAAAGTTAATTCCACCATAAATTGATTTCGAGAATGATCTCGCATATCCAATATTGAAAACATTTGCTCTTGGAGAGAAGAAACCAATATTACCTTCTGGATTCGCTACAGTTGTAATTTGAATGTCTCCAAAATTCATTGACTGAACGCTAACAGCGATAACACTATTTTCAGAAACTCTCTGTGCAATACCTGCACTGTTAAATGCAATACCCGCATTTCCCATCCAGTTACTATAATTGAACTTGATTTGAGTCTTATCCGTAAATGCCAGTCCAGCAATGTTCGTAAACGTTGCTTCAAGACCATTAACACTTGAGATTCCTGCGTCACCAAAGGCAGAACTTCTTGCCCATGGATTAACCAACATGTGAGATGCTCCCGCAGACCCAACACGATCCTCATTACCTGCATTTACTGCGAAGCTTGACATAACTGCCGCTCCAACAATAAACGCACTTTTTATTTTTAACATTGAATATTTCATTTCAACTTTCTTTAAAATCTGATTAAATACCTTGTAAGTCAATTTGTCTCATACCTCCGAAGAACTTCAAGACTTTCGTCATTGGTTCTGAGCCATCTACGCTTGGTACATTAATATGTATCAAGTAAACGCCTCCTGCGACAGGAATACCTCTAAAGTTATTCAAATCCCAGTCAAGTGATGTAATTGGATTGTCCTTCTTGAACGTTTTAACTAGTTTACCATTCGTGCTGTAGATCTTAACAGTACATCTTTCAGGTAAGTTTGTAATTTTCACTTTAGTATCCAATCTGTTTCTTTCGTACTCAGAGTATGCATAGTAAGGATTAGGAACTACGTTGATCATATCCATCGCACTTACTAACTGATCTTGACTACCAACTTCCGTAGCAATATCTGCCATGTCCCAAGAATACATTGGTAAACCACCATTCTGACCAGTTGCAGTGAAGTTTTTGTACTCTTTACTTACACGTAAGCTAATTTGTACATCTGTTTCAATGTTGTTAGGATCAATTGTATATCCAGGAGAAGCAAGCGGGTAAGCTACCCAGCTAATACTTCCGTATGTGTAACGCTTTTGAGTAGTGTTGTTCGCTTCTACAAGTAACATATCTTGATACAATTGATTCGTCGCAAGATTCTCAGCTAAAGCAGGAGTATAAGCAGGATGATCGTATCCAACAATGTAGTTGTTTATCGTTTTGTTATTGTAGCTATAAACATATACAGGGTGCATACCTCCCATTAATGGAGTTCCTCCATTATCAACAAGGCTTGATGTAGGATTCCAAATCATATCCGCTCCATTTTCTGAAACTAAGAATGAGTTTTCACCAAACGCCATATATAAACGTGCACCAGACTCTAAGTCAATTGCATATCCTGGGAACCAACCCATACCTGTTGTAGTTTCTCCAGCAGTCGTACCATTCTTGTTTACAGAAGTACTTTTACGCATCTGTCCTGGTTCTGCACCACCAACGTTCAACGCAGAACTTCTTCCCAATTCAATTATTGGACAACGCGTCCAAAGTGATTTGTCTGAAGTAATAACAATATCAACACTTGGCAAGAAACTAATTGATGCAGCATTCTTAGCAGAAGTAGGCGTCGCATAGTTGTAATAAGCCATTGGCATGAAGCTAGCTTCGTATCCAACTACTTTATGAGGTGCAATTCCACCACCTAAGATTGAAGACCATTGTTTGTCTGGATCGGCAAAGTTAGCAGGAGCATTCCAATCCTTATAGTTACATGGATCTAAATAATCTCTATAGAAAGTTGCGGTAGGATCAATACAGTCAGAAGGATCGTTTCCGAAATCATCAGTTGTGTATGTTCCAGAGCGAATCCAGTTCGTAGGATAGAATGCATCATTATCAGGAACGACGCTTAACCAAATTTTAGAACTATCCTCAAAATCAATAGAAGCACTGATCAATTCAGTTGTTTTCACTTCTGTACCACCTGATGTTCCAGCTGGATCAAAATATAAATTTTGGTGAATCTCAACAGACACTCCCCAGTCAGGGATAATTTGTTCGTTCTTAGAGTCGATAGTTAAGCTAGACGTAATTGAATCCGTCATGGCTACACCATCTTCCATATAAGATCTAATGATTATCCAAGATGCCGTATCCGCCCCATTACGTTGAGATACATTGTAATCTCTAAATTTACATACGTATTGACCGTCAGCAACATTCAATGGATCAACCACTTTAATGTTAATTGGACCTTTTCCGTAATCATAAGAAGGATTTTCCATGTAACCATTCTTAATGATATAATCTTTAGATTCTTGTGTCAATTCCAATGCACGATTACCATTTCCGTGTCCATCCAATCTTGTAATAATTGGGCTAGAACCGTAAGCGATATTTTGTGAAGTACCATCAGCCTCTGGAGTTGGGTTATGAGGAACACCAGGTACAGAAGTAATAGCAGCACCATCATAGCTTAAGAAAGAAGAAATATAAGGGATCTTCTGACCTTGAAGTAACAACGGATCATTAGGATCGTACTCAGCAAAGTTATTGTATGCATAAGCAGTAGCGATGAAGTAATATTCTTTGTGATTTACTAAAATCTTATCTCCTTGTGCAAATTCATCTTCTTGAATTAAGAATGTATGTTTAATACCTTCATCGGCACCATCAACTTTCTCTACAGGAATTGAAAATCCTAAATCTTCATCAAATTCGAAGTTAATTAGTCTATCAACACCATTTTCGATATCACATTGTGCAACTAACCGTGCTTTTGAAACATCGGTAATGTCACCAACACCTGCTTCATCATCAATCATTTGGTAAATTTGATATCCTTCAAATCTGTAGAATTGATCAACACCTGGATCAGTAATATTAATTTCATCCTTTTCAGCGTAAGCCTCTTCATAGTTGTTTGAAGATGTAGGATTATCAATCATTAACACCAATTGGTTCTCCAATTCTTGAATTATCAACCTTGGAGCAGCTGGAGGAGAAAGAATCTTGAAACAAGCATCAAACAAAGCTTGAGCTTTCGTATCTGCACTTCTCATAGCATTCACTGAAGAGAATGGATCTCCGTCAGCCCCTCTACCGTAAACAATACCAACGGTAATGTTATTCGTTGCACCAGGCTTCAATGTAAATGGACCCGCTGATTGAACAAAACGTCTATCACCACCTGCGTTAGGTGTTCCACTTCCAGGGTCAGATTCACTCCAATCAAAACCTAAATCAGCACCTGCAGTTCCCCAATGTAAAGGATCTGAATCTCCAGGGAACATATAATCCGATGGAGTAGTTGTTACTCCTGCAGAACCTGCAGCGCCAGTACCTCCATAAAACATCTCAGAACCATTGGCCCAAGTACCGCTCATAAAATTGTAGAATTCAGCTGCTGAATTTGGATCCGATTGAGGGTAAGAAGCTGCTGCCGTATAATATGTAAATCGACGCATTCCGAAACGCTCATTATCAACAATACTATCAGCATATCCAACACCAATACCTTTGTATACAATTCCTGTATCGGCGATTGCCTCGTTAACCGTAGGAGTCACTAGTAAGTTTGTAGCTGGATCGATATACGGTCCAACATTATCTCTACCATCCGCATCTTGGTAAGGTCCTTCAAAGAAGTCGCATCCGATTGCTGGAGGATTCTCCCCGTAACCTTGGTTACCTGAAGCTGTCTCATCCAATGCATCAGCATTGTATGTATATCCTAATCCTCTAGAGACATCACATCCAACGAAATCATCTGCAAAGTTACCTACGTCACAATCTAAATATTGAGAAAAGTATGTGTCAAACAATGTTTGAGTTCCACGATTAATCATTTCATAATTGTAGAAAGTCATTCTATTCACTTCATCATTCGTTGCGAAAGCAAAAGCTTGAGCACGAATTTCCATTCCGATCGGTTCACCGTTTGTTTCAGTGTGAATGTTTCCTTTATCATTAAATACCCACCAGTGACATTCATCACCGTATAAAGTAATTCTTCTATCAATTCCACATTCTACATCATCACGATCTAAAATATCATCAAACCATGGTGTATCACCTTGAGTTGCATTGTAATCACCACTACCATCTCTATCATAGAAAGGAGCCAACCAATAATCTTGACCTAAATCTACACGTCCGTGAGCCGGCCATGAAGTAATTCTAGCAAGAACCTCATCAGAAGGAGGTATTACATCTAAACAATCCTCAGGAAGTAGTACTCCATTCTCACATTCCCACCAAATAGTGTACATAATAACTTCTGCTTTACGAATCGTATAGAACTTATCATAAAACAAACATTGATCAGGATCAATATTCGCTTCACCAAAATCTCTAATCGCTCCATCTCCAATTGGCTGTGAAGGATCATAGTTACCCGTTCCTGGAGTTACCGTTAAAGGTCCAGGCCAGAAATCATTTCCAGCACGGAATTTCAACGCAGCCAATTTCAACTGACCGTTAACATCTGTTCCACCCATCCAAAGAGCTCCAGCGTAAATTGCGAAAAGGTTGTCTCCACCTACTTCATACGCTGCAACGCCTTCTTGACGGTTTTGAAACATACTACCACCTTGTTCAATGAACGCACTAACGTCGTTAAAGTTCATTGTAATACTCGCTGTAGCGGGCGAACAGTTGGCTCCTTTGGCGTTTATTGTAGCGTTGCTACCACCTCCATTGCTTCCTGTCGATTTTCCGCTATCCTTTTTGTAGGATAAAGCGTCATTTGACCACAACATTGTTGTTGCGCCAAGAATAATTGCTATTAGTTGCTTTTTCATAATGTTTTTTTCGAATTATGAATTAAAAATCAAATTTAACCCCTAAACGGATTGTTCTAGGTGAACTGATATTGAACGGGTTTTGAATCTTCATTGTGTAATAATCTCTGAAAGACTGTTCATCCAATTGGTTTTGGATTGATGACTGACTAGCTGCGGCAGCTAAATACCCGTCGTCATCCCAGTTTCCAGTAGCTCTATACACGTTTAAGATATTGAATTGGTTAAGTAAGTTTGTTACACGAACATATACGTTCAAGAATGTTGCTTTTCTATGATCTTCTTTTCCGAATTCAATGTTGAATGTTCTGTCCAATTGAAGATCTAGTCTGTAAGACCAAGGAAGACGTGAACCATTTGTTGTTCCAGACAAACCAGCAGCTTGCGGGCTAAACAAACCTTCGTTTGTAATTGCCGTTTGCGCTGAATAAGGTGAACCTGAATAAATGTTAGAAACAATGTTCAATCCAGTATTCTGGAATAAAGCAAAGTCACCAATCATTGGTCCATTGTAATCAGATCCTTCTCCATATCTGTAATCAAAAGTAATAGCGAATGCATGTCTTTGATCAAATGAGTACGGGAAGATTGCTCTTAAGTTAGGTAGCCCTGCATTAATCAAACCTTGTGCAGATGTTGCATCAGAACCTGTTCCGTCAGCAAACTGTAACGTATAGTTAGCAGTCATTCTAATGTTTCCAGTTCTACGTAAATCGTAAGCAATCGTCATTCCTTTTACAGTTCCGAAATCTCTATTTCCATAAGTACTGTAAGTAGCAGGATATGCAGAGAAGATACTTTGTAACTGAACTTGATTTCTTTGTTCTCTGTAGAAAGCTGAAATTTTCAATGAAGAAGTTCTTGATAAAACTTGTTGGAAACCTAATTCGTAATCAACAGTTGTTTCCGGTTTCAAATTTGAATTTCTAATTGTTGCACTTCTTGCTTGGATAAATTGATACTCGAAAGGATCAAAACGGAATCCAGAAGTTGGACGCTTCGTCAATACATCATAGTGAGCAAAGAAAGAAGCCTCATCAGAAATCGGGAATGAGAATGCAACACGTGGCATAACATTCACTTGAGGCTTGTAATCTTCAAATGCGTCTTTAGTTGGAGTCGTTAAAGATGGATCTAACAACCAAGGAGAAATTCCTCCAGGCCCTTCAATAGATTTAGCATCTTCAATTTCAACACCTTGTGCATTGTACCAAACGTCACCATTTCTAAATCCATTAATTGCTGTTGGGTTATTAACGTCATTTACATAAACAACATAATCATCTCCCATTGCTGTAGGAATATTCCCATCAACAAATGCAGCAGTAGAAGCTTTTGCCTCACCAACTGTTCTAGCTTGGTAGAATAAATAAGGATCTTTCAATACTGGTTGGTTGGCATCAAAGATATCAACACGAACACCAACATTAAATACAATGTCTCTGAATGCAAATCTATCCATTAAGTAACCAGCCATGTAAATAGGTTGGAAAGCACCTACGAATCTCTTGTAGTTTCCATTTTCATCAAATTCAGTAAAGTAGTTTGATATGTTAGTAACACCACTTGTTTTCTCTCCGGTGTGATCATATCCCCAGTAAGAAACCAAAGAGTTACCTCCGTTCAACAATTCATCTGGAGCAAACATATCGAAACTGTAGATATTTGGATCGTATTGATCAATATCAATAAAATCAGTTCCTGCAACACCACCAGTGATGTATCCGTTTTCAGTTAAGTAGTTTCGTAAGTTATAATCGAAAAAAGTTTGGTTGTCATTCTGCTCAGCACCACCATAGTTTCCAGTTCCAGACTCAGAAGCATACCCTGTATTCAATCTATCGTAGGTGATATACTCGAAGTTATCTTTCTCTTCAGAAACTCCAGAGTTTACATCAAGCTCAGTAATGTGGAAGTTTGTCAATTGACGCGCAATAGTCCAAATTCCGATTGGTCCATTTCCACCACCAGCTGTAGTAGATCCATTTTGCCAACCTCTATCCCATCTTTTCTCGAATTCAAACCCAACTGATAAAGAGTGGTCTCCAATATTAGCAGAACCAGAACCCGTTACACGGAATTGGTCGTTTTCAAATTTTCCGAAGTTGTTATAAGGTGTACCAATGTTACTCCAAATATTGTAAACGCTTCCTGGAGCATCTCCATTTCTCAATGCGTTACCTTGTTGGATTTGGAATAAGTTCTCGTAGTTACCTTCTGGACTTCCGTCGAAGATGTTATAATACTGAGAAGTAATAGCCGCTAGTGCTGAATTGGTTGCAGATGGATCAAAAGCAACTTCAACATCTCTAAATCCATCTTGCTCATAAGCATTTGTAACTGGATTCAAAGCGTAAGAAGGCTCTCTAGTTGTAGTAAATGTCCCTACGTGACCATAGTTAAAAAGATTGAACTCGTGCTTTGGATCATACGAATCACTCTTTTCTTTTGTATAATCAACCATAAGAGAGTAAAAAGCACTAGAGATTTTAGAGCTGTTATCACCATCATTTTGGAAACGTTGAGTTAAACGACCAAATACTCTGTAATCTAAAGATTTATTAATTCCGAAGTTAGAGAAGTTCAAAAGAGAATTACTCCTCGAATATAAATTACCTGAACTGTAGTTCATCGATCCACCAAAAGAAAGGTTTACAGATGGTCCCGTATTAACATCAACTTTAAGTTGAGCAGAAACGTTAGTGTTTCTTGCATTCATTCTAAAAGGAGTTGATTCAAAATCATCAGACCTTAGGAACAACGCATTGTGAAATGTACCTTGCCCTGTTGAAGTTGGGCGAAGAGGGTTAGATAACAAGTCATCTTTAACAGATTTCTTAACTCTATAACTCCCACCACTCAATGGACGTGTATCTAATCTATCCGTTAAGTTCGCAGAGAGCAGAAATCCTAATCTTGGTTTTGTTCTAGCTCCAGTTGAATCTTTCTGCATCCACAATGGACCAGAAAACATCCCTTCTACTAAGTTATAAGCGTATTTATCAAGACCAAATACTTTACCTGTGTAATCTTCGGTCTCAGGATTATCTCCAAATGGATCTTTACCCGCGAAATAGAATCCAGAAGTCACCCCCTCAATACTACCGAAATACTTTGATGAAGGCCCTCTAGTTGTAATAGAGATAATACCACCTGTTGCATCACCGTAGTTAGCTGGCAGACCACCTGTAATTACTTTTACTTCTTCAATTGCTGATTTCGGAAGGTTCGCAGAACCACGAACTTTAATACCATCTATATAGAAGTATGTACCGTCAGAACGAGAACCACGAACACTAATATCTCCGGATCCTTCATTCGTATTAACCCCACCTACTGTTCCAGCAACACCTGCTGCAGAACGAACTGGAAGTCTGGCTATATCTTCTCTTGTAATTGTCGCTCCAGATGCACCACCATTCTTATCAATCAATGGTACCTTATATGCAACGACTCGAACTTCGGTAATATCTTGAATGTTTTGTGCTATACCTATTTCTTGACCATCAAGGAACGTTATAGACTCAGAACTCACGATAACCCCCTCCAATTGAAGGGGTTTGTAACCGGCATTGTCATTACTCACGTTCACAACGTAAGAACCAGGTGACACTGAATTGATTTGGAATTTCCCTTCGTCATCTGTGTAAGCACCACCTTTAGTCGTACCATTAAGGCTAATTTTAACTTTAGCACCCTCGACAGGCTGCTTTGTTTTAGCATCAATAATGGACCCTTTAATGGTACCTAAACCCGTCTGGGAAAACCCATAGGACATTGTAAGCAAGAAGCTTACCAGGATTAAGTTAAGTTTTCGTAACATAAGTACAGTTTATTTTTATAAAACTAAGTTGCTCTAGTAAAGCGCGTAAATATAGAAAAAAAGGAGCTTAATAGCTATTTGTTAAAATTATTTAAAAGCCAAATCTTTTAACTCCTATTAACAAATGTAGTGAGTAAATTCAATTCAAAATTACCCTGTGACATACAAATTCAAAACAATTATACATGTCTAATGATTTCCATGTATTTTTCGTTCTTTTGTAAACATCTCATTCAATGGACTTCAAAACAGAAACAATACAAAGAAACGCCACGGAAATTTTTTTACTCACGTATGAAGATTTCAATCCTGCGAACTATTTTGAGAAACTAACTTCGATTGAAATAGAGCGGTACCATACCTTCAAAAACATAAAAAGAAAAAGAGAATTTGTCGCGACACGCATTTTAAGACATGAAAATCTTGGATTTGAACATATTCATTATGATTCGAATGGCGCTCCATATATAAAGGACGAAGGTTTCATTTCGATTAGCCATTCATCGAATACGGTTGGATTAGCCATAAACAAGCGTCATAGTGTTGGATTAGATCTAGAGTTCCCGAGAAAAAACATTCTCAAACTCAAATCAAAATTTTTATCGGAACTTGAAATGGAGTTGTTTGACTGTATGAATGAAGATGTTGTAACTCAATTATGGTCAGCGAAAGAAGCCCTATACAAGCTGGCTGGCAGAAAAGAGATCTTATTTATTGAAGAGCTTCTAATTTCAAAAGCTGCAGATGGATTAATAAAGGGCACCATTATCAACCCAGATCATGAACTTTATGTGAAATTGGATATATTTGAATTCAATGGAATGTTTATCACAATAAATACTGAAGCGGTTGAACGAAGCAAATAATATATTAAACAGAATATCTTCGAAGAAAGGTCAGATTGCAATTTTGATCGATCCGGAAAAATGCGCCGACACCTCTAAACTTTCAGAACTCTTGAAAAAGGCACATTTTGCCAATGTGAATTATTTGTTCGTTGGCGGAAGTACAGTTTCAAGAGAAGAATTTATCAACTGTGTTGATTTCATAAAGGAAAATTCTAAAATCCCATTAGTGATCTTCCCCGGTGCGTCTCACCAAATATCTAACAAAGCAGATGCCCTACTCTACTTAAGTCTTATATCAGGTCGGAATCCAGATTTTTTAATTGGACATCATGTCTTATCAGCTCGTGAGGTATACGATATGAACATTGAGGTTCTGCCTACGGGATATATATTAATTGAAGGAGGAACAAATTCTTCAGTAGCTTATGTGAGTCAAACGACTCCGATACCCGGAGACAAAGTGAGTATTATACTTAATACGGCGAAGGCTGGAATACTTCAAGGGAAGAAACTGCTTTATTTTGATGCGGGAAGCGGTGCAAAGTTTCACGTTCCTATTGAAGTAATCGAAGAAATAAACAAACTCAACACTCCGATGATCGTTGGAGGCGGGATTCGAACTTTGGAACAAATCCAACAAATTCATACAGCAGGAGCAAATATTGCTGTGATTGGAAATAAGATTGAGGAGGACATCAACTTTCTATTGGATATAAAATCTTATATTGAAAAAGTAAATGAGTAAGAGAGAAAAAAACATGTCAATTATAAGGTCAATCGCAGGCGCTGCTTTTGGCGTTTCATTTTTAATGGCAATTTTTCTGTTCACTGATATTGGAAGAGGATTTATCTCGGTTCTAACGGCCAAATACATTTTTATTGGTTCTGGAGCTGTTGGTTTTTTTCTTAACCTTCTTGCTTTTCAAACTGGAAAACACCATCCTGTTTACAATTTTGTCTATTGGTCTGGATCAATAATTCTATTTATTGGATTGGTATTCACACTAATGAAATGGCCCTATGCTTTTTACATCGTAATAGGCGGCGCTATCATATTGGGAATCTCATTTCTTCTTCCTGCTCAATTATCGGATATTAAACCCAAAGATCCTGAGCTGCTGGATGATTAAGTCTATTCAAAGCTTGCTTTCAATGACATATCCAAACTTTCGAAACTGTGCGTTAATGCGCCAACAGAGATAAAATCCACACCCGTTTCGGCATACGATCTAATTGTATCTTCAGTTATCCCACCTGACGCTTCTGTTTCAATAGAATTCGGAATTAGTGACAGTACTTCAACTATTTCTTGCGGTGTGAAATTGTCCAGCATTATTCTGTCTACTTTTCCAACAGAAAGCACTTCTTCCAACTCTTCTCGATTTCGAACCTCAATTTCAATTTTCAGTTCCTTTCCAGTTTCTTTTAAATAATCATTTGCTCTAGTTATTGCTTGGGCAACTCCACCGGCGTAATCAATATGGTTGTCTTTCAACATTATCATATCGTAAAGCGCGAATCTATGATTATACGCTCCGCCAATTCTCACGGCCCATTTCTCCATGTAGCGTATTCCTGGAGTTGTCTTTCTTGTGTCGAGTAATTTGGCGTTTGTCCCCTCAATTAAATCAACAATCTTACTTGTCTTTGTAGCAATGCCACTCATCCGTTGCATAAAATTGAGAACCAATCGTTCGGTACTTAAAATAGATCTAGATTTTCCGGAAATTTCAAAAGCAATGTCGCCAACTTTCACTTTTTGACCATCGCGAATGTAGCTGGTGATTTCCAGAGAAGAGTCGTAAATTTTAAAAATGCGTTCGGCCAATTCCACGCCAGCTAAAACCCCTTCCTGCTTTACAATAAGTTTAGCTGTCCCCATTGCATTTTCAGGCACACAAGAAAGTGAAGAATGGTCACCATCGCCAATATCTTCATTTAGTGCGTTTTTTATTATCTGATCTATCATAAATCAAAAATAATGCGAAATCAATAAGAAAAATGAATTTTTGAAAGGTTATTTTTCAATGGCTAGACTTTCAATCTTGAAATTGCCATTAATTTTTTTAAAATGAATAGTGACTCTAAACTCAGAACTGCCACTTGTGTATGTTCCAATTGCGAATGATCCTTCGCTTGACCCCCTTCCTTTATGAATGTAGCTGAATGATTTTGCTGGATATTTCGTGAAAAACTTCTTTAGAACTAAAGTCGCTTGAGATTTACTGTAAACACCTTCAGTTCCATCTACGTTTATCAAGATTTTTTCCTTCCCCATGGAAACTAAACCTTCTGCGTTCTCAGACTTAAAAGCACTTTCAACCGATCCAAATGGCACGTCCATTGCACCTGACGAAAGCATTACGAAAGTAACTAAAGAGTAAATTAATCCCATGGTAATCTTTATTTTGATACTTACTCAAACTTACAAAATTTATGCCGATATTTTTCTTTCTAGAATTACTAATCATTGAATTAAACTGGGATTCATTAAATTCGCCAAATGAGAATAAAGGTTATTTGTATTGGTAAAACGGGAAAGTCATTTTTACTTGACGGCGAAAACGAATATCTAAAACGCCTTAAACACTACTACCCTGTCGAAAAAATAGAGCTCTCAGATATTAAAAATGCACGGAAATTAACTCAAGACCAAGTTAAAAATGAAGAAGGAAAACAGCTTTTGTCTAAACTATCGGGAGGAGAGCAAGTATATTTGTTGGACGAGAAAGGAAAAACGTTCAGTTCAGTTGGATTCTCTTCATTTATTCAGAAAAGATTCAATCAGGGAGGAAAATCACTTGTGTTCATTATTGGCGGAGCCTATGGTTTCTCAGATGAAGTTTACGCGAAAGCTGATGGTAAAATTAGCCTCTCGGAAATGACGTTTTCACATCAAATGATTCGGATGCTTTTCTTCGAGCAAGTCTACCGCGCTTTAACAATTCTCAAGGGCGAACCTTATCACCACCAATAATCAAGAGAATTTATTGTAAATTCGACAAACGAACGACTTAATTGACGGAATCAAAATACTTCTTGGCCACCGATATTTTCCCTACCTTTTTATGGTTGGTAATTATCATTGTTGTTGGTTACGGCATTCGAAATTCAAAAATTAACACGCCTCACTTCAAGTACTTCATGCCCAATTTATACATGAAGATTGGTTCGAGCATGGCTTTCGCATTGTTCTATATTTTTTATTACGGAGGAGGTGACACCACTGCATATTACGACGGATCGGTTGCATTGAACAATCTGTTTTTCAAGTCGCCTGAGTTATTTTTTGAGAACTTAACAACAACTCCAGACATGAGCAATTGGGGACATTATTTTGATGCAAGAACTGGCTATCCACCAAGTTGGATTTACAAAGAACCTGAAGCCTTTTTCGTGAGTAAAATCATGTCAATTTTAACATTCTTCACACTTAAAAGTTATTTGGCGTCTACAGTTGTAATTTCCGCTTTTGCGTCCATGGCTTCTTGGAAATTATTTTCATTAATTCGCCAGTACAATTTTTGCAATGAAAAGTACTTAGCGCTAGGTATTCTATTTCTTCCATCAGTTAATTTCTGGTGTTCAGGAATATCCAAAGATACGGTTGTAATTATCTCAACTATGTTGGCTGTTTATCATGGTTTTAAAATCGTTTCCTTGAGCTTGAAAAGCACACTCAGAAACTGGATCTTTTTCTTATTTAATCTTGTTTTAATCTATCACATTCGCGACTTCATTTTCCTTGCAATTATGATCCCTTTCACGCTTGCAATTAGTGCGCGTTTTGTAAAAGTTTATGGCGGTGGCGATTATGTCGTCATAATTGTTCGAACTCTTATTTTTGTAGGGGGAATCGCATTAATTGGCGGCTCAGTAATTTCAAAGTCTGAAGAGGATTTTCTTGAATCAAATTCACTGGTGCAACAAGCATCAACTATCCAAAATGATTTCGCAAATAACGAAACCTACGGTACAAAACGGTATGATCTAGGGGAAATTACGTTTACGCCCGTTGGTTTGGCTCAAATTATGCCTGTGGCGGTCATGACTGGAATATTTAGGCCATTTATTTGGGAATCTTTAAGTGCAACATTGATATTGAACGGCTTAGAAAGTGTGATGTTCCTCTATTTCACTTATCTGTTTTTTAGGCGAAAACCGCTCAAAAAATTCAAACAAATTCGAGGCCATGAATTCCTGATTTTCGCAATGTTCTTCGTGTTTATAATTGCATTCATGACCGGATTAACCTCTGGATTATATGGAGTACTCGTGAGACTGAGAGCCATTCTACTCCCCTTCCTGTTCGTATTACTAACCTTTGAACCTGACAAGGTTGACCAGGTAGAATCCGATGAAGAAATAGACACTAAAAGTGAACCTCAGCTTGGCGAATAAGAATCTAAAAATAGCAATCATTGGAGCGAGCTATTTACAGCTTCCCATTGTTGAAAAGGCAAATAAGCTTGGCTATGAATCCTATTGTTTTGCTTTTTCAGAAGGCGCAGTTTGCAAAGATCATTGCACTGAATTTTTTCCGATTTCAATTTTAGAAAAAGAAGAAATAACAGACATTTGTAGAACATTAGACATTGATGCGGTGGTATCCATTGCCTCTGATTTAGCCGTCGTTACCGTGAATTTTATAGCAAATGAACTTGGACTTATTGGAAATCCAATCTCTTCTTCATTGAGATCTACACATAAGCACGAGATGAAGAATTATTTGAGTGAATTCAACTTGCCCGTCGCGAAATTTGCATTGTGCAAGAATTCCGATGATTTAAACGAAATTGAAAACTTCAATTATCCAATAATAGTAAAGCCTGTAGATCGGTCCGGCAGCTTAGGAGTTTCCAAAATCGAGTCTAAAAATGAATTGCTAGAAGCCTTTGAAGCTGCTTTTTCGAACTCAATTGCCAAGGAGGTTATCGTCGAAGAATTTATATCGGGAACTGAAGTTAGTATAGAAGGAATTTCACAGAATGGAGTTCACACAATACTGGCGATTACGGACAAAGTAACTACAAACGCCCCACATTTCGTTGAATTAGAGCACCATCAACCTTCTTCGCTTGACACAATTATTCAGGACGAAATTCGAACACTAATCCCGAAGGCATTGGATGTTCTTCAAATAGAAAACGGAGCCTCTCATTCAGAGCTAATAATCACAGCAAACAACAAAATTTACATCAATGAAATTGGTGCTAGAATGGGCGGCGATTTTATCGGATCTGATTTGGTTGAATTATCCACCGGATTTGACTATCTCAAAGCAGTTTTGGACGTGAGTTTGGGAGAAGAAATTCGAATTGATTTTGGAACAAATAGGAGTTCAGGAGTGATTTTCAGAAATGAATTAAACTCAACTGATTTCGACAAGATAATACCCTCTGAAAACTTCATAATTAAACACGAAACGAGCTTAGAAAACAAGGCTATTCTCAAGAAGAGTAATGACCGAGGAAACTATTTGATTTATCAATCAGAAAAAAGAATTAACTTTGATATTACATGAGTAGAATTGCAATTATCGGAGCTGGGGACTTTGGAAAACAAGTACTCGAAATTATCACCTCAGAAGGAAAAGATTCTGTAGTAGGTTTTTTCGATGATTTCATCACGGATTCACTTGCTCATAATTCACCTATTTTGGGTACAACAGATGAAGTTCATTCCAAATTTGAAGATGAGTTATTCGATGCTATAATTATTGCAATTGGATACAATCATTTAGGTCCAAAAAAGGCTCTTTTCGAGAAATTATCAACCATTCCATTTGCAAATGCCATTCATCCTTCATCAGTTATTGAACCAAGTGCAATTATTGGTGATGGCGCTGTGATTTATGCTAATTCTTACATTGGACACCGTTGCAATTTTGGATTCGGGGTTGTGATCAATGTAGGCTGCAACATTCCCCATGACAATTCCATTGATAACTGTTCTTTTCTTTCTGTCGGAGTTCAAATGGGCGGAAACACGAGTGTTGGACAGTGCTCGTTCATTGGAGTTGGCGCAACAATTATAGACGGTTTAAATTTGGCTGGCAACATAACTATTGGCGCTGGTGCAGTTGTAATTAACGACATAAATCAGCCTGGAAAATATATAGGTGTCCCTGCTAAGAAAATGATTGAAAAATGATTGACTTTAATCGACCATATCTAACTGGTGACGAAGAAAAACACATCTTTGAAGCCGTCCGCAATGGTAAAATTTCTGGCAACGGAAAACACACCAATTTATGCCAAGACTTCTTTCAAAAACGATTTGGTTTTAAGAAAGCTCTTTTGACTACTTCTTGCACCGATGCACTTGAAATGTCGGCACTTTTAAGTAATATTCAAGAGGGCGATGAAGTCATCGTTCCATCGTATACATTTGTATCCTCTGCCCTAGCTTTTGTGCGTGAAAGAGCGAAAATAATTTTTGTAGATAGCTTGCCCGATCATCCAAATATGGATACGTCGAAACTGGAGGCTCTCATTACACCTAGAACAAAAGCGATTGTCGTTGTTCATTATGCGGGAGTAGCTTGCGATATGGATGTCGTAATGGCACTTGCGGAAAAGCACAACCTAATCGTTGTCGAGGACGCAGCGCAGGCAATTGACAGCACTTACAAAGGCAGACCATTGGGATCAATTGGGCATTTTGGTACCTTCTCATTCCATGAAACAAAGAACATTCAATGTGGTGAAGGCGGATTACTTGCTGTCAACGATGACGCTTATTCGAATCGAGCAGAAATAATGTGGGAAAAAGGCACAAATCGTGCTGAATTTTTCAGAGGCGAAGTCAACAAATACGGTTGGGTAGATATCGGATCCTCTTTTCTGCCTTCAGAAATTACTTCGGCATATTTATATGCTCAAATTCAACATATAGACGACATTCAATCCAAACGCACAGCGATTTGGAATCGATACAAAGAAAACTTGCAAGAATTAAGTGACAACGGGAAGTTCATTATTCCAGGCCTACCTGATTTCGCTACGAACAATGCTCATATGTTCTTTATCATTACGAATGATATTGACGAACGTTCTGAGTTAATAAAGCATCTTAGAAGTAATGAAATTCACGCTGTTTTTCACTACTTGGCGCTTCACAATAGCAAGTACTATTCTGAGAAGCATGACGGACGAGAATTGAGCAATTCAGTGATGTTTGAAAACTGTCTTCTTCGTCTACCATTGTTCAACGACCTTCAATTGGATCAAGTGGATTTTATTTGTGAATCAATAAAGGAATTCTACAAATAATGCGTTCAGAGAAGAAGTTTTTACACCTGTTCGACGCTGCTATCATCGGTCAAGCGACTATTGAACTATTTGAAAAATTAGATTTCAATCAACGCTATGTTGTTATAGCCTCACCATCAGATTCAGAAAAGTGGACAAAATTTGCAAGTAAGATTGAGAACATTATAATAATCAACAATAAGATTACCGATGTTGGAAGCGCTTTACTTGAAGAGATTAAAGCTGCAGATATCATTTTTGCTCAAGCCTTAAGTTTTGAAAAAGCAAGAGCAATAAAGCAAACCAAAGACGATGGAAAAGTCTTCATTTGGGGACTTTGGGGCTATGGTTTGTACAACTTTGTGAACTACCAAAAGAACGAGAAATCTTCTGATGAATTCAGCACAACGTTAAAGTCAAAAACGAGCTTGATCGGTCAATTCAAAGAGTATTACACCTTCAATATTATTTATAAAAAAGCGATTCAAAAAATTGACATCTGCCTCTTTTTACTTGAATCTGACTTTAATTTATTAGGAGAAGTAATTCAACATAAAGCCAAATGGAAAACAGCTTGTTATCAAACGATAGACAATTTAATCGGTGGTAACAAGGACTATAAAATCACAGGAAACTCTATTCTTTTAGGGAATTCTAGCACGCCAAGTAATCGACACAAAGTAGTTCTCGACCAACTAAAAAAAGTAGATGGATTGGATCAAAAAGTCATAACTCCATTGAATTATGGCGATGCAGAATATAAAGCATACATTTTAGATGAGGGCACTAAAATAATTGGTGACAATTTCAAACCACTCACGGAATTCATGCCACTTGAGGAATACACCTCAACAATTCAAGAATGTTCTCATGTAATTATGGCCCACAAAAGACAACAGGGTTTTGGAACTATTATGATGATGCTTTATGGAGGAGCAAAACTTTATTTAAGTGAAGATAGCCCGTTTTATAGTTGGCTAAAAAACCTTGGAGTTGTTGTTTACTCAATTGAAAATGAACTCACAACCGAATTAAAGTTAGAATTACCTAGCGAAATAAAGGAGGCAAACAAAGCGATTGTTTCTGAATACCTTTCCGAAATTTCTATATTGCATAAACTGAAAGAAATCATGGATGAATCTGTCCAAATTTCAACAACAAATAGAATTGAAAAAGCCCAATCATAATTTAAGCCTTCCAATTGGAAATGTATCTCTAGATGAGAAACTCGGTAAATTCTATCAGGATTTTACGCAAGCTCTTTTTCATTTTGACGAGAATTATTTCGGAGATTTTGACGCTGAAGGAATTCCAATGTCTGGTTTTGGTGAGCAAGCGGTCTATAGCCAAATTTACATTGTTCAATACGGATTGATTTGCCACGATTTAGTGATAGATGGAATTGACGTTGAATTGAACAAAGGATATGTTAAGAATTGTGTGAATTGGCTTCTCAAAAACAAAGAAGAACATCAGGGAACTACTATTTGGCGGAATCATTACCCAAATCCCAGATATGACTTAAAATCGGGATGGGTTTCCGGAATGTACCAAGGACAAGTAATTTCACTTCTTTTGCGTTACGGTCAAATGTTCGATCAAATGGATGTTGTATTGCCAATAACGCAATCTGCTTTTGAATTTTTTGACATTGAATATAAAGACGGAGGCGTTAAACGATTTGACAAAAATGGACTCTTGTGGTTCGAAGAATACCCGGGAGCAGAGCCTTCATTCGTCTTAAACGGATTTGTTTACACGCTTCTTGGTATTTATGACTTGTGGCGCGTCACGAAAGACCCTGCTGTCAAAAATGTCATTGATGAATGTGTGAAAACATTGAAAGAATCGATGCAATTTTACGATAGTGGCTACTGGTCAGTTTACGATCAACTGAACAAAGAACTCGCGACAAAATATTACCATAAAAACATTCATATTCCATTAATGGAAGTTCTCCACAATTTGACGGGGGAAGAAATCTTTGATGCTTACAAGAAGCGATGGGAAAAACAGCTAAATTCGAACTTTAACAGAGTTTGGGTTCAAGTGATGTACCGCGTACAACCTAGACTTAGAAGATTCAGCAAATAATGAATTCGAAATCATTTCTTACTGGCAAAATTGAGCAAGAAGTCCTTCTCTACTACAAAACCTTAGATAAGATTAACCGCTCTACTATCGATTCAATTGTAAACCGTTGGACCAATGATACCCTCAATTCTGAAAAGGCTCGATTTTCGGCTTTAAACAAACAATTGGGCGATTGCACAGGCAAACAAATTTTAGATATGTCTTCTGGATGCGGAAGTTTTGTTATTCAAGGACTCGTTGCTGGATGGGACGTTTATGGAATAGAACCTGAACAATGGAAGCAGGATTTAATCGATTTAAAGTTCAAAGAAAACGATTATCCAGCGGAGTGGCGAGAGCGAATAAAAAAAGGAATTGGAGAAGAATTACCTTATGAAAACGAACAGTTTGATGGTTTTAACAGCTGGCAAACTTTCGAGCACGTTCAGAATGTAGATTCATGTTTAACTGAATTGCATCGAGTGCTTAAGCCCGGAGGAAAAGGCATCATTCATTGCCCAAGTTATTTGACATTTTACGAAGGCCACTATCGCATGTTTTGGTTTCCAATGATGGGAAAAGGAGCAATGGCTAGAGCGTATCTGAAGATGCGAAGTAGACCAATTGATGGATTAGATACCTTCGTTCCAATTCACTCTCACACAATCAGAAAAAAGGCAAAGACTGCTGGTTTTAAAGTGGTTAACATAAAGAGACAACAAATTTACGAAGCCGGAAAACGAAAATTTCCGTTCTTGAAAGGTGTTTTAGGAAAGCCTATTCTACCTATCTTGTATTTCGGATGGGATTTCCTTCAGGGAGTTAAGCGCTTCGGTCGAAGTGAAGCCACGGTCTATTTGCTACTAATTAAAGAATAGCTTTTGAGTAAAGTAAAAGGATTTATTGGTGAAACATTAATCTATGGATTCGCGAATGTATTTTCGAGGGTCTTCGCCATGTTCTTGATCTTTTTTTATGTCAACTATTTGGGTAAAATTGATTACTCGAATCTTGTCATGATCCAGTCTGTTTTTTCAGTACTAGCGTTTGTCATGGTGCTCACATCTGGCGTGTTCTTCTACTATTACCAATGGGAAAAACCGAAGTTTCAGAAAATGGTTTTCTCATCATGGTTCTACTACCAGCTAGTTTGCGTAATAATAATTGCATCAACGCTATACTTAGGTGCCGATTATTTCAAGTCGTATTTCATTATTACCGAATCGAACGAGGACGAAATTAAAACCGCAATTGGATTGACAGGATTGCTTTTTATTCCTTACATTTTCAACAACACAAACCTTACTTATTACCGAATCGACAGGAAAGCAAAAAGTGCAGTTTCGATCGTTTTTATAGAGGCCATTTTCATGTCGACAATAGTCATTGTTGGCCTGCATTATTATGATTTCGGAATCGTTGAAGTTATACTTGGCCAAGTTGTGGCGCGATCGATAGTGGCGATCTTGTTTATGAAAACAGCGAAGAATTATATCAACATCATGTATTTTTCATGGAAGGTTTTCAAACGCATCTTCCTGTTTTCATGGCCCTTCATTATTATCAGCACATTTCTTTGGATTTCAATGTACATCGACAAATTCCTAGGCGTTGATTACCTACCAAAAGAAGACATTTCACTCCTCGCACTTGCTACTCAGTTATCTCTACCGATCGTTGTTCTTGCTGATATGATCCGTATGGCAATCGCTCCATTTATTATGTCGATAATGAAGGACAAAGATGCTAAACAGAGCTATCAACAAGTTTTTGATTTATCCGTTTTTTCAGCATTAATTGTACTTATTGGAATCATTGTAGGAACACCAATTCTAACGATGCTGATGGGCGACTCTGCTTTCGACCCGATTATTAAGGTCATTCCATTCATAGGGCTTGCGAGTATTTTCTCTCTCGTTGCCAATCAATTTATGATCAGTTTTAGCTTGGCCAAGAAAAACGTTTACGTTATGCTTCCAGTGATTATTTCTGGTGCATTAGTTGTTCTCATTAATGTTCTTTTTATGAAGGAATACGGGTTCGTTGTCTCTGGAATATCCCAAGTCGTTTCCGCATTTATCTTAGCCGTAATCCTATTTATCTATGGTAAAAGGCTTACAGACTTAAGCATTAAACTGGGAAGAAGTGCCTTATTATTACTTGTCATATTCGGTTTTATCGGATTGGTTTATTTCGATATGGAAGCAATCTTAAAAGGAAATTTAATTGTCCTGATAATAGGTGGTGTTTGTTCGGCAATTCTGCTTTCAGCGATTTACTTTATCACTTATAAAAAATCCAAATTGCAGGTTGACTAAGGTTATTATCATATCGTACTTTTTCCCTCCTTCGAATTTCGTTGGCGGTGAGAGAACAGCATCATGGGCCAAACATCTTGCTGATAATAATATCTATCCGATCATAGTCACGCGGCAATGGAACGACCATCAAAAGGATTTGACAGATTACGTGATTGAAAATGATTTACAAATTGAGAAGTACGATACTTTTGAAGTAATACGACTTCCGTTCAAAAAATCACTTAGAGATCGACTTTCGAAATACGCTTGGTTGAAGCCATTGCAAAAGGCATTGACGTTAAAAGAATTAATCTTTTCGAACTTCTTTATCGGCGCACTTCCATATAGTAATTTCTACGATGAAACGCGAAAACGATTGCAGGAAGACCCTTCAATTAAGGCAGTTATCGCGACTGGAAGACCTTTTCAATCCTTCGCAATTGGACACAAAATAAAAAAGGAATTCGACGTGTTATGGATTCCTGATTATCGAGACGAATGGAACTCCCATCAGAACCTTGGAGATCAAAATTTCATCGAACGATACGTTCAGCGTTTAATGCGTAAAAGTGAGCTAAAATGGACTTCAAACGCGGACTTCTTCTTAACCGTTTCGGACACTTGGGTGGATTCGATTTCTGGATTAATTAAAAAAGAAGGAAAAGCTGTTTACAACGGATATGTTGAATTAAAAGAACTACAGCAAAGCGCCACATTGTCAGAAAGATTAATAATTACATATGCTGGAACGCTTTACCCTACTCAGAACCTCAGCTTGTTTCTAGATGCATGTATCTCCATTTTTTCGAATACCGAATTGGATTTTGAAGTTCGATTCATTGGAGCCAATGTTATTCCTGAAGAAGAATTGAAAATCAAGCGAAAAATAAAAGGGCACGAATCTCATTTTGTTTTTCACGATCGAATGCCTAGAAATGAACTTGATCAATTCATGATTGAGACAGACGTTCTATACCTTACTGGTTTTGAGAAAATCAAAGGTTGGTTCCCCGTAAAACTCTTCGAATATTACGCGACGGGCAGGCCACTTTTGCTCTGTCCATCCGACAATGATGTGATGGAAAACTTCATCCAAAAAACGAATATTGGACACATGGCCAATACAGCTGAGGAATGTGAAAACACTATTGTCCAACTAATCGAACAAAAAGCATCAGGTGAGAATTTAAAATACGACAGGAATTTAGAATACGGCAAAACATTCAGCAGGGAGTTTCAAACTGCGAATTTGGCCAAATACATTCATGAAAAATTGAAGCACTGATCATGAGAAAAACGCTATTCAACATATTTTACTTTTTTGGCCTTCCTACTTTTTTAAGAAGGTCGAAAAAAGATGCGGTAACAATTCTCAATATTCATCGAGTATCGAATGATGAAGATTTCTTCTTTGCGCCAATAACGCCAGAACGATTCGATCAACTTCTGAAGTATTGCTCTAAAAATTATTCGATCGTTTCTCTCAACGAACTGGAAAAACCAACTCCGAAACGGAAGCTAGTATTAAGTTTCGATGATGGCTATGCTGATTTCATGGAACATGCCATTCCAATTTTAGAGAAATATGACGTGCCAAGCAATCACAATTTAGTGAATGATTGCCTCAATGCAAACACTCCGATATGGACGCAATTGATGAACGATGTTTATAATCATTTGAGAGACAATAATATTTTAGATAGCTCAATCATTGAAAAACACGGAAGCACATTTGAGGAAAGTAATAGCAATTGGATTGCATACTACGCTTCGTTTTTTCAAAGCATGTTAAAACTCAAAAAGAGGGAACGAACGCAAGTTATCGCAAGCCTCGTTGAACTCTACAAAATCGAGAACTCTTCGACCATGATGTCATGGGAAGACGCCAAATTGTGTCAAGAGAAATATAAGGTTGAAATCGGAACGCATACATTTTCTCATGACGTCCTTTCGACGCTTTCAGATCGTGAAGATTTCAATTCAGAAATAGGAAAATCAATTGAGGAACTGGAATCCAAATTAGGACGAAAAACAGATACGATGGCTCTTCCGAACGGTCAATTTGATCAGGACTGCATTGATTACTGCAAAACAACATCACTGAAACGTGTTCTATTGGTCAATAATAAATTACAGACAGAAACACAAAATAACGACAACCTTAATTTGATTAACAGAGTCTATTTAATAAATGAACCAATTAAGGAAATGATTCTCAGAACTGAATTGTTCCACGCTAAATTCAGACGTTAAATGAGCGACTATACGATAATTAAACTGTCCAAAGAAAACTTCGATGTTCTCATTCCGCTGATGAAAAATTGCTTCGGACAAGATGTTAACATCAACTATTTTCAATGGAAATACATCGATAATCCAACAGGCGAATTCGTCGGATTTATTGCAACCTCAGATTCAAATGAAGTCGCGGCGTACTATGGAGCAATTCCAGAATTGTACAGCATCGACGGAGTAGAAACTATAATCTATCAATCTTGCGATACAATGACGCATTCAGATCATCGACGTAAGGGCCTTTTCAATAAATTAGCAACGCATTGTTATGATTACTTGAAAGAAGCAGGAGAACTCTTCGTAATTGGTTTTGGAGGCGCTCAATCCACCCCAGGCTTTATAAAAATGGGATGGTCGGACTTGTTTACGATCCGCTATTACTTCTATCCCAAGTTGTTTTCGAAGTTTTCGTCAAAATCAAATGAAAACGAATTCCAAACCTTGAATAATTTCGATTCCATTCAATCCGCGATACTTTCAAGTAATAACACAACAAAAATTCATTCTCATAAATCGTTGGAGATATTTAAATGGAGATTGTCAAATCCAAAATTTGAATACAAAGTTATTACCCTGAAAGAGGAAGCGCCAGATTCATACTTGTGCTATTACATTGAAGGAAACAAGGTTATCATTTTTGATTATTCCGTTAAAAATCAGCAAACGGGCAAAAAATTATTCAAGTACCTTAAATCGATTTTGAAAAATTCGAACCATCAGGGAATAATCGCTTTCTGTCAAGAATCATCATCGTTTTCCAAAGGATTAAAAAACTACGGTTTCATCTCAAATCCATTCAAAAAAGGGCCACTTTCACCAAAGATTCCTTTCATAATCTACTCTACAGAAGAGAAAATGGATAAGTACAAAGACGCATCGCTTTGGAATATTTCTTCATTCGATCATGATTCAATGTAATTCTATTAGTCAATGATTGTTAATTTCGCGTTCTAATGACAAATCCAACTTCACATTCTACTTGCCTGGTTTGCAAATCAGATAAACTGACTAAAATGACTGGTTATGAATCAGCTCATTTATGTAAATGTGGAAATTGCGGTTTCGTTTTCTGTCAGGAAATCCCATCAATAAAAGAACTCGAAGATCATTATGACGGCTATGGTCGAAACGACTATTTGTCTCCGATCACAATCAAACGGTACAATGAATTATTGGATGAATTTGAAAAGTACAGATCGACTAATAAGATCTTAGATGTCGGCTGCGGAATTGGTTACTTTTTGGATGAAGCAAAGAAAAGAGGATGGGAAGTTTATGGCACTGAATACACCGATGAGGCTGTTAAAATATGCTCGGACAAGGGATTCAACATTAACAAAGGGAAACTCGATCCAGGCAATTACGATCCAGAAGCATTTGATATAGTGACTTCATTTGAAGTATTGGAACACATCAATAATCCGATTGAGGAAGTAGGAAACTTCAACTCAATATTGAGAAAAGGAGGCTTGGTTTATTTAACCACTCCAAATTTCAATTCGCTCCTTCGTTATCGTTTAAAAGCGGAATACAACGTTATTGGATATCCTGAACATTTGAGCTACTACACACCAAAAACGATCAAACTTCTCTTTAATTCTAGCGGTTTCAAAAAGAAAAAAATTAAAACTACTGGTTATAGTAAAACGCGATTGAAAACAAGTCAGGGGCAATCTGATCAAGCGTATATCTCAGAATCATCGGATGATGAACAAATGAGACACCGAATAGAAAAAAACAAACTTCTTCAATTCGCAAAAGGATCCATCAACTTTGGGCTATCATTATTCGGAGTTGGTGACAGTTTAAAAATCTGGTTTGAAAAGAATTAGTATTTTTGGCACCACTTGACCACGAATCAACATACGAACTGCCTGATCTGTAATGGATCTGAGTTAACCACTCTTGAGAACTACAAAAAGCACAATCTTTGTAAATGTTCTGCGTGTGGATTTATTTTTATGAAGGATATTCCGAGCGCTGAGACATTGAATGAATATTACTCAAACAACTATGAGCGAACAAGTTACCTATCACCTATCACCGTCAATAGATACAATGAAATCTTAGATCGATTTGAAGAATTCCGAAAGACTGGAAACCTTCTAGATGTTGGTGCTGGCTATGGCTTTTTTCTAGAAATTGCACGTCAACGAGGATGGAATGTACATGGAACCGAATTAACGGACGAAGCCGTCAATCACTGCACCGATAAGGGACTAACAATGTTCAAAGGTGAATTGCAAAACATTGATTTTGGAGATTTAGAATTCGATGTAATTATAACAATTGAAGTAATTGAACACGTCTATAATCCTGTTGAGTACCTGAATAAAATGCATAAAGTTCTTCGCAAAGGAGGAAAGTTGTACCTAACAACGCCCAATTTCAATTCCTATCTCAGGCATCGTTTGAAGGAAAACTACAACGTTATTGAATATCCAAATCACTTAGGTTATTTCACCCGAAAAACGTTGAAGAAACTGTTTACTGAAAACGGTTTTAAGGCTATCAAAATTCAAACAACAGGAATCAGTCTTACACGATTACGAACCAGCAAAGGAAAAAGTGATCAAGAATTCGTTTCCGAAACATCTGACGATGAAATGGTTCGATATAGAATTGAACGAAACAAAACGCTTCGCTTTGGAAAACGAATAGCAAATGGGGTTTTGAATTTATTCAAAATAGGAGATACTCTTAAAGGATCATTCATAAAAAAATGACAGGTAATCACTTGTTAACTCAAATTAATTGATCCCTTCGCTTACAACTTGTTTTATCGTTCTCTTATCAATATTTTTACCTTTGAATTAAAGACAGAATCGGCATAAATAAATCAATTAATGATAAAAAAGCTAGTACCAAATCAACTCAAGTCCAAACTCAGAAGTTTTTTTTTAAGAGGTGACAATGTCGAGTGTGTAACGTGTAATAAAAAATTCATCACATTTCTACCTAACGGAATTCCACCACGGGCAAATGCATTATGTCCTAACTGTGGTTCGCTAGAAAGAACACGAATTTATTGGAAATATCTTTTATCTCTTCCTGATTTTTTTACTTCACCAAAGAAAATACTTCACACGGCACCGGAAAACATTCTTTATCAGAAATTTTCCAGCGTTCCTAATTTTGAATATTTCCCAACCGACCTGTTTGAACCAGGTTATAGTTATCCAAAGGGAACGATAAACATGGACATCACCAATATTGATTTTCCTGATAATCACTTTGATTTTATCCTAAGCTCGCATGTTCTTGAACACGTGCCAGATGACATGAAGGCCATGAAAGAATTTTATAGAGTTCTATCTCCTTCAGGTTTCGGTCTGATCCAGGTTCCTCTGGACGTAAAGAGAGAGACAACTTATGAGGATTTTTCTATTACTGATCCCGAAGAACGCGCAAAAGCATTTGGACAGTTTGATCATGTTAGAGTTTACGGTATGGATTACAAAAATCGATTAGAAGATGCTGGGTTTAAAGTCGAAATTATAGATTTTATACCCGAACTTTCTGAAAACGATAAGTTCAAATATGGATTTGGAACCGGAGAAGCACTTTATATTGTTACAAAGTAATCTTAATAGCAATTAGTTATTAATTCATAATTATCTTTACATCCATGTGTGGTATTGCTGGTTACATTGACTTCAAGAAACGTACTCCCTCAGAATCGATAGTTGAGATGACTAATTCTATGGTTCATCGCGGTCCGGATGGCGCTGGTTTTGAACATATAGACACGTCTGAATATCAAATTGGTCTAGGACACCGTCGGCTTTCAATTTTAGAATTAAGTGAACTTGGTAAACAACCAATGGCGCACGATCAATTCTGGATGACCTTCAATGGTGAAATCTACAATTACAAAGAAATAAAGTCCGAACTAAGCACTCTAGGACACGCGTTCAATGGTGACTCAGATTCGGAAATGATTCTGCATGCCTACCAAGAATGGGGAAGTAAATGTGTGGATCGTTTCATCGGAATGTTCGCCATTGTGATTGTTGACACCACTAAAGATGAAGTTTTTTGCGTCAGAGATAGAACTGGAATTAAACCTTTGTTTTATTACTGGAAAAATGATTTGTTCTTATTTGCATCGGAATTAAAAGCATTTCACAAGCACCTCAATTTCGAAAAAGAAATCAATCGAGATGCTATTGGTGCATTTATGCAATACGGTAACATTCCCACTCCACATTGTATTTTCAATGATTGCGCCAAAATTAAACCTGGCCATTCATTAACGATTAATCTTACAAACAAATCAATCGTTCACCATCAATATTGGAACGTTTACGATTACTACAACAAGCCGAAATCGAGCATTTCTTATGACAATGCTAAAGTTGAAACCAAAGAACTTTTAAAATCAGCTTTCAATTACAGAATGGTATCGGATGTTCCAGTTGGAGTATTCTTAAGTGGCGGATACGACAGCGCTTGTGTCACGGCTATTTTACAAGAAGATCGAACTGAAAAGATTAAAACCTATACCATCGGTGTTCCTGATATCGGATTGAATGAAGCTCCTTACGCAAAGGATGTTGCCAAGCATTTGGGAACAGACCATACCGAGTTTGAGTGCACCGAAAAAGAAGCCATTGAATTGATTGAGGACCTGCCCTTTTACTTCGATGAACCCTTTGCAGATTCGAGTGCGATCCCAACAACAATTGTCAGTAAACTAGCACGTCAAGAAGTGACTGTGGCTCTTAGTGCGGATGGAGGAGATGAAATTTTCGCAGGATACAACAGGTACGACTACTTGGCTCGGTACGGTAAAAAACTCAATCGAATTCCAGGTTTTGTGCGCCAATCGATGGTTGGTGTTATGAATGTTGTTCCTTCTGAACGAATCCCAGTTTTGAAGAACAAATACAATTTTCACAACAGATATGAAAAGCTGAAAAATGTACTAAAGAATCCATCCAACAAGGATATCATGTTGAGTTTAAGCCAACAATTTACGGACCAACAAATGGAAAAATTGATGGTTCAAAAAAATGGTTTATTGGAAACGTCTTATCTCAGCACTGAATTGAATATGGACGTTAACTCTCCACTCGCATACATGATGGCGATCGACTATCAAACGTATTTGGTCGATGATATTATGCAAAAAGTGGATCGCGCTGCCATGACACATAGCCTGGAGGGAAGAGAGCCATTTCTGGACCATCGAATTATAGAATATGCCGCTCAATTGCCGGATGAATACAAATACCACCAAGGAGTTAAAAAGCGAATCTTAAGAGATATCGTTCATGACTATATTCCATTGGAATTAATGGACCGACCTAAAATGGGCTTTGCTATTCCTATTGCAGATTGGATGCAGTCAAACCTAAAAGACATGGTTTACAGCTACATCAATGAAAAAAGTATTCGCGAACAAGGCTTCTTTGATTGGAAAGAAATAGAAAAATTAATGAACGCCTTTTACGGAGGAAAAAAAGAATACGATGTTAAAATATGGTATTTGTTGAACTTTCAGATGTGGTATTCGAAGTGGATGTAGTGATTAATTATGAATTTTTAATTAGAAATTATTTGAAGATTCGTAGTTGAGGAATCAGTTAATTGAAGAGTTGCAGTTAATTCATAATTCAATAATTTATAATTGTTTTTCAACTCATAATTATCCTTAGCTTAAATAGGGCACGCCTAAAATTAGAAAATGCCCAGAAGAAATATTATTCAAGAAAAGAGTTTTGATTTTGCCTTAGATATTATCAAAACATCGAATGAGCTCACCGAAAAAAAAGAATTCATTTTATCACGTCAACTATTAAGATCGGGAACCTCAATTGGAGCGAACGTTCGTGAATCCAAGAACGCAGAATCCAAGAAGGACTTTATCCATAAATTAAGTATCTCTCAAAAGGAATGCGACGAGTGAATTTATTGGATTGAACTACTTTTTCATTCTCAATATATCAACTCCGAAACATATCAGAAATTAAATAATAAGGCAATTGAGCTTCTTAAAATTCTAAAAAGCATTATTATTACAACGAGAAAAAATATGGTTCACAAAGCAAAGAATTCATAATTCTACAATTCATACATCAAAATTAAAAAAGTCCTCTACATATCATACGACGGAATGACAGACCCCCTTGGGCAGTCGCAGGTTTTGCCTTACATCAAAGGGCTTTCGAAGCACGGATATTCATTCCATTTAATCAGCTTTGAAAAATCGGATAAGTTTAACAAGCACAAAAGGTTGATCCAAGGGATTTGTGACGAAGACAACATTGAGTGGCATCCACAATATTATGACAATCAAGGTGGATTGTTCTCAACATTGAAACAGGTTCGGAAGTTGAAGATAGTCAGCCGATATCTGCATCAAAAACATCAGTTTGAAATTATTCATTGCCGAAGCTATATTTCTGCCTTGATAGGTCTTAGTTTCAAGAAAAAGTACGGAGCAAAATTCGTGTTTGACATGCGTGGCTTCTGGGCTGATGAACGCGTTGACGGTGGACTTTGGAATTTAAAAAGCCCGATTTACAATACGATTTACAAATACTTTAAGCGAAAAGAAATTCGATTCTTCAAAGAGTCCGACTATACTATTTCATTGACGGAAAACGGGAAAAATGAAATTCTTTCTTGGGATGCATTTAAATCCCATACTCCTAAAATAAAAATAATCCCTTGTTGCGTGGATTTGAAATTATTCGATCCACTAAAGGCCACAACTGAGGCTAAAGAAGGTCTTCAGAACAAGCTGGGCATTTCTCCCGACGATTACGTTTTGGGCTATGTTGGTTCAATTGGAACGTGGTACATGCTTTCTGAAATGCTCGATTATTTCAAAGTATTAAAAGAACATAAGTTCAACGCTAAATTTTTATTTATTACAGGAGAATCTAAAGAATTCATCAATGAAAAGGCCCAGGCAAAAGGAATTTCAGTAGACGACATTATAGTCACATCAGTTCTGCACTTTGAAGTTCCATTGTGCATTTCAATTTTTGACAAATCAATATTTTTCATTCGATCCACTTTTTCCAAAAAGGCTTCTTCACCAACAAAACAAGGTGAAATCATGGCCATGGGAGTACCATTGGTTTGCAACCCTGGAATTGGCGATACAGATGAAATCGTTTACAAATACAAATCCGGACAAGTTATAACCGACTTTACGGAGGCTGCCTATGAATCACTCATTAAGAATTATGAACCTCTGAATACCGAATCAGTTATTCAAGGCGCAAAAGAATACTTCTCTCTTGAGGAAGGTGTTCAAAGGTATTTAAGTGTATACCATGAAATTGAGAAGTAAATAAACCTTGTCAAACCTTCATTATTACATTACATTTGCTGGAATTACTTATAGCTACAAATTAAAATATTCTTTTATGAAAACCTTAGTAACTGGAGGTGCAGGATTTATAGGTGCACACGTCGTGAACGACCTTATAAAAATGGGACATGAAGTAATTGTCTTAGATGATTTAAGTGGTGGTTTTGAAGATAATATTAATACAAAAGCGACATTCGTAAACGGTTCAGTTACTGATTATGATTTGGTCCTAGCTCTATTTGAAAAGCACAAATTTGATTACGTATATCACTTGGCTGCATATGCTGCTGAAGGATTGAGTCATTTCATTCGTAGATTCAACTACAACAATAATTTAATGGGGAGTATTAACTTGATTAATGCTTCAATTTTACATAAAATAAAGTGTTTCGTTTTCACTTCTTCGATCGCCGTTTACGGTGCCGCAAAGCCACCAATGACTGAAGATACTTATCCGCAGCCTGAAGATCCATATGGAGTTGCCAAGTTCGCTGTTGAGCAGGATTTGAAAACAGCGCATGAAATGTTTGGTTTGAACTACATCGTTTTTAGACCGCATAACGTTTATGGAGTTTATCAAAATATTGGCGATCGCTACAGAAACGTAGTTGGAATTTTCATGAATCAATTGATGCAAGGAAATGCGCTTACGGTATTCGGCGACGGTGGTCAAACAAGAGCGTTCAGTTACATTACTGACGTTTCCCCTATAATTGCTAGAAGCGTTGACGTTCCCGAAGCTTACAACGAAGTATTCAATCTTGGAGCAGACAAAGAATATACAGTTAAAGAATTGGCTGAAACGACCATCGAAGTGATGGGAATGGATGAGCCTTTAAAATACTTACCTGCAAGAAACGAAGTAGTTCACGCATTTGCTGATCACTCTAAGGTTAAAAGAGTATTTGGAGTTGGAAACTTCACCTCTCTAGAAGATGGTTTAAAAGATATGTCCGATTGGGCAAAATCCGTTGGGGCAAGAGAAAGTAGTGTTTTTGACAACATTGAAATCACTGAAAAACTACCTTCAATCTGGTTAACAAAATCTGTAGATGCCTAAAATTTTATTCGTTGCTGCGCATAGAAAAAACAGATCGCCGAGCCAACGCTTTCGATTTGAACAGTACATTGAATTTCTTAAAAAGCAAGACTTTGATAGTGAATTATCCTATCTCATTGAGCAAGAAGACGACAAACGTTTTTACAGCCCTGGCAATTATTTCTACAAACTTAAAGTTCTATTAAGAAGCTTTAAAAGACGTAAAAAGGATTTAAAAAACATCGATCAATACGACATCGTTTTCATTCAGCGCGAGGCATTTATGACCGGATCGATTAAGTTTGAAACGGCCTATTCTAAATCTAAAGCCAAAGTTGTTTTTGATTTTGACGATTCGATTTGGTTGAGTAATGTATCTGAAGCGAACAAGAAACTGAAGTTCTTAAAAGACGCCGATAAGACTTCTAAAATTATTGCTCTCTCCGATATGATATTTGCAGGAAATCAATTCCTCTCTGACTACGCTTCAGCATTCAACAAAAATATTCGAATCGTTCCTACAACCATCGATTTGATCGAATACAATCGCATTCCAAGTGAAAAGAACGACAAGATTTGCATAGGCTGGAGTGGTTCAGTGACGACAATTCAACACTTCGAATTTGCTATCCCATTTCTTTTAAAGATCAAAGAGAAATATGGCGACAAAGTAGAATTTGGTGTCATTGGAGATGGAAACTACATTCATGAAGAACTTGGAATTCAAGGAAAGCCATGGATTTTCGCGGATGAAATTAAGGAGCTTTCTAAATTCGATATTGGAATCATGCCTTTGCCTAACGATAAATGGGCCAGCGGAAAATGTGGTCTAAAAGGACTACAATACATGGCACTTGAAATCCCTACAATCATGTCTCCAGTTGGAGTTAATGGCGAAATCATTGAACATGGCGTCAATGGCTATTTAGCTTCTGAACTCGAAGAATGGGTCGAATCTATTTCTGCTTTAATTGAATCCGAAGAACTTCGAAAAAGTATGGGACAAAAAGCGCGTAAAACCGTTAAAGACAGCTACTCCGTTGAATCACAGAAAGGCAATTACGTGAAGTTCCTTAGCGAATTAATTGAAGATTGATCCCATGAAAATACTTTTTGCAACATCCAACCTAAATAAAGCAGCCGAAGTTTCTAGCATGCTTCCAGAACATTTCGAAACCCTGACTTTAAAAGACATTGATCATACGGAAGACATTCCGGAAACATCTCCTACGATCAAAGGAAATGCAATGCAAAAGGCAAATTTCATTCTGGAAAACTATAAGATTGATTGCTTCGCAGACGATACAGGACTGGAAATCAATGCACTTAATGGGGAACCTGGAGTAATGTCAGCTCGTTACGCTGGTCAACAACGAAGTGATGAAGACAATATGGCTTTGGTACTCAATAAACTTGAAGGTCAATCGGATAGATCCGCTCAATTTAGAACAGTAATCGCACTGAACATTCGAGGCATCCAATTCGTTTTTGAAGGAATTGTAAAAGGCCAGATCCTAAAAGTAGGCAGGGGTGAAAATGGCTTTGGATATGATCCGATTTTTGAACCTGAAAATTGTGGTAAATCATTCGCTGAAATGACCATGGAAGAGAAAAATTCATACAGTCACAGAGCGCGCGCATTTGCTAAGATGATCGAATACCTCAATCTCCACCAATAAGATCAAAACGATTTAATCTTGGTCCTTTTTGTTCCTTTTGCAGTCAAAAAGTAATTCAAGCTCCAGTTTCGTGAAATTCTAAACAAAAAAAATCAAAAGATCGCAGTTCTCATCGAAGTTTAGCTCCTATAAACTTGTCTTTTTTTTTGTCAAACGGTACATTTGTAGCCAGATCGAATTCAGGATTGAATTCGAATCAACTCATCGGGAAAACAAAACCAACTATGGCAAAAATAATTTATACGAAAACGGACGAAGCTCCAGCATTAGCGACGTATTCATTCCTTCCTATTGTTCAAGCTTTCACAGCTTCTTCAGGAATCGAAATAGAAACAAGAGATATCTCTTTAGCTGGTAGAATAATTGCGACATTTCCTGAGAACTTGAATGATGACCAAAAAATCAGCGACGATCTTGCTGAATTGGGAGCAATGGTTAAACAACCGGATGCGAACATCGTCAAATTGCCGAACATTAGCGCTTCAGTTCCTCAATTGAAAGCGGCGATAAAAGAATTACAATCAAGCGGATATAACATTCCTAATTTTCCAAATGATCCGTCAAACGATCTTGAAAAAGACATCCGTTCTAGATATGACAAAATTAAAGGAAGTGCGGTAAATCCTGTTCTTCGCGAAGGAAACTCTGACAGAAGAGCGCCAAGAGCTGTAAAGCAATATGCTCGAAACAATCCGCATTCAATGGGAGCTTGGTCACCTGAATCAAAATCACACGTGGCAACAATGTCAAGTGGTGACTTTAAATCGAATGAGAAGTCATTGACAATTCAGGAAACTGGAAATGTTAGAATTGAATTCGTTGACAACAATGGTTCAACAACTGTTCTTAAAGAATCTACTCCAGTTTTAGCAGGAGAAATTATAGATGGAACTTTGATGAGTAAAAAAGCACTTTTAAACTTTCTGAAAGCAGAGATTAAAGATGCGAAGGATAAAGGCGTTCTGTTTTCTTTGCACATGAAAGCAACGATGATGAAAGTTTCTGACCCAATTATCTTCGGACATGCCGTTTCAGTTTTCTTTGAAGATGTTTTGGGAAAACACAGTGCCATTTTAAATGAAATTAATGTTGACTTCAAAAATGGATTTGGAGATTTAATTTCTAAAATTGCGGCACTTCCAGATGCAAAGCGTCAAGAAATTGAAAGTGATATTCAAGCATGCTATGCAAACAATCCATCAATAGCAATGGTCGATTCTGATAAAGGAATCACGAACCTTCATGTTCCAAGTGATGTTATTATCGATGCTTCAATGCCAGCGATGATTCGTACATCGGGAAAGATGTGGAATAAAGATGGAAAAGCTCAAGACACGAAGGCTGTAATTCCAGACAGCAGTTATGCGGGAGTTTATAAAGCAACAATTGACTTCTGCAGAGAAAACGGAGCTTTCGACCCGAGAACTATGGGAACAAGCCCTAACGTTGGTTTGATGGCGCAGAAAGCGGAAGAATATGGATCACACGATAAAACATTTGAGGTTCCTGGAAATGGAACAGTGCAAGTAGTTGATCAAAATGGTACTACATTAATTCAACACACTGTTGAAGAAGGTGACATTTGGAGAATGTGTCAGGTTAAGGATGCACCAATTCAAGACTGGGTGAAACTAGCCGTAGGAAGAGCAAGAGCTACTGGAACGCCAACAATTTTCTGGTTGGATGAAAACAGAGCACACGATGCTGAATTGATCAAAAAAGTCAATAATTATTTACCAAACCATGATACATCTGGATTGGACATTCAAATATTATCACCTGAAGACGCAACACTTTTCACTCTAGCAAGAATGAAAGATGGAAAAGACACCACTTCGGTTACAGGTAACGTATTAAGAGATTATTTAACGGACCTCTTCCCTATTTTAGAATTGGGAACGAGTGCAAAAATGTTATCAATTGTACCGCTAATGAACGGAGGCGGACTGTTTGAAACAGGCGCTGGTGGATCTGCACCAAAGCACGTTCAACAGTTCAATGCTGAAGGTCACCTTAGATGGGATTCACTTGGTGAGTTCTTAGCATTAGCCGTTTCATTGGATCACTTTGGAACGACAACAGGAAACGCAAAAGCAAATGTTTTTGGGGCAACATTGGATGATGCAACCGTTAAGTTCCTAGAAAATAGAAAATCACCTTCTAGAAAAGTGGGTGAGTTGGACAACCGTGGAAGTCATTTCTATCTTTCAATGTATTGGGCCGAGGCTCTTGCAGATCAATCTGAAGATTCAGAATTGAAATCTGCTTTTGAGAGTATTTCAAATGAATTGAAAAGCCATGAGTCAGCAATTGTCAATGAGCTAAACGAGGCACAAGGGGAACCTGTTGATTTAGGCGGGTATTATTTCCCGAATCCAGACAAGGTAGCCAAAGCAATGCGACCTAGCTCAACCTTCAATGGAATAATCAAATCCATTTCGACGAACTAAATCAAAAAAAATAGTGACGCGTCTTAAATAAGACATACAGTTTAGACGACTAACAACAAATTTATTAAACAGTGCAGAGAACGTTCTCTGCGCTGTTTTTGCTTTTACATGTTTTCATTTTAATGCTTCTTTCATACTACTTTTTGTGTAATGCTATTTCAGGACAACAAAAAGTAAGGGCCAAAAAAAGGGGACACTTTCGTATCCCCTTTTGATATATAGAAACTAATTAAAGTCTAGTATCTGTAAGCGTGTGGCTTGAATGGACCTTCAACAGGAACTCCAATATACGCAGCTTGATCTGGTCTTAATTCAGTTAATTCAGCTCCAACTTTCGCAAGGTGTAACTTCGCAACTTTTTCATCCAAATGCTTAGGCAATGTATACACTTCGTTCTTGTATGCATCTGTGTTGTTCCACAATTCCAATTGAGCCAAAGTTTGATTCGTGAAAGAGTTAGACATTACAAATGATGGGTGACCTGTTGCACAACCAAGGTTTACTAAACGACCTTCTGCAAGAACAATAATGTCCTTACCGTCGATAGTATACATATCAACTTGTGGCTTGATCTCATCTTTTGTTGCACCGTGCGTACCGTTCAACCATGCCATATCGATTTCATTATCGAAGTGACCAATGTTACAAACAATTGTTTTGTCTCTCATTGCTTCAAAGTGTTGGCTTTGAATAATGTCTTTATTACCTGTTGTTGTAACAACGATATCAACCGCTCCAACAACACTTTCAAGTTTACGAACTTCGAATCCGTCCATTGCAGCTTGAAGCGCACAAATTGGATCAATTTCAGTAACGATAACTCTTGCTCCTGCACCAGACAAAGAAGCTGCAGAACCTTTACCAACATCACCATATCCACAAACAACAGCAACTTTACCAGCCATCATTGTATCAGTAGCACGACGGATAGCATCAACCAATGATTCTTTACATCCGTATTTGTTATCGAATTTAGATTTTGTAACTGAATCGTTTACGTTGATTGCAGGCATTACTAAAGTTCCGTTGTTGTATCTTTCAACCAATCTGTGAACTCCAGTAGTTGTTTCTTCAGAAAGACCTTTGATGTCTTTTGTCAATTCTGGGAACTGATCGAAAACCATATTTGTAAGATCTCCACCGTCATCCAAAATCATATTCAACGGCTGACCGTCTTTAAATGCGAATAATGTTTGTTCGATACACCACTCAAATTCCTCTTCAGTCAACCCTTTCCAAGCGTAAACTGGTACACCTGCTGCTGCAATTGCTGCTGCCGCGTGATCTTGTGTTGAGAAAATATTACATGATGACCAAGTAACATCAGCTCCTAAATCAACCAACGTCTCAATTAAAACCGCTGTTTGAATTGTCATGTGCAGACATCCTGCAATGCGCGCTCCAGCCAATGGCTTCTTTCCAGCATACTCTTCACGAAGAGACATTAAACCTGGCATTTCTGCTTCAGCAATGTTGATCTCTTTTCTTCCCCACTCTGCCAAACTAATGTCAGCTACTTTGTAAGCTAATTTTTCTGTTGTACTCATATTTTAAATTGTATAATTCTAATTAAGCGGTACAAAATTACGAAGTTCCTTTGTAATTACGAATTATTAATGGATAATCCTGAATTATAATTCACTACGCCTCAATATTTAACCGCAATTTATAATCGATCTTTAATTAATTCCTCAAGTCCATCAATAAATCTTTCGTGGTCATTTGAACTTGGAACGAGCTGAATCTTTTCCCCGCCATGCTCTTCAAATATCTCCTGGTATTCATCTCCAATTTCTATTACTGTCTCCAAACAGTCAGCAACAAACGCTGGACTGAACGCCAATATATTCTTTGCGCCCTTCTCCGCCTGTTCTTTAACAACGACATCAGAAAACGGCATTAACCAATTCTTATTGAGGCGCGACTGGAAACAAACAGTGTAATCTTCTTCTTTCAACCCGAGCTTGGCTGCAATCAATCGAGTAGTCGCAAAGCACGTTGCCTTGTAACACATACTATTGCGATCATTGATTTCCGATTCACAAGGCTCTTCCGCACATCGATCCTCTCCTTCGTACACTTTATCTACGTGCCGTTCCGGAAGTCCGTGGTACGAAAACATAATGTGATCGTAGTTCTTTAAATCGAATTCTTTGGACCTTTCGATAATAGAATCAATATATCCTTCATTGTCCCAGAACTGGTTAATGATACTCACTTGAGGAGTTGACCACCACTTACTCATGAGTTTCATTGCAAGTGCAATTGCCGAACCGTTCGATGCACTGGCATATTGAGGAAAAAGGGGCAAAACAACAATATGATCGTAATGTTCTTTTCTCATCGTTTCCATAACATCATACATGGATGGGTTTTGATACCGCATCGCATAATGAATATCCACTTTAGAATCTTTGAATCGATCCTGCAGCTTTTCTTTTACACTTTGGGTATGGGTTTTCAAAGGCGAAACTCCATTTCCAAACTTCCATAAATCTTTGTAAATTTTTGCAGATTTAGGCGCTCTGAACGGAACGATAATTCCATTGACAAGGATCGTTCGACCCAACCATGGGATATCAATGACGCGAGGATCATTCAAAAACTCACTCAAATACCTTCTTACATCTTTTGTTTTTGGACTATCGGGGGTTCCTAACTGAACTAATAAAACACCAGTTTTTTTCATTCTAAAAAAGTTTTTTTCTCCAATCTTCGGCTTCTGCTTCAGAAATCAAATTTAATTTTAACAAATATGATATTGTCTTTGTAAAGGCTAGGGGGTATTCAATTCCGTCATAATTCCAATCCGTTTCGTTAAGCCAATTCTCAACTTGACCATGCCTAAGATTGTATCTCCAGCTAATTAAATCAATTGAGTTTTCACTTTTCTTGATCTCCGCCGCCTTAGCATTTACAATCTCGCACATGGCAGCAAGTTTTTCTGGATACTTATCCAAAATATCCTTCCGAACAGCAATAACAAAACAAGGCCAAGGCGTTACGACCTCATCAATATATCGGCACTTCTCTTGCTCAACGTGTGGATGCGTCGTGTATTTCTCCCATAAAAATGCTTGAGCCTCATTATTCTCAAGAGCCCATAGACCACCATAAACATCACCAACAACATTGAATTTCAGTTTACTTGGATCCCAGCCTTCTTGATCTGCTTTTACATAACTCATCAATTCCGACCCAGAACCTTTTCTTGAAATAGCGAACGTTTGTCCTTCAAGCTGGTCTACACTTTGGATATTGCTTTTATAAGGTACATGTATTCCCCAATGCAAAGGAGTTGTTACATACACTTGAATGATTTTAGCATTCAGACCTTGCAAAACGGCCTTTGTAATTCCTTCAGTAAGAAGAACGGCAATATCCAATGAACCCGTTTCAAGTCCACGGATCATTTGTCCTGTTCCTCCTCCCATATCACTCCAGTGAAGGTGAATTTCTTCCTTACGAAAGCGTCCCTCTTCAATAGCCATTCGCCAAGGAAGATTGAAATGCTCTGGAACTCCGCCAATTTTTAATCTTAACATATCTCTAATTACTTCTTATCACTTAATTCTGAAAATTGCATGTCGTACAAATTTCGATAATATCCGTTTTGTTTCAACAGTTCTAAATGAGAACCTTGCTCCTTAATCACACCTTTCTCCAACACAATAATTTTATCAGCATTCTGAATTGTCGATAATCGATGTGCAATTACGATAGACGTCCTTCCTTTCGTAAGACGATCTGTTGCATTTTGAATCATCACTTCTGATTCCGAATCGACACTTGAAGTTGCTTCATCTAAAATTAAAACATGTGGGTTGTATACATATGCCCTAATAAATGACAAAAGTTGACGTTGCCCAACGGATAGAACCCCTCCCCTTTCTCCAACTTCATAATCATAACCATTTGGCAATTTCATAATAAACTCATGCGCACCAACCGCCTTTGAAGCCTCAACAACTTGATCTCTTCTTATGTTTGGGTCATTTAATGTAATGTTGTTCAAAATCGAATCAGAAAAAAGGAAAACGTCTTGCAACACGATCGCTACATTCTTCCTTAAATAGGACAACTCAATATCATTAATATCTGTTTCTCCAAAACGAATTTCTCCTTTCTGGAATTCATAAAACCGTCCTATAAGATTTACAATTGAACTTTTTCCTGCCCCTGTCGCACCAACGAAGGCAACAGTTGATCCAGATTCAATGTCCAAATTGATATTCTGCAATACCCAATCCTCATTATTGTAAGCGAAGTATAAATCCTTAAAGTGAATTGTTTGATCGAAATTGCATTCGTTCATCGAACCTTGATTTTGAATATGGTCTTCTTTATCCAAAATTTCAAACACACGTTCAGCTCTTACGGTTCCTCGTTGAAGAATATTAAACTTGTCTGCCAATTGACGAATTGGTCGGTAGAGCATATAAATCCAGAGAATAAACGAGAATATTGTTCCGTACATTTCTTCAATCTGGTCTGAAGTTCTCCCTTGAACGGCAATCGCACCCCAAACTAAGAGAAGTGCCACCGACAAAGAACTCAGAAACTCAACTATCGGAAAAAATATAGAATAGGCCCAAACAGCATTTACATGCGCCTGTCGATGGTCTTGATTGATAAGATCAAATGCCTGTTCTTCTCTTTTCTGACGGTTAAACAATTGTACGATCGACATTCCAGTAAGTCTTTCATTCACAAAATTATTAAGCTTGGTAACCTGTTCGCTTTCTTGAATTTGCGTCCCACGAACCACTCTCGCAAAAATACGTGTCGCAATAATTAAAAACGGAATTGGAATCAAAGTAAGAACGGCCAATTGCCAATCAATTAAGAACATTCCAATGATAACGAAAACGATCATTAGTAAATCCCCAATCATTGCAATAAAACCAGCTGAGAACGCCTCCGTAATTGCCTCCAAATCAGAAATTAAACGCGTTACGAGGGAACCAACCGGAGTCCTATCGAAGTATTTAATCCTAAATGTCATTATATGACGCATCAAATTCTGGCGGATGTCTCGGATGATGGATTGGGCAAAAAGATTGGCAAAATAGGTGGATACGAATTGAAGCGCTCCTTCGACTAAAAGCATTCCAATAATTATAAACGTCCAAAAAAGTAATTGATCGGCATCTTTATGATCAGGCACAATGTATTCTTGCACGACACTTCCGATCAACCAAGGACGAAATGGTCCCAAAGCTGCGAGAACAACTGTGCAGAGAACCGTAATAAAAAAGAGACTTTTGTACGTTTTCCAGTACGCTAAAAGGCGCTTAAATACGGCTACATTTAACTTGGATTTCTTAGCCATCACTGCAAAGTTAATTGAAAGATTGATGAATTGATTAATCAAAGATTGAAAGATTTCAAGATTACTAAATCAAAAAACGATTAGTTCTGGATAAATGCGCTATTTTTATGATAAAATCAAATGCAATGATTCACGATTTCTCAAATACGAACTCAATATTTTCAACTTTTATCGCTGAGCTTAGAGACGTAGAAATTCAGAAAGATCCAATGCGATTCAGAAGAAACTTAGAACGGATATCTGAAATCATGGCCTATGAGGTATCGAAGAAATTACCCTTCGAATCTCGTGAAGTTCAAACACCGCTTGGTATTTCCAAAACAGAATTAATTTCCGAGCAACCTGTTCTTGCAACGATTCTTCGAGCGGGATTGGGAATGCACTTGGGTTTATTGAACTACTTCGATAGAGCCGAAAGCGCATTCGTTTCGGCTTACAGAAAACATTCAAGCGCAGAAAAATTCGATATTCACGTGGAATACATGGCTTCTCCAAAGTTGGACAATCGAATTTTGATCTTAAGTGATCCGATGTTAGCAACGGGCAGTTCCATGGCACTTGTCTACAAAGCAATCTTACAGCAAGGAGTTCCAAAGCGTGTGATCGTTGTTTCTGCCATTGCTACACCTACCGCTTTAGAGCACATTCAAAAAACATTGCCTCCAAATACGGAATATTATATTGGAGCAATTGATGAAGAATTAACCGCAGAATCATACATCGTTCCTGGACTAGGAGACGCTGGTGATTTGGCTTACGGAGTCAAAGTTTAAGATATGAGCTGGGGAATATACGCTTCGTTTTTTGGTTTTTCGATGGTTAAATTTATGTTTGCTCCTTTGCCAGGACCTGCTGCCGGCCTTTCATTTTTGGAAACGTACATCAGTTGCACTTCAGGTGCCATAGTCAGTTCTGCAATATTCTTCTTTTCTGCCAATTACTTTATGCATAGAGCTGTTACCAAGGCAGCAAAAAAGAAGAATGATTTAATTGCAAAAGGACTTCCTGTTCCACTTAAGAAAAAGTTTACTCGTATGAATAAGCTTGTAGTTCGTATGAAGCGTTCGGTTGGAGTCATAGGCATTTCCTTTTGGGCGCCGTTCTTTTTATCTATTCCACTTGGAAGCATTATTGCAGCTAAGTTTTATGGTCACAATAAAAAAACCTATCCTTTGATAGCGTTGGGAATATTCCTAAATGGTATAGTCACAACGGGCATTGCTTATTTATTTCTTTCATGAAACATATTTTCTTCGATCTTGATCGGACACTTTGGGATTTTGACACGAACTCAAAAGCCGCGCTTGAATTAATGTTCGAGAAAAACAACCTCGGTGATAACATGCGTTCTTTCCAGTCCTTTTATACAACCTATAAAAAGATCAATGGAAAATTGTGGAGCATGTATGGAAAAGGTAACTTAACAAAAGATGTTCTCCGAGTTAAACGCTTTGAAGATACCCTTAAAAGTTTTCAGATCAACAACCGAGAGCTGGCTGAGAAATTGGCAGAAGAATATGTACATACTTCACCCTACCAGACCAATATTTTCCCAGGAACCATTGAGACATTAAAAGAATTGAAGGCGAACAACCACGAGCTTCACATTATTACAAATGGATTTAAGGAGATTCAGGCGATCAAATTAAAGAACAGCGGTATCAGAGACTACTTTGATATTATTGTTTGTTCAGAAGAAGTGGGAAAGAACAAGCCTGCGCCTGAAGTATTTCAGTTTGCTACAAATCTTGCCAAAGCAAATCCATCGGATAGTTTAATGATCGGTGATGATTATTTGGTTGATATTGTCGGAGCGGAACGCTTTGGAATGAAAGGAATTCTATTTGATCCACATCAATCTTACAGAGATGGAACCCATGATTGGCATATTAATACTCTCGATAAAATCCCTGGGATGATTCCTTGGATTAAGAAAACTACTCTTTAATTCGGAGCAACGTGAATTGATAAGGGGCACCATAAATGGTATTCTGAACGATTACTTTCAATTTGTTCTTATTCAAAAAACGAAATTTGTATTCAATAGAATACGGCGCATCTTCCGAAAGGTTAATGAATTCCATTTTTCTTTTCCCTCCGATAAATGCTCGTTGCATTGTCACCAACGAATCGTTTACAACATTATACGTTGTTAAGCTATAAGTAAGTCGATCATTGACTTTATTGAGAACAAAATCTTCAACTTTAGAGGTGTCACCCAATTTGCTTACACGAAAAGCGTGACCTACTAGCTCCTGATCCTTCAGCTCCCAAACCTCATAGCCACTGCCTTCTTTAAACCTCCAATTTCCTTCAAGTTTTTCAACTTTCGATGGCAATTGTCCAAACGACAATCCAACATTGAATAAAAAGGCAACAATAAATAAGACAGGCAATCGCATAAAAATGGTTTTAATGAATTTCTTGTCTTAATTTCTCATACAAAACCATGCCAGTTGCAACCCCAACATTCAATGAAGCAATTTCTCCTCTCATCGGAATTCGACAAGCTACATCGGCTAAATTTATCAAGTCAGATGTGATCCCGTCCTCTTCAGACCCCATTACGACTGCAACGGAACCTCTTAAGTTTGCTTCGTACAATGGAACAGATGATTTCTCTGTACAGGCGACAACTCTCAATCCGCATTGTTGAATATAAAAAAGCGATTCTTTTAAATTGTCCGTTTTACATACTTTGATTCTATTCAACGCACCAGCAGAAGTTTTAACCGCATCTGAAGTTACTTGAGCAGAACCTTTTGATGGAATCAATATTGCGTCAACTCCCTCACATTCGGCCGTTCTTGCAATCGCTCCAAAGTTTCTTACATCTGTAATTCGATCCAAGACAAGAATGAAAGGTTTTTTTCCTTCTTCAATCAAACCTTCAACGATATCCTCAATTTTTCCATACTCAACTGGTGAAACCAAAGCGATCACCCCCTGATGATTCTGATCAGTGATACTGTCCAATTTCTCGACAGGAACAAACTGCAATTGGTGACTTCCATCCGCTAGAGCATTCTTCAACTCCATAAACAGATCTTTATCCATTCCTTTTTGGATGAAAATTTTGTTTAGTACGCGATCTGCCTTAACAGCCTCGATTACTGATCGAACACCAAAGATATAATCGTCTTTAATTGTTCTGTATTCCTTTCTTCCTCCTCGACCTTCTCTGTCGTCTCTATTTCTTCTTTCCATTTCTAGAATTGATATTTTAATACTATTTCCATTTCTGGATCAACTGATTTCGCAACAGGACAAGCTTCCCCAGCTCTTATCACTCTTTCCTGAGCATTTTCATCCCATCCATTTTTAGATAAATCAAGGTTGATTTCCAATTTTGAAATTCTTCTTGGCGCTGTACCCATTATCTTCGTTATCTCTGCGGCTCCATGTTCGAAAGCCAAATCGTGATTCGCGCAAAAGATACCTATTATAGTTAACATACATGAAGCATAGGCAGTTGCCATAAGGTCTGTTGGAGAAAAAGCTTCTCCCTTTCCGTTATTATCTACAGGAGCATCGGTAACTATTTCCGTCCCCGATTTAAGATGCGTCGCTTTTGTTCTTAATCCACCTAAATATTCAACTTTTGACGTTGCCATGTTCAGTTCGTTTTCAGTACATTTGTAATCTAGTCCACCATGGTCTAAATAACAGCGCAAAAATAGCTTTTATTTAAGGTGCAATTGCAAGACATTTTAAAAACTTTGAGATGAGCGAAATTATCGAAGGAGACGGAAAGGTTAGAATTAAAAAGCCGAAGTGGTTGCGAGTGAAGCTTCCAACAGGAGAAAATTATAGAAAAGTTCGTGGATTGGTTGACGAGCACAAGCTTCATACCATCTGTGAAAGTGGTAATTGTCCTAACATGGGAGAATGTTGGGGGGAAGGAACTGCTACGTTTATGATTTTAGGAAATATCTGCACACGTTCTTGCGGGTTCTGCGCTGTCCAAACTGGCCGTCCAGACGATGTCGATGAATTTGAGCCGGGTAAAGTTGCTCATAGTGTAAAAACCATGGGGATTAAGCATGCTGTCATTACATCCGTTGATAGAGACGATTTAAAAGATGGTGGCTCAGCTATTTGGGCGCAAACTGTTCGTGCAATAAGAAAACAATCTCCCGGAACAACTTTGGAAACATTAGTTCCTGATTTCGCAGGAAACTGGGAAAATCTTCAAGTTGTAATTGACGTGGCTCCAGAAATTGTGAGCCATAATATTGAAACTGTTCGTCGTTTGACAAAGGAAGTGCGGATTCAAGCCAAATACGATCGAAGCCTCGAAGTACTATTTCGCTTGAAGAAAGGCGGAATGAAAACCAAATCGGGTATTATGCTTGGATTGGGGGAAACGCATCAAGAAATTATTGAAGCGATGGAAGACCTTCGAAGTGTTAATGTAGACATTGTAACAATCGGTCAATACTTGCAACCAACACCGAAGCACTTGCCTATAGATGAATTCGTTACGCCTGAGCGATTTGCTGAATACAAAGAACTTGGTCTAAAAATGGGATTCAGATTTGTTGAAAGCGGTCCATTGGTTCGCTCTTCTTACAGAGCCGAAAAACACTTGTTTTAATTCGTAATTGGGAATAATAAATTCATAATTCCCAATTAATTATTCTAAAGGGTTCTAACCATTCCCAAAAGTCCTTCGTTTAAGGATTGCGCGGTAATGTCTTCTATTCTTAATTATTTGTATTTTGCGCGATCGAAACTAATATACTTATGAAAAAACTTATACTCTTCTCATTTCTGAGCTTCTTCGCGTCAGGGATTATGTTCGCTCAAGAAACTGAACACAAGTGTGCAACTTTCACGGAATTGCAAAAAGTACTTGATGCTGATCCTGAATTAAAAGCGCATTATGAGGCCCAAATGCTTTTGCGCAGCAGTTATGTTGGTAACACAATGCAAAACGGAAAAACTGGACCATCTTATGTTATCCCTGTTGTTTTTCACATTCTTCACGAATACGGAAATGAAAATATCACTGATGCTCAAGTTTACGATGCCGTAGATGTTTTCAACAGAGAGTTCAATGCTGCTGATGGAGATTCTGTTGATTTAGTAGCGGAATACCAAAACTTAAATGGAAATGCAAATATTACATTTAAGCTCGCTGCAATTGATCCTTTCGGAAATTGTACAAATGGTATTGAGCACATTTACTCGCACGAGTCTAGAGTAGGAGATTCATATTCTAAAATAAACCAATGGAACCGAGCAGAATACCTGAATATATGGGTTGTTGAAATCGTTGGGACTCCTGGAGCTGCTGCATACGCAACATTGCCTGCAGGAACTGACGGAAGTGGGTTCTGGAGAGATGGTGTTCTTTCAGGACACACATATGTGGGGTCAATTGGAACAGCTAGTCCATTTGTAGAATCTGTTTTAACACATGAAATCGGTCACTATTTAGGTTTGCCACATACGTTTGGGAACTCTGATTTAATTACAAACGGCCCTACGATCTGTAACGATGATGGAATTGCTGATACTCCTGTAACAAGAGGTCATCAAAGCTGTCCAATGGGAACGTATCCTGCTGGTTGGATTGATTGCGATACTTCAAACGGTGGTGTCGTTGAAGATCTACAGAACTATATGGACTACTCCTATTGCGATAGACACTTTACGCCCGGTCAATGTGATTATATGCACAATACACTAATCGGAATTTCTGGACAAAGAAATAACCTTTGGACGGATACAACATTAATGGAAACAGGGGTTCTTAACTTAATGACTCCTCAAGTTCCTGGAAATGAATTGACTGTTCCTTTGTGTGCACCAATTGCTGATTTCCACACAGACAAAAAAACAATTTGTTCAGGAACTATCGCTAGTTTCTCCGATGAATCTTACAATGCAGTTATTGCTGACAGATTATGGACGTTTGAAGACGGTTCACCTGCGACTTCAACATCAGCTAATGCAAACGTTACTTTTACTTCACCGGGATGGAAGAAGATTACACTTACAGTAAGTAATGCTGCTGGAAGTGACACACGGGAAGATGATCGTTACTTATATGTATCGCCTGCTTATCCTGACAACAATGGACCAACGTACTTCGATATGGAGGAAGTGGTAGATAACGGAGCTGGAACTGGATTCTTCTTGGTTCAAAACCCAGAAAAAAATTACGGCGAGTTTAACGTAGTCAACAACTACGGATTTGATGGTTCAAAAGCTTTCAAGCTTCAGACGTACTATGACAACTCTTCAGATGATCCTTATACTGATGGTTTCTTTTACAACAATCGTTTGGGATTAAGCGTAGACAACTTGATTACACCTTCAATCAACTTGTCAAACACTAGCGCTGTAACAGTTACGTTTAAATATGCTTACGCAACGAACGCAACAGTGACGGCTGACATTACTGAAAGTTTAAGAGTATTCTCTACAAAGAACTGCGGTGAGTCTTGGACACCAAGAGTAGTTTCAGTAAATGGACAAACAGTTGGAAGCACAATTTCAGGAAATGATATTGTAACTGCTGGTTATGCGAGTAATTCTGATTTCGCTCCAACAACAAACACAATGTGGAGAGAAGGTTCTTTTACTTATACAACGTCAGCTCAAGATAACTTGACTCGATTCAAATTCGAATTTACAGCGTCTGATTTGGCAAGCAACTTGTTTATTGATAACATCAATGTAACAGGAGTGCTAGGAGTTGAATCTGCTGAGATCATGGATTTGGAATTGGTGATTTATCCTAACCCAACTAACGGGGAAGCAATCAATGTTTCTTACACTGCTCAAAACGAAGAAACTCAATTTACCTTAAGAGATGTGAACGGTAAAGTTCTCGCTCAGCAAGTAATTGAAACAACAAATTCTTCTGTTACTCAAAAATTAAATAACACACAAAACTTAACTTCAGGATGTTACTTCTTAGAGGTTAAATCTGGAGATTTCGTTACCACTAAAAAGGTAGTCGTTCTTTAAGATAAATACATTTAATAAAAGGCAGTTTCGATTTTATCGAAGCAGCCTTTTTCATTTACAGTCAATTTTTGCACCCATTAAGACGATTAGACTTGTATATAAAGTTTAAGTTTTAGGTTTGTTTTACTAGATTCTCAATTATTATTCGTTAAATTTGGACGTTGCGAAGTGATTAGATAACGAATCATTTAGCAACTAATATTGAGTTCAAATATATTTACAGCACTTATGAAAACAAAAATATTCACATTACTGGCGGGGTCGCTCTTCGCGTTTAGCGGTATTGCTCAGCAAGAAGTCCCATGTGGTACAGATGAAGCTTTAGAAAATCTTCACAATCAGTTTCCCTTGATGAAAACTGAATATGAATCAAGGCAATTGCTTGAAAATTCCAGAGTAACTACTGTTTCTCAAAATGGAGCTAAAAAAGCAGATACTAATTATATTATCCCTGTTGTATTCCACATTTTACACAATTATGGATCAGAAAACACTTCTGATGCAACAGTTTATGATTTAATAGCTGAAATGAACAAAGATTATACCGCTTCGAATGCTGCGATATCTCAGGTTATTCCAATGTTCGATACAATTGTTGCTGATATGGGAATAGAATTCCGATTGGCAGCTATTGATCCTTTTGGGAATTGTACGAATGGAATTGAGCACATTTATTCGCACGAAACTTACAACGGTGAAACTGTTTCAAAAATCAACCAATGGGACAGATCACATTATATGAATGTTTGGGTAGCCGATACACCAAATTCTGGAGGAACGGTTCAAGGTACTTTATTGGGGTACGCTACATTCCCAGCAGGGACTGATGGTTCAGGATTTTGGACTGACGGAATTATGTTAAGAGCGACTACAATGGGTAACACAGGAACTATAACGCATGAAGCAGGACATTACTTTGGACTTGCTCATCCGTTTAATGGTGTTGCAAATGTTGGTGGAGTTGGTGAATGTGGAGATGATGGAATTATAGATACTCCTCCTACGCAAGGATCATTCTCTACTTGTAATCTTAACTTGCCTACATGTGATACTAGCTTGGTTGGATTAGATACACTTGCTAATGTTCAGAACTGGATGGATTACAGTAGTTGTGCAGTTATGTTTACGGAAGGTCAAAAAAATGTTACTAGTAATACATTGATTGGTATTTCCGGTCAAAGAAATATTCTTTGGCAAGATACTACACTAATCGAAACTGGTGTAATGAATATGACAATGCCTCAAACAGCATTAACAGTTCCTTTATGCGCGCCAATTGCAGATTTTCATTCAGATGACCAAACGGTTTGTGTAGGTTCACCTGTTTCATTCCAAGATGCATCTTTCAATGCAGTAATTGATGACCACATGTGGACATTCGAAGATGGTACTCCGGCAACTTCAACTTCGGCAAATCCTTCTGTAACATTTGCGAGTGGAGGCTGGAAGCAAGTATCATTAACTGTATCAAATACTGCAGGATCTGACACAAAAGATGTAAGGTACATTTTTGTTTCACAAGACTACCCTAACAATTACGGCCCTACTTATTTCAATATGGAGAGTACTACTTCTTACGGAAACGGAACAGACTTCTTTGTTGTTCAGAATCCAGAAGATAATCATGGTGAATTCAATGTTGTTAATAACTACGGATACGATGGTACTAAAGCATTCAAATTGAATACTTTTAAAGATATCTCACAGGCAGATGACTACACATCAGAATGGTTCTACAACATGCGTTTAGGTGGTAGCGTTGATAATCTTATTACTCCTTCAATGGATTTAAGAAACACAACTGCGATTACTGTTTCGTTTAAATTTGCTTACGCAACGAACGCAACAGTTTCTGCTGACATAACTGAAGAGTTAAGAGTTTTCACGACAAGAAACTGTGGTGAAACTTGGACACCTAAAGTAATTTCTGTTGATGGATTATCTGCCGGTACTACTGTTACAGGAGATGAAATTGTTACTGCAGGATATGCAAGTAACTCTGATTTCGCTCCAACAGCGAACTCAATGTGGAAAGAAGGTTCTTTCACTTACGTTCCAAATGCACAAGACAGATTGACAAGAATCAAGTTTGAGTTTACTGCTTCAGATTTAGCAAGTAACCTTTACATTGATAACATCAACGTTGCTGGAATCTTAGGAGTTGTTGATGCAGAACTTATCAACCTTCAATTATCTGTTTTCCCTAACCCAACAAGCGGTGAGGCAATCAGCGTTAGCTATAATGCACAAGACGAGCCTACTGAGTTTATCTTAAGAGATACTCAAGGTAAAATCATTGCACAACAAGTTATCACTGCAACAAACACAACTGTTTCACAAAAATTGGATAACACACAAAACTTGCCTTCTGCACTTTACTTCTTAGAAGTAAGAACAGGAGATCACTCTACAACTAAAAAAGTGGTTGTATTGTAAGAGCAATTCAATATTTAGCATGAAAGAGGCTTCGATTATTCGGAGCCTCTTTTTTTATTCTAAAGTTCCATTTTATACATGAAAGAATTAATACATTTGTAGTAAACACTTATTTGATATGAGCACATACGATATAACAATCATCGGTTCTGGACCTGGAGGATATGTAGCAGCGATTCGTTGCGCGCAATTAGGGATGAAAACAGCCTTAATTGAAAAATATGACACTCTGGGAGGGACTTGTTTAAACGTTGGATGTATCCCTTCAAAAGCACTTTTGGATTCGTCTGAGCATTTTCACAATGCAACCCATAATTTCGCTGAACATGGTATTGATGTTAAAGGGGTAAAAGCCAACATTGAGCAAATGATCAACAGAAAGAATGCGGTTGTGGAGCAAACGACTCAGGGCATCAAGTTTTTGATGGACAAAAATGATATTGATGTGCACCATGGTTTAGGTTCTTTTATCGATAAAAACACGGTCAAAGTTGTTGCTGCTGATAAAAGTGAAACTACCATTACAACAAAAAACGTACTTATCGCTACGGGATCGAAACCAAATTTCTTTCCAGGAATGGAGCCGGATAAAAAACGAATCATTACTTCTACTGAGGCTCTGAATATGCAGGAGATCCCTAAAACAATGGTTGTTATTGGAGGTGGTGTTATTGGATTGGAACTTGGCTCTGTATTCAGCCGTTTGGGAACTAAGGTTGAAGTGGTTGAATTTGCGAACAAGATCATCCCAACAATGGACGGTACGATGTCTAAAGAATTGACTCGAGTGCTAAAGAAAGAAGGATTCAAATTCCATTTACAGCATAAAGTGCAAAAGGTAACGAACATTGGTAAAGGTGTTAAGGTTGTTGCTTTAAATAAGAAAGATGAAGAAGTAACTCTTGAGGCTGACTATTGTTTAGTTGCGGTCGGGAGAAAACCATTTACGCAAGGTCTTGGGTTGGAAAATGCAGGCGTTAAGCTAAACGATAAAGGTCAAGTTGAAGTAAACGATAACCTTCAAACAAACGTATCAAATATCTATGCAATTGGAGATGTTGTTCGTGGAGCAATGTTAGCACATAAAGCAGAAGAGGAAGGGGTTTTCGTTGCTGAGTTATTGGCTGGACAAAAACCTCATTTGGATTACAATTTAATCCCTGGAGTTGTTTACACTTGGCCAGAAGTTGCGTCAGTGGGTAAAACGGAAGAAGAACTAATAGCAGCTGGAAAAGAAATCAAAGTAGGACAGTTCCCAATTAAAGCTTTGGGTCGTGCAAGAGCGAGTATGGACACGGCAGGAACAATTAAAGTTATCGCTGACAAAGAAACAGATGAAGTTTTAGGTGTTCACATGATTGCACCTCGTGCAGCAGATTTAATTATGGAAGCTGTTGTTGCGATGGAATACAGAGCATCTGCAGAAGATATTGCTAGAATCTGTCATCCACACCCGACATATTCAGAAGGAGTTAAGGAAGCCGCATTGGCAGCAACTGATAATAGACCATTGCATATATAATTGATCTAAGAAAAACATTTATAAAGTTAAAGACTGTCCGAAAGGGCGGTCTTTTTTTTGGACCAACAATCATAACGATATTCATCTCCCTCGGCTATAGATCATTATATCTACTAAATAAAACTTGAAACTCTAATCTTTAAAATAGCGAGATCACATGTTTTAATTTTCACAAAAAAAAGAATCAGTCATGTAATAACTAACAATAAATTGTACTTTAGTATGCCGATTGAAAATAGCTACTAGTCTGGATCAATCTAAGCAATCAAATTTACATGAAATTTACATCAATATTATGATGCGAAAAATAGTCTTATTGACGTTTATTGCTACTGCTATATTCACGAAATCCTTTGCACAATCAACAAATGAACGAAATGCAGTAAAAGAATGGATTACGGAAAATTCTGAGCATGTAAACCTTGTTTCTTCTAAGGAATTTCAATTAATGTCTCCAGCAGTGCGAAGTGCAATTCAAGGAGAAGCAAAATTCTTAGTCTATAATCTAATTGTGACTCCTCAAGATATTCTAAAATTTGAAGAAAAAAATTCGAGCGTTGATTTAGTGAAATTTGAAAGTGAGTTCGATAAAAATTTGCAGGAGGAAAATAAATCATCTGTAAAAACGAAAAGCGAACCTATTGAACTTAGCGCGGTAGAAATCAACATAGTTAAGGATTGGCTCGAAGGCCCAGGTAAGGGTGTTAAAGTTATTTCAAATAACGAATATATGAACCTAACGGAATCTCAAAGGAATTCAATAGGAACTGTGAACGTGCTAATATGCAAGGGAAACTCTCTCACAAGTAAAGACATCGCTAATTTTGAAGAAGGTAACTAGTAACACTACTTCAATTGAATACACCCCTATTATACTCTCACTTCACAATGAAAACAACAATATATCTTTTCTCAATTCTCACGATCTTATTCAGTAGCACGAGCTATGCACAGAATGGTTGTGGTGCAGCAATAGCTCTGACCCCAGGAACTCAACAATGTGGTAACTCAGCAGGTTTTGCTGGAGACTTCCCAGGTGTGGCTAACCCATGTAATTCTTTTTACGATGATGATGAATATTGGTTTTCCTACACTGGGAACGGAGTAGATGGTTTAGATTTAACCCTTTCGAATCTCACGAATACTTATGCGGGTTTATTTGTACTTGATGCTTGCGCTGGAGCTTGTGAAGCAAGTTCAACAAATGGAGCTAGTACTGCAGATTTAAGTGTATCTACAGGAGTATTAAACAATGGCCAAACTTATTATATCGTTATCGCAAACTGGGGAACACCGAACAATACAGCATTTTGTTTGGATGCAACACTGAATACTCCCCCTGCACCAGGCGCGGGTGACGGATGTGCTAATGCAGTTGCATTAACCCCAGGAACACAACAATGTGGAGACTCGAATCCTAATTTAGGAGATTTCCCTAATAATGGCGGTGCTCCTACAAATCCTTGCAATACTTCATATAATGACAATGAATTTTGGTATTCTTATACAGGTACGGGAGATGAATTGCAATTAGACCTGACAAGTATTTCAGACACTTATGCGGGATTATTTGTATTTGATGCTTGCGCCGGGGCGAGCCCCAATTGTGTTGCGAGTATAACAAATGGAGGGAGTACAGCTGATATGAGCTTGCTTACTCCAACGTTAACTATAGGGCAACAATACTATATCGTAATTGTCAACTATGGTACGCCAGACGCAACTACTTTTTGTTTGAATGCTTTGAATGCTATTGTTTCAACGCCTTTGGCAAATGATGACCCTTGTGGCGCTACTCCAATTATAGCAGGAGCTACCTGTAGCTTTTCTACATATAGCAATACCGGGGCTACGAATTCTAATTTGACAACAACCGCGGGAATACCAAGTTGTGCCAACTTCCAAGGAGGAGACGTATGGTTTTCTGTTACAGTCCCTGCTTCTGGGCATTTAATTTTTGATTCGAATACAGGATCAATTACTGATGCTGGAATGGCAATTTATACAGGTACTTGCGGAACGCTAACTGAAATTAACTGTGACGATGATGGTTCCGCAAATGGCTCTATGTCTCTCATTGATCAAACTGGTTTAGTTCCAGGCGAAACTATCTGGATTCGTTTATGGGAATACGGGGGCGACGTTTTTGGAACTTTTGACCTTTGTGTTTACGACGGTGATGTAGGCGTTGGAGGACCGTGTACAGGTGGTGCAGGAGGAGATGATTGTCCTGATCTGGTCGCTATTTGTACTGACAACACCTATTGCTATACGGCTGGAGTAGGATCAACAGCAAGTGCTGGTAACGATTACGGCTGTTTGAGCACACAACCAAACCCATCATGGTATTATTTTGAAATTTCTACTGCCGGAAATCTAGTTTTTGATTTAGCAGCAGGATCAGATATAGACTTTGCCCTTTGGGGACCTTTTGCAAATGCCGCAGCAGCAAGTGCTTCATGTGGTTCTTTGCCTGCCCCTTTAGATTGCAGCTTTAGTATTTCACCAACTGAGCAAGTATCCGTAACTGGTGTAAACGTCGGAGAAGTTTATGTAATGGTTGTAACAAATTATGCTGCTGTTGTCCAAGACATCTCTTTAACTGCTGCTGGAGGTAATACAGCAACAACAGATTGCTCCATTGTAAATCCTAACCCATGTGACCCAGACGCAGGAAGCTGGTAATTATGAAAAAAGCACTCTACATAACGACCCTAATCCTGTTCTTATTGCCCAGCAGCGGAACAGCGCAATGTGACTTCGTAAATGATATCACTGGAATAACAATGAGCATTCCACCCGCTGGTGATGCATCCGACCCTCTTTTGTACACTCAAGTCTATGTTTTGGTTGACTCTGAAGGAAACATAGTAGCAACTGGATCAACACCAGATTTCATTGGACTAAATGCTGATTTGTACTTTCTTTATGCCGTAAATTATATTAATACTGAGACAGCTTCAATTGTACCTCTGTTAGCAGTCTCAGGATCTTTTAGCGACTTACAAGTTTATTTTGGATGCATTGATATATCTGATCCTTATGGTAATTGCTCTATTTCTGTCTGCGATCAAGTAGTTGTAATTGAAAATTCAATAATCAATAATACATCCACGGCTTTTGCAACAGGCGGATATGGCCAAGAATATTGCCTTATCTGTAACGATGTGGTTTTAGCCTCAAACGCAACCGGAACATTTGACTTATCTCTATACCCTGCTGCGGCAGCAGGAGCAGATTGTCAAGTCGTTTCAATGAACTATGAGGTCCCGGGAGTAGCTCCTGTAACCGTTGGTGATAATTGGGATGCAGTCGCATTTAATAATTGTGATCTAGTAGATTGCTGGGAGTTCCTTGGAAGGGATTTAGTGATCGATCCTATACTCGCTATCGAATTAATTGAATTTTCTGGAAAAGTTGAGAGTGATTATAATCAACTTGTTTGGAGAACGAAATCAGAAGAGAACAATAGTCATTTTATTCTTGAGCGAAGTAATGACGGTATCCATTTCGAAGCAATACATCAAGTTAACGGAAACGGAACGACTCTAGAGGAACACCAATACGGTTTCAACGACTTTAAAATTGAACAAACGATTTACTATTACCGACTGGCAAGTGTGGATTTTGATGGGCAAATAAATCGAAGTCAAATTATAGCATTATCGAGAGATCAGGTAGATGGATCAAGCTTGATTGCATACCCTATTCCTGCCAATGAGAATGTTTACTTGATGTTCAATTCTAATTTTGATCAAAGGATTATCATTGAAATGCATAGTTTTGACGGAAAGTTAATTCTTAGAAAAGAGATGGATTGTAATCGAGGTGTAAACAATCTTACCATCAGAGTTTCCGAATTGGCTCATGGCGCATATTATGTGACTGCTAATTTTATGCAAGAGGATAAAAGGCTATCGACAAAAATTATCAGGTAATAATTTCCATCTTATCTGCTATAATTATCTGATTATCATCCGACTTCTTTTAGTATACACTTCTTTGTTAAATCATCACAGGTTTTATCGTTAACTTTGTTGCCAGAAACGAATATCAAATACTGTTTAAAAACGATGTCATTCAAATCACTTGGCTTAGCTCCTTCATTAGTTAAAACGCTCGAAGCAAATAATTACAAGAGCCCCTACCCGATTCAGGAACAAGCCATTCCTGCAATTCTGAAAAAGCAAGATGTTCTCGGAATAGCCAAAACTGGATCTGGAAAAACGGCCAGCTACGCGCTTCCGCTTTTGATGAATATTGAAGGAAAACCTGCTTTAAAGAATAGACATATAAACGCTTTGGTATTGGTTCCTACTCGAGAATTGGCAATGCAAGTCGCGGAAGTATTTCAACTTTTTGGATCTTCATTCACTGAGCGGATAAAAACAAAGCCTGTTTATGGCGGTGTTTCTATCAATCCTCAGATGAAATCAATGATGGGGGTAAATATTTTGGTTGCTACACCTGGACGACTTTTAGAGCTAATTGACAACAAGGCTGTCTCTCTTTCTTCGATTGAAACTTTAGTTTTGGACGAGGCGGATAAAATGTTGAACCTAGGGTTTAAAGAAGAGGTGGACCGAATTATCGGATTGCTTCCCAAAAAGCGTCAAAACCTTTTGTTTTCGGCGACTTTGAACGAAGCCGTTGAGAATATTAATCAGATTCTTTTACACGAACCTGTTGTCATTAAGATTGAAGAGAAAGAAGACAACATCGACCTTATCAATCAAATTGGCTACTTCATTTCAGAGGAGAAGAAAGGTCCGTTATTGAGACATATAGTTGAGTCTAAGAAGTACAAGCAAATTTTAGTTTTTACGTCATCGAGTTATAAAGCCGATCATGTTGCCGATAAATTGAGAAAACACAAAATTGATGCACAGGCGATTCATGGTAAGAAAAGTCAAGGTGCTCGAAAAGATGCAATGACCCGGTTTAAAAACGGAAACTTAAACGTTCTTGTTGCCACTGATCTTTTGGCCAGAGGAATCGATATTGAATTTTTGCCATGTGTAATCAATTACGAATTGCCTCGATCACCAAAGGACTATGTTCACAGAATTGGTCGGACAGGTCGTGCTGAGCGCTCAGGTGACGCTATTTCAATGGTTACCGAAGAGGAAGAACACCATTTCAAAATCATACAGAAGAAGATGAAAAAATGGGTGACAATTGTGGACTTGGACGAGATTGGGTTTAGGTAGAGAGTTATGAATGAGGGGTTATGAATTCATTCGCTTTTAGTATGAATCACGCAACCAGAAACTCGAAACCGAATAAACAAAAAATGCGGAATCAATTAATAATTCCGCATTCTTCATTTATAATTAACAAAGTCTATTTTGCTTTCGTCATTTCATCTACAAGATACCCTGCACCTCCGTAAATATCCATAACCCACATTACGTAGCGAATATCAACCGCGATGTTTCTGCAACGAGAGGCGTCAAACATGAAATCACTCATTGTGCTTTCCCATGAACGGTCAAAATTAATTCCCATTAAGTTTCCTTCAGCGTCAATAACTGGAGAACCAGAGTTCCCTCCTGTCGTATGATTTGATCCACTGAAACATACCCAAAGCTCACCATCTTGAGCATAAGGCCCCCAATCTTTCTTCTTTGCCAATTCTTTCATTCTAGGAAGCAATTCAAAATCTGGATTTCCAGAATTGTTCTTTGCCATCATTCCTTCTACCGTTGTATGCGCCGTATACGTCATACCATCGTGAGGAGCTGACCCTTCTAGTTTTCCATAGGTAATACGCATTGTAGAATTTGCATCCGGCCAATGTTTATCGTCTGGAAACATTTCCATTTTTCCTGCAACATAAGTTTTTAGCAATGCCTCCATTTCAGAAGAAAACTGTTGATATCCTGGAAGAGATGTTTCTCTGAAATTCCCCATTGCTTCGTTCCACAATTTAAATCCTGGATCTTTCTTCTCTAATTTTTTAAACGATTTCTCTTTTGCTTTATCTAAGAATTTCAAGAAACGCTCTTTGTTGGTAAGGACGGACTTCGAATAAATCATATCTGCCAACTCCTCTGCAGTGTTATCTTTCAGCATTGGAGGAATATTTGACCCCATTTGCTTTACATACTCTTCAGTCAACAAAATAAATATTTTCTTATCCGTCTCTTCGTCATAATTCTTGAAAAATGCTTCTGCCCCTTTTCGTTGCTTTTCAAATGCATCGTCCGTATTCCCCTCGCTAATCCCTTTGATATAATCAGCCATAAACTCATCCATAGCTCTTGCTCTTTTGAACATTTCAGGTCCCACATATAAATATTCAATCGCCATTGAGTATCCAAATTCAAATTCCTTGTAGGTTTTAACTAAGGCGTTCATTTCTGAAATGATTGATCCATACTTCGTTTTCCATTCTGAATTAGAATTAGCCATATCGTTGTAGCGCTTCTCTCGATCTAGTTTAATTTGAATGGCATCAACCGTTTTCAATCCTCCCAATTGACCAATCCATTTTTTCCATCCATTGGCAATACGTGCTTGTTTCGAAGCATACATGATTCTCAATCTATCAGAAGATTTCATGCTTGCATTAATTACGCTTAGTGACTTATCTCTCATTGCAATTCTAGCAGGTCGTTCTTGATCCATAATGAATCTCAAATTTTCAGAAGATAAATGTTGATCTGTTGACCCTGGGAAACCATATACCATTGTAAATTCACCTACTGTTCTCTTTTTCAATGACACAGGTAAAAAATGCAAAGGCTTGTACGGTACGTTTGAATCACTTACATCGCTCGGGTTGTTGTCAGAATCAGCGTAAATTCTAAACACTGAAAAATCACCGGTATGACGCGGCCATACCCAGTTGTCAGTATCTCCACCAAACTTTCCAATTGAACTTGGCGGTGCTCCAACCAAACGAATATCCGTGAATGTTTCTTTGACAACCATGTAATATTCATTCCCTTGATTGAAAGCAGAAATTTTAGCAGAATAGGTATTCGTTCTTAATGCTTCTTCAATAATTTTTTTGCTGTTCTCTCTTATTTTGGCTGATAAAGCAACTCCAGAAAGACCCTCCGTTCCAAAGAATACACCTTCCGAAACATCTTGAATCCGAACAACTCTAGCGGCAGTTAAACCTGGATTCTTTAATTCTTCCGATTTGTCTTTCGCCCAAAAACCATTTTTTAAATAATCTTTCTCAACTGAAGAATGTGATTGAATTTGAGAAAAACCGCAATGGTGGTTCGTCAACAGTAAGCCTTGGTCTGAAACCAACTCAGCAGTACAACCTCCGCCAAAATGAAGAATCGCATCTTTCAAACTTGAATTGTTTACGCTATAAATTTCTTCAGCCGTCAATTTCATTCCGAACGCTTGCATATCGTCTTCAAAAGCAGAGATCAATGAAGGAATCAACATTCCTTCTTCTGCCGTCGAATTAAATACTGTTACAAATGATAAAAGAAAAATTGCTGCCGCATTTCTAGCCTTTAATCCTATTGAATTGGTCATCTTCTTGTACGCTGTGTGTTTCATATTCAAATTTTGATTGAGCCTAAAGTTAATCAATGCAACGCATTTAATTATATTTACATCTGTGGATTTATTAAACTTTATTTTTAGACTCGGTGTGGTCTTCGCGATTTACGGATTCCTTTGGGGGTTGATTGATTTTGGAATTCGAATATTAACCGCCAGACGCGAGCGTACAGCTGGCGAAATCTATTTGCTCAAAGGAGTTAAATATGTGGTTCTTTCTGCCGTAACATTCCTATTCTGTGTTGATACGAATAGTAATATCAACATGAACAATACGTCCCAAATCGTATTGGCTGGAATTATTCTTTTGACTTATTTCGTTGGAAAATTTCAAAACAGTCAGAACAAGAACCAAATGTTTAAAGTGATGGGAAATGTAATGCCCAATCCGATGAAAACACAATTTAACAGCAAAGCTGAAATCCTAGTTATTTCACTTGCGCTTGCTGCCTTTGCAGGATTCTTTTTCTACCCTCAGATTGCAGACAATGCACTTTCTGAATGGTTTGTTCAAAGTATAAAGGATATTGAAGACACAGTGATTATTGGCTTCATATTTCAAGTGATTGGGTTCTTCTTCTTACTCAGTATGATTACAAAAATGTTAAACGGCGTACGATTTATAATGAATGGTGGAAAGCCACCTAAAGGACCGCAAGACCCATTCGATGAAGATCAGAATCAAGATAACGATAACGGATTCGATGACTACACAGAAATAAATTGATCAATAAAATTTTCAACTTGGATTAACAAGGGTTGAGAATCATCATTTTTGATTTCAAAATCGGAAAAATCTCGTTTTTTATCGTCACTCCATTGATTGTCAATTCTGGATTGAACTTGTTCTCTGGAAACTGAATCACGGTTCATGACACGCTGAATTCGACATTCTACATTCGCCGTTATTAAAAGAATTTTATCGAATTGTTTGTACGCTCCTGTTTCAATTAGAATAGCAGCTTCGTTAAAGATTAAAGAGTTTGAATCAGACGAACAAAGTCGATCAAAAGCTTCGCGTACTCTGGGATGTACAATTTTGTTTACCGCTTCGCGAAGTGAGTTGTCTGAAAATATTTGCTGTGCTAATAACTCTCGGTTGAGTCCTTGTTCTGTGTAAATCTCAGATCCGAACACTGTAATTAATTCTCTTCGGACCTCAGCATCATTGTTAATGATACGTTTCGCTTCTAAATCAGAATTAAAGACCGTGTAACCGAGCGATTCAAAAATTTTGGAAACAACACTTTTACCCGAACCAATACCACCCGTAATTCCAATTCTTAGCATGACCCGAAGGTTTACGGATTATATTTCTTCAACTTCGATGATCTTGAAAGGCAAGCCAACGATTGCTTCGTAATCCTCACCTGCTTCTTCCATGTCTTCATCATCTGTTTCAAAATACCAGTTGACATGAACTATAGACAATCCTTGGTTAACTTTCTCCAAGCGTTTGAAAAAATCCAAAATGCATTTTGAAGATGAAGTGTTAAAGTACTCTAAACGAACCTCAACAGTTGTTTTTTCCCTTGGAGCTGAGGCATACGTATCCAACCATTCGTTCAAAGGCTTGTAAAACTCAATTGAATTTTCAGGAATTGATCGGCCTTTCAAAGCCAATGTTCCTGTTTCAGAATTGAAATCAATTGAAGGCGTTTTTGCCGATCCATCTATTACTAAATTCACCATAGTTTCAAATATAAAATTAATCAATCAACACATTTAGACAAAAGAAGCCAATTGATTCGGTCACATCAATTATCTGGTATTCCAATTTGTTTTTGGATTTACGAGCGATATCGATGAGACCCAGTCCCGCAGTCCCCTTTTCAGTCCTTCCGTCTTGTTCTAATTTAGTTCTGTATAAATCTCTTAGATCATCACTATTCATTTTGTTAACCAGCACCAACTTTTCCTTTAATTCTGGAATTCTATCTTGTGTCACAAAATTTCCAGTGGTTATCGTAAACTTTCCGTTTTCGTATTTAACCATAATCAATGCTGATTTTTGCTGCCTCACTTCATCTTCTTCCGCGAAGGTCTCAATGTGGTGGTAAAGGTTTTGAAAACATTCAACCAAAACATTAAATACACGTTTCTTCTTAGCCGTAGGGACGTTCAATGAAACCATTTTAGATTCCACGATGTGAAGGATTGACGTCAACAATTCTTCAGAAAAGGTGCCTTTGAAAGAGAGAATAATATTCTCATCTTCCATTTTTCGGTAAAAATCGTAAACGTCAGAAATAGCCATAAATCTTTGAGAACCAAATATAATGAATACCGACTACAAATCAAACGCAGAAATTAAAAGATAATGTACCTTTACGGCCAATGGGAAAAAATGACTGGTTTGCGTCTTGGTTTGATACCAATTATTATCATTTACTGTACAAAAACAGAAATGATGATGAAGCGCGCTTATTGATTGAGCGTTTAGTAGGGGATTTAAATTTAGCTCCGAACTCAAAAGCCCTTGATTTGGCGTGTGGTAAAGGCCGTCACTCAATTACACTGAACGAATTGGGCTTTGATGTTTTGGGCGTTGACCTTTCATCAAACAGTATCGAAGAGGCCAAACAATTTGAAAATGAAACGCTTCATTTTGATGTTTGCGACATGCGTAATTCATTTACGAAAGATTCGTTTGATGTTGTTTTTAACTTGTTCACAAGTTTTGGCTACTTCGAAAATAAGAGTGACAATGAAAAAGTAATTGTTGCTGTCCATGAAATGCTAAAAAATGATGGGATCCTTGTAATAGATTTCATGAATTCGAGGCGGGTCATTAATTCTCTCGTGGAATCGGAAACGAAAGTTGTTGATCCGATTGAATTTAAGATTACTCGAAATTATGATGGCCACCATATCTTTAAGCATATCAATTTTGAAGATGCAGGTATAAAACATAGCTACACCGAAAGAGTTCAGACACTTATGCTCGAAGATTTTGAAGCGCTTTTAACGAAGAATGGCTTCAATATTCTTAGTACTTTTGGAGACTTCGATTTGAACGGTTTTCAAGAAGAGACTTCAGATCGATTAATTCTAGTTGCAGAGAAAAAATAAATGGAAATTGCATTAATCGTTTTTGGTTTAATCGCTTCGGTTCTGATCGGAGGTGTTTTAGTCTCTGTTCTACAACGGTCTAAAAATGAACAGTTGATTAAGTTGATGCTTGCCTTCAGTGGTGGTTTTCTCTTGTCAATTGCTTTCATTCACTTCATTCCTGAATTGTACGAAGAAGCCGATTTTAACGTAGGTATTTATATTCTTATAGGTTTCCTAATTCAGCTTGTATTGGAGTTGTTTTCCGGCGGTATTGAACACGGTCATATTCACATTCACGAAGGTGCCAAACTACCAATCGCTTTAATCATCGCTCTTTCTCTCCATGCTTTTTTGGAAGGAATTCCATTGGGAACTCAATTGGGAGGAATAGAAACTGCTACTTCTCACCATCATCACGGTGATGATCATACATTATTTTTGGGAATTCTATTTCACCGACTTCCAGTGGCCATTGCGCTAATGACATTATTGTTTGCGGCTAAAGTAAGCAAATCGAAGGCTTGGCTAGTTTTAGGAATATTTGCAATAACAACACCTGTTGGATTGTTCATTGGTTTTAATTCAATGGATTTAATGAAAGGATTTGATTTCAACATCATATTGGCCGTTGTCGTTGGAATGTTCTTGCATATCTCAACGACAATTATTTTTGAAACCAGTGAGAATCACAAGTTCAATTTCTTAAAGTTAATCACGATTTTCGCGGGATGTTCAATTGCCTTTTTAATGCATTAGTATGAAAAAAGGATGGAATGAAATATCTAAGGCCGGTGCTTTCATAATCACTTCTTTGGTCTTAATAGTAATCGGTGGAATTATCCTTGCCACGAATGAGAAGGTTGCTTTTCATAAGGAGATCAATTCCCACCACAATGCATTCTTTGATTCATTTTTTCAATATTGGACGTACGTTGGAGATGGCATTGTCATTCCTGTTTTAATTGTTTTGATCGGTGTGTTTTCAATTAAAAAATACGGATTCTCTGTGCTAATCGCTGGATTATCGACCTTAATTCTTGTTGGCGGATTGTCGCAGATTTTTAAGCGCTTGCTCTACGGAGATGCCCTGCGGCCTTACAAGTTAATCGGTCACGACCAACTTTATTATGTGCCAGGCTTGAAAGTGCATTCCGTTCACTCTTTTCCATCAGGTCACACAACGGCGGGGTTCGCTTTTTTCGCCATCATTGCTTGTGTGTACTTCCCTAAAAATCAATTGATGCAAATAATTCTCGCTGTTCTTGCCGCGTTGGTAGGTTACTCACGGATGTATTTATCACAGCACTTCTTAGAAGATGTTGTTGCTGGAGCGTGTCTTGGAATTTTCTGTTTTGCCGTTGTGTTCTTTATTAAAGGAATGGTGTCAAAGAAAGCGGTTTAGATTACAGTTTTTACTCTATGATTTTTTCAAACCATACATTTCGCACACGTCCATTCGAGGCATGAAAACCGGTGATTTCATTATTTGCGTTTCTTTTAACATCTAAGTTTCCCAATGGCCATTCCACGTTTAATGCATCGACGTTCATCAATTCAACACTAAGGTCTCCCAAGCGTTTTTCACTGGCTATAAGTTTACCATCTTCAAATCGAAGAACGTATTTTGTGTCCAATTCAGGACTGTAAAATGAGCCAATGTATTCATTCAAAAGCTCTGGTGTTGGTTCAACTGGATTAAAAGCTACAAAATGTCCGGCATTTGCTTGGCCATATCCAACAATCATCGTAAGAGCATCTGGATTTGAAAAATCAAATTTCATAATCGGAGCATTGGAACTCACCATTTGAAACTCATGCTTACCAACAGGTCTCATTTCAGATTCATTTCCCTCCGCTCGATGGTACCATAGCTTGCCCTCTCTTACGTAAACTTTGCGCGAAAACTTCTTTTTTTCATTCCAAAAATCGCGTTCGTACATTTCGAGTTTCTTCGCCTTTACCTCGATGGTTTTTCGAACTAACTTTTGATCTTCACTTACGTTCAATAGCAGATTAGAAACCTTTTCTACTTTCCCTCGAACATCTGAGCTTGTGAAATTGGTTAAAAGAACAATGCTCACATCTTCTTTAGGATAAGCGCAGGCAAATGATCGAAAACCTCCAATCGCACCGCCATGTTGAATTCGATCCACTCCACGGTACTTGTCCATCACGATTCCAAAAGCATAGTTATTATCTGAACCGTCGTTTAGGGTGTCTCTTGTCTGTAGTACCTTAAATGCATCTTCCCATCCCGATTTTGGATGTGAAAAATTATTGTACCACTTTAACAAGTCAATGACATTTGTATGCGCATTTCCAGATCCCAAATATCCCCAATACGGCACTGCATTTGCGAATCCTTTTTCCTCCGCATAGTATGAGTTTGCATTCCCTGGAACGATATTCCAATAATTTTCCTCTACATACGTATATTGCATTCCGAGTGGTTCGAACACATTGGACTTAATCCATGAAACAAAATCTACTTCCGTTATATTTTCTATGATCTGAGCCATGAAGTTGTATCCCGTATTGCAATACAAATACTCGGACCCTGGCTCAAAATTCAAATCCTTTTGCTGCTCCATGATTCGGAACAAATCTTCGGTTGATCTTGGGTCTGATGATCGCCAACCAGCCATTTCCAAGGTCCCATGCAGGCTTCTCAATCCACTCGTGTGGTGCAATAAATGACGGATTGTAATCTTATGTTTAAATTTTGGAATCGTGGGAAGGTACTTTTGAATTTCATCGTCATAACTCAATTTTCCTTCTTGCTCTAACAAGACAATTCCCATTGCGGTAAACTGCTTTGAAACCGAGGCGATATTGAAATAGGTGTCAACGGTATTTGGTTGTTTCATATTCAAATCAGACATTCCATACGCCTTCGTGTAAAGAATTTCACCATCCTTCAGAACACCAAGCACACCGCCTGGATGACCAACTGCATTCCATGATTCGAAATAGGAATCAATTTCTTTTTGTTTTAAATCGCTGAGTTGAGAAAACACATTCAACGAAATGAAAAGTGCAATCGGGAAAATTAAATACTTCATAGATTCTGGCTAATCAACTAAAATACGAAGACTTATTTTGATAATTAAGGTAAAAAGCTTTAGAGTTCATAAATTGGCCAAAAAGTAATAATTGGAAGAATAAGAGGGACTTTAAGACAACTATTCCCGTATGATTTCGAGTATTCATTTGACGATTAAAAAATGGACTTGATTGAATGGTAGTAGGTATTTACTCTGTGGTTATCAATTATCCATTGGGCTTTTCGATCTTTATAGAACTAAACTTATTACTACCGTTTATGAAAAATCTTCTACTCATTACATGCATCCTATTCTGTAGTCACTCTTCCTTCGGGCAATATTCACGATCCTTTTATACAACTTACACTTCCGTGATTCCGAGAACTTTTGAAGTTGCCGATTTGGATGGAGAAACACATTTCGTTTCGATGAAAGAATCCATTCAGGATACTATACAACTCCTTTCAGGGAAGATTGATCAATACGGTGAAACAAGTAATTATATTCAAAAGGAAATCACAGGAGTTTCATACAATAAAATTGCCGTTTCAGGTATTGGAACTAATAGTACGGATGAGTTGGTCATTGCTGTAATTACAAACTCAGGACCATCTGGAAGTTTAATCTATCTAAATCTAAATGTAACAACCGAAAATGTTGTGGTTGCTCATACCATGCCCATTGTTATTGATGGCCCTTTCGCACGGACACGACAAATTGGAGATAGCCTAGTTACATTCATTACCGAAGAGAATGTTGGCCTTGTTCGAATTGCTGCTGCACTGAATAATCCATCCGCATATTCTTATACAGTTATTGAGCCTGGGCTAAATTTGATAGGTTCATTAAGTGGAAATGCACGCCGTGCAGAATTGAAAACAGATAGTTTCGGAAATGAAATCGTATGCGTAGGAAATCGCTTATTGAAAACCCATTCATCAGGCACAATGACGGCTGTAACCATTCCGGGTTTTATAATACAGGAACTCACAGGAGCTACGATTGCTGTAGCAGCAAATGGAAACATTCTCGCAATGACAGACACAAAGTTTGCGCTATTTGATAGTGGACTTAATAGTCTAGATAATGGATTGCTAAATTATTCCTTGCTAACATCTACACGTTTCTATGAAGTAATGTCAGAGGGAAATAATTGGATTGTATACGCCAACAACTCCAATTCTCAGTTAGAACGAATTATTTTTAATAATTCTATGTCACTTGTCCAAAGTGACGTTATTTCGGACGGATTGTGCCGTCCGCTTGACCTGTTTGCAATTTCCGGGTTGGACTGTCTTTTATTGGAGAATCGAGATGAAATAACTTCCCTTCCAACAGATCAATACAGTTTAGGTATTCTAAAAATGGATAGTTCTATACCTAAGGAATTCATCGAGTTTGGACAACCGATAACACATCAACAATTGGATATAAATATTGCGCATCGTGGTATTGACTTCCTAAAGAAAGGACTTCAAACGGGGATCAATTATAATCTAACTGGAGTTAAACGTGAAATCTTTTCTTATGCTGAGAGTTTATTAGTGGGATTTGATGCAGACAACAACTTCGATACAGATGTTTTTGCTGCTGACAGTACGTTTCCAGGGCCTTTTACTACGGCAACTTTGGACATCATACACCAATACGACAAATACAATCGGGCTTACTATGTTGATCATGACATGATCAACACACACCTTTGGGAGATCACGAATAACAACCCTAATTATGTAATTCCCTTTGGTATTCGTGAATGGCCAGCACATGGTGATGTGCTTTTGGGGCAAACAGAAAATTTGGCTCCTTTTATAGACCAAAACAGCAACAGCATATATGAACCTGAGTTGGGAGATTACCCTGAAATACTCGGATCGCGATGTCTACTAAACATCTATCATGAGAATCCTAACAGTAACGTTTCTGGGCTTGAACACCATCAGTACTTCTATGTATTCAATTGTGACACAAGTGATGTATTGAATAACACTATATTTATTACCGAACGTATTTTTGCACGCGCAGGTGATTATACAAATGCATATTATACAAAAAGAACCGATGGAGATATTGGAAATTATACCGATGATTATGCGGGAACTAATGTTGAGTTAGGAATGGTATACTTTTCCAATGGTGACAATTATGATGAGGATGCATTTGGTAATATTGGATTTCATGATACACTCAGCGCATATGGGGTTCAACTTCTGAAAGGAGTAGAGTTGCAAACTGACGGATTGGATAATCCTCCAGGAAGTGGATTGCCAATTAATGGTTATGGATTTGGTGACGGGCAAATTGACAATGAATTCAGCACCCTCGAATCGTCTATATTTACATCTTATCCAGGTAACATTTTAAGTTGGTATAACATGGCACAGGGACTTCTACCTGATGGAACGGTAAACAGTGTCAATGGAGTTGACATTCGCTACGACTATTTTGATGATACAGACCCCACATTTTATGCATCAGGAGGCGTAAATCATGGAAATGCACACTTCGAAAGTACTGCAGGAAATACACCTGGAGAACGCCAGATACTAGGTTCTTCTGATATATTTAATTTATACGCAGGAGGAGCGAACGATCATATTGAGTTTACAACGGCTTATATTGCGGCTATCGACACAAATCAAGCTTCTTTAAATTACTACCAACCGGTGAAGAAGTTATTCCAGCTGGGAACCACTTTGAAATCAATGTATGCTGCAAACGATGCAGGTTGCGGGCTTACATTTAGCCCATATACACCTGAACAAAATGTAGGTATTGACACTCCTGAAATAAATGATTTTGGTATGTTCCCAAATCCTACCTCAAATTCATTTACGATTGTTCAAGATGTTTCTGACAGTGGGATATTGAAAATCACGAGCCTCAACGGAACCCTTATGATGGAGAAGAGCATCGGAAAAGAACAAGTGATTTCCATGGAGGACGCTGCTCCAGGCATGTATTTGATTACATTAATCACAGAGAATAGCATCGTTACTAAACAGTTATTAAAGAGATAGTTAGATCCTTCTTGAAACGGATACTATTTTGAATTCCGTTCGGCGGTTAACTTCATGCGCAGCTTGCTTTTCCTTCTTAGAAGTCATTGAATTGATTTCACTTTCGGAGATAATAGGTTGGTACTTCCAATGGCCCACTGACTTTAATTGAGCCAATTCAACTCCTTTTGAGGCCAAATAGTCCTTAACGCTATTCGCTCGGACTTTATCCAATCGTTTTGATTCAACATCTTTCGCTCTTGTGTCTAGATGCGCTCCTACTTCAATTATGATATTGGGGTTATTCATTAAGAAATAGGCAATCGTATCCAATTCACTTTGGCTTTGTTCATCAATCGTCCCCTTGTTTTTTTTGGCAAAGCGAATACTTTCTGTTGGCCGGTAAATATCTCCTACTTTAAAAACAGCTGAATTGAAATCAAACAGCGAATCTAAAAACAACAGTTTCGGGTTTTCCGCAAATCGATCCAGCCATTCATTTTGATCTTTAGCGTGCGTATAATCCAAAGCCAATTGGTCCTCGCCCCAATAGAAATTAAGAACTGACAATTGGACCATTTCTGCTTTATAGTTTGGCACCATATCCATATTAATCACTGGAAATTGAATAATGCTTTCACCATCTTCAATAACCTCACTCGTATCCGCCGATGACAAATCAAAGTACGCCACTTTACGCACGCAATATGGATTGGTAAAATGAATAGAAAAAGGTTCTTCCAAATTGTATTCAAAATCCAAAAAGAACCTTCCGATTCTTGTTTTCGTCTTAAACACCTTCTTGCCTTGTATAAAAATAATGGTGTCTTCTGAGTTCAGCCTGAATTTACCGTCATTCGACAGTGCACCTTGAATTGTACCTGGGTACGTTTCATATTGGGCAAATAAAGTAGCATTAAAAAGGAGAATTGTAGCAATTAATAAAACCTTCATTTCGGAGGATTTAAGGTTTAACGGGCAAACATTTTCTTAAATGTCAACCACATGATTTCAATATCATGCTTAACGGTTGGATTTGAAATATATTTCTTATTGAGTTCCAATTTTGCCGGCATCACTTCTTCGATATAGGTTTTTTCAGGATCATTGGAATTGCCCAAAATTTCATTTTCATTGTAATATTCAAGGGATGCATAATCAGTAATTCCCGGGCTGACTTTCAAAACGTTCCTTTGTTCGGGCGTGTACAAGTCAACGAATTTCTTTACTTCGGGCCGTGGACCTACAATGCTCATTTCACCTGAAAGTACGTTGAGAAATTGTGGGAACTCGTCGAGTTTTAATTTTCGTAGAAAGCGACCAATCGGGGTAATTCGAGCATCATTCATTCCAACAGTTAACAAACCTGCTTTGTCGGAATCAACTCGCATCGTTCTAAACTTAAACAGTTGAAATGGAACACCATCTTTACCAATTCGTTCTTGGCGGTAAAACACATCTCCTTTAGATGTTATTGAAATAATCAATGCGATGATTAGACCAACTGGAAAGAAGAACGTTAGAATGATTAATGAGGATAATATGTCAAATTGGCGTTTCAATGAAGAATTATAAGTTAGGAATTATGAGTTACGAATTCTTTATTCATGATTTTAGCAACGGACTTTATAACAGCATTGATTACCGTTTGAACTTGTTCGTTTGTCAAATCAAAATACACGGGAAGACTAATCTCATTCGCATATTTCTTGTACGCTTCAGGATAATCATCCATCTTGAATCCGCGTTTTTTATAGGCCGTCAAAAGCGGTAAGGGTTGGAAATGAACGTTGACAGAGACATCACAATCGTAAATCTCTTGAATAATCGCATCTCTTTGATCTTCTGAAATCCCTTTAATTCTTAAAAGATAGAGGTGATAACTCGACGTTTTATTCTTTGTTTTAAATGTTGGCAGCAAGGCCCAATCTACATTTGAAAATCCTTCTTCATACAATCGAAAAATTTCTTGTCTTCGATCCAAACTTTCTTGGTACCGGTTCAATTCAACCAAACCGATGGCCGCTTGAAGGTCCGTCATGTTGCATTTGAACCCAGGTTCTTCAACATCGTATTTCCAATTGCCTTTTATCGTTTTTGCTAATGCATCTTTATTTTGACCGTGTAAAATCATCGTACACATTTGCTTGTAAATCGCATCGTGATCAAAGCTGTCCGGTAAATTGAAACAAAGTGCTCCACCTTCCGCTGTTGTCAAGTTTTTCACGGCATGAAATGAATACGTCGCAATGTCTGATTGAAGCGTCGCTTGTCCTCCATTCATCAACGCTCCAAAACTGTGTGCGGCATCTGCTAGAAGCAAAATTCGACCTAGTTTTTCTTGAAGTTCATTTGAAGGATTGAATTGATTTTTAATTTCAGGTTCGTTAATCAAAGCCCTCAACAAATCGTAATCTGCAGGAAAACCTGAGATATCGACAGCCATGATCGCTTTGGTTCTTGGTGTGATTGCTGCGCGAACTTTTTCGGCATTTAAATTGAAATCTCCTTCATTTAAATCCACCATAACTGGTGTCGCACCAGCATGAATGATAACGTTAGCACTTGCGCAATAGGTGTAAGCGGGAATGATTACCTCATCTCCTTCTTTAATTCCCCACCATGCCAACAAAACTTGCATTCCGGTTGTCCAAGAGTTTACCGCAACCGTAGTTTTATGGCCGCAATACGCTGTAATTTCTTTTTCGAATTGTTTCGTTCTGGGTCCAGTGGTAATCCATCCAGATTTCAAAGCTGCAACGACTGCTTCAGTCGTTAGATCGTCTATTCTTGGTGGTGAAAATGGAATCATTTTTTTTGAATTATAAATTAGAAATTATGAATTATGAATTGAGCAATATTTCAACTATTTGCTCTCCTGCATGGCCATCACCATAAAGTTGCGAAGAAAAATCGGATGCTTTACTAAGCATTGTCTTCGTATGTTCAATAATAAGATCGCCATTCGCTCCAGAAAGCAGATTGAATCCATTCTCAACAAGTTCTACCCATTCTGTTTCATCGCGCATCGTTACGCAGTTCTTCTCAAAGAAATACGCTTCTTTTTGAAGTCCACCGCTGTCCGTCATCACTAGGTTGCAATTCTTCAACAATTCAATCATGTCGAAGTAACCAACTGGATCGATTAAATCAACTTTAAGTTCCAATCCGTATTTCTCGATCAAACCGCTTGTTCTTGGATGCAAAGGCATTACAACCCTCGTTGATTCGTGAATGGTATTCAATGCATTTACGATTGAAGTAAGTCGTTCTTTATCATCTGTGTTTTCAGCCCTATGCAAGGTGCAAAGAATAAAATCTCCTTCGAAAAATTCAGAAGGCAACGTCGCACGCTCTTTTGACCTTTGCGCGTAGAACATTCCTGCATCTAGCATTACATCTCCACTTCGAACGACATTGATGTCAAGGTTATCGAATCCTTCTAACTTAAGATTATCGATTGCCGTTTGCGTTGGAGCAAATAAAATATCTGATATTCTATCCGTCAAAATTCTGTTTACTTCTTCTGGCATTCTCATGTTGAAACTTCTCAATCCTGCTTCAATATGTGCCACTTTAACATGTTGCTTTTTGGCAGCCAAAGCCCCTGCTATCGTCGAGTTCGTGTCGCCATAAACCAAAACCCATTCTGGATTTTCAATTTTGATCACCTCTTCAATTTTCTCGAGCATTTGTCCTGTCATGGCTCCGTGATCCAAACCGTTAATACTTAAATTGTACTTCGGCTTGGGAATTTCCATTTCCTCAAAAAATATTTCGGACATGTTGTGATCGTAATGCTGACCTGTATGCACCAAAATTTCCTCGACATCATCGTGCGCAAGCAGTATTCGACTAATTACAGCGGCTTTTACAAACTGTGGCCGTGCTCCTATAATTGTAATAATCTTTCGTTTCATCTTAGCTAAAATTAACTATTATCTAGACAGGCGATTTTGATTTCCTGACGGTTTTCTATTCAAAAATAAGAAGTGGACAATCCCCAAAACATATCCCAGTCCATATTGGACGTGTAAAATTATATAGGTCCGGATCAATTTGAAGAATTCTATTGCGGTTCTAGCCCCCTTAACGCTGAACAAAATCAATAATCCAGCATAAAAGGCCAATGGGATGGAATAGACTACTAAGCCAAGTGAACCGAAGAGCAATGATAACGGAATACTCAACAAGTACAAGACAAACAAAGGAGGAAGCAATTGACGTAAGGTTGTAACTGCTTTGTGTTTCTTATTCACATAGACCTTCCAATATCCATACTGAAAGAACTGCCGTTTCAATCCTTTAAACGTTCCTCTGACATAATACTTTAAGGAAATTTCATGCTCAAAATAGATCTTCCCTCCAGCTTGAGTTACTCTAAAGTTGAAGTCATCGTCTTGGTTTCGTGTTAATTCTTCATCGAAAAAACCAATCTTTTCAAAGACCCAATACGGATACATTGGACTCGTTACGGTATCTGTATATCCTGATTTTTTTAAGACCCGGAAGTTTCCAATTCCCATTCCGAAGGCCGTTTGCATTGCCTTGGAAATAATTTCTCCTTGCGCATTGACGTATTCATTCTGAATTCTTCCTCCAACACACCAGCAACTGGAATCAGATTCCAACCGTTCTATGCAACGCATCAAATAATCTTTGCTAAGAATGTGTCGAGCGCCAACAATCTGAACGTAGTCAACTTTTCCGCCTGCGTAAATACCCAAATTGAAAGCAAAGGGGGTCAATTGCTTCTCATTGTCTACACGACTAAGGTTTGGATATTTTTTTGAGAGTTCATCAATCCTTTCAACTGTTCCATCATCGCTTAATCCATCAACGATAAAAGCTGAGACCTCGCAATTATCGGGAAGTTCCGAAGCAAAAATCGCATCGATACACTCCTCAATGTAGTTCACCTCATTTCGGCAAGGAATAACAACGGTTATCTTCATTTACTCTCGATTGTCTTAATGGTTGGCTCATTTGAAGTTTTACCAACAATGAATATCAAGAAACATATTGTAAATGTATAAAATACGATTCCAGGTTGACTGTCGAAAATATCGCCCGTCATCCCCATGACGATTTCGAGCATTCCAAATACAAAGAGCAGAAACGATTTCGTTTTTATAGCGAGAATCAATGGCAGTAAAAAAGTGATCGTTACAAGCAACAATCCTAAAATTCCATTCTTTGCGAATGATCGTAAAAATTGATTGTGTGTATCTGTTTTATGCAAAAGCGCTCCATCATAGCCGTTTTCAGCATAATATTCGGTTAGTTTTCCCTTTACAGCACCCGTTCCCACTCCCATAATCGGGTTATTATAAGCCAAGTAATAAGACCCTTCCAGCGCCGCATATCGCAATGTGGAAGACGATTCCGATTTTTTATCAAAATTTTCAAAGTTCTGATTCATCGCTTCAAACCGTTCACCTAAAATACTTGTATGCAGTCCTGTGAAATAGAAAAAAGACCCCAAAATGATCGCTCCAACGAGCGTGATTTTCCATGAAAAAAGCAGTGTGATTTTATAGGCAATCACCAATCCAATAATCATAATAACGGCCAACAAGGACGCTTTCGATTGCAACAACAAGGTCATCAAAAGAAAGAAAGAAAAAAGCAGGAAAGCCAAGATCCATTGAATCAGTGTTGGTTTTTTAGCGAACTTGTATTCCCCCAATAAATAGAGCAGAACGAGAAGCATTGAAAAACTCAGATAGTTACCAAACGATCCTGGTGACAATACCACATTCATTAACCCAACATACCTGAAAACCTCAGTTCCTACTCCACCTTGGGAATATTCGATGTATGAGACTAGCAAGCAATAGATTGATGATGTTAGGATGCCGGCGACAAATGAGACGAATACGAAGTGAATTTGCTTTCGATTAAACGTTCTTTTTTCAAGGGAGGCAAAAATGACAGGATTTACAAACAGTGAGGCACTAACACCAAGTATAAAGAGACCATGATCAATGTTGTCTGTCACCAAAAGGCCTACAAAGGCAAGGATATACGTAGAAATTAAAACCAGAACACGTTTGTCTTTAAACGGCAACGTCCATTTATCTTTAAAGGATGTGTTTTTATCCGATATCCAAACACCAAATAAAAGAATGAGTAAGACTGTACTGATTTGTAGGTTCCAAGCAAAGGAAAAAGCGAAAAGGCAAAAGAGGCCAGTATAAATAGAATTATAACTTAATTTCTCAGTCATTTCAAATTGCTTGATCACTCAAAGTTAATCAAGAATATTTCTTATACCTATTGATAGACTTTTAATAGTTGATCAACACAAACGGATTCTGAATAGTTGTCGATGACAAAAGAACGCCCTTTGGCCCCCATTGCTTTTCTGAAATCAGCGTCTACAAGTTTGTTTAAAGCTTCTAAGGCGCTATCTACCATACCGATAGCTGTTGGGTTGCCATCAACTATAAATCCTGTTTCAGAGCTAACGACTTCAGGCAATCCGCCCACGTTCGAAACAATGACTGGGATCCCACATGATTGCGCCTCCAATGCAGCTACTCCAAAGCTTTCTCGTCTTGAGAGGGCAACAAAAACATCCAATGAATTGAATGCTTCAATCAAGTTTTGATCTTCAACAAATCCTTTAAAATGAACTTTCGACTCCAATTTCAATTCCTTAACAAGTGATTGCAAAGAATCAAGTTCCGATCCAGAGCCAAATATTTTCAATTGAACTTCTCCTTCAAATTGACCTTGGAATTTATCGAATAAATGAATTAACCGGTCAATTCCGTAGACCCTTTCTAAGGTTTTAACCGTTCCAATTGTAAATATTGGATGGTCAGCACCTGTTGGTTTGAACCTATCTGTATCGATTCCGAAAGGCGTAATGTGAAAATCCTTCTTAACATACAAAGACGCCTCTCTTGCCATGTCCTTTGATGTTGAACAAACAATTGGAGCACTATTTAAGATGCGTTGAAACAACTTCTTGTGCAAAAAGCTTCTTTTTGGAAACTCGTAAACGTCGCTTCCCCAAAGGGACAAGACCGAGTTTTTAAATTTCAATCGCATTAACAGCATTCCATACGAAGAAGCATAATGCGCATGAACGATTTCTGGATTGAAGTCTTTGGTAAAACTCTTTAGCTCCTTAAAACTGCTGAAATATGCGAGCTTCGAAAATCGTTTCTTTGACCGAATCTTATCCTGATTGACTCCGACGCAATGGTATTCGCAGGACAAACTATCAATCCAAGTTGTCTTCTTTTCGCTCAAGGAAAACAGACCGATTTCATAACCTCTATGAATTAAGTTCTTAACCCAACGTTCTGTGTGAACGGAATTAATATCAGCAAGGAATAATATTCGTTTGGTGGCCGCCATTTATAGCAACAAATTTAATATATTTCAGCTCCAATGAAGAGGAATCATTTAAAATCGCGAGCGTTTGTTCTTGCTGGATTAATTTTCGGGTTCCTCTCAGGCACAATTCTTTATCTAACTGAATCGCCAGAAGCAACCAATTGGTTGGTTTATGAATTTGAAATGGGTACTGAACTGCCTGATCATTTACGTGCGGACACGCTAATTAAAGAAAATAGCATCTTCTTTAGAAACGTAACATCATCCTACGCCGACACGCTAACAGAATCAAATATCAAGCGACACGATCTTAAGATTTATTCAGACAGATGCATTCCTGTTTCTGAATTGAAAAAACAATTCAACGAATTAAGTAAGGGCTATAATGTGAGTTATGTAAGTTCTAAATGCACTTCTAGCAAAACCTTTCTCACGCTATTCAAGCATACACTTATTGGACTTTTTCTTGGGGTTTTGATTCAATTTCTCTTGAGCCTACGTAGGACAGCCCTAAAAACAAAGTAAGAATTGCCCCGATACTTCCGTGAAGGAAAGCGTAATTCGTAGCAGAGGTACCCAATATCAAAACGGTAATCAAGAACCAATAGCGGCCTTGAACACTTTTGAACTTGAAGTGAATGTTAATTGCGATCAAAACCATGATCCAAAGTAAAATTCCGACCAAACCATATTGCACTAGCACCGCAATGAACTCAGAATCGATAAAGACCCCAAACTCCATAAGTGGATTTTTAATAACTCCATTTCCAATTACCAAGGTCAATCCGTCGGAGTCCAAAGCATTCGACAAATTAGATACCCGCTGCATAAAGGACGACGACACCAATGCATCTCCGTTAAACATACTTCTCAAGTTTGGGAACGAGAATACGATCGCCACACCGATTAGAAATCCACCCAACAAAAACAGAGCGAGCTGTTTTTTATTCTTGAATACATTTAAATGTTTAATCGCAGTAATAGCCGATACAGCCAGGGTCACTAAAAAAATTGTTCTGGATTGCGTCAATATTATTATCCCCAATGCGAGCAAGAGATAATGCCACGCTTTTGGTCGAAAACTCAAGTAATAGATGTAGAAACAACAAAACAGAATGGCATTGTCATTTGGATTCATTTGAGTTCCAGCCAATCTAAACGTTCCGAACTCATTGTAATAAACGAAATTGGTATAGTCTTTAGGAGCGTACAACGATTGTATTGTTTCACCTATATCTCCTGCATTCAAAAGCATTAATAAATTGACTGCCAACAAGGTTAAAAATAGGCCATCAATTGCTTTTGGATAATATTCAGACCACTTACCTGATTTGAAAGCGTCAAGCAGCGTGACTAGAATAACGGGCCACTTTAGGAAATACAGCAAATAGGGAATGTTACTTTTAAAATCTGCTCCATGCTTTGCGAAATCTACTACCAGCGTCCATCCAAAGAACAAGCCGAATGCGATGACCAAAATCGTATATTCTTTATTCTTAAAAGTGATTAATATCAAATGAACAAGGCCAAAAATAAAAAAGTAATTATCTATACTCAGTTCATAAGCTGGTGGTAGAATCAGTGCATTTAGAAAGCTGATTAGGCAATAAAATAATGCTCCGTATTTTAAGAAGGACAGAACTGATTTCATTTCAAAACCTTTTGGATTAGCTCAACTAGTTTCTGCATTTGGAACTTTCTCGAATACTTCAAATGAAAATCCTGATTGGGCTCCGAATAAGTCGTCTGTTGAATCCGTACAATCGACTCTATTATTGACTCTTTCGTATTCTCAGCCCAAAACACATTTGGATAGCCTTTCAGTTCTTCGTGAATACTTCCGCGTTCGATGTGATTATTAGACACAATTAGAATGGCTCTTTTGCATCGGATGTAATCGAAAATTTTCGTTGTTGACTGGAAATCTTCGCCATACGTTTGGATAATTGCAACATCATGATCAGCGATTAACTGAACGGCTTCCGAATACTCAACAAATCCATTTGGGTGAATAAACTCCGTTGGCACAACCTCATCCGGTCCTGCACAATGAAAATGCAATTTCATTTCCTCCATTGCTTCAATAATCGGCGCCGCATCGAAGTAAAATTTACCTGTATACGAAAAAGATGGGTTTTTCAATTCAACTTTCTTCAATTCCGGTTGAACCGTTTCATCGTATCCGTTTTGAACGATTGCGTTTGGTTTTTCATCAAAACGACAAACCAACTTTCCACAATAATCATTTACTGTGACCAAAGCATGCGCATGTTTGTTAAAGCGTTTTTCAAAAAACAATTTGATTCTCACTTTTAACTTCGAGTTATCAAAGCCTGGATTAATAGCGAAAGGATCTCTGTAGTCTAGAATCACTTTTGATTCGTAAATGTTTTTAAACCACTTCGCTAAGGAAAAATGCATAAAAGGTCCCCCGGTAATTATCACGAGATCAGGTTGTGGAATGTCATTCTTGTACAGATACATTTGAATGTTTTTCCTCCAGACCACGCCATCGTCTTTTATCAATCGATTGACGAATGAAGTTCCCGTTTTAGGAACTACATGAACGCCTTCGCCAATTGCTCCTCTTTCCGCCGTAATAACAGTTGTATTGCAATTGATTGCTGAAGACAACTCTTTGTACCAATAATTAGCGCGCAATGCTCCCACCCGCCTGTTTGGGGGGAAAGCAAAGGCTATAATCAATATTTCAGTTTTATTTTCGATCTTTCAATTGTTTAAACCTTTCAACCAGCTCGCCTAGAATACGATCTGAATTAAAATTGGATTCGATGAAGTCAGCTCCATCTTTATTTATAAGTGATTTCCCTTCCTTAAACGCGTCATACAAGGTCTGAACAGATTTTTCTAATTCAGCATCATCAAAACAGTGCTCACAATAATTGAAGGGATATTTATACAATACCTTCTTCCCTCTAGCAAGCGACTCTAGAACAAAGTTAGAAAGTCCATCATGTTCAGGAAAACGAACGGTCACATGCGATTTATCGTACTCCGCACCCATGTCCTTTACCCATCCCAGTGCCTTTAAATTCGTAGGAAGCGGTTGGTATTTTCGGGCTTCAGAACCGGCAATAATAAAATTAATTTGCGGAAATTTATTGGCCAAGCCTATAAACGAATCAATTCCGTAGAAATCAGCGCGTGATTCAGGAATGTATGATAAAATCGTAAACTTTTCAGACGAAGCCTCCTTCAATTCATATGATTTTTCAAAGGCCACAAAACTTACAACTTCTGCGTTAATTCCAATTTCTTTTAATTCATCCTGAAGCCAACTAGACACACAGTAATGTATAACATCTGAAATATATTCTTTTCTATAATTACCAGACTTGTAGGCTTCAATTGCATTCAAAACATCTGTTCCAACCCAGTTCATAATTACCGGAACCTTCTTTTTCAAAGCCAAATCAAAAGCTTTACTCGGCAATATAGTTCCGTTGATAGAAAAAACACAATCCGATTGAGGAATGCGCAAAGCAGCCTTAATCTTGTCGACTTTATTGTAATACGTATCGAGATTCTTGTATGAATTTTTAGTGTCGTAAGCAGATAAATATTCGGCTATGCGTTTTGCAAACAGTGGCAGTCCGACAATTGTAACTTTCATTATTTCGCTAATTTGTTGCAGTTGTCCAATACCTCCAAATACTGCTCTAGTAACCTTTCATCTCCAACTCTGGCACTACCAAAAAAATTGATTGAATTCGCGACGTGTGTTTCAACCAACAACATACCATCTTGTTTATAGCAAAAGATCATTTTAGGCGAAGTGTTTTTCAATACTATCCTCTTTATTTTGTTCTTGAATTGATTTGACATTTTAGCGAGCATCGGCTTTTTTCGAGTATTGAAAGTATTTAAATATAGTTAAAACAATATAAGCCGCTTGAGATAAGCTTAAGATCCAAAGTGTTTCTTGGATAGACGCATTATAGAAATAGGGGGGAATTGAAACTGCTGCAACCATTAATAACGATGCGAAAATCGCTAGTATGAAGAATTCTTTTTGTCTTTTAATAATCAAGGGCAGAAAAGAAACGGGAGATGCGATAAAAACCATCATGAACCAAGGCGCCATTATTTCAGAATAAACTCCTGCCATACGATAGGGCTCTCCAAAAACGTAAGCAAACATATCACTTCCAAAGAAAAAGATAACCGTAAAGGGAACAATCGAAAGTAAACCCAATGAAATTACTGATTTCCTAATTAGTGGAGAAATGTCTTCCTGTTTATTGAACATATCTGAACACTTTTGGAAAAACACCTGACCTATTGCGACTCCAACAAGTATTAGAGGCAACCTCAACATTCTATATGAGTGATCATACAATCCTAAATTTGCTTTGTCGTAAAAATGCAAGATTAGAGCAAACACCATTAGGTCTTTCCCTAAATCAAGTAATACATGTGGTAGATTGATTTTCGGGAATTCAATATGCTCTTTTGCTAAAACAAAATTCCTAGGTGAGTTGGATTTAATTTTATATTCTTTTTGTGATGAAAAGAAGTCCCTAACAAACCAAACATTTGCGAATAACAACCCTAAGACGGCACCAAGAATAAGACCGATATATCCTAAATGAGCTAAACCAAGTAGTACCTTCGTTCCATTACCAACAATAGAATTCGTTATTTTCGAATAGGTAATACTCTTGAACAATTTCATTCGAATTGCCCAATGAGTTCCCATATTCATTGACGCCGTTAAAAAAATAGCAATTGGAACGAGTGCGTAAAAAATATAACTGACTCCATCTTCACCTGAGAAAACAGGGTAAAGCAGAATTAGCAAGGAAAGCAGCGTTGTAATAACCGTAATTCTTAAAGCTATATGATACAGCCGAAAGGAATGTACATTGTTCTTTACAATAGGGAGCGTTAATTCATACCTCGCGGTTGAGAACGCAGCTCCAACTCCAACTATTCGAATAAAAATTCCGAGCTCTGCTAGCTCCGCAGGATCCTTATAGATTCTTGTAATTATCGGTGCAAATAAATAGCCCAACATTTGAGCCACCACTGCTCCAGACATTAGAACTAGCAGGTACTTAATAAAATCAGACTTGAAAAGTAGCTTTTTAATCATTCATTCAGCTATTCATAAGCCGAGAAGTACTACTTCGCGTAATTCACGGCACGTTTCTCACGGATCAATGTTACCTTAACCTGTCCAGGATAAGTCATTTCCGTTTGAATACGCTGAGATATCTCAAATGATAATTCGTCTGCTCTTGCATCGGAAATCTTGTCACTTTCAACCAATACCCTCAATTCTCTACCTGCTTGAATTGCGTAAGCAGTATTCACTCCATCGTAAGCCAATGCTAATCCTTCAAGGTCTTTAATTCTTTTAATGTACGATTCAACGATTTCTCTACGAGCACCAGGGCGCGCACCAGAAACAGCATCACATACTTGTACAATAGGCGAAATCAACGTTGTCATTTCAATTTCATCGTGGTGAGCTCCAATAGCGTTACAAACGTCTGGTTTCTCTCCGTATTTTTCAGCCAAGTTCATTCCAAGAATCGCGTGTGGCAATTCTGGGTTGTCATCTGGCACTTTTCCAATATCATGTAACAATCCAGCTCTTTTTGCAACTTTAACGTTCAAGCCAAGCTCTGCTGCCATCGTTGCACATAAGTTAGCAACCTCGCGACTGTGCTGTAATAAGTTCTGTCCATAAGATGATCTGTATTTCATTCGACCAACCATACGAACTAATTCAGCATGCAATCCGTGAATTCCTAAATCGATACAAGTTCTTTTACCTGTTTCAGCAATCTCATCATCCAATTGTTTTTTCGTTTTAGCAACTACTTCTTCAATTCTAGCCGGGTGAATTCTTCCATCAGAAACCAATTGGTGCAATGCCAAACGAGCAATTTCACGTCGAATTGGATCGAAACAGGAAAGGATAATTGCTTCCGGTGTATCATCAACAACGATCTCAACTCCAGTTGCTGCTTCCAAAGCACGAATATTACGTCCTTCACGACCAATAATTCTACCTTTAACTTCGTCAGATTCAATGTTGAATACAGAAACTGAATTCTCAATTGCTTGCTCCGTTGCAACACGTTGAATTGTTTGAATAACAATTTTTCGTGCTTCGCGGTTCGCATTCATTTTAGCCTCAGCAGTAATCTCGTTAATGTGTGCCATTGCATTCGTTCTTGCCTCATCTTTCAATGATTCAACCAAAGCAGCTTTCGCGTCTTCTGCAGACATTCCGCTCACCTTAGAAAGCTCAACAACGTGCTTTTGATAGACTTTATCCAGCTCAGTATTCTTTGCTTCAAACGATTTCATTTTAGCATCTAAAGAGAGTCTGCTCTTTTCCATGCCTTTGTCTTTTCTATTCGCTTCTTCTAATTTCTGCGTTAAAGACTTTTCTTTGCTTTTGATACGATCTTCAGCTGACTGGAGCTTACGTTCTCTATCTTTTATGTTTCTTTCGTGATCTTCTTTCAGTTTCAAGAATTTCTCTTTGGCCTGAAGAACCTTATCTTTCTTAAGCGTTTCGCCTTCTTTCTCAGCGCCCTTAAGTATTTTTTCTGTTCTCTTTTTGAGAAGTACAGATTGAACAACGACAGCAATTACTGCTCCTCCGGCTGCTCCCCCTGCCAATCCTATAATTAAACTCATAGTTACTTTTTTAAAATAAAAAAACCCACCTCACTTGCATTCACTCGAATGAAATGGATGGGAAAATAATGCGTAAAGTATGTTATCTAGGCGTCTAAATCATTCGATAAATCTTCCAGTTTTTTCTGGATCTCATCCAACTCTTTTGAATTCGTAGTATCAGTAGCTTTTTTACCATCTGACTTAGAAGCCAATTGTAATGCAGTCATTGCTAACAAATCTTGCATATCCTTAACTGCGTAATTATCCTGAAGCAACTTAATTGCTTTGTTAATGTCTTCGGCAGCTTTCATCACTTTGTCCTGTTCGTCTTCACTAACAGAAAGTGGATATGTTCTACCGGCAACAACAACCTTTAAGGATAACTTTGCCATACTTTATTTCTTTAACTGCCCGATGCAGTATTCTATTTCCTTCACCAATTCATCAATTTGCTCTTCGGAAACTCCATTCCCGTCGGCACTTGTGATGCTTTGCTCTCTCGCCGCTTTAAGGCCATCGTTCAATTCAGTAATTTTATTGTTCAATTCACCCATCTTTTCGTCTCTTGATGAAACGTCTTGTTTAAGTGTTTGAATTTCTTGTGTAAGCTCTTCGTTCTTAGCTTTTTCAGACGCAACTTGATCCTTCAAAAGAATAGTCTTCTCTCGAATGGTATCAACTAACTGATTAATGCGATCTGACATTTGAAGCGGTTTAAATACAAAAATAGCATACTAATACATACCAACAAGATTTTTTGCTCGATAGTTGCTGTTACTTATTAAAAATCTATTTTTGATAAAATGAAACAACTCCTCCTTTTCTTATTTATTTCCATCGGGATTCAAACTTCGATTTTCGCTCAATCAGAAGGCGATCAAGGCTACCATTCACCTTTAGGCATCCCTTTGGTTCTTGCTTCAAATTTTGGAGAGCTGCGACCGAACCACTTTCACATGGGGTTGGACTTTAAAACGAATTCTAAAATTGGCTACAAACTCTATTCAATTGATGAAGGCTTCGTTTCTAGGATTAAAGTTTCACCTTATGGCTATGGTCATGCGATCTATATTGATCATCCAAATGGGATTACAAGTGTCTATGGACATTGCAGTGAATTTAAGGGAGAAATTGATTCTATCGTTCGCGCTACACAAATTGCAGAACAAAATTTCGCAGTTGAAGTCTTTCCTGGCAGAGGGGTTATTAAAGTTTCAAAAGGACAAGTTATTGGGTTATCAGGAAATACGGGAGGTTCTACAGGTCCTCATTTGCATTTTGAAGTTAGAGACACTGAAACTGAACATGCATTGAATCCTTTGGTATTTGGATTCGACCTTCCAGACTCAAAAGCTCCAATTATTCGCGGTGTCAAAGTGTATGGCTTGACAAAAGACGGGTACCGTTATCCAAACAAATCTGTTTCACGTAATGCAGAAAAAGGAAAAACCAATTATTATGTCGGTGCAGATAAAATTGATATCCCTGCAAACTTTTGCTCTGAAACAGGTGGAATTGGAATTGCATTTGATGTCATTGATAAACTAGATGGCGCTGGAAATAATTGTGGATTGTACGGTAGTTTTCTCATTGTAAACGGCGACACTGTTTTCGGCCAAAAAACGGATAGAGTTCCATTTGAATCATCGCGTTATGTCAATTCGCACAAGGATTACGAAGCGTATCAAACACAAAGTAAAAAATTCCACAAGTGCTTTCGAACGAGAGAGAACGATTTGCCCATTTATATCAATGATGAGCTGGGAATAGTCAATGCGGCTCCAGGTCAGAAGTTGCTCGTGAAATACATTGCATACGATCCAAAAGGCAATCAGTCCATATTGGAATTCACATTAAATGTTTTAACTGGAGAAATCAATTCAGAAGATTCGATTGGCGTAAACGAAGATCATTTACACCCGAACGAAACGTATCTATTTGAAAGCGATACACGACAATTGGAATTTGGATATGCAACGGTTTATGAGCCAATCTCCCTTGAAAAAGAACGTCTCGAAAACTTCATTGCTCAACCACAAACACCTGTAAATAGAGCCTATCGAATTAAGATGAAAAATGACGAGCCCGAAGATGGAAGGCACTATATAGAAATTGTCACAAACAAAAACAGGCGCAAAACACTTGAAGTTCTTTACGAGGATGGTTGGGCCATTGCGGAAAGTAAATATTTCGGAACCTACTCTTTAAAGCGCGATGAAGTTGCGCCGGTCATTACTCCTGTTTCCATATCGCAAAGCTCGACATCAACGAGTAAGACAAGTCTAACATGGAAAATCAGCGATGCTAAAAGCGGCATTGAAGATTACGATTTGTTTATCGATGGAAAATGGTATTTATTGAAGTACGATTACAAAGCTAGAACGGTAAAATTTGACCGACCGGCTGACTTAAAAGGCAAAAAGGAACTCGTTTTAAAAGTAAAAGATTCTTGCGGAAACGTAAAGGAATGGAAAACTGAAATCAACTTTCTATAGAGCCAAACCTATTCGACTTTCCTCAACGTTATCTGATTCAAGAAAGCACCATTTTGTGATTCCAACAGGATAATTTTATTGCTACAGGAAACAACTTCCCAATCCTCATTTAGGATAAAAAACAGAGGATCAAAAAAACCTGATATGTACAGCAGCGAAGGCTTTTTACTTATTCCCAATTCCCAACTTCCAGATATTCCCGTAGAAGGCAGAACGGTCAAAGAGCCACTTTTTCCAAAGCCTAAGGTAATTGCATTGTAACTGCCTTCAATATTATTATCTTCATATAAAAAGGACGTTATTCTCCAAGAGCCCTTCACAATAACGCGATCCACTTTATTAGGAGACACTCTTTTTCCGCAAGAATTCAATCCTGACAATAAAAAAACGCCTAAGAATATACTTAAAAGAAATGTTTTCGCGGTCGCAATTCGAATAGTAGCCATAATAGTATTGTATATATATCTACTTAACGAAAAAAAACCGAGATAGGTTACCCGATTTACGCTTGGGTGGTTGGTGTCCCGAAGTTCATTGGTGGCATTGGCGGCATGTTTGATGATTCAATAACACCATGATTCTGCTCATATTTGCCTACATTTTCTTGAAGTGCTTCCATCAAACGTTTTGCATTCTGAGGCGTCATAATCACTCTTGATCTAACTTTTCCTTTAGGCACACCTGGCATCATCTGAACGAAATCAGCAATGAATTCTGAAGGTGAGTGTGTAATTATAGCAAGGTTTGAATAAACTCCATTCGCTACTTCATCAGTAAGCTCTATATTGACTTGATTGTCCTTTTTTTCTTCCATAAAGTAAAGCTAACGAATCTATCTAAAATAAGCAGGGGTTCACTACAGGTAATTGTCCTTTTATGAAATTTTGGTTTATAAATTAATGTAAACCGTTTCTAAGGTTGTTGCTTCCTGCTCAATTTTAATAATTCCGTGACTTGTTTCTGCATCCTTCGTTACCTCAATATCAAGAATTGCAACACCAGCCTGTCCCAATTGATATTCATCGTTGTAATTGAAGAAAGCCTCACCTGAAGAGTTTGTTTGTGCAAGATCATCAATAGAATTAACACCACCCGTTCCAGAAGAATAAACACGAACACCTGCATTTGCCACTGGATTGTTATTTGCATCACGTACTGTGATGATTGCAATAGTATCGTCTTTGGTACGGCAACTGCTCATTACAGTTAAACATAAAACGAACAATAAACTTAGTGTAAGGATGCTAGAATTTTTCATAGTGCAGGAACTTGATTGTCTAAGTAGAACAATCTAATTAGCTGATATGTTACAGGGCTAGTCGTCTAATAAGTCAGACTCGTACTTTCTGGAATGGAACCACCTCGCCGCTTCGCCTGTAAAAAGGAAAATAAGGGCAATAAGCGATAAAACGAAATGAACCAATTGAATCCCTAGAGCTAGAATAGGAATGTATACTAAAACACTCAGTAATGACAGGGTGTAGATTGAACTGAAAACAAAGAAGATTAAAAACATTATCCTTGCCCAATTCTTGCCAATCCCTGCAGAATGTGCAGATAAAAACAAAAAAGCATAAATAATAAAATTGAATACCCATCCGAATGATGACTGATGTATTAAAGATTGTGAGATAAGGAAAATTGTTCCAGCCAAACTAATTGAGAGTGAAACCATCAACAAGTACGAAGCCCATAGAATTTGCTTCGGCATTCCTTCTGGGGCTCGAGCTTCCTTATAAAAGGCCTCCTTTCTTTCCTTCTCCAAATTATTTTGTTCGATCAATTGATCTTCCAATGTATGCAAATGAGTTAATCCTGAGCCTCTATTTTTTAGTTCGCTAATTGCTGCCAATTGAGCTTCTTGTGTATAATTTTCATGATCTTCAATAATAATTTCAAGCTCAGCACTCGACTTCGTTGCCATTACTTTTGAAAAAAAACTGGAGTGATTATCAGCCATAGGTCTTACTTCTCGAAATTAATAGAGGAAGGAAAAACGATTAAAAACCGTAAGTACCCTCTTGTATTTATCATCATTTTCGCCAATATACTTATTAATTGTGTCGGACTCCCGCGTAGAATTGCACTTTTAACTTCAGTAAAGAATGTCTTCAACCTCCAGTACAAACGCCCAAACTTTTCAAGTATTTATACCTAATCTTCAGAAAGTGACTAGCTACTAGAAATCAGACACTTAAACTTTAATTGTCATCTTAATTTCACATAATGTTATTATTTAATTTAAATTATAGCTCCCACAACTGTGCAAAAATAATCCGTAATTGAACCTGATAATTCAAGTATAAATACCAATACAATTAACAATTAGAACTATTAGTTTTGAATCAATAGAACGACTTAATTATTCAATCCCGACAAGAAACAGCATGCTGTAAAAAGCGCATTAGCCTGTACTTGTAAACCCAAAAACAGAATAATCCGAGTAACGCTCTAGTGGCTCGGTAGGATGCTGAAAATGCCCAGTCATTTCAAACAGAGTAGGCAAAAAAATTAAACAAATTATTATGAAAAAGAAAATTAGCTTGTTAGTGGTGTTCTTCGGAATACTCTTTTCATCAAACGCGCAAGTATTCGACCTTACTACGGGTAGTGCTCCAAGTGTACCTGGGAACACAGATCCAATTTGGACATTACAAGGTCCAGGAGGCGGAGGTTTTGGTCCCGTAAATGTTTCTACAGGCTCGCTTCAGTTCAACGGCAGCCCTACAGTTTACCCGAATACATATGCACAAAACAACTGCGGACAATGGATTACTCCTTGGATAAATGCAGCAAATCATGTTACTAATATACCAGGAACAGCAGGGACCTTTACGTACCGTATGACATTCACAATTGACGATTGCGTACAAAACCCAACGGCAATATTAGATTTACCATTTATGGCCGCAGATAACTCGCTAACAGCAATACGTGTGAATAACGTTGCTCAAGCCATACCAGGGTCAATTTTCTTTTCCTCTCCTTCATCAATGACTTCAAATCCTACAGTTGTGAATGGAGTGAATGTAGTTGAAGTAGACGTATTAAATAACAGTAGCTTTACTGCATTGCAATTATGCGGTAACATTACTGTGACTGGCGACGATGTTGCTCCTACCAATTTAGATTGCTGCGAAGCTCTATCAGGAGAAGTTCTTTCTTGGGGAGCAGTACCAGGAGCGATCGGTTACCAGGTAATTATTCAATGGAATGATCCAGAATGTTGTCAATCAAGTCAACTTCCAACTGAAAGCTTATACACTGTAACTGGGAACTCATTTGTATTGCCAAATCCAACTGTTTGTCACTCATGGAAAGTACGTGCTATTTTCCCTAATAACTGTTTCTCAGACTTCAGTATTAAACAGTGTGGATGTTTCCCAATTAAAGGAGATTGCGAGCCACCAATGGACTTAAATTGTGAAATACAACAGAATTCACTTTACCTTTCTTGGGCACCAGTACCGGGAGTAACGAATTACGAAATCGAAATCAATTACAACGATCCAGCTTGTTGCGAAACAACTAACTTACCTTATACCAATGTTTTCACAACAGCCTCAAATTTCCATATTGTTGCTAATTCTGGAGAATGTTTCTCATGGAGAGTGCGCTCAATATGTAAAGACGGGACAAGATCGGCTTGGAGTGTTACAAGATGTTCTTGCGGTTTCCACGGAAAACAAGAAAAGGGTGACGTTCGCTCAAACACAATTCAAGGAAAAGATGTTAAAGTTACTTTAAAGCCAAACCCTGCTGAGGAATCAGTATCAATAATGGTTTTGAACCCAGCAGTAACAGACAACTGTGAATTGGTTATTCTTGATTTATCTGGAAGTGTTGTTCATCAATCTTCTATCAAGATGAACCAAGAAAACAGAATTGATCTGACATCATTTAAGCCAGGAATGTATATCTGCAATGTAAATGCTGACGGTAAAGTAATTTCTACTGATAAACTTGTTATCAAATAAGGAATTCGAACCTTTAGTTATTCAAGATTCAAGCAAAAAAAAGCCCTGACGATCAAATCGTCAGGGCTTTCTAATATAATTAACGCTTATTATTTAGCGCTTTCAGTCAACTCTTCTAATTGTTCTTTAGAACCTACCAACATTTTTTGGAATTTGCGAACTCCAGTTCCCGCAGGAATAAGGTGTCCAACAATTACGTTCTCTTTAAGACCCATTAGATGATCTTCTTTACCAGCAATCGCTGCTTCATTCAATACTTTCGTAGTTTCCTGGAACGATGCCGCAGAAATAAACGATTGTGTTTGAAGTGACGCTCTAGTAATACCTTGTAGCATTGCTTTAGATGTCGCTGGAATTGCATCTCTTGAATCGATCAGCGTTTTATCTGCTCTCTTCAATTGCGAATTCTCATCTCTCAACTTACGTGCAGAAACAATTTGTCCTGCTTTCATTTCAGTTGATTCACCTGCATCAATAACTACTTTCATTCCGTAAACAGCATCGTTCTCCTCAGCAATATCCGCTTTATGGATGTTTTGTCCTTCTAAGAAACGAGTGTCTCCAGAATCAACAATCTGTGCCTTAAGCATCATTTGACGAACAATAACCTCGAAGTGTTTATCATTAATCTTCACACCTTGTAAACGGTATACCTCTTGAATCTCGTTAACCAAGTACTCTTGTACTTTAGTTGGTCCTTCAATATTCAATATATCGTTTGGAGTTGTTGCCCCAACAGATAATGGTTGACCAGCTCTAACGAAGTCATTCGCTTGAACCAAAATGTGTTTCGATAATGGAACTAAATACTTACGTACATCTCCTGTTTTCGAAGTAATTTGAATCTCTCTGTTACCACGCTTGATCTTACCGTACTCAGCAACACCGTCAATTTCAGAAACAACTGAAGGGTTTGATGGGTTACGTGCTTCGAACAGCTCAGTTACACGAGGAAGACCACCTGTAATATCACCAGACTTACCAGCTTTACGAGGAATCTTAACTAAGATTAAACCTGCTTCTACTTTATCACCTTCTTTAACGCTAATGTGTGCATCAACTGGTAAAGAGTATTCTCTAAGTATGTCTTTCGTCTTAGAATCGATAATATGAATCGCAGGCATTCTCTTTTTATCACGAGATTCAGTAATTACTTTTTCAGTAAATCCTGTTTGCTCATCTACTTCCTCACGGGTAGTTAAACCTTCGATAATATTTTCGAATACAACAGTACCTTTTACCTCTGTAATAATTACAGCGTTGTATGGATCCCACTTACAAATTACATCACCCTTTTTAAGTTTCGTATTGTTTTCAATAACCAATTCGGAACCGTAAGGTATGATTGCGTTCATTGTAACAAGTCCTTTTGAATCTGTTATTTTCAATTCAGCAGATCTACCAACTACAACGATTACTTTCTTACCGTTTTTATCCTTCGTCTCAATTGTTCTTAATTCGTCGATGTCAATCTGTCCAGCTGTTTTGGCTTTCAAGTCATTTTCATCAGCAATATTAGATGCCGTACCCCCAACGTGGAATGTACGAAGTGTCAACTGTGTACCAGGCTCTCCAATTGATTGTGCAGCAATTACACCCACAGCATCACCATTAACGGCTGGTCTCTGAGTTGCCAAGTTTCTTCCATAACATTTAGAACAAACTCCTCTTCGCATTTCACAAGTCAATACAGATCTGATTTCAACTTCGTCAATTCCAGCAGCATCAATTCCAGCAGCAACTATATCAGTAATCAATTCACCCGCATCAACGATCATCTCGTCAGTATCTGGGTGATAGATAGCTTGAACAGCTGATCTACCAATAATTCTGTCACTTAATGGCTCAACGATCTCATCATTTTTCTTCAATGGAGTTGCAATAAGACCTCTTAAAGTCCCACAATCTTCCATGTTAATTACAACATCTTGAGCAACATCAACCAAACGACGTGTTAAGTAACCCGCATCGGCCGTTTTCAAGGCTGTATCGGCAAGACCTTTACGCGCACCGTGAGTTGAAATAAAGTACTCAAGAATTGATAATCCTTCTTTAAAGTTCGAAAGAATTGGGTTCTCAATAATATCTTGAGCAGAAGCTCCAGATTTTTGAGGTTTCGCCATCAATCCACGCATACCAGACAGCTGACGTATTTGCTCTTTCGAACCACGCGCACCTGAATCGTACATCATATAAATTGAGTTGAACCCTTGCATATCGTTCTTCAATTGCTCCATCAATGTGTGAGTCAATCTAGAGTTTGTATGCGTCCAAATATCAATAATTTGATTGTATCTCTCGTTATTTGTGATAAGTCCCATGTTATAGTTCGCCATAACATTCTTAACTTCTGCTTCAGCTTTTTCAACTAGAACTACTTTCTCTTTAGGAACGATAATATCGTCCAAGTTGAAAGATAGACCACCTACAAAGGCCATATGGTAACCCAACTCCTTAATTTCATCAAGGAAGGCTACAGTGCGAGAAGTTCCACAAATTTTCAATACGTGAGCAATAATATCACGAAGCGCTTTCTTCGTCATTACTCCGTTAATATATCCTGCTTCAGTTGGAACTTTTTCATTGAAAAGAACACGACCACAAGTAGTCTCAACCATGCGAACTTCAAGTTCACCGTTTTCGTTCAAATCTGACGTTCTTACTTTTAATGCAGCATGAAGATCTAATGAACCTTCATTGTGCGCTATAATCACCTCTTCCGGCGAGTAGAAAGTACCACCCTCACCTCTAACTGGCTCTTCTTTAGTTCCTGCTTTCGGTTTCGTAATATAATACAAACCTAAAACCATATCCTGAGATGGTACAGCAATTGGTGCACCGTTTGCAGGATTCAGAATGTTATGTGAAGCCAACATCAATAATTGTGCTTCTAAGATTGCAGCGTTACCTAATGGTAAGTGAACCGCCATCTGATCCCCATCAAAATCGGCGTTGAAGGCCGTAGTTACCAATGGGTGAAGACGAATCGCTTTTCCTTCAATTAATTTAGGTTGGAAAGCTTGAATACCTAGTCTGTGAAGCGTTGGAGCTCTGTTTAAAAGAACTGGATGTCCTTTCAAAATGTTCTCCAAAATATCCCAAACAACTGGTTCTTTTCTATCTACAATTTTCTTAGCAGATTTTACAGTCTTTACAATTCCACGCTCAATCATCTTACGGATGATAAACGGCTTGTAAAGCTCAGCAGCCATTCCTTTAGGAAGACCACATTCGTGTAATTTCAAGCTAGGTCCAACAACAATTACGGAACGTGCTGAATAATCCACACGTTTACCAAGTAAGTTTTGACGGAAACGCCCTTGCTTACCCTTTAATGAATCAGATAAAGACTTTAATGGTCTGTTTGATTCCGTTTTAACTGCTGATGATTTTCTTGAGTTATCAAATAAAGAATCTACTGACTCTTGAAGCATACGTTTCTCATTTCTAAGAATTACTTCCGGAGCTTTAATTTCGATCAATCGTTTCAAACGATTGTTTCTGATAATTACTCTTCTGTATAAATCGTTCAAATCCGATGTTGCGAAACGACCTCCATCTAGTGGCACTAGTGGACGTAATTCTGGTGGAATTACTGGTACAACTTTCACAATCATCCATTCTGGACGGTTATCAATACGATTTTGAGAATCACGCATTGCTTCAACAACTTGCAAACGTTTCAACGCTTCGTTCTTTCTTTGAACAGACGTTTCATTGTTTGCTTGGTGACGCAATCTGTAAGATGTCTCCTGCAAGTCCATTGTTTTCAACAAATCATAAAGTGCTTCTGCACCCATTTTTGCGATGAACTTGTTAGGATCTGCATCCTCTAAATATTGGTTCTCTTTTGGAAGAACATCTAGAATATCTAAATACTCTTCTTCTGTCATGAAGTCCAAACGAGTCAATTCTTCATCTTCAGCTGATCTTGCGATACCCGCTTGAATAACTACGTATCTCTCGTAATAGATGATTTGATCTAGTTTTTTAGTAGGAAGCCCAAGAAGGTAACCAATTTTGTTTGGCAACGATCTGAAGTACCAGATGTGCGCAACAGGAACCACCAATGAGATGTGCCCCATACGCTCACGACGTACTTTCTTTTCAGTAACTTCTACACCACAACGATCACAAACGATTCCTTTATAGCGGATTCTTTTGTATTTACCACAGTGACATTCGTAATCCTTAACAGGACCAAAAATTCTTTCACAGAACAAACCATCTCTTTCTGGTTTGTAAGTACGGTAATTTATGGTTTCAGGCTTAAGCACCTCACCACTTGATCTTTCCAGAATAGTCTCTGGAGACGATAATGAAATCGTGATCTTGTTGAAGCTGCTTTGCTTTTTTGAATATTCTTTTCTATAAGCCATAATAATGTTTTCTTAATTATTCAACAACTGATGATTAATCCATAGTAATGTCAAGACACAAACCTCTCAACTCATGCAACAATACGTTAAACGATTCAGGAATTCCTGGTTCAGGAATGTTGTCTCCTTTAACAATTGCTTCGTACGCTTTAGCACGACCCATTACATCATCCGATTTAACTGTCAAGATCTCTTGCAAGATGTTTGCTGCTCCAAACGCCTCAAGCGCCCAAACCTCCATCTCACCAAAACGTTGACCACCAAATTGTGCTTTACCACCAAGAGGTTGTTGTGTAATAAGTGAGTAGGGTCCGATAGAACGTGCGTGCATCTTATCGTCAACCATGTGTGACAGTTTCAACATGTAGATAATTCCTACAGTTGCTGTTTGGTGGAAACGTTCTCCTGTACCACCGTCATATAAGTAAGTTTTTCCTGATCTTGGAACTCCTGCTTTCTCACACCATTCATCAATTTCTAATGGATGTGCTCCATCGAAAATAGGTGTTGCGAACTTAATTCCAAGTTTATCTCCAGCCCATCCTAAAACAGTTTCGTAAATCTGTCCAAGGTTCATACGCGATGGTACCCCAAGTGGGTTCAACACGATATCTACTGGAGTTCCATCTTCTAAGAATGGCATGTCTTCCTGACGAACGATATTTGCAACAATACCCTTGTTACCGTGACGTCCCGCCATTTTATCACCAACTTTCAATTTACGTTTCTTAGCGACGTAAACTTTAGCCATCTTAACTATTCCTGCTGGAAGTTCATCTCCAACTGAAATATGGAATTTCTTACGCTTGTAAGTACCTAATAAATCGTTTGATTTAATATTGAAATTATGAATCACACGACCGATCAAAGCATTTACTTTAAGATCATCAGTCCAGTTGGTAGGATTAACAATAGAGAAATCGATCGCCGCTAAATTACGCGTTGAAAATTTCGTTCCTTTCTTGATAATTTCTTCCTTAAAGTTATTTGCTACACCAGCTGATTTAGTTTCACCTGCGATATCAATTAACTTATCAATCAATGTATTCTTCAATTCAGCGAACTCTTTGTCGTATTCTGAATCCAAGTTTTCCAAAACTGGCTTGTCTTGAGCTTTTGCCTTTCTGTCTTTGATTGCACGAGAAAACAACTTCTTGTTTACAACTACACCTCTTAATGAAGGTCCAGCTTTCAATGAAGCATCTTTTACATCTCCTGCTTTGTCACCGAAGATTGCACGAAGTAATTTCTCTTCTGGCGATGGATCAGTTTCTCCTTTTGGAGTGATCTTACCAATTAAGATATCACCTTCTTTGATCTCAGCACCAACTCTAATCAATCCGTGCTCATCCAAATCTTTAGTCGCTTCTTCACTTACGTTAGGGATATCAGAAGTTAATTCCTCCATTCCACGTTTTGTATCACGAACATCTAAAGAGTACTCATCGATGTGGATTGATGTAAAGATATCATCACGAACAACGCGTTCTGAAATTACAATCGCATCCTCAAAGTTATATCCTTTCCAAGGCATAAATGCTACTTTCAAGTTTTGACCTAAGGCCAATTCTCCTTGTTGCGTAGCATATCCTTCACAAAGCACTTGTCCTTCTTCAACTTTATCACCTTTCTCAACGATTGGCTTCAAGTTAATACAAGTTCCTTGGTTGGTTCTACCAAACTTAGTTAAAGGGTAACGCGTTACCTCTCCATCAAAGCTTACTAATTTATCTTCTTTAGTCCAGCTGTATTTGATAACAATTTCATTAGCATCAACATATTCAACTACACCTTTTCCCTCTGCGTTAATAAGTACACGAGAATCTTTTGCAACTAATTCTTCGATACCTGTACCAACGATTGGTGAATTTGGTTTCAATAATGGAACTGCTTGACGCTGCATGTTCGATCCCATTAATGCACGGTTGGCATCATCGTGCTCTAAGAACGGAATAGAAGAGGCTGCAATCGATGCAATTTGGTTTGCACCAACATCCATTAAGCTTAATTCATTTGGCGGAACTACTGGGAAATCATGCCCCAATCTAGCTTTCACTAATGCACCAGTAAAGACTCCTTTATCATCAACATCAGCATTTGCTTGAGCGATGATTTTCTCATCTTCTTCTTCCGCTGACAAGTATGTTGGCGCAGATTTAGTATCAACTTTACCCTCTTTTACATTACGGTAAGGTGTCTCAATAAATCCAAGCTTATTTACTTTTGCGAAAACACAAAGTGAAGAAATCAAACCAATGTTTGGTCCCTCTGGCGTTTCAATCGTACAAAGACGACCGTAGTGAGTATAGTGAACATCACGCACCTCGAAACCGGCTCTTTCTCTAGAAAGTCCACCAGGCCCTAGTGCTGATAATCTTCTCTTGTGTGTCACCTCAGACAGCGGATTCGTTTGATCCATAAACTGAGATAATTGATTCGTTCCAAAGAATGAATTAATTACAGAAGAAAGTGTCTTAGCGTTAATTAAGTCAATAGGTGTAAAGACTTCGTTGTCACGAACATTCATTCTCTCACGAATTGTTCTTGCCATTCTTGCAAGACCAACTCCAAATTGAGAGTACAATTGTTCACCAACAGTTCTTACACGTCTGTTTGACAAGTGATCGATATCATCCACATCAGCTTTTGAGTTAATCAACTCAATTAAGTACTTGATGATCGAGATCATGTCTGGCTTTGTAAGTACTCTTGAAGTTTCCTCCATGTTTACTTTAAGCTTCTTGTTCAAACGGAAACGTCCAACTTCACCTAGATCATAACGTGTATCTGAGAAGAATAATTTCTCGAATACCCCTTTTGCAGTTTCATAATCTGGCGGTTCAGCGTTTCTAAGTTGACGGTAGATATGTTCTACAGCTTCTTTTTCTGAGTTAGCCGTATCTTTTTGAAGTGTATTATAGATGATTGTAAAATCAGCACTATTAACATCTTCTTTGTGAAGAATAATAGTTTTTGATCCTGCATCAATGATCAAATCAATGTGTTCTTCTTCAAGAACTGTCTCACGATCTAACAATACTTCGTTTCTTTCAATAGAAACAACTTCTCCTGTATCTTCATCAACGAAATCTTCAATCCAAGATTTAAGAACTCTTGCAGCTAATTTACGACCTAGCGCCTTTTTCAAGTTTGCTTTAGTTGCTTTTAACTCATCTGCAAGATCAAAGATATCAAGGATGTCTTTATCTGTTTCGTATCCGATAGCACGGAACAAAGTTGTAACAGGTAATTTTTTCTTACGATCAATGTAAGCATACATTACGCTGTTAATATCAGTTGCGAATTCAATCCATGATCCTTTGAAAGGGATAACACGGGCAGAATACAACTTCGTACCATTAGCATGACGACTTTGACCAAAGAATACTCCTGGAGAACGGTGCAATTGAGAAACAATAACTCTTTCTGCTCCGTTTACCACGAATGATCCCTTAGGAGTCATATATGGAATTGTACCCAAGTACACATCTTGAACGATAGTCTCGAAATCCTCGTGCTCAGGATCTGTACAATACAATTTTAATTTTGCTTTTAGTGGGACACTGTATGTCAATCCACGATCAATACACTCTTCAATAGAGTATCTTGGTGGGTCGATGAAGTAATCCAAAAATTCCAATACGAATTGATTTCTCGTATCCGTGATTGGGAAGTTTTCTGCGAAAACTTTAAACAATCCCTCACTATCTCTGTTTTCCGGTGTTGTTTCCAACTGGAAAAATTCTTGGAAGGACTTTAATTGTATATCCAAGAAATCTGGATACGCAAATGGATTTTTGCTCGACGCAAAATTCACTCTTGTCGAAATACTGTTTGATGATGCCAAATCCAAACGTTTTTTATTAGTGAATAAAACCGTATCAGCTCAGCCGATACGTATTTTTTTGGGTATTAAAAAGCACCCCTGCTCTAAAACAGGAATAGGCATCTCGGTAAAACCGAGACGCCTTCCTGAAAATTGTAATGAAGATTACTTAACCTCTACTTCAGCTCCTGCTTCTTCTAGAGACTTCTTAAGTCCTTCTGCTTCGTCTTTAGAAACACCTTCTTTGATTGCTTTTGGTGCACTATCAACCATTTCTTTAGCTTCTTTCAAACCAGCTCCAGTCAATTCTTTAACTAGTTTTACTACTGCAAGTTTAGATCCACCAGCTGCTTTAAGAATAACATCAAATTCTGTTTGCTCTTCAGCTGCTGCTGATTCACCACCTCCACCAGACACTGCTACTGCTGCAGCTGCTGCTGGTTCGATACCGTACTCATCCTTAAGGATAGTTGCTAATTCGTTAACGTCTTTTACTGTAAGGTTAACTAACTCTTCTGCGATTTTTTTTAAATCAGCCATTGTATTTAATTTAAATAGATTCTAAAATAATTTATTGTGCTCTTTCTTCGAGCGTTTTAAGAAGACCAGCTATTGTTCCGCCAGCATTCTTAAGTCCAGATATAACGTTCTTAGCAGGACTCTGAAGCAATCCAATAATATCTCCAAGTAATTCTTCTTTACTTTTGATATCAGCAAGTATTTGTAGTTGATCATCGCCAACGTAAACACCTTCATCAATCCAAGCACCTTTTAGAAGTGGCTTATCTGCTTTCTTACGAAAATCTTTGATAAGTTTTGCTGGAGCATTACCTACTTCTGAGAACATGATAGATGTAGCTCCTGAAAGTGTAACTTTCAATTCACTAAAATCTTTCGATTCAACTTTATCCATTGCTTTTTCAAGAAGAGTGTTTTTCACAACTCTCATTGAAACATTGGCATTGAAAGCCTTTCTTCTCAGACTGTTAATTGCCTCTACCGTTAATTCCGCCGTATCTGCTAAATAGATAACATTATTATCAGCTAACTGAACAGCTAAGTCATCTACATATTTTGCTTTTTCTTCTCTTGTCATTTCAATAGTTTTTAAGCAATTAGCCCTTTGGTCTCAATTTGAATACTTGGACTCATAGTAGAACTGATGTAAAGGCTTTTGAAATACGTTCCTTTAGAAGATGAAGGCTTCAATTTAACAAGTTGTTGAATTAACTCATTTGCATTGTCCTTAATCTTATCCCCATCAAAACTAGCTTTCGCTACCATTGCGTGAACAATTCCGTACTTATCAACTTTAAAGTCGATCTTACCTGCTTTCACCTCAGTTACTGCTTTAGCGACATCCATTGTTACAGTACCAGTTTTTGGATTCGGCATTAATCCTCTTGGTCCTAAAACACGACCTAGAGCACCTACTTTCCCCATTACTGCTGGCATCGTAATAATAACATCGATATCAGTCCATCCACCTTTAATTTTTGCGATGTAATCATCTAAACCAACGAAATCAGCACCTGCTGCTAATGCTTCCTCCGCTTTATCGGGAGTACACAATACTAGAACTTTAATGTCCTTACCTGTACCATGTGGCAATGCAACTGTACCTCTTACCATTTGATTCGCTTTTCTAGGATCAACTCCTAAACGAGCACAAACATCAATTGATGCATCAAATTTTGTTGATGAAATTTCCTTAACTAAGTTACATGCTTCTGCCAAGGAGTACACTTTTGAAGAATCTATCTTCGCTAGTGCATCTTTTCTCTTTTTTGAAATTCTTGCCATAACAATTATTTAGTTTTTGGTGCTTCACCACCTTTAACATTCACTCCCATACTTCTAGCTGTTCCTGCTACCATGCGCATTGCAGAGTCAACAGTAAAACAATTCAAATCCGGCATTTTGTCCTCAGCTATCTCTTTGATTAAATCCCAAGAAATATTTCCTACCTTCACCCTGTTGGATTCTGGAGAACCTTTCTTAAGTTTTGTCTTTTCAAGAATTTGAACTGCTGCTGGAGGAGTTTTAATTACAAAATCAAACGATTTATCACTATAAACTGTGATTACCGCTGGTAGAACTTTTCCAGGTTTATCCTGCGTACGAGCATTAAACTGCTTGCAGAACTCCATAATGTTAACACCTTTTGCACCTAGTGCTGGGCCAACTGGAGGGGCTGGATTTGCTGCACCACCTTTGATCTGTAATTTGATCAAACCTGCTACTTCTTTAGCCATTTGTTTTCAATTGTGTAGTCAAACGTGATTACTTTTAATGCGGGAAGCTTTAATCGCTTTCGTCACTCCTACGGGTTAATATACTCTTTAAACTTCTTTTTCAACTTGCATGTAGCTAAGCTCAAGCAAGTTCTTTCTACCAAATATTTTCACCATTACTTTCAGCTTTTTCTTGTCTTCGTTGATTTCATCAACAACACCGCTGAAATTGTTAAATGGACCGTCAATTACTTTAACGGCTTCTCCAACAACAAATGGAATTTTCATTTCTTCTTCTGTCTCTGAAAGCTCATCTACTTTACCTAAAATACGATTCACTTCAGACAATCTCATTGGAGCAGGCTCTCCACCTTTCTCCGTACCAAGGAAGCCAATTACATTAGGAATTCCTTTAATCACGTGAGGAACCTCTCCAGCAAGAGAAGCTTCTACTAAAACATAACCAGGTAAATAAGCTTTCTCTTTGCTTACTTTTTTACCTTTTCTAATTTGGAAAACCTTTTCAGTTGGAATTAAAACTTGTCCAACAAATTCATCCAATTTAAGTCGAGAGATTTCCATGTCAAGGTATTCCTTAACTTTCTTCTCTTTTCCACTAATGGCTCTCACCACGTACCAACGCATTTTAATTTCAGCAGCCATGATCCTTAGAATAAATCGAGTTTATAGATAAAACCAATTATCCCTCTCCATGTAGAACCAGCATCTCCGGTAATCCCGAAAACGTAATCCATTGAAAATATAATAAGTGATATTAGAACAGAAGCAATCACCACAATAATGGTATTACTTTGTAATTCTTTCCAAGTTGGCCAAGTAACTCTATGAGTCATCTCTGTTACCGTCTCGTTTATATATTCTTTAACCTTTGACATGTCATCTATTTTGCACGGGCGGTAGGGTTCGAACCCACGACCAATGGATTTGGAATCCAGTACTCTACCAACTGAGCTACGCCCGTAAATTAGACAAGCTTTTGGCGTACCAATTGCTTATCATTAATTTAACTGTTTACTAAAAAATTTGACCTTTTCAAGTCAATTCTAGAGTGAGGAAGTCTACCTCGTATAAAAAGGGGAGCGAACTCCCCTTTTATAATTATTTATTTGATATCTCTTATGAGATGATCTCAGTAACTTGTCCAGCTCCTACAGTTCTACCACCCTCACGGATTGCAAAACGAAGACCTTTGTTCATTACAACTGGTACGATTAACTTAACTGTAATAGTTACGTTATCTCCAGGCATTACCATCTCACGACCATCAGTCAAAAAGATTTCACCTGTTACATCAGTTGTTCTTAAATAAAACTGAGGACGGTATTTGTTGTGGAAAGGAGTGTGACGACCACCTTCTTCTTTCTTCAATACATATATCTCAGCTTTGAATTCTTTATGAGCACTTGCAGACCCCTTCTTAACGACAACCATACCACGACTGATTTGAGACTTCTCAATTCCACGTAATAAAAGACCAACGTTATCTCCAGCTTCACCTCTATCCAAAATCTTACGGAACATTTCAACACCAGTACAAGTCGACTCTAAATTAACTTCACCCATTCCCATGATATCTACAGGATCTCCAGTATTTATAATTCCAGTTTCGATTCTACCTGTTGCAACTGTACCACGACCAGTAATCGTAAATACATCTTCAACTGGCATAAGGAAATCTTTATCAATTTCACGAGGAGGTAATTCGATCCAAGTATCAACAGCTTCCATTAATTCGTTAACTCCAGCAACCCATTTTTCTTCACCGTTCAACGCTCCAAGAGCAGAACCAGCGATTACAGGTGTATTGTCTCCATCGTACTCATAGAATTCAAGTAATTCTCTGATTTCCATTTCAACTAACTCAAGTAACTCTTCATCATCAACCATATCCACTTTATTCATGAATACAACCATTCTTGGAACACCAACTTGACGTCCTAAAAGGATGTGCTCACGAGTTTGAGGCATTGGTCCATCAGTAGCCGCAACTACCAAGATAGCACCATCCATTTGGGCAGCACCAGTAACCATATTCTTTACGTAATCGGCGTGACCTGGACAGTCAACGTGAGCGTAATGACGATTAGCAGTTGCATACTCAATGTGAGATGTATTAATTGTGATACCACGTTCTTTTTCTTCAGGTGCATTATCAATTGAAGAGAAATCGCGAGTTTCAGCAAGACCTTGACCAGCTAATACCGAAGAGATAGCGGCTGTCAAAGTAGTTTTTCCGTGATCGACGTGACCAATAGTTCCAATGTTTACGTGTGGTTTGGAACGATCAAATGTTTCCTTAGCCATTGTTCTGTGTTTTGTTTCTTAGTTAATAAACTTCTATATATGCAAAAATTCCATTCGCCAACCGACGAACGAAAAAATTTTCATTCACTTTATCGAGCCAATAACGAGAATTGAACTCGTGACCTCTTCCTTACCAAGGAAGTGCTCTACCCCTGAGCTATATCGGCACTAATGTATCTTTCAAAAAAAATGAGCGGGAGACGAGACTCGAACTCGCGACCCTCAGCTTGGAAGGCTGACGCTCTACCAACTGAGCTACTCCCGCTTATAATTATTAACAATGCTCCTTTGGTGGGGAGAGCAGGATTCGAACCTGCGAAGACGTAGTCAGCAGATTTACAGTCTGCCCTCGTTGGCCGCTTGAGTATCTCCCCAAAGTACAAAAGTACATTTTGAGCCGATGGAGGGACTCGAACCCCCGACCTGCTGATTACAAATCAGCTGCTCTAGCCAGCTGAGCTACATCGGCACATTGTTGGTATTTCAATATTTGAAAGAACTTAAAAAAAGTACTCCCCGTTTCGTTTAGGGAGTGCAAATGTATGAAACTTATTTCTTTTGACAAGCAAAAAATGAAAAAAAAATAAAAAAAATAAGGATGAGAAATTCCCACCCTTACTGACTAATATGCAATCGTCTGATTTAAGCCTTTTTAGACTTGTGACGCTCAACTTGTTTTTTTAATGCCTGTACGGCAAGATCAGCCGCTTCCTCAAAACTCTTGCATTGTTTTTTGGCAAAAAGTTCACTTCCCGGGAGCAATAATTTGACTTCAGCAATTTTATTCTCTGACGTATCGTTTTTATCGATCTTTAAATATATTTCACTTGAGATAATACTATCGTACATCAATTCTAATTTTTTCACTTTTTCCTGAATGAATTGAATTAGTTTTTGGTCTGCCGTAAAATGAACGGAATTGATTCTTAAATCCATAGTTTATTTTTTTTGACCCCTAGGATGGGATTGTGAATAAATACTTGTTATCTCCGCGAACGAGTTATGGGTATACACCTGCGTTGCTGATAAACTAGCATGCCCCAAAAGTTCTTTTAAAACTTCCAGTCCAGCACCGTTGTTTAACATGTGCGTTGCAAAGGTGTGCCTTAAGACATGAGGACTCTTCTTCTCCAAACCCGTCGCCATTCCAAGGTAACTATTTATTTTCCTATAGACAAACTTTGAATATAATTTTTTACCATTGTTTAACACAAAGAAATTTTCGTGATTCACACTCAATTCAGACCTCATTGAACGGTACATCTCTATTAGCTTGTACAAGTCTTTGGATATTGGAATTATTCTTTCCTTGTTCCTTTTTCCAAGAACCTTGATTTGATTCAAACTAACATCACTGTCAATTAGACCGATAAGCTCGCTGGATCGAATCCCTGTCTGATAGAGCATCTCAAACACTAATCGATCTCTTATTCCTTCAAAATCGTCTGTAAATAGATTGATTGTCTTGGTTTCTTCTAACTCCTTTTTTTGAGCAAATGATGGCAATCTCTTTTGATTTTTAGGCCCTTTGACCAATTGCATCGGTGTCGATTCCAAATATTGCTCTTTAACTAACCATTTGAAGTAAGTGCGCAAAGAAGATAACTTTCGATTTACCGAGTTGTTGACGTAGTCATTTTCGATCAGGTAAACCATCCACCCTCTTACAAGTCTTGAGTCGGCTTCTTTAAGACCTTCTAATGAATCTATTTCGGTAAACTCATGGAATTGTGAGATATCCTTTTGATAGGCTAGACACGTATGCTCTGAAAACCGTTTTTGGGTAGTCAGGTATTCAATAAAACCATCGAGCATAAAAAAAGGAGCCATATAGGCTCCTTTACGTATTTTGACTCGAAATGTTTCAATTACATTTCAGCAGATTGCATTCTTTGCTTATAAGCAGCACGAATCCTTCCTTGTCTTTTCGAGATAGAAGGCTTAGTAAATTGCTTACGCTCTCTCAATTGTCTCATCACTTTAGTTTTTTCGAATTTCTTCTTATACTTTTTGATGGCTCTTTCGATGTTTTCACCTTCTTTTACTGGAATAATTAGCATATCTTATGTTGTTTTCTTTCTATTATCGGGTGGCAAATATATAACTAAAAAATTAAATTCAACTTATAATTGTTAATAATTTTAATTGAATTGCATGTTTTTATTTCATCCCTACTTTAATATCTCTCTTGAGATTACGATTTTCTGAATTTCTGACGTTCCTTCTCCAATAGTCATCAGTCTTGCATCACGAAGGAATTTTTCTGCTGGGTACTCTTTTGTGTAACCGTACCCTGCCATTATTTGCATGGCTTCATTCCCACATTTAACTGCTACTTCACTAGCGAAATACTTCGCGAAAGCGCCTTCTTTCGTCAATGGTAATTTTTGGTTCTTTAAATATGCAGCTTGAAAAGTTAGCATTTCTGCAGCTTCTACTTCGGTTGCCATATCAGCCAGTTTAAAGCCGATCGCTTGGAATTGAGCAATTGGTTTTCCAAACTGCTCTCTTTCTTTTGCATACTTAACAGATGCTTCATACGCTCCACGAGCAACTCCACAACTTAATGCCGCAATTGAAATTCTTCCACCGTCCAGGATTTGCATTGCTTGCTTAAATCCTTGTCCAACTTCTCCTAAAACATTATCATTTGAGACACGGACATTATCAAAAATCAACTCAGCTGTTTCACTTGCGCGAACTCCAAATTTATCTTTAATTTTTACCGCTGAGAATCCAGGAGTTCCTTTTTCAATAACAAAAGCTGTAACACCATTGCTGTCTAAAAGCTCACCTGTTCTTACAAGAACAACAGATATATCTCCCGACAAACCATGAGTAATCCAGTTTTTTGCACCATTTATGATCCAATCATCACCATCTTTGACTCCGGTCGTTTTCATGCGCATTGCATCTGAACCTGTATTTGGTTCGGTAAGCCCCCAAGCACCAATATGCTCTCCTGAAGCAAGTTTCGGCAGGTACTTTTTCTTTTGCGCTTCAGAACCGTGGTAATAAATATGTCCTGTACATAATGAGTTGTGCGCTGCGACACTAAGTCCAACTCCACCACAAACTCTTCCTAACTCCATTAGAACAGTAGCATATTCGAAATAACCCATTCCACTTCCTCCGTACTCTTCTGGAATATAAATTCCAAGAAGACCAAGGTCACCCATTTTTTTCATCACATCAACAGGGAAGAATTCTTCCTCATCCCACTTGTTCATATGCGGTCTTATTTCCTTTTCAGCAAAGTCACGCACCATCTGTGCAATCATCTTTTGATTTTCGTCTCTCTCAAAATTCATGTTTAACTCAAATATAAGTTGTTTAGTCCTCTAATCTAATAGGCTACTAAATTAGTAATATTGTTAGAAAACCCTTTTAATTTTTCTACTCCATTTAAAAAATCTAATGATACGAGGAAGTTGAAACCAGCAACTTCACCACCAGCTTTTTGAATTAATCTACCTGCTGCCTCTGCGGAACCTCCGGTTGCCAACAAATCGTCATGAAGCAAAATCTTTTGACCTACTGAAATGGCATCAATGTGCATTTCAATTGTTGCGCTTCCATATTCCAAATCATAATTTACACTTAATACATTGTGCGGTAGCTTTCCCTTTTTTCTGATTAGAATAAACGGAACGCCAAGTTTCATAGCTAAAGGATAGCCAAATAGAAACCCTCTACTTTCAATTCCTGCCACTGCATCAAGACTTGAATCTTTATACATATTGTATAGATGATCAACCACTTCGACTGATAACTTAGGATCCATCATAATAGGTGTGATATCCTTGAAAACAATACCCTCCTTTGGAAAATCAGGGACATCTCGGATAGCTGCGGAAAGTTTTGATTCTAATGACATTTTTAAATTTTTAAGTAGCTTTTAATTTTCGAAAACAATTCTCGATCGATCAATTTTGACTCTAAGATATCTTCAATCTGATTATAATTGCCGTTGGCCATTCTCATTTTAACAATTGAATTGGCGACTTTATATGATATATATGGATGGCTTTTCAATTCGTCAATAGAGCAGGAATTTATATCAATTAATTTAAGATCTTTCTTATTTAAAATGATGTTTTCTCTTACTTCTTCGTATTTTTCATTGTCGAATTTCCAAATCTCGAGCAATTGTTTGATGTCACAATACCCTCCAAGTTCCTCTCGGTATTCAATAATTTTCTTGGCATAAAAATCACCAATCCCAGGTATTGATTTTAGATTTTCAATATCAGCTGTGTTGATATCAACTTTTATGAATTCTTTTTCAGGCAAAGATTCAAATTGTTTCTTGGCTTCAAATTCAGGATAAAAGGTTGAATCTTTAATTAAGTCAAACAAGTCTGATGAAATCACAAAAATCTTTTCAAGATCATCATTTGATTTAAGTCCTCGCTTTGAAAAATTCAAAACGACATCAACTTGTTTCTTTGAAAGTCCGAGTTTCAGCCAATCTTCCTCCTGATACTCGTTGGGGTCAAATGCTTGCTCGGGCGCTTTAAATTTAGATGCCCACACTTTTTTCTTAGACTTCTTCTTGTATTCACGCTTTTCGTCTATTTCCTCTTCAAGCTTCTCAAGTTCTTCAAAACTGATTTGAATATCATCATCATCGCTATAGGCGGCAATAATTCTTGGAGTGTACGAAATTAGAGCACCAATACATAACAACAAAAGCAGGCCTCGCCTATTTCTCTTGGAGATGGGCATTATGTCTTTTTAATTGCGGCTTTGTACTTTGATAACTCCTTGCTTACTTTTGGAGCTAATATTACCAATCCAATAATATTCGGGAATACCATCGCAAAAATCATTGCATCAGAAAAGTCAATCACGGCGCCTAAACTAATTGAAGCTCCCACTACAACGAAAAACAAGAAAATAACTTTATAAGTGGTATCTGCTATTTTAGTTTTTCCGAATAAGTATTTCCAAGCTTGAAGTCCATAATACGACCAAGACAACATTGTAGAGATAGCAAACAAAACTGCTGCGATCATAAGTACCCAATCAAAATAAGGAATTGTTGTATTGAAGGCCTGAGCAGTTAATTCAATCCCTTGAACATCTGAGTTTCCATATTCAATAAAACCTCCATCAATATTCGTAATGATCAAGACTAATGCCGTCATAGTACAAATAATTACCGTGTCAATAAACGGTTCTAACAAGGCAACAATACCCTCACTCGCCGAGTATTTTGTGCGAACAGCTGAATGCGCAATTGCAGAAGAACCAACTCCAGCTTCATTGGAGAATGCCGCTCTTTGGAAGCCAACAATCAATACCCCAACTATACCTCCTAATGCGGCGCTTGAGTTAAATGCACCATCGTAGATCAAGCCGAAAGCTGCTGGTATTGATGAATAATGCATTCCAAGTATTACCAACGCTGCCCCCACATATATTACGGCCATGAATGGGACAACCTTTTCTGTAACAGATCCAATTCTCTTAATCCCTCCAATTATAACAATACCTACGATAATAGCCATCACAATACCAATAATAACACCGGCCGCTCCACTTTCGAATCCTAGTTTTCCTGAAATTTGAGCTGCAGCTTGATTTGCTTGGAACATATTCCCACCACCGAAGGACCCTCCGATACACATTATCGCAAAAAAGATAGCTAGTACTTTTCCAAGCCCACCTAATCCTTTCTCTTTTAATCCTTTTGATAAATAATACATTGGCCCTCCATGAACAGTTCCATCCTCGGTAACTTCGCGATATTTCACGCCCAACGTGCATTCAGTAAATTTAGTAGCCATACCTAAGAAACCTGCCAATATCATCCAAAAAGTAGCACCTGGACCACCCAATGAGATTGCAACAGCAACACCGGCAATGTTCCCCAATCCAACAGTTGCAGAAAGAGCAGCTGTCAAAGCCTGAAAGTGAGAAACTTCCCCTTCCGCTCCTTCGACGGCAATAGTCTCGAACACATCTCCACCTGGAGTTGAATCGCCCTCTGCCACATCCGCAGTATGATGATCAATATCATCATAATCACCCTTAACGATTTTAACGGCAGTCCTAATCAAAGTAAAGTTTACGAATTTGAAGTATATAGTGAAAAATAATGCTCCTAATATTAATATGATTAGAACTAGTGGAACACTAACATACGTCCCCGAAAAGGCAAGCTTAACAGTTCCAGCTTTCTTTGCAATTAATATCAACTCCCCATTTTCATCTTTCGCTATACGCCCAAAATCACTTAGTAACTTTACTTCCTCAACATCTTTCGAAGCATTAATTTTAAAATCCGAAAACTTAATGATTATACTATCTTTTCCTCCTTCAAATAATTCCTCAGGAATTTCGAATGACGAATTCTGATCTACAGAACCAGCCCTAATCGGGAAAAAGATAATTGACCCAACAAAATCGGCGATTGGTTTAAATACTAAATCTATTTTCTCATCTAACCCAATTTTTTTGTTTAATACAATTGTATCGCTAACAAGTCGCAAAGAACTTTTACTTGAATTAGCCTCATCCGCATCTAATTGATAATATTGATTCACCTTAATTGACTTACCATTTGTGGTTTTCTCAACTTCTTGCGAAAAATTTACAAATGTCGTCAACAAGACAACTAAACCTATAAAATACTTCATGATGATATTGGGATTAAATAATTTTGAACGGAAACAAATATAACAATAAAAAAATTGGATTTTAGGCGGCCTTGACGAGCGGTAATTAGTGCTCTAATTGAAATTGATTAACCAATGTCCTGATCTCTGAATCGCTACCTAGAATGAATATTTTCGAACCTTTCACAACAATCGTATCAATACCTGGGTTAATCCGATAATTTCCTTCGGCATCTTTAAAACCAATAATGGTAGCTCCTATAATATCTCTTGACTCTATATCATTAATTGATTTGTCCCGAAGCTCTGCTGGCAATTCATCGTAAGAAATCGATTCGATATTTGTTCCTTCAATTCCTCTTGTTCTAATTATATCTAAAAATTCCATAACATCTGGATTTGCAATTAATGATGCCATGTGCGACCCTCCAATAGAATCGGGCATTATAACATTATTTGCTCCTGCCATTCTCAATTTAGAAACGGCTGAACTCCGAGATGCCCTACTAACAATAAGAATGTTTTTATTGAATTCTCTGGCTGCAAGTACCACGTAAATATTATCAGCATCTTTTGGCAAACAAGTTATTATGGCCTTAGCCTTCTTTATCCCCGCCTTCTCCAAGATTGCATCGTCTGTACTGTCTCCACGAAGAAACTTTATATTTTCATCTAATTCATTCTTTTCAATAACATTCTCATCCTTTTCAAGGACAACGAAATCGTCATTGTGTGACTTCAAGTCATTGGCCACTTGAAAACCTACACGTCCAAAGCCACAAATAATTACATGATTATTCATTTTCCCTGTTTCTTTCATGATTTTATGTTCTTTAAGGTAACGTTTGTACTCTCCTCCGACTAAGTATCTTGTGATTGAGGTTATTGCATACGCGAATGTTCCGAAGCTTGAAATAATTAAAAAGGCAGTGAATAATTTACCGTATACAGACAGTTCAGCTACTTCGCTAAACCCGACTGTTGAGATAGTAATTATCGTCATGTAGAAGGAATTGATAAAGCTCCATTCCTCAATGAACATATAACCAGACGTTCCGACCGCAATAATTAATGAAATTAATCCTAAGAAATAGGATAGTTTGGATAGAAGCTTAGATCGTAGTAGCATAAGTTATAATTCCCAAATCGTGTTTCTTTTTCTTCTTTGCAATTTAAAGTAATGCTTATGCTCTAATACCCAAGCCATAATCAAATAGATCAATAACGGTGAGCCGAGTGCAATAAAAGACGAGTAAATAAATCCAAGCCTCACTTTAGAGCTACTAATACCAAGCTTTCTAGCCCACCAAGCACAAACACCGAAGGATTTTAACTCGAAAAAAAAGATTGTTTTTTGAATCATTTTATTAATTCTTGAGGATCTTATTTCCTATTGCGCAAGATAAGCATTTTTTACGACAGCAATAGTAGCGATACAGCCCCATTAAACCTTGAGAGTCATAGGCATTTTCAATAATAACTCCAGAATCTCTCCATTTTTTCAAAACAGAATTATTCTCAGGGGCAATGGACTCTAGAATTTCAATTGCCATATCCCGGTAATCTTCATTGCCACTAATCTCACTTCGATACCAGAGAAAGGGCACAACTCCATTAATTAGAAGTCCATTTTTAAACCCTTTCGACAAGGCCTGAACTCCAGCTCTCTCCATGTCCACGCTACTCTTGTCAAAAATCAGATTAAATGCCTCAATGATCTTTTCTGAAGCGCCAATATCGATTAGGTAATCAAGCTCTGATTCGCCCATGAGATGTACAAATTGCTTTAACCGCACCGTCGGGAAATTTTTCGGTCTCGTCCCTTTAAAATGCCATTGATTTGGTCCTTTACTATCAGGAGATTTACTCGTTAACATTCCACTTTCAGACACCATTAACTTATAACGTTGATTAGGAGTCAAATGTATCAATTGAGAATGCGGGACACATCGAATCAATTCGAGAAACGCAAGTTTGTTCAAATTGGATCCAAATGCTGCAGCGAGAAAAACATATAAAGGAGAAGATTCATTGTTCAAATACGATTGAATCAATTTTATTCTATCGTTTAGTTTTTCTACTAAGGACTTACCAATCATCGATTGTAGAAAAACGGGGTCAATTGAGTCTAGGTCGTTTTTACAAATTATTTGATTCGAATTCTCCATATAACTCTTGTGTTTATCCCAGTGCTTTATATCAATTAGCTCCTTCATTTCAAGGACAGGGAGCTTTAAACCATTCTGATAGACATCTTTGTCGTTTTGATAGACCACATGCAAAATAACGTTGTTATAGTTCTCATCAAGATGGTGTTTGTGTCCATACCAGTCTGAGCTTTTGACATGGATTTCAATATGCCCATAAAAGGTAATACCATCCATCCGAATGGATCCATGTTTAAAGTCGGGCCCCTTCAGAAGTGTATTATGAGACCCAAAGTTTAATATTTCGACATCTGTTCCGTCTGTGAGTTTTAGTTGCGGTTTAAGAATACGTTTGTTGTTCCAAACAAACTGAAGGTAGTCTTCGGTCATGAGGTGCAGTGTGTAGGTTAATTCAATTGTTCCCTGGATTTTTCTTGACAGGGATGGTCTCTTAATATTAAGATACAAAAAAAAGCGCTTCGGATAAACCAAAGCGCTTTTTACAAGAATTATTATCGATCTAGTACCTTAAGTACTTTAAGTATTTTGCATCTGCCTCAGCAGCAGTCTCAGCATCAAAATTCATTTGAAGAACATCACCTTCCGTTCTTCTATTGAACTGGTGAAGCAGGTCAAATGTAGCCCTATCTGAGTTTTTATATTTATTAATATAAGCTTCAGTTAATTTGATTTCCTCATAGTCGGCGATAACCTTTTCACTTGGTTCGTCAACATAATAAACACCGTCTTTTTTCCAAACAGTTCTTGCAACGTTTTCTCCGTCTCCAACTGGAATTATTCTTCTAGGATCTACACCTTTTTCTTCAACTAAGAACTTGTAACATGCTCTTGCACGATTCTCGGAAAGAATCTGGTTACGTGGATTACTACCACGTGAATCCGTGTGCGAACTCAATTCCAATTTCATTCCTGGATACTCTTCTAATAGCTCTAAAACGTATAACAATGAATCTTTAGAGTTGATTGTTTCATCAACCAAAAGCTCCCATTTATTAAGTGCGTAACGTACTTCCGGCAATCGGATAGGTTTCTTAGGAATCATAACCATATCTACAACGAAATCCTGATCATACCCAACGCCTACTGTAGTAATATCCTGACCATCAGGAACTGGATGGTACTTCGTTTCATCGCCAGAAATGTTAATCTTGTATGAAATTTCTTCATTTACATAACGAGTTCCAAATGTCGCATCTTCCGTTGGACGCTTATCCCAAAAAACAGAACCTCTGTCATCTGAATACCCCTCCCACTTAGATCCATCAGAACCGACAACACTAACCTTAACGTCCTCAATTAGGATAGACTTATCAACTAACTCAGTAACATTTACTTTCAATGAGAACAAGTTTGGAGGCATCACGTAAGAGAAGATGTCTGGATTCGTTTCTCCATTTACACTTTTTCTTTCTGAAGTGAAATACCCCAAACGAGGAGTCACTTCAATTAAAGCGTAATCGTTGTTCGGACTATTAATTGGAGAACCTAAGTTCGTTGGGTTTTCCCATTTGTTTTCTTCACCAACTTTCGCTGCTTTGAAAATATCAAGTCCTCCCATACCTGCTCTTCCGTCTGACGCGAAAATCAATTCACCATTCAAACCAAAAGAAGGGAATAATTCATTTCCTTTTGTATTGATCTCTGGCCCCATATTAATTGGTGCAGACCAAGTTTCAGCTTTCCTGTCGTACTCAGTATACCATAAATCTCTACCGCCAAAACCACCTGATCTATCAGATGCGAAGATCAAGTACTTACCATCTAACGTACATGGATGACCAACAGATATAGTATCGTGTGGTTTAAGCCCTAAGATTTTCGTTGGCTCTTTCCATTCTGTTTTCCCCTTTGCTTCAGACATCCAGATATCACAACCTAGATTTTGTTTCTTCATATTAGGACATCTAGTAAAGAACATTTTTTTGAAACGAGAATCAAATGCAATTGTTCCTTCGTTATCAATAGTGTTCACACCATCTCCTTTAACTAAGTAGGGTGCAGTCCAATTTCCTTTCTTATCTAAATCGGAAGCCCATAAATCCATAAATGACTCACCTGTTCTAGGATCAGAATCTTTACCTGTCACTCCATCTCTTGCTGAAGCCCAATACATTCTATTTCCTTTTCTATCTCCAAACATTGGAGCCATATCAAATTGGTCCGTATTGATGGCTGTTTGGTTCTCAATTACGTGTTTCGTCTTTGTAGCAATAAATTCTTTGTTTTTCTTACATGACTCAACACCTACGTTTGCCAAATCACTGTCAGGGACAATCGCTAAATAAAGTTCGTACTGTTCGATGGCCTTTTCATACTCAGTCATCATTCTTAACATTTCAGCATTCTTCAAGTAAACATCTGCTAATTCCTCGTCATAATCAAGCAGCAATGCCTTGTTAAACCATTCGTTTGCTTCTCTAAATTGATTCGTGAAACGATAGCATTCAGCAGTCTTGTATGCCATTTCACCTTTCAACTTTTTAGCTTGCTTCCCTTTTCGAGTAATCTTACCGTAAGCGACAGAACAGTCCTTAATACCGTCATAATATTGCTCACTTGCAAATGTTACACGTGCTCTTGAAACGGCTTTGTTTTGGGCTTGACTCACTGTAGCAAGGCTAAGCAAGAAAATAGTTAAGGCAATTTTAATCTTCATAAAATGTCTTTTTTCAGGTCTAAATTTACTGCCAATTCGCTTGACAGATAGTTATTAGTGATCGTAAAAGTAACAAAAAAAGTAATTGAAAAGTTCTCAATTTTCATTAATTCACAATCATTTTAAATTTGAACGTTTCAAATCAATCCACATAGGTATATTTCTCCCATTTATCTATCACTTTACCAAATCCTTCAGAGAGTTCAGAATTTAAGCGTAAATATTCGTCTTTAGACGGATGCTGAAACCCAAGCGTCTTAGCATGAAGCGCTTGACCTTGAAGTAGTTTAAAGCAATTCTCAATGAATTTTTTATATTTTGAGCTCGTCGTACCTTTCAAAATCGAATCGCCGCCATATTCTAAATCATAAAACAATGGATGCCCAATGTATTTCATGTGAACACGAATTTGATGCGTTCGTCCAGTTTCCAACTTACACTCAACCAAAGTGACATAACCATACCTCTTCAATACCTTGTAATGAGTTACGGCATGCTTGCCATTATCTCCTTCAGGAAAAACGGTAAACATCTTTCTATTCTTCAGTGAACGACCAATATGCCCAGTAACGGTACCTTCATCTTCTTTAACGTCACCCCAAACAAGGGCGTGATACCTTCTTTCCGTTGTTCTATCAAAGAATTGCTTCGCAAGATGTGTTAGAGCCTGTTCGGTTTTAGCCACCACCAATAACCCAGTGGTATGCTTATCCAATCGATGCACAAGACCTGGTCGGCTGTATAGGTTCTCGCCTTTATCAGGTAAGTTTTCAAAGTGATATATCAAACCATTGACCAAGGTGCCAGTATAATTCCCTAATCCAGGATGAACCAACATATTCGGAGATTTGTTCACCACTAACAAATCGTCATCTTCATAAACGATATCAATTGGAATATCCTCAGGAATCAATTTGTTTTCTCGCATTGGAAATGGCAACTCCATGGTCACTAAATCACTTGGCTTTACTTTGTAGTTAGATTTAACCGCGATCTCATTTACGAATACGTTGCCCTCTTTACAGGCGTTCTGAATTCTATTACGAGTCGTATTTGGCATTCTATCAAGTAGAAACTTATCCACTCTTAATAATTTAAGTTTTGGATCCGCCACAAACCTGAAATGCTCAAAAAGCTCTTCAGTGTTTGTTTCTTCTAGTTCTGGATTTTTTTCTTCCGTCATAAATTGGGGTTCTACATTTAGGAATGTTAGAACTTTAAAAAGGTAAACAGCAAAGTTTAGTTTTTTATGATTTTATGAAGTTTATTGACTCCAACAACCTTAATGAAGTACATTCCACTCGGAAGTTCGTTCATGTCAATGGTTGGGAATTCAGACTTTAAAACTACTTGACCTTGCATATTCAAGAGTTCTGCTCCATTAAATTTTTGATCCATCTCAATTGTAACCTTCGAGCTGGTTGGATTTGGGTAAATGGACACATTCGGCTCTGTTATTGAGAGTGAATGATTTTCAATACCAAGTGTAACATCCATTCCAGTTGAGAAAATTGGACGAATCATTACAGACCCTTCAATAGCAGACTGATCCCAAGATGCTCCACCATTAGTACTGTAAAATGTATGCTCATTGTTAATAATATTTTTATCCAATCCAACATTCAATCTATCACCTTCAAATTGACGCCATCCAATATAAAAAGTACCTGTCACCAATTGCCAAGCATCTTCCGGCAGCATATAGTATGTGAAAATATTTTGATCATAACCGTATTTGGGTGAACGAGGGAAGAACAATCCGTCTTCATACAATACCGCCCCTGGCACTCCATTATTGTCATCCCAAATCGTTAACAAGAATAGGTTATTTGAAACATCAACAACCGATGGAACAAAATGAATCATTGCTCCGATAACTGAATCCGCCTCATAAGGTGTGTATTGAATTGCCAATCTTGATTGCGGTCCTGTTGTTCCATAAGCAAGTTCAGCACTTCCATCATCGTAACTATAATAGTTTTCAAATTTTTGCGTCGTTTTCGTAGAATCGTTGATTGCTTCATTTTGGTCTGGAACAATAACTTCTGATCTAATCTCAAATTCTTGAGAAATACCAGGCTTGAGATGATCGAATGCATAGTGCGTTTTAAAATCATGCATTGAATAAGGAATTGCATTCCCTTGGTAATTTATTGGGTTATCCGCGAGCAAACCTGCTTCAAGAACTACTGAATCTTCGACAATGTTGTTGTAATAAATTCGAGTCATTCCCGGCAGCGCGTTAACCAATCCTGGAAAGCTATTTGCCATTACGACCTGAACTTCTTCGGACATTACATCACTGTGATTTGGAACATTTACATAATGGTCCCAAGGTACTGAGGTGAATTCATCCAATAAAGTGTACAGTGGATATGAAAAGGCCACGTCTCTTAAATTCGTGTAAGCAAAACCAAGAGGCTCAGCTCTTAAATTGACATAGTCCAAATGGAAGGGATCTAAACTTCCAGAAAGTCCTCCATAATTTTTGAATCTAAATTGAAAACCATCATTAAAATAACCGAGATCCGCCACTAGAATATGTGCCAATTTGAATGGTTCAACAGGCCCACCATTAGTGCTCCAGATTCGATTCCACTGACCCAAATCATGTTCGTAAAATTCAAGAACAAGCGAATCTTCTTCTTCTGGTTCATCGCTATGTCCTTGTGGTTGGTACATGAAACTGAAATAAACAGAATCTGAAGGGCTCAATGCCCCCATCTTAATTGGCTTGGATGTCAAGTGATCTGCATACCCAACATTTGTTGTGCCAATCGCATAAGGAAACCCTGTTTCATCTAGACCATCAAAAGTTACCATACCCAAAGACCACGGATCTTTACCCATACTATAGTTGTGGTAAGCTTGGTCGTCCAGCCAATAAGAGCTTGTATCGTCCAAAACATCAAAAAATTGTGTTGCTGAATCTTGGAAAATTTCTGCACCCACAATCCAAATAGTATCAGAATTAAGATCAACTCCATTCGTTGTTTGAATTGTATCAAATATATAAAACGGCGGAAATACACTTGTTTGAAAATGCGTTACTGGATAGGATGATAAATCACCTATTTTAATTTGAGTTGAAGCAAATGGAGTTTCTGTCGAAACTAACGCTTGCTCATCCCATACTTTCCTGAAAGTCGGCTGTACTGTGTATAGTGAATCCGTCGACACAGGCACATCAAGCATATCCAAAAGTCGGTACACTTTATCAAAAGTTACCAATGGATTTCCATAATTATCAAAATAGATTTGAAATTTATTCAAACTGAATTCATCGAAAAATGGCATCTCCAAGGTATCCGAAGTATAGATAAAAGTACTATCGAAAGTGCCAACATTAATCTTTGAAGCGGCGTTGTGTCCGCCTTTGGATTGTAGCGCAGGATTTCCTGTAAGCGGTCCAACTTCTTCACCGTATTGAGCGAAAGATGTTAAGCCAGCGAGAACGCAAATAATTGTAAATAGGTATTTCATAGGTTTTTATTGAGGTGGATCTGTACCTTCAGAATCAGTAAATTCTGTAGTTGCTACCACTGTAATTGAGCCACCTGAAGCTACTATAGCTCCCTCTTCGAACTCAGGAGATTGCGTATATATTCTAGCCATGGAAGAATCTGCCGAAGTTAAACAACCTGTGCACGATCCGATAAAGAATTCCATATTAAGCATATTATCAACTCTCTGTTTAGCTTCAACGATACTAAGACCATAAAGGTTAGGCAATTCCAATGGAATTCCCGACTCGTTTCTACCGACAATTAATTTTATTCGAGAACCAATAGGAAGTTTCATTCCTTTCGCAACATTCTCTCCCTTGTATAATTGAGCCATTACAGCGCCATGTGCTTCGCGAGAAGCCTTGTAATCAATTGAGTATCTGAACTCTCTATTTCTCAAGACACCTTCTGCAAACCGTTGAGATTTATCAATTAAACCGGGCATTTCAACAAGCATTGTTCTTTTCGAAACACGTAACTTAATCGTTCGCCCTTCCTTTACATAAAGCTTTGTTGATGAGGTCGCTCCGGGATCTTGTTCCAAGACAGTCCCTGCTACTTTCGATGGGTCATAGATAGAATCTAAAACAACATAATTCAATTTTGTGCCCGCTAAAAGGCTTTTTGCATTGTTTGAATTCTTTCCAACCATATCAGGAACGGAAATCTTCTGTCCGTGATGCGTTCTACTGTCTAGACAACTTTGTAAAGAAAAGAACATTACTATATACAGCAGGACTAGCGCACCGAAGTTGATTAAGAACGACTTACTCCAAACAAAATTCCCTAATTTCTTTAGTATATCCATACGATAGCTTGAGATTGCAAATATACGTTTTTAGAAGTTTGGTGAAAGCTCATGCGATTTGTAGAAGTCATCAATATAATTGAAGGCTTCGAGAGGCGTATCAACAATTCCAAACAGGTCCAAATCTTTTTCAGAAACATTCCCTTCCATTTCGAGCATTGCCATCTTTATCCAGTCAATTAATCCCGTCCAATACTGCTTACCAATAAGAACTACAGGTCTATTATTGATCTTTTTCGTTTGAATAAGTGTTAGTGCTTCGAAGAACTCATCAAGTGTTCCGAATCCACCAGGAAGCACGACAAATCCCTGTGCATACTTCACGAACATGACTTTTCTAACGAAGAAATAATCAAACTCTAAATTATGTTCTGGGTCAATATATGCATTGTGACTTTGCTCAAATGGCAAATCGATGTTTAATCCAACTGATTTACCTCCCCCCTCTTGAGCACCTTTATTTCCAGCTTCCATAATCCCAGGGCCACCGCCGGTAATCACTCCATATCCACCTTCGGCAAGTAGTTTTGAAACTTCAACTCCCATTTGGTAATATTTATTATCAGGCTTCGTTCTAGCTGATCCAAAAACGGAAACACAAGGTCCAATTTTTGCCATTCTTTCGTATCCTTCAACGAATTCAGCAATAATTTTAAATATTGCCCAGCTATCATTTGTTTTAATATCGTTCCAGTCTTTGATTTTTATCATATCGTAAATAGTTTTTAAGACTTGCGTCTCTTTACCAAGATTGTTCTAAAGTTCGGTCCAAATCTGTATCAGTTAATCCTTGTATTTTAAGGCTATACGAGACTTTCAACTGAACAAAATTAGTATAATATAGCTATAACGAGCGTTTCAAATTAAAATTATAATTCATTAACAAAGATGTCGTGGAATTGACGTAAATTCGACATTATGAGGAAGCGTTTGTTTTTATTATTCTTCTTATTTGGAACCTGGAATTCTAATGCACAGGACACTATCCCTAAGACGGATAAGGCTTCATCGGCGTCAGAATTAGAAGTATTCGTTTTGCCCAAACCCACCTTCTTTACGAAAGACTGGAGATTCAATAGAAAAAGGTTCATTTGGACATCCGTCGGAATAGGAAGTGCTTGGGGAGGGAGTATGATTGGATTGAACCAAGTTTGGTACAGCCAAATCAACAAAAGCCCTTGGAACACTTTCGACGATTCGAAAAACTGGCTGCAGATGGATAAAGTAGGACATTTCTATGCCGCCTATAAAATTAACGCCCTTACAACTGAACTTTACGAATGGTCTGGAGTTAAAAGCAAGAATGCCGTTTGGTATGGAGTTGGAGTAAGTCTTGGGTTTCAAACTACCTTAGAGCTGTTAGATGCACACACGGAAGAATGGGGATGGTCTTGGGGCGACGTTGCAGGAAACGTTTTGGGTTCTGCAGGCTATCTGACTCAAAAGTTGATTTGGAACGAACAAAGAATCATTCCTAAGTTTTCTTATGCACCAACTGAATTTGCAGAAATAAGACCAAATGTACTGGGGGGAACCTTTGCGGAATCATTGTTAAAAGACTATAACGGACAAACGTATTGGTTGAGTGTGAGTCCCGGAACGTTTTTCAAGAACAGCAAAATCCCAAAATGGGCATGTATATCAATTGGATATAGTGCACACGAAAAACTTGTTGGTTCAGAAGCATTTTACCAAGATCCGATTACAGGATTGGAGTACAATGAACAACGCGAATTTCTTTTTTCTCTTGATATTGATTTTAGCCGAATTCCAGCAAAACGACCGTGGGTACGAGCGATGCTCAAGCAATTGAATTACCTCAAAATTCCATTTCCAGCATTGATGCTTCGCGATGGAAAGTTGATGGCACGTCCTTTTTATTTTTGACGTAATTGATATTAGAGTCTAGACTTTAGATCGCAAAGTTTAGCGGTTGAGTATAGACTACTGCAATACAACTTGATAATTAAAAGTCACGATATTTCCTTCGGATGCGTCGGGCGTCATACCGAATTCTGTTCTATTAATTGTTCCAGACCCGATAAGTACCATTTGTCCATCCAAATCAATTCTTTGGAGCGTTACTTTTGTCTTTTTAGTAACTCCAAGCATTGTAAAATCACCGTTCAATTCATAAGTATTTTCTGATGTCGGCACAAAGCCTGTTGCTTCAAACTTCATCGTTGGAAACTTTTTTACATTGAAATATTCCTCTCCTCGCAATGACTTATCGCGCATAGAAGAAAACGTGGTAAAATCCTTCATAGGAAGTGTGATACTCAAACTTGATGCCGTTGGATCATCACTAATGCGAACTGAGCCCATCACTATTTTGAACGCACCTTTATTCTTCCCTTCTTCACCCAATTCAAATTTAACAGTCGAGGAATCACTTAAAAGTGTATAATTCCCCGTGATGCCAGATAGAGACAATGCCTCTGGTGGCGCAATAACATTTCCTTCTTTGTCAACTCCACCTTCTGCAGTAAGCATCACTTGATTCTCGAATTCCTGTTGCTCTTCATTGACCATATAGCCGGGAATAATCGTTGCTCCCACAAGCAACAAAGTAAACAAACTCGAACCAACATAAGCCCTTCCTAAAACAGCATTAATCAAAGCGATTCCAACGAAGACACCTAACATGGCATCGATTCCTCCCATTTTATAGAATACTGTTCCCGCCCAAAGAAAGCCGAATGAGACGCTCAAAACTAAGGCGTAAGACAATCCAATTGCAAGAGCACTTCTCTTTTTCGAGAGCCACAACTTCTGCGTAAAGTACATTCCAAAAGCTCCAATAAACAGTCCGCCTATTACATCACCATCAATCAATACTGCCGATTCGCCTTCGATTAGGCTTAGTAAATACGGAAGGGTTGCCATTATCAACATGGAAACAAGAATTCTTAATGTCAGTCCTTTGTTATAGAACGAGGCCGATAAAAATGATGCAGCTACAACTAGAATCCCGAATGAAGATGAGGCCAAACTACCAAGGAAAAGTGAAATCCCCGTGAAAAACAAAAGCAATCCAGTCATTAAGTCTTCGTGGTCCGATTCATCAAAAAGCTTTTTGAGAAACTTTAATTTAATCGCTCCGATTTCATACCCTAAAACAGCAAGAATTGCACCTGCGACTAAGAATTTATTTACTGAAATATAATCTGCGCCAAGAAAATTTACGGTTTTGCCTTGAAACACCAATAAAAAACCGACTACCGTAATCAACGGAACGATGACTCTCACATAATCCTTCTGAAGAAATTTCATTTGCGATGCGATGAAGTTTGCACTCACCAATCCAACAAGTGAATAGATTAGAAACGCAGCGTCTGGATCAAAACTAGAAGCCAATACTTGCACAATTCCAGCAAAAATTAACACTCCGAAGAAATTTACAAACCGTTTGTCATTTTTAACTTGAAGTGCAATAGCAGTTAATGACAATGCGATCAGCGAGACAATAATAAAAGTATTCATAGCTTAAAAAATTATTCTTTTGACAAATATACATATTTAATTACCGTGGTAACTAATTCAGTTGACATATTTATTCGCAGCGATTGTAATAAAATTAAAGCAATAGGGTATTCTTTAGTGGTAATTCAGCCAATTTGTGAATATAAGGGCTTCTAAGGTTCATTTCCAAAATCATTAAATGATCCATTCTGTGGCAGTCCGTCGCAACAAAATCAACCAATTTTTCATCGACCAATAATTGAGCTTGCTTCTTCACTTCAGGGCCATAATGTCCGTTAAGCGAGTTGAAATTCATTTGAATGTTGATCCCCATTTCTCTCCACTCTGCTGCCTTATCGATAGAACCAAGTGTGAATGCGTAGCGTTCAAAATGAGCAAGAACTGGTTTGTACTTCTGAGATAAGAACTCGAAATACAAACGGTCAATTTGACTGGGTTCTGAATGAAAAGAGAATTCGAAAAGCACGTAATTATCGCCGAAAGTAAGTAGTTTTTCTTTCTCCTCTAATTTCTTTAACAATGTTTCATCAAAATAGTATTCCGCCGCAGCTTCAAGTTCAATTGATAAATTGTGTTCTTTCATTGCAACTTTCACCTTTTCCATACCACCGAGAATGATCTCAGGTGTGTTTCGGTAAAAGTCACTCATGATGTGCGGTGTGGTAACAATCTTCTTATAACCGAAAGATTCAAATTTGGCGAGCATGGCAATTGTTTCATCCATCGACTGCGAACCATCATCAATTCCAGGAATTAAATGGCTGTGCATATCTACCCCGAATTGAGAAAGATCGAACTTAGGAAGATCAGGTTGTTTCCTTCCGAATAGCCTGCCAAACATCATTATTTATTTTGGTACATTGTTTCGTAATACTCTTTATACGATCCACTTGTTATCTGATCAATCCACTTGGTATTCGCCAAATACCAATCAACCGTTTTATCAAGTCCTTCTTCAAATTCAAGCGACGGCTTCCAATTCAATTCCGCTTCTAGTTTTGAAGCGTCAATCGCATAACGCATATCGTGTCCTGCTCTATCAACCACATAGGTGATCAGTTTTTCGCTTTCACCTTTAGACCGGCCTAGTTTCGTATCCATCGTTTTGCAAAGGTATTTTACAAGTTCAATGTTTGTCCACTCGTTTAAGCCTCCAACGTTGTATGACTCTCCTACCCTTCCGTCATGGAAAATAGCATCAATTGCGTTGGCGTGATCTTCAACCCAAAGCCAATCTCTAATATTATCTCCCTTACCATAAATCGGTAGCGGTTTGTTATGCACAATATTATTGATCATTAACGGAATCAGCTTTTCGGGAAATTGATGACTTCCGTAATTGTTTGAGCAATTCGATATTTTAATCTGCAATCCATATGTATGGTGAAATGCCCTTACAAAATGATCCGATGATGCTTTTGATGAACTATAAGGACTTCTTGGGTCGTACGCCGTTGTTTCTTCAAACAAACCTTCGGCTCCTAAAGAACCGTACACCTCATCCGTTGATACATGATGAAAAACATGTTTCGAAAAATCATTCGACCAAGCATCTTTGGCACACTGCAATAAGTTTACTGTTCCTACAACATTTGTCATTACGAATTCCATTGGTCCTTCAATAGAACGGTCTACGTGAGACTCTGCAGCCAAATGAATAACATCTGTGATTTGATACTCATCAAATATTTGTTTCATTCTTGGAGCGTCACAAATATCATCTTTCAGAAATACGTATTGATCTGAGACGGGAATATCTGTGAGGTTATTAAGGTTTCCAGCATACGTTAATTTATCGAGATTGATAATTCTGTAATCTGAATATTTATTCACTAAAAGTCGTACAACATGAGACCCAATAAACCCTGCACCGCCTGTAACCAAAATATTTCTCGTCCAATTCATATTATAAGCTCCAATATTCAATGTTCTTAATCTTATCCTTGAAGATACCTTTTACATCTACAAAAATACCTTTATCGTCATTCAACATAGCTCTGAAGTCCTCTTCTTTCAATGCTTTGTACTCAGCGTGATTAACGGCAACGATAACCGCATCATAATTATTTGTCGGGTGCTCTGTCAATGGAACACCGTACTCGTCTTCCATTTCTTTAGAAGATGCGTGCGGATCAACCAAATCAACCTTAACCTGGAATGAATTCAATTCCTTTATAATATCAATTACTTTAGAATTACGAATGTCAGAAACATCTTCTTTAAACGTCGCCCCCATAACTAAAACCTTGGCATCTTGGATTGCTTTCCCTTTCGCCAAAATCTTTTTAACGGTTGTTTTTCCAATATAGAACCCCATTGAATCATTCACATAGCGACCACTCGTAATCACTTTTGAGTGGTATCCAGCTTGCTTCGCTTTATGGGTTAAATAATACGGGTCGACACCGATACAATGTCCACCAACCAAACCTGGTGAAAACTTTAAAAAGTTCCATTTTGTTCCAGCAGCTTCTAAGACATCATACGTATTGATATCTAATTTATCAAAGATGATAGAAAGTTCATTTATTAGAGCAATATTGACATCACGCTGTGTGTTCTCAATTATTTTTGCTGCTTCGGCAACTTTTATAGAAGCTGCTCTGTGAACTCCAGCATCAACTACAAGTTCGTATGTTTTTGCAATCTCATCCAAAGACGTTTCACAACAACCTGAAACTACTTTGATTACATTCTGCAAGGTATGTTCTTTATCCCCTGGATTGATTCTCTCTGGAGAATATCCAACCATGAAGTCGTCTCTGAATTTCAATCCAGAAATTTCTTCAAGAACAGGAACACAATCTTCTTCCGTACATCCAGGATAAACAGTTGATTCAAACACAACATAATCTCCTTTTTTCAAAACTTTGGCTACCGTTGAAGTAGCTCCCAATAAAGGCTTTAAATTAGGTAAATTCGCATCATCGATTGGAGTTGGAACTGCAACTACGAAGAATCTCGCTTCCTTTAAATCCTCTATATCAGCAGTGAATTCAATATCACAATCATCGAAGGCAGAGGCATCCAATTCGTTACTAGGGTCGACCTTGTTCTTCATCAATTGAACTCTCTCTTCATTAATATCGAAACCAATAACCTTCGTTTTTTTTGCAAATTCTAATGCAATTGGTAATCCAACATATCCCAGACCTATAACAGCAAGCGTAGCTTCTCCGTTAATTAAATCATTATAAATTGATTTGCTCATTTCTTACTTTATAAATTCGTTCAATAATCTCAACTACCTTAAGACCTTCGAGGGCATTTGTTGTAGCTGTTGTTCTTCCTTTTAATGTATCTATTACGTTTTTGATAACATAATTGTGATTCGCCGCTGATCCTTTGTATGGACCATAATCATTGGCAGGATTAGATTCTTTAAGTTCTGGCATTTCATACCCTTCAATATTACAAACTTCTACCTCATTCATATATTGTCCACCAATCTTCACGCTTCCTTTTTCGCCAATAATTGTCAATGAACTTTCTAAGTTTTGATTGGCAACTGCAGTGGAATAATTAATAGATCCCATTCCGCCATCGACAAAATCAAAATTAACAAATCCAGAATCTTCGAAATCGGTTGAATTGGCGTGCGTAAAGTCAGCGAAACGTCCTTTAATATTATCTATATCCCCAAATAACCAATACATGATATCAATAAAATGAGAGAACTGTGTGAAAAGCGTTCCTCCATCAAGGTCAGAAGTTCCTTTCCATCCTCCTTTTTTATAATAGCGGTCGTCACGGTTCCAATAACAGTTCAATTGAACCATAAATGTTTTGCCTAGTTTTTTCTCTTCAATAATCGACTTGATCCATTCTGAAGGCGGTGAATATCTGTTTTGCATTACACAAAACACATTTTTAGACCTTTGAAGTGATTTGAAAATTACCTTTTCGCAATTGTCTTTGGTAAGACCCATTGGCTTTTCACAAACAACATGCTTGTTTGCTTCAAGTGCTTTCAGGCTTTGTTCCGCGTGAAGTCCATTTGGCGTGCAAATATTAACCACATCAAATTCAACTCCTGAATTGATTAATTCATCAACTGTTTTGAAGAAAGGAACATCAAAGTGACCTGCATCGCATTCTTCTTTAGAGCGAACGTCTACCATAGCGACAAGTTCAGACTCTTCTTCTCGTCGAATCATTTCAGCATGGCGCTTTCCAATATGTCCGGCACCAATTACAGCAAACTTTATCTTTTGATCTTCACTAACCATTACTTATTGATTTTGCTAACCGTTTTGTTTTCTAACCTATATTCTTCTTTACTTTCTGGGCAGAATGCTGTACCATTTGCATCAAATTCCAATCTGTGTCCGTATTCACTCATCCACCCCAATTGTCTCGCTGGATTCCCAACAACCAAAGCGTAAGCAGGAATTGTTTTCGTTACAACAGCACCGGCACCAACAAAAGCGAATTGACCGATATCATGGCCACAAACAATTGTAGCGTTGGCTCCAATACTTGCACCTTTTCTGACTGTTGTCTTTGAGTATTCATTCTTTCGAATGACTGCACTTCGAGGGTTCGTTACATTCGTAAAAACCATTGATGGTCCTAAAAACACATCATCTTCACATACAACTCCAGTGTAGATTGAAACATTGTTTTGAACCTTCACATTCTTTCCTAAAATAACTTCAGGAGAGATTACTACGTTCTGCCCAATATTGCATTTCTCTCCGATAGTACAGTTCGGCATAACATGAGAAAAGTGCCAAATTTTCGTTCCTTCTCCTATGACGCAACCGTCATCAATAACTGCAGTTTCGTGAGCGAAGTAATTCATTATCGTGTAATATAATCGTCAAAATTATAATGAGCTGTTTCATTCAGTTCATCTTTAGACAATGATTTAAAGTACTCATATGTAATCTTCAACCCTTCACTTCTATCAACCTTAGGAGACCAATTCAAAATATTTTCTGCTTTTGTAATATCCGGTCTTCTTTGTTTTGGATCGTTAACCGGTAAATCTTTGAAAATTACCTTTTGATCGGACTGTGTTAATTCAATAATCTCAGTTGCAAAATCTGCAATTGAAATTTCTGAAGGATTTCCGATATTCATTGGTTGTGTATAATCACTCATCAACAACGAATAAATGCCAGTCATTAAATCATCTACGTAGCAGAAAGATCTAGTTTGAGATCCATCACCAAAAATGGTAAGATCTTCTCCTCTCAAGGCTTGACCAATAAATGCAGGTAAAACACGCCCATCATTCAATCGCATTCTAGGTCCATAGGTATTAAAGATCCGAATGATTCTAGTTTCTAAGCCATGGAATGTGTGATACGCCATTGTTATCGCTTCTTGGAAACGCTTTGCTTCATCATAAACACCTCTTGGTCCAACGGGGTTAACGTGCCCCCAATACTCCTCTGTTTGCGGATGAACCTCAGGATCACCATAAACTTCAGAAGTAGACGCTATTAAAATTCTAGCCTTTTTTGCTTTGGCCAAACCTAGACAGTTGTGAATTCCCAATGAACCCACTTTTAAGGTTTGAATCGGAATTTTCAAATAATCAATTGGACTTGCAGGTGATGCAAAATGCAATATATAATCAAGTTCTCCTGGAACATCAATAAATTTTGTAACGTCATGGTTACAAAATTCAAAATTTTCCAATTCCATCAGGTGTTCAATGTTCTCGATACGCCCTGTGATAAGATTATCCATTGCAATTACATGGAAATCTTTTTTTACAAACATGTCGCATAAATGGGATCCAAGAAACCCTGCTGCGCCTGTTATTAATACTTTCTTTCTTTCACTCATTATTATGATCCTAGAACTGTTACTCTACCCATTGAATTGTAGTAAAAACCTAAACCTTCCATTTGATCAATATCGTAGAGATTTCTACCGTCAAAAATGATGGGTTGTTTAAGTAATGATTTCATTTTGTCAAAATCCGGTGCTCGAAATACTGACCATTCCGTTGCAATTAAAAGAGCATCAGCTCCTTCGACACAAGAATATTGATCTTCAGCATATTCAATTTTATCACCAATCTCCGACTTAACGTTCTCAGCTGCCTCAGGATCAAAAGCAGTAATTTCTGCCCCTGCCTTCACTAGTTCGTCAATCATATACAAAGCCGAAGCTTCTCTAATATCATCTGTATCTGGCTTGAAAGCCAATCCCCAAATCGCAAAACGCTTTCCTTTTAAATCACCGAAATAGCTAATCAATTTTTCAACAATCTTTGTCTTTTGTGTAGCATTCACTTCGAGGACACTGTTGATAATCTCAAAGCTATATCCCACTTGATTTCCACTTCTGACTAAAGCCTGAACATCTTTAGGAAAACAACTTCCTCCAAATCCAATTCCAGGATACAGGAATTTATGTCCAATTCTAGAGTCAGAACCAACACCTTGTCTCACCTTATCAACGTCAGCTCCAACCAGTTCACAGAAATTTGCAATTTCATTCATGAAAGTGATCTTCGTCGCGAGGAAAGAGTTCGCTGCATATTTCGTGAGTTCAGCTGACTTCTCATCCATAATGATGATTGGTCTATCACTTTGAACAAACGGCTCATACAGCTCCGTCATTATTTTAATGGCTTTTTCGTGCTCCGTTCCAATTACAACACGATCCGGATTCAAGAAATCGTCTACCGCAAATCCTTCTCGTAAAAATTCTGGATTGGATACTACGGCAAAATCTACAGTCGCTTTCTCACGAATTTTTGCTTCAACTTTATCTGCTGTTCCTACTGGAACCGTAGATTTATCAACGATGACTTTAAACTCTGTCATCATTTCTCCCAGTTGACCTGCTACATTCAATACGTAGCTAAGATCAGCAGAACCATCCTCACCTGGAGGCGTTGGCAAAGCCAAAAATATAATTTCTGCAAAATCAACTGCGGCTTTCAAATCTGTTGTGAAAGAGATTCGTTCTGCTTTAATGTTTTTTTCAAATATGACATCTAGATTGGGCTCATAGATAGGAACAATCCCATTTTTCATTTGATCCACTTTCTTCTCGTCAATATCAACACAGACAACTTGGTTTCCTGTTTCAGCGAAACACGTTCCTGACACTAGTCCAACATATCCAGTTCCTACAACTGCTATTTTCTTCATTCTTAAGCTTTAACTTTTAAAAATTCTTCCACCGAAGAACAAATGTAATCCAATTGATCCTGCTCCATTTCGGTGTGAATAGGCAACGACATTACCCTATGCGTCAACCAATCCGTAATTGGTAAATCAGTTTCCCCGCTACCAAAAGACTCAAACATCTTTTGTTTGTGTGCCGGAACTGGATAATAAATCATTGACGGCACTTCTCTTTCAGCTAGAAATTGATTTAACTCATCCCTATCAATTCCTTCAAGTGTCAGGGTATATTGATGAAACACGTGTCTTGATTCTTTAGCTCTTACAGGTGTTTTTATCCCAGGGATATTCGCAAAGAAATTATCATAATGATCTGCTACTTTTCGTCGTGCATCGATATACTCATCCAGTTTTCTCAATTTGATTCTCAATACAGCGGCTTGAATACTATCAAGTCTTGAATTGACACCAACCAAATCGTGGTAATATCTTTTACTCTGTCCATGATTAACAATCATGCGCATCTTAGCCGCTAGTTCGTCATCATTGGTGAATATCGCGCCACCATCTCCATAACACCCTAAATTCTTCGATGGGAAGAAAGAAGTCGTTCCGACATGACCAATGGTACCCGCTTTACTCGAAGAGCCATCGGCGTGATTATAATCACTTCCAATCGCTTGGGCATTGTCTTCAATTACGAACAGACCATGTGCATTTGCCACTTTCATAATTTCATCCATATTGGCCGCTTGACCGTAAAGATGAACAGGAACAATTGCTTTTGTGTTTGGAGTTATTGCTTTTTCTATTTCGAAAGGATCGATACAATATGTGTCTTTATCGACATCAACGAAAATTGGTTTTAAGCCCAAAAGAGCAACAACTTCAATCGTTGCGATAAATGTAAACGAAGTAGTAATAACCTCATCGCCTGGCTTCAACCCAAGCCCCATCAATGCAATTTGCAATGCATCGGTTCCATTCGCACATGGAATTACATGTTTCACACCAAGGTAATCTTCCATTTCAGATTGAAATGATTTTACCTCAGGACCGTTAATGAATTGTGCGCTTTCTAAAATAGATGTTATTGCCGAATCCACAGCTGGCTTAATGCCTTGATACTGAGAAATTAAATCGACCATTTGTATTTTTTTCATCAATTGATGTATTATGCGTTTACAAAGAGGCGTTAAAGATAATTAATTGCAGGGAATTAACGCTTACGATATGGATTAATTGCTTTAAGAACCCAAGCATTTTTATTTTTATTTTAGTATGTACACTACCAGCAAACTATCCCCGTTATTCAGCATGTAAATAAGACAAGAAATTAACTAACTTTACAACCCTCAAAGACAACACATGAAAGGAATCATTTTAGCTGGCGGATCGGGAACTCGATTGTATCCAATTACTAAAGGGGTATCAAAACAATTGCTCCCAATCTATGATAAACCGATGATTTATTATCCGTTATCAGTGTTAATGCTTGCTGGAATTAGAGATGTTTTAATCATCTCAACACCTGAGGATTTGCCCAATTTTGAAAAACTGCTTGGCGACGGAAGTAATTTCGGAATCAATTTGACGTATAAAGTTCAACCGAGCCCGGATGGTTTGGCACAGGCATTTATTATTGGTGAAGAATTTATTGGTGGCGATGATGTTTGCTTGGTATTGGGCGACAATATATTCCATGGACATGGCTTGACTAAAATGTTAAAAAACGCAAGAAAAAATGTTGAAGTAGATCGAAAGTCTACGGTCTTTGGTTATTATGTCAACGATCCTGAGCGTTACGGCGTTGCTGAATTTGACGAAAACGGAAATGTAATTTCCGTGGAAGAAAAACCTACACATCCTAAATCTAATTTTGCAGTCGTTGGATTGTACTTCTACACGAACGATGTTATTGAAATCGCAAAGAACATTAAACCATCTCATCGAGGCGAATTGGAGATCACAACAGTTAATGAAATCTACCTAAGCAAAGACGAATTAAAAGTTGAATTAATGGGCAGAGGATATGCATGGCTCGATACAGGAACACATGAGTCGTTGTTGGAAGCAAGTAGTTTCATTCAAACAATAGAAAAGCGCCAAGGCTTAAAGGTGGCTTGCCTAGAAGAAATCGCTTATGAAGAAGGATTCATAACGGCAGAAAAAGTGCTGGAATTAGCACAACCTCTCGCTAAATCAGGATACGGTCAATACTTAATAAAACGCGTTACAAAAAATTGAAATTAATTAAGACACATATTGAAGACCTCGTTGCATTAGAACCAAAAGTTTATAGCGATGATCGTGGTTATTTTTTCGAGCCGTTCAATCAAAAATGGTTCAACGAAAATGTGGGTAAAACTGTATTCGTTCAGGACAATGAATCACAATCGAGCAGAGGCGTTTTAAGAGGTTTGCATTTCCAAAAACCACCAATGGCACAAGCCAAATTGGTTCGAGTAATCAAAGGTGAGGTACTGGATGTTGCCGTTGACTTAAGATTGGAATCTCCGACATATGGAGAATCGTTTTCGATCCTTTTAAATGAGACAAATAAGAAACAACTTTTCGTTCCAAGAGGTTTTGCGCACGGCTTCGCAGTTTTAAGCGAGACAGCCATTTTCGCGTATAAAGTAGACAATGATTATTCCCCAGAAAACGAAGGTGGAATTCAATGGAATGATGCAACTTTAAGTATTGACTGGAAACTAAAAGATGACGACGTTCTGCTCTCAGGAAAAGACAAAGAACTCGGTTGTTTTAAAGATTTCGCAAGCCCATTTATCAATGAATATATTAGTAACAGGTAAAAACGGACAACTCGGTTCTGAGCTTCAAGATCTAGCTATTAACTCACATCATAATTTTATTTTTGCAGATTCAAGCGAATGCAATATTCACAACATCGAATCTATTGAAGCAAATGTCACGCTGAACAAAATAGACTCGATTATCAATTGTGCTGCTTATACTGCTGTTGACAATGCAGAAGACAACGAAATGGATGCGCTTCAAACCAACCTTTTCGGAGTTAGTAACATCGATAAAATCGCCGTAAAGCACAACCTGTCTTACATTCACATTTCAACGGATTACGTTTTCGACGGGACAAAAACAAGCCCTTATCAACCAGCCGACGCTACTTCTCCGATTGGCATTTATGGAACAAGTAAATATTTGGGCGAACAGGTTATCATTAATTCAAAAGCACAGGCAATTGTAATTAGAACCTCTTGGCTCTACTCTTCTTATGGAAACAACTTTGTGAAAACAATGCTTCGACTTGGAAAGGAAAAGAAATCTTTGAATGTCGTTGGAGATCAAATCGGAAGCCCAACATACGCTCGAGATTTAGCTCAAGCATGTATTAAAATTTTAGATGGAGGCGAATTCGGAGCTTCACAGCGTATTTACCATTACGCCAACTCCGGATCAATCTCATGGTTCGATTTCGCTTCAAAAATAATGGAAGAAAAGAAGCTGAATTGTAAAATCAACTCAATCACGACTGAAGAATATCCTACAAAAGCAAAACGACCTGCATATTCAGTTTTAAATACTGATGACATAGAGCGAGATTTTGCAGTTGTAGTTCCGGAATGGGAAAAATCATTATCGGATTGCTTGAAAAAATTAGATTAATTTCACACCAGTCTTTCCAATATTTCCAAGCTAAATCTATTACTCGTTCCCCAATTTATTCGTAATATAGCTGCTCTATTCATCCAGTAGAAATTGTATTAATAATATCAAGTTTAAATCAAAAGAACAATTGAGTTACAAAAGAATTAAGAATCAAAGAGTTTTAGTAACTGGAGGTGCTGGTTTTATTGGCTCAAATTTGTGCGATGACTTACTTAAAAACGACAATCACGTTGTTTGCTTTGACAATTTTTCAACTGGATTAAGAGAAAACATTGCCCCTTTTCTACAGAATGAAAATTTCACTTTAATCGAAGCGGACATAAGATCTTTGGAAGCATGTCACAATGCAATGCAAAACATTGATATCGTATTGCACCAGGCAGCTTTAGGTTCAGTTCCAAGATCACTTAACGATCCGATCTCAACAAACGAAGTAAATGTTTCAGGTTTTTTAAATGTTCTCGTTGCCGCTAGAGACGCCAATGTAAAGCGCTTTGTTTATGCTGCAAGTTCATCAACATACGGAGATTCTCAGGAACTTCCGAAAATTGAAGAGAACATTGGAAAACCACTTTCTCCATATGCAGTTACGAAATATGTGAATGAGCTTTATGCGCACGTTTTTGGATTGAATTATGGAATGCAAGTTATTGGATTACGTTATTTCAATGTCTTTGGAAGGCGTCAATCCCCGCAAGGAGCTTATGCGGCGGTGATCCCAAAATTCGTAGAACTGCTGATCAACCATCAATCACCAAAGATTAATGGTGACGGAACATTTTCGCGTGATTTCACATATATCGACAATGTGATTCAAATGAATCATTTAGCTGCAATGACTGACAATCCTGCTGCAACTGGAGAAGTATTCAATACTGCAGTTGGACAAAAAGCAGATTTAAATCAGCTCACAGCGAAGCTTAAGGATTTATTGAAACAATTTGACCCTGCCATTGCAGACATTGAAATTGAACATGGTCCTGAAAGAAATGGAGACATCCCTCATTCACTAGCTTCAATTGAAAAGGCCAAAACAATCCTTGGTTATTCACCTACGCACACATTAGAGACAGGTTTGGTTGAAGCAATCGACTGGTACTGGTCAGACTTGAAAAAATAACGAAGCCCTTCTTTTCTGATTTAGATATTGATTCTATATTAACGTCTATATGTTTTGATTTAAAGTCATTCTAATCATATATTTGTTTAAATGAAAAACCACGACGAATCATTCAAGAAAATGTCATTTTGCTAAGACCATTGACTGAGAATTTACAGTAAAGTCCGCATCGTCTATCTTGAATTTTGGTTTAGAAAATCGAAAAGGAAAACCGATGAGCAACACTATTGTACGTCAAGAATTTGGACTCACTAAAGAGGACCGTCAAAGCATCAAAAACCATTCTTCGTTCTTGATCTGGTTTACGGGGCTTTCGGGTTCAGGAAAATCAACCTTATCCAGTGCCGTTGAACAAAAGCTTCACAATATGGGCGTGCACACCTACCCTCTCGATGGCGACAATGTTCGAAATGGAATTAATAAAAACCTTTCATTTACAACTGAGGATCGTGAAGAAAACATCCGACGGGTCGCTGAGATCAGTAAATTATTTATTGATGCTGGAGTTGTCGTTTTGGGATCATTCATATCCCCATATAAGAAAAGCAGAGCCGAAATTAGAGAAACCGTTGGCCAAGAAAATTTCATCGAAGTTTATATGAACACTTCACTTGAAGAATGTGAACGCCGCGATGAAAAAGGCCTGTACAAAAAAGCACGAAGCGGAGAAATCAGCCTATTCACTGGAATTTCGTCTCCGTATGAAGCGCCAGAATCAGCAGACGTTGAGATTGACACAGAAAAATTTACCGTTGAGGATGCAGCGAACAAGGTTATCGAAGCTGTTCAGCATAAATTAAAATTGAGATGAGTAAGTATTACTTAAATTATATGGATGAATTGGAATCGGAAGCCATTTTCGTTCTTCGCGAAGTCGTAGCCAAATTTCAGAATCCAGTACTTTTGTTTTCAGGAGGAAAAGACTCAATCGTTTTAACGCATCTCGCTAAAAAAGCATTTCATCCAGGGAAAATTCCATTTGCATTATTGCACGTTGATACGGGACATAACTTTCCTGAAACAATTGAATTCAGAGATCGATTGATCGGTGAATTGGGCGTCAAATTAATTATTGGATCGGTTCAAGATTCAATTAATCAAGGCAGAGTTGCGGAGGAAAAAGGAAAAAGCGCTACTCGAAATTCACTTCAAATCACAACGCTTCTCGACACCATTGAAGATAACAAAATCGACTGCGCAATGGGCGGAGCGAGAAGAGACGAAGAAAAAGCAAGAGCCAAAGAACGTTTCTTTTCCCACCGGGATGATTTCGGACAATGGGATCCAAAAAATCAACGACCAGAACTTTGGAACATGTTTAATGGAAAACATTTCGAAGGAGAACATTTTAGGGTTTTTCCAATAAGCAACTGGACTGAAATGGACATTTGGAATTACATCAAACGCGAAGAGATTCAGATTCCTTCCTTGTATTTCGCTCATGAACGAGATGTTGTTTGGAAAAACGGATCTTGGATTCCAAATTCAGAGTTCTTAATCCTCGATGACAATGAGGAGGTCGTTTCAAAGAAGATTCGATTCAGAACACTCGGCGACATTACGATTACAGGCGGAATAGAATCCGATGCTGACACTTTAGAAAAAATCGTTGGGGAAGTTTCCGCCATGAGAGAGACGGAACGTGGAAATCGCGCGGACGACAAAAGATCAGAAAGCGCCATGGAAGATAGAAAACGTCAAGGGTACTTTTAATATTGAGAACATGAAATTGGACCAAAATCAATTGTTGAGATTTACCACTGCCGGAAGTGTGGATGACGGAAAAAGCACCTTGATCGGACGTTTATTGTACGATTCAAAATCAATTTTTGAAGACCAACTTAGTGCGATTAAAAAAACGAGTGAACGAAAAGGCCACGATGGATTGGATTTGGCTTTATTTACCGATGGGTTAAGAGACGAGCGCGAACAAGGAATCACCATCGACGTTGCCTACCGCTACTTTTCCACTCCAAAGCGGAAATTTATCATCGCCGATACACCGGGACATATCCAGTACACCCGTAACATGGTCACTGGAGCTTCAACGGCAAATGCTGCTATTATTTTAGTTGATGCCCGCCATGGTGTTTCAGAACAAACCAAGCGACACACATATATTGCATCGCTTCTACAAATTTCACACATCATCGTTTGTGTCAATAAAATGGATTTGGTTGATTGGGATGAAGAAGCTTACAACAAAGTTGTTGCGGATTATGAAGAAATTTCATCCAAGATGTTGGTGAAAGACGTTCAGTACATTCCAATAAGTGCATTGAAAGGAGACAATGTTGTCAATCGTTCTACGAATATGGATTGGTACCTTGGTGCATCCTTACTTCATACCTTAGAGACAATGCACATCAGTAGCGATATCAATAAGGTCGATGCGCGTTTCCCAATTCAAACAATTATTCGACCTCAAAGCAGTGATTTTCCAGATTACAGAGGATATGCTGGCAGAATTTCTAGTGGGATTTTCAGACCCGGCGATGCTGTTTCAATACTTCCTTCTGGATTTACATCTAAAATAAAGTCAATTGATTTTTACGGCGATTCACTCGAATGTGCATTTGCCCCAATGTCTGTTTCAATTACACTTGAAGACGATATAGATATTAGTCGTGGCGACATGATCGTTAAGGAGAAAAACACACCTCAATGCGTTCAGGACATCGAAGTAATGCTCTGCTGGCTCAACAATGAATCGGCCAAGCCAAGAGCGAAATACACGATAATGCATACTTCAAACGATCAAAAAGCGATGATCAAAGAAGTGGTTTACAAAATGAATATCAATACGATTACGCGCGATACAGAAGACAAGGAAATTGGGATGAATGATATTTGTCGGGTAAAAATCCGAACGACGAAGCCTTTGATGATCGATCCGTATAGAGAAAATAGAATTACAGGAAGTATAATTTTGGTGGATGATTCAACAAACGAAACTGTTGCGGCAGGAATGATAATTTGATTTTATGGCATTAACAGAACTCTTATCCATTACCATTGAAGCTGCTTTGAAAGCGGGAAAACGAATCATGGAGATTTATGAAAACGAAGATTTTGAAGTCGATTTTAAATCGGACAATTCGCCGTTAACAAAGGCCGACATCGCTTCGCACAACATCATTGAATCGTATTTAACACAGACTGGAATTCCCGTTCTTTCGGAAGAAGGAAAAGGAATCGAATACAAAGACAGAAAAGATTGGAACCGACTTTGGATTGTCGATCCAATTGACGGAACGAAGGAATTCATTAATAAAAACGGGGAATTTACTGTAAACATTGCATTGATTGAAGATCAGAAACCGATTTTGGGTGTGATTTACGTTCCTGCGCTGAACGATTTATACTACTCAACAATTGATGACGGCGCATTTAAATTGGCTGGAATTATTGAAGTGAAATCGTTTCATGAAATTCAAGCGGCGGCAGTAAAACTTCCCATCATTAATTCCGAAAGACCGTATACAGTTGTTGCCAGTCGATCTCACTTGTCCCAAGAGACAAAAGATTACATTAAAACATTAGAAGAAACACATGGGGAAGTCAATTTCATTTCAAAAGGAAGTTCACTAAAGCTATGTATGATTGCCGAAGGTGCCGCCGATTGCTACCCTCGTTTTGCTCCAACAATGGAATGGGATACCGCAGCAGGACACGCAATTTGCAATCACGCAGGATATTCAGTTATCGACTGGGAAACGCAAGAAGAAATGAAATACAACCGAGAACAATTATTAAACAATTCTTTTTTGGTGAAGTAAAAATCACTTGATTGGCGATCCATCAAAGTGAATATGAAGTCCATTGAAAGAAAAATAGAAATGTGTTTTTTTAACAGAATTCAATAAGAACGGCAATTGAACGTTAATTAGGAAACCTTATACTTGTAAAATATTACAATTAGAATGTACAGACTTCTACTAATAGCAGGATTTATATCGATCATTTCATTCAATGGAATGAGTCAAAGAAAAGTTGCGGATTCAATAATTGGAACGCCATGGGTTTCCGTTCAATACGGTTTAAACTTTACAGGTGGTGATCTTAGAGAAAACCATGGTTTTTTCAATCACATCGGACTTTTAGCGGGATACAAAACCAAAAAAAATTGGATTTATGCTGCGGAAGGAAACTACATGTTTGGTGGAGACGTAAGAACAACGGGATTGTTTGACGCCTTGGTCGATTCCAAAGGCAACATCACGGATCAAAATGGTGACATTGCAACAGTTCAAGTACTTTCGCGAGGAATGTATATCAATGGTTCTGTTGGGAAGATTTTACCTGTCCTAAGTCCAAATCCAAATTCGGGTCTTTACGTGAGTTTAGGTGCTGGATTTTTAGCACACAAATTGAGAATAGAAACCCAAGAACATGTAGTTCCCGAAATAGAACTGGACTACAAGAAAGGCTATGACCGCTTGGCTCAAGGTTTAAATATTAGTGAGTTTGTTGGGTATGCCTTTATGGCCAACCAAGGTTTTGTAAATTTCTACGCCGGTCTTTACTTTCAACAAGGATTTACATATAACAAAAGAGAGATTTTCTTTGACACTCCAAACGTACCCGTTCCTCAGAACATGATGTTGGACATCCAATACGGAATTAAGCTGGCATGGTTGGTTCCTGTTTACCAGAGAAAGCCCAAAGACTTCTACTTCGATTGATGTCTCTGCTTTATAACATAAGCATCTTTTTTCTCGGCCTCGGACTGCGAATTGCCTCATTATTTAATCCAAAGGCAAAACTCTGGGTGAAAGGCAGAACCCATTTGTTTCAAGAATTACCCAACGTAGAAGGCAAAAAAGTAATCTGGTTTCATTGTGCATCATTGGGCGAATTTGACCAAGGACTTCCGTTAATGAATAAGATAAAGGAAAATGACCCTACGGTTTTTCTAATTGTTACTTTCTTCTCTCCATCTGGAATGCAACATTATCAGAAACGGAGCCACAAGGCAAATCACGTTTGTTATATTCCATTGGACACGCCTTCGAAAGCCAAAAAATTCATTAAAGCCATTCAGCCAGTATCGGCATTTTTTATCAAGTATGAATTCTGGACAAATCATATTTTGGCTTGTAAAAACAACGGGACGAAGATTTACAATGTGAGCGGTATTTTCCGACAAGACCACCGCTTTTTTAAATCTTCAGGAGGCTTTTTCAGAAAGACTTTACGACGCTTTGATTGGTTCTTTGTGCAGAATGAAGAATCGCTTAATTTACTGAACAGTATTGGAATAAAGCAAGTTTCAATTAGTGGCGACAGTCGGTTTGATAAGGTTTCTGAGAACAAAGCCAACTTAGAAAAGAACGCTACTATTTCTAAATTCTGCGGAGATGAAATCGTTTTCATAATAGGAAGTTCATGGCCGAAAGACGAAGAGATTTTACTTCCAGTCATCAATCAACTGAAGTGCAAAGTAATTATAGCTCCGCATAACATTGATGAAAGCCATGTAAAAGGAATTACGAGTAAGCTCGAGCGTTCATTTGTACGTTATTCAGACGAGACCACAATTGACAATCAAGACGTTTTGATATTGGACACAATTGGACATTTATCGAGTGCATACGCATTTGGATCGGTAGCGTATGTCGGCGGTGGGTTCTCGGGAAGTTTACACAATATATTGGAGCCAGCCGTTTTTGGAATGGGCGTGATTTACGGACCTAAACACAGTCGGTTTCCTGAAGCACGTCAGTTCATTGAAAATGGATTTGGATTTGAGGTAAGAACGAGTGATGAATTGAAATCTAGAATTGAGGCGATTCTATTGGACAAAGAAGATATTGATGATAAGGCTGCCGATTTTGTTCAGAAGAACATTGGGGCTTCGGATAGGATTTTTGGATCGCTTCGCTTTTAGATCACTTTGTTCTTGGATCGCTTCGCTTTTGGATGTTGGAATTTAGACGTTTCGATATTCTGAAACTCGGACCAATCTAATATCTAAAAGGGAGTCTACGACCAATCCAAAAGCGCAGCGATCTAATAGGGAGTTCACGACCGATCCAATCTATTTCCAACTCAACAACTTCAAGTCCTCCTCTCCAGATTTAAAATACTTCAACTGAACCAAGCGAATCAACTTCTCCATTGATGACCATTTCGGATTTCGATTTGAACTCACGGCAATAATTTCACGCGCTGGATATTCTTTGAGTTCATCCGATTGAATTCGAACCACATTTTTAAGATTCAATAACCCCTTATAATTGGATGGAATCAAAGTATAACCGTCATGCAAATCGACCATTTTAACGAGAAGTTCGATGTTGCCGCCTTCGTAATTCCATCCCAACTTGCTTTTCTCTTCCAATTCACAAAAATGAATCATCTGCGTTCTGAGGCAATTTCCCTTGCTTAAGAGCCACGGATGGTATTCTTCCAATTTTTGTGGTGATATTGTCTTTTCCTTAATCATTGGTGCGTAGGCGTAAATTTCTTCATGAAACAAAACGGTGGTCCTCCACTTTGGCTGGTGAACAGGTCCAGCAAGAATGCCCAAATCGATAGTTTTTTCTTCAAGAGCGACCAAGATTTCCTCGGTTTTCATTTCTTCGATAATCAATTCAACATCCTCTAAATCCCTCATCCATTCATCAAACATTCCTGGCAACATATATCCTGCAATAGTTGGAATAATCCCGACTTTCAATTGTTCGCGATACGAACCAGTTCGTTGCTCTCCCAATAGTTTTACACGTGAATACTCCGTTAAAACGTCTCGAATAATAACGAGCAACTCCTTACCGTATTCAGTCAATTCAAGAGGCGATCTCGAACGATCAAAAATCTGATTCCCCAACGTTTGTTCCGCCTTTTTAATCTGCATTGAAAGCGTTGGCTGGGTTACAAAACACCTTTCACTGGCCCTTTGAAACTGGCGTTCTTCTGCAACCGTAACGATGTACTGCATTTGTTGAATCGAAATCATATAAACATAATTTATGTCAATATAGTTTAATTCAATTTAAACTATACCGAATTCAGCATAAATTTGAAGTCACAAAACAATATATCATGAACACAGAAACATATATCAGCAATTTAAATCAATTGCTTTCGAGTTATCAAATTCATTATCAAAACTTGCGCTCGTTGCACTGGAATGTAAAAGGGAAAGCTTTTTTTGAACTTCATCTTAAGTACGAAGAGCTGTACACACGATCTCTTGAAATAATTGATGAGCTCGCGGAAAGAATTCTTTCCATTGGAGAAACGCCTTTATCCCGATTTTCAGAATATGCCGAAACAAGTACAATTGGCGAAAATGAAATCATTAAAGATGGACCAACTGGAGTTCAGTACATTTTGGATGCTCAATTGAGTCTACTTGCTCAGGAAAAAGAGATTTTGGCTCAGTCCGATGAAAAGAACGATGAGGGAACAAATGCACTAATGAGTAATTTAATTGGTGAAAAGGAAAAATTAAACTGGATGTTCAAATCGTGGCTTGAGCACTAACAATATTTATTAATTTTGCCGCAGATTTTAAAAACAAAAAATAGAACTAGAATGAGTGTATTAGTAGGAAGAAAAGCGCCTTCATTTACTGCGCCAGCGGTAATAAACGGTGGAGAAATAGTTTCAGATTTCACATTGGATAATTTTATCGGTAAGAACCATGTTTTGTTGTTCTTCTACCCAAAAGATTTTACGTTTGTTTGTCCATCTGAACTGCATGCTTTTCAAGCCAAATTAGGTGAATTCGAAGCGCGTGGAGTAAAAGTTGTTGCAGCATCTACGGATACTGAAGAGTCTCACTGGGGATGGCTTCAAGTACCTAAAGCACAAGGTGGGATTCAAGGAGTAACATACCCTTTGGTCGCGGATACTACAAAAACGATCACTGAATCATACGGAATTATGGCAGGTGAATACGATTTTGATGATGAAGGAAACACAATCGCAACAGGACCAATGATCGCATATAGAGGTTTGTTCTTAATTGACAAAGAAGGAACAGTTATGCACCAATTGGTGAACAACTTACCTCTTGGAAGAAACGTTGATGAGGCATTGAGAATGGTTGATGCTTTGCAATTCTTCGAAGAAAACGGTGAAGTTTGTCCTGCAAACTGGACAAAAGGTGACGACGGAATGACTGCCTCATTTGATGGAGTTGCTGATTACCTTGCGAAACATTAATTAGATTTGATTTTGAATAAAACTCCTCGACTTGGTTCAACCGAGTCGAGGTTTTTTGCTTAATTTGAAACCAATATTTTCATCCCTCAAATTTGAATTATGACGAAAGTGACTTACAACAAAAGCGTTGCAATTGGAATGGGCGCATTTTCAATTGTTCTAATCTATTTCGGATTCAATTTGGATCTTATAGCAGCCAAAATAAGTGGTATTTTAATCCTTTTTTTATCCATTTTGTATCTTGTCAACTCGGCCGTTCAATACGATGACAAAACAATGCAAATCAAGAGTCCACTGGGTGTAACTGTGGGAACATTCAATTTTAAAAAGGATAAATTTAAAGTTGAAGGAGACAAGCTAACCATCAACGGGAATAAATTTAAGATTAGTCCTTTGATGCTAACGACATCTGAATATCAAGCTTTGCTGGACCATATTCAATCGTTCAAATAACTAGAGAAACGTAATCCACACAAAGTAAAGCGCAAATCCAGTCAGAAAGAGAATTCCCATCCAACTGAGCATTTTTAACCATAGTTTGGGTTTGTGTTCCTCATCAATGTATTTTCCTGTTACCAATCGTAAGTTCACAATCGCAATAACGGGAGCGATCAAGAAGCTTATTGTCATTGCCAAATCGATCAATGACTTCATGTGCTCTCCAAAGAAAAAAACGAGACTGAACGATCCTATCGCTACAACAGACAAGGAAACGTTATAAATCCCAACAGAAGATTTTTCATTCTCCCTCGATAAAAAAAGTGCGGTAGATCGCTCGATACTTCTGGAGTAGCCATCAAACACTGCGATGCACGTTCCGAACATAATTGAAAAGGCAGCAGCAGCAATAATGATGTAACTCCAATCGCCAATAAAAGCCGTGAACATCCCGATGACTGAAATGGCAAAAGAACCCGCTCCATCTGGAATCTCACTGTCCGTTCCAAAAACCATATACGCGCCCAGCGTAACGAAACAAATCGAAAGTACGGCCGATATTAAATAGCCAAAATTGAAATCAGCCAAAGTTTCTCTCATCGTTGGCTTGTACCCCGTTTGCTTGATTCGTTCAATTGTCCACAAACTATTCCAAGCGCTTAAATCAACTGCAGTAGGCATCCATCCCATCAAAGCAATGATAAATAAAACACTTGATTCCGCCCAAAGATCGGGAGCTTTGAAATCAGATGTATGCGCATTCGGACCTTGAAACAAAGCCAAAACAAAAGCCAACAGAACAGAAATCAAAAGCACAAAACCAATGATTTTCACCAATGAATCCAGGATTTTGTACTTGCCCAATAATAAAATTCCTGCGCAAATTACAAACAATGCGAACGTTGCACCCATGCCCCAATCTGTAACACCGAACAAGCCTTGAAGAAACCCCGACGTCACAGAACCGACCGCAGCGCAAACGAAGAACATACTTCCGATTGTTATCAAAAAGTAGAGCCAAAGCATCCAATTTCCTATTCTTTTGTACCCGTCGATCAAACTTTCTCCCGTCGCATTGGCATATCGACTTCCAAACTCGAAAAATGGATACTTAAAGATGTTTGCGGCAAGAATAAATGGCACGAGAGCAAATCCAAAGTTGGCACCAGCACGTGTACTTTGAACCAAATGAGAGACTCCAATGGCCGTACTTGCGAACAAGATTCCTGGACCTAGTGTTTTCAAAAAATTCTTTAAACGTTCGTTCTTCATCTAGAAAAGTAATAGTGCAGTTACGAATATGACAATTCCAACTCCCATCAATGCAATCGTATAAGGAAGAATAGACTTCGCTTTTAGCCCGGTAATCCCAAGTAAAGGCAAAGCCCAAAACGGTTGAAGCATGTTTGTTATTTGATCACCGTAAGAAAGCGCCATTATCGATTTCGAATAGCTCAAACCAAGATCATGCGCTGCTTGTAAAATGATTGGGCCTTGAACCGTCCATTGCCCTCCTCCACTCGGAACAAAAATATTAACGATTCCAGAACTGAAGAACGTTAGAATTGGATACGTCGTCTCGTTCGAAATCGCAACGAAGAAGCTTGAGAACTCATTCGCCAATCCACTGCTTGTCATGATTCCAATGATTCCAAAATAGAGCGGGAATTGAATCAAAATACCCGACGCTCCCCCAATAGCTGCATCGATTGCTTTTAAGAAAGCGCGTACATTTCTATGGATCGAAAGACACAACCCAAGCAATAGAATATTTATGAAATTGGGATTAATGACTCCAAGACCTTGCTTCCCCGTAACTCCTTTGTAGAAAAGATAGGCGGCATAAATAAATACAATTAGTCCGAATGTTAACGAGAATATTCGTGACGCATCCAAACGTTCGGCGCCTTCTGCTTTCTCCTCAATGTCATCCGTTTTAACCTGAATACTTGGCAACGCCCCCTCCTTATTGGACCTCTTTCCAAGCCAATACATGAATGCAGGAAGTAGAACCACGAGTATCAACATCACGGTTAAATTCATTGGACTAAAAATCGTTTGATCCATTGAAATTGAACTTGGATATTCACCCAACTGCGACGGATCGACCACGCCTTTCATCATTTCAGTGATACTATTGTTCTCAGAAGCCTTCAGTGGAGCGGTTCCAGACATTCCACCGTGCCATACCATTAAACCACTGTACCCTGCAGCCCCGATCAAGGCATAATTCAACTTGATGCCTTTTTTCGCTGCATGTTCTCCAACTTTCCGCGCTAAGATGGCTCCAAAAATAAGTCCCAATCCCCAGTTGAATAAGGAAACAAGAATGGTTAAAAGCGTGACCAAAGCTGCTGAATTGGCTGTATTCGTGCAGAATTGAGTAACGTAACCAATAAACCGATCAACAGGTTTAGTTAAAGCAAGGGTGTGTCCTAACACCAGCATCAGCATCATTTGAACGGCAAAGGCGAGAAGGTCTTGTCTCCACAAACCGTCACTCCAAAAACGTAGAATTTGACCTCCACGGTCTACGTTGGAAACATCTGAATCGGTGAAAGCCCAGGCCAGCGTAAATGTAATCGCAGTTAGTACCAATGCAATCGAGAAAGGCGATGGCATCAGCGATTTGAATGCCTTTTCAATAAGCGAAATGATTTTCATGAATTGGAATAGTTAAGGGCTGCACTAAAATAGAAATGATTGTCAAAATTCCGCCTTTTTTATACGTAAATTCGCTCAATGAACTCTGACAGTCACTTCATGAATCGTTGCCTGGAACTGGCGAGAAAGGGAAATGGGCACGTTGCTCCGAACCCTCTCGTTGGAGCTGTCATTGTGCATAACGGGAAAATTATTGGAGAAGGCTATCATGAAAAATACGGCCATGCACATGCAGAAGTCAACGCGGTTAATTCTGTAAAAGACCAATCTCTATTTTCTGAAGCTACGATTTATGTTTCGTTAGAGCCGTGTGCACATTTTGGAAAAACACCACCATGCGCCGATTTATTGGTACACCACAATTTTTCGCGCGTCGTAATTGGCTGCACAGACACCTTTGATAAAGTCAGCGGAAAAGGAGTTGAAAAACTAAAAAACGCTGGAATTGACGTCACTATAGGTGTTCTAGAAAAAGAATGCAGAGCATTGAACAAGCACTTCTTCACGTTTCATGAAAAGAAAAGACCTTTCGTTTTTTTAAAATGGGCGGAAACAACCAATGGATTAATTGACAATCAAGATCCGGTAGCTAAGGAATCAAATTCTAAGGGTGAAGTCACTTGGATTTCTGTTCCCGAAGTAAAATCAAGAGTTCACAAATGGAGATCGGAACACATGTCCATTTTGGTGGGAAGAAAAACCGTCGAGGCGGACAATCCTTCATTGACAGTTCGGGAAGTTGCTGGAAAAAATCCAATCCGTGTCATTATCGATAGCCAAGCGCAATTAACTTTGGATCACAATGTCTTCAATAACGAGGCAAATACAATCGTGATCAATACCAAAAAATCAGAAAATTTGAACGGCGTTGAATACATCCAATTGGATGAAATCAATCCTAAAACACTATTAAATACGCTTTACGAAAAAGGAATTCAATCTGTTTTTATAGAAGGCGGAGCGACAACATTGCAATCTTTTATCGATGCCAATCTTTGGGACGAAACCTGCACTATTGTGGGACAAGGAACTTTTGAAAAGGGAACAAAAGCACCAAAAATAACAGGAACATTTACTGAAGAAATTTTCTTTGGTGACACACTCAAACATTATAAGAATCAATGATTGCATTAATCTTTTCGGTCATATGTTCAAGTCTAATTCTTGTCCTCTTCAAATTATTTGATCGGTACAAAATCGACACATTTCAGGCCATCGTTTTTAACTATTTCATGGCTTTCATTATTGGGTTTAGCCTTTATGGAAATCAATGGAATCCACAATCCATGCAGCAAACAGGCTGGATGATTTATGCCGCAATCAGCGCAGTTCTATTCATTGGATTGTTCTTCATTATGGCCAAAAGCTCTCAAATCAATGGTGTTGCTTCCACCTCTGTTGCGGTAAAAATGAGCATGGCCATTTCGATCATTTTGATGATTGTTGGCTATTCCGAAAGCTTCAATATTCTTAAAGTCATTGGAATTCTGTTTGCAATTCTCGGCGTCTTTTTGGTATCTTATTCAAAAGGAAGCAAGACGAATGCGACGTGGATGTTGTTGCTTTTGTTTTTTGGTAGTGGAGCGCTTGATTTCACATTGAATTACGTTCAAAATTATGAATTGGGTTCAATGTCAACGGCACTATTTTCAGCTATCGGACTTGGAATGGCTGGAATTATAGGTTTTCTCATTTTGATTGCGAAATTCATAAATGGCAGTTCCAAATTTCACATTAAAAACGTTATTGCGGGAATCTTTTTAGGCATCCCAAATTTCTTTTCAATTTACCTATTGATTCTTTCATACAGCACAACGGGATGGCAAGACTCGACGGTTTTGGCAATAACAAATGTATCCGTTGTCTTGCTTTCATCTATGATTGGATTTATCGCCTTTAAAGAAAATGCATCAAAGCAAAAAATTATAGGATTGATTTCCGCTATATTAGCAATAGGAATTCTCTACTTTTCAAATTAAATCAACACAAATGACAATTCACCCATTAAATACCGGCAATTTCAAACTTGATGGAGGCGCTATGTTCGGAGTCGTTCCAAAATCGTTATGGCAACGAACAAACCCTGCAGACAGCAACAATATGTGCGATTGGTCAATGCGGTCATTGCTTATTGAAGATGGAGATCGATTGATTTTATTGGACACGGGGATTGGAGACAAGCAGACGGAAAAATTCTTTTCGCATTATTATTTGTCGGATGAGAACAGCTTAGAACCGAACTTGAAACGATTGGGTTACGGTCTGGATGATATCACGGATGTTTTTCTAACGCACTTGCATTTTGATCATTGTGGTGGAGCGATTAAATGGAACAAAGACCGAACGGGTTTTGAGCCTGTCTTTAAGAACGCTACCTATTGGAGCACAGAGAAACATTGGACGTGGGCGACGGAACCTAATCCGCGAGAAAAAGCCTCATTTCTGAAAGAGAATATCATGCCGATTCAAGAGAGTGGTCAACTTAAATTTATTGAGCGTACTGGCGACTACACAACGAATGTGTTCAACAATTTCGATGTTCTATTCGTTGATGGACATACCGAAAGCATGATGATCCCTCACATTCATTACAAAGGCAAGACATTGGTTTTTATGGCAGATTTACTTCCAAGTGTTGGCCATATTCCGATTCCATATGTGATGGGATATGATACCAGACCACTTCTTACATTGAATGAAAAAGAAAAGTTTCTAAGAACGGCTGCAGACAGCGAACTTGTATTGTTTATGGAACATGATCACGCAAACGAACTTGCAACTGTAACGAACACGGACAAAGGCGTTCGATTAGATAAGACATTCAAATTTTCAGAATTGTTCTGATTTTTTTTGTATTTTCAACATCCTCAATACTATTACTATGGATCAATATCTACTGCAAATTCTCAAAGAAACAAACACAATTATTATCCCTGGCTTAGGAGCATTGACAATCACAAATGCAACTACAGGTGAAGTAATGTTTATGCCTTATTTAAAGCACGATGACGGAAAATTATCCGCTCATATTGCCGCCAAAGAGGGAATTGAAGAAAACGAAGCAAAAAATATTGTTGCCAAGCATGTTAGAGAAATTAAGACTTCTTTGGACAAAGGTGACTCTTATGATATGTTTCAATTTGGAACGTTCAGCAAAGGCGCAGATGGTGATATAGAATTTGAGAATTGGGAGGCTGATAAAGCTACACCAGTTGCAGAAGAAACTCCAAAAGCTGCTCCAATTGTAGTTGAAGAGCCGAAAACAGAAACTCCAAAAGCTGAGGAGCCTGTTAAAGAGAAGCCCGCATCTAAAGTTGAAGCACCTGCTAAGACGCCTGAACCAAAAGTTGCACCAGTTGAAAAGCCAGTTGAGAAACAGGAACCGGCCCCGAAAGTTGAAAAACCCCAAGCAGAAGAAAAACCAAAAACAGAACCTAAAAAAGCTCCCGTCGAGAAGCCGAAAGTAGCGCCAAAGGATGAAACGCCAAAAGCAGCTGAGAAGAAAGTGATCCCAGTCGTAGTTCCAGTAACGCCACCAACACCCACTTCAGCTCCCAAAAAGGAAATGAATATCGCTGATAGGGAGGAACTTTCAAAATCGACTGAGAAATTAGAAAAACTTAAGAAAGAGAAAGCCGAAAGAAAGTCGAAGAAAAAACGGGGTGTTGGTTTCTATATGTTGATGGTGATTTTACTATTGATCATTGCAGGCGGAACGTATTTCGCAATGGATTATGAGAACTTAAAACAGCACGTACCCTTCTTGGCAGATACCAAAGAGAAAAAGGACAAACCCAAAGAGTTAGACGAGTTGAAAGAAACGATAGGTGATGAAGACCAAGAGCCTCAAGAAGTAATCGACAACGAAATGGATGCAGATCCTGACGCGGAAGTTATTGATAATGAAAACCCAGAAACAGATCCTGTTGTTGAGGAAACACCAGAACCTCAGCCTGAACCTGTAGCGGTGAGAAACGGATCAAACGATCAGCCTTTCCACATTGTGGCAGGTGCATTTGGCTCAATTGAAAATGCGAACCGTCTTGTTGAAAAGCTGAAAGGAATGGGATATCCTGCAAAAACGTTTGCTAGAGGTGCACAAAACATTGTGAGCGTGCAATCGTACGCTACAAGAGCAGAGGCGCAAGCAGACATGTCAAATGTTCAGGATGGAGCTCCAAAAGGATGGGTTCTTGAATGGCGTTAATCTAAATCGTACATTTTGTTGGAGAGCGGTCTCTTGATCTCGATCTAGAACCCCTCGATGATTTCATTCTTGATCTGCATTTAGGATTGTATCGGAATGGAATCTTTACATGAACGTAGATGTCAGCGCCGTAAATATCATGCGTTTGAATCCAGCTCCAAAGTTTATCTGTACCGATTGTAATAGGCCCTAAGCGAACAGAAGCACCCATTTGAGGATATCTATACTCATACAAGCTGAATGGAAGTGCAAAATCAAAAAAGAACGATTCAAAACGAGGCGTGAGACTTAAACTGTTTGCATGACGGATCCCAAAACGTCTTTTCGGAACTGGAATCCCCTGGACAATCGTCGCATTCACATAAATCTTCGATGCCCATAAGTTATAGTCGAATTGAACCGAAGCAAATGTTGGCAATCGAATTTTGTTTTGCTTTCGCACTTGACCTTGAGTAATCACATCCTCTGCATCTTCTAACGCGGTTGTGAAATTATCATCATTTACTTCTTGATCTGCATAGGCGTACCAGTCGTAATTGTCAAAATCATACCCGGAAAATAAGTAATCTCCTTCATCAAATTTTAAGGACCCAATATCCATGATGGAAACTCCAAGCTTGTATAAATACGGCATAGAATTACATCCCATTTTTTTTGAATTGGGGAAATAACTTCTCGCATTCCCTTTCATTTTCTGATAGGTGAACCCAAGGTCCAATCCCCAACCGCCCTTGGGGTTAAGGTCAACGTTTGGCGTATACATAGCATCCGCTTCAAGATGCGCAATTGGCAAAAGACTATCGTTATCGACAAAGAACTGAGCGTCGTAAATATTCATTGCACCACCTCCAATTGAAAACAACTTGGACAAACTAATTCCTGCCATAAACATATCCTGACGGCTCTTGAAAAAGGTATACGCGTAGGTTCCTTTAACCTCTCCAAACCCTAATGCGGCGACCTTTAAATTTTTTACTGTGTAATCAATATCGTGCTGAAGAACGTAATCTTGGACTCCATTTTCAATGTAATTACCAGCATATTCAGGAAGCGTTCTTACACCTGCATAACTCCTCGCTCCGGTCGAAAGGGCTGCGGCATGATTTCCTTGACTCCAAACAGCAGAGGGCCCCGTTGCAAAATTTTTATTATATGCATGGTACTTGTTCTTCCCTTGATTGTAGCCTATATCATCTTCCGTTAGACGAATGTCATCATTGATAGCATCTTTGGTGATGTCATACCACCTTTGATCTCTGAGGTAAACAAGATTATTATTGGTGTATGAACCAGCTCCAACCAAATTGATGTCCAACCATACTTTCGCATCCAAAATAGATGAAGGGTTAATATAAAGACTATTGGTTGGCGTGTAATTACTACTCAATGATCCAAAATTATTCTGTCCGTTTACATGAATTGTAAAGGTTAAGAATAAAATTATGGAGATGAGTATTTTCAAATTCTGGTTTCTGGTTGGCTTTAAATTTTCTGGACGAGATCAAGCAAACGGTTTGAGTAGCCTGCTTCGTTATCGTACCAACCCATTATTTTGACCATGTTACCGATTACACTGGTAAGCTGTGAATCGAATATACAACTGTTTGGGTTGCCAATAACATCGACGGAAACAATTGGGTCTTCCGTGTAAGCCATTATTCCTTTTAGGCTTCCGTTTGCCGCTTCACGCATGGCTTTGTTAATTTCATCAGCGGTCGGTGGGTTCTTTACAACCAACGTTAAATCGGTCATTGAACCATCTGGAACGGGAACTCTAATTCCACATCCTCCGATGTGACCTTCCAGTTCTGGAAAAATCTTTGCCAACGCCTTTGCTGCTCCAGTTGTTGTTGGAACAATTGATTCGGCCGCGGCTCTTGCTCTTCTTAAATCTTTATGAGGCGCATCGTGCAATCGTTGATCGGACGTATAACTGTGCACTGTTGTAATAAACGCGCTTTCAATTTCACACATTTCCATCATGACCTTTAGCATTGGAGCGGCTGAGTTTGTGGTGCAGGACGCATTAGATACGATTTTATCATCAGTCGATAGCAATTCATCATTCACCCCTAAAACGACCGTCTTAATGTCAGAACTTTGAGGCGGGGCAGATAAAATCACTTTTTTAGCGCCACCCACAAAATGCTTCGAAGCAAGTTCTCTAGTTCGAAATATTCCCGTGGACTCTAAAACAAAATCAACATTCAATTCCGCCCACTTTATGTCTTCAGGATTTCTTTCGCTGATGAATAGAATTGTTTTTCCATTCTCAAAGACGAGCTTGTTTCCTTCAATTTTGAATTCATGTTTCAATCCACGATGAACACTATCGTATTTAAACAAATGCGCAAGTGTTTTTATATCAGCCAAGTCATTTACGACAGCCACATTTACATTATCATTCTCTAATGACATTCTAGTGAAGTACCTTCCGATTCTTCCGAAACCATTAATTCCGATATTTTTCATTGGGATTGTTTTGTCTAAATCTAACGAAGAATTTTAGATACTTCGTATAAGAACATAAAAAAAGGGTGACCGATTGGCCACCCTTCTCACTTATTTTCTAATGGTTAATGAACTACTTGAATAAATCCTTGCTTTGTAAGTGGCTCACCACCTTCGAGAACAGCATTAATGATATAGTAATACGTTCCCTCGCTGACTATGTTTCCATTATTATCTCTACCATCCCATCCACCAGTAGTGCTATCGAAAGAGTAAATATTATTCCCCCATCGGTTTACAATATGACATTCGAATGATTGAATCCCTTCTGATTGCACAAACCAAATGTCGTTTCCTACCGCAGATGATAATGAGACAATATTCGGAGCAATAATATCACAGAGTTTGTATCCTATTACAGCTGAAGCTGTGCCAGAATGACAAATATTAGATACCGTAACGGTATAAACGCCAGGTTCTGTAACTACAATCATTGAATCTGAGCTGCCCGTATTCCAATCCCAAGTTGTTGCCGAAGCTTCTTGCGCTGGATCTAATTCGTATTCCACTCCATAACACAACACGGTATCAGATAATACTGCCCAAACATAAGGTGGGAAGGTCACTTCCATTGATACAGGAGTACTACACGCGTTATCCGTATATGTTATTTCATATGTACCCGGAGTTGAAGTATATACTTGAGGATTTTCTGCAAACTGGTTTGGATCAAAATTAATCGAAGTATCAGCAGAACTCCAAACACCACCATTGTAGGATTCAGTCCCCTGTAAGAAAACGCCTAAGTTACATCCAATAGTATCATTTTGAATCACCGGTTGAGGAAGAACGTATAGGAATACTGTTGTATCATAATCACATCCAAAATCATCAGTAATGTTGTATGTATATCCATAATTCCCAGGTGTATCAGGCTGAACAACCAACAGGGTATCGCTTTGTCCTGAAATAATTGTTGGATCCGGAGACCAATCTTCAGTAACTACTGTGTTTTGGTAACCCGATGTTCCAGGGAAGAAAGAAGGGTCGAAGAACAATCCCCATTCAAAAATCCAACCATCATCCGTTCCTAAGTTATCTTGAACAATAATTGTCCATTGACCATTAATTGGGCATCCGGCAAAGTTCGCAAATGAAGTCTCTGGCTCATACGTTACAGAAGGATCAATTGAATTTCCAGCCGACCAATCAACAGGTTGCGTTGGAGGATTTGCAGGAATAAACGGAACTACGACAGTATTTGCCAAGTTTGTCGTCATTGAACCAGCAATTGTATTGAATACTGAACTAAAGCAGTATTCCCAACCTTCACCAGCACCACCACCACCAATATCATCAAATGGATGACCTAAGTAGGTACCTCCACCGCTTGTTCCTCCTGGTATAAATCCAGGCCCGTATGAATTAACCAGTGGAACTTGTGTTCCATTTGGACATTCTAAGGCAATTTCTAAATCACCAAGATAAGAATGCTCCATAGTAATACACACTTGATTTAAATCTTGTGCATTTGCAATTACAGCTCCTTGCGGAAAACCTCCAATGTCAATCGGCGCTTGGTATTGTGCCCCTGATCCATCTGGCAAATACGTTAATCCAGCAAATGAACCGCCCAATTGAAATTGTCCAGCTGGAATATCAATACCTACCGTATCTGTTGGTGTAACACCACCAATTAAATTTGTGTTCTGTCCAAGACAAACAGTGTCTTCTTCTGGCCCTGTACCAGTAAATAATGGCAACTGAGAAACTCTAGCTTTACAAAGCATTCGTTCAATTTGCGGAAAGTTATCCGATATTTTTAAGTCAATTAAAAATCCATTTCTCGTTGGAGGGGTGAACCAAATTGAATCGTTGTTAGGATATGTACCACCATCACTGATATACCAATCGAAATCAACATTGTTTAAATTTTGAGAATATCCAAATCCTGTTGATTCAAGAGAGTTCGGGAAAATTGGTTTCGCAACCAACAAAATGCTATCACCAAAACAGACATCAACAAAACCAGTATCAATTGGGTTTAATGCATTTGCGCCAACACCATTAATGAATGCCTCTATGTGAGGGTCGAATGGTTGATTTGGATTTCCACATTGTGCATTCGCGATCCATCCTGATCCTTCAGAAGGTCCAGCGTCAGAAATAAAGACAACTGTTAAACAACCACTTGGATTGTTCCAACTCGCTGTATATGCAAATCCGTTTGGATCAGTTCCAGAATTGTGAACTCCCAATAAAGGGGATGAAGTGTCAGGTCCGTCGTATACATAAATTGAATCCGAAGGATCAACATTAAACTCGAACCCCGCATTGATTGCGAATGTAAGTGTCATCTTTGTTCCAAGTGTCAAATCCGGACAAAACACTGTCGTATCGTTAAAGTTTGCCGAATAATTCGCTGCGTTTCCATCATCGTAGAAATTCTGCGCTCCAACACCAAAGGTGCTACAATCAGCAGGGTTAGCTTCTGAATAACCAGGGTCTCCCATCAAAACAATTTGTCCGAAACTGTTGAGAGTAGTCATTGCGAATAAACAAACCGCAATAGATTTAATAAATTTTTTCATCGTTCTACTTCTTTTGCATTTCGTAATTCAACACTACCCTTGACTTCATAACGAGCAATCGGTCATCTCCAGAAATTTGAAAATACTGATTTTGATCTTGGATTTCAAGTCCTAAATCAATAAAATTAGCACCTTCAGCAGGCATACTAATTGTTTGCAATTGATTTGTCTTCCCTCCGATTCCTTTCGAAAAGTATATGGCATTATCCAAAGCATAATCCAATAGAGCATATTCTTTTGGAGAGCTTTCCATCATTTCATTCAATTCAGTAGAAGTATACTTTGATAAAAGTCTTTGATCAATTTCTTGCGAAAAAGATACCGCTCCTAGGAAAAATGAAAAACACAAGGTGGTAATTAATTTCATGATTCTATTTTAGTTCTAAATACTAGACTCATTTTCAACAAAAAAGGTTGGCTGGGTTGTTTTTTTAACCCTTTACAACGGATTCATTTTCATAAGCAGCATAAATTTAACATTTAATCCGAAAAAAAGCGAAAATCCAAACAGTTATTTACAGGCGCTAAATCGAGTTATTTGTGCCAATTTTGATTCTTTCGATTGTGCATAAGTCGTTATAAATTGCTAATAAGTTCGTCTTTCTTTACCCTTAGATTTTAGTAATAAAACTTAAATTTGCAGCGAATAAAACACTTACATCAAAGCCGAATCAATGGAGTCAAACGAAATAGCGAAAGTAGCATCTCAAGTTCGAAGAGATATTGTTAGAATGGTAGCAGCAGTAAGCTCTGGACACCCAGGTGGTTCACTAGGTTGCGCTGATTTCTTATCGACACTTTACTTTGATACGATGAATCACAATCCTGCTGATTTCAAAATGGACGGTAAAGGAGAAGACTTGTTCTTTTTATCAAATGGTCACATCTCACCAGTTTGGTACAGCGTATTAGCTCGATCAAATTATTTCCCTGTTCCAGAACTTGCAACGTTTAGAAAACTTGGAACACGTCTTCAAGGCCATCCTTCTACTGACCACCATTTGCCAGGGATTCGAATGGCTTCTGGTTCTTTAGGACAAGGATTATCCGTTGGTATTGGAGCTGCTGCAACAAAGAAATTGAACGGAGACGATAGTTTGGTGTATACACTTCATGGAGATGGAGAAATGCAAGAAGGCCAAATTTGGGAAGCGGCACTTTATGCTTCTGCCAAAAAGGTTGACAACCTAATTGCAACAATAGATTACAACGGAAGACAAATTGATGGAGATTTGGAAGACATCATCTCGTTAGGCAACTTAACTCAAAAGTGGCAAGCTTTTGGATGGGAAGTACTTGAAATGGATGGTCATAATATTGATGAAGTTAAAGCAACATTGGCGAAAGCAAAAAGCTTGACCGGTAACGGAAAGCCTATTATGATCGTTATGACTACAGAAATGGGACAAGGAGTTGACTATATGATGGGAACTCACAAGTGGCACGGTGCTGCTCCAAACGACGAGCAACTTGCAAGTGCTTTAGGACAATTGGAAGAAACTTTAGGAGATTATTAATTGAAAAAAATTCTACTCATAGCATTTACTGTTCTTAGTTCGATTTCATTCGGACAGGAGACGGAATTGACAAGAATCTTGTTTATTCTCGACGCATCGAATAGTATGAACGCTCATTGGGGAAATAAAACGAGAATTGAAACGGCCAAAGATCTTTTGGCTAAGACGGTTGAAGGTCTTGAAGGCACGCCCAATTTGGAAATAGCATTGCGCGTTTACGGACATCAATCGCCAATCACAGCAACATTTCAAGATTGTGACGACACGAAACTTGAAGTGCCATTTGGAAAGAACAATCACCAACGAATCAAATCCAGAATCAAATCGATTCAAGCCAAGGGAACAACGCCAATAGCGAGATCATTAGAAGCAGCAGCAGGAGATTTCCCAGACGCTACAGGCAGAAACATTATCATTCTAATTACAGATGGTTTAGAAGCATGTGACAATGATCCTTGTGTGATTGCCAAAAAGCTAAAAGACAAAGGTGTTAATGTTACTCCTTTCGTTATCGGACTGGGATTGGACTTGTCTTATCTTGAAAAATTCAATTGCATCGGAAACTTTACGGATGCCGAAACTGAAGACGCTTTCGCAAAAGTCTTGCAATCGGTTGTTAACAAAGCTTTATTAAACACAACGACGCAGATCAATCTTAATACTGTTGATGGATCACCGAATGAAACAGACGTGACGATGTTCCTGTATGAAGCTGGAACTACCAATTTGAAATACACTTTTACGCATACGATCAACCTTTATGGAAATCCCGACACGTTAATTCTTGACCCAGCGTATAAATACGATTTGGTCGTAAATACAACGCCAAGAATTGAAAAGAAGGACATTACGATTATAAAGAATACGCACAATACGATTGAAGTTGATGCGGGCCAAGGCGAAATTCAAATTCGTTGGCTTAATGCTGCCAAACCTTATCAGGTGGATGCACGAATAACTTTGCAAGAAGACCCAAAGACTCTGAATACTCAGAAAATAGGAGGAACAGATAGGTATCTTGTTGGTTGGTACAATGTTGAGATTCTTACACTCCCTAGAATTTATGTTTCTGTTAATGTTGAGCAAAGCTTAAAGGCTTCCATAAATGTAAAAGCCCCAGGGTGGATTAAATACACCGCTGGATCGGCCATTACGGGTCAAATATTTACTCAAAATGACAACGGAACTTTTGATTGGGTATGCAATCTGGAAGACGGAACTAAATCTGGAAAACATCAATTACAGCCCGGGGCCTATCGACTTGTTTACCGCCAGAAAAATCTTAAAAAATCTGAGTACACCTTAGAAAAGGACTTTAGAATAAATTCGAATAAAACTACATCTATACAATTATGACAGAAACTATTGAAATCGAAGTATTGGGAAAGAAAGACACAAGATCTGGCTTTGGTGAAGGACTTCTAGAAATAGGAAAACGAAATAAAGATGTTGTAGCACTTTGTGCTGATCTTACTGGATCTTTAAAGATGAATGCATTTGAAAACGAATTCCCTGAGCGCTTTTTCCAAATTGGAATTGCTGAAGCCAACATGATGGGAATAGCAGCAGGAATGACGATTGGAGGGAAAATTCCATACACTGGAACATTCGCCAATTTTTCAACAAGTCGGGTTTACGATCAAATTCGTCAATCGATTGCATATTCTCAAAAAAATGTAAAAATATGTGCTTCACATGCGGGCCTTACTTTAGGTGAGGATGGCGCGACACATCAAGTTTTAGAAGACATTGGAATGATGAAAATGCTTCCAAACATGACGGTTATTGTCCCTTGTGATTTTAACCAAACGAAGCAAGCTACAATTGCGATCGCAGATCTTGAAGGACCTGTTTACTTGCGTTTTGGTAGACCATCAGTTCCAATTTTCATAAAACCAGATGCTGATTTCCAAATTGGGAAAGCGGATACAATCATCGAAGGAACGGATGTAACCATCATCGCTTGTGGACATTTAGTATGGAAATCAATTGAAGCGGCTCAAGAATTGGCCAAAAAAGGAATCTCTGCTGAAGTAATAAATATGCACACGATTAAACCTTTTGACAACAAAGCTGTCTTAGACTCTGTAGCGAAGACTGGATGTGTTGTTTCTGCTGAGGAACACATGATTAATGGAGGTTTGGGTGATTCAATTGCACAATTACTTTCTAGATCAAATCCAGTTCCTCAAGAATACGTTGGTGTAAACGATACGTTTGGAGAAAGTGGAACGCCGGCTGAATTGATGACGAAATACGGAATCGATACGGCAAATGTTGTTGCTGCAGCGGAAAAAGTAATTGAACGAAAGTAATCTATGAGTAAACCCCTTGATGATAAACATATAATTGATTTATTCAATCGAGGAGGCAAACATTCAGATTTGGCTTTTAAAGCTATCGTTTCTCAATTTGGAGAAGTATTATACAGTCAAATCCGTGGCATAACCAAAAACCATGAGATCGCGAATGACGTACTTCAAAACGTCCTAATCAAAGTATATCAGAACCTTCCAGAATTCAAGGGTGATTCAGCGCTATACACGTGGCTGTATCGAATTGCTCGGAATGAAACCTTAAACACCCTTGAAAAAGAGAAAAGACGTGCTGGTGTTGACCTAGACGCTCCAATTTTAGAAATTAAGGCAGGCCATTCAGTCTTAGACGGAACGACTCCAGAATTTATTTCAGATACACTTCAAGAAGCCGTTGCATCACTGCCCGAAAAACAGGCGTTGGTTTTCCAATTAAAATACTTTGAAGAATTAAAGTACAGCGAAATTTCAAAGCGACTTAAAACGAGTGAGGGTGCTTTGAAAGCGAACTTTCATCACGCGAAGCAAAAAATTCAAGAATTTATTCTGAACAAATTAAACCATTGAAGGTTTCACCTATCTAAGTAATAATGAACGAAGAAAAAGACATATTTGATTTTATTGAAAAACGCAAGGTTGACATGCCTGACAAAGCGTATTTCGATAATTTAGCGCAAGGTGTTATCGATTCTCAAAAAACGAAAATCATTCCACTTTACAAACGGCCAATCACATGGATAGGAGCAGCAGCTGCGGCTATTGTTTTGGCTCTATTGGTTACCAAATTTAATATTTCTGGACAAGATCCAATTCCTGCACCTTCACTATCAAATCAATTTAATGACATTTCCAAAGAAGAATTGTTGGCTTATGTAGACGAAAACATTGATCAATTTGATATTGAATTGATCGCGGAATTTGTACCTATCGATGAATTAAACGCAAAATATGAAGTGTTAGAAAATACGATGAGTGAGGAACTTGAGGTTCACCCTCTCGAAACAATCACTCTTGAAAAGATTACGAAGGAAGAAATCCTTGAATACCTCAATGACGAAGATTTAGACTTTTCAGACTTAGAGGACGAAGACTCATTTATTTAAAACTAGAAACATGAAATCATTAAAAACCACGTCAGGTAGCTTGTTATTACTCGCTTTACTATTCGTTGCTCCGTTCTCCTTTTCGCAAGATAATGGAGGCGATCAATTGTCCCGAAAAGAAAAAATAGAACGTTTGAAAATCGCCTTCATCACTAAAGAATTAGATTTAAGTGTAGACCAATCGGAAAAATTCTGGCCCGTTTACAATGAAATGGAAAAGAAAGTTGATGAGCAGAAAAAAGCCCGTCGGGCAACTGCAAAAGACTTAAAAGAAAATCTTGAAACACTTTCAGAGAGTGATATTAAGAAAAAAACAAACTCTGTTTTAGACAACGATATTAAGACTGCTCAATTGAGGAAAGAGTACAATGATAAAATTGCAGCTATAATCGGATACAAAAAAGCGACAAAACTCTTAAGTTTGGAAGCGCGCTTCAAGCGTGAATTATTAAAGAAATTGAACGATAGGTCACAAGACCGACCCAATCAGGGAACAAGAAAACCTGGCGCAGGCGGAAAAGGAGGACAAAACGGCCCAAGGAGCAGAACAAATCGATGAGTAACAAAGAAGACTTTTTATCATTTCAGGGACAAACAAACCCGTTCCCATACCTCATAGAGGTTGAGAATGCGGAAGGTATTTACATCTACGATAAAGCTGGAAAGTCTTTTATGGATATGATTGCTGGTGTTGCAGTAAACAATATTGGCCACAATCATCCGCTGGTGAAAGATGCGATTAAAACCCAAGTTGACCGCCATCTTCATGTTATGGTTTACGGTGAATTTGTTCAAGATGCCCAACTCAATTTTGCCAAACGACTTACGGCATTACTTCCCGAGTCACTCGATTGCGTTTATACTGTAAACTCAGGAACAGAAGCCAACGAGGCGGCTTTAAAACTTGTGAAACGCATAACTGGAAGAACCGAACTCATCTCGTTTAGAGGCTCTTACCATGGGAGCACACACGGTTCACTCAGTGTTTCTGGAAACGAAATGAAGAAAGAAGCATTTCGACCTTTATTGCCTGATGTTCGTTTTTTGAATTTCAATTCAATTTCAGACTTGGATCAAATTACAAACAAAACCGCTGGAGTAATAATAGAAACCGTGCAAGGAGATGCTGGCGTTCGAATTCCGTCCAAAGACTTCATGATGGCCTTGAGAGCAAAATGCTCAGAAACTGGAGCACAATTAATCTTCGATGAAATTCAATGCGGCATTGGTAGAACAGGGAAACTATTTGCTTTTGAGCATTTCAATGTTGTCCCGGACCTATTAACGCTCGGGAAAGCGCTAGGCGGCGGAATGCCAATCGGAGCACTTGTTTCGTCTACAAGTAAGTTGAAGGAATTCACACACAATCCAATGCTCGGTCATATCACAACTTTTGGAGGACATCCTGTTATTTGTGCTGCAGCCGACGCATGTTTGCAAGTAATGACCGATGAAATTGATTTCTCAGAAGTTGAACGACTGGGAAAATTGCTAGAAGACCTACTTTCCAACGAACCTGAGATCCTTGAAATCCGTCGAATTGGAATGATGTACGCTTTTGACATGGAATCGTTCGAACGCGTAGAGAAAGTTGTAAAAAGATGTTTGGAAAAAGGCTTGATTAGCTTTTGGTTCTTATCCCATCCGTACAGTTTTCGATTGTCGCCGCCATTAAACATTACGGAAGCAGAAATCAGAACGGCTTCAGGAATTATACAGGAGGCTATCCAAGAGACAGCCATGCATTAACTATAAATGAAGAGCGGTTCATCAATTTACAAACCGCTCCATTCATTTATTCTTCAGTATTTTCATCATAATGCTCCTGAATTGCATCAAGTAATTCTATTTTCGAATAAGCATCTTCACCTTGAACAAGCGCATAGGATTCATAAACCGCATCTATTCCATTTTTAAATATTTCTGAGTCTTTATTTTTAATCGAATCATCCACCAATTGCCCGATGATCGCCAAAACTTTTCTTGACGCATAATCCTCATGCAACTCATTGTATTTTTCAATTGACCCTAGGAATTTCTTTACGTTTTCATCGCTTAATTCATCAGAGGTTAAATAGAAGATCAAAAAATCATCTTCATCTTCAAGAGACAGCTTCGGATGGTGCTCGACAAAATCCATTGCAATAGGAACTGCATCGATATCTTCGCTTAAGGCCTCTTTAATATACTCCAACATAAATGCCCGATCACGATTTCCGGCATCATATTTCTTTTGTAATTTATAGATTGCTGTCGATTCTGGATCTAGAACGTTCGCTCCTACCCTCTGGATTTCTGACGCACTTACAGCACCTACAATTTTCTTTTCAAGTGCTTTGTCCGGAGAGAGAAATAGCATTGTTGGATAAGAATTTAAGTTGAAATCAATCATGAGACTTTCACCGTCTGGTAGTTCACCGTCCAGCTTGAGACACACAAAATTTTCATTCATAAAGTCTCCTAAATCTTGATCGGTAAATACAGATTTAGTCAGGTATTTACACGGACCGCACCAAGTGGCGTAGACATCAATAAAAACTTTCTTGTTTTCTTTTTTGGCTTTTTCGAGGCCTTGCTTGAGCGTTAATTTTTCAAATTTAATTCCTGTCGCTCCTACGACGCTGGAAATAAACAACGCTACAAAGAGCGCCATTAATGGCTTTTTTACTGGTTTCATGTTTTTGGTTTTATCTGGTTTATACAATTAGAACGTACTGTGCGCGCATATAATTATAAACCGATTGGAATTAACAATAAAATAACAGAAGTTGAAGTTTTAAGTTGAGAACTTATTTAGTGCCTTGAGTTATGAGTTAGGAAGTCTAGAATTGAAGTTTTAATCTTACCATATTCATCCTTTGTTATACAATAAGGCGGATTCACAAAAATCACATTCCCTAGCGGTCTCAGTAGGATTCCATCTTTCAAAAAGTGATTGTAGGCTTGTGTTTTTATGTCCGAAAAATACGTATTCCCCTCACCCGTTTTTATTTCAAAAGCCAAAATAGTTCCTTGTTGCCTGATATTTTCAACACAACCCAATTCACCAAGTTTAATTGCGAATTCAGCATTCCAATTCCCAATTGACTCTATTGTCTCCCACGTTTCTTTGCGTTCAAACAGGTCTAAATTTGCACATGCAACTGCACACGCGATCGGATTTGCAGTAAACGAATGCCCGTGTAAAAGAGCTTTGGTTGTTTCGTCTCCTAAAAACGCATTGTATATTTTATCTGAGGCAACGGTTAATCCAAGCGCCATCACTCCTGCAGTTAAACCTTTCGAAAGTGTTATTAAGTCAGGTTTTACTGAACAATGATCCATAGCGAATAATTTTCCCGTTCTTCCGTATCCCGTCATTACCTCATCAAAGATAATAAGGACATTGTGCTGTTGCGCCAAAGCACTGAGCTGATCTAGGAATTGAGGTGAATACATCCGCATCCCTGCAGCTCCTTGCACCAATGGTTCAATAATCATTCCCGCAAATTCCCCCGAGCCAAAGAGCGATTCGGCTTTTTCTAGAATTGAATTTTCGTTTTTACCGTTTGGGAAATCAAGGTAATCGGCATCGAAGAACATGGGTTCAAATGGAGCATTGAAATACCCTCTTTGTCCAACTGACATTGCACCGAACGTGTCGCCATGATACGAGCCTTGCATTGCTAAAAAACGTTGTTTCCCTTCTCCTTTATTGTGCCAATATTGAATCACCATTTTCATTGCAATCTCAACAGCTGTTGATCCATTATCCGAGAAAAATACTTTGGTCAAATTTTCCGGCATATAGCCGACAGTGCGTTCTGCGAGTTCAACTGCCTTTGGGTGCGTAACTCCAGCAAATACAATATGATCAATCGTTTTAAATTGATTATTGATTGCTTCACCTATGTGCGGATGGGCGTGACCGTGTGTATTTACCCACCACGATGAGTTCGCGTCAATGTATTCTTTCCCTTCAGAATCTATTAGGTAAATGCCTTTGGCTTTGACAATCTCAAGTGGCGTGCCAGCGGTGTGGTGCTGGGTGAATGGATGCCAAACGTGGGCTTTGTCTTTCTGGGTAAGTTCGCTCATGGTGTAAAGTTAATTTTTAACCGCAGAGGCGCAAAGGCATATTTTAAGGGAAACGGTTATGTCGCAATAATAGTCTTCGACTATTGAGTGCGACTATTTATAACACGGCGGATACCATCTTTGAAAAGGACAACGTTGAAATTTATGAGAAGTGCTAGTTTCAAGTTAGTCATTTTTAAATAGGTTATTGTTTGCGCCATGTGTACATCATTCAATTGACTAACAGATTTCAACTCTAACAACAATTTATCATTGATAATTAGATCTGCGCGAAATGCGGCATCAATAATATCACCATTATATTTAATTGGAATTGATTTCTGACGAACAACGCTTAACCCCGCCTTTTGTAAATCCTTGAATAGGCATTCTTCATAAACCTTTTCCAGCAATCCAGGTCCAAGAGCTTTATGTAATTTCATGCCTTTATGGTACACTATTCGTGCGAGTTCATTCTCAGTCATAATAAGTAGTATTTAGGTTTACTTATTAAGTTAGTAAAATATATTGTATGATTTAACGAAAATAAACTCTCTCAATTAAGATGAGACTCTTCTTCTAGATCTAAAGAAAACACAGCATTTTCCGAATGGAAAAAATAGCGCCAAACCAATGAATTTCTTGCGACCTCTGCGCCTCAGCGGTTAAAAAAATCCAGCCAAAAGATCAGCCTGTTCCAGTACAAACGCCTTATTCAATTCTTCTGCCATTGGGATTCTAGCCAAAAACTTAACACCTGTCGATTTTAAGATAATTTCTTCCGTGGCTTTATTTTCATCTCCAACAAAGACAAGCCCTTCAATAGTGACCCCTCGGCTTTGAAGCACCTCTACCGTCAGTAAAGTATGATTGATACTTCCCAAATAATGTCTAGAAACGACAATCGTTGGTAACTTCCACTGTTCAATAAGATCTGCGAAAGTAAGTCCATTTGAATTAACAGGAACCATAATCCCTCCTGCTCCTTCAATAATTAGATTGCCTTCAACTTCAGGGATATTCAAATCATCTATAGCTATTTCAACCCCATCAACCTCAGCAGCGGCATGCGGTGACATTGGCTCTGACAATCGAAAAGCTTCAGGTAAAACCGTCACGTTATCCGTAAAACGATTGACCTTGATGGAATCCGAATTGTCCAAATCTCCTGCTTGAATTGGTTTCCAGTAAGACGCTTTTAAAGCTTCTGCGATAATAGAACTTACAACGGTTTTTCCAACGTCCGTTCCGATCCCAGTGATAACGAATTTAGAATTCTTATTCATGCTATGTATTATCTCAATTGAGCACCAAGCTTGCTTTCCAAAGAAGTTCTAATCTTCTCCATAATCGCGTCAACTTGATTGTCTTTCAATGTTTGTTCTGCGTCTTGGAATTTAAACGAAACTGCATAAGATTTCTTACCTGCTTCTAAATTCTTTCCTTCGTACACATCAAACAGTCCAACTTCTTTTAAGATTTTCTTGTCACAACCGCGTGCGATTTCCTCAATTTCTGAGAAGTTCACGTTCGCGTCTAATAACAAAGAAAAATCACGACGAACAGCAAATGTTTTTGGAAGTTCACTGAATTTAATCTTCGAGAACTTCAAGCTATCGATTATCATATCCCAATCTAAATCGGCGATAAACACATCGTTCTTAATTCCAAAGTGCTTCTTCATTTTGTCCGAAGCCCATCCAATTTCACCCACCTTATTCTTCAAAACATACAATTGCACTCCATCTTGAAGTAATGAACTCTTAATCGCCTTTTCCTTGAGCATTCCGCCTAGTCCAAGTCGTTTGAATACATTAAGAGCAGTTCTTTTGACCGTGTAGAATGATACTGTGTCTTTGTTTGAATTCCAATTTTCTTGTTCTTTAGATCCTGAAAGGGCAATTATCAATCTCCTGTTTTCCTTGTAACCAGAATCAAATTTATGGTACGTTTTTCCGAATTCGTAAAATTTCAAATCAGGATTCTGTCGGTTTTGATTGTGCTCAATCATTTCCAAAGCATTAAAAATAAGCGACTGGCGCATTACGTCTAAATCTTGACTCAATGGATTCAACATCTCAACATTGCGCTCCGGCAGCACAACATCACCTCCTAGTTTCTTTGAATATTCTGATTTTGTCAGTGAATTGTTTAATGCTTCAATGCATCCCATTCCCACCAACATTTCTGAAATCACAGTTTGAACTTTCTCAACATCTGGCTTCGCAAACTGCGAAATCGATGAATTTAATTTCTGTGGAACAGGAACATTATTGAACCCATAAATCCGAAGCACTTCTTCAACAATATCCGCTTCACGAGTCACATCAACGCGGTACGCGGGAACTTCAATCGTTACTGTATCGCCATTATCTGAAACAATCATCAAATCCAAATTGGAAAAGATATCGTTCACCATTTCTTTCGGAATTTCAGTACCAATCAGTTTATTGCATCGTGCGTAACTGAATTCAACTTTATTGTTTTCTACAGGTTTGGAATTCGTATCAACGACATCCATCGCAATTGTCCCGCCCGCAACTTCTTGAATTAAAAGTGAAGCACGTTTCAAAGCATACTCCGTAATATTTGGATCAACACCTCTTTCAAATCGGAAAGAAGCATCCGTATTTAAACCGTGCATTTTTGCAGTCTTGCGAATACAAACCGGATTGAAATAGGCGGCTTCCAAGAATACATTCGCAGTCCCGTCGTTAATCCCAGAATCTGCGCCTCCTAATACTCCAGCAATACAAAGATTGTCTTTGCCGTTTGTGATCATCAAGTTTGTTGAAGCTAATTCGCGCTCAACATCATCGAGAGTTATGAATTTATCTCCGTCATTTGCTGTTTTCACAACAACTTTTCCGTTTAATTTTGCTACATCAAATGCATGCAATGGCGCTCCTACTTCATGCATCACGAAGTTTGTAACATCTACTACATTATTGATTGGTGAAAGCCCAATCGCTCTCAATCGTTTTTGCAACCAAGCCGGTGAAGCTTCCACTTTAACACCTTTGATTGTCGTTCCCATATATCTTGGGCAAAGCTCACTATCTTCAACGCTAACGTCTATTTTCAAATCATTTGATTGAACCTTAAACGCATCTACAGATGGAAACATCAATTGCTTCCCAGCCTTATCATGTACATTCAAATAAGCAACCAAATCGCGGGCAACACCAATATGTCCAAGTGCATCTGAACGGTTTGGCGTTAATCCAATCTCGATTTCATAATCATCTTCCAGTTCAAAATACGCCGCGGCTTTCGTTCCAACTTCGACTCCAGCATCAAGAACCATAATTCCATCGTGTCCTTTTCCAAGTCCCAATTCATCTTCAGCGCAAAGCATTCCTGCCGATTCAACGCCTCTTATTTTGGATTTCTTAATCTTGAACGCTTCTTCAGGAGTTGGATATAAAGTACATCCGACGGTCGCAACGACAACTTTAATTCCTAGAGCAAGATTTGACGCCCCACAAACAATTTGAAGTGGTTCGCCTCCAATAGAAATAGTTGTTACGTTCAATCGGTCCGCATCTGGATGTTTCTCAATCGATAAAATCTCCCCGATAAAGACACCTTCAAGCCCACCCTTTACTGCTTCTATTTTGTGAATACCCTCCACTTCTAGCCCAGTATCAGTTAGAATTTCACCCATTTTTTCAGGTGACAAATCTGTGTCGACATATTGCTTTAACCAATTGTATGAAACCTTCATTTTTTCTTGTATTCTATTGTTAACGCGAAAGTAATGAAATTGGATGATTCGATTGTTGGATTTTTGAGATTTAGAGCGGGAGTATTGAGAGAGATAGTATTTAGATTGAGAAGATTTTAGATTCGTTCACAATTTCATTGAAACAGATTCCATTTTCCAACTTCCAACTTCCAACTTCCAACTTCTAACTTCTAAAAATTGAATCAAGCGAAGCGATCTAAAGGTCTAGACTGTTAATTACCCTATACCATTCTGATTTTCAATAGAAAATCATCATTTTTGTAAAAAGGCTCTCGAAATGAAACTAGTCTCACTACTAATTTTTCTTTTTATCTCAATAATCTCCATAGCTCAGGAGAAATCTACTTTAAGTGGATATATCACTGATGGAAAAAATGGAGAGTCTATAATTGGAGCAAAAGTTTACATCCCATCGATTCGACAAGGCGTCATCACAAACAATTATGGGTTCTATTCGATTACGGTTGAACAAGGAACGTACACAATTGAATTTAGATTGGCTGGAGTTGAAACTGAAAAACGTGAAGTTGATCTAGCAGCTGATGTTCGTCTCGATATTGAGCTCGGAGGAAGTGTTCAAAATATAGGTGCGGTTCAAGTCACTGCAAATGCGGAAGACAACACGAAAAGCACACAACTCGGTCAGCACGAACTTGACATTGACGAGATCAAGACCTTGCCTGCATTTATGGGAGAGGTTGACATCATAAAAACAATTCAATTACTGCCTGGCGTTTCTTCTGCTGCTGAAGGCGGACAAGGATTTTACGTTCGCGGTGGAGGCCCAGATCAAAACTTAGTTCTACTGGATGAAGCAATTGTGTACAATGCCGCTCACTTGTTTGGCTTCTTTTCTGTATTCAATGCCGATGCAGTTAAGAGCGTCAACCTTATCAAAGGAGGAATGCCCGCCAACTTCGGAGGAAGAATGTCTTCTGTTTTAGAAGTAAATATGAACGAAGGGAACAATAAAAAGTTCGGCGTAAAAGGTGGAATTGGCGCCATTTCTTCTCGACTTACAGTTGAAGGTCCATTGAAAAAAGACAAAGGTTCATTTGTTCTTTCTGCAAGACGAACGTATATCGATGTTATAATGAAGGCAGCCATTGCCGATTCCTCACCTTTCTATGGAACAAGCTACTTTTTCTACGATTTGAACCTCAAAATGAACTACAAATTGGGAGAGAAAGACCGCATTTATCTTTCTGGATATTATGGTAAAGATGAATTTAGCTTTGGAAATGTGGAAGACGATTTTACTGTCGATATGCCTTGGGGAAATGGAATTGCCGCACTGCGATGGAACCATTTGTTCTCAAGTAAATTGTTCATGAATGTGACATCTACTTTCACCGATTACATGTTCAAATTTGGTTCTGCCCAAGATGAATTCCGATTTGAATTGAATTCAGGAATTCGAGATATTGGCGGAAAAGTTGACTTTAGCTACTATCCAAGCACACGACACAAGCTTAAATGGGGCCTTGATTATATTTATCACACCTTCACTCCGATTGGCGTTTCCGCTGAGGCTGACGATGTTGTTTTTGATACGGGCCTCGCTCAGAAATTGAAAAGTCATGAATCGGCAGCTTACTTTTTGGATGAATTCGACGTCAATGAAAATATTCGAATAAATGCAGGTTTAAGGTACAGCACATTTCAACATGTCGGTCCATTTACGCGGTACATCAAAGGAGATGGAATCAGTACCCAAGATTCTGCGGTTCAATACAACAAAGGCGATCTCATTCAATTTTACGATGGATTGGAACCTAGAATTTCAGGAAGGTGGATGCTTCGAGACAAAAGCTCTATTAAAGCAGGCTACTCGTACAACTACCAATATGTCCATCTAACATCTTTAAGCGCTGTTTCTCTTCCAACGGATATTTGGTATCCAACTACTGACAAAGCCAAACCGCAACAAGGTTGGCAAACTTCTTTGGGCTATTTCAGAAATTTCAAGGACAATATGTTCGAATCGTCAGTTGAAGTCTATTACAAGGGGATGAAAAATCTAATCGAATATAAAGAAGGCGCATTACCAGGGGATAATATCAATGACAATACAGATAACTTATTGGTATTCGGAACTGGATGGAGTTATGGAGCCGAGTTCTTTCTTAAAAAACGAAAAGGGAATTTCACAGGTTGGATTGGATACACTTGGAGCAAAACAGAACGTAAATTTGAAGACCTAAATGAAGGAAAACCATTCCCGGCAAAATACGATAGACGTCATGATTTATCTGTTGTATTAAGTTATAAACTGGGAGAAAGATGGGTTTTTAGTTCCGCATTTATTTATGCTACGGGAAACACGCTGACACTTCCATCGAGCTGGTATGTTCAAGATCAAGACTTACTCTTCAACTATGGCGATCGAAATTCTACGCGAATGGCTCCCTACCACCGGTTGGACATTTCGGCAACTTGGTATTCGAAAGCATACAAGGACAGAAAAGACGACAAAACGGGAGAAATCATTAAGGTAAAAAAGAAGGTGAAATACAATTGGTCGTTCTCGATTTACAATGTTTACAACAGGTCAAACCCCTACTTTATGTATGTGGATAACGATGGTGATTTTTTCGCAGGAAACTTTGACATCAGCGTAAAACAAGTTACGTTATTTCCAATCATACCGAGTGTAACATGGAATTTTGAACTCTAATGAAATACGATTTAGACAGAAACACCGTTAAAAAAAGACTTACAATGAGCAAAACCGCACTCTATTTATTCGTCATTGGCATTTTAATCTCAAGTTGTACCAAAGAGGTAGAAATTGACATTCCCGGGTACGAAGAAACCATTGTCATTGACGGACGCATCGAAACGGGTCAACCACCGGTTGTATTTCTTTCCACATCTAAAGAAGTTTACGCTCCAACAAATGTCGAAGCTTTTTTGAACGGGTACATTTCAGGAGCTACAATAAGTGTTTCAAATGGAACATCAACTGTTGTGCTGGATGAAATTTGTTCGGGCAACTTGACTCCGGCAATGGCTCAAATTGTTTCGGAAATGTTGGGGATTGACGTTTCTTTATTGTCCGTTTATAATATCTGTGCCTATACAACATTAGACCCTACAGTCTGGGGCGAGGTTGGAAAAACGTATACTTTGTCAGTCACAAATGAAGGAAAAACATACACGGGTGAAACTTCAATCTTAGCTCCTACTCCTCTAGTAACTAGCTATTGGTTACCAGAACCCGGGACGCCAAATCATGGTTACTCTTGGTGCACTCTAGCGGATCCGCCAAATCAATTTGACGGCTATTTCTGGGAAGCGAATATCATTGGCTACGGGAATGGAAACACAACCTGGGCAGATACTGGCTTTGAGCCAACCTTTTCGCCCGCTTTTGACGACACCTTCTTTGACGGTTTAACTTTCGATTTCTGGTACGAAAATCCATTTGCTTATGGTTCTACTCCTGATGAGTTCAGAGGGTTTTACGAGATGGGAGATACTGTTGTAATTAAGCTTTCCAAAATAGATAATACTGCGTATGAATTCTATGAAAAAAAATACATTCAGCTTCAAACGGCTGGGAATCCTTTTGCAACACCTACCAACATCCCAAACAATTTAAGTAATGGAGCTTTGGGAATTTGGGCAGGATTTTCACCATCTTTGGATACTTTGATTTGCCAATAGAAAATATTGGAACGAAATGTGCGTAAGAAAACTAAACTAAAATCGTCATAGGAAAATGAAATATCTAATCCTCTCTTTTCTCTTTATGAGCTTCCAATCCATTGGACAATCACCAGAGTATGTTAAGTTACTTGAGTCGTATTATGATGACACAGAAACGATTTCAATTGCTGCTGCAGCAAAAAAGATGAATGTTGAAAAAATATTTTTCTTAGACACACGTGAGAGTAATGAGTTTAACGTGAGTCATATCGACGGTGCACAATGTGTTGGTTATGATGATTTCAAAATCACTTCTGTTTCTAACATCCCTAAGTCTGCTGAAATAATTGTGTACTGCAGTATTGGAGCACGAAGTCAAACCATTGCAAAGAAGCTTTCTGAAGCTGGATATACGAATGTAAAGAACATGTATGGTGGCTTCTTTCACTGGGCCAATAGCGGATATCCAATGGTCAACGATCAGGGAAAAGACACAGCTTTCATTCATGGCTATTCGAAAGAATGGGGCAAGTGGGTTACAAACGGAGTAACTATTTATTAATGCGATCAGAAAATTTATTAATCGTATTTGCAAAGAACATTGTTCTTGGAAAAGTTAAAACGCGTTTGGCCAAAACAGTTGGTGACGCTGAAGCTTTCAATGTTTATGCCCATTTGGTTGAAATCACAGAACGTGAATCTCTAAAAATGGAGCATTGTGATGTGCATATTCACTTCTCTGATGTTATTCTTAAAGCACTCTGGCCTAACAATCAAAAATACGTTCAATTTGGCAATGGCTTGGGTGAACGAATGATGAATGCATTCGATGCGAGTTTTAAATTGGGGTACAAAAGAGTGATTGGAATTGGCTCTGACCTGCCTGATTTAACATCTGAAGTAATGACTCGAGGTTTAAAAGCACTAGAGTCAAACGATACTGTTTTCGGGCCTTCAGAAGACGGAGGATACTATTTGATCGGTATGAATCAAATGATTCCTGAAATTTTTATTAATAAAGCTTGGAGCACTGAAACGTTGTTGGACGCAACAAAAACTGAATTGAAGGAACTGGGCTATTCTTGTGAATTGCTTGAAGAATTGAATGATGTGGATACAATTGAGGATTTAAAGGCATCGTCTATCGCTGAGAAGTTTTCTTATTTATTGAAATATTAATTCCACCTCAATATTCCGTATTTATACTTGCCGCTATTTCAATTTTGATTGTTAGATTTATAGCATGGCACCTCTTACACACAAGCAAACGCTAAATGGGTATTCACGTTCATTATTGAACCCTGAGATCGATAACAAAAAGACAGCGAAAATCATCGATGAAATTCATACTACTTTCCAAAAAATCCTCGGCATTTCTGTCGGAAAAAGTAAAATGCTACATCAGGCAGCTGTTGTAACAAAATTTGGAAAAGCACTGGGATTAAGCTATGCAGCTGAATGCTTGATTGACTATCGAAGAACGCAGCAATTATTGAAAGGTATTACTTCTGCGATTGCACAAAAGCAATCTAAAAACCCTAAAGAAACAATTAAAGTTTTTTACGCGGGATGCGGGCCTTATGCGCCATTCCTAACATTAGTTGCGCCCATGTATGAACCATCAGAAGTTCAATTCACCCTATTAGACGTAAATACAGAATCAATTGAATACGCAAAGTCCTTAGTCCAAGAATTGGGTTTAACTGCGTATGTAGATGAATATATTGTGGGAGACGCAATTATTGCCAAGATTGAGAACGCGAGTGAATATCACATTTTATTTAGTGAAACCCTGGACTCGCTCCTGATTAGAGAATCTTATGTTCCAATTCTTTGCAACTTATTGCCTCAGTTTACGAAAGAAGTAATTTTGATTCCTGAAAATGTTCAATTGAAAATGAAGTTCGTTTGTTTTGACAAACATAATTTTAGAACTGAAATTTCTGATCAAATCATTTTTGATTCAAGAAAAGCCGTTGAGGAAACTGAAAAAACTGGGAGAATCCCTGATGCTTTTGAACCATTTAAAGTCCCTGTCGAGAAGAATAAAAATATTAACGGAATTATTCTAGATACAGAGATCATCGTATTTGATTCGCTTAGGATTTCTCGTTCTGAATCGGCAATTTCAATGCCTTTTGAATTTCGTTTGAATGCTCCTGAAAATGTAAAAAAAATTGTGTTCGAGTATCAATTGGTTCCTGAAATTCAACTATACACTTCACTTGAGTTAAATTAAGTCTAGACACGTTTTCAGTAGTACTTCTGCCCGGTCAAGTAATTCTCAACGTAATCAGCAACGCCCTCTTCCAACGTTCGAAATCCTTTATCAAAACCTGATTCAACAAGTTTCGTCATATCAGCTTCGGTGAAGTATTGGTATTTATCGCGAATATCTTCTGGTGTATCGATGAAAGAAATATTCTCTTCCGCCCCCATTGCCTTAAATGTATTCTTTGTTAAGTCAAGGAAGGTTCGGGCTGTTCCAGAACCAAGGTTGTAAATTCCAGAAGCTGGGCTTGATGCCATTAAATAGTGACACACCTCAACAACATCTTTCACATAAACGAAATCACGCAATTGACCTCCATCCGTATAATCTGGATTGTGTGATCTAAACAATTTCATTCCTCCTGTCTTTCCAATTTGATTGAAGGCATGCATTATGACAGATGCCATTCGTCCTTTGTGGTATTCATTCGGTCCATAAACGTTGAAAAACTTCAATCCGGCCCAGAAAGGAGGGAATTCAGTTTGCGTCAAAATCCATTTGTCAAAATCATTTTTTGAATCACCGTAAGGGTTCAAAGGCTTCAATTTTGAGATGATATCGTGGCTGTCTTTGTAACCGTGCTCTCCCAAGCCGTAAGTCGCTGCAGAGCTAGCGTACACCAAAGGAATCTTGTATTTAACACATAGGTTCCAAATGTCCTTTGAGTAATTCAAATTCAATTCGTTAAAAATAGAAACGTCAAATTCAGTTGTATCCGTTCTCGCTCCGATATGGTAGATAAAATCCACTTCAGAACCGAAGTCCTCAAGCCATTTCATAAACCCATCACGACCCACTTTCGCAGTGATCGCTTTTCCTACAAGGTTTTGATCTTTTTCTGTTTTTGAGAAATCGTCAACTACGACAATATTTTCATATCCGGCCTTATTTAGGCGGCTTACAAGACAGCTACCAATAAATCCAGCTGCTCCAGTTACAATAATCATGTCTAAAATTTTTTAGAATAAACCGTTGATTTCGGCATCTATTGCATTGATAATCTTACCTAAATCTTCAGGATTTTCTGGGAAGTTATTATTGTCCACATCGATGATCAATAATTTCCCTTTATCGTACGTTGAGATCCAAGCTTCGTATCTTTCATTCAAGCGTTTCAAGTAATCCAAACGGATACTTTCTTCGTAATCACGCCCTCTTTTTTGAATTTGATTCACCAATGTGGGAACACTAGCTCTCAAATAAACCAATAGGTCTGGAGAAGATACAAATGAATCCATTAGGTTGAACAACGAAAAGTAATTTTCAAAATCACGTGTCGTCATTAAGCCCATCGAATGCAAATTGGGTGCAAAAATGAATGCATCTTCATAAATCGTACGATCTTGAATTACTGTCTTCTCGGTTTTTTGAATTTCCTGAATTTGCGTAAAACGGCTATTCAAATAATAAATCTGAAGGTTAAACGACCATCTTTGCATGTCTTCATAGAAGTCATTCAAATAAGGATTTTGCTCGACATCTTCAAAGTGGGTTTCCCACCCGAAATGTTTCGCTAATTCCGTTGTTAATGTTGTTTTACCTGAACCGATGTTTCCTGCTACAGCAATATGCATTTTTGAGTCATTTTTGGACTCACTAAATTACCATATTAGATTAAAGAACCAAGGATTATTTTGCGATTTGAAGGCGGAATTTATGAACATGTTGAGAAGTTCTGAAAAAGAAATGTTCACCAGCAGGTTGAAAAAACTCTACTTCCTTAACAGGCAGGGGAAATGTATAGGATTCATTGAGCTTCATATTTTCTATCTTCAAACCACCTTCTACAAGCATAATCATTAAGCCATCCTTAACGTAGATACATTTTAATCCCTTTTCTTCCCTATATTCAATTAATGAACCATAAAGGTCAAAAATGTAAACCCCTTTTTCATTATCGACAATGTATAGTTTATTCTCTAACTCAATAATCTGAACGATGTTAGTCACATCCAAAATCCCATTTAAATTCTCGATTTTCTGATTGTTCTGTTGATTTCCACTTAATGAAAGAAGAACCAATTTCGAATTTACATCGTCGTATACCCAAACCATATCCGAACGCCCCGAATAAGAGACGAAGGAGGCATTAACAATATCCATTTGGGACAATTCCAAACAATCATTGTATTGCGTCAACGTATTGTCAAAATAACAAAGGGTTTGTTGCTCTGCGGAGAAATGAATCAACTTCATCGAGTTAACCGGCAGCATTTGTTTTGTTTCCCCCATAGATTTGACACTTTGAGAAAACTTAAGAACACCGGTCGTATCATACTTATTAAGAACTCCATTTGATGAAGTATATATATTCCCAATCCTATCAGCAACCCAAAGTTCATTTGAGTCCAACATGTAAACAATCGATTTCTTCCACAAGTAATTCAGACTATCAATTGGCGTTTGTGTAGTGTCGTCATTAAGATAACTATACACCGTTGCATCTTGAGCAAAACTGCTAAGTCCACTAAAGAAAATAATTACTAGAAATACACTATTAAACTTCATTCGTCAATTTACTTCCCTCTGCAATTTGCAAGATTTGTTCCAAAACGATTCGATCGTTTGCCAAACGTGGAATTTTGTTCTGTCCACCTAATTTACCATTTTGTTTTAACCATCCGTCGAATGTTTCTCTTGGAACTGCTTTAACTATTGGTTTTTCCAAAACGAGATCGTGGTACCGCTTCGCATCGTAATCGGAATTGATCTCCCTCAATTTCTCATCGAGAACCAAGTTAAAACGATCCATTTCATCAGGATATTGCACAAATTCAATTGCCCATTCATGCGCGCCTTTTTCCTTATTATCCATATAAATGGGACCGACCGTAAATTCTCGGATTTGAGCATTTGTTTTCCCACACGCTTCAGCGATGGCCAATTCAGCATTCTCAACGATTAATTCTTCACCAAATGTGTTGATAAAACTCTTAACGCGCCCAGTTATTTTAAATCGGAATGGCAGAATACACGTGAATCTTACAGTATCTCCAATAATGTAGCGCCAAAGCCCTCCGTTTGTCGAAATGACCAATGCATAATTCACGTTTAATTCAACGTCTTCAATAGAAAGTACCGTTTTAGATTCCTTGCCGTTGAATTCGCTCATTGGAATAAATTCAAAGAAAATTCCATAGTCCAACATCAGAAGCATGTGATCGACATCGACTAAATCTTGAATTCCAAAAAAGCCTTCAGAAGCGTTGTATGTTTCCACGTAATTCATGGAATCATCCGGAATTAACTTTTTAAATTGCTCGCGATACGGTTCAAAATTGACACCTCCGTGCATAAACATCTCAAGGTTCGGCCAGACTTCTTTCAGATTCGATTTTCCAGTGATATCAAGAATTCTATTGGAAAGAACCATTGTCCAACTCGGAACACCAGCGATGATCTTTACATCTTCTTTAATCGTTGACCGTGCCATTCGTTCAATCTTATCTTCCCATTCTGTTAGCAGCGCGATTTCCTTTGCAGGAGTTCTACGTATTTCTGCCCACCACGGAAGGTTTTTCACAATTATAGCGGACAAATCGCCCGAATAGGAATCATGAGATAATGGATTCACATTGATTTCTGCACTTCCACCGATGATTAAATGTTTTCCGGTAAATAACTTACGATTTTCATGATTGTTGTGGTACAAGGCCAGAAGATCCTTTCCGCCTTTGTAATGACACCCTTCTAGCGACTCTTTGGTGACTGGAATTAATTTACTCTTAGATGAAGTTGTTCCTGATGACTTGGCAAACCATTTCGTCTCAGATGGCCAAAGCAAACCTTGTTCACCTGCCATAACACGATCGATCCAGGGTTTTAATTCTTCGTAATCAGTTAATGGAACAGCATTCTTAAAATCTTGATAAGAGGAAACTTTGTCTAAATCGAATTTACGACCGTAAACAGTCTGTGCTCCTTGGCCAACTAACTTTTCAAAAACATCATTTTGTACTTCTGCCGGGTACTTACGGAACAGATCAATCTGATGCATTCGTTTTTTTATGATCCACGCGAAAATCGAGTTAAAGGGCATAAATGCTTTTTTTCGGCAAAAAAAAAATCCTGTCAAGGGAACACCAAGACAGGACAATCTTTTCAATGTCTACACTGGGATTAACCCCAGATCAAGACTGAAACAATAATAGCTAAAAGTACAATCGTAATGATAGTTCCTACTGCAGCTGTTGATTCTTCAAAAAAATTATCCGACATAATGTTTGTTTTAAATTCTATTTCAAAGTTAGAAAATTATCTAAAATAAGGGAAGAATCTTGAACTTAATCTAATGATAATTTCACTATACAATTTGATAACACCTAAACAACCTTACTATTTGGATATAAGATTTATAATTGCACTCAATATGATACTAGAACTATTGAATTCATCCACGGGCATATCAGGCGGTTTAAAGCAGAAAACGTCAAGCCTCAAGCGCACCAGAAAATCGATTGAAGAATCGGAACAAACACGAGCTCTCAAAAAATTTTTGATCCAAGCTAAGAATACGGAATTCGGCACCTTTCACTCTTTTAAAGAGATTTTGAATAGCGATGACCCAGTGAATATGTACAAAGCGTATGTCCCCTTAACATCATACGATGGAATCTACGATAACTGGATTAAGCATTCAATGAATGGCCTGAAAAATGTGACTTGGCCTGGTCAAGCTTCTTTCTTCGCAATGTCTTTATGAGGAACCTAAGGCATTGCGAATCAACCTTAAATGTTAATCACTACCCATTAAACGAAGCAAAGACATAAATAGGTTGACGAATAAAATGTAGAGAATCAATCCGCCAACAAGCGCCAGTTTGTCTCTTTCAACACCTGTTATGGCATTGTCCTGAGATGCTCTTTTCAAGGTCTGCATATAAAAAGCTGTCAATCCTGTGAAGACAAAAACTCCAATAACTGCTATTCCGAAGTCCAATGCACCGCTTCCGATCCAGATATTCGCAATTCCAGCAATAAAGATTCCGATGAACGCCATGTACAATAGGCTTCCAAACTTGGTTAAATCTGTTTTTGTCGTAAATCCTAAAACAGCCATTCCACCAAATGCTCCCGCTGCCACAAAGAATGTAAGCGCTATCGATTGACCAGAATAGAACAAAAGCACCGTGCTCAAACTCAACCCCATTAGAACAGAGTAAGTAATATACAAAGCCAATAAAATACCGTAAGAAAGTCTTCTGTAAGCCATTTGCATCAGAATCCCTAAGCCCAAAGGAGCAAGCGCTACAACCCAAAAAAGTGCATTAACACCAAGACCATCTGCGGATACAAAATGTTTAACGAAAAACTCTGGCGTTCCAGCCATATACGCTACAATACCCGACACAGCCAATGCCATGAACATGTACATATAAACGCTCTTAAAAAAGTCTCTCGTGACTTCTTTTGTGTACTCTTGATTTGAATCTAATATCGAATTCATCTTAATGTAATTTTGCTTGTACTAAATTTATAAACTCTTTTCTTGTTGAATCATTTGTAAGGAAAAGTCCCGTAAACGCACTTGTCGTAGTTACTGAATTTTGTTTTTGCACACCGCGCATTTGCATGCACATGTGTGATGCTTCGATCACAACAGCAACGCCCACAGGTCCTAATGTTCTTTCGATACAATCGCGAATTTCTAAGGTCAACCTTTCTTGAACTTGGAGCCTCCTTGAATACGCATCAACAACTCTTGGAATTTTGCTCAACCCAACAATCTTCCCATTCGGAATGTAAGCAATATGCGCTTTTCCAAAGAAAGGCAACATGTGATGTTCACAAAGCGAATAAACTTCAATATCCTTCACAATAACCATTTCTGAGTACTCCTCATGAAAAATTGCTTGAGACATTATATCGTCTGGATTCACATCATTTCCGCTTGTTAAAAACTGCATTGCTTTCGCTACACGTTCTGGTGTTTTTAGTAAACCTTCGCGATTAACGTCTTCGCCTAAAGTTTTTAACACTTCTTCATAATGCGCTGAAAGGATCTCGGTTTTTTTCTCGTCGTATTTTTTGTCTTCCATCTTCTAATTCAATATTAAAGATAAGCACTTGAATTGAACCTACCGTGTTAAAAAATCTAAATTAAAACGGCTGATTCCCTCCGTAGTACTCTACGAAATTGTTTTCCGTTTCAACCAGCTTTATTTTTGCCAATGCTCCTCCTTTTTCTTTTATCGGCTCTTCTATGAGCTTCCAAATTTCAATGGCTAAATTCTCCGTGGAAGGCAAAATACCTTTTAAAAACGGAACGTCTAGATTCAAATTTTTATGATCCAAAGGTTCAATAACTAAATCTTTAATAATTTGACTAAGATCTTTTAGATTCATTACAAATCCAGTATCTTTTAATGGCTCCCCTTTAACAGTAACCCAAATGGAAAAATTATGTCCATGCCAATTCGCATTGCTGCATTTGCCGAATACTTCCCAGTTCTTTTCGTCTGACCAGTGTTCATTATGTAACTTGTGCGCGGCATTGAAGGTTTCCCTACGTGTGATGTAAATTGTTTTCAACTTCAATGTTTTGTGCAAATATACTATGTGTATTCGAATTACCGATAATTCGATTGTCCGATAATTCGTTTTTACGATCTTTGCAACTATGGAAGAACGCCTTGACAAAATTCTCATTCAACGAAAACTGGTCACAACACGAACACGTGCTGAGAAGATCATTAGAGAAGTTGGTGTAAAAGTAGACGGTAAATTAATTACGAAATCAGGAAAGAAAGTTCCTGTGGATTGTATTATTGAAATGGTTGAGGAAGAAATTCCTTGGGTATCTCGTGGTGCACTGAAATTAATTGAAGCACTAAACGAATGGAATCCTGAAATTGAAAACGGAGTATTTATGGACATCGGCGCTTCAACGGGTGGGTTCACTCAAGTTCTTTTGGATCGTAAAGCTGCCAAGGTTTATTGTGTCGATGTCGGAACAGCGCAATTGCACGAAAAAATCAAAGACAATGACAAAACCGTCAATTTAGAGAAAACACACGTTCGCGAATTAACTCCGAAATTGATCCAAGATCCTATTGATGGATGTGTGATTGATGTTTCTTTTATTTCACTGGAAAAAATCCTACCTTTCATTCATTCTTTCATAAAAGACGGTGGATGGATTGTGGCTTTGGTAAAACCTCAGTTTGAAGTAGGAAAGAACAATGTTGGCAAAGGAGGAATTGTAAAGGACACAAAACTATTCAAAGACGTAATTGAGAATGTTAAGAAATGGGGAAAGTTGAACAACCTCATTTATCAAGAACATATTAGCTCGCCAATTTTAGGTGGAGATGGAAATCGCGAATTTTTAATGTATTTAAAAAAGTAATTATGAAACAACTTTTCGGACTCTTATTGATTGTTGCAATTCATACATCAGCCAATAGTCAAACATTTAATCGACCTGCTCCTAACACAATCGGGCAATACGAATTTCAGCGTTTTGATATGGCAACGCAAAACAAGTATTATTTATTTGCGCCTTTCACATTTTCAGGTCAAAACACGAATACACTTCCCACACTACTCTATATTATCGACGAGGATGGATATATCGCATGGTGGTCTGAGTATTCTAAAAAACAATTTGATTTTAAATACCATCCGTCAAGTGGTCAATACATTTTTACGCGAAGAGATGAGAACAACTCAGGCATTTTTCATTACAGAATGGACAACGCATTTAATATTGTTGATTCAATTTCTTCAGTCAATGGCGTTACAGGCGACATTCATGAGTTTCAAGTTTTCCCAAATGGAAATAGATGCATTTTGGCCACCAAAGACTCTGTAATGGACCTTTCATCAACTTTAATCAATGGGGTTTTCGGTTCGGCAAATACGACAATAGTATCTATGATTGTTCAAGAGTTTGATCCTGCAGGCACTTTGGTTTTTGAATGGAGTTCATTGGACCATTTAGGGCCTGAGCTCTTTGGCCCTGGACTTTTCATCAACACAAGCTCCTTTGATTACATGCACGCAAATTCGATCGAACGCGATGTAGACGATAATTTAATTCTTTCAATGCGTGGAGCCAATTTGGTTGTTAAAATTGATCATACTACTGGAAATGTAATCTGGAAACTAGGAGGAAATGCTTCAGACTTTACATTTACTAACGATCCTGGATTTACTGGACAGCACGACGCCAGAATTCTTGACAATGGAAACATTTCAATTTTCGACAATAACTTCCCAACAAACTCTGACGCTCGCGGTGTTGAATATGAACTTGACACCGTAAACTTTACAGCAACTGCGGTAAATGAATCCAATTACACATTTGATTTCGCCGCACGATCACTAGGAAGTTACCGCGTTTTAGACAACGATTATAGACTTGTTGGATGGGGAAATACTAAACGCCCTTCACCAAGCGTAACGCTTTACGATCCTCAAGGAGACATCGCTGCAGATTTTTTCATGAAAGATACGGTTGTTACCTATCGTGCATTTTTTCAAGATCTACCGAGCTTCCCAACCCGTCCAGACATTGACTGTCAACCTATTGGAAGCGAGCTAGAATTGTCTCTTTCAGGAACCCATAACGCTTATTTGTGGTCAACCGGAGAAACAACAGCTACAATTCTGATTGATCAACCAGGAACATACCAATGCTGGGTCGATCAAGGGATTGGAATGTTAGGATCATTCGCCGTAACCATAACGGACCTTACTTCTTGCTCTGAAGTTGGAATCGAGGAGGCGATTTTAACGCCAAAGGAAATCACGGGATACTTTGACATAATGGGACGTAAATTGAGTCAAGCACCTGCGAATGAAATTTATTTTATTCAATTCGAAGATGGAAGTATTGTTCGTCAATTAAATGTTCTTTTCGAATAGACGATATTTTATTGTTTAGAACCGTTCCAAATAAGAAGAATTGATATCTTTGCACATCATTTAATGGTATTAGAATATGGCTGAATTCGATGTGCATAAAATAAGAAAGGATTTCCCGGCATTGAGCCAACAGGTTTATGGGAAAGATTTAATTTATTTCGACAATGGAGCAACTTCGCAAAAGCCGCAATCGGTAATTGATGCGATTAGCACCTATTATTCAAAAGACAATTCCAATATTCATCGTGGTGTACACTATCTGAGTCAATTGGCAACTACTCAATACGAGGAAGCTAGAAAGACGATTCAGAAATACATCAACGCGGAATTTGAAGAAGAAGTTCTATTTACAAAAGGAACAACGGACGGGATTAACCTTGTCGCTTTTTCATTTGGAGAAATGCTAAATGCTGGAGATGAGGTTATCATTTCGGCTATGGAGCACCATTCCAATATCGTTCCCTGGCAAATGCTTTGCGAGCGAAAAGGATGTATTTTACGCGTGATTCCAATAACCCAAGAGGGTGAACTGAAAATGGATGAGTTCCATTCTTTTCTTTCTGAAAAAACGAAATTGGTCTCCGTAACGCACATTTCAAATACACTTGGAACAATAAATCCAGTTGAAGAAATTATAACAGCTGCTCATGCGGTTGGTGCTAAAGTTCTATTGGACGGAGCGCAAAGTATTCAGCACATGAAAGTCGATATGCAAGCTTTGGATTGCGACTTTTATACTTTTTCGGGACATAAAGTTTTCGGCCCAACGGGAGTTGGAATTCTTTATGGAAAGAAAGACATTTTAAATGCAATGCCTCCTTATCAAGGTGGCGGCGACATGATCGCTAAGGTGACATTTGAAAAAACAACCTACAACGAACTGCCGCATAAATTCGAAGCAGGAACACCGAACATTTCGGGAGGAATCTGCTTGGGAACAGCCATTGATTATTTGTCTTCATTTGATATAGACGAACTTGAAGCTTACGAGCAAGAGTTGGTTGAATATGCTGAGACAGAAATTAAAAAAATAGAAGCTGTTCGAATTATCGGTACGGCGAAGAAAAAGACAAGTGTTGTTTCATTTGTCGTTGAAGGAACACATCCTTTTGATATTGGAACACTCCTCGACAAGCAAGGAATTGCAGTTCGAACTGGACATCATTGTACACAACCACTGATGGACTTTTTCGAAATCCCTGGAACGGTGAGAGCTTCTTTCGCTTTTTACAATACCAAGGAGGAAATAGATATTTTTATAACTGCTTTGAAACGAAGCGTGAAGATGTTATTGTAATTATAAATTAGGAATTGAACAATTCTGAATTATGACACTAGAAGAAAAACAGCAAGAGAAAGCACTGCTTTCGAAGACAAGTGTTAGCGCAGGTAAGATAATAGACGAATTTGCCATTTCTGAATTGAACTGAATTATGACATTAGAAGAAAAACAGCAAGAGAAAGCACTGCTTTCGAAGACAAGTGTTAGCGCAGGTAAGATAATAGACGAATTTGCCATTTCTGAATTGAACTGAATTATGACATTAGAAGAAAAACAGCAGGAAATAATAGACGAATTTGCCATTTACGATGACTGGATGGACAAATACGAATACATTATCGAACTTGGAAAAGATTTACCTAAAATTCCGGAAAGTAAGAAGACAGAAGACCGTCTAATAGAAGGTTGCCAATCACGGGTTTGGTTGGATACTGAGATTGAAGGTGACAAAATGCGTTTTACTGCGGATTCAGATGCGATTATCACGAAAGGGATTATCGGTTTGTTGGTTCGGGTTTTTGATAACGAAACTCCGAAAGCAGTCGCAACGGCCGATTTAAGATTTATTACTGAGATTGGATTGCACGAGCACCTTTCACCAACACGATCAAATGGGTTGGCGAGTATGATTAAGAAAATGAAAATTAACGCCTTAAAGTCTGTATAATGAGTGTTGCAATGGTTGAATTAGAGAACAAGGTTATTGAAATATTGAAAACAATATATGACCCTGAAATCCCAGTAGATATTTTCGAATTGGGATTGATTTACGAGGTGAATATTGACAAGGAGAACAATGTTGTCATACAAATGACATTAACGTCACCAAACTGCCCAGTTGCGGAATCGATGCCGAAAGAGGTTGAAGACAAAGTAGCAAGCCACGATTTATTTAAAACGGCGAAAGTGAACATCGTTTTTGACCCGCCTTGGGACAAGGACATGATGAGCGAAGAGGCACAATTAGAATTAGGATTTTTATAATTGATTGTTCTATTTCTCGATCATCGGATCATTTCGAATGATGGGAAAGTCGAACTATCTAACGATCGAAACATATGAGACGAGTTGTTGTCACCGGAATTGGAGCACTAACGCCAATCGGAAATAATTTAGAAGACTTTTGGACGAATCTAAAAGCAGGGAAAAGTGGCGCATCAGAAATCACTTATTTCGATACTGAAAAATTCAGATCGAAAATTGCGTGTGAGTTGAAAGGATTTGATCCGAAAGAGCATTTCCACGTTAAAGAATTAAGAAAATACGACCCGTTTTCACAATATGCGTTGTACGCGGTTGACCAAGCATTGAATCATGGAAACATTGATTTAGAGCCATTAAATAAAGATCGAATTGGTGTTATCTGGGGATCTGGAAATGGAGGAATCCAAACGTTCCAAGATCAGATGAAAGAATATTGTGAAGGAGATGGAACGCCTCGTTTTTCACCGTTCTTTATTCCAAGAATATTGGTCGACATTGCATCTGGATTGATCTCAATCAAGTATGGGTTAAGAGGTGTGAACTTCTGTCCGGTATCTGCTTGTGCAACTTCGAACACAGCTATGATTGAAGCTTTCAACTACATCAAGTGGGACAAAGCGGACATGATCGTCACTGGAGGATCAGAAGCAGCCATTAACGAAGCAGCGATGGGAGGGTTTGCATCGGCAAGAGCATTGTCTTTGAGAAACGATTCCCCGGAAACAGCATCAAGACCATTCGATGTATCCAGAGATGGATTTGTAATGGGAGAAGGAGCTGGAGCACTTATCTTTGAAGAATACGAACACGCTAAGAAACGTGGAGCAACGATCTACGGAGAAATTGTTGGAGGTGGAATGGCAGCTGATGCTTACCATTTGACAGGAACACATCCTGACGGTGACGGAGCTGTTCTAGGAATGAACGAAGCACTTCGCGAGGCAGGTATTTCTGCAGATGAAGTTGATTATGTTAACATGCACGCGACTTCTACTCCACAAGGTGACAATTCAGAATTGAAAGCAGCAGAACGCGTTTTCGGTAAGCGTAAATCACTTGCCGTTTCTGGAACGAAATCGATGACGGGACACTTATTGGGTGCTGCTGGAGCTGTTGAAGGAATCGCAAGTATCATGGCGTTGAGAGAGGGAATTGTTCCTCCAACGATTAACACGACCGAAATCGAGCCTGAGTTTGCGGATCATTTTGATTTCCCTTTAGGAACAAGTAAGAAGAAAGAAATGACGTATGCGATGAGCAATACTTTCGGATTTGGTGGACATATCGCGTCCATCTTGTTTAAGAAATATTAATCAAGAATTAATACGTGCGTCTTAACTTACGATTTAGAAATCTCTATCTTTAAAATAGGAACACTACTTCGGTGATTAAGAAATTTCATAAAATACCGCTTTTTGTAATTTGCCTTTTGGCACTTGGACTCAACTCTTGTAAAGAGAAAAAGGAGCACTCTTTGCCCGTTATCGAAATCGATTATTACGCAGACCATCTGGGTCTGGGTGATTACAACGATTGTGAAATGAAATTCTCTGATGAGAATGGAAAAGTCATTTATGACCTGACACCGCGACTGAAATACCGAGGAAATTCGAGTTTTCAATATGCCAAGAAATGCTTTACGCTAAAACTGGATGAACCGAAGTCGTTCGCTGGGATGGACAAAAATATTTATTGGAAACTCAACGCGGATTACATCGACAAAACGTTCATGCGAAATAAAATTAGCTATGAATTGTTTCGATTGTTCTCAGAAGGAAATTACGCCCCAAAAGTAGATTATGTTGTTCTTTATGAAAACGAGAATTACAAAGGTATTTACTCCATCGTTGAAGGCGTTGATGAATTCCGATTGGGATTGGATTTAAAAGATCCGAAAGCGGCTTTGTTTAAGGAACCGCCGCTTCATTTTCCGCCAAGCGAACACGCTTCCCGTTACAAGAATTTCGCTCATTACAGTGAGGTTGATGAGCGTTATGCATACTTTTCTCAAAAAGCAAAGAAGAAATTAATCAAGCGGGCGTATTACAATCAGCGGTATCCTGAAATTTCAGATTCGAACAAGAAAAACGATATTCATGAATTGACGGAATTCATTCATAATTCGTCGGATGAAGATTTTAAAAACAAGGTGTTCACAGAGTACTTTTCTATCGACAACATAATGGATTGGCACTTGCTGCTTCTTATCACGAACAACGGTGACGGCATCAAGAAAAACAATTATTTCTTCAAACGAGATTCTTCAAGTCCATACTTGTATTGCCCTTGGGATTTCGATCACAGCTTCGGCCGTGAAGGCGATGGCGAACCAATTACGGAAGACATTTGTGATATCCAAAGTCATAAACTCTTTGAACGTTTGGTTAAATTGAACCCGGATGGTTACGCAGAAAAGCTTCCCAAGAAGTTCATGAAGCTATATGACAATGGTGTCCTTTCCCTAGAAAACATTCACGCAATGATTGATGAAAACGCAGAGAAATTGCGACCAGAGATCAAAGCAAATGAGGCGCGTTGGCCATTGGATGAAGTCGGTTATTTTAAAGGAAGTGATTTTGAAAAGGAAGTTCAATTAATGAAAGACTGGATTGAAAAAAGAATTCAAAGACTTCGAGTTTCTTTTGCTGAAACTGTAGGGGCTTTTAATTGCTTTGGACCTGAAATTGAACCTCTGCCATTAGCCCCTCGCGTGGTGATTCACAAGCCTGTTGGCAGTGCGGTTCAGGTTCCTGATTATTAGTTATGGGTTATGGGTTATGGGTTATGGGTTATGGGTTATGGGTTATGGGTTATGGGTTATGGGTTATGGGTTATGGGTTATGGGTTAAAAATGTCAATTGCTGGTAATAATTGATATCTACGAATCATTTTTGACATTCAAGAATAATTGAGATAACTTAGTAAGACATTAAATTCAGTTTATATGAGAATGCTTTGTGCACTTATACTTATTATGATGAGCAGCAACATTTTGGCTCAGACATACATGCCCTTTCCAGATTCAAATGCGGTTTTGATTCAAGCCAAATTTCGTTACTGGGCCAACCATGAACATGAAACAGTTACAGAGCCTTTAAGTTTTGGAAATGATTCTATTCTCGGTGGAATATCTTATCACACACTTCACGGACATTCCATTGTAGATTGGGTTGATAATTGGGGCAATCAACAAACGTATCAAAGTGGAACTGATTTCCATCCCGATGGGATAAAAGTCATATTTCGACAAGACACACCGAATAAATTAATCTATCAGTGGGACATTAACACGAACCAAGAACAGATTTTGTATGATTTTGATAATTTAGTTGTTGGCCAACCGTATCCTCAAACATTGAACAATATGGACTACCCTCAAATATTGGTTATGGCTTATGATTCCGTGTTATTAAACGATGGGTTATATCATGAAAGATGGGTTTTGGGCTCAAATCCAATGGATTCAGGTTTCGTTTCAATTATTGAAGGAATGGGTTCTACAATGGGGTTTAATTTACCGATTGCAATTCCCTTTGAACAATCAAGTTCAACCTTGTGTTTTACTATTGATGGCAACTCTGTTTTTGACGGATGGGCAGATGCTGGCGGATTAATACCACCGAGATATTCAGAAAATTGTGAAGCAAACGTAAACGTAACTGAGTTGGCTGGAAATCTATTGGATGTATCTGTCTGGCCTAATCCAGTTGTAGGTATCCTGAACATTAAAAGTAGCGAGCGAATTGAGAAGCTTGTTCTGTACGATTTAATCGGACACCAAATTCTTGAACAAAAAGTGCAGAGCGTAATGAATTCAGAACTTTCATTGGGTGATTTACCCGCAGGAAATTACATATTGAAGGTATACATGGAAAATAACCAACGCATAACCAGACGTGTCGTTCGGTAGCTTGAATTATCTATTTTCTAAAACCGATGAACAAAGCCAATATTCGCCCCAGCTCTCCACGGTGATCTATCAAACGGTTCGTTTGACTGTTGTGGCGTAAAACAATACGAAAACGAAGGTTCAACATACATGCTCCATTGTTCCGTCAATTTCATTTTATATCCGATTCCAAATGTAGAACTCAATTGAAACGTTTTCAGATTTCGTTGATCTCCTCCTGTCAAATTTGGATCGATGATCGTTAAATCTGTCATTTCCTGACGGTATTTTGCACCAATCAATGTTGAAGCAATAATCCCACCCGAAACATACAGTCCGCCAACTATATTGACGTTTAAGCTTACTGGAAATTGCAGAAACCCTTGTCGAAAGGTCGTGTTTGAAAACTCTTGCGTTCCATTTGGCAGAACGACTATTTCAGCCTTCGAATTATACCCTAAGTCCCTGTATCCAATACCCCAAGAAAGTTCAAGTCGCTCAGTCAATTGATGCCGAAAGAAGAGGTGTCCCGAAAATGTAAAAACGCCACTTTCCAATGCATTGATCGAATCGGTATAATTCTCGCTTACCGATGACCAAGTCATGTAATGAACATCAGAATAGCCTGGGTTAAAATTAAAGCCAATTGAAGTTTTTGTCTCTTGGGCCTGTGCCGCCAAAGGGAAACAAAAAAGGAATAGTAGTAGTCGTTTCATAGATGTAAGAAACGAAAAATAAATTACCTTATTGTTAAGTTTAGTTAAGTTCGTCTTTCAAGTAACGTGCCGTATGTGATTTGTCCGCGAAATTCTTAACGATCTTTTCAGGAGTGTCCGAACAAATAATTGCGCCGCCCCCCTTACCGCCTTCCGGGCCGATGTCAACGATGTAATCCGCTACTTTGACAATGTCCAAATTGTGCTCGATTACCAAAACCGTATTTCCTTCATCAACCAAACGCTGCAGTACTTGCAACAACATTTTAATGTCCTCGAAATGCAAACCTGTTGAAGGCTCGTCCAAGATGAACATCGTATTCCCTGTGCTCTTTTTCGAAAGTTCTGTCGATAATTTAATGCGTTGCGCCTCACCTCCCGAAACAGTTGTAGAGGGTTGTCCAAGTTTAACATACCCCATACCAACGGAAACCAAAGTTGCCAGGATTCTATTTATTTTAGGAATACTTTCAAAGAAAATGGAAGCATCGTCAATTGTTAAATTGAGAACATCACTAATTGATTTTCCTTTGAAGCGAACTTCTAATGTTTCTCTGTTGTAGCGCTTTCCGTTGCACGTTTCGCATTCCACATAAACATCTGGTAAGAAGTTCATTTCGATAACTTTCATACCGCCGCCTTTGCACGTTTCGCACCTTCCTCCAACAACATTGAAAGAGAACCGTCCAGGTTTATAACCTCGAATTTGAGCTTCTGGTAAACTAGCAAATAACGAACGAATTTCGTCAAACATCTTTGTATACGTTGCTGGATTTGAACGAGGCGTTCTTCCAATTGGACTTTGATCAATTTCAATGACTTTATCCAAGTGCTCCATTCCCGAGATCGACTTGTACGGCAATGGTTTCTTAACACCGTTGTAGATTTCAGCCAATAAAATTGGATACAAGGTCTGATTTATCAAAGTAGATTTTCCGCTACCAGAAACGCCAGTTACGCATGTGAAAGTGCCCAATGGAATGGACAGGTTTACGTTTTGAAGATTTCTTCCAGTCGCGCCTTTTAGCTGCAATTTCTTTCCATTTCCTTTTCGACGTTTCGAAGGGATTTCAATTTTCTTCTTACCCGTCAGGTATTGATTCGTTAAAGAATCTTTGGCTAGAAATTCTTTAATCGGGCCCGCGTTTACTATATCTCCACCATAAACTCCAGCGCCAGGTCCAATGTCCACAACAAAGTCTGCCGCTTCTATCATTTCCTTATCGTGCTCAACAACAATAACTGAATTTCCAGTATCTCGCAATCGTTTTAATGATGTGATCAATCTTGAATTATCGCGTTGGTGCAAACCAATAGACGGCTCATCCAAAACGTATAAAACGTTCATAAGCTCACTTCCAATTTGAGTCGCCAATCGAATTCGTTGCGCTTCTCCCCCGGATAAGGTTTTGGCCGATCGATGCAACGATAAATACGTCAAGCCCACCTCAACAATAAAATCCAATCTGTTATTGATCTCTTTCAAGATCTCTACTCCGATTACTTTTTCCTTTGCTGATAATTGATCTTCTATTGATTTGAACCACACAGAGACGTCCGAAATGTCCATTTGCGCCAATTCTCCAATGTGCTTCCCTCCTATTTTGAAATAATGTGCTTCTTTCTTAATCCGTGTTCCTTTGCATGTTCCACAGATTTTCTTATTCATAAAAGTCTGCGCCCAACGTTGAATTGGAGCCGAACTTTCTTCGGAATGACGGGTAATAAAATTAATCACTCCCTCAAAAATCACCGACTTGTCTTTTCCAGACCGAACGATGTCTTCATTTCCATAAAGAACGACGTTTAATGCCTCATCACTAAGTTCTGAAATCTTCGTTGTCAATGAATGCCCCTCTTGCGTCAAGTAGGAATCTAATTTGTCAAAAATCCACTTGCGTTTGAATTCTCCGAGTGGAATAATTCCTCCTGCTTTAATCGTTTTTTCGCGGTTTGGAATAATTTTATCGATGTCTACCTCTGTCACCTCACCAAGTCCACTGCACGTTTTACATGCACCATAAGGCGAGTTGAATGAAAATAAATTTGGTTCTGGTTCAGGATAACTAATTCCACTGGTTGGACACATCAATGATCGACTGAAATGACGAACATCTCCCGTTTCATAATCCATGATCATCATCGATTTAGTACCGTGTTTCATCGCCGTGACAACATCATCATAAATACGTTGCTTGTCCTTCTTTCCAATTTCCAAGCGGTCAATTACAATATCCACATCGTGAATTTTGTAACGGTCCAATTTCATTCCTTTGGTGATGTCTTTCAGTTCACCATCGACTCTCACTTTGGTGAAACCCATTTTGGTAATTTGTTCGAACAATTCACGGTAATGTCCTTTCCGACCTTTAATTTTTGGCGCAAGAACGATTACTTTTTTACCCTTGTAATTATCAAGGATTAGATCAACGATTTGATCGTCGGAGTACTTCACCATTTCTTCATTGGTCACATAAGAATATGCCGTACTCACACGTGCGAAAAGCAAACGCATGAAATCATAAATCTCAGTGATTGTTCCAACTGTAGAACGCGGCGATCTTGAAACGGTTTTTTGCTCGATAGAAATCACGGGACTCAGTCCTTCAATTTTATCGACATCCGGTCTTTCTAATCCACCTAAAAACTGGCGTGCATAAGCCGAGAATGTTTCAATGTATCTTCTTTGACCTTCCGCGAAAATCGTATCAAAAGCCAATGACGACTTTCCACTTCCACTTAAGCCCGTGAAAACAACCAGCTCATTTCGAGGGATTTTCAAATCAATATTCTTCAGATTGTGCTCGCGCGCTCCGTAAATTTCTATGTAGTCTTTTTTGCTCACTATAGAGGTAATAAAATTGTGTATGGTGCACTTTTAAACGTCAACTTATCTGATTTAATCCAAGGATTCAAAATCTTAAGCATGTGGTAATTCGAACCGTTTTCGACCGCCCAAGACATTAAGTTGTCAATTGACTCTTCTACTGCAATCGAACGCGTTTGAATAGGATCATAAAGCGACATATTGTCTTTATCGAATCCGTAATCTTTGGCATTTTCAAAAATTAACTTAAGCGCTAAAATTCTAAACATATAGCGGCTCGTTTCATTGTTTAAATGGAGGTCAAAGTAATCATCAACTCCTTGTCGCTCTAGATCTTTAGTGATACCTCCAACGCCTCTGTTATAAGCAGCAGATGTCAACAACCAATCGTCAAATTTTGAATTGGCATCTTTGAGGTATTGACAAGCTGCTCTGGTGCTTTTCTCAACATCCAATCTTTCGTCCACTTCAGAATCGATTCTTAAATCATATTCTTTTCCAGTTGCTGGCATAAATTGCCAAAACCCTTTCGCTCCTGAAGGACTAACAGCTTGCGTCAATCCGCTTTCAATCAAACACAAATATTTAAAATCGTCTGGAACGCCTTCTTCTTTTAGGATTTTTTCAATGGTTGGGAAAAAGCGGTTTGCTCTTTTGAAAGACTGAATCGTTGAACTGTGGTAAAACGTATTTACAATTAGTTCTTTATCCAATCGCTCTTGGATGTCGAAATTATCGATTTTTATTTTCTGGTCACCAAATTCCATTTCAGTTGGAAGAACAGGCATTGAAAACGATTCATTTGACTCGGTATTAACAACTTTTGGTTCTGGTTCTTCTTCTTTCGGTGAGTTGCAAGAAACAGCAAAAAATAGAGATGAAATAAAGAAAATTGAGGGACTAATTTTAGGCATACACGAAAATAAGAAATAAGAACTATCTATTTCTTAGGTGCCTTAAATTTAATCGTGTTGCGGTAGAGGATAATGAACACGAAAACGAAGTATGCTACGAAAAAAACGATCGGAACAGCCATTTCCAATTTAACAAGATTTACCATTGCAACTGCCAGAAGACTAGATATCATGCCAATAATCACAAATACATACCACACTTTAATGTCCGTCAATCCAGAATAAACAAGATGATGCGTTGTGTGGTCCTTTCCTCCAACCATTGGAGACTGACCCTTTTTCAATCGATTAATAACGACTGTTAGTGTATCTACCGCAGTTGGAGTGAAGGCTACGAGTGCAATACAAAGTCCCACCCAAGAAGGGATTTCTGATCCCATTTTCACATTCCAATCCACTGGAATATTCCAAAGGTATTCCATTCCATAATATGCTACGAAGAGTCCAATAAACTGCGAGCCGGCGTCTCCCATAAAGAGTTTGGAAGGATTAACATTCATCGTTAAAAAACCTAAGACAGCCCCAATAACTGCAATATTCATGAGGCTCCAAACGTTCGTATTAAACCCTCCAATTAACCACCATGACAATAGACAAGTAGACAATATGAAGAATACTGTTGTTCCCGTTATACCGTCCATGTTGTCCAACATATTCAGAGAGTTCATTACGATAACAACCCAAATTACAGTTACCGTTGAATCCAGGAAGTAAGAATGAAAAAGGTCAATATGTGATCCTGTCCAAACAAATAACAATCCGCACAAGATCTGGGCAAATAGTTTAATTAATGGTCGTGTGTTATAAGCATCATCGGCCAACCCCATGAGAAAGGCGACAGAACCTGCTGCGAAAAGCCCAACGAATTGTTTGTTCCGAAATACATCGGGTTCATCTATGAAAATAATGGAATATGCAACTGCTGCGAATACGAAAACGACGAAGAAACTTACGCCACCCAATGAAGGTTTTGATTCATTGCTCCAACGAATAACAACATCATTCTTATTGCGAATTCCTAAAGATCTTGAGAACCTGAGAAGTACAACATTACTAATAATTGCGACGAGCATTCCGCCCAATCCGAACCCGAGAATTTGCAGCAATTTAATTAGCAATCTTTAGAAGTTAAAGTAAGCTACAAATGTAGGTAATTTCATTGGACAGAAGAAATCTATTTTGGAGTAAAACTACTCAATTTAATTAATCCTTTTTCTTGGACTTAAAGATTCGGCGGTACCATTTTTTAGCACGAGCCGCCTTCTTAAACTTCTCAGGCTCATCATCCAGATAACCGCTGCCGTATCCGTAACCATACCCGTATCCGTAACCATACCCGTAAACTGACCCTCTACTTGTTTGAACACCATTCAAAATAACATTCAATGATTTCAATTGTTGAACGTCAAAAAGTTCCTGAATACGACTGGCAAAATTACGTTTCGAATATTGTGACTTAAACACATAAATCGGAATATCGGCTTCAGTAAGGTTTCTAACACCATCGGAAACAAGTCCTACAGGTGGATTGTCTATTATCACAACATCGTATCGTTCTTTCAATTCATCGATAATATCTTGATATCCTTGGCTCAATATTAACTCCGAAGGATTCGGTGGAATTGGCCCCGCTGTAATGAAATCTAATTCTGGAATTTTCGATTTTTTAATGCATTCATCAATTGTTGAATGTCCTACGATAAGTGAACTCATACCGTGAACATTATCAACGTCAAACCCTAAGTGAACTTTTGGCTTTCTTAAATCCAAATCTAGAAGAATCGTTTTCTTCCCAGACATGGCGATGATTCCGCCCAAGTTCAAGGCAACAAATGTTTTACCTTCACCAGATATTGATGATGAAATAGCAATGGTTTTATAATTGGGATGAACGTAACTCAAATTTGTTCGAATCTTTCTCATAGCTTCCGCCATCATTGACTTCGGAGCTTCAGCAACAACCAATTGAGAATATTCCATTGCATATTTAAACAAGGGCACTCCACCCAATATTGAGGCTTTTTCTGGAAGTACGTTTGCCAAGTCTTCAAGAAGATTAATCTCGTTGAATGTCAAGTACTTCAGCAACATGATCCCAAATCCTACGATCAGTCCAAAGAAAATGAACGAACCATAAATGAAGTTCTTATTTGGAGCGACCGGTTCATAATTCACATCGGGTTGCTTCAAAACTCTATTCGCTGATGCGTAACCAGCATCGGAAATTGCATAAAGCACTTTCTTCTCAGTAAGAAGCGAAAAGTACTTCTCATTTAAATCCTGGATGCCTTTCAGTCTATTGAATTCCATTTTCTTCTCCGGAAGATCAAAAATCTCAGATTGAAGAGAATTAATTTTTGATTGCAAAAGCCCTGCATTGGTATGCAGTCGAGAATCAATTGCATCAATACTTCGCTGAATCATTTCTATTTTAGAATTGATTTTTCGCGTTAATTTCAATACTTCTTCATTCTCTTGAGTCACGCTAAACAATAGATCTTCCCTGGCTTCAAGTTGATTGTGTAACTCATTCAAATGTTTGACCAATGACTGCTCATAGGATCTCCCTAACATCTCTGGTAACATTCGGTAAACTTCTAATCTATTCGGGTTTTTCTGAAGCATTTTACCTGCGACCATGAGAGCGTTGAGTTCTTCTTCAACGATAAACAATTGATCTTGAAGTTTCGAAACATTATCAGAAATTGATGTTCCAATCATTTCTGGATCAGGCATCTGAGCCTTTCTCTGGAAAATTGACAAGCTGTCTTTTGATGACTTTAATTCATTCTCGAGCGAATCCAATTGTTCGTCAATGAAATTCAAAACATTCTCCGAGCCTTGGCGTTTAATCTCTTCATCATAAGAAGTAAATGACTTGGCCAAAGCCAGTGTCATATCATGACAGAGTTGCGGATTATGCCCCTTAAACGTAATCCCAATTGTTTTTGCATTAACATCTAAAGCGGTTATTTCAAGACCAGAAATCAGTCTTTTAGAAACAGACTTAATACTATTAAAGGTGAAAAACAATTCGTTTTGCTTGGATGATTTCCTAAGACCACCTGAGTTACTAGATTTAACGACAATATCCATCTCTTCATTAATGAGATGCGTATCTAATTTCCCTTTAAGCTTTTTTGTTTTTCCATTTAAAGGATACGTCAACGTAAGAATATCACCTGAATAGTCTACTCCAATTTCTACACTAATTAGCGATGAATCATATAAATGATAGGGCTGAACATTGAAGTTACTCGAAAGGTATTTCTCTTCTGTCAGGACCTGGCCTCTGGAAAACAAGCTCACATTTAAATTAACCCCGCTCACAGCCCTCTCGAACAAAAGCTCAGACCGCAGGAGTTCTACAACTTCTGAAATATCATTGTCCTGAGAGTTTAGATTTTCAAATTCTAGAACGTCTTTTGCATTATCCTGATCAGACAATTGAATCACCATCGTCGATTGATACACAGGTTTCGTATACCTCAAATACAAAAATGCGAACAATCCGAAAATAAAGATGAACGTTAAAGGCCACCACCAAAAGCGTCTTACAATCGTTCTTAAGATAAGAGGATCGTAGGCTCTATTTATTATGAAACTTTTCTTCGAACTCACCTATTTAAATAATTGAATTACTGATACTATTAAAAGTGCGGTTGATATAATCGATGTTATTGGAACAATATCTTCAGCAAGTTCTTTGGAAATATCTGGAGTTGGCTCGACATAAATGTAGTCATTTGCTTGAACAACCATATCTGCAAACTTTAACCCCGACATAACAGATAAATCCATCACATAAACTTTACGCTCTCCGTTTACTCTCCGCATCAACTTAACCGTGTTTGACTTCCCTCTATCGGTAATACCACCAGCTTGAGCAATAACCTCCATCAGTGTCGTATTAACATTCAACAGCGGTATCACCTTCGCGTCGGAACCATTTCCTGGAAAAACGATAACTCTTTGATTTGTAATCCTTACCTGAATAAATGGCTCTTGATACTCTCTCGAATATTGAGAAACCAACGAATCTTCGAAGTCCTCTATTGACAACCCCGCCGCTTTAACTTTCCCTAGTTTTGGAAGTTCAACGGTACTGTCTTTGCGAATTAAATACTCAACGGGAGCGCTTTGAATCAATCGTTCAGTTGTCAATCCACTCATCGTTTCAATGAGGATCGCTCCATTATTCGTTGTCATTCTAAACGTAATCTTATCATCTACTGAAAGCTTGTATTCTTCTTCGGGATTTAAGGGGATTTCTTCAGAGTTAACCTCTACTCCTTTTTCCGACTTCCACATTAGGTTACTATTTACTCCACAGCCCTGAACAATCAGAATCATAACAGTAACAATAAACCATAATCTTCGCTTGATCATTATCTCTTCTTTTCTAACAAGTCTTTGTACAAAATATCCATGTTTCGTGCTAAAGTCTTGTAATGGAATTTATCTTGTACGAAGGTCCACCCATTTTGTGACATTTTTTCACGTTTATTTTCATCCTCAATCAATTCCAACACACGATTGACATAGGATTCCTGATCATTTACCGCCACAACAAACCCTGTATCACCATTCAGAACAATATCTCTAACGCCACCTACATCTGTTGAGACGACTGGAATCCCTCCTGCTTGAGCTTCAATCAGACTCACTGGTGTTCCTTCATTATTCGAGGTCAAACACACAATATCCATGGCAGAATTAAACTCTCCAATATCCGAGATCCAAGACGTTAACGCTATGCGATTGTTATGCAATTTATTGATTTCTTTAGCTCTTAGTGCTATCTTTTCACGTTCGGCGCCATCCCCCACTACGAATACTTTTATTGATTTCGTGGTTTTACTCAACACTTCAGTAATCACATCAAAAAAGAAGCTGTGGTTCTTTACAGGAGCCAAACGTCCAACAATGGCAATCGCAACGTCATTTTCTGCTAACTTCCACTTTTCTCGCTCGGATGTTCTTGAATTTATTCGTTTTTGGTGAAATGGTTCAAGATCAAACCCTAACGGAATCACATGCATTTTATCTGCTTTGCAAATCTTATGCGTTTTCACCAATTCTTCTTTCTGAATATTAGAAATTGCTACAATCGCATCGGATTTCTTGGCGAGATTTCTTTCAATTGCCTTAAAAAGGTTTGTCTTTACTTTTCCAAAATACGAGTGAAAAACATGTCCGTGAAATGTGTGAATCACGATAGGGACATTACAAGCTCTAGCCGCTTTTCTACCCAATGCTCCCGCCTTTGAAGCATGCGTATGAACAATGTCTGGCTGGTATTCTTTAATTATCTCTTTTAGCTTTAAATACGCTTTTCTATCGCTAGAAATACTCGGTAACCGAACCATTTCTTCCATTAAAATGGGCTCGACGTCGTATTTTTCTAAAATGTACAGTGAATCAGATTCCCCGACATCAGGCAAGCCACCAACTAATTTGGTTTCATACTCATCTCCTAAAAATTTAGTTAGAAAAGTAGCGTTGTACGTTGGACCACCGATGTTAAAACGGTTGATAATCCTTAATATTTTAATTTTTTTCACTGGATATATATAACGCAAACTTACATCAAGAGTTCTATTTCCGAGAACATTTGTTTAAAAGTTTTTAACCTTTTGGCACATTCATTGAACATTCTTAAGACATTTAATAAAAAAACACGCAATGAAAATACTAAGTTCCATCCTTCTAAATTTTCTATTTCTTACACCCTTTGCCTTTTCGCAGAATAGTGTTGAATCGGCAGTCAATTCCTTTGCAGGAAAGGCCGGGATGGAACACGCTTCGATTAGCATTCACGTAATTGATCTTTCGGACGGCAGCGTTGTTGCGAAGTACAATCCTGAGCGTACTTTGCCCACCGCATCGACAGCCAAACTTTTTTCCACGGGAACCGCTTTGGATATTCTAGGCCCCAAACACAAGTCAGAAACGCGTGTTTATATTGACGGAGAAATTGATTCGAACGGTGTGCTAAATGGAAACATTTGGATTAGAGGTGGCGGTGATGCTTCTATTGGAAGCAAGTACTTTAATAAAGAAGGGCACCAACTTGACTTTTTCACGAATTGGATCGATGCAATAAAAGGAGCTGGAATCAAAGAAATTAGCGGAGGTGTAATTGCCGATGCTTCCGAATTTGGCTATGAAGGTGCTCCTGGAGGTTGGAGTTGGTCGGACATGGGGAACTATTATGGCGCATCGCCTTCAGGTTTGACCATTTATGACAATTTATTGCGCTATACCTTTTCAACCTCTTCTGTTGCTGGACAACCGTCAACAATTCAATCCATCGAACCGTATGTTCCCGGAATGACATTTCACAATTATGTGTTATCATCTAAAAAGAGCGGAGACAACGCATATTTATTTGGTGCGCCGTATTCAGACGACTATTTTGGGTCCGGAACATTACCAATTAACCAATCAAGCTTTTTGGTTAAAGGAAGTTTGTCAGACCCTGAAATGCAATTCGCCTATGAATTCAACAAGGCAATTGTCGATAATGGAATCAAAATATATGAATTGCCTAGTACGGCCCGAGATAAAGACATTAAAAGTACGTCTTCGGATTACGAGAAGAGAACTTTGTTGCATTCGACAAAGGGAAAGCCACTTTCGGTAATGATAAAAGAAACGAATTACCGAAGTGTGAACCTTTTTGCGGAGCACATGATTAACATGATTGGGTATGAAAAAACGGGAGACGGCAGTACTACTTCTGGATTAAATGTTTTAGCAAAATATTGGGCAGACAAGATGAATACTTCTGGATTACAAATCAACGATGGAAGCGGTTTATCGCGAAACAATGCCATTTCATCGCATCATTTTACGCAGTTCTTGTCTTACATGCACAAAAGTAAATATGCGGCCGATTTTAAAGCTTCACTGCCCATAGCGGGAGTTAGCGGAACGTTGAGAAATGTTTGCAAAGGCCAAGCGGGACAAAGTAGAGTTGTCGCGAAAAGTGGTTCTATGACTCGAATTAAAAGTTATGCTGGATATGTCACGACAAAATCGGACAAGAAATTGGCATTCGCTATTATCGTGAACAACAATACCTGTTCATCTGGAACATTAAAAGTTAGAATTGAATCATTATTGAACGCGATGGCGAATTATTAGGCCAGTTCGGCTTTCATAATTCGAGTCCAGAAATCTTTCGTAGAGATTCCTTCAGCAGCGATCATTTTTGGAACAATGCTCTCGTTTGAGAAACCAGGAGTTGTGTTTACCTCAATTACGAAAGGTATGTTTCCAACAATCATAAAATCAATTCGAGCCAAAGATCTTAGATTTAGCAACTGGTAAATTTCTTTTGAAATCTTTTGAATCTCAACAGTCAAGTCGTTATCAATTCTCGCTGGTGTAATCTCTTGAGACAAGCCTTGGTACTTTGCTGCAAAGTCGAAAAAGTCATTCTCTGAAACGATTTCAGTCAATGGCAATGCGCAAACTCCGCTTTGATCTCGGTACAATCCACATGTTACTTCAGTTCCATCTAAAAAAGCTTCCATAATCACCGTTCTACCTTCTGCAAAAGCTGCATCAACTGCGTTTTGTAATTGATCTTTCTCTTTCACCTTTGCAATTCCATAACTAGAACCTGAGTCGCACGGTTTCACAAAAATCGGCAAGCCCAATTCAGCGATTATCGCATCTGAATCAAGATTCTGATTGGCTGAGGTCAAATACACCGACTTTGCTACTTTGTATCCAAACCCTTCCAAAAATTTATTGCAATACCATTTGTCAAACGAAAGCTGTGATGCAAGTGGTCCTGAATTCACATAAGGAATATTTATCATTTCAAGATAGGCCTGAATCTTCCCATTTTCGCCTGGGTCGCCGTGAATATAGACGATGGCAATGTCAATTTTATTGGCCCCATTATTGAATGTAAAGTCAACTGGATTCAATTCAACCTTCGTTCCATCCAGTTCAACAAACCAGCCGTCCTTTTGAAGGTAAATCAAATAGGCATTAAACGCCTCTGGGAAATTCTGCTGAATGTTCTTTGCACTCTTTACAGAAATTTCGAATTCTGAGGAAAATCCTCCACAAATAACACCAACGTTTTTCATCTTAAAATTGCTTACTATTTTGACTAAAGTAGATCATCTCCGCCTAATTCGGAATGCCCTGTCAGAAAAGTTATTAGCAATATTGGTGTTAACTACTCAATATCAATTCTATCTCAGTTTTTTAAGCCAAATGTTTCGGTTATATTTGTCGCAACGAACACGTTACTTTTACTCATGATCAAATCACTCACTTTTGCAATTGGATTGCTTCTTTCAGGCAGTTTAATTGGTCAAACATCGTTTTTCTCCGACGATTTTGAATCCGGTTCAGCTTCCTGGACACAATCAGGAGATATTGCACCCAATTCATGGATTTTCAATACCTGTGCAGGAAATGGATCGTCTCTCCCCGGAGCAACATCCATGTATATTACATCTGGAGGAACAATTCCTGGATGCGGAGCTACTGGAACTGAACAACATGCTTATGTCGATGCACCAGCAGGAATCAATGAAGCTATTAGCGCAACGAATGTTGATGCAGGCTGTTTGTCTTCATTAAGTGTTTCATTCGATTACAGAATCGACGGTGTATTAACCGAAGACATTGCTGAATTGGTTTACTCTACAAATGGAGGCGCATCATGGACAGCAGTTGGATCGGATTTTTCAATCTCCAACGCTTGGACTTCAGTTTCAATAACACTTCCTGCCCTACTGAACGCAACTTCTTTTGATATCGGATTTCGATTCACATACAACGACAACACGATTAATGGAGCTCCAATTGCAATCGATAATTTTGATGTTTCTGGAGACGACTTAACCAACCCAACAATTACCTGCCCTGGAAACCAATCCGACTTTCTTGATGGAACTTGCTCACTTTCAGTTCCTGACTATACTGGATTGGCCGTTACCAGTGACAATTGTCTATCTTATGGCGCAGTGTCTGTAACGCAAGCACCTCCTTCTGGATCAATAATCGGAAACGACGCCACGATTACTTTAACTGGAACGGATGCATTCGGGAATACCGCTTCGTGTAATTTTACGTTACAAACCGTTGACACATTAGCCCCTACTATTTCATGTCCTGCCAATTTCACCGTTGGAACAACAACAGGCTGTGCAAATCTACTCGCCGATCATTCAGGCCTAACGACTGCAAATGACAATTGTACTTTCTTAGGATCATTGATTTATACACAATCACCACCAGCAGGAACATCAATTCCAGTTGGAACAAATACGGTAACAATCACTGTTCAAGACCTCGCTGGAAACACCAATTCTTGTCAGTTCGATTTAAATGTTGAAGATCAAGAAAACCCAATTATCTCGACTTGTTCTCCCAACCAAAATGTAATTGTTGACGCTGCCTGTTCAGGGACTTTAGCTGATTACACTGGAGCATTGACCGTAAGTGACAATTGTACAACAAACGGAAACTTGGTGTTTACACAATCACCAGTTTCAGGAACGGTAATCACATCAAATACATTGGTGACTGTTACGGTAGAAGATGAGAACAACAACTCTGCAAGTTGTCAATTCACCGCTCTATTATCGGATACAACGGCTCCGGTTCCAACGTGTCCGGCTAATTCAACACTTGCAATAAATGGAAACTGTGAGTACTTAGTACCTGACTTAGTTAGTTCTGTTCTTGGAACGGACAACTGTTCTATTTTAGCCAATATGGGTATCACGCAAAATCCCGTTGCCGGTTCAACGCAAAGTGGAATTACGAATGTATTAATCACATTAACGGACGAACAAGGTAACCTCGCAACATGTATTACAACAATTTTACCTGATGACATTACCGCACCGACAATAACTTGTCCTGGGCCAATAACTGAAAACATTGGAAACAATTGTGATTTCTCCCTTCCAAATTACAGTGGGATTTCATTGGTTGTCGACAACTGCCCGAACTATTCGTTTACACAATCTCCTGCTCCGGGAACAATTACTGGTGTTGGAAATCATTTGATAACAATGACAGTTACCGATGCTGGTGGAAATACTGCTTCGTGTTCGTTCTCATTGGATGTTATTGAAAATGAATTGCCAACTGTAACCTGTCCAGCGAATATCTCTACGTGTGATCCTTTGGTTTCATTTCCTGGATCTTTGTTCAGCGACAATTGCATTGCGACTATGAGCCAAACTGACCTAACAGGATTGACATCGGGAAGTATATTCCCCGTTGGAGTATCAACGCTTGAGTTTACTGCCATAGACGAATCCGGAAACAGTGCAATGTGCTCGTTTGATATTGAAGTTTTGGATTTCCCCTCCTCGGCTAACATTGTTGACGACACCCTTTTTCTTTGCGGTCAAAACAGCGCAGTAATAAATGCTGATTCTTTAACAAGCGGATCTGGGTTGTGGGAAGTAAGTTCTGGTCAAGGTTCTTTTAACAATCAATTCACGAACACGACTGGTGTAAACAACATCGGATTTGGAGTCAACGTCTACACATGGACTGTTAGTTCTACATTGTGTGGAAGCCTAGTTGATAGCTTGGTCGTAATCAATTCTCAACAAGACCTTCAAGCAAGTACTCAAGATTCTATTTACAGTTGTATGGATGCAGACGTTGCTCTTCAAGCAAATATTCCTTTGTTCGGAATTGGAACTTGGACCACAGATGGAAATGGAGTAATCGACGATGTGAATTCTGCCAATACAACTTCCACTCTAGTTGACAACGGATGGCAAAGTTTCATCTGGACGATCACAAATGGTGGATGTCCTTCATCTTCAGATACGGTTCAGGTTTTCTCAATGCAAAGTCCTATAATTGGCCAAGCAGATACAGCAATTTGTCTTGAAAACGGTTCATTACTCTTTACCGCAACACCTCCTTCAATTGATCAAACATCCGACTGGAGTGTGATTGGAGGAATCGCTTCAATTGACTCTCCCGACAACTTTGAAACTGAAATTGATAATTTCGGATTGGGAACAAATACAATTGTCTACACCTTGACAAATCCAATTTGCGGAGAAAGTTCTGATACAGTTCAAATAATCGGAAGTCTTTGTGACGGGTTTGATCCTATTATTCCAACAGTAATCACACCTGGAAATCTAGACGGTAAAAACGATGTTCTCGTCATCGACTTTTTAAATGTAAGCTATCCAGATTGTTATGTTGTTATTTTCAATCGGTGGGGTTCTGTCGTCTTTGAATCCGTCGGATATGATGAACCTTGGAATGGGACATTTAAAGGAGAGTACTTGCCAATGGGAACGTATTTCTATAAAATAGATTTGAATGATGCGAATCAAACGGTTTTGAAAGGTAACGTCAGTATTATCAACTAGTATGAATTTAGAACGAATGAAAATGATTAATAAAATATTCACAGCTTTATTTGCCCTACTAGTAACCTATTCGGCAAGTGCACAGCAAGAAAGTCATTACATCAACTTGACGAACAATCCGTATTTGTTGAATCCAGCTGCGGGTGGAATGACAAGTACTTTCAATGTTGAGGCGACATCCAGAACTCAATGGCTAGGATACGATGGAGGACCAAGAACAATGGCCATCGTAGGAAACAGCCCCGTCCGATTTGGGAAAGGTGAAAAAGTACTGAAAGAATACAATCCGGAAGGCAAAGCCTTTTATAAAGCTCCAGAAAGAACAACAGGATCGATGAAACATGTTCTTGGTGGAATAGCAATGACAGATGTGATTGGCCCCTTCAATAGAACGTCGGTTCAGGCAAGCTATTCGATTCACCTTCCATTGATTAAATCGATTAACATTGGTGCTGGTTTGAGTGTTGGATGGAGTAACTTTAGAATCAACCAAGATCGAGTTACGTTATATCAAGCGGATGACCCTGCTTATTCGCAGTTCTTAGGAAGCACTTCTGCTCAAAATATTGCAAATGCAAATGCGGGAATCGTATTCTATAATGAAGAATTATTTGTAGGGATATCGACTTCACAACTATTGAGAAACACAGCAACTTTTGGTGGAATTGAAACGGGAAGTAATTACAACCGTCATTATTATTTTATGGCAAAATATGCCTTCGAAGCGGCTGATAAATTTCAAATCGAACCGACAGCAGTTTTGAAAATTGCGGAAAACAGCCCAATGAGCTTGGACGCAGGTGCGCGATTCATCTACAATAAAAGTGTTTGGCTGGGCATTCAATATAGAACTACAAATGCGTTAACATTTCAGCTCGGCGCCAATTTAATAAAGAACTTCTATTTGGCTTACGGATACGAACAAGGTATCGGAGCCATTCAACTTGCGGGGAATTCTACGCATGAAATTCAATTGGGATTCCATTTAGGAAACAATAGAACTGACAAAAAAGAATTGAAAAATAAGGACGAGAAGACGGAAGAATAATGATTCACATTAGTATTTTTACTCGCTAAATAAAAAATATCGAATGCGAATTGCCTACTTTATATTGTTTTTTACGCTGAAATATGCTTTCAGATTGTTCTTCCGTAAAAGAGTAAGGGTTAATAGTCGCCCTAAACTTTTAGGTAGAACTATTTACGTGAGTAACCACCCTGCTTCTTTTTTCGATCCATTGGTTATTGCCGGACTTCAGATTCCGATTGTTTTTTTCATGACTAGATCGGATGTATTTACGAAAATCACACGACCTTTTCTGTGGGCGTGTCACATGCTACCTATTTATCGACAACAAGATGGTGGGGACACCAAAGACAAGAACGAGAAAGTTTTCAGGCAATGTTCAAGAATCCTTTCTGGAGGAAGAAACTTATTGATTTTCGGAGAAGGATTTACGGATGACGTTTTCATTCGCAGACTAAAACCGGTTAAAAAAGGAGCTGTAAAAATTGGATTTACAACTTTGGAAAACATGAATTGGAAAAAGAGTGTTTATATGGTTGGAATAGGATGTAATTACACCGATCCTAGGAAAATGAGAAGTGAACTTTTGATCTCGAATTCAGAGCGTATCTGCTTGAACGATTGGAAAGAACTCTATCTTGAGAATCCGATGAAAGCGATCAATGACGTAACAAAAATTCTGGAGAAAATGATGCGTGAACAAGTAACGCATGTTGAGAAAAAAGATGCCGCGCCGTTCCACGAAAACATGATGAGTATTACCCGTAAGGGAATGAACAATGAATCTTACGACCCTAAATTAACGTTGAAGGAACGCTGGATTTACTCAAAGCAACTGGCTACATGGTTGAACCAACAAGACCTTGAAACCAACGGTGAATTAGCCGAATTAAAATCCGATACAGAAGGTTATTTTTCTCTTTTGAAACGAATGAAATTGGAGGATAAATATATTTTCTGGAAAAAGAAAAACCCCAAAGGAGGCCGCTTGAACGAAATGCTAATTCTAATTCTTCTTTTCCCAATAATGCTTATCGGTGTGGCTCATTGTTTAATCCCCTATAAGTTTGCCAAAAGATTTGCTGAGAAATCGTTTAAAAGAAAGGTGTTTTGGAGCTCTGTAAAATTAATCATGGGGAAAATTTCGATTGGAATTTTCAACATCCCTGTTATATTCTTGATCTACTACTTTGTTTACCCTAGTTGGCTATTGGCCATGGGGTACTACTTCTTCATTGGAGTTTATGGAATTCTAGCTTATGTATGGTTTACAACGCTTAAAACGTATAAAACGAAAGGCGCTATTCAGAAAGCTGATGTCTCTAAGTTTATTGAGAAGCGAGATGATTTAGAATCAAGAATACTTGAAGTAACTGAGGCGAAGGCTTAAGACTTCAAGCGGATTAAATAAATCAATCCAATTCCGACAAAAACAGAGATTACAACATTTAAAATGGCCAACAGGTGATTGCCTGAATCCATTAATTGATATGTCTCGTTACCGAACGTACTAAAGGTGCTAAAACCTCCACAAAACCCAACAATCAGCAAAGGTTGGATCCAAGGATAATCCGCGGATTTACTTGTGAACAGAACCACAAACAAGGCCAGTAAGGCGCATGCGATCATGTTAGAAATAAAAGTTCCCATTGGGAAGTTTGTAGTGAAAATTTGCCCCGAAAATTTACTGACTAAAAATCGAGCTAAGCTGCCCAATCCACCTCCGAGAAACACAAAAAAGTAGGTCATTGCTTGATGAATTCTTTCTTAATAATAGCAATAAATAAGAAGCGATAGACGAGATAAGCGATTAAGGCACCGAGCAATCCTCCGAAAATGATGTCCGATAAATAGTGAACACCAAGGTATATTCGACTAAAACAAACGAACGTTGCAACAATCATTAGGATTAACGTAACTTTCTTGTAATAGTGTCGAAGAACAAGCGAAACAAAAGTGAACAACCCGAAGAAGTTGGCGGCATGAGAAGAAACAAATCCATACTCACCACCTTTGTAGTAATCGCCATTTACAAAGCGGTAGAAATGCAATTTGTCGGTAAGTAGTAAATTGTGAGAAGGCCGCGCTCGCATGACTAATTCCTTGATCAACTTCGCCGAAATTAAATCAGCAAGAGCAACTACCAAAATGGCAGAAAGTAGAAAAACCAATGTTTTTTTAAACGTTTCTCTGCGGTAATAAAGCATGATTAACATGACGTACAGGGGAATCCAAATCATTTTCCCTGATGTGGCCCACATTATTTCATCCATTACGGGAGAGTGCCATCCATTAATGGCTAAAACTATAGATCGATCAATTGATTCTAAATAATCAATCATCATTTAATGTTTTCCAAATCAAATCATTCAGTTCAACCAATCCCATTTGGGCAACAGATGAAATGAATACATGTGGAACATTTTCTGGTAAAGTTGGTTCAATTTCAGCTATCAATTCGTCATCAAGCATATCGCATTTTGTGACGGCCAAAAGAAAATCCTTATGTAATAATTCTGGATTGTACTGTTTCAGTTCGTTGTATAGAATCTTATATTCTTTGGCAATATCGTCGCTATCCGCAGGCACCATAAAAAGAAGTAGAGAGTTTCTTTCAATGTGTCTTAAGAATCTCAATCCGAGACCTTTTCCTTTGTGAGCGTTTTCGATAATCCCAGGAATATCAGCCATAACATACGAACGCAAATCACGGTATTTTACAATCCCAAGATTTGGCTTTAATGTCGTAAATGGGTAATCGGCGATTTCAGGTTTTGCAGCGGATAAAACAGAAAGCAAAGTACTTTTTCCAGCATTCGGAAATCCTACCAATCCAACATCTGCCAATAATTTCAGCTCCAACGTTTTCCAACCTTGTCTTCCTTCTTCTCCTGGCTGACCGAAACGCGGCGTTTGATTCGTAGATGATTTGAAATGATTGTTCCCTAATCCTCCGCGACCTCCACGTTGAATGATTTCTTCTTGTCCATCTTCAGAGATCTCAAAAAGCGCTTCTCCTGTTTCTGGATCGCGTGCAATTGTTCCCAATGGAACGTCAATATAAACATCTGTTCCCTCAGCACCTGTCTTTAAATTCCCAGAACCGTAAGCACCATGCCCAGATTTGATGTGCTTGGAAAATTTAAGATGTAGTAAAGTCCAAAGTTGCTTGTTTCCTCTCAAATAGATGTGACCACCTCGACCACCATCACCACCATCAGGGCCTCCTTTAGGAATGTATTTTTCTCTACGAAAATGTGCAGATCCTCCGCCACCGTTACCAGAGGCACAATGAATTTTCACATAATCTACAAAGTTATCCGAGGCCATCTATTTTATTTTAATCTGTTCTAAGTTTGATTCTCGGGCAACGTCAATTACAATGAATCGACTGTAGAGAATAAACGTTCAGTAATATCTTGAATTGATCCTACTCCATCAATTTCACTCAACTTACCTTGTGCTTTGTAAAAACCAGCAACAGGAGCAGTTGTATTCTTATATGTCTCAATTCTATTTTGAATAATTGCAGGGTCGGCATCGTCTTTTCTGCCTGATACTTCAGCACGTGCAATCAATCTTGCTTTCAATTCTTCTTCTGAGACAACAAGAGATAGCATAGCAGTTACGCTTGTTCCTTTTGTCGCTAAAAAGGCATCCAAAGCTTCAGCTTGAGCAGTTGTTCTTGGAAAACCATCATAAATAACCCCTTTCGCGTCTGGAAATTTCGAAACTTCAGATTCTAAGATTTTGATCGTTATTTCATCAGGAACTAAGTTTCCTTTATCAGAATAACTTTTAGCCAATTTTGCTAAATCTGATTCAGGGTCCAGTGCTCTAAACACATCACCCGTTGAAATATGAATAAGACCATATTTATCTTTTAATCTTTCTGATTGAGTTCCTTTTCCAGCTCCCGGAGGTCCAAATAATACAATGTTCATCATACAATTTATTGTTTCGATTCTCTAATTTTATACAACGCATCTAGGTTACGTCCTTTTTGATCATAATCTAAGCCATAGCCAACAACAAATGCATTTGGAATTGAAAAACCAACATACTCAGGTTCCGATTTCCCTTTAAACGCATCTGGCTTGTAAAGCAGTGTGCAAATCTTAACTGACTTAGGGTTCTTGCCGTTTAGTAAAGAAATTATTTTGTCTATTGTATATCCCGTATCTACAATATCTTCAATAATAATGAGCTCCTTACCCTCAATATCTGTCGTAAGACCAATAAGCTCTTCAACCTTTCCCGTCGTCTGTGTCCCTTGATAAGAACTCATTTTAACGAAAGTAATTTCGCATTCTAAATCAATGTTCTTAAGAAGATCTGATGAAAACATGAACGCACCGTTAAGCACTGCCACAAAGACAACTTCTTTGCCCTTATAATCGGCGTTAATAGTACTTGCCAACACTTGTACTTTGCGCTCTATTTCATCTTTTGGGATGAAAATGTCGAATGACTTGTCTAAAACTTGTATCACAAATATGTCATTTTTGAAGAGCAAAGTTACGATTTTCTTCCGAATAGACATTATCTTTGCACCATGGAAAAAGACCTAATTGGCACCTCGCATCGCCTCGGTATCCTTGGCGGCGGACAACTCGGACGAATGTTTATTCAAGAAGCGATCAGCTATGATATCCATGTACACATTATGGAGAATGATGACAACGCTCCAAGTGCAAACATAGCAACGACTTTCACGAAGGGCGACATCACTAACTATGATGACGTTATGGCCTTCGGAAAAGATATGGATGTGATAACCGTTGAGATTGAAAATGTAAATGTGAAAGCGCTTTACGATCTTGAAAAAACGGGAATAAAAGTTTTTCCTCAGCCCCATATTTTAGAAATCATCAAAGATAAAGGGCTTCAAAAGACGTTTTATAAGGAAAATAATATTCCAACTTCCGATTTCGAAATGATTGAGGCGAATGCAGATTTAAAGGAATTGGAAAGTAAAATCCCATTCGTTCACAAATTGCGAACAGGCGGATACGACGGAAAAGGGGTTGCCATTATTAAATCCAAAGCGGATTTAGAATCGACTTTCTCGGAAGCCTCAATTATTGAGGATTTGATTCCTTTTGAAAAAGAACTTTCGGTCATTGTTTCTAGAAACGAAAATGGACAAACCGCTGTTTATCCTACTGTTGAATGTGAATTCAACGAGGCAAATTTAGTTTCCTATTTGTTTTCTCCAGCCAACATTTCTTTAGAAACTGAAAACAAAGCGAATGCAATTGCCATTGATGTTATCAATAAATTAGAATTGGTAGGAATATTAGCTGTTGAATTGTTCTTAAAGAAAGATGGTGAAATATTAGTCAATGAAGTTGCACCACGACCTCACAACAGCGGACACCATACAATCGAGTGCAATGTAACTTCTCAGTTTGAACAGCACATGCGATCTGTGTTAAATATGCCACTCGGATCAACTGAAATGACCTGCTTTGGTGTCATGATAAATTTGATCGGAAGCGAAGGCCACACGGGCAAAGCGATCTATAAAGGAATGACTGATTTAGTAGGGCAACCAGGAGTTCACATACACATCTATGGTAAGGAGCAAACCAAGCCCAATCGAAAAATGGGACATGTAACTATTGCGGCTTCTTCGATGGAGAAAGCCAAGCGCATTGCGGATGATATTAAGGAGAAGATTGTTGTGATTGCATAACAGTTGCATTTTATTACCAGTTTTGTCACGGAATTTGTCTATTTTTCGGTACAAACCAGAGTCTCTTCAACGTTGAAACTAAAACTACTTTTAATATCATTTTACTTGGTGATTTGCGCATTGAATTCTAGCGCGCAACTTTACACATTTAAAAATTACAACCACCGAGACGGTTTAACCATGGCTGCAATCTCAAGTATTGCGCAGTCAAAGGACGGTTATTTATGGATCGGAACAGATGGTGCGCCTTTAATGCGCTTCAATGGAAAAAATTTCGAAGAGGTATTAGAAAAAGGAGGTGATAACAACCATCATGTTCACAACCTTATTATCGAAGGTGACTCTATTCTTTTTGCATCGCAGTATAAAGGATTCTATTATTATTCTATCAAAAATAAAACCTACCATCGATTCAAGCTCAAAACCGATGGATTGGGCGAATCAATTGCCGTATTAAAAAGCCAATCGACTCATTACTTTCTAGGTAAACGCAAAATTTATTCAGAATCAAATGGAATGACATCTGTCCTAATGAATTTTGATGAAAACATTAAACTACACCACTACATTAAGATCAAAAACGGATTTATTATTCTAACAAGTAAAGGGAATTATTTACTTCGTAAGGGTAACATTTCTACCCTTTCAAAATATCTTAATAGAAGTGAAAGTCAAGCAAATCAGTACAATTTCGGCTACATAAATTCGGACAGACTTATCCTTTTCAATGCTACTGGTAACCAATGGCTAGAGGCCGTAATCAATGATAATGGAACTGTTGACAAAAGCAGAGTTGATTCAAGACCTGAATTTTCATCAGACGGAGATAGGATTATTTCATTCAGTTCAGATTCCAGCACTAAAAATAGTGTAGTGGTCACTGAAAAAGGCCAGCTTTTCCAAATAAGAGATAGGTCGTTATACCCAGTAGCCCATAATTACAATCAACAAATTTCAGATCCCGCTCAAATAATTTACGATTTGAATGGCGATTACTGGATCTGTTCTCTAAGCAAAGGCATTTATAAAGTCTCACTTGAAGCCTTCACTAAAATTCAATTGCACCCAGTTTACGAATCAACTGAAATTTCTCAACCTTATCGAACAATTTACGATGACATTTTAATTTCCACTTATAGCGGAAAAACATACGTCGGACGGCTTAACTCTGAAGGGTTTAGTGAGTTCTCCTTTATGATTAAAGCTGTTGCTCGAGTTGATCAAAATTATTACGTAGCTACGAATGTTGGAATCAAAAAATTCAGCAATGTAACTCGACCTGAATTCGATGATTTTCTTTTCAAGAATGAAAATGTAACGTTTATCATGTCTGATAAGTCATCACTTTGGGCTGGTGTTGCAGGAAAGGGGATTTTCAAAATAGATTTAAAAACAGGAAAAAAAATAGAATTCAGAAACAAACAAAAACTCCCTGACTATTTTTACACGGGTCAATTAACGGCTTCAGGGAAGTCAATCTATTTCGGAACAAATTATGGGGTTTTTAAATACGATAAAGAGACTGAAAAATTCTCTCGACTAGCCCTAGATGAGAAATTAGGAAGCTATTCAGGTTGTTCTACTACCGACGTATACGGAACTACTTGGTTTACGATGGAAAAGGGAATTGTAGGGATCACTGCTAACTCTAAAAAAATAATTCTCAAAGGAAGCGACTATTTTAAAACCAACCTTTACTACACCTTAAACGCAGATCGCTTAGGAAACCTTATCGTTGGAACCAACAAAGGAATCACGATTCTTCAAGTTAATAAATTGGGAGCTGTTGTTGGTCAATCCGATTACGATGCAGAATCTGGATTTGGTGGTTATGAAACGCACATGCGATCTCAGTTTCAAGAAGACAATAACATCTATGTTGGAACCGTCGAAGGTTTGTTTTTAATTAATACGGATATTTTAGACCAACAACGAACTCCATTAGCACCTATCATTACTGATTTGACGCGCTACGATAAAAATGGAACGAGCATCAATTCTTTCCGGTATAAGTTTCATGTCAACAATCCAAAAATTGGAAAAATTCAATATTCATACCGTTTAACAGAAAAAAGTGATTCTTGGATTTCCTTAGATGAAAACGACGATCTTTATTTAAACAATCTGGACAATGGAAGCTATACACTGCAAGTTAGAGCATCTTATGATGGTGTTCATTTTAGTACTATTAGCAAGTTTGAATTCAATGTAAAACTGCCCGTTTGGAAAACAAATTGGTTTATTATTCTCATCGTAATCTGTGTCATTGGAGTAAATATTATTTTAATCAATTACAGTAGGGTATTTGAGAAGCACAGTCTTGTTCAAACCAAAGATACCGAGGTGCACTTGCAAATGGCTCCCAACATTATTCTGTTAGGCATCATCGCTGCTGGATCTTCATACATAGTAGGACCTTTGATCAGTAATGAATTAGACCTTCATTTAGGTCTCGTTCTTACGATGGAGTTTATACTTCTTGGGTTGTACTTTTTATCGAAATCTGTGATCGGCACACCCAATGAGCGCTTATTAAGCCCACTTTTAATAATTGGAGTAGCCATAATAATGCTTGAAGCTTATATTGAGATGTACTTATCTAATCTGCATCCTTACCATATAATCGGTCTTGTTTTAACCACATCAGTGACGCCATTTTTCCTTCATAGAATAAAATCTATGATCATTTTCACCTCTGTGCTTCTTATGGCAACGATGATCATGGTGGTGATCGTAGAGAATGAAGTCTACCCTAAATCTTATTTCATTATCGCCAATATTGCCTTGATAACACTTTTGATTTTCTTAAGTTATTTGAGGTCGGACTCATTGGATAAATTGATCTTCATCTCCTCCATTGTTAATCGAGGAAATATTCCTGCAATCGCGTTTACCAACGATGGGAAAATTGTTTATGCCAGTGAAAACATTTCAAATTTTATCGCAACAACGCACAATGAAGTGCTAAATCAAAACATCTCAATTCTAAACAATTATGTTCCATTTGAAGGTCGATTTAGAGAAGTTGATGTTTTAAAAGAATTTAAGGACGGCGAAAAATACCTTGTTCCAATGGCGAGTCATGATTCAAAAGTCCATTGGGTAGAATGGGAGTACAAGGACTTTTCCAAAGATGTAAAAGTGATGCTTGGACAGGATATTTCTGAACAAATGGAACTGGAGAACACGTATGAATTACTCGTGCAAAATGCGGAAGACTTCATTTATCGATGTGACTTACAAGGCGATTTCATTTTCCTTAATGATATCTGTTATGAAAAGCTAGGATATACAAAAGAGGATCTTTTGAACAAGAGCTCAGTTTCAATTGTTCCAAAAAAATATACTGAAGAAGTTAGCAATTATTACACTGAACATTTCAAGCAAAAAAGTGCAAGTACATATAAGGAATTTCCGATTCACAAAAAGAACGGTGAAATCATCTGGATTGGTCAATACGTTACTACCTTATACGCTGCGGGTTCAAAAACTTTAATAAATGGTTTCATTGCTTTGGCTCGTGACATCACGGAGATTCGTCAGCAGCAGAAACTAATCAAAGATCAAAGAGATAGCATCACCTCGAGCATTAGCTATGCGCAACGAATTCAAATTAATTTATTGCCTCACGAGCGTAATTTCGCATCAATATTTAAAGAGTACTTTATCATCTATAAACCAAAAGATATTGTCTCTGGCGATTTCTATTGGATGGAAAAAATTGAATCGAAAACATTCCTTGTACTTGGTGATTGCACTGGACATGGAGTTCCAGGTTCCTTTATGACACTTCTTGGAATCAATCTACTGAATAGTATTATCCTAGAAGGACGAATGACAGATCCAGGGGACATCTTGAATGAAATGGACAAACGTTTGATTGATGTGCTGCCTAGAGGCTCTGGAGACACTGAAATCAACGACGGAATGGAACTGACGCTCTGTGTTATTGATGATAATAAGGATGAAATGGCTTTTGGTTGCGCGGGATCTCGTTTCTTAATTTATGAGGAAACGTCATTCACAATGTTGAAAGGAGACAACAAACACATAGGTGACCCTCCTACTTCTGGCTTCCAAGGATACAGCACGCATTACACACAATTTCTCCCCGAGAATCAATTGTACTTGTTTTCAGATGGATACCAAGATCAATTTGGTGGTCCCAATGATAAAAAATTCTCTTTCAGAAGAATTCTTGAACTCCTTGAAATGAATGTTGAATTATCACTCATAAAACAAAGGCATGAATTTGAGGAAGACTTCAATGCTTGGATTGCATCGGGAGAGCAAACAGATGACGTTACAATAATTTCAATCAAGAAAAATGAATTCTAAAGATTGGATTTAACACTTATCTTTGTCCCATTATGAAAGTTAGTAGAAGAGAAACATTTAATGCGGCCCATCGTCTTTTTGTAGAAGGCTGGTCAGATGAGAAAAATCTAGAAATCTTTGGCAAGTGCAGCAATCCCAATTATCACGGCCATAATTACGTTCTTGAAGTTATAGTAGAAGGCGAAATTGATGCTGAAACAGGTTATGTAATAGACCTTAAGGTATTGAAAGAAATAATCCACGAGCATGTTCTTGATCGTTTTGATCATCGAAACCTAAACTTAGACTGTATTGAATTTAAAGGAATCAACCCAACAGCTGAAAACATCGCTAAAGTGATTTGGGATATTTTGAGTGAGAAACTTAGTTCTAATTTCGGGTTGGAAATTATCCTAGCAGAAACGGATAAAAACAAAGCCATCTACAACGGGAAATAAAACATTTCACTTGGGTATGATAATTGCAAAATGAAGCGAAAACAAAATATGCGCGCTTTAATAGCCTTTCTAACACTTTTCTTATTTATCACTTCGTGTTCTAGCCAATTGGATGACATAGAAGTCAGCGATCAATCTCAAACAGACCTTGAACCGTTGCCCGAACCTTCAATCGTTGATCGCTATTACTTAGAGAATTTTCAAGATTCATTGAAAACGAAATCCATTGGTTCTGTAAGCAGAGGAAGTCTTCAAAACGGAACACTCATCCCTTTTTCTGGCTCAAACTTTATGTATTTCGATACAGCAAGTTATTTGTCAGGCCGTGCTTTTACGCACCACTTAGTTGCACAAACCGTTATCAATACTTTCAAAACCTTCGAGTTGAACGGTGAAAAGCGCAAGTTCAGTATTATGGAATTTTCCAATGAGCATGGAGGTAAAATGTTTCCCCATCGAACACATCAAAACGGAATGAGTGTAGACATGATGATGCCATTAATGAAAGACGGCAAACCATATTATGACCTCGATGACTTGGGGGCAATGCATTATCTTCTTGAATTCAATAAGAAAGGGCAGTACATTAATGACACGACAATTTCGATAGACTTTGAAATGGTTGCCAACGAAATCAATCAAATACGCATTGAAGCTGAAAAATTAGGTTTAAAAATAACCAAGGTAATTTTCAATACAGACTTAAGAGATGAATTGTTCGCCACAACTCATGGGCAATTGTTTGCTACGAACGGCCCTTACATCACGCGCAACTTAGAGCCTGTGATCAATGATTTGCACGACGATCACTTTCATGTTGACTTTGAAATCATACATTAAAGCTATTCAACACTACTTCCATAATTATAAATCATTGGGTTAAACTGCAATTAATAACCTTCGAATCGATGTTCTCGGATCCATAGCATTTAGCTTAAGTCTTAAAGATCCCTTAAACGAGGTGAGATAAACTTGTAAGAGTAAATGCATTAATAGCGGATCAAATCTCTGATTTTCATCCTTTGTTTAACCTCATCTTGGATAAAAACATTTTTTAACATTTGTTTAAAGAATTAATAATCAAACAATTAACCCTTACACTACTCTAAGTGAAAATATTTTGTTTAATCTTTTTTTGTTTTTATTAAACATTATTACATACATTTGTTCAACAGAAAATACAAAACGTTAAACATTATGAAAAAAAGAACAATACAATTCCAGTTTAAAAAAGCAGCTCTAGTTTTGAGCTTTGCTTTTACAGCCCTCTTATCTGCGGCGCAAACGAACGTATATGACGACGTTATAGCGACAAGCCCAAATCACACTTCTCTAAATGCAGCGATTGTTCAACAGAACCTTCAAGGGGCGCTTCAAAATCCAGCTGCTACTTTAACAGTTTTTGCTCCGGACAACACAGCTTTCGATAATCTAGCTACTGCATTGAACACAGACATTAACGGCCTTTTAGCACTTCCTAACTTGACTGACATTTTACTGTACCATGTTTTAGGAATTACTGTAGATGCTGCATCTGTAACAAACGGTGCTATCGTAAATCCATTGAACGCTTCGAATACAATTAAAATGACGAAAACGTCAATGGGCGGTGACGTGTATGCAAATCAAGCACAAGTTAACGTTCCTGATTTAACGACAAACAATGGTATCGTTCACTCTGTTGACGCGGTGCTTTTGCCTTACGAAACAGTTGTTGATGTTGCAATTGACAATGGATTCACTTCTTTAACTGCTGCAGTTATTCAAGCGGAATTACTTCCTGCTTTGACAAACCCGTTGGCTACTTTGACAGTTTTCGCTCCAGACAATACAGCATTTGATAATTTAGCGACTGCATTGAATACAGACATTGCCGGACTTTTAGCTTTGCCTAATTTATCTGACATCTTATTGTACCATGTTATTGGAACAACAGTAGATGCTGCCGCAGTAACAAACGGAGCTGTTGTTGCACCACTTAGCCCGACAAACACATTAAAGATGACTAAAACTTCAATGGGCGAAGTATTTGCAAATCAAGCAGAGGTTGTTACACCAGACATAACAGTTGATAACGGAATTGTTCATACAATTGACGCAGTACTTTTACCTTTTGAAACAGTGGTTGATGTTGCTATCGATAATGGATTCACTTCTTTAACGGCTGCAGTTGCAACAGCAGAATTATTGCCGGCTCTTACTAATCCTCTTGCTACTTTAACGGTTTTTGCACCAAATAATACAGCATTTGACAATTTAGCATCGGCTTTAGGAACTGACATCCCAGGTTTGCTTGCAAGTCCAATCTTGTCTGACATCTTATTGTACCACGTAGTTGGATCAACAGTTTTATCTGGAGGTTTAATGAATGGTCCTGTTGGCATGTTAAACGGAGAAGATGTAATTGTTGATTTGTCAAACGGTGTGATGATCAACACTTCAACTGTTTTAACTGCAGATCTTACGGCAGCCAACGGTGTTGTTCACGAAATTGACATCGTATTGTTGCCATTGATTGCAGGAATCGAAGAAGCGGATGTAACAATGATTAATGTTGCTCCAAACCCTGCAACAGATGTATTAAAAATCAATGACTTTAATAAAAATGATTACAAAGTAATGAACATCTATGGTGAGACTGTTCTTACTGGTTCAACTGAAAATGGAACTGTGAATGTTTCAGAATTAGCGAACGGAAATTACTTCATCTTTTTAACAAACGAAACTGGAGAATTTCAAGCGAAATTTATAAAGCTATAGTGGTAGTAGCTAAGTTAAAGGCCTCGGGGAATTCGTTCTTCGGGGCTTTAACGTTTACAAGCAAACCATAAAATGAGTAAAATAAAATCCTTTTTAACTTTCTTAACCCTCAACTTCGGGGCATTACTTGTTGGAGGTTTACTAACCGGCCCTGGCGTTTCGTCTGAATGGTATACCAATTTGAATCAAGCTCCATGGACGCCACCGGGCTGGGTATTTGGTTTTGCTTGGATGACTGTAATGATTTGCTTTACCTTCTTCATGACAGGACTGTACAGTTCGCATTACAACCGACGTAAAATTCTAAGTCTTTTTAGCATTCAATGGATTCTAAATGTAAGTTGGAATATCGCCTTTTTCCATTTTCAATCTCCTATTCTCGGTTTAATAATAATCTCATCTTTAACGTTTATAATAATTCTATTCCTTCTCTTCTACACAGATAATAAACGATACAGTTTTCTATACATTTTTCCATACCTTTCGTGGATAATTATTGCAACGTCATTGAATCTCTACATTGTATTATATAATCTTTAATAATGAAGTACGTTCTATTAACATTCTTGCTTTTTTCACATCTAATTGCAGGTGCACAAACGTCAAGTATTTCGGGAATAATAATTAACTCAATTAACAACCAACCTGTTGAATTTGCAAAAGTTAAGATCGTAGGCCTGTCTAAAGGAGCTTTTACGGATTCCTTGGGATACTATAAAATCGATGGTATCGAACCGGGTGTTTATTCCATTATAGCGTCTTCAGCAGGATTTAACGAATTGATTTTAGCGGATATCACCGTTACTGTTTCACGACCAACAGAATTAAACTTTGCACTTGAGGAATTCGTTCTAGAGAAAGGTGAAGTTAAAGTCGTTGCAAATCCATTTAGAAAACCAAAAGAATCTCCGAATTCTCTAAAAACATTGAACGCAACGGAAATTGAAAGGTTACCTGGAGCGAATAGAGATGCCAGTAAAGTTCTCCAAGCCTTACCCGGTGTTGCCTCACCTGCTTCTTTTAGAAATGATATTATCATTCGAGGTGGATCACCAGGCGAGAACAAATTTTACTTAGATGGAATTGAAGTACCGAACATCAATCACTTTGCAACACAAGGAAGTAGCGGTGGACCCGTCGGTTTATTGAACATTAACTTTATTCGAGCCATTGATTTTTATGCCGGAGCCTTTCCTGCGAACTATGCCAATGGACTAAGTTCTGCCATCTCTTTCAAGCAAAAAGAAGGAAACAAAGAAAACCTTATTGCAAATATAGCTGTGGGTTCAAGTGACCTTGCCTTAACACTCGATGGTCCCTTAGGAAAAAAAGCAAGTTTCATTTTTTCAGCTCGTCGTTCGTATTTACAACTCCTCTTCGCAGCTTTAAAATTACCGTTTCTACCAACTTACAATGATGCTCAATTCAAAGTGAATTATGACATCAACCGGAAAAACCAAATCAGCATTATTGGCTTAGGTGCTTTGGACGATTTTGTTTTAAATGAATCAGCCAATGACGGCGTAACAGATCCTCAGCAATTTGAATTGAATCAATTTTCATTGAATAATATTCCAACTCAAGACCAATGGAATTATACAATTGGAGTGAATTATGTTCATTACAGCGAAAACAGCAATCAACGTGTAATTGTAAGCCGAAACATGTTGAAGAACATTTCGCAAAAATATTTCGAGAACGTTGAAACTCCAGAAAACCTGTTGCTTAATTATTCATCGACTGAAGCAGAAAACAAAGTTCGGTTCGAACATACATGGCGAAAAAATGGCTACAAAGTTCTCGCTGGATTTGGATACGAATACGCAAAGTTTCAGGCAGCAACGTTTCGACAGTTTATCGCTGGAGGAATTCCAACTACGATCGATAACAATTCAAACTTAGACCTACACAAAGGTTCAATTTTTGCTCAAGTAAGTAAATCTTATTTAAACGATAATTTAGACGTAAGCATTGGCTTGAGATCGGATATTAGCAGCTACTCTGAATCCATGCTGAATCCGTTGGATCAACTTTCTCCTTCACTTTCATTGAACTACGCCCTTTCCGATCAATTGTCAATTAGCGGAACCGTAGCTCGTTACAATCAACTTCCATCCTATACAATTCTAGGATTTAGAGATGCAAATGGCACTTTAAAAAACAAAGAAAATGGATTGAAATATATCCAAGCGGATCATATCACCGTAGGATCATCCTTTATTACAAATTTCAAGTCGAAAATTTCATTAGAAGGATTCTTCAAGAAATACAACCGCTATCCATTCTCGGTGAATGATTCAATTTCACTGGCCAATTTAGGCACCGATTTTGGAATTGTTGGAAACGAAGAAGTGTCTTCAACATCAACAGGTCGTGCATACGGAGCTGAATTTCTTTACCAACAAAAATTGATCAAAGGTTTCTATTGCCTTGTTGCGTATACCTTTGTGACTTCAGAGTTTAAATCGAAAGACGACGTGTTCGTTCCAAGTACTTGGGACAGTAAGAATATCGTTTCAATCACTGGTGGTAAGCGCTTCAAAAAGAATTGGGAAGTTGGTTTTAGATGGTCATTTTCCGGAGGAGCTCCGTTTACGCCAGCAGATTTAGAAACCTCATCTTTGAAACAAGTTTGGGACATTCAGAATTCTGCCGTACTTGATTACTCTTTGTTAAATTCTGAACGAGGAAGTTCATACCATCAATTAAATGTTCGCGTTGACAAGAAATTCAATTTTAAGAAGCTTTCTTTGAATTTGTATTTGGACATTCAAAACATTTATAACAACAAGGCAACAACTGCTCCAGTTGTACTTCTCCAAAAAGATGCAAGCGGAAACCCGATTGAAGATCCGAATGATAGTTCACGTTATTTGCTGAAAACGATCGCAAATACTTCTGGAATTTTACAACCTTCTCTTGGTATAATTGTTGAGTTCAAAGTGAAAAAAGGAGTCTAAGATCAAATCAGGATTTACACTTATTTCACAAACACGTACAAATTTCACATAAATCGTCTACATTTGTTTTTATTGCAAAACAACTAAGCATTGGGAAATTTAAGGTACAGCATAAAAGATCTTGAAAATTTTACACAGATTAAAGCACACACCATTCGTATATGGGAAAAGCGTTATGGCCTGCTGGAACCCAAAAGAACGAATAGTAATATTCGGTATTACAGCGAAGATGACCTCAAGAAAATTTTAAACATAAGTCTTCTTTATACGTCCGGATTTAAAATATCTAAAATTGCATCGCTCACTGAATCACAAATAATAAAGGAAGCAAAATCAAGAATTCTTGTAACAGAGTTGGACAAGCAGTCAGAAATTGACGCCCTTACCTTGCTTATTCTAAATTTTAAAGCAGGTCAGATTAATAACGTTCTGGAGCAGGAATTAAAGAAACAAAGCCTTGACGAGATGTATATTTCATTGATTCTTCCTTTGCTGGGTAAAATAGGTCAATTGTGGCAAGTAAATTCTATTGACATTGTTCATGAGCACTACTTCTCAACCATTTTCAGAAACTTTCTAATTTCGAAAACAAGTCAAATAGATACAGTGCCCGACCCTCTTAAAACGGCCATGCTCTTTCTACATGACAATGAAGAACACGAATTTAGCTTGCTCATTTATCAGTACATTTTAAAGAAACAAGGCTATACATGTCACTACTTTGGACAAAAAGTTCCCATCAAAGAAATCGAACCGGCTTTTACCCAAATCAAGCCTCAAATTGTTGTGAGTACGTTCACAGCGAAGGTCAGCGATAAGAGTTTTCTCAAAATTGAAAAGGTTCTAAAAAAAATGTCGAAAGACGCTCAAGTTATTGTTAGCGGAAGTCAATTGGCGAATTTTGATTTAAAACCTTCAAAAAAACTTCTCCATATTAAAACGATCGCTCAATTAAAAACGCTATTGAAATAAGGCCCTGTATTTGAGGTTTTTCATTCTGCAAGTTCACTTAAATTTCATAACTTGCTTCTAGATGAAGTATACTGCTGCCATAACTCTAATGCTGCTCTCCTCTATCCTTTTCGGTTGCAAACGGGATAAAGTATACCCCATTTACAGTACTGAATATGTTATCATTATTGTAATTGACGGTCCAAGATATACTGAAACGTGGGGAGAACCAAATCACTCATTTATTCCAAATCAATCGATGCTTCGTCATGAAGGTGTTACATTTTCTGATTTTTCAAACGATGGTCAAACGAATACGATTTCTGGGCACACGGCAATTACAACAGGTTACTATCAAGACATCATCAACAATGGCCAAGAGTTCCCCGATAAACCATCCATTTTCCAAGCTTTGCGCGAAGCTCATGGAACACCAATGAATAAAACCTGGATTATTGCGAGTAAGGATAAACTAGAAGCTCTGGCAAACACGAAGAACACGAGCTGGCAAGACAAGTACATCCCTTCAGTCGATTGTGGCGTAAATGGACTTGGAAGCGGCTCCAGACACGATAGCATTACGCTTAATAGGTGCTTTGAAGTATTTGCTGAACACCATCCTAAATTGACGCTTATCAATTTTAGAGAACCTGATTATTCTGCGCATCAATACGATTGGCCGAACTACCAGCTTGGAATTATAAACACCGATCAATATGTTCAACAAATTTGGAATTACATTCAAAACGATCCGGTGTATAAAGACAAGACAACCCTATTGGTAACAAACGATCATGGAAGGCACACAGATGGTGTTTCTGTCGGTTTTGCTGGTCACGGTGATAAATGTCAAGGATGCAAAAAAATAAGCCTCTTGGCATTGGGTCCTGATTTCCCAAAAGACAGTATTGTTTCAACGCACTACAATCAAACAGATATCGCAAGTACGATTGCAGAATTATTGAATTTCAATTTAAACAAAGGAAAAGGAAAACGAATTAGAGAACTTCTTGACTAATTTCCCAATTCAACAATTAAAATCAATCCACACCATCCGTAGTCTATCATTATGTTTCAAGCTATTCTCACCCCTATAATATACAGCAATATTTACTAAATTCACAATCAAATTCCCCATGTCAAACAAATTTCATTATTTTTGTTTAATTAATTTACCTAAAGGTTAAACATAAATTGTATCTTTAATAAAGCAAATGGAAACGATATACAGTATAAAAGATCTGGAGAACCTTACTGGCATAAAGGCTCACACGCTTAGGATATGGGAAAAAAGGTATCAAATTCTTGAACCGAAGCGAAGTGAAACGAACATTCGCTACTATGATAATGATGACTTAAAAAAGATTCTCAACATCAATTTATTGTACCAGGGGGGATTCAAGATTTCAAAAATTGCATCTTTTAAAGATGAGGAAATAACAACGAAAGCAAATAACCTATTAAAGGATAAAAATGCAACTGACTCGAAGGAAATTAATGCTTTAATTCAAAGCATTATCAAACTCGACACAAACGAAATCGAGAAGATTCTAGAGGAGGAATATCAAGAAAAAGGCGTATTAAGATTGTATCAAGAAACCATTACACCGCTCCTAGTTCGAATCGGTGAGCTTTGGCAGTTAAACACATTAAATATTAGTCATGAACATCTTTTTTCAAATACACTAAGAAAATTCATAATAGTAAAAACAAATGAAGTTGAAGTTGAGAAGCCACTCAACAAAAGCGTTTTGATTTTTCTAACCAAGGGAGAACATCATGAAATCCCGATTCTTTTTTACAATTATTTTCTAAAGTCTTTTGGATGGGATAGTATTTATCTCGGAGCGAATGTCCCGACCGAAGATTTGCGATTGGCGATTATTCAAAAAAGTCCAGATCTCGTTTTCACATCAATGATTATCAACGTTACCGGTGATCGATTTCACAGGAAATTAGATTCTCTTTTAGAAATAATCCCTGAAAATAAGTTGTGCCTAAGCACAACGAAACCGATTAAGAATAAGGATGAAGTTTACCCTCAGATGAATTCAATTAACACCTACGACGATTTCGTTAAACTATTTAAGATTTAAAATTGAACACTTCGAAAAAAAATATCGGAATTATTGGCGCTGGGCTTTCGAGCCTCTATGCGGCATGCTATCTTTCGAAAAACGGATTCAATGTAACGATGTTTGAAAAAAACTCGATGGTTGGAGGTCGTTCTCAAACATTTGAAGCCAATGGCTTCAAATTTGACATGGGACCTTCTTGGTATTGGATGCCAGAACTTATTGACGGTCTTTTTACTGATTTGGGTGAAAAACGAACCGATTATTTCAAGTTGGACCGCCTAAAAACGAGCTATCAAGTTTTTTGGGACGATGCGACTTCTTCAAAAATACCTTCAAATCAAAAAGACCTTGACGCTTTATTCGATTCTTTAGAAGCAGATGGAGCAAAGAAACTAAATTCCTTTTTGTCGGATGCCAAAACGAAGTACGACATCTCAATAAAACTTCTTGAGAATCCAGGACTTAGTATAGGTGAACTTATGAAATGGGAAGTTGTGAAAAACAGCTTCAAATTGGATGTTTTAAAATCAGTCAACTCGGATGTTTCCCGACGTTTTGAATCGAAGAAAGCGAGAAGTATTCTAAATTTCCCGGTGCTATTCCTAGGGGAAATGCCAAAGAATATTCCTTCGCTTTATACATTAATGAATTACGCCGACTTGAAATTGGGCACATGGTATCCTGAAGGCGGAATGCACGATCTAGCCGCTGCTTTGGGGAAAATCGCCGTTCAAAACGGAGTGAAAATCAACCTCAATAGTAATGTCCAAGGGATTTTGTCTAAAAATGATCAGGTTGATGGAATAACAGCTGACGGCATTGAACATCATTTTGACTTTGTCATTTCCGGTGCGGACTATCACTTTACAGAACAGAAGCTACTTCCAGCGAAATATAGAAAATACTCTGAGTCCTATTGGGAAAAACGAAAAATGGCACCCAGCTCATTGATTTTTTATATTGGAATTGATAAAAAAATAGAAAAACTAGAGCACCACAATTTATTCTTTGATGAAGATCTCAACGATCACGGAGAGGAAATATATAAAGAACCGCAATGGCCTAAAAAACCATTGTTCTACGTTTGTGCTCCAAGTAAAACAGATCCCAACGTTGCACCAGAAGGACATGAAAACTTGTTCTTCTTAATGCCAATAGCAACGGGCATAGAGGACAATGATCAAATCAGAGATGAATATTTTCAGCTGATGATTGACCGATTAAAGCTAAGAACAGGTGTGGACATTACAGAGAGCATTGTCTACAAAAGATCGTTTTGCATTTCTGACTTTAAATCGGAATACAACTCATTTAAAGGCAATGCTTATGGTCTTGCTAACACACTAAAACAAACGGCTAATCTTAAACCAAAAATGAAATCCAAGTTGAAAAACTTGTATTACTGTGGACAATTAACGGTGCCCGGTCCTGGGATTCCTCCTGCTTTAATCTCAGGTAAAATTGCCGCTAAACAAATCATGAAATCGTGAAAAAATTATACGACGAATACAGCTTATTAGCTTCGAAAGAAGTTACAAGGAAATACAGCACTTCCTTCTACGCAGGCGTTAACAGGCTTGATAAAAGAATTCGCGCAGACATACATAGCATTTATGGTTTTGTCCGTGTTGCTGATGAAATTGTAGATTCATTCCATGACTTTAACAAAACAGTATTGCTAAACGAATTTTCGGTTGCGACTTTCCTTGCGATTGAACGTGGAATTTCCGTGAACCCAATTTTAAATGCATTCCAGCTCACAGTCAACAAATATAACATTGACCATGAACTCATTATACAGTTCTTAAAAAGCATGGAAATGGACTTGAACCCAGTTGATTATACACAAGAATCGTATGAAGAGTACATTCTCGGATCTGCTGAAGTTGTTGGGTTAATGTGCCTTAAAGTCTTCGTTCATGGCAACCAGGAGGAATATGCAAAACTGAAACCATATGCTATAAAATTGGGTTCTGCTTTTCAAAAGATTAACTTTTTAAGAGATTTAAACGATGATGTAAATGATCTTGGACGGGTTTACTTCCCTGGATTGGATGTCAATAATATCACAAAACAGACGAAGATTGATATTGAAAATGAAATTCAAGAAGAATTCAACGAAGCATTAATTGGAATCAAAATGCTCCCCAAATCGGCACGACTTGGTGTTTATATTAGTTACCGCTATTATGTCAAACTGTTGATTGAAATAAAAGAGAAACAACCACAAGACTTGCTAAATGCAAGAGTAAGAGTTCCGGATTCAATCAAACTCATCATATTTTGCAAATGTTTCCTTCGCAATTCCATGAACCTCTTGTAACCATTTATACAGCGCTAAATTGACGACCAAAAAGAAATATGATGCAATAATCGTCGGTGCCGGGTTGGCAGGGATAGCATGTGCTTTGAGATTAAACAAGAAAGGACTTCGTGTTCTTGTGCTCGAAAAAAATGACAAACCAGGCGGGAAACTCTCGGAATTGCATTCTCAAGGATTTCGTTGGGACCAAGGACCGTCTTTGCTGACCGAACCGGAAAACATAAACGAACTTTTCGAATTGTACGGAAAGAACCCGAGTGACTATTTTGAATTTGTTAAGCATTCAGAATCATGCCGTTACTTTTATAACGATAATTCGAGAATTACGCTAAGCAGCAACCTGCAAAACACAAAGGAAGAAATCAAGGAAGCAATATCTGCAGATGAAGCAGAAAATTACGAAAGCTATATTTCAAATTCTAAAAAGAACTATGAAAGCCTAGGAGCGTTATTTTTAAATGACTCGATTCCTTCTCTCCTTAAATTTTTACACCCAAAATTTATAAAACACTATCCATTTTTGCTGTCACGCACGATGTTTAGAAGCCTTAACAGTCACAACGCATCTAAATTCGAATCCGACAAGATGCAATTGATATTCAATAGGTTTGGAACATACAACGGCTCCAGTCCATATCAAATGAGTGGATTGTACAGCATGATTCCGAATTTAGAGCTGAACGACGGTACTTACTTTCCCAAAAATGGAATGAGATCTATTATCGACGGATTGTACAAACTGGCTCTTGAAGAAAATATTGAGTTCAGCTTCGAAGTGGTAGTCGAAGTTGAAAAGGAACGGTCTGGATATACATATAGAATCGACGATAAAATCTCCGGGTCATGCAAACTGGTTATTTGCGCTATTGATCCTATCTCATTCTACGATTATGTATTGAAGGACCTTCCTCTTTCTCTAAAATACAAGAAGGAAGAAAGAAGTACTTCCGGATTGGTTTTCTATTGGGGAATTGACACGGAAATCCCCGAACTTGGATTGCACAACATCCTATTCAGCAAAGATTACGAAGGAGAATTCAACACTCTTTTCAAAGACAAAAAAAACAGTATTGAACCCACAATTTACATTCACATCAGCTCACTTTTAAATCAAAATGATGCTCCTGAAAACGGACAGAACTTATTTGTTATGATCAATACATCTTCAATAGACACAACCGACGATGTGTACATAGAAAAGATGAAACAATACATCATTGATAAAATTCAGAAACAATTCAACGTGGATATCGGCAATCACATTGTTACTGAAAACTATTGGGACAAGGCCTCCATTGAGTCTTTAACAGGTTCTTATAAGGGCGCTCTATATGGTGCTGCATCCAATAAATTCGATTCGGCATTGAAACGTCATCCGAACATGATCAAGAAATACGATAATTTGTATTTTTGTGGAGGAGCCGTTCATCCAGGAGGTGGAATTCCATTGGTACTGCGTTCCGCAAAAATTGTTGCTAATTTAATCCCGTGAAAACAAGAACAAAAATTAATCTTATTGTACTTATCCTATTTCATGTAATAGGTTTGATTCTATTTGCGACCGATCCAAATGCTTCTCGATTGTCCTATATCACACTTTTAATTTCAGGTGCGGCATTACTAATTGACGAAGAATTAAACATTCGAAAAGCGGCTATTTTGGCGTCAATTTTCATTTTTGGTTATAGTGTTGAATTGATCGGAATAAAAACAGGCCTCCTTTTTGGTGAATACAGTTACGACACAGCATTGGGATTCAAGCTCCTCGATGTTCCACTCATCATTGGACTCAATTGGGTAATCATTGTCGCGGCTTCCAGCTCTATTGTAAAGTACTTCATCAAAAGACCTTTAATTCTTCAAGCAATTTTCGCAGCAGTATTGTGTACTTTACTTGATTTCATTATTGAACCTGTAGCTATTAACTACAACTTCTGGACATGGACCGAAGGAACCATTCCATTCTACAACTATTTGTGTTGGTTCGGATTCAGTTTCTTGTTCTCGGCCATGTACCTATACCGTAACAAAGGAATTAACAAAACTGGCATTGCGATTTACGTTATCTGGGCCATCTTTTTTATTATTTTAAATCTTCTATGATATTCGGAATTGGATTTCTTGCAGCTTTTATGTTGATGGAGCTCTGTGCTTGGTTAGCGCACAAATACATTATGCATGGCTTTCTGTGGTCAATTCATGAAGATCACCATCAGCCGACGGGAAGCGCATTCCAAAAAAATGATTTGTTCTTTTTGATTTTCGCCATTCCTTCTTGGCTTTCGATCATGTTTGGAATGATGAAAGGGGTGCATGGATTGACTGGAATTGGATTTGGGATTGCGGCGTATGGAGTGGCCTATTTTTTAGTTCACGATATTTTAATCCACCGACGGTTCAACTGGTTTGACAAGGTACAAAACCGTTACTTTAATGCAGTCAGACGTGCACATAGAGTTCATCACGAGAAACGTTTCAAAGAAGATGGTGAGAGCTTCGGGATGCTTTACATTCCCCGTAAATTCTATAAAGAATGAACTGGACTTATCTACTTCTTGATGTGGCCGCCATTCTAGGACCGCTTGCTTTGAGCTTCGATTCTAGGGTTCATTATTTCAGTAAATGGAAAGCTGTTTTTATAGCCTCATTGATTGTCGCAATTCCGTTTCTGATCTGGGATTATTTCTTCACACTTCATGGCATTTGGGGATTCAATAGCGACTACATTTCAGGAATAAGTGTTGGTAATTTACCCATTGAGGAAATCCTCTTTTTTATAGTTGTTCCCTTCTCGTGCACCTTCATTTATGAATGCTGTAAATACTATTTAAGAAATTGGAACAGCCGAAATCTCGATGTTGTTCTGCAAATTACTTTGCTCCTCTATGCTGCCTTTTTACTTTTTCAAAACCCAACAGGATTGTACACTTCAATAAATTCAACAATCGGAATTTTGGTCATCCTTTTTTGGATGTTTCGTCAAAAGAGCGTTCAATACGTGGGAATCACCTTTCTTCTTTCGATGATTCCATTCCTAATTATGAATGGAATTTTAACGGGAGCGTCAACAAAACAGCCAATTGTTTGGTACAACAACTTCGAAAATTCAGCCCTCCGAATTCACACGATTCCAATGGAAGATGTTATCTACGGAATGACCTTAATTCTTTCTGTGATATTTCTATACGAAGGCCTATTAAAAAAATGGAGAACTTCATCTAAAAAGTAATTCTGTACTGGAATACCCAAAGTAATCCGTTTTGGTAAGTAGTTCTCAGGCCTCCCGTTTTCACATCAAACTCTTGGTAAAAGATATTGTCACGATCGGTGAAGTTTTGAATATCAATCACCCACTCTTGCGTTGTCTTTTTCCCAATCAATTTAAACGCTGTTCTCGCATTTCCTTTTAAATAATCCGCATATCCAGAGGCAAACGTATTATTAAAATCGAGCACTTCCTGTCCCGCGGCGATGCTTTCGTCAATAAGAACAGGTGTGTATCGACCTCCTCCATTCCAAACAAATTTTAAATCAAACGACAACGCAGATTTAAATTTCGCTTCGGTTTTTTTGGTGTTAAACCTGATCTCATAACCTCCCAAAACATTCAACGTGTGGTTGCTGTTAAAGGCTGTATTTCTCCACACTTCATCGCTACCTTGGTATTTCGATTCAAACAACGATCCTGTCACCAAGAAATAAAATCCATTGTCTAAGAATTTTTCCAAGGTCAATTCAACGCCATAATTGTATCCTTTTCCTTCATTAACCAAAAAATCGGGCGTTCCAGTATTAAAAGATGCGCCGAAGTTTAATAACGAATAAGAGCTGCTTTGCGCCTCAACAGGAACGTTGGTCAAGTACTGACCGTATATTTCTGTTTTTAATTGAATTCCGTGTTTAAATCGCTTTTGATATCCCGCAATCAAGTGTTGACTTCGCGTAAATCCAACCTCTTTTTTAGGCGTTATATACGACACATCCGTTTGTTGAATTTGCTCGTAATAGAGTTCAATCGGCGCCATCTGACTATGCATTCCATAACCGACAGAAATTCGTTGTCCTTTCTTCAATGAATAATTCAAACCGACTCTTGGTTCAACCGCTAATTGATTTCCCAAGGTTAAAAATTGAGCGTAGACTCCGGAAACGAGGGTTAAATTTTCATTTAATCGAAACCTGTGTTGAAAATGAGGTCGAATCAAGGCCGTTGCTCCATCAAAATCACGATGAGAAGTAAAGCCCAAACTATCGCTTATAAAAGATGAATCTTGCAAATCAAGGAAATAAATATCATTCGTGATCCCTGCCTTAATCAAGTGGCGACTTGAAATTTTGTTCTGATAATTAAACGAAGTTGTCTGTTTCCCAATTGTTGAATTGGCCATAAATGTCGTAAAAGGATTACCTCCGCTTGCATCCAAGGTGTCAAATTGAGTTTGATTGTATGCCGCTTGAACTCCCGCCATTACCTCAAAAAACGAATTGGAATTGATTCTTTGCTTTCTTGTAATGCCAACCATTCCTGTACTGGTCTTGAAACGAATATCCGTTCCAGTAAATCCAAAAAGTTCATTTGCATCAGAGTCTGGAGGCGTTATAATGTTGATTTTACTTGTCCCGCCCAATCCGAAAACTTGTGTAACACCTTTCTTATCAGGGAATCGTAATTTAAACGTACCATCTTGATATTTTGGCGTCGCTGATGTTCCAAAGTCCAATCCAATCAATGTAAATAACTCCAGTGTCGAATAGCGGTAATTCACTAAAAATGAAGAACCTGTTTTTTTGGAAATTGGCCCTTCCGCCATCCCCTCCAATCCGTTAAAACCAATTTGCCCCATGAATTCGAATTTTTCATCGTTTCCATTTCGAATTTTTAAATCAAAAACACCCGCGAGTGCATTTCCATATTCAGCGGGAAAAGCTCCAGTAAAGAAATCTGAATTGGCCAAAATATTATTATTCAACATTGAAACGGGCCCACCTGTTGTACCCAAACGTGCAAAATGATTGGGATTTGGTATGTCCATTCCTTCCATTCTAAATAGAACTCCAGTCGGTGAGTTCCCACGAATTACAATATCATTTCTTGAATCATCTGCTCCTTGAACTCCAGCAAAATTCTGTGCCATTCGAGCCACGTCGTTAAAACTTCCCGCATACCGTTGGCTTTCTTCAACGGAGAATGACCGAGCACTTACCGTTGCAAGTTTATTCACGGTTTCGCCTTCTTCTTTCGCTTTAACGGTGACTTCATTTACATTTTGAACCTTCTCCGTAATTTTGAGTTCCAAAACCATTTCCTTTGTTGAAATCAATTCAAGGTTGGTCAATACAACTTCCTCATAGCCGCTCATTGTAGCAATTACCGTGTACCTCCCCACTTTTACATTTTCGAAACGGAAAATCCCATCTAAATCTGCGATTTGTTTGAGTGAATCGCCTTCTCCAAAAACATATACTCGTGCTCCAGGAATAAATTGTTCGGAATACCTATCGATAACTTTCCCTCGAATCGTTTGTGTTAATTGAGCAAACAACGACAAAGGGAGAAGTACTATTGCAATAAGGATTAGACCTCTAATCATGGTGGGATTTTCTTTTTTTTCGCGACTCGAAATTACTGAAGTTATTTCACATAATCTTGCTTCAAAACCAACATATACTTATCGTCTTCCATCTTTAAGTACCCTTGTTCATAGCAGAAAAAATACGTTGAACCCGTTTTTGTCGTATACACATTCGTGTAATAATGGAAATTAAATCCTTCTTCTGCCAAAGTGATTCCATCCACCGTTTTCTTTCCGTCTGGATTCAATTCAGAAAGAATACGACGGTTCTTTCTTAGAATATTGTTAATTCTTCGAATGTATTTAGTGGAGTCTTCATTCAGTCGATTATTGTACGTATTTCGACAATAATCCGAACAAAACTTCTGATCTCTACGACCCGAAAGCCGTTGGCTACATTCTTGGCAAGTTCTTTCTTCCATCCCTTTGTTTATCAACAATTCAATAAACAATGTTAACAATATTTAACAGCAATATCAAGTTCGAGCGACTTATCTTTATAAACTTGTATGTTCTATAAAACTGAATATGATTGAAAACCAGAATACCCCTGTAAATCCAGCAGATTCGATGAGAATTTTAAGCGAAAACATCGCCAAAGAAACTCCAATTATTAGCATGCTTCGAGCAGAAATTTCGAAAGTAATTGTTGGTCAAAAATACATGATGGATCGATTGCTCATTGCATTATTGGCAGATGGGCACGTGCTTCTTGAAGGAGTTCCAGGTCTTGCAAAGACATTAGCAATTAAAACGCTTGCGGATGCCATTGACGTTGATTTCAATAGAATTCAATTCACACCAGATTTACTTCCAGCCGACGTTACTGGAACATTGATTTACAGTCAGAAAACAGAAAGCTTTAGCGTTAAGAAAGGCCCTATTTTCTCAAATTTTATTTTGGCAGATGAGATCAATCGTGCGCCAGCGAAAGTTCAGAGTGCGCTTTTAGAGGCCATGGAAGAAAGACAGATTACAATTGGAGATACTACATTTGATCTTCCAAAACCTTTTCTTGTTCTTGCGACGCAAAATCCAATTGAACAAGAAGGAACATATCCGTTGCCTGAAGCACAAGTCGATCGGTTTATGCTGAAAGTATTTTTAGAATACCCAAACAAAGAAGAAGAAAGACAAATTATACGGTCAAATGTTCGCCCTGGCGGAATGGCAAAAGCTGGTAAAGTTATCTCAACGAAAGATGTCGAGCGTTGCCGCGACCTTGTAAAACAGGTTTATTTGGATGAAAAAATCGAACAATATATCGTTGATATCGTTTTCGCGACAAGAACACCAGAGAAATTTGGATTGGAGAGTTTAGCTCCCTTAATTTCAGTTGGCTGTTCACCAAGAGCAAGTATTAACTTGGCTATAGCAGCAAAAGCGTTTGCCTTTTTACAAGGAAGGGCATTTGTGATTCCAGAAGATATTCGTGCGATTGCACCGGATGTAATGCGCCACAGAATGGGCTTGACCTATGAAGCGGAGGCAGAAAACATCACTGAGGGTGACATCGTGACAAAAATTGTAAACAAAATTGAAGTACCATAAGCTTCGTATATGGATACCAAAGAACTTCTGAAAAAAGTCCGTCGTTTGGAAATAAAAGCCAAAGGACTCACCAAGCATATTTTTTCTGGTGAGTATCATTCTGCGTTCAAAGGTCGAGGAATGGCGTTCAGTGAAGTTCGTGAGTACCATTTTGGAGATGAAGTTAGAACCATCGATTGGAACGTTACTGCAAGATTCAACGAACCGTATGTTAAGGTTTTTGATGAGGAACGAGAGTTGACGGTAATGCTCATCATTGATGTTTCCGGATCAGAGGATTTTGGATCAACTGAAAAAACAAAAAAAGATCTTGCTCTAGAATTGGCAGCCGTATTGTCATTTTCAGCATTGAGCAACAACGATAAAGTCGGAGCTATTTTCGTGTCGGATAAAATTGAAAAATACATCGCTCCTTCAAAAGGTAAAAAACACGCATTAATAATTTTGCGCGAACTGATAGAACTTAAACCTGAAAGTAAAGGAACAAACCTTGACGAAGCTCTTAAATTTTTCAGAAATACCCAAAAGAAGCGAACCATTGCTTTTGTTATTAGTGATTTCATGGATGAAAATAATTTCATTGAAGGCTTGAAAGTTTCCAAAAGAAGACACGACATGGTTGCAATTCACTTAATAGATGAGGCCGAACGACACCTGCCCGATGTTGGCATCATCCAACTCTACAATTCTGAAACGGAAGAAACAACTTGGGTCAACTCTGCCAGCCAACAAGCCAAGGAGGTTCATACGTCCAACTTCAATAAAGCACAAGACAAATTGTTCGATGACTTTCAAAAATCAGGAGTCGATTTCGCTACGATTTCAACCTCAGAAGATTTCATTAAACCGCTTGTAAAACTTTTCCAAAGAAGATAATGGCAAAGTGGATCTACATAGCGTTCTTGCTTGTTAACTTTTCGGGGTTTAGCCAAAAACTATCCTCAAATGCTTCGGTGAAGAAGATTCTCATCGGCGAACCAATAATGATAAAATACAGCGTTGTTCTCGATAAAAATGCCACGATTGAATTTGAAGAAGAGCGCAACAACATCCTTGGAAACACCGCCGGAAACGGAACATTGACCAAACAGGATGCGAAATTTGAAATTACAGAGGCATTTACTGACACAACGAAATTTAAAAACAACGATAAAGAGTGGATTGGAAGATATACCGTTACAATTTGGGACAGCGGAACGTTCATTTTACCTGCACCTCATATTAGCATCGACGACTCGTCTTATAAATTTCAAGACATCGTCATTTACGCCAACTACACAAAGCAAGTCAAAGGATTAGATATTTATGATATCAATGAAAGTTTCGCTGAAATTCCTGCTGAACCCTTTTCATTTTCTGAATTCTTAAGAAATAACTGGTGGTGGTTGTTAATCATTGTACTAATCATCCCGATCTACTTCCTTGTCAAACGAGGAAAGCGGAACGAAATGCCGGAACCCTTGTTTAAGGCAATGTCATTGAAAGAAAGAACGCTTTTGGCAATTGACGCCCTCGACAATGAAAAATTATGGGAAAAAGAGAAGTTGAAAGAACATTTCGTGGAGCTTTCCTATATACTAAGATCCTATTTAACGGCTAGATATAGCATCACGCTTCTTGAGAAAACAACATACGAAGCGAAGTTATTGTTGACACAGAAAGGCCTCGACGAAGATACAGTAGAAAATATCGGTAGAATTCTTTCTGAATCGGATATGGTGAAGTTTGCCAAATCAAAACCAGAAGTAATTTCAATATTAAGAGTGTCGACATTGGCGCGGCAAATAGTAGCAGAAACAAGTCCATTAGATTTTGATAATGTCGAATAGCTGGAACATACTATTTTGGGAATATGAATTCTTTGCACCGAATTGGCTTTGGTTGCTCCTACTCGTTCCTGTCGTTCTGTTTTTGATTTTTAGAAGGGAAAAGAGACGCGGAGGCGAATTTAAATATACTGGAAGTGTAGAAACTCAGCGACAACTTGGCTCTAACTGGGTTATTCGTTTGAGAGAATTGATTTTGGTCGTTTATGGATTAGTCGCAGTACTTTTAATATTTGCTATGGCAAAGCCATTCCATTGGGCAATGTATGATGATTCACAAACGAATTATAAAAACGGAATCGATATTATAATTACAATGGACGTCTCGGGATCAATGCTAGCAGAAGATTTTGAACCCAATCGCTTGGAAGCTTCAAAGCGCGTCGCAAAAGAATTTATCGATGGTCGAAAAGGAGATAGAATTGGATTGGTAGCCTACGCTGGAGAAGCTTATACGGCCTGCCCCCCCACTTTGGACTATGAGGTTTTAAAAAAGCAGGTCGACGCAATGAACGGCGACCGAATGATGGGCGGAACAGCTATTGGCGTTGGACTCGGAACTGCAGTCACCCGACTGAGAAATGACAGCATCAAGTCTAAAGTGATCATTTTATTAACTGACGGAATGGACAATGGCACTGACTTGGACCCACTTGTTGCTGCAGAATTGGCAAAATCAAAAAACATTCGAGTTTATACGATTGGTGTTGGAAGCAATGGGCAAGCAACAACAGTAGTTAACTCGCAATTTGGGCCCTACCGAACAACGATGGAAACTCAAATCGATGAAGAAATATTAAGGAAAATAGCCTACAAAACGGATGGTAAATATTTCAGAGCAACCAACGAGGAAAGCCTCAAGAACATTTATAAGGAAATAGAAAAACTTGAAAAACGAAAAATAGAAGATCAACAATTTAAATCTGAGCCGCCTCCAAACCCACAAGCTTTTTTGAAATGGGCCATAGTATTAACCGTGCTTACTTGGTGCTCAAGGTACATGTTATTTAGAACCAATGAGTAAGAAGAATTATTCATACAACACCAAGTTCCTTGTCCTAGCCATTCTCGTTTGGGAGGTAATATTTTGGGGGCTTTACCTCCTAATCACCAACTCGCTTGGGCTAATAACAGGTGCAAAATCGGAAATCGGATCGAATGCAGAACGTTTGTTGTACAAATCCCCAGATACGTTTTGGATCCTAGGTGTACTTATCCCGATTATTGGAGCCTTTCTATACAATGCATACCGCAACAATCAAAGTTCAGAGAATTTACCGCAGCGCGTTGCTCAATCCTACTTGAAGCCCGTTTCCAACATGAACAGCTTCCTGCGCTATTTCCTGTTCCGAAACGCAATAATCTTCTTAATAATTGCTCTTGCCCAACCCGTATTTGGTAAAAAGAAAGCCGCAGGAACCGTTGACGACCTCGAATTGGTGATTTGTTTGGATATTTCCAACTCGATGAACACTAGAGATATTTCACCAGATATATCACGTCTTGAGATTTCAAAAAGGGCGATCGTGCAATTGATCAATAATCTTCATGGCGAGCGCATTGGAATTTGTCTTTTCGCAAACAATGCTTTTGTTCAGCTCCCAGTCACTAGAGATTATTCTGCGGCAAAAATGTTTGTGACCGATATTGAAACAGCAATGATTTCTAGCCAAGGAACGAACATTGATGCCGCTCTAAAAATTTCGTTGGAAATGTTCTCGAAAGAGAGAACCGGCAAAGGAATCATCTTGGTAACAGATGGTGAAAATCATGAAAAGAGTCCCAATAAAGTCCTGGCAGAAATCCGCAAGTCCAAAGTGCAATTGAGCGTTCTTGGAATCGGAACAAAACGAGGTGGATTAGTACCTAAACAACCAGGCCGACCAGAATTAGGGTACAAAAAGACAGCAACTGGGAAAGCAGTTTTGTCGAAATTGAATGAATCATTTATCCGAAAAATAGCGTCAAAAGGAGGCGGAAAAGCATCGTTGAGTTCTAGCGAATTCCCAGACCTTTCAGCTTTATTAACACAAATTAACCGGATGAAACGAACAAAAATTGATAATTTAGAGTTTGATATAAAACAGGAACGCTATCAAGTGCCTTTGTTGATTTCATTGGTCTTTTGGTTGGCGTATTTGTTATGGTCAAAAAAATATGTCGGTGTACTTGACAAACTAATTCAAAAGAAATGAAAGCCATTTTAATAATCGGATTTTTGCTTAGCACGGGAATATCATTCTCCCAAGAATGGCGTGATTCCTTGGAAGTGGCTAGGAAAGAGTACAAGAATGAGAATTACGAAAAGGCGCTAAAGTATTATAAGTCTGCCCAAAAGAAAGCTCCTGAGGACGTAGATTTATCAGATGAAATTGGGCAATCAGCCTACAAATCTGGCGATTACGAAACTGCAGAGAAAGTATTTCAACAAAACAGTGCGAATAAACGCTCCAACAAAAACAGAGCGAAGAACAACCATAATATTGGAAACGCTCGTATGAGAACCAAAAATTATGAAGGGGCAGTTGAAGCTTATAAAGATGCGCTTCGACTCAATCCAGAGGACGAGAAAACAAGATACAACCTTTCCGAAGCAACTAGAAAGTTGAAAAAGAAGCAAAAGGAAGAGGAAAAAAGTCAAAAAAATCAGGACGAAAAAAAGAATCCTAAGGGCGAGAAGGATAAGCCTAAATCAGACGAAAAAAAAGACGGCAACAAGAAAAACCCAAAAGACGGTAACGATAAAAAAGGAAATAAAAAGCCTGGTGAGAAGAAGCCCAAAGGCGATAAGAAAGGCCAAGGAGACAAGCCTAAAAATCAGAATAAAAGTCAACTCCCAAATAAAACTGTTGACCGTATGCTCGATGAATTAATGAAAAAAGAAGCGGAGACCAAAGGAAGAATGGCCGGAAATGGCGGTGCTGGTTTCACTCCTCGATCTGGAAAAGACTGGTAAATGCTAAGTCGATTATTAACCATACTCTCCGTTTTAACCGTTATTTGTACGTACGCACAAAAAAAGGTTGAACTCACAATCAATCCAACAAGTATGGAGGTGGGAGAAACGTTTAGCATTATGGTTACGTCAACCGTTCAAGGCCAACTCGACTTTGACAATGTACCCGCCTCATTTATACAAGATTACAACATCAATCAAGGAAGTTCAAGCAAAATAGATTATTCAACTGGAAACGTTGAAATGATATACTTCTTTTCATTTACGGGAATCATTACAAAAGCCGGAAAATACAAAATTGGACCTGCCTATATAACAAATGGCAGTAAATCATATCCATCAAATTCCGTTACGATTGAAGTTGGCAACAAAGTCCCAATGAGCAATGGAGAGGTCAGTGCACAGCAGTTAACAGATCCTGCTTTCGGTTTAATTCAGGCAAACAAGAAAACCATCTATGAAGGTGAACCACTTTTAGTTACCGCTAAGGTTTTTGCGAAATACAACCCGAGTCATGTGGGCACTTATAAAAGCTATGTAGTTCCAGGAACGACAATCAAGCATCCAATCGGGAATACAACGAGTTTTAAGAAATCGATTGAAAAATACAAAGGAGTAGAATACTACTCATTTCCTTATGACAAAAATGTGATTTTCCCTTCTGGAATTGGGAAGTTCCAAATAGAGCCTTTTACAATGAATTTACATCAAGGGTATCAAAATTTCCCGTTGATTTCAAATGGATTCATGATAGATATCTTACCACTTCCATCGAACCCACCAGCGGATTTCATTGGTGGTGTTGGTGATTTCACCATTGAACGAGAAATTGATGCTCAAACAATAAAACAAGGTGAAGTCCTCAAAATGACAATAACCATTGCAGGAATTGGAAACCTTCAAAATATTCTTGATCCATCGTTGAACCTTCCAAGAGGATTTACTGTTTATGGAGACCCCGTTATCACGAAGAACTATTCTTTTGGGATGCACGGAACAGAGGGCGAAATCATTTATGAATTCAACATCGAAGTTAAAAAGTCTGGAAATATTTCGTTACCTGCATCTACCATTTCATTCTTTGATCCCAATCAAGAAAAATACGTTCAAGTTTCAACCGACGAAATTTTAATGAATATTGAAAGAGACAAAAATTACATAGTTGAAGACCCTGAAGTGAATGCAAACAAAGACACCGAATTGGTGATCAGCACATCGAAAATCAAAGAAGAAAAAGAAATCGTTATCCTAGACTCCTTTTTTGGAACTCCGGGGTATTGGGGAGGAATTGGAGCTCCTATTCTTGCCAGCTTCTTCTTCATCTTATTCGTAAGGCGGAAAGACAAATCAGAAGAGAAAGTGATTGCCAAACGTAAGAAGGCCGCTAATGATAGTGCACTTAAAGAACGCTTGACTTCGGCAAAAGCTTTAATTGATGGAGGATCCGATAGTGATTATTATTCTGAAATTGAAAATGCACTTCGCAAGGCCTATGAAATAGAAATGAAATTTGAAGAAGACCGCAGAATAAGTAAATCAGATATCATTGCGTTCATTGAACAAACTGGAGATTCAGAAATGAAGGAAAAGGTACGCGCGATTTTCACAAATTGTGAGCAATCGAAATACGGATTTTCTTCAACGAATGCATCAAGACATGATGTTTTACAGGAATTGAAGAAGGTCATTGACAAAATGAAGCACGTTAAATGGTAGCTAAGTACTGCATATCGATTGTTTCATTCCTCCTTGCGATTGGCTCTTTTGCTAGCGAATCTGTTGATTCACACTCAGAGGGCGTCAAAGCTTTTAAAGCGAAAAAATATGATGAGGCCATTCAATCTTTTGAAAAGGACTTAAAAAACAATCCCAATAACGTAGCTGCTTATTTCAACCTAGGCCTTAGTTACAACGCTCAAAAGGAATATGGGAAAGCGATTTGGGCCTTTGAAAAAGTTCTGAAAATCACCCCAAACAATCCTGAAGCAATTGAAAACATTGAACAAAATTATCTTGAACTCGATAATGGACAAGAATGGAGATCACAATTGAGCCATTTCGAAAGGGTTTTGTATGGGATGAAATCCAATAACTGGGCATATATAAGTCTCTTTGTATCATTTCTTGTTGCGCTCTTATTTTTCTTTTTTCTAAAAGCCAAAGACCTTTCAAAAAAACGGATCTTCCTCGTTAGTGCTGTTTTTTCTCTATCGATAATGCTCTTTGCAATTTACGTGGCATCAAGTGCCCATGATTATGAGAACAATCACAATTTCGCGTTGGTTACAAAGACAACCATCCCCACTCTACAAGACAATGATGCCGTTACTCTTGACAAAGACCAAATTGTATTAAAGGCAGGAACACGCGTGAAGAAACTTGGAAACCATAAAGATTCAATGATTAAAATTGAAACTTCCAGTGGACAAACTTATTTAGTTAATAAAGAAGACGTAGACTTTATCTAAGCAAATCATCTATCTTTGCAACCTCAATGAAGGAAAAGCAAAATATTCGAACTCTAGATTTAAACGGCCTCAAAACCGTAATGACGGATTTATCTGAACAATCGTTTAGAGCAAAGCAAGTTTTTGAATGGCTGTGGCAAAAGGACGCCAGTACATTTGAACAAATGACGAGCCTGTCTAAATCGCTGAGAGATAAACTGGAAGCGAATTTCCATATTGATCATCTTGAATTACAAGACCAACAAATTAGTTCTGATAAAACCATCAAATGTGCGTTTAATACAATTGACGGTCGCATTATTGAAGGCGTTTTAATTCCAACTTCCAAAAGAATGACCGCTTGTATTTCATCTCAAGTTGGATGCAGTCTCGCTTGTAAATTTTGTGCAACGGGTAAATTAAAGCTCATGAAAAACCTTTCCGCTGGAGAAATGGTTGATCAAGTCGCTTATTTAAGAGACCAAGCAAGTTCACGATACCAAACAACACTTTCCAATATTGTATATATGGGGATGGGTGAACCATTGTTGAACTACAACAACATGCTAAAATCTACTGAACTATTAACTTCAGAGGAAGGGCTTGGGATCTCTCCAAAAAGAATTACGATTTCTACTGCCGGAATCGCCAAAATGATTAGAAAATTGGGCGATGATGATGTGAAATTCAATTTGGCTTTATCTCTTCACGCAGCAAATGACAAGAAGAGAAGCCACATTATGGACATCAATGATTCGAATAATCTTGAATCTTTGAGAGAAGCACTGGTCTATTTCCATGAAAAAACGGGGTCAAGGATCACGTTCGAGTATATTATTTTTAAAGACTTCAACGATGCACTTGAAGATGCTCAAGAATTGGCAGAATTTTCGAAATGTGTTCCATGTAAAATCAATATCATTGAATACAACCCAATTGATGACGGTGAATTCCAGCAGACATCTCTAGCAAAAGTAGATGCATTCGCTGCCTATTTAGAAAACAGAAACCTCATCGTCAATATTCGAAGAAGTCGAGGTAAAGATATTGATGCAGCTTGCGGTCAATTGGCAAATAAAAATAATGCCATTAAAAAAGAAGATCGCGTCTTGAAATCTTAAGAATAAACAATTCCAATCCTTTCACAGTCCATGTTATGATTCAATTCAATCTACCTTTGAATCGTTAAGAATTGGTCGTTTTGTGAAATTCACAAATAGAAAATGCAATTAAATTGCAAATAAAAGCGACCTTTGTGCATCCTTTGGACGAAAGCTGTCGTCTTGGCCTTAGTAAATATACACACACACTATGAAACAAAGCCTAATTATTAAATCTATCTTCTTGATATTCACTGTCATGGTATCGTTTAATGGGTTCTCCCAAAACGCAATCACGGCAGATAAATTAACAGATGACTGGTCACTACTTACTACTAAAGATGGAGTAGAAGTTTATCTCAAACAAGAAAAATGCAATGTTGGTGCACCTGATGCATTTACATATGCGTTTATTCGCCTAGTGAACACAAACACTACTGAGAAGAGTGTTGAGTTCAATTTTCAAACAATTTTTGATAACAGATGTTACGGTTGTGGAGACACAAGAGAAACTAAACACACGTTAGCAATCCCTGCTTCTACGATAGTTGAAGGAGAGTCAACAATGAAAATTGGTGAACTAGCATTATTAATTAACAACCCTTATCAATTGGAGTCTGGAACACTAGAGTCAATTAATATGGATGTCCTTAATATTAAGTAATTATGAGATATTTATTTTTACCAATTCTATTCGTATTGATGCTGCCTTTTACTGGGCAATCTCAAGTATGTATCGTAAACGTGTCTCCACAAGACACAACTATATGCCCAGGTGATTCAGTAGGAATTGTTGGATATGCAGCAATTGTTGCCACTGGACAAAATTTTGACTTTGACTTAGGAGCTTTACCTCCGGGATGGGCTGCAACAGGTGGTTCAGCATGGGGGAATCCATGTGGATCTGGAATAAACGGAACTCCTTATTATTGGGCATCTACCTCTGGTGGTGGTGTTCCTACAGTAGGTTCACCTGGATTTGATGTGACATGTGGTGGTTTCTTGAACTTCGATATGGTATTCTCTCAACAAGGTGGAGCCTCTCCATGTGAAGGGCCTGACCTCGCTAATGAAGGCGTATCTCTTCAGTATAGTACTGATGGTGGATTAACTTGGATTGATATTATCTATTACAGCCCGGGTGGATTTACACTTCCAGCTATGCCAGGGACTTCTGGATCTGTAGCGAGTGGACCAACTCTTTATACAACTTGGAATAGCTTTAGTGTTCCAATCCCTGTAGGAGCTTTCACAACGAATACAATGTTCCAATGGACACAAATTAACTCATCGGGAACTTGCTGTGATAACTGGGGACTTGATAACATAGAGATCTTTGGTGGACCATGTAACACTGCTTTAATTAGCTGGGATGGTGGTTTAACAAACACAAATGCTTTCTGGGTAACACCAACTCAAGATACATCATTTGTTGCAGATGTTTATGATACATTAGGAAACTATATGTGTTCTTCTGATACGATCAACATTACTGTAATGCAACCAACATTAACTTGGGATTTAGTTGATACCTTATACGCTTATTGCCCAACGGATTCTTTACCTGCAGAGGTAGTTAACTTCGCAAATGCAATAGCTCCTTGGGATGTTTTATGGTCAAATGGTGATACAATTAATCCAACTTTGTTTGGAACCAACGGAAACCAACAAGATTTAATCACATATACCGTCGAAATAACCGATGGCTGTGGCTATGTATATGAAGACACCGTTATGATGCTTGTCAACCAAACGCTCGCAATTGATACTGTTCTGTCATTCCCTGCAAGTGCATGTGACTTTGATGGAGCTACTTCGGCAGTTGTCTCTGGAGTAACAGATGCATTGGGTCAACCCCTTTACAATTGGTCTGGACCTGGAACTAGTGGTACATTTTCTATAGATGGTACTGCAACTCCTCAGATTCTTTCACCAGGATGGTATTACTTCACAGTGTCTGATGATGTTTGTGAAGCATCTGATAGTGTTTATGTTGATGTTGAAAACCCACCAATTGCTGAGTTTTCACCAATTTCCGCTCAAGGATGTTCTCCGTTAGTTATAGACTTCACGAATACAAGTCAAAATACGGATGCCTACACTTGGATTTGGGGAGATTTCTCTGCGAACTCTAACGATGTCAATCCTTCTCACACGTTCACGACTTCATCGAATGTTATGTTGATTGCGTTTGCACCTGGAGGTTGTTCTGATACGGCGTATGCATCAATCATTGTGGAGCCTTGTGGATGTACTGATCCTTTAGCACTGAACTACAATCCGAATGCAACTATTGATGATAGTTCTTGTTTCTATCCAACACCAACAGTTATTGCACCGAACGTTTTCACTCCAAACGGGGATGATATTAATGATGTGTATTCATTAGAAGTTACAAATGCAATAAATGTTCACCTTGTAATTCTTAACAGATGGGGTAATGTTGTCTTTGATCAACAAGGTTTAAACCCAGTTTGGGATGGAACTGCTCCAAGTGGAAATAAAGTTCAAGAAGGAACGTACTTCTACAAGTATATTGTTACTGGTGTAGATGCAACTGTTCAGCCTCTTGAAGGACATGGATTTATTCAAGTCGTTAACAACTAATTATTGAATAAGATATCTCAAAGTCCCGTTTCGGTTAAACCGAGACGGGACTTTTTCTTGCCCTAAACTTTCGTTCAATCCGTGAAGCCATCAGTACATCAAACAATTTGAAGCTTTTACTCTTTAGTCTTAAGTTTTGAATGGATTCGGCTGCGTAACTCTTATATTTGTACTTATGATGTCTGTCAAGGAAATAATGGAGCCAATATCATCTGAAATGTCTGAATTCGAAGGGCGTTTTAGAGCAAGCATGAAATCAAAGGTTCCGCTATTGGACAAAGTTACTCACTACATCATTCGAAGAAAGGGAAAACAAATGCGCCCAATGTTTATTTTTCTCACAGCCAAAATGCTAGGGAAAATTAACGACAAGACGTATGATGCAGCTACCCTAGTTGAACTACTTCATACCGCTACGCTTGTTCATGACGACGTTGTAGATGACGCGAATGAGAGAAGAGGGTTCTTTTCAGTAAATGCACTCTGGAAAAACAAAATTGCAGTTTTGGTTGGTGACTATATGCTTTCCAAAGTCCTACTCCTTTCAATCGAGAACAACAATACGAAACTTCTTGAAGTTGTTGCCAGAGCCGTTCGTGAAATGTCAGAAGGTGAACTTCTTCAATTGGAAAAAGCCCGAAAATTAGACATTACCGAAGAGATCTATTTTGAAGTAATTCGTCAAAAAACGGCCTCCTTAATCTCAACATGTTGCGAAGCAGGTGCAATCAGTGTCGAACGTTTTGACGAAACTGAGAAAATGCGTTTGTTCGGAGAATATATCGGAATCGCGTTTCAATTGAAAGATGACATTTTCGATTATGGTGAACCTGGTGAAATTGGCAAACCAACTGGCCTCGATATTCGCGAAAGAAAAATGACACTTCCCTTGATCTTTGCGCTAAACAATAGCACACCAGAAATAAGAAAGGAACTCATTAATATCGTTAAAAACCATAACGAAAATCCTAAGAAAGTTAGAAGAGCGGTTCAACTCGTAATTGAAAATGGAGGTATCGATTACACCCACAAGAAGATGCTTGAATACAAAGACTTGGCCGTTGACTTGATTGCGGACATTCCAGATTCAGATGCGAAAAAATCAATTTTAGGCTTGATTGAATACACTACAAAAAGAAAGAAATAAAATGAAATATTTACAATTAATTGCGCTTGTATTAATAGTTACGGCTTGTTCAGAAAAAACGACTGATGAACCGACTAAAAATCCTATTAAGGAAAACAACTCAACTACCACAGCAACAGAAGCTCCAACAGTGGAGACTCCAGAAGAATTGGTTGACATTAAAGGCCACACCTTTACGCAATACTATCCTGGAAAAAAACAGATTAAATTTCAGGGGCTTCAAGACGATCAAAAAAGACGCGATGGCAAATGGTCGTATTTCAGTCCTGATGGAAAAGAACTTTCTACAACAATGTATAGCCATGGTAAAAAGCACGGCCACATGATTGTAAAACATAAAAATGGAACGTTGTACTACCATGGTGAAATGTCTGAAGATAAAAAAATTGGAATCTGGAAAAATTACGATGAAGATGGTGTTTTCATTGGAGAAACAGATTTTGGCGACGGTAAATAATGGCCATAATCCCACCACATATTGTTGACGATATCATGCAAACTTCTCGTATCGAGGAGGTAATTGGTGATTTCGTTGAATTGAAACGCGCTGGAGCGAACTTTAAGGGATCAAGTCCTTTTACGGACAAAAAGACCAATTCATTTGTTGTTTCTCCCGCAAAACAAATTTTTAAATGTTTCTCATCTGGAAAGGGAGGATCGGTTGTTACCTTTCTCATGGAACAAGGACAATATACATACCCAGAGGCGTTACGATGGTTAGCAGACAGATACAATGTGATTATCCCCGAAGAAGAGGCAACGAAGCCTGCAGTTAGAGAATCGAAAGCGGTTCCGCCAAAAAAACAGCTGGTGGTAATTAACGACGGAATACATACCGAATATTACCCTGAAGGCAAAAAAGTTAAACTTAAGGGATTCGTTGATGATGACAACAAGCGACAAGGTGTTTGGGATTATTTTGCTGAAAATGGTGTCCAACTCTCTATGATGGAATACCGCGATGGACTCAAACAAGGTGTCTTTTTTCAACGCTATAAAACCGGAGTCATTCGACGCACAGGCAATTACAAACAGGATCAACAAGTGGGTGAATGGGTTCAGTATGATGAAAATGGAATTCGCGTAGAAATCAAACAATTCTCGCATTAATGGCGATAATCCCACCACATATTGTTGACGACATCATGCAAACTTCTCGTATTGAGGAGGTAATTGGTGATTTTGTCAGTTTAAAACGTGCCGGGTCGAACCTGAAAGGACTAAGCCCGTTTACAGATGAAAAAACAGCTTCATTCGTAGTCTCGCCTGCAAAACAAATCTTTAAATGTTTCTCAACGGGTAAGGGAGGATCCGTAGTTACCTTTCTCATGGAAAAGGAACACTATTCCTATCCAGAAGCATTGCGATGGTTAGCGGACAAATACGGAGTTCAAATTCCAGAGGATAAGCCTGCAACTCCAGAGGAACTTGCAGCTATTTCCGAAAGAGAAAGCCTCCACGTTATTAATGACTTTGCCAGAAGTGAATTTGTTGATCGACTTCACAATTCAGACGAAGGAAAAAAAATAGGCCTCTCCTACTTCATCGAACGTGGATTTAGACCCGAGATTATTGAGTTATTCCAGTTGGGGTATTCAATCAATAAAAGCGATGATTTTACTGCTGCGGCTCTCAAGAAAGGCTACAAACTCGAATATTTAGAAAAGGTTGGTCTTTCCAAAACCAAAGATGATCGTTCATTCGATTTCTTTAGAGGAAGGGTAATGTTTCCAATTCACAGTGTTTCAGGACGTGTTCTAGGTTTTGGAGGCAGAACACTTCAATCGGATAAAAAAATTGCCAAGTATTTTAATTCTCCTGAGAGTCTAATCTACAACAAAAGTGCGATCCTTTATGGACTTCATTTTGCAAAAGGCGACATCATTAAATACGACAATTGCTACTTGTGTGAAGGATACACAGATGTAATTAGCATGTATCAAGCAGGAGTGAAAAATGTTGTTTCGTCTTCCGGAACTTCGTTGACTCGAGATCAAATTCGTTTGGTGAAACGCTACACGAAAAACATAACCGTTCTTTATGATGGCGATGCCCCGGGAATTAAAGCGTCCTTCCGTGGGATAGATTTGATACTTGAGGAAGGGCTGAATGTGAAGGTTGTATTGTTTCCAGATGGAGAAGATCCTGATTCGTTTGCAAAGAAATCGAGCACCTCAGAGTTAGAAGCCTTTATTGCGGAAAAACAACAAGATTTCATTTCCTTCAAAGTGGATGTCCTACTTGAAACTGAAGGTAGTGACCCAATCAAAAAGGCGCAATTAATCAAAGACATTTCGCACAGTGTTTCTTTGATACCAGATCAAATTACAAGAAGTGTTTTTGTACCAGAAGTTGCGAAGCGTTTCAATATTAAAGAAGAAATTATTTGGGCAGAAGTTTCGAAAGACCGAAGCGATGCAGCTGTAAAAAATCAAAGGGACTCTCTCCGTAAGAAAATCGCTCCAAACAAACCACAGCAAACGTCCCCTGAGGCTGATGCTCCGTTTGATCCTTATGCGCATGAGCCAAACCCGATGGAGGAAGAGGAATTGGTTGTTGACATCAAAAAGGATGACTTCAATGAATTTGACCTTATGCGGATACTCGTTAAATATGGCCCACTTGCGATTATTACAAAGCAACTAAATGAAAAAGGCGAAGAAGAGGATATCGAAACGAGTATCGCTGAATTGATTTGTCACGAGTTACACGTTGATGAATTGGTTTTTGAAACACCTCTTTTAAATAAAATGCATAGAATTATATCGGATGCTCTATCTGAAAACACATTCCTTAAAACATCTTATTTCCAGCGTCTCGAAGATCAAGAAATTGTTGGTTTCGTCACTGGAATTGAAATGAACGATTATGAACTAAGTACAAAGTGGGTTACAAAATACAACGTGCACACGGCAACAGAAGAAGACAAACTGCAGCATGCCGTTATGAGTTCAATCTACGCATTCAAAGTTTCGAAAGTTGAAGGACGCATCGACGGCATACGAAAACAATTGGTGGCGAAAGCAGACCAAATGAGCGACGAAGATTTAATGGATCTTCTTTCAGAACAAGTCGTACTTGAGAAAGTCAAACAATTAATTTCAGAAAAGTTAGGAAGAATTATTATTCATTAATGCCTCATTCTAACGTTTACATGCGCCTTCCCGTTCTTACTAGCATGAACCGCTCGCTATTTATTCTTTTACTCTTAGCATTTCTATCCGCGTGTACGGTGCAAAAACGCCTTCACAGACCAGGCTGGCATGTCAGCTGGAATAAGAATTACAAGCAGAATAAAGGTTCGGAAGCGTTAGAAGAGAAAAGTATCATTACTGAATTAACTCAGGAAGAAGAACTCCCCTCGTTCGAGTTTGAATCTAACATTAGAGAAGACGAAAATAAAAATGAACAGTTCGAATCCACCTCCAGTTCTGAATACGCAGACCAATATGAAAATGAAATCGCCACTGATACGGTTCATACCCGTTCCGAATGGGACGCTTACATTTCGAGAAAATCATCAGAAGAAAAAAACGCATCTAAGAAAGGACATTTCTCTCCCCTGTTTTTCATTTCAATTTTCTTCGCAACAATAGGAACTATTCTTCTCATTTATGCCTTACTCAATTTTACAACCTTCTTTTATCAAGGTGTTTTAACACTGTCAGCTACTCTGATTTTTCTTGGGGTTCTTCTTCTTCTTACTGCATTTATTTTATTTGCAATTAGTCTTTTTCAGAGGTGAATCATGAGAGAAAAAAGAAACTATTTAACCAATCTATTACCAAACCATTCTACGATCTGGCTGGTTCCTATAGATAATAAGAAGTCTAACCTTTCACTCTACCTTACCGTCCTTCTAGCATGAACCGTTTCCTAGTCATCCTACTTCTTTTAGCCTTCACTTCAGCGTGTACGGTTCAGAAACGCCTTCATAGACCAGGCTGGCATGTCAGCTGGAATAAGAATTACAAGCAGAATAAAGCTTCGGAAGCATTAGAAGAAAAAAGCGTCATTACCGAATTAACTGAGGAAGAAAAACTTTCTTCATTGGAGAAAATACCTAATAAAGAAGATGAAAAAGAGACTACTGAAAGTCATCAATCGATCATTGAACCAGCTAGAATAGAAGAAGACGTAATTGACAATGAACCTATTTATTCGTCAATGGAAACCAAACCAACTACACATCAAGTGTTAACAACAAAAGATATCAAAACAAAAGATTCAAAAAACAAAAAAATGCATTCCGGTCACGTATTAGGAATCTTTTTTACATTTCTCTTTTCTATATGTGTCTTTTTTCTAATTCGCATTAATACAACTCCCGCTGAGACAACAGATCAACAACTATCTAATATCGTAGTAAGCGGAGTACTATTAATCGCAGGTCTTCTTACATTTATTCTAGCTTTGATCTCTTTTATGCAGCCACAGAAAACGAAGAAAATAAAAAAAGAGAAAAGCATGACTGAAGAAGAGAAGCTAAAATCCAAAAGAGCAAGCTTTATTTTATTAGCCTTCCTCCTATTCGCAGCGATTCTTATGCTACTTACAATATATTTATAGAAACAACCTTTGAACCGTCTACTAGTCTTCCTACTTCTTTTAGCCTTCACTTCAGCGTGTACGGTTCAGAAACGTCTTCACAGACCGGGTTGGCATGTCAGTTGGAATAAGAATTACAAGCAGAATAAGAGTTCGGAAAAATCAGATGAAGCCCAACGCCGTGCAATAGTTGAGGAAGTCGCAGAAGCGAGCTATCAAAATACGACCAGTAATAATTCGGACAATGAATTAGACATTCTTGATTCTAGAATGGAGACACCAACTATTATTGAATCAGAAAAATTATATCGGATTGATTCGACTCAAAAATCTATTACAATTGACAATAAGCCAAGTTCTCAAAGTAGTTTCCGTCTAAAAAAAAATAGCACCATTAGGAAAACAAAAACTGAATTTGGTCGCCACCACATTCTCTCGATTGTTTTCTTCGTTCTTTTCCTATTAAGTATCCTTGCAATTATCGCTATTGTATACAACATTTCTATCGGTGCATCCTTATCTGGATTTCTATTTTTCTTGTTCGCAATTTTTGTACTTATCGTTTTGGGTTTTCTTTTTTTAATCGGCTCTCTAATCGCACTCTTTTCTCATTCAGTTTCGAAAACAAAAACAGTAGAAAACAAAGACAATACTGAGTATAAAAGCCCCAGCAAAGAACAAGCTGAGCCATCCGAAACGGAAATAAAGAAACAGGAAAAGGGAATTCAAAAATCAGAAAAAACATCCAAAAACAGTGACATTATCGCAATTTCAATTATAGCGATCGCAGCTGTTTTATTCTTTTTATTGTTTTACAATTAAACCAACAACCTCTTATACATCTGAATCGTATTTTCCAATCCATAATACAAAGCGTCTGAAATCAAAGCGTGCCCAATAGAAACCTCCATCAGACCCGTAATTTTCTCATCAAAGAAGCGAAGGTTGTCAAGACTTAAATCATGACCTGCATTTATTCCAAGCCCTAACTCAGTCGCCAAGTTTGAAGCTGCAACGTAATTCTTAATAGCCGCTTCGGGATCTTTTGTATAATCTTCAGCAAAAGGACCGGTATACAATTCAATTCTATCCACACCGCTTTTAGCAGCATATTCGATGTTCTGCAGATCAGTATCCACAAAAATCGAAGATCGAATTCCTAGATCTCGAAATTGAGCCGATAAATCCGTAAGCAAATCCAAATTCTTTTTTGTATCCCAACCCGCATTCGATGTCAAAACATGAGGTGGATCTGGAACCAAAGTCGCTTGCGCGGGTTTAACTTCATTCAATAAATCCATGAATCTGTCATCCGGATATCCTTCAATGTTGAATTCTGTCGTGACAACTTGCGCCAAATCAATGACATCTTGTCTTGTTATATGTCTTTCATCTGGACGAGGGTGAACGGTAATTCCATCTGCTCCAAAACGCTCACAATCAATAGCTACTTGTACGACGTTTGGCGTGCTGCCCCCCCTTGCATTTCGAATAGTCGCTATTTTATTTACGTTAACGCTTAATTTGGTCTTCATCGGTATGGTTTTTGTCGACATAAAAGTACAAACTTACTCAGTAATTATAGTACATTAGTATAGACAATGAGAGCATTAAGCCTAATAACAGAAGATATTCCGCCATTAACGCATAATGATACGGGAGAGCGGGCATTACACTGGATGGACGAATTCAAAGTGTCGCACCTGCCTGTTTTAAAAGACGGGAATTTTGTTGGCGTTATTTCTGAAACAGAAGTTCTCGACAAAATGGATTTAAACAAACCATTGGACGAGCTCTTTCAACACTTGCCACGACCCTACGTAAATGCTGGCGATCATATTTACCAAGTACTTTCTAAAATAGCCGAATTCAAATTGAGTTTGATTCCAATTTTAGATGATGATGAAAATTACCTTGGATGCACGACTGTTCATCACCTGATGACCTTAATTGCAAACACGGGAAGTATTAAGGAAAATGGTGGGATCTTGGTTCTCGAAATGGCGCGATCAGATTATTCAATGTCGGAAATTGCCCAAATCGTTGAAAGTAATGACGCACGAATTTTGAGTTCATACATCATGTCTTCTCCTGATTCAACAAACATTGAATTGACGTTGAAGCTGAATAAAATTGAGCTGGATAGAATCATTCGTACTTTTGAACGGTATGATTATATCATCAAAGCGTCTTTCCAAAAGAGTAACGAAAATGACGACATGCAATTTCGTTATGATTCGTTGATGAATTATTTGAATCTGTAGAGATGAATGTAGCTGTTTTTGGCCGAAAGGTAACCAAGCAAAATTTAGAATATTACAACCGATTCTTAGGAATTTTAAAGGACTTCGGATGGAATCCTGTTGTTGAATCCAACCTAAAGAAGTTACTGGTCAAAAAAGCCGGTATTTCAGAAAGCACGGATGAATTCCATTCCCACAAAGACTTTAAATCTGGTATCGACCTAAGTTTTAGTATCGGTGGTGATGGAACTTTTATTGAAAATGTAAAATTCATTCGCGACTCTAAAGTTCCTGTTATGGGAATCAATACTGGCCGATTGGGTTTCCTTGCCAATATCTCCAAAGAAAATTTGGAAGAAGCCATGGAAATGGTTTACACAAAGAATTTCGTGCATCAGAAAAGATCACTTATAAAGGTTGAAACAGCTCAAAATTACTTCGGTGAAGACAATTTTGCCTTGAACGAGATCACCCTGCAGAAGAAAGATAGCTCCTCAATGATTACTGTTCACGCGTCATTGGAAGGCAAATACTTGAACTCTTATTGGGCAGATGGTTTAATCGTGGCAACTCCTTCCGGTTCGACAGGATATAGTTTAAGCTGTGGCGGACCGATTATTACACCGGGATGTCAAGTTCACATACTTACTCCAATTGCACCCCACAATCTCAACGTAAGACCAATGGTTGTCCCTGATCATATGCCGATTAAATTGAGCATTGAAGGAAGAACCAGAACGTATTTAATGAGTATCGATGGGAAATCGGTTCCTATTAAAAATGAAGAAGAGCTCTCGATCTCAAAAGCAAATTACATGATTAACGTAATTAAATTTGAAGACAATAACTTTTTGGATACAATCCGTAACAAAATGTTATGGGGAATTGACAAAAGAAATTAGATCTCTTTTCGCTTCGGCAGGACTTTTGCATTATCATTTGAAGTCGTTACATATTCACTTTGAGAATAGTACATCTCTGAATAAATCCGTATTTTTAGGGCACCATTTAACGATACTCATATTATCGAAATTAATAAACTGGAAAAATGAACAAATTACTTTTAACACTATTATCAATAACCCTCATAGGATCAGTATTCGCTGGTGATTTAGAAGGGAAAAAGCCTAAGAAAGAAAAGAAAGCCAAAATGGCTGACGGTATGTATGCTAAAATAACAACGACTAAAGGTGTTATTATGTGCAAGCTTGAATTCGAAAAAACACCGATGACGGTTGCAAATTTCGTTGGACTCGCTACTGGAGATTTCATGGTTGACACAAACAAATACACGACTCCTTTTTACAATGGTGTCAAATTTCACCGTGTCATTAAAAACTTCATGATTCAAGGTGGAGATCCACTAGGAAATGGTTCTGGCGGACCTGACCACAGAATATTTGATGAAACGAGAGCAGATTTAAAACACACTGGACCTGGAATTCTTTCAATGGCAAATTCAGACCCTCAAGGATCAAAGGAAGCGTATTCGAACACAGGGCAAACAAACGGAAGTCAATTCTTTATTACGCATAAAGCGACTCCACATTTGGATGGATTGCACACTGTATTTGGACATGTTATCGATGGTCAAAATGTCGTTAACAAAATTGAACAAGGAGATGAAATGATTACTGTTGAAATCATTAGACAAGGTAAAGCAGCCAAGTCATTTGATGCGACTGCGGTTTACAAGCAAGAAAGTTTCGACTTAACTCCAGAAGGTCAAAAAGCACTTTTAGCAAGTAACAATAAAATGATTGCTATTCAAGAGGGTGAGATGGCAAGTCTTCAAACAAAACTTGACGCTACCACTAAGGACAAGAAGAAAGCAAAGATTGCAGCTGAGATAAAACCATTGAAAGCTTCAATTGACAAATTGACACAAGAGAACAAGGCAATTGAAGATAAGTTAGCAGGAGCGATAAAAGTAGCTGAAGAAAAAGCATATATCGCGAAATGCTCTGCAATGTCAACAGAAGAATTTAACGCATTCTTTTTAACCGAGATTAAAAAGAACTTCCCAAATGCAAAGCAAACAGCATCTGGTTTGGTATATGTTATTGATAACAAAGGAGAAGGTGCAAAGCCTGTTAAAGGTTCTAAAATGTCAGTTCACTGTACAGGTAATTTCCGTAAGGATGGATCTAAGTTCTTCTCTACGAAAGACGCACCAGGAAAACCAATGGAATTTGAATACAAAGTTCAAGGTATGGTTCCAGGTTGGGAAGAAGGATTGGCAATGTTAGGTAAAGGAGGAAAAGCGAAATTTTTCTTACCGTTTCACTTAGCGTATGGACCACAAGGAAGAAGAGGAGCAATCCCACCTTTCTCTGATCTAATTTTCGATACAGAAGTATTGAATATTACAGCTCCTGAAACTCCAAAACCAGTTGATGAGTCAATTCCACCGCCACCTAAACCAGTAGATCATAGCGGGCACAATCATGATGGACACAATCACGATCACTAGTATTTAAATAATAATTTTATTAAGCCGCTGTCAGTTCAACTGAGAGCGGCTTTCTTTTGTGCATTAGATTATGAAATAGAACTGTGTATCTATAGATGTTCATATTTTGGACAACCTGTAGTAGTGGCTGAGCCCAATTGTAATATTGATCAATAAGCGTTTTCCTCATTGTATATAGAATTGTATAAACAACACATAAATGAGGAGAATTAGCAGTATCTGTCTTCAATTAATATTGACCTTTAATGTAGTTCACTAAACTAAAATCATATGAAAAATCTATACATTCTTATCGGCTCTCTTTTAATTTCAACATCGAGCTTTTCGCAGGTAAACACAACAATGCTTGATGAAAACAACATTGGAGGAACACTAAGTGACGGAGGTGTTTTTTTCTCAAAAATTATCGATATCTCTCCAAACAGTCCTAACTTCTACAATTCTGGAATGGAATTCCCAAAAGGATCTGGAAAATTTGCTATGGAAGGATTTTCAATGTGGTTTGCTGGAACTAACCACTTCGAAGAACCCAGAGTTTCAGCTCCTAAGCGTCAAGGGTACAACCAACAATTTATCGGGCCTTTATCCAGTTCCGGAGAAGGGGCTGCACTGCCATACAACGATGTTTGGAGCACTGGAATTTTCGAAATCAGTAAAGATGAAATTGACTATCATATTGCAAATTATGCTGCTCAAGGATATACAATGCCAGCTAACATAGAAAACTGGCCTGCCCACGGACGTGTTGATTTAGGATTTGATTATCACATTGCCCCTTTTGTAGATATCAATGGAGATGGAAATTACAATCCTGAAAATGGTGACTTCCCATGTATTAAAGGTGATCAAGCTACTTATATAATAACGAATGACAAAGAGCCTCACAGCGATTGTGGAGGCATTGGGAATTCTTCCCACCTTGGGCTAGAAATTCATTCTATGTTTTATCAGTACAGTTCAATAGCTGAATTGGCCAATATAACATTCTGTAAAGTTCGAGTTATAAATAAAACAACAACACCTTATACCAATTTCAAATCTTCTATGTTCATGCGTGGATTAATTGGGCAAAACGTGGATGACAATTGTGGGACCAATGTTCAACGCAATTTAATTTATACCTATAACGCTGATGCGAATGATGATTTTATTTATGAATCTTTTCCTCCAGCAGTTGGAATCGTTTCTTTAAACCACCCAATAAGTCGTTCAAGACTGCTTAACGATGGGCCAAATTATAACTATCAGTCTCCAACTTACCCACCTGAATTTTGGAACGTAATGAATGGAAATTTACTAAACGGCTCGCCACATTCTGATCAATTCGCTTATTCTGGCAATCCATATCTTGGAACAGGTGACTTAGGTCCAAACCAACCAGGAATACATGAACTGTTCTATACCATTGATGTTGGAGATTTAAACTGGAATGATGAAGTTGAATTTGACTTCGCTATCGTAACCAGTGTAGGGCTGGATCATTTACAAAGCGTTGAAGAATTATTTAACGATGTTGATTACGTACAAGCCTTTTATAATGGGGACTCTGAGCTTTGCCATCAGGAGATTTTATCGACGGACGAACCAACAGAGCTTACAAAGTTCGATGTATATCCAAACCCGTCAAACGGTAAAATAACATTGAGTGTAGATAATGCACTAATTGGTGGCTCATATACCATCTTTGATACTAAGGGGCGAGTTATTGTGTCAAGTCAATCTATCGAATCGGAGAAAACAACTATTACGCTGACAGAAGAACCGGGAATCTATTTCCTTAAGCTTAATGCAAATCAATCAACGGGAACTAACAGAATCGTGATTAACTAAGTTTACTTGTGATGATTGATTGATTGATTGATTGATTGATTGATTGATTGATTAAGGAAATCATTTTTAAGCCTCTTGTGAAAACAAGGGGCTTTTTTAGATTAAATATCTTAAGAATGGCAAAACGATGGCAATTATTGCCATCTCGGATTACATCTAACAGGAGATCCCAGTCTAAATGTAAACATTACTCCAGAGAAGACATACCAGTCGTTAGTTGTTGCATTTCCACGACGACCAAAACGGGAACCAGACAATGAGCGGTTTGAAAGTTCTGCTGATAACGGTCCATTTTCAGCAGCTAAAAGATTTGGGTCAACATAAGAGCCTGACCCAACATCATCAATGTAATCCGTGAATGTTTTTCGGAGACCTACTTCAAAGTTAATCGATGCCTTTTCACCCAATGAAATTTTGGCGCCAAGACCTATTGGAATTGCCAATTGAGTCAATCCATAAGATTTTGAGTTCAAAGGTGATCCTTGTCCTTCTGTACCTAGTGGCTGCAAATCAATTTCACCTCCGTCATCGGCAATTGTTTTTGGATTCATTCGAAACAACGCAATTTCCGCTAAGACATAAGCTGTTCCTTTGTATCGGTCATGTCCAAGTTGAAATGGAAAATAGTTAAATTCTATTCCTGCACCCAACTCAAATATATTCGTGTGAAAACTTAAGTTTCTATCCACCAAAAGAGCTTCTTTTGAATCCGAATCGTATCCTTCTAATTTACCGTACGTAAAGTTCGCTCTGAAACTCAATCGAGAGTGAATGTTGTATCGATAAACAAGACCTCCAGCCAAATTGGTATTCCTATACGGCATGAATGGATTAAGGTCACCAATGTAATAAGACCCTCCTATCATAAACCCTATTTCGGATCTAGATGCATTAGTTCTATATTGTGCGTGAACGGCAGATTGCCCTATAAACAAGAACAGAACAAGTGCTATAAATTTTCTTGACATTTTCATTTCAATCGTTGAACGCAAATTTAAAAAGAAAATTGTACAAGAATGATGCAATTTTTCAATACACCATTCTTGTTGAACAATTATTAGAATTTATACCTTTCTCTCCATCTATATCTTGAAACGGAAACATTCATGTTTTTTGGATACTTCACAGTATATCCAAGCTGTTTACTTTGAACTCCAGCAGGAGCAATACTCATATTCCAAACAACTTCTCCCGTCTCTATATTCTTTTCAGATCCCGACAATTCATCAGCGGTTACAGATATGTCATTACTATTTGAAATCGGCACTTGGTCAAAAATTTCAATCCTTATTGGAACATCTCTATTATTTCTGACGGCAACTTCATACATATAAGAGTCCTTACGCATGTTTCCAACTTCTCTTTTAACACTGAATTCCTTCTTAAGTTTTCTCATAACAAGAACTTTATCATCACGACCAAATGACAAACTAAGTGTATCAGAAATATTACGCGTACTGATTTCAGAAACACCCACGTATTTCCCTCCAAAATAAACGTTCGATTTACCCGGCATTAATTCAAGGTCTTGCCATCCAACAATATGCGCCATCAAGTAAGCTGAACTGTTCAATTTCGGCACAGTAATGTGCGAGAAAGTCGCGTCTAAGTTCATTTCTTTAACACTTACGATATACGGTTTCGCATCCGAAGGACATGAAAATGAATCTGCAATTTCAAACTCCGTTGACAGTTCTGAAATCTCAATCATCTCAATCTCTGCCGTTTTATTTCCCACATCCTGGCGCTCTTGTAGCTTGAAACTGTTCTCCGCAATCCCCGACTGAAAAACGCCCGCAGCATCATTATTGTAGTAGTTATCATAAACCCTTTGATTAGCAGAATTAACGTTAGAAATCATTTCCTGACGTCTCCCGTCCGTCTTTTTATCTTCGATGTAATAATTTCTCGACGACCTCAAGTCCTTTTGTTTCTTGAAATTGGTTAAATACCACGGTTCTAAATTTGGAGCTGACGCAGACAATTGGGCATCAGCAGTAGATAGAATCAACTTTATCCCTTCCCAGTTGTTCCCGGTATTGTTATACACTTGGGCCTTGTATTTTAGATTAATTTGCTGCTTTAAATCTTGTGCTGAAAGGTCATACGTTGCAACCCATCCACAATCGGAAACCAAATACGTCAATGATGTTGAAGCGGTCATGCCTTGGGCAACATCCAACAAAACAATAACCTGATTGCTTCTTTGATTCTCAAAATAATTCAGTTCTACCAATTGGAACCGCGTATTCTCCATGCTTGAGTTGTATTCCCGTTGTTCTTTGTTCAGCTTACTCAATGTCTTATTTATTTCAAGTGTGCGCTTTCTATAATAATCTGCCGCTTCTCGAATCTGCGTAACTGTTAGGTTGGCGCTTTGACCTCCCAAATCTCTGTTTACGCGCATCACATCCTTTTCTGCATTGTATGAATCAATAATGTCCAAATTTTCTTGATACGCATCTTTCATAAACTCCATCGAGTCTTTTAATACGGAAATTCTAGGATTGAATGATTCTGCTGCCAAAAAATCCATCTCGGTAGAAACGGATACTATATTATAAGCTCCGTCGGAAAGAAACTGAATGGACTGTGGATCAGCATACGCCGAAATTCCAGAGAAAATCAATTTGTTTCGGCCTTTGGTTAATTTTATTTCCTGTTGGTGTTTAATTTCACCTGCCGTCAAATACAGTTTAACCTCATCAATGTTTGATTTAATCACCTGTTGATTAACATTTTGAGCTGAAGCAATAAATGGCATCAGTACAATTAGTAAAAGAAGTTTTTTCATAATTTTTCGTTCATGTTTCCAACCTGTACAATCGAGTCAAAAATTTGATCAACACAAGCTAAGTTAATTATTTAACGTTTTATATTATTTATAACATATTGTTATTTTAAATTTGTTTTGTAGTTTTGCGGATCAATTTATAAAAGGATGACAAACGAAGAATTAATTCAGGTAGCAGAAGAATTTGGAACGCCAACGTATGTATACGATTCAAATGTAATGATAAAACAATACCAAAACTTGCACAATGCTTTTAAACCATTGGATGTTAAGCTCCACTATGCAATAAAGGCTTTGAGTAATACGAATATTCTTCGTCTTCTTAAACAACAAGGAGCAGGTCTTGATGCCGTCTCAATTGAAGAAGTGCAATTGGGTCTGCGCGCGGGTTATTCTCCAGAAAAAATAATGTACACCCCGAATTGTGTTTCGTTTTCTGAAATTCAAGCCGCAGTTGAACTAGGTGTTCACATCAATCTGGACAACCTCAATATGTTGGAAAAATTCGGCAATCATTATGGTAGTTCGGTTGGTGTTTGCGTAAGAATTAACCCGCACATAATGGCCGGTGGCAATTCAAACATTTCAGTGGGTCATATTGATTCTAAATTTGGAATATCAATCCATCAATTACGCCATGTTGTTCGAATTGTAGAAAATTACGACATGAATATCATGGGGCTTCACATGCATACCGGAAGTGACATTATTGACGCAGATGTCTTTCTACGTGGTGCAGATTTACTGTACCAAGCTGCGGAATACTTTCCTGATCTTCAATTCATGGATTTCGGAAGCGGATTCAAAGTTGGATATAAAGAAGGTGATATGGTTACAGATGTGGATAAAATTGGAAGTAAAATCGTGAATTCCTTCAAAGACTTCTGCAAAGGATATGGAAGAGAATTAGAATTGTGGTTTGAACCAGGAAAATATATTGTTAGTGATTGCGGAAAATTTCTAGTTGAAACGAATGTTGTAAAACAAACAACTTCAACCGTTTTCGCTGGCGTAAATAGTGGACAAAATCACTTACTCAGACCAATGTTCTACAATGCCTACCATCAAATTGATAACATCTCAAACCCAGACGGAGAGAAAAAACTGTATTCAATTGTTGGCAATATATGTGAAAGCGACACATTCGGTTTTGACCGGTTGTTGAATGAAGTTCGAGAAGGAGACTTCCTTTCGATTTCAAATGCAGGAGCGTACGGTTTTAGCATGAGTAATCAGTACAATTCACGACTTCGACCTGCTGAAGTTCTTTGGCATAAAGGGAAGGCTCATTTAATTAGAAAACGTGAAGTTTTAGAGGATATCTATAGAAATGAGCTTCAAATAGATGATTTAATCGAGGCTTGAAATCCCATTAAAAATAGTGTAGTTTAGTAAAAAAACAACAGTATGGCACAGGTAATTGGAATTGGAGGAATTTTTATAAAGTTTAAGGATCCAAGTAAAATGCGTGAATGGTATTCGTCAGTTTTAGGCATGACAACTAATGATTATGGCGTACTATTCGAGTTCAACGGCGACACAGATCCAAAGAAGGGATATTTACAACTCGGAACTTTTGAAGATTCAACTGATTATTTCGGTGCTTCAAATCAACAAGCTATGTTAAACTTCCGCGTTGATAACATGGATCATTTCAAGAATCAACTTATTGATGCAAAGGTCAAAATTGTGGACGAAATTGAAAGCTACAGTTACGGTAAATTTCTGCACATCGAGGACCCTGAGGGAAACAGAATTGAACTATGGGAAGCTCTAGATAAAGAGTTTGAGGATTCTAAAGACCCTAAAATGCCAATGAAATAATTACTTAGAAATTCTATTAAAGAAGCGATCCAAGTTATCGTTCTTAATAAGAGATTCAGATCCAAGAATTAAAATATGCTTGCATTTGAAATTATTCAACCACATCTCTAAATTGGAAACAGCCACTTGAAGTGTACCATTAACATCTATTTTTTGTGTTGGAATGTGTTTTTTATCGAATAGGTCATAAATTTCTACATGATCCTTTTCAATATCCTGATTCGCATTGATCAATAACAACCCTTCAGGCAATTCCTCTGCTTTATGATCGTACTCAACAACAGTCACCCCAGCGGTACTCGCCCAATCGGTGATGTACTTTGAAAAAGTAGAATCTGACTCTAGATATATTGAATTTACCTTCATTAAAATGCAAAATAAAATGTTTGCGCGGGTGCAAATATACTTGTTTTAATAAGACCGAACTAAAACAACGTGAATTATATGTTAACAGACTTAATATAATTCATCAATTCTCTCAGTTGGACGCGCCACAACAGCCTTAGACCCTAATATAACTATCGGTCTCTCAATCAGTTTAGGGTACTCCAGTAGCGCATCGATCCATTCACCTTCGCTTAATGATTTTCCTTTAAAATGTTCCTTAAAGTCTGGTTCTCCTTTACGAACAAGTTCTTCTGCAGGAATCCCAAGTTTAATCAGAACACTCTCCAAGTCTGCTTTCGTAGGGCTTTCCTTTAAATATTCAATAACCTGATACTCCTTATTCGCTTCTTCCAAGTACGCAAGCGCCATTCTACTTTTCGAGCACCGAGGGTTGTGATAGACAATATAATTAGACATAATTTCTTGTAAGGCTTTTAAATTTCAATAATTTGGCTTCAAATCAATTGCCGTAGGTCATCAAGAAGGCTTTGAGGAATCCATTAAGGTCACCATTCATAACGGCATCCACGTTTCCAGTCTCATGACCAGTTCTCACATCTTTAACCAATTTATAAGGCTGCATGACATAATTCCTTATTTGAGACCCCCACTCTATCTTCTTCTTACTCGCTTCAATTTCTTCTCGTGCTTCCATTCGAGCGCGGTATTCCAATTCATACAACTGCGATTTCAACAATTGCATCGCTTTTTCTTTATTCCCGAGTTGAGAGCGCCCTTCTGAATTTTCAATTATTATCCCAGTAGGTGCATGACGCAGTCTAACAGCTGTTTCTACCTTATTTACATTTTGACCACCAGCGCCGCCAGACCTAAAAGTTTCCCAAGTAAGATCAGCGGGGTTTACATGAATTTCGATTGATTCGTCTACTAAAGGATACACGTAAACTGAAGCGAAAGAGGTGTGTCGTTTGGCATTCGAGTCAAATGGAGAAATTCTCACCAAACGGTGAACTCCATTCTCTCCCTTTAAATACCCAAAGGCAAAATCACCTGTAATCTCCAGTGTCACAGTTTTAATTCCCGCAACATCGCCATCTTGATGGTTAAGTTCTTTTAAGGTATACCCATTTTTCTGGGCCCACATTGTATACATTCGCATCAACATAGACGCCCAATCACAACTCTCTGTTCCACCTGCTCCCGCAGTAATCTGAAGTACAGCGCTCAAAATGTCTTCTTCACCGGAAAGCATGTTTTTCAACTCCAACTCCTCGACATCGGTGCGTGTTTTATTATACAATTCTTCCAGCTCTTCTTCGCTTCCCTCGCCCTCCTTAACAAATTCCAATATCACCTCCACATCTCCATGATCAGAGATTAAAGCATCAAATGCGTTGATCCAAAATTTTAATCCACGAATGGATTTCATTTTAATCTCAGCTTTCTTTGGGTCATTCCAAAAATCAGGGTCTTGCGTTTTCAATTCGTCTTCAGTCAATTGAAGTCGTTTCTCATTGATTTTGAGATACTCGCCAATCGCGTCAATTCTTGTTCGAAGCTCTTTAAGATGGTCCTGATTTATCATATCGACCAAAATTAGTTAAAAAGATGATAAGATTTGTTCAGAACTTAATGCCATGCAACTATCTTCAGTTTAAGAATAATTATACATTTGCGACTCAAAATCTATTGAAATGAATATTCCACAAGATCTTAAGTACACGAAGGACCACGAATGGGTTCGCATTGATGGAGACGTTGCTACAGTTGGTATTACAGAGTTCGCACAAAGCGAATTAGGAGACATTGTTTACGTTGAAATTGAAACAGAAGGAGAAACTCTTGCTAATGAAGAGGTTTTTGGATCAATTGAAGCTGTTAAAACAGTTTCAGATTTATTTATGCCAGTTTCTGGAGAGATTACGAGCTTTAACGAAGCTTTAGAAGGTTCACCAGAAACGGTTAACTCGGATCCTTACGGTGACGGTTGGATGGTAAAAATAACAATGTCCGATGTTTCTCAAGCTGAAGCGCTTCTTAGTGCTGATCAGTACACTGAGCTGTTAGGTAAGTAGGAGTACTCTCAAATTGAGTCTTCGACATTTTATCCCAGGCGTTCTGTGGGTTTTCGTAATGGGGCTGCTTTTCTTGGCACCGCAAAGCAATCCGCCACATACTTATTTTGGAACTATTCCATCAAGATCAATTTTGCATGGAATAATGTTTTTAGGGTTTGTGCACATTTGGATTGGGGCATTAAAGAAACAATTAAAGCACGCTTCTATTCGAAGCAAAGCCATTAAACTAGTTTTTGGATCAGCTCTTATCTTGGCGTTAATCACTGAACTAGTTGTTTATCTTGTAGGGATAAACTCTATGTTTAGCTTATGGAATTTACTCTTCGATATTGTCGGTGCTGCTTTAGGAATATTAACGTTTAAGTTACTGTATCAGCAATGTTATTGATTAAATGGTACAGGATTTGTAAACAATAATTAATATATTTACGTATACAATTGAGTAAAGTATGGAATTAAAGAAAAATAACGCAGCCAATAATGAGAACTTAAGAGTTCCAATTCGGCTTATGGGACTTTTGTTTGTATCTGGTATTGTTTTGGCCTCATTCACATTTAAGGTTGTTACTGTGGAAGATGAGTTAAGTCAAAATGCGGAAAGCGCCGTAAATAATGACATCCTTGTAATTGAGGAAGAACCAGAAACTCCTGAACAAGAAGAGCCGCCAGAAGTACAAGCTACTCCCCCTCCAACGGAGACGAGTATTGTGGAAGAGAATAAACCGGATGAAGTCGTTGCAGCCGTTACGCCGCCGCCGCCAAAGCCGCCAGCAATTGTAGATGCTCCAATTACAGAAGCTGAAATTATTGATTTCCCGGATGTTGAGGCAGGCTTCCCAGGTGGAGCTGCTGAGTTGCAGAGATGGATAAGTGCAAACGTACAATATCCAGAAACTTCAATTGAAATGGAAGACCAAGGAAGAGTATTCCTTTCTTTCGTAGTTGAACCTGACGGAAAAATTACAAACATTGTGGTTGAAAGAGGTGTCACTAGAGAATTAGACAGAGAGGCAAAACGAGTTGTTCGAATGATGCCAAGATGGAGTGCTGGTGAAGCTAGCGGTAAAAAGGTTAGAACGCGTTGTCGTTTGCCTATTGTATTTACCCTCCAATAAAGAAAATAATAACTTTAAAATCCCCATTTGGACCAGTCCAGATGGGGATTTTTCTTTTTGGTACATTGTTTGCATCATTCGTATTGTTCAAGTGAACAATTAATATTACGAATGTTATGGAAATTAAAAAAAGCAATAAAGCTAACAATGAAAATCTGCGGTTCTCGATTGCACTTATGGCCTTCCTTTTCGTAGGTGGTCTTGTTTTAGCATCATTTACGTACCAAACAAGTTTGGAGGCAGACCTTCTTACTGTATCAGAAGCTAATTCTACTGAAATAGAATATATTCTAGAAGAAGCTCCAGTTAAAGAACCGGAAACTACGGTTGAGCCTGAAGTCACACCTCCACTCACACCAAAGATAATTATCGTTCCGCCAAAAACGGACCCACCAAAGACCGTAATTAAACTTAACCCTCCAAAACCACCAAAAGTAAATCCGAACCCACCAGTTATTGTACCAGAACCAATTGACTTCCCAGATGTTGAGGCGATGTTCCCGGGTGGGGCAGCTGAACTTCAAAAATGGATTTTTGCGAATGTCGAGTATCCAGAAGTATCAATTCAAATAGAAGATCAAGGACGCGTTTTCCTTTCCTTCATTGTTGAAGCAGATGGTTCAATTACAGGAGTGAAAGTAACGAAAAGTGCGAGCAAAGAATTGGATCGTGAAGCGCAACGTGTAACACGAAAAATGCCAAAATGGACACCAGGAGAAGTAGCAGGTAAACGCGTTCGAACACGCTGCAGTCTTCCAATTGTATTCACCTTGGAATAAAAAACCACATTCGTCTGAATAAAAAAATCCCACTTAGCAATGCTAAGAGGGATTTTTTATGTGAAATAGAATTAATAAGATGACGTCGCTCCTCCAATATTCTCAATGGGATGCCATGTCGTTTTAATCTCTGTGCAATCAGTAATAAAATGCATTCCTTGGCTTTCTGCTTTCATCCAATCATTTGAATACGTTCGAATTCGTTTTAAATTAAGAACCGATATTTCTCTCAGCGAAGTAATTAATTCAGCATCGCTGCCAGAATAAACGATTGCATTAACATCCATGTGAGAAGCCATTGGCTTCGTCATTTCAGCGTGATTACCTGTTAGAATATTTATCACACCTCCAGGTACATCTGAAGAGTTCAATACCTCAGAAAAAGTAACAGCTGCTAAAGGCAAGCTTTCAGAAGCAAGAACAACGCATGAATTACCGCTTGCAATTACTGGAGCGATATTAGATACAAGTCCAATTAATGAAGTGGATTCATCAGCCAAAATTCCAACAACCCCCATTGGCTCACTCACCGAAAAGTTAAAATGCGAAGAGGCAACTGGATTTACAGACCCTTGAATTTGATTGTACTTATCGCACCATCCAGAATAATAAATCAATCGATCAATGGCCAATTCAACTTCAGCCTGTGCTTTGGCTTTCGTAGCTCCTTGAAACACAATTTCCTCAATGAATTGAGATTTCCGCCCTTCTAACATTTCCGCAATTCGATATAAAATCTGTCCACGGTTAAATGCCGCCCGCTCAGACCAACCTCCAAACGCCTTTCTTGCTGCAACAACAGCATTCCTGACATCTTTTCTAGACGAAAGACAGATGTTCCCTATCAATTCACCTTTGGGATTCTTTGGTGTATAGAACCTTCCTGATTCGGTACGAGGAAACTTCCCTCCGATGTAAATCTTATATGTTTTTAAAACTTTCAATCTCTCCATCTTAGTTTAATTTAACGTAAGCTTCTAGCCCGTGTAATCCACCCTCTCTTCCAAAACCACTTTCTTTATACCCTCCGAAAGGCGAAGTTGGATCAAATTTATTATAAGTATTAGCCCAAATAACACCCGCTCTTAGCTTTGATGTTACATTGAATATTCTCGATCCTTTATCCGACCAAACACCTGCGGCAAGACCATAGGGCGTGTTATTCGCCTTTTGAATCACCTCGTCAACAGTTCTAAATGTTTGAACGGTTAAAACAGGCCCGAAAATTTCCTCTTGAACCAATCGACTCGACTGAGCAACATCAGTAAACAAGGTCGGTTTGCAGTAATACCCACCCTTAGGCAAGTTGCATTCGCTTTGATACATCGTCGCGCCTTCCTCTTGACCAATTTTTATGTAACTATCAATAACTGATAATTGTTCCTTTGAATTAATTGCTCCAACATCAGTGTTCTTATCCAATGGATCACCGATAACCAGAGATTTCATTCTATGCTTTAACTTTTCAATAACCTGTTCAGCAACGGACTCTTGAACAAACAATCTTGAACCTGCACAACAAACGTGGCCTTGATTAAAGAATATTCCATTCACAATTCCCTCTACAGCTTGATCAAGTGGCGCATCATCCAGAATAATATTCGCAGATTTACCTCCCAATTCGAGTGTTGCTCTCTTGTTTGTTCCAGAAATCGATTTTTGAATCAACTTACCAACCGCGGTGGAGCCAGTAAAAGCAATTTTATCTACATCCTTGTGGTTTACGATTGCCGCTCCGGTGTCGCCGTGTCCGGTAATTATATTCACAACCCCATCCGGCAAGCCTGAATCCTTAATAAGCTCTGCCAATTTCAATGCAGTTAAAGGTGTTGTTTCGGCTGGCTTAAGCACCACAGTGTTTCCCGCAGCAAGTGCCGGAGCAATCTTCCAAGCCGCCATTAACAATGGAAAATTCCATGGGATAATTTGTCCTACAACGCCTAAAGACTCTACTTTTCTGTTTGGAAATGCATACTCCAATTTATCTGCCCATCCGGCATAATAGAAAAAATGATTACACGCCAAGGGAACATCGACGTCTCTCGATTCTCGAATAACCTTTCCTGCGTCAAGAGATTCAATAACAGCGAATTCTCTTGCGCGCTCTTGCATTAATCGAGCAATACGATAAATATATTTTGCGCGTTCTGCAGCGGAAATTTTAGACCAAACTGTATCATATGCCTTTCGAGCAGCCTTTACAGCCTTGTCAACATCCTTTTCATCTGCGTGTGCAACTTCAGCCAATTTCTTTTTATTCGCAGGATTAATAGTATCAAAATACTTCCCAGAATTTGGTTTTACCCATTTTCCACCAATAAATAGATCGTATCGATCTTTTAAATTAATGTGACCAGTACTTTCAGGCGCGGGAACGTAATCCCATTCAACTGCCTTTTTGTTTTTAGGTTCTTTCATAATTAATCGATTGAAAAATAATCAGATGATTGATACACGCCTGTTTCGGCTTTCATTATTTGCATCAAAACGTCATTCGCCAAACTGCTTGCTCCGAATCTAAACCATTCGTTGGTCAACCATTCTCCGCCTAGCACTTCTTTCACCATAATTAAATTATGCAATGCCAATTTTGAATTTGAAATTCCACCAGCAGGTTTCATTCCTACTTGAATTCCAGTCTTAAGCTTAAAATCACGAATTGCTTCTAACATCGTATAGGTAACTTGCATTGTCGCTGCAGGTTGAATTTTACCCGTAGATGTCTTAATAAAATCGGCACCAGCATACATCGCTATATCGCTAGCCCTTCTTACATTATCCAAGGTCACTAATTCTCCTGTTTCAAGAATAACTTTCAATCTTGCTTCGCCACATATTTCTTTAATTGCTGCAATTTCATCGAAAACAAAGTTGTACTCACCAGAAAGGTATTTGCCTCTAGAAATTACCATATCAATCTCATCTGCTCCAGAATCGACGGCAAATTTAGTGTCGGCCAACTTAACTTCCAAAGGAGCTTGTCCGCTTGGGAAAGCTGTTGATACAGAAGCAACATTAATACCAGTTCCTTCCACTTCTTTCTTAGCAAGAGCTACCATTGTCGGGTATACGCATACCGCCGCAACTGTAGGAAGACCTGGATGAACATCATGCAAATGCGCGGCTTTATAGCACATCTGCTTAATTTTACCAGGTGTATCTTTCCCCTCTAATGTTGTCAGATCGATCATACTCAAAGCCATTTTCAAGCCTTGCATTTTCATTTCATTCTTGATGCTTCGTTTTTGAAATCGAGAGACTCTTTCTTCTACCCCTACTTTGTCAATTCGAGGTGATTGAGTAAAATCAGGAGGCGCACTATTTAATACACCATTAGTTTTAGCCATTTTGGGGAGGTTTAGTTATAATACAAATATAATGAAAGATGTGAAGGACAAAAAAAGCCCCTTTCGTATCGGATGAACCGAGACGAAAGGGGCACATTTTCTATATAAGTTTGATTATAATTGCCCGTCTGAGTGGTAATACCCGTTTTTGAATACTCTTACTTTCAGAAGAATTCCGTCAGAATCATAGTCATAAACTTTACCGTTCCAAAGTGAACGATTTCTGAACTCTCCATCTTGCCAAATTTCATCGTTCTCGTTGTACACTTTATTGTATCCGTTTGCTTTAAATGCTTCTCCTTTTGTTCTTGCTGCTCCAACAGATGGTGCTGGTTCTCTTACAAATCCAGGATCAACAACTTTGATCTCAGGACTCACCATTTCAGTTTGAATTTTATCTACAACTTTCCCGCCTTCTCCGTATGTTATCACTTCTTTGACATCACCGTTGGGCCAGTATCTTGTTGCAGATCCCGTTGGAACTCCACCTACAGAGTTGTAAACAAATTCTTCTTGACCATTTGGATGGTAATACTTCTGAACACCTTCTTCTTGTCCATCAGGGTTGTAATTTAGCTCTTGCTCAATCACCCCGTTTTCATAGTATCGTTTAAGACTCCCACCGTACTTATTGTGGCTAAATGTTCCTTCTTCTCTTAAAGTTCCATCTGCATATGTCTTCTCGTAAGCTCCGCTTGGTCTGTTATTGTGGTATTCCCCCTTTAACTTAGGCGTTACTCCGTCATTGTAATAACGAATCCAGGTTCCTTCTTTTCTATCGTCTTTGTATGGTCCTTCTTCAATTTTCCCTTCTGCAGGATATCCCGCTTCTGGTCGATCTTTCCCAAGGTAAATCCATTTACCTTGCTTTTTCCCATCAGAGTCTTTTTTATTTACATCCCCCCCTTGATCATCACCTGCCATCAAAGGCATTGCGAAAATGCCAATAAAGACAAACAGTAGTGTCGCTCTTTTAGTCATCTTGTAGTAATTTTTAGTTATATGGGAGTATTAACAGTTCCTGACGAATATACAAATACAGTACCCTCCATCAAAACAATCCTTAATCTTTTCGGCCAACTGCCATTTTTCTTCGACAAAAAACTACACTTTTTCACATTTATAACACACTGAAAAGCAGTCGTTACCCATTCGAAAGCAACGATGTATCAACGTTTCGTAGCATAGTATCAACCATTCCTGGCAAATCGTATTCCTCTTTCCACCCCCAATCAGCTTTAGCGTCAGAATCATCGATCGAGCCAGGCCATGAATCCGCTATTTTCTGTCTAAAATCAGGCGCATACGTTATTTGAAAGTCAGGTTTAGACTTCTGAATCTCTGCAGCAATCTCTGCAGGCGTAAAACTAATTCCAGCGAGATTATACGCAGATCGGATTTTGATTTTATCAGCATCAGACTCCATCAGTTCAATCGTTGCTCTAATCGCATCCTCCATATACATCATTGGCAAGGGAGTATTTTCACTTAAAAAACAAGAATAACTATTTCCCAATTGTGCTTGATAGAAAATATCAACGGCGTAATCAGTAGTCCCCCCCCCAGGAAGACTTGTATATGATATTAGTCCAGGGTAGCGAATACTTCTCACATCTACATCAAAGTTATTGTGGTAATACTCGCACCATCTTTCTCCAGCCTGTTTCGAAATGCCATATACAGTTGATGGCTCCATAATGGTTCTTTGCGGCGTATTTACTTTTGGAGTCGATGGTCCGAATACAGCAATTGAACTTGGCCAAAAAATCTTTTTTAGGTGTTTCTCTTTTGCTAAATCTAATATTGTGAAAAGTCCCTCCATGTTTAATTTCCATGCGAAATCTGGATTTTTCTCAGCGGTTGCACTTAACAAAGCAGCCAATAGGTAAACTTCATCAATACCTTCTGAAATAATATAAGACCGCATCCTCTCTCGGTCCAAAACATCCAACTTTACATAAGGTCCGTTTTTGAGTGACTCGGGGCATTCATCTTTCAAATCAGATGCAATTACATTCTGATCACCTTTTAACTTACGAAGAGATAAAACCAATTCCGTTCCGATTTGCCCTCCTGCTCCAATTACTAAAATCTTACTGCTCATAATATGTATTGTTGAGCAAATAGAATTAATATTTGACAGATATCCTAGATACGAATCAAAAAAAAGGGATTTAAATTCAATTAATGACAATTGTCATTTTTTGTCCTCTCCAATGGATGTAATTTCGTCGGATTAGCTAACTTTAGGCTTATGTGGATTGAATTAAAATTGCATCTGAATTTCTTGAAAAAGCGTAATCCTGAGTGATAATGCACTATCTATTACATAAAGAACTATTTAATGCGATTCATTTAAAAAAAGAACATGCCATTTTATCATAAACTGGGTAATTTCCCTCACAAAAGACATACTGTTTTCCGTAAAGAAGATGGAGGTATACATCACGAGCAGTTGTTTGGAACAATTGGATTTGATGGAATGTCCTGCCTATTGTACCATTTAGAGCCGCCTACAATTGTCAAGAACTTTGTAGAATCAGTAGATTTAAATCCTGAAATCGCAATTGAAAAACAACTTCAAATGCGAAGCTTTATGGGATATAAAGTAGCCCCTGAAGACGATTTCATCAAAAGTAGAGTACCGATGCTAACGAATAGTGATTGTACTATTTCATTAGCGGCTCCAAAAAAATCACTGAGAGATTACTTTTATAAAAATGCTGATTGTGACGAGGTGATCTTCATCCACGAAGGAACGGGAAAACTGAGAACACAACTGGGGAATATTGATTTTAAGTACGGTGATTACCTTGTAATTCCAAGAGGTATTATTTACCAAGTTGATTTTGATACTGAGATCAACAGGTTGTTTATTGTTGAGTCTGCTCATCCCGTTTTCACTCCAAAGCGATACAGAAATTGGTTTGGTCAATTGCTTGAGCATTCTCCTTATTGTGAACGCGATTTTAGACCGCCTTACGAATTGGAAACACACGCAGAAACTGGTGATTTCTTAATTAAAACAAAAAAAGAAGGCATTTTATACTCATACAATTACGCTTCACATCCTTTTGATGTCGTTGGTTGGGACGGATTCAACTATCCATATGCATTTTCTATTCATGATTTTGAACCGATCACAGGTAGAGTTCATTTGCCACCCCCAATTCATCAAACTTTCGAAACGAGCGCTTTCGTGATTTGTTCATTCGTTCCGCGTTTATACGATTATCATCCAGAATCAATTCCTTCGCCATACAATCACAGTAATATTGATTCTGATGAAGTTTTGTACTACGTGGATGGTGATTTTATGAGCAGAAACAACATTGAAAGAGGCCAGATTACTTTGCATCCTGCTGGATTGGTTCACGGGCCTCACCCAGGAGCTTATGAGAGAAGTATCGGAAAGAAGGAAACGCAAGAGTTAGCAGTGATGGTGGACACATTTAAACCACTGAAATTAACGAAACAAGCACTAGAATTAGAAGTTGAAGATTATTACCAATCTTGGCTTCATTAATAACAAGCAATTATGGCAAAAGAAATAGAAAACGTAGACTACGGACTGGAAAAAATATTTGCAGGAGCTCAAGACTTCTTACCATTACTAGGTACTGATTATGTTGAGTTTTACGTAGGTAACGCGAAACAAGCAGCACACTTTTATAAAACAACATTTGGATTTCAGTCGCATGCGTATCGAGGACTAGAAACAGGATCTACTGATTCCGTTTCTTATGTTCTTACTCAAGACAAGATCAAATTGATTTTGACGACTCCATTGAATTCGAAATCACCAATCAACGATCACATCGTAAAACACGGTGATGGTGTAAAGGTTGTCGCTCTTTGGGTAGAAGATGCTCGAAGTGCGTATGAGGAAACAACGAAACGTGGGGCAAAGTCATACATGGAACCTACAGTTGAGAAAGATGAGTTTGGTGAAGTTGTACGTGCCGGAATCTATACGTATGGTGAAACGGTTCACATGTTTGTTGAACGTAAAAATTACAAGGGAACTTTCTTACCTGGTTTCGAAAAATGGGAATCGGATTACAATCCAGAACCTGTTGGTTTGAAATATATTGACCACATGGTAGGTAACGTGGGCTGGAATGAAATGGACATTTGGGTAAAATGGTATGAAGATGTAATGGGGTTTGAGAACTTCCTTTCATTTGATGACAAAGAAATTCACACCGATTACTCGGCCCTTATGAGTAAGGTAATGAGTAATGGAAATGGACGTATTAAATTCCCAATTAACGAGCCTGCAGAAGGAAAAAAGAAATCTCAAATTGAGGAATATCTTGACTTCTACGAAGGACCTGGTGTTCAACACATCGCAGTTGCCACAAACGACATTATTTCGACTATAACTGAAATGAGAAGTAGAGGGATTGAATTTTTAAGTACACCGCCAGACGCCTATTACAATGCTGTTCCACAGCGTTTAATGGATCACAATCATGAATTAAAGGAAGATATCGAAAAGCTTAAAGCTTTGGGGATTATGATTGATGCAGATGAGGAAGGATACCTTCTGCAAATTTTCACAAAACCACTAGAGGATCGTCCAACGTTATTTTTTGAGATTATCCAAAGAATGGGCGCACGTGGATTTGGTGCGGGTAACTTTAAAGCTCTGTTTGAATCAATTGAAAGAGAACAAGCGAAAAGAGGTACGTTATAATTATGTATGTGTAATTAGAGAATTATAAATTAAAAGCCGCTTCAAAATCGATTTGAAGCGGCTTTTTCATATTAGATGGTTGTTATTTCTTTATCAATTTCCTTTCTGCAGGTTTGCACTATATCTAATGATCAAGTAATTAAGTTATGACATTTTCACCAATTTACAAAAAGTGAACACCTTGCAAAGGCCTTATGTTCGTCTAGCAAGATCGCAGTGTCACCTTAATTTCTACCATTCACCGAAAAATAGCTACAGTTCACCTATTTCCTCTTTTTAAACCTATACAAGTGCCTTAGATTTGGTCTCAGAAACAATTTAAGATTATGGATATTCAAACAAACAACAACCCAAGGCAACAAAAATCAAAGATATTATCCGGTGTAATAATAGTCTCATTTGGTGTCCTCTATTTTTTAGAAAAGGCAGGTGCTAACATTCCACATTGGTTGGTTTCCTGGGAGACAATTCTAATTTCTGTAGGAATTGTATCATTGTACAAGCATAACTTTCGACACATGCCAGGCTTCGTAATGGTTGGTGTAGGAAGCGTTTTTCTCATTAATGAATTCAGACCGAACTTCATTGATTCAAATTATATTTTACCCGTAGTTGTTATTTTGATTGGACTTTCCGTAATCGGTAGATCTCTTAATCTATTCGGTATGAACAAAAAAGACACCTACATTTTCGATGAGGAAATCGATCAATCATCAGAAGATTTCATCAAATCTACCACTCTCTTTGGAGGCGTTAAAAAATCAATCGTTAGCAAAACGTTTAAAGGTGCAAATTTCGATACCAAATTTGGAGGTACGGAAATCAACCTATCACAGGCAGACATTCAACAGCCGGTTGTTATTCATTCAACGACAGCATTTGGCGGATTAAAAATCATTGTTCCTTCCAACTGGCAGGTTAAATCGGAAATTTCAGCAATCTTTGGCAGTGTTGAAGATAAAAGAGCACCAATTAGCGATCTTAGTCGTGATCCAAATAAAGTTTTAATCTTAAAAGGCAATTGTGCCTTTGGTGGAGTTGAAATTATAAGCTACGTTTAACCGAATGTCAGTAAAGAAAAATCAGTTTACACTTCCAATCAGGATGATCAAAATGATCTTCCTGATTTTAGCGTTAATTGCATTTCAAGCGCTCGCTTTGTTGAACCTTCACTTCTCATCTGCGATAATCACGTACGAAACAACAAGTGTCTTGTTTAGCGCATTGACTTTTGTCTATTTGATCAACCTCATCCAAAAATATTACCACACCAAAAACGTCTTAAATCTTCCGAATATAAGTGTGATTTTACTCTTTTCTTCACTAACGCTTTTGATCAATTACACCCTCTGTTCTACACTGTTTATTTCAAACAAGGAATACATTGACTACTTGCAATACGCGACGCCTATCAAGGCAATAATTACAGTATTCGTCTACTCTTTTGCATTAATGTTTTTTTGGATTGAAGAGCAAAAAGTTGAAGAAGCGCAATTGAAAAATTTCGCCATTGAGAAGGAGCGTGAATCACTTCAAATAGAATTAAGCAGTTTACAGCAGCAATTTAAACCTCATTTTTTATTCAATAGCCTAAATTCCATCAACGCGTTAACGATGAGTAGTCCAGAAGAAGCGAGAAAAATGATTCATTTACTCTCCGAATTCATGCGAGGTTCCATGCGCAAGAACAATTCAGATCTGGTCGAATTGACGGATGAATTGAATCATATAAAATTATACACCGGTATTGAAAAAGTGCGTTTCGGGTCTCGGCTAAACGTAATTTACTCCATTTCAGACCAAGCACAGAAAGCAAAACTACCTTCTCTCATCCTTCAACCCTTGATTGAGAATTCTATTAAATACGGATTATACGGACATACAGAAGAAGTAGCGATTGGTGTTAGCGCCGAAATCGTAGAAACCAATTTAGTCGTGACAATAACGAATCCGTTTGACGAAACATCTTCTTCGGGAGCAAAAGGAACCGGGTATGGATTGCAATCGATAGAAAAGAAAATGATGATCTTGTACCAACAATCGAATTTATTGATGGTTAACAAAGACAATCAAAAATATAGCGCAACACTTAAGATTCCTCAAGCATGAAAAAAGCCATAATCATTGATGACGAACCCTTAGCAAGGTCTATTGTTAAAGCATACTTAAACAATTACGAGGACATTGAAGTTGTCGCAGAGTGCAACAACGGGTTTGAAGGAATTAAATCCATTGAAGAGCACCAACCTGACCTTCTTTTTCTGGACATACAAATGCCAAAGATCAATGGTTTTGAAATGCTCGAATTGCTCGATCGAGATGTTTCTGTAATTTTTACAACAGCTTTTGATGAATATGCTATTAATGCTTTTGAAGCATCCGCTGTCGATTATCTTTTAAAGCCATTTACCCAAGAGCGCTTTGATAAATCCATTACAAAGTGGAAGAAAAGCAATTCGTCGGGAAACACCGAATCTATTGGCGAATTAATCAATCAACAACCGAGCGATAACAGGCGCATTGTCGTTAAGGAAAACGGGAACATTCAAATCATTCCGACAGAAGATATTTTGTTTATAGAAGCCTACGACGATTACGTTAAAGTACACACCAAAGAAAAGTACTACCTCAAAAAGAAAACGATGAATTACTATGAAAATTCATTGCTGAAAACCACATTTTTTCGAATTCACAGGTCGTACATATTGAACATCAACAAGCTTACAAAAATCGAGTCGTTTGAAAAAAATAGTTATCGAGCAACGCTAATTAACGGAGTGGCAATTCCAATTAGTCGAAATTCCTATAGTGAATTGAAGCAAATTTTAGGGCTTTAGATTTCATTCTACTCGGAATTGAGATCTTAATTAACTGTTAAATTCTCGTTATCAATGAACTATTCCTCTTTTTAGCTGTAAATTGAGGCTCAATTAAACAAACACTAATTAAGATGAAAGGATTATTACTTGCGTTTTTTGCATTTGTTGCGATTAACGTCTCTGCACAAGACTGGTCAAATGATGTATACAAACAAGGGGACATTTACCCAGGTTATATGATTGATAAGGATGGCAAAAAGACAGAAGGATTCATAAAAATGCAAAATAGATATGCAATGCAATCCACAGTTCTATTCTATACTGACAAGAACGATAGAAAATCAAAACTAAAGATTAAATCAGAAACACTTTCAGAATATTCTGTAGCTGAAAAAACATGGCGTTGCATCAATTATTCAGGTGGACTTTCGAAGAAAACAATCAAAGGAAACTTATTAATTGAAGACGGATGCATTAGTACTTATGCATTTTACACGTACGAATCAGGTGTTAACACAAGATTAGAAGGGGAAACGGCAGAAATGTTTGCGAATAGAAAATACCCTAAATCAATCGTTCGTCATAAGGTTGGTGATGAAAGACCAGTAACGGATGATTACTTCCTTTTGGGTTTCGTTAAGAGAATGTCAGAGTATATTGCTTCAAACGAAGAATTAGCTGCAAAAGTTGCCAACAAAGAAAAAGGATACAAAATGCTTAACATGGATGCAATCATGGATGAGTACAACAAGGACTGCGCTCAGTAAACCTTGAACATTAAATTTTTAGAAAGCCTGTTTCATCTCGGTTCAACTGAGAGAAACAGGCTTTTTTTATACGCTTTAAATAGAAATGTGTTATAAATGACCTAAGTCATAATGCCGCCCATAAGAAATACCTATTTTTGAAGCATATCTAAAGATCATGACTAGAGAAGAATTATTGAAAGCGATTGATGAGAAGTACGCGGCCATGGGCCAAAATGCGGATGTGCACTTAACAGGCTTGCTTTACGCCGAACCAACAAAATATTGGGATTACATTCAAGTAGAGGCGCTTCTTGGCTTACAGGCTCAAAAAACAACATTGAAAGATGAGATGGTTTTCATTATGTACCATCAAATCAATGAACTATTGTTTAAAATGATTCTTTGGGAAATTGAACAAATTTCAGAAATCGAGAACATTTCAACTGAAAAATTTGCGAAGCACTTATACAGAGTAAGTCGTTATTTTGACATGCTTTCAAACTCGTTCACGATTATGGGTGATGGAATGGATGTTGATCAATACATGAAATTCAGAGACACATTAACCCCTGCAAGCGGATTCCAGAGTGCGCAATACAGAAAAATTGAATTCGCTTCCACAGAATTAATCAACTTGATTGATTTTCGTTTTAGGAAGACCATCAACCGGGATACGCCTTATTCTCATGCCTTTGATAATTTATACTGGCAAGTGGCTGGAATTGATCATTCAACGGGGAAAAAGACGAAGTTAATGACCAATTTTGAAGACAAATACAAGGACGAATTTATTGGCTTCATGAAGGTTTACAACACTACGAACCTTTGGACAAAATTCAAATCACTTCCAGATAGCGAGCGCAATGATGTGAACCTTGTCAATGCGATGCGTCATTATGATCACACAGTTAACGTGAGTTGGGTTATGCATCACTTAAATGCAGCTAGAAAATATCTGAACAGCGGGGAAACGAGTGTTGAAGCGACAGGCGGAAGCGAATGGCAGAAATACATGCATCCAAAGTACCAAAGACGTATTTTCTTTCCAGAATTATGGACTGAATCGGAATTGGAAAACTGGGGAGACGAGAGTATTGAAAGAGAAGAGGTGTTGACGGAAGCGTGATTTTAATTATGAATTAGTGATTGATAATTATTAACTCAAGAAAAAGGAGTTACGGGATCATCGAACCTTGGTTTTAACAATTCATAATTCAAGAATTTACAATTCATAATTCGAATACCTATCTTTGTCAAAAACGAATCATATGGCTCAAGTTGGAATTATCATGGGAAGCACATCGGACATGCCGGTAATGCAAGAAGCAATGGACGTGTTAAAAGAACTCGGAATTGAATTCGAGGTTAACATTGTATCTGCACATAGAACTCCTGAGTTAATGTTCGACTATGCTAAATCGGCGCATACTCGTGGATTGAAGGTGATCATTGCAGGCGCGGGTGGAGCAGCTCACTTACCCGGAATGACCGCATCATTAACCCCCTTACCCGTAATCGGAGTTCCCGTTAAATCAAGAAATTCAATCGATGGTTGGGACAGTATCTTATCTATTCTTCAAATGCCAGGTGGAATTCCAGTTGCAACTGTCGCTTTAGACGGCGCGAAAAATGCAGGGATTTTAGCAGCGAAAATAATTGCTTCCGCAAACCCAGAAGTATTGAAAACGATGCTTGGATATATGGAAGGGATGAAAGAAAAGGTTTTGAAGAACGCGGCGGAGATTAATACTTTTAAATAGTTAGGAGTTCAGAATTATGAGTTATGAATGAGGAGTTAAAAGCTTTCCATTCCTAGTTCATTTTTCACTCAGCACCTAATCCATAAATCAAGTACTTCTCCCGAATCAACTTATACGCATCCAGATCTTCTTTCCACGTTTCACGGATTTGATCCTCAGTCATTCCTTTTTTGACTTGTTCTAGTAAGACGCCATTTCCAGCCAACAAATGAAACATATCCTTTTTCTTTCCGAGGAACATATCGCCTTTCATATAATTGTTTGCCTCAATTAAAAAACTCAAATCCATCTTGTCCATTCGTAAATTCATCACGTCCTCATTCAAATCAAAACCATAGCACTTTTTACCCTTGTGTTTTGGGTATTTAGCTCCGAGGTTGGGTTCAGGTGTAAAGTTGAATCCCAAGGAGTCTGGAAAGTTCGGATGTCCAAACCGCTCAAAAGGGCCATCAGTACCTCTTCCAACTGTTACATCCGTCGCTTCCAACAAACACAAACTTGGGTAAACACTTATCGATAGTTGCGACCTCAAATTAGGCGATGGGGGAATATTAACCCACCAACGGTAAGCATGGCTGTACAATTTACTGCACGGAATTACTGTCAAGTCACATTCAACTCCACCTTTAAGCCACTTCTCCCCGTTTATCATTTTTCCATATTCGCCAATCGTCATGCCATGGACAATTGGAACAGGATGCATTCCAACAAACGATTTGTATTTCGTATCTAAAACGGGTCCATCTACGTAATGACCATTTGGATTCGGCCGGTCTAAGATCATTAATGGAATGTTGTTTTCTGCACATGCTTCCATTACATAGTGCAATGTAGAAATATAGGTATAGAAGCGAACTCCTACATCTTGAATGTCAAATACTACAATATCCAATCCTTCCAATTGACTTTTGTAAGGTTTCTTATTCTTTCCATAAAGCGAAATGATCGGAAGCCCTGTTTTCTCGTCTTTTTGATTCCCAACAAGTTCACCTGCGTCGGCATCTCCTCTAAATCCATGCTCTGGTGAAAATACGCGAATTACGTTAATTCCACTCGCGATCATCGTATCAACAAGATGCGTCTCATCAACCATTGACGTTTGATTTCCAACAATCCCTACCTTCTTTCCTTCCAACAAAGGCATGTATGTTTCTGGATAAGATGCCGCAGTAATTGTTGGTTCTTTAGGAAGAATCTTAACAGGGGGATCGGTACTTGGAATTGTAGCTTCGGCCTGTTCACATGAAAAAATCAAAAGAATGAAAATACTTTTCAAGCACAAATCCTTTGTGTAATTTAGCCAAAAACCAAGATTAAATTTGTCGTACGAATATTTCATATCTAAGAAAACCCTTAAGAGTGTCGTACAAGGTAAGAAAGTTTCCAAACCTATTGTACGTATATCGATTATAAGTATAGCGCTGGCGGTTATCGTCAACTTGATTACCATTGCTGTTGTCACAGGGTTTCAGCAAGAAGTGCGCCAAAAAGTAAGCGGGTTCGGATCTCATATTTTTATCATGGGAGCAAGCGAGGGAAGTATTTACGAAAGTGAACCGATTCGGAAAGATCAACCTTTCATTGAAAGCATCAAAAGTCAGAAAGGAGTAAAAACTATTTTCCCAGTTGGATACAAGCCTGTTCTTTTTCAATCCAAAAAAAATGAAATCAAGTACACGCTTCCAAACGGAAAAGATACGAGTGAAATTCAGCAAAATGTCTACGGAACGGTTCTGAAAGGAGTGAATGATGAATATGACTGGTCCTTTTTTAAGGAAAATATGGTGGAAGGGAAAATCCCTGTTTTTGGTGACTCAATCTCCAACAAGATTTTGATTTCCAAAAAGTTAAGTGACAATCTTAATTTCACGGTTGGCGATACAGTCAATGCTTATTTCGTTCGGACGCAACCGGTTATCAACCAATTCGTTGTTTCAGGGATTTATGAAACGGGGCTGGAAGAACTTGACAAAAAAATCGTGATGTCCGATTTAAGATCCGTTCAGAAATTAAACGATTGGGGCATTCTTATTACACCAGAGCTTGACGACACCTTAAATTTAGATGGCAATATCACGGTTCGCCTCAATATTAGTGGTGGAAATGGGTCCTATATATGTAACTGGGGCGGAACGGGGTTCTCAAGAACAACTGCCATGAGCCTTTGGCCATACAAAGACACAACATACAGGATTATTGCCACAGATTATTGGGGGGGGACAAATCCTTCTTTGGAAGATTCCGCAATCCCTGACACAGCATACATTAAAGTCACGGTAGCAGGAGGTCCATCCGGCGAATGTGATTTTGAAATGGATGAAAACGGCCAACTAAAACGGACCTATCTTAACCAAACTGGATCGAAATTTTCACTAAAAGCATCATCTAAAACGGTCACTTTTGAAATGATAGAGGGCAACGGAAGTGCGCACAATTATGTCGGTGGGTTTGAAATCAACGTTAAAAATTGGGATGATTTAGATGCAGTCACGCAAAGTATTGAAAAAAAGGTAGAGTTTATCCCAACGCCTTACAACGAAATGCTCCAAGTGACAAGTATTAAAGACAACCAGAGAGATATCTTCGTCTGGCTCGGCTTCTTGGACATCAACGTTATAATCATATTGTCATTGATGATTATCATTGGTGTGATCAACATGGGATCTGCATTGCTTGTTCTCATCTTGATTCGTTCTAATTTCATTGGAATGATGAAATCAATGGGCGCAACAAATTGGAAGATTAGAAAGATATTTTTAATTCAAGCAGGATTTTTAATTGGCCGAGGAATGCTGATTGGGAATGTCATTGGACTTGGTATTTGCTTTGCACAAAGCCAGTTTGGAATTATTCCGTTAAATCCCGAAGTCTATTATTTGAGCCAAGTTCCAATTGAACTGAACGTTTGGCATTGGCTGATATTAAACGTTGCGACGCTTTTCGTTTGTTTAGTTTCACTGATCCTACCGAGTATTGTCATTACGAGAATCAATCCGGTGAAGGCGATTAAGTTTGATTAATTCTTGAACAAAAAAATGCGGAACTGAGATCAATTCCGCATTTCAAAAGTGTCGTTTTCAAGTCCTACTCCGTTACCAATTCAACAAATTGGAAAGGAACATACTTCTCTTTATTCGCCGCATCCTCCTCGTAAGCAGGACCGCCAACAACCGTTTTTTCAACGACTATATTAATCTTATCCGCGTATTTCTTTTTGAAGTAACTCATTAGATCGTACTTCATGTTTTCCGCCCTTACTTTCGCCAATTTCTCATTCGTACCAAACGTAGCTGTCGGAACTTGAGATGCTGAAGAAACAATTCTAATTGTCACCTTCGCGCGGCCTTTTTTGAAGTCTTTTTCAATGCTTCTAACGAACTTTCTAAGCTCTCCTTTCGAAACAGATAACTTGTTCTTGTTGTATCCAAAATTGTGTTTGAACTCGTAATTTTCGTAATCCAAAACAACAACAGGATCGATAAGCATTGGCGGCTCTTCAACGAAACAAGACGTTGTACTCACCTGTCCAGCGGCATCTGTAACCGTTACAGTATATTCTCCTTTCGACAACGCCAAGGCGTCTTCTGTGATTGCTCCATTCGACCATAAGAACGTATATGGAGCTGCACCACTTTGTATCATCAAATCAATAGAACCATCAGCTCCTTTATAGATGGTTGCCGGAAGTGCTGAACATTCGATCTCCAATGGTGGCGGCATGAAAATTTCGATAAAGTAAATATCACTTCTTTCATCATCTCTATTGCTTGACCAATACGCCTGCTTTCCCGAATAACTAAAGTAAGCATCGAATTTTGGTGAGTTAATTCTCGATCCAAGGTTCTTGGGCGCTGACCAATCCGACCAACCTCCTTGCTTAACTGAATAGAAGATATCTGCATCGCCTTCACCTCCAAATCCATTGCTCGAAAAGAACAAAGTATCTTGAGATTTTGACAAGAACGGTGAAATTTCAAATCCAGATGAGTTGATTGAAGCCCCCATATGCACTGGTGAAGACCATTTCCCTCCTGACTTTGTAGAAACATATAAATCTTCCTCTCCTTTGGTCCCTGGACCTTTATAGGATATGATTATCGCATCTTCTTTTTCGTTTACATGGAATCCGTAGAAATTACCATCAATATCCAACCCTTCTATAACTATTGGTTCAGGTGCCGACCAGTTCCCCCCTTCCTTCTTGGAAAAAGAGATTCCTTTGGTTTGATCTTTTTTTCCATCATATGCATTTAATAAATACATTGAACTGCCATCGCTGCTCAGGCCAACCACAGCATTGTTGAATTTATTATTTAGTGATTTTATTCTTTCGAGAGCCGAGTAAGAACCATCGTCTTGCTTGGTTCCTTTCCAGATGTCTTGATCGTTTGCATCGCCCTTATTGGCCTTATCAAATGTCCTAACAAAATAGAGCGTCGAGCTGTCATTAGAAAAGACCGGAATACTTTCTTCTGATTCGACACTATTGACTGTCCCTTTTAATTTTGCGGGTTCGCTATAATCCCAAAATTGTGCATTAGCTGTCATTGAACACAACAAGACTATCGCACAAACAAAAGTCGTTTTTTTCATCATTTGGTTTTCAGTAAGTGGTTATCGACCTAACATTATTCCTAGGATCAACTCATGACCACCAAGGGTGTATTGGTTGAATTTGGAAAGAGACAAATCAAATGAATATCCCAATTTAAATTTATTGCTAATTACGCCTCCTAAACCTAATACAACTGCGTCTGTATGGCGGTATGAAGTGCTTACCCAAAAACGTTCGTCAAATTCAAGTTGAACAGATGCTTCAATTGCGATAGGAGCTCTTGGCATAACTTTTACTAAGGCTGATGGCATTAATGATATCGTTCTATTCAATGGAATTCGATAACCTGCTGAAAAGTTAAAATGCATTCTTGGATCAAAATTCGCAGATCCAGTCCCAAATTTCACAAGGTCCGTTGTTAAGTCAGCAGCCGATACACCAATGTACAAATCTTCAGAATAGAAATAGAATCCGGCTCCGATATCCAAAAAATTTAAACTGCTTTGGTTTGCAACAAAATCATCATATTCAGGGTCGTTCGTAGAAGGTCCATTATAACCAGGCATTGAAGTAAGAACCGTTGCTCGATCGGGTAAAAACGTACTGTTCGAAAGTCCAACTCTTGTTCCGAAGGACAAATTGTGTTTTTTTGTAACGGGGAGATGAATAGCATACGTTCCGGCAAAAGAAATTTTTCTAAACGCACCGTATTGATCAGAAATCAATTGACCTCCGAGAGCATGTTTCACTTTCCCAGTATTGGCCTTGGGCGCCCAAACAGGACAGCTACTCGTTCTTAATGATGGATTGTATCTCGATTTGTCTTTAGAAAGAACCGCAGAGCCATAAACATATGCTGTCATTGGTGCATTCTCGAATCCTGCCCATTGGTACCTTCCACCAATAGTAATATCAGTAAAGTCATATATCCCTGCAGCCGCAGGATTTACCATGAATTGATTTCTATTGTACTGACTGTATTGTGGAAGCTGTTGTCCAAATGCAACTGAAGTTAATCCGATTGCTGCAACTAGTAGTAACTTTCTCATCGTACTCTTCTTATTTTAATATTAAAAGTAACAGTTTTTACTCTTGTAGAATTGAACATTTAGAGCTTGAAACGCACTGAACAATCAGTAATTTACAATTAAAACCGCACATTCGTTGTACACCCAAACGTCAATTCTTGGATAAACGTTGACTAAATTAATGATTTTCCAGAAAACATTGCGCGACAGACTGTTTAGAACGAAAGCTACTAAACAGAACAAAAAGTGAATAGTTGTCAATTACATCCCTTCGACAAGGCAATTGGTTTTACTTCATGCAATCGCATGCGTCGTCAAATACAAACTTGACGTTGGGCAGTCGTTTTTGCCAAGACTCCTGAAAACTGGCGCCGAAACGAATACCACTCAAGTCAATTTCTTCCAAGTTTTGCATTCTCTCAAAGCTTTCTGGTAGACTTGAAATTGGATTGTCGTATAAATCGATGTATTTGATTCCTGTGAGGTATTCAATGCAACTCGGTAAAGTGCCTAGAAAATTTCTATTTAGGATAAGACGTTCCACATTCTTCATACGGCACAGTTCATTCGGCATGCTTGAGAACTTGTTCTTTTCGAGATTCAAAATAGTGATCTTACTCATATCACCGATAAAATTTGGAAGCTCTCGAAGTTTATTTTTACTTAAGTCAAGGTGGATTAAGTTTTGAAATTTAGACAGTTCTTCTGGGACAGAGTCCAATCTCATTTTTGATAGACTTAAACCGTAAATTGTATCGGCGTAATATGTTGAAGGAAGTTCTTCCCATTTGTAAATCTCATACTTTTCTGTTTGCGCAAAAGCACAATTACAAACCAGAAATAAAATAATCGCGGATAGAAACTTCATCTTTATTCAGTTGTTCTTTCAAATCAAAAACGGATTCAAACTTGTATTCGTCACGGAATCTAGTCAATAACTGTACCGTAACGTATTGATCATAAATGTCTTTATTAAAATCGAATATATGAACTTCGATGGAGACAGGATTAAAATCTGACACCGTTGGTTTCGTACCAATATTCAGCATTCCTTCCTTTATAGAGCCGTCTTGAAGCAAAACATTCACGGCATAAACTCCTGCTTTCGGTAACAATTTAACGTCACTTTCAATATCAATATTTGCCGTGGGAAAACCAATCTGTCGGCCCAATGCCAGTCCTCCTACTACTCTTCCATGTAACTCAAACGGTTCTCCTAAAAAAGCAGAGATTCGATCCGTTTCGCCATTTAAAATGGCATTTCGAATTTTGGTTGAGCTAACATTTACATCGTCAATTTCCAAAGCGGGGATTTCAATAACTTCAAATCCATAGATATCACTTACGCTTCTCAAGAAATCGATTGATCCTTCTCTATTCTTTCCAAACTGATGGTCATATCCTATTACAAGCTTCTTAACATGCAATTGATTCACTAAGAAATCCCGCACAAACTCAAGAGCTGTCAATCGTGAAAATTCTTTCGTGAAAGGATGAATAATAATGTTTTTTAAGCCAAACCGTCTCAACTTATCAATTTTCTCGACTTGCGTTTGGATCAACTTTAAACCGTGACTTTCAGGATAAAGCACCATCCTTGGATGCGGATAGAAAGTGAAAAGAACGGATTCTCCTCCCACAGCCTTCGCCTCCTTATTCAATTGGTTAATAATCTTTTGATGGCCGATATGCACACCGTCGAAAGTCCCAATGGTTAGGACAGGGTTAGGAATTTTTTCAAGTTGTTCGAATCCTTGGAAGACGTTCATTCAAATTGTAATGCTTACAGCAAATTTAACATTCCCTACCAATTTTCAATGCAGTCGTACTGATGTTCCTGCAAGTATTCCAAGGCTTTGTCGTCGTGTTCGAATTTCTTCCGAATTGTTTTCTTTAATTTCCTACACTGTCTTGAACGTCTTCTATTTTGACCTTTTCGTTCTTTCATGCATTGGCAATACTCATCCACGTCTTCCTGCACTGATGATGGCTCATTGCATTGGGTAAGGATAAAAAATGCCGCCAACAGAATAAAAATGACTCCAAATTTCTTCCTACTTATTTCTCCGGTGATCCGCATTTTTTAATATTTTCAATAATATATTCAGCCTCTTCGGGCGAATGTCCATATTTCTCCTTCATTGCCTCGGCAAGTGGAATGCACGCTCGTAAATCATAATTATTTTTCACGTTTTCCACACACTTGCAATATTCTTCAACATCTTCTTCCACAGTTGTAGTTGAGCAACTGGAAATCAGTACTACTGTAAATATAGCAAACCAATAAGTTTTAAACCTTAACATATAACCCTAATTTTTATTTGCAACAATACCACAAATTAGGTATTTTTGCAGTGAGAAATAGTTTTATTTATAATTATTCTAAATAAAGAAAAATGATAACTGTAACAGACTCAGCAAAAAAACAAGCCGTACGTCTCATGGAAGACGAGGGGCAAGATGGATATTTCATTCGCGTTGGCGTTGAAGGAGGAGGGTGTTCTGGATTGATGTACAAATTGGACTTCGATAATGAACGCAAGGAAACAGACAAATCGTTTGAAGACAACGGAATTGAAGTTGTTTTAGACAAAAAAAGTTTTTTATACCTCGTTGGAACAACTTTAGATTTCTCTGGAGGATTGAACGGTAAAGGCTTCGTATTTGTAAACCCAAATGCAGATAGAACTTGCGGATGTGGTGAATCATTTTCAATATAATCGGAATTATGTCAAATTATACCGAAAACGAATTAGCAAAAGATCTTGAAGACCAAGAGTACGAATTTGGTTTTACCACAGATATTGAATCTGACAAGATTCCCAAAGGACTTAGTGAAGAGGTAATTCGATTTATTTCTGCCAAAAAAGAAGAGCCACAATGGTTACTTGATTTTAGGTTAGACTCTTTTCGTAAATGGAAAGAAATGATCGAACCCGAATGGGCGCATGTTCATTATGCGAAACCGGACTTTCAAGATATAAGTTATTACTCTGCTCCAAAACAGACTAAAAAGTACGAAAGTTGGGACGATGTTGATCCAGAGATGAAGGAAACCATGAAAAAGTTGGGAATCTCTATGGAAGAGCAAAAACGACTTACTGGAACGAATGTCGCAGTTGACTTCGTTATGGATTCCGTTTCTGTTGCAACTTCATTCAAATCGAAACTTAAAGAACTTGGAATTATATTCTGTTCGTTCTCCGAAGCCGTTCAAGATTATCCTGAATTGGTTCGAGCGAACATGGGAACGGTTGTTCCATCGACAGATAATTTCTATGCGGCTTTAAATTCTGCTGTATTTACGGATGGTTCATTTTGCTACATTCCGAAAGGAGTTAGATGCCCAATGGAACTTTCAACGTATTTCAGAATTAACGAAGGTGGAACGGGTCAATTTGAAAGAACACTTGTTGTTGCCGACGAAGGAGCTTACGTTTCTTACTTAGAAGGTTGTACAGCACCTCAGAGAGATGAAAATCAATTGCACGCAGCAGTTGTTGAGTTGGTCGCAAAGGACAACGCTGAAATAAAATATTCAACGGTTCAAAACTGGTATCCTGGAGACAAGAATGGTGTCGGTGGAATTTTCAACTTCGTAACGAAGCGTGGAATCTGCGAAACAAATTCTAAAATTTCATGGACGCAAGTTGAAACGGGATCTGCCGTAACATGGAAATACCCTTCGTGTATTTTGAAAGGTGACAACTCAATTGGAGAATTTTACTCTGTTGCCGTTACCAATCATTTTCAACAAGCAGATACTGGAACGAAGATGATTCACCTTGGTAAAAATACCAAAAGCACGATTATCTCTAAAGGAATTTCGGCTGGTAAATCACAAAACTCTTACCGCGGATTGGTTCAAATACACAAAGGAGCAACAAACTCGAGAAATTTCTCTCAATGTGATTCTTTGTTGATGACAGATGAATGTGGAGCTCATACTTTCCCTTACATCGAGTGTAAAAACAGCACATCAAAAATAGAACACGAAGCAACTACTTCTAAAATTGGAGAAGATCAGATTTTCTACTGCAAACAAAGAGGAATTGGCGAAGAGAAAGCGATTAGCTTAATCGTGAATGGATATTGCAAAGAAGTATTAAATCAGCTTCCAATGGAGTTTGCCGTTGAAGCACAGAAATTACTATCGATTAGTTTAGAAGGATCGGTGGGGTAATCTCGACTGCGCTCGATTACCTTCCTCCTGTTGACAGAGTGAAGCCGAGGGTATAATTGATAAAAAAAATAGAATTTAGACGGTTAGATTTTTCGAATGATCAAACAATCGGAAAATCGAATAATCGATATAAAAGAAAGACAATGATTAAGATAAATAATTTACACGCGAACATTGAGGGAAAGGAAATCTTAAAAGGATTGAACCTTGAGGTAAAAGCGGGAGAGATTCACGCGATCATGGGACCAAACGGTGCTGGAAAAAGTACGTTGGCTTCTGTATTGGCAGGTAGAGAAGAATATGAAGTAACTGAAGGTTCTGTTGATTTCGACGGTGCAGATTTACTTGAAATGGATACTGAGGATAGAGCTCGTGAAGGTTTGTTCCTTGCTTTTCAATATCCAGTTGAAATTCCAGGTGTTTCAAACGTTAACTTTTTGAGAACTGCGATCAACGAAACGAGAGAGCACAAAAAAGAAGATCCAATTTCAGCGAAAGATTTCATGGCAATGGTTCGTGAAAAGTCTGCTTTGGTAGAGCTTGATCCTAAATTGGCTTCTAGAAGTGTAAATGAAGGGTTTTCTGGAGGTGAGAAAAAACGGAATGAGATCTTTCAAATGGCGATGTTGAATCCAAAGTTGGCCATTCTTGATGAAACAGATTCAGGTTTGGATATCGATGCTTTACGTATCGTAGCAAACGGTGTTAACACATTGAAAAGTGACAAAAACGCTACAATTGTTATTACACACTACCAAAGACTTTTGGATTATATTATCCCGGATTTTGTACACGTACTTTACGATGGTAAAATTGTAAAAACGGGAACAAAAGAACTTGCTCTTGAATTGGAAGAGAAGGGATACGATTGGATTAAAGCAGAATTAGCGAACTAAGAGTTGATTGAAATGAGCATGATTGCAGAAAATAAAAAAGAGTTCATCTCACGTCTTTCCAAAACTTCGATCTCGATTCCAGAAGAATTGAAATCGTTAGCTGAGGCGACACTAGAGAACACAGACCTTCCAACAACTCGTAACGAGCATTGGAAATACACGCGTGTTGCGAAATTGTCTAAGATTGACTTTAAGAACAGCACCGGAAACGTTCAAAACATTGAAGATTTCATCATTGATCCAACAAAAGCAACATTTGTTTTTGTGAATGGTCATTATTCTACTGAATTGTCTTCCACTGAAATTCCGGAAGGAGTTACTGTTGAATTGTTAAGCGATTCAGGAATGACATCGAGTATTATTAAGAATGAAGGCGAAGTATTCAATGCACTAAACACAACCCATTTGATAGATGGCGCTTCAATTACCATAGCTAACAAAGCACAAGTTGAAACACCAATTCAAGTGATTCATATTCTTGATGGGAATGAACAACTTTCAAATTTCAAGACGGTAATTAATGCTGGAGCTTTTTCAAAAGCGAATATCGTTGAAGGGTTCTTTGCCTCTGAAGGAAGCGAAAAATCATTTGCGAATGTTACGGCTGAAATTAAAGTTGGAGCAAATGCTTTCTTGACTATTGACAAGGTTCAATTCGAGAACGAAGCATCATTCCATATCAGTACAGAACAAGTTGAACAAGACAAAGACTCTACCTTTACAATCAACACAATTACTTTAAACGGTGGATTGGTTCGAAACAACTTGAATGTTGATGTGATCGGAGAAAATTGTACAACGCATTTGAATGGCGCTTACATCTTAAAAGGAAAACAACACGTCGATAATCACTCAATTATGGATCATAAGGTTCCTAATTGTGAGTCGCATGAGTTGTACAAAGGCGTGATGGATGAAAATTCGACGGCTGTATTTAACGGTAAGGTTTACGTTCGTAAAGACGCACAAAAAATCAATGCTTTTCAATCGAATCGAAACGTTCTTCTTTCGGATAACGCAGCGGTCAATTCGAAGCCTGAGCTAGAAATCTATGCGGATGACGTAAAGTGTTCTCACGGATCGACTACAGGCCAATTGGACGATGATGCGATCTTCTATTTGAGAGCAAGAGGTTTGTCTAGAAGGGCTGCGACTCAGTTACTGGTTTCTGCGTTTATTACAGAGGTAATTGATCATATTGAAAATGAAAACGTGAGAGCGTTCACATTCGACTTATTGAAAAAACGATACGGTTGGGACGTTACTCCTGAAGATTTTCATTAAAATCCTTAATTGCAATAGCGATTTCGCTTAACAATTCTGCCTTTTGCTCGTCTCTTGGTGGGTTGCTTTCAATGTAGTTTTTTAGGTGCAACTGGCATTCTAGGATATTCTCTTCCATAAATGGCCCTTCGAGGTTTTCTATGATCGTTAGGCAATCCAACGTTTCTAGAAACGTTCCTGTGGTTGCTATAAGCACAAAATCATCGATATAATCGCTAAAATCGACCTTGGTGTTCCAAATTGTAGAAAGCATCGTTTGACGAATCGGTAAATAGTGTTTGTCTTCGATAACATCCATTACATCGGCACAAACGCTCGTATCCTTTAAGCTGCTCAACAATTCAACGATTTCAGTTTTGTTCTTTTCAGAAACTCCCGCCATTAATTTATCGGCCAAAGGTTTAATAAAAGAAACATCCCCATGCGCTTCAAGTGACTTGACTGCTTTAGTGACTTTTTTCGAATCCTTAGAATTTAAATCTTCAAGAATTTTTGTGATTTTGTTTTCTTTCGTTTTATCTGCCATTGCCTCAATTTTTCCACAAAAATACTAAAAAGCTAAGGTTTGACTTCATGAATAAATTCACAGTTTAAATTTTATCCGTCCAATTGAATATCTTTGTCTCTATGAAGTTGTTATTCCTTCTTGTATTAACCGTCGCAAGCTTGATTCTTTCAGGATGTTATGTGGAAAATGCATCCTCATCAAAGAATAAGATATTGGTTATTGCTTCTGATTATTTATACGAGGAAGACACTTTAATATTTAGTGATTTCGCGAAGAAGGAAAATATTCGAATCATCATTAAGCACATCGATGCCTCAAGTTTGGTGGGTGAAATCCAAGGAAATAAATACGCGCATGGTATTGATTTGGTGATGATGAAATCTCTTTACAATGTCTACAACTTGAGCCGCACGGATCTTTTTCATTCTATAAATCATATCAAAGAAGAAAATAGAGCGCTGGCTCGATTTATGTCGACAGAGTATAAATACATTGGAATTGGAATTGATCCTTACGTTTGTGTTTCCAATCCAGATACAACTGTTGTCATTCGAACGTATAACGATTTAAAACATACGCAGTTCGTAAATACGTTAGCTGAAGATGAATTGATTCCTATGCTCGCTCCATTGATGAGTAAATTCAATAAAGTAAAATCGTATGAGTGGATAGAATCAGTTTTTAAAAATGAACTTCCTATCAAGGAATTGAACGCGATAAATGCCCAATCGACTCCAGTGATTCTTACAACATTTGAAAATTATTCAAGTAATTTTAAAGGCGATTCAATTTTGTCGAGGTACTCAGATTTATCATTCCCAAATTCGAGTTCTTCAGGAACGTTTTACAACATGAGAACGGCTTGTATTATTGCGCAGGCACAACATTTCGGAGCAGCGTCTACATTCCTTAATTTCTATCTTTTACCGCAGAATAATAGACACTTAAACGACGAGCTGAACACACTGCCAATTACCGACAATGACAGAGACATATTGCTCTATCAGGTTAATTCGGATGAATTAATGCAGTACTACTTAATGTTTAAACGAATATTAAATCGGCTTAAATAATTTACTGGTTTTTTGATGATTCGGCGTACTTCGACAGGCTTGTTAATACCATCCTACATAGAAGTTGAATTGTAACGAAAATCTATATCACCAGAATCACCGATAAGTGTAAGCGCCTCAATAGACTACCACTAGAAAACGAAGTAGTATTACTTGTCACGTATTATTACTGGGTAAGATTCTTTGAATATTGAATTACTTTTGTCAATTTTGGACTGAACTTTTTTACCACGAAGTTCATAAAAACAATTCATTGGGCTCACAAAAGGACCGTTATCTTACTAAAGAAGGAGGAGGAAGAGTGAATTTCACATCCTCTAAATACTTGTCTAGGGTAAAAATATTCCTGACTTTATTTGTTGCTTTAGTCATTGCCGCATTGGTAGTTATCATTGCCACCTCCGGAGTTACGTATACAACATTAATTACAGTTCTTGGAGCTTCAATGTTGTCCTATTTAATTGTTTTCTATATTTATTCGCACTCACAATCGGCCTCTTTAAAAGGGGATACTTTGATTTTTAGCTCTATGAAAAAGAGAAGCGCAGTCATGTCGGTGAGCACTGTTAGAAAAGTGAAATCACGGTGTTTTCTTGGTTTGTGTTCCACTTTTATTCGTTATAAAATCGACGGTAGAACAAATTGGATTTTCATTCTAACGCCTAAAATGCCGACCTCTCCAGAAAAAGTGATTAACCAAGCTTTGGAATTGAAGAGGGAAAATAAAAAGGCAAATCATAAGCCGGGTTCTGTAATCACGCAACAGGCGTAACGTCTATCATTTATCTAGTCTCGCCCTCACGGACGAGATCAATCGACCCACCCTTCTCAACAATCCGAAGATATTAGAACGAGCAATTCTAAATTTGAGATTTACATGGTCTTTCAACACGTAAGGTTTACCTCGCAAACATTGTCACCAACGCTCCGGTGAGCTCTTACCTCACCTTTTCACCCTTACCTTAGCATAACCAAGGCGGTATATTCTCTGTGGCACTATCTGTTACAGTCAGAGCGAACTCCTCCTGCACCTTCCCGTTAAGAAGTACGTTGCTCTATGTAGCCCAGACTTTCCTCCCTCTCCCTCGGTAAACCGAAAGAAACAGCGATAGACTGATTTGCCTTTCGACAAAAATACGTTTAAATTACTGTTTAATGAATGTTGACTGCGCTAACTTTCCTCCTGAAAAGATTACAATGGAATAGGCTCCATTGCTTAAGCTACCAACTTGTATAGATTCTGATGCATCCAAAACGCCTTGATTGACGATAGATCCTAGTGCATCAACAATTGCGAAAGTTGATCCTGGTTCCATTCCAACAACCTTCAATTCATCAATTACAGGGTTTGGATAGAGCTCAACTTCAATTGTTTTTTCATTGATTCCAACAAGAGCAGGATCAAAGCTATCGCGGAATTCAATCCCAGAAACTGTTTCCGTTCCTCCGAAATCAGAAGTTTCAATTCTAAGAACGGGTTCCAATTGTCCGTCAGCCAACCATTCGTAGATATAGCTATCAGGAATTGCCAATGGAATCGTAACAGGCGCACCGAATACTTCCATTGCCAGTGAATCTACTTCAGTAATCGTGTGCTTAACCCTAAGAGCATCAAAAGTTCCATAAGGCGTTGTAACAGTGCCCCAACCGTCAACTTCAGACTCTCTAGTTCTGTATTGAACCCAAACAATATCTTGAATTGGATTCAAGTCCATTTTTGTATACCCTCTAGAGGCATATGTATTTTGATACATCAATGGAAATTCATATCTCATTTCAATCGTATCCGATCTAAAAGGAATTTCTGTTCCATCAACCGCCATAGCAATTCCAATCGACGTAATTGCTGAACTTGACGCTTTAGAAAATTGAAATAAATCTGTGATATTAACGGGTAAAATTCCACCCAATTGATCTAAGGGAAGATCATCATTCGGTAAAAAATAAGAGGCTTGATGATCCGTACCAGCGAATTGTCCATAAATGATATTCACCAAAGCCGAAGCATTGGACAAGTTTTGGAACTCACGCAATTCTTGACTTTCTGCAACCAAACCTGAATAATCCCAATTCCAATTTGCACCAGTAGAAGAAAAATCAATTCCAGCATCTGTTGCACTACTCATGCGAACCGTATCATCTGCATCTGCAAAATCCGATTGATCTAAAAAGATTTGTCCAAATCCTAGAAAAGGAAGGAAGGCAATAGTAGCAGTTAATAATCTCATCTTGTTAATTTTAATACAAAGCTAATGATTCATTTGAGATTAATTGATCTCTACCCCAAATACGGTTGCAAATGTCACAGCCACCATCTTTTCGGTAACTAGTTCCATTACAACAGCGTTAACTACACCTGAAACTTTATAAACATCATTTCCTTCGGCGTTCTTACCATAAAACTCTACTCCAGTGATTGCCAAAGATGAATTTTTATTATTCGCATATTCTGACAAGTAGGTCTTGCCACCCGACTTGATCGTCAATCGGATATTAAAATCTTGATTTGGACCTTCATACGTCGAAGACATTTCCATGATAGAGAAACTTTTCGCTGAATAGACATTATTTTCTCCGTCAATAATAACTGTCTTTTCACGAACAGTGCCATTGTCAAAATGAACAATTGCCTTCAACCGAGTAGATTCAGGACTTAACTGATGTCCTATCGATTGACTTGTATAGGCTGAAACATCATCAACAAACCATTCAACGCTCTCAACAGCAGCATCTACAGCTGAAATACTTGCATTAATATATCCTCCCTGCTGTCCTGCTTGAAAAGCATATTGAATAGAAAAGTTTGCACTTCGCTCGTATCCAACAATAATATCCTCACATAAGTTGTTGCTATCGCCATTTGCAAAAGAAATGAACGCACAAACGCTGTACTTTCCAGGCTCCCTTATCTCAACTTCATTGGCACCAGCAAATGTATTGTTGATGTACCAATCCACTTTTGCTATAACTTGGTTGCTTCCAAGCATCGATTTCGATAAAACAAGCAGTGGTTGAGTACTATGAGTGGCAAATGTTGGAACGATGTTCTGAATTTCATCTACCGTAATGTGGCCAGGTTTATCAACCAATCCATCAAAGATGCCCAGTTCCAATGAAAAATCACCGTTACTAAGCTCCCCTGAAAAGAGATTAACTCCATTGATCATCTCGGTGCCAGTATGCATAAATGCGTTATCATCACCTGCAATTAAATCAAATTCAATTCCAGCCATGATCCCATTCAATGTAAAGACAGGGTCATTTGCTTCGGGTAAATTAATCACCTCTTTAGTACAAGACCCAAGAGATAACATCCCAACAGCACAAAGCAAAAAATATGTATTTACTTTTTTCATTTCTTTCTAAAAGTCAATGTTTTTCTAATATATATCTGACCATCAATAGGAAGTGTGTTATTCACTCCATTAATGAAACCTTCGTTTATTGATGGCATTAATTCAACTCCTAAATTCCCACCCAAACTTATTGACGGTGAAACTTTGAACATATACCCAATCGTTGGTTTAACTCCGAACCTGTGCAGCCCGTCCATGAATCCAAACAAGTCTCTTGATTCGTTGTAATCATTATCAGAGGCAAACTCCGTTGTTGATGATCCAATTTCTTCAATATGAACTCTAGAACTCATAACAAATGAAGGGCGGACACCTAAGTCAATTCGATGTCTTCCTAAGTTGTAGCCAACTCCAATCATTGCTTCGAGTGTATACATCTGCTTGTAATCAATTTTGAATTGGTATACATCCGATCCAAATCCATACACCTTAGCCGTTCTGTTTAAGACAAGGTCGTCGTGGTTCTCAACAAGAGCATTCACGCCGAAGTTAAATGTAAAGTTCGCTTTGTGTACTTCCATTCCAATACCGACTCCAAATGAATTTGAAATTTGATCCGATGGAATAACCAATGATTGGGACAATCCTCCTGTTCCTTGCACATAAGCCACTGCAAATGCTCCTCTGTTAAACATTAGCGGAGCACCTGGTAAAGGCGCCTGTAATGACGAAGAAAGATTTAAAGGATCTTGAGAACTGTAAGGAAGTCTAAATTCTTCTTCTGTTTCAACATTAGTTCCTGCAGTTGCTAATTGATCTACCGATAAAGGTTGAGACGAAACATCCTTAGGATTGTTTGGTTCGCTTCCATTTAGACCAGCAGGATTTGCAGTGTTTTCGATAGTCTCAACTACATTTACATTTCTTGGAGTTCCGTTCGTTGAAGGTGTATTCGGATTCGGATCTATTGGAAGTGTATTTAAGTCTTGACCTATTAGAATCACATTGGTTGGTGGAGTCGATGGCGTAATTGGTGTTTGAGCTAAAACTGGTACTTCAACAGGAGTTTGAACAACAGGCATGTTCGTCAGAACAATTGGTTCAACAACTTGACTTCCACCCGGTAAATTTGCCCCCGAAGGACTCAAAATCCCATTTCCATTACCTCCAGAATTCGCCGGTGAACTCTGTCCTGAATTTATAGAAGCTCCTGATTTGGCTGGATTCTCAACTTTCGATTGAGAATTTGGAGTCTTATTATTACGCGTTTCAATTTTATTTGAATCTGCTGTTACTGTTTTTGAATCGGTAACTGAATTTGCGTTCATGAATGCCATAACTCCAAGCACACCTACAAATGAATATGCAGTGACGAACCAAAGGAAGTCTGGTCTGCGTTGTCTGCGGATTCTTCCTTTGAATTCTTCCCAATACGAAGGCTTGTATTCGAAGGCAAGATCACCTGCGCTTTCTTGATACAGTTCGTCAATTCCGTTATCTGATAAAACAGCATCTGCAGGGAACGACGCATTGAAGTCTTTCCAATAAGAGCCTTTATAATCAAATGCCAATCCTGCAGCGCTTGCCGCGTACATCGCATCAATTTCAACATCAGTTAAAGCTGGTTTCGGCGTATCTACGGGCGTTACTTCTGGAAGCGACGCATTGAATTCATTCCAATAAGCGTTGTTATAATCGAAAGACAACCCAGCAGCACTTGCAGCGTACATTGCATCAATCTCAACATCTGTTAAAGCTGGTTTTGGCGAATCTGAAGCCGCTCCATTTGGAAGCGATGCATTGAATTCATTCCAATAATCGTTTTTGTAATCAAAGGCAAGACCAGCTGAACTTGCGGCATACATACTGTCAATTGCAGCATCCGTCAAAGGCGCTTTGGCTCCATCGGCACCTTGTACTTTGGAAAGATGGGCGTCAAATTCATCCCAATAGCCCTTCTTGTACTCAAAAGCAAGACGTTCGGAACTTTCCGAATACAATTTGTCTATATCTTTATCTGTCCATTTCATATCACCATTCGCTGATTCTGATTCTCCAATCGTTCTAATTTCTCTCTAAGTGATTTTCTCGCTGTCGACAAGTGCCACTTTGATGTCCCTTCAGACATTTCCAGCAATTCACCAATCTCCCTATGAGAATACCCTTCAATTACATACAAGTTGAAAACTTTAGCAGTAGTTCCAGGCAGCTCTTTTACGAGCATCATTATATTTTCATAACCCAAATTACTTTCAGCGTCATTATCGTGTCCTTTTGAGTGAAAATCAAGTTCTCTCTCGTTGTCGCTTTTGGTTATTTGTGTGTTGTATTTCTTATTCTTTCTGTACTCGTCAATCAAGGAATTCACCATGATTCGTTTGGCCCAGGCGTTGAAATTAATTCCTTCATCTACCTTTTTTAAGCCATTAAGAATTTTGAGGAAACCGTTGTTGTATGCTGCACGTGCATCTTCTTCATTCTTATTGTATCTGAAGCATACGGGCATAAGCATTGTGAAACAATACTCATACATGAGATTGATCGTTTTTCGGTCATCACCATTACAGGATTTTATTATTTCTGGTGTGATGTCCATTCGATTTTTTAACGGTCTTATTTTCAATATTTTATGTAATTTACATAATTTACGTCACTTCTCTCCTCTTCTTCCGAATTAACTTTCTAGTGATATAACGACCTGCATTGGTAAAAGGTTGGAAATCATCAAGAAATTGTGAAATTTGGTGATTGAATGAATTCAGAACTATGAAACTCCACATTTTAAGACATGCAAAAACTGAGTATTCCTCTCCTTCTGGACATGACATTGATCGTAGGCTGCAACCGCGCGGAATTGAGCAAGCCTCCATGTTGAGGGATTATTTTGAGTCCCTCACTTCTATAGAGGAAATATGGTGCAGTGATGCTCAGCGAACACGTCAAACTTCAGATATTGTTTTGCAAGCGATACATCCAAAACCGAGTTATCACGTTGATTTGTACTTGGCTTCAAAACAGGATATTCTTCAAAAAATATGGAATTCTGATTCGAACAAAGAACTCTTAATTATTGGCCATAATTTTGGCATCTCAGATTTGGTAAGTTATTTCACTGAGGACCGCATCGAATTGCGCACAGGCGAATACATTTGTTTGGAATTCCATTCAGATTCTTGGGCAGAAACTTCAATGGGAACGGCTAATGTCCTTGATCAGTATCGTCCGAAGGTTTCTTCTTAGGTTCTTTGTAATGGTAGATTACTTGCAGCGGATCAGGTGATTGACGTTGCTGCTGTTGCAGGTTAAATTGTTCTTGTTGTTGGCGGCGTTGTTCTTCAATTTGTTCTGCCATTCCCTTTTTCATTTCTTCAATCTGCTGTTGTCGTTGTCGTTCCTGCGCAACTTTCTCTCTCCAAATCCCCTCGAGGTCAGGCGGCTCTATTCCCAGTTCCTTTTCAATCTCATACATGTATTTTGGCGACTGCGGACCTTGCTTTCTATAAATGATTGCCAAAGAAACTCCTACGACCAAACCTGACAGGTGGCCTTCCCAAGAAATCTGGGGATCGGTTGGGAAAACGCCCCATAATAACGAACCATAAATAAAGACAACAAACAGTGAAATCGCTTGAAGCGGAAGGTATTTGCGCACGACTCCTGAGACAAATAAGAATCCTACCATTGCATAAATAACCCCACTCATCCCGATATGATAGCTATTATTATTTGCGGCAAACAACCAAACTCCAATCCCAGTGGCTAACCAAGAAATCACGAAGACCTTCCATGCGATTTTCTGATAATAATAAATTATCGCACCTAATAAAATTGCCGTCGGAAGTGAATTATTAAGGATATGTTCGAAACCTTCATGCGCATGAATCAAGGGCATGAAAAATATTCCTGAAACGGTTGAGACCTCGCCGGGCATCACTCCATATTGGTAAAAGTGAATGAAAGGAAATAAATGATCCGCCCAGTAAACAAGCCACATTGCAACCAATAATAACACTGGGTAAATGATTGCTTCACTTGTCGAACCGAATTGATGATTGTTTCTTTTCACGAGATTGTATTTGTCAAATGTTATGCCTTTGTTGGAAGTGTGACAGAGTGGCAGATTTTCCGGAGCGACTGTGTCTTTTGGATGTTTAGACGAAATACTATTCAGAACTTATCAATCTAAATTCTACTATCCAAAATCCAAAAGGGAGATTACGACTGATCCAACACCCAAAAATGAGGAACGAACGCCCCAAATGCCTATCTTTGTACCATGGATGAAATTGTAAACAAAGTCGTGAATAGTGGGTTAATTTCGATTGACTTAGGCAATTATAAACCAAACGTAGCAATTGAAGAAATTGATATTACTGATCAGTTGTGGCAGGGACTTGTTTTGAAGGAGAAGGACTTTCGTATTTGGATTAAAGAAAACGATTGGTCTAATTTTGAAAACAAAGCGGTTTACATTCATTGCTCGGCGGATGCAATAGTCCCAACTTGGGCGTACATGCTAATAGGATCTCAATTGCAAAAAGTTGGATCTGACTATATCGTTGGTAGCAAGAATGATTTGGAGAAAAAACTTATTCTGGACCGCATCAAAGCGGATGATTTGGAGAAATTCAAAGAAGGACGGGTTATTATTAAGGGCTGTGCTGATATTGCAACTCCTGAATATGCAATGGTTGAATTGGTTCGACACCTTCAGCCTGTTGTGAAAAGCATCATGTATGGAGAGCCCTGCTCAACCGTTCCTGTTTTTAAGCGGAAATAATATCGAATTCGAGTCCTTTTGATTTAATTATCGCCACCAATTCAGGCAATAGATCTTTCAACCGTTCTTGTGATTTAATATTATCATGAACGACTAGAACATCTCCCCCTTTAATTTTTTGTGCCTTTTTAAGAATTAATTCAATCGGCACATTGGAATCGTAGTCATACGATAGCCACGACCACATAATAATTTTATATTTCGCTCTAATACTCTTCGAATAAGACATTGGCAACCGACCATATGGCGGTCGAAATAAATTAGAAGGAATCAAAGTATTCGCCTCTTCAATTGACTTTAAATAGTCTTGTTCAGAAACTTCCGTGCCTTTTTCATGACGCATTGTGTGGTTCCCAACGGCATGTCCTTTATCGATAATCGTTGATAGCAAGTCGGGATGTTTTTTAACATTTGCTCCAACACAAAAAAAAGTGGCTTTGATGCTTTGTGAATCAAGAAAATCGAGAATCCAAGGAGTTAGATCAGAAGTGGGGCCATCGTCAAAAGTTAAATACACTTTATTGGATGAAGAAAAACCCCAAACCCTTCTGTGAAAAATCCACTTGAAGGTATTTGGGGTTTTAAAATATTTAATCATTTATTGTTGACCAGGAAAGGGCGCTGGTGCTTGACCTCCTCCTGCAGGTGTTCCTCGTCGCTGAGGAGCAGCTTTTTCAGGTGCTTTCAAATAACCGTTGCTATATCCAATTGCATTGAATTGATCTTCGATAGTGAATAATTTATTCGCCGTTGGCCCTGCAAGCGTTCCACGATTCACAACTTCTCCTCTATCATTCGCCAATGCTTCAATTTTTGTAAGCATTGAAGGTCTAATCGTATTGAACACTTCTTGTAATTTAGCATTGATACGCTTCGCTAATTTACCATTTGGATCTCCATATTCAGGGTCATTTACAGCGCTATACATTTTAAAGTAAGCCTCTATCGCTGAATACATATCCTTCATGTTATGTGAAGAATTAGAAGTAATTGCAACATTCGCTTTATCGTAGTAGTTAATAATTGACTCCAATTGATCACAAACTACATCTCCTAAACGAGCTGCCGCTTTTTTATCTCCAGCAAGCAGCAATACCTCAACGTATTCGTGCAACACACCGTCAGAATAAGAAGGGAATCTTTCACCTGTAACTTGATCTTGATAAGGTAAATAACCGGTAACATTTGGCTCACCATAATCAATAATGAACTCTGCTGGCATTACTTCCAATGATTTCTTGATTAAGGCAATAGCACGTTTTCTATAATCAGCCTTTTGAGCATCTGAAAGTTGACCAGGGCGAAGAATAGAATCATTACCAGAACTTGGATATCTATCTGCATTAGCAGCAGCAACAGCATAGTCTCTTCCCAATCTTAGGAAATGACTTCTGTATTGAACCGTGTGCCTTCTTGTATAATAATCCGTAAGAACATCAGGGTTATTCATTTCCCCGTAATGGTAGTTCTTCATCATGTTATTGTACATTTTCTCACGATTGATGATTGTTCCTTGCGTAACCAATGCTGTCAATTCGAAAGCCATACCGTTTTGCTTAACATACCCGTATTGACCTGAACCATCCAATCCTTTGTAAAGGGCATCACCAACTTTCGAAGCTCTTGGAGATGAGAAGTAAATTGGACGTTCCCAATGATTGTTCGCAATAATATCCAACATCATTACCTGCTCTCTTGTCAAACCTCCAGCGTCGAATTTAAAACGAATTTCTTCTACACATTGGTCCAACTGGTCTTTAGTAACAACCTTAGATTTCAATAAATTTTCCTTATTCACTGGATATACAAACTCTGAACTAGGGAAAACTCTTAATGTTTGAGTATTGAATGTCACCATGTTATCATCATTTCTAACGAATGCCATAGCATCTTCCAAGTTTGTAACATCCCATCCATCTTCGAAATCAAAAAGCATTTTTTGGAATTCTCTGATTCTATTTTCGTCGGGCATTGAGACAAGTCCGTTTTTAATAGCATCAAAAATTTCGTAGCCCGCAGTCAATTTAGTATAAGCCGAACCACCTACATCCTCTCCAACAGGCTTCCCTATCAATTGAATGACTTGACGAATTCGTGTGTTACTTGGATCTTTAGAAGTTAATCCGCTTAACAAAGCAGGAGCGTTAGCTGCCATTTTCTCAGCTGCCGCTCTGGTCGCTGCTGGATTTTGCTTCGCTCTCATTCTAATGATTCTTTCCACAACGTCTCCTTTGGCTCCGTTGTACAGCAAATTGAATACATCGGTGAACAATACTTGATCGGTTCCACCTGCATTCATCAAAATTTGATCTTCACGGAATTTGATCGGTAAAGCTTCAGATTCGTAAGCTTTCATTTTCATTTGATCCGTGTACCAATCCGTTTGCATTAATGATAAGTTACAAACTCTTATGCTCGTAAACTTACCCTCAACTTCTTGCATATACCAAAGCGGGAAGGTATCGTTATCCCCATTTGTAAACAAGATTCCGTTGTTTTCACACGAGCTTAGATAGTTATAGGCCAAATCATGCGCAGATGTTTTTAAACTTCTGTCGTGATCATCCCAACCTTGAACGGCCATTATTAATGGAACGGAAAGTGTCAATAGAACGGCGACGGATGCTCCTTGAGTATGCTCCTTAAGAACGGATCGTAGACCAATCATTGCGGCAATGACGGCAGCTCCGAGCGCGAAAATAATCAACCATGAAACTGTTGAAGGCATTCCGACTAAAGCGCCTCCTGAATCCATTATCGCGAACAGGACAAGCCCAGCTCCACCAATAATTCCCATTTTTGTAAATTCTTTCGAGCCAAAGGATTTGAACGCATCGTAAAGTGCATAAACTCCTATTCCAATCCACATTGTAAAGAAATAGAAAGATCCTGCGAAGGCATAATCACGTTCTCTTGGTTCTAATGTTTTTTGATTCAAGTAAACGACAATTGCGACACCCGTAAACAGGAACGCGAGGAACACCACAAAGGCGTCTTTCGGCGCTCGATAGAAATGAAAGAACAACCCTATCAGTCCTAAAATCAACGGTAAGAAGAAGAATGAATTATTTGCGGGGTTTTCTTTCGTGTAATATGGCGCTGCGCTTTGGTCGCCTAAACGATCGTCATCGACCATGCTAAATCCAGATTTCCAGTTACCACGCATGGCTCCACCTCTACTTCCTTGAATGTCATTTTGCCGACCTGCGAAATTCCATAAGAAATAACGGGTATACATCCAATTTACTTGGTATTTAAAGAAGAAACTGAAATTTTCTCCTGCTGTCGGCAGACGGTTTTGATCCTTTCCGACTTTGGGATGATCTGCATAATCTATTCCTAATGCGTTGGCGTCTGCCATAATTTCCTTGGCGAGTTCATCGTTTGCATTGTAGCCTGACCACTCCTTATAAGATTCAACCCTTGCTTGGTCTTGAGTCCAGTACATCCTTGGAAAAAACATTGTCTGAGAGTAAGTAGGAATTGCATTCTCTCTATTGCTCGCATTGGTCTCGAAATAAGTTTCTTCAACCACAGCACCTTTCTTCTTAGCATATTCAGCCGCCAATTTTTCATCTTTAAAAGCTTTGATAACAGCTCCATCTTTGGACACAACAAATCTTCTTAGGTGAATCGGTGATTGATCATCCCATAAGTTGTCGTCACTGTGTGCAACCCAAGTTTTCTTGTCTCCACGGACGTCCCATTTCCCTCCATTCTCTTTGGAGTTCCATGCGTTTCCAAACAACAATGGTGCGGATCCATATTGATCACGTTTTAAGTACGAGTGAAATGTCACCAAGTTCTCAGGATCATTTTCATCCAATGGTGTGTTCGCATTCGAACGAATTACAATTACTGCAAATGAACCGTATCCAATCATCAATAGAACCAATCCCATCACCGATGAATAAACAATTCTGTTTTTCTTTCTTCTTGAATATCTTAGTAAGAAAACGAATAAAATTATAATTCCTGCGAAGAAGAAAATTGTCCCTGAATAGAACGGCAATCCAAGTGTTGTAACAAATCCAATTTCGAAACTCGAAGCAAGGGCGATCGACCCTGGTATCACACCTTCTTGAATAAATACGAGTACAATCAGGGCTAGAATTCCAACTAGGAAAATTCCTTTCACATCGACCTTATCGCTGTATCTGAAGTAGATAATAAAGGAGATTGCAGGAACAACAAGAATACCCAAAAGGTGGACTCCAATTGCCAATCCAAGGGTAAACATGATAAAAAGAAGCCAACGATCGGGAGAGAATCCTGTAGGGTTTAGCTTACCATTTTTGATCTCCATCATTTCTTCATCCCACTTGAGAATTGCCCAAAAGATTAAAGCTGTAAACAGAGATGACATTGCATATACCTCACCCTCAACGGCTGAAAACCAGAATGAATCTGAGAATGTATAGGCCAATGCGCCGACGAGTCCACTACCTAGGATGGCAACTTTATCGCCCGGTGTTAGTTCTTTTTTGTCTCGTAAAGAAATCTTTTTCACAAGCAGTGTGATAGACCAATACATAAAAAGAATGGTCGCTGAACTCGAAACCGCTGACAATCTATTGATCCAAACGGCTACATTTTCAGGATCTGCAAAGAATGAAGACAACCTTCCTAGTACCATAAAAAGCGGTGCGCCTGGAGGGTGACCAACTTCAAGTTTATATGCTGCTGTGATATACTCACCGCAATCCCACAAACTTACAGTGTCTTCAATGGTAATAAAGTACACCGTTGTGGCGATCAGAAATACCAACCAGCCTAGGTAATTATTAATTTTCTTGTAGTTCATTCTTTGTCAGTTAAATTGGACTTGGTTCTTTTCAGTAACCTTTTGCTTCAGTTAAAGCAACTGCGAATTTAAAAATATATCACGAGCAATTTCGCTAAGAAAAGTGAAAAGTTGACAAAATCATATAATGAGCTGTTTTTTAGCGACTCATGATTTTTTTAAAATTATTGTTTGACGATTGAAATTTTGTTAGTAGATTTGCCTCCGCAACAGGTTATTAGTTAATTTTTGAACCGTTGTAAAATTGTCCCATGGTGTAACTGGCAACACGTCTGTTTTTGGTACAGAAGAGTCCAAGTTCGAGCCTTGGTGGGACAACAGAAAGCCTTGTAATCATTCGATTGCAAGGCTTTTCTTTTTTCTAGAAACAAAGCATCGTTGAACTTTTCACGGATCAGTTCCCTTGTTTCACATTTCCTGAGTCTCCCTGAACCAAAATTTATCTATTTGATATTTAAGGATACACTAAAATGGATCTTATGGTTTATTAAAACTTTCCCCTTGGGGCAGACAGGACTAAATTCTACTGTTTAAAACAATAATAGGAAGAGCTTAACGCCTCCCTAAACTTTCAAAAAGCATTGTTGCAGTTGCTGGATTTGTAGCAAGTGGAACATCGTATACATCACAAATTCGCATTAACATAAAGATGTCGGGTTCATGAGGATGCTTCTCCAGTGGATCACGAAAGAAGATAACCATATCACATTTTCCTTCTACCGCTCGTGCTGCAATTTGCGCATCACCCCCTAAAGGTCCAGACTTAAATTTAACTACATCGAAACCTGCTTTTTCAGCTTTCATTCCGGTGGTACCTGTTGAGACTAAAGAAATGTTATTGTTTTTTAAGACCTCTTTTTGCTCATTTAAGAATTGCACCATTTCAGCTTTTTTACCATCATGCGCTATAATTGCTATTTCCATTTCAAATTATTTTTGTCTAAGATCTAATTTTTTGCTAATTCTGATTTCAAAAAATCTATTATTTTAACCTCCGTAACATCCACTCCTTTTTCCTCTGCCTTCAACAATGAAAACCAATCAAGAAGATGAATTAAATACAGTGTTTGCTGAACTAAACCCACCCCAATTGCATCAACGCTTGTTATTGAATCAGTTTGCTTCTCAATGATCTTATTTGTTATATCCAAACGCTTTTTATTTGCTTCATTTTCAAGATCACTTCGAATGAACATTACAAATAAATCCTTTGGTTCTGAAGCCCATCCAACGATTTCATTGTGGTTCATTTCAGGAACGACATTGAAAAAACTAAGGGCTTTACTGTTTTCATTTATCTGCTGACAAGCACGTAACAAGGTTGGACGAAAAGATTCTTCGCTATAAAACAAAACTTGTTTTGACTTACTCCTTTTCAGCAATTCACCTGCTAAAGATTCAATTTCAGCTTGTTCATACTGCAATAAATGGATCGATTTTACAACCTCTGACTTAAGAGATGTGGAAACCAAATTGCATTGTTCAAAGATTTCCACAAGCTGAACCAACGAATAGGCCAATGCAGAACGAGGAGGTAATCCTCCAGGAATTTTAATACAGTGTTTGCTGTTTTCGCGAAGAACATCTTCCAAAGTTCCTCCACTGCTAACACCTATAATATTGGCATCCCTATCCAAAGCATCTTGAAGTGCAGAAAGCGTCTCTTCTGTATTTCCAGAATAGGAACATACAATAACCAGTGAATCCTTATTAACGTATCCAGGAAGGGTATAATTATGACACGTTTCAACTGGGAAATTTCCGTCCAATCGCACCCATTGTTTAATAATCTCTCCTCCAATTCCAGATCCGCCAAGGCCACAAACTACGACATTCTTTATTTCGCTAGGAATGCTAATTGAGTAACCCTTTGAGATCTCAACGCTTTCTAATAATTGGTTCGGGAACTGTTTAATTAAATTTCTCATTTGTTTTTTTTCTATTGTACTGTGTTTATTTCCAGAAAAGTGCATAAAGTGCAACTAGACATAGTATTATGGCGAACGCTCCAATGTTAAATCCGCGAGACGTCTTAAAGGTGGCGGAATTAATTTCGATTCCTTTTTCATCATCAGCACCTTTGTTTTGACGGAGACTCACGACAGCAATCACTGCCATTGTAAGAAGCGTTGTTATTCCCATTTGATGCAAGAATGGCAAATCGACGAACAAGGAGCTATCAATCCAACCTTTCGGTCCAATTTTAAAGTACATTGCTATTGGAATAGAGCTCAACACCCCAACAATTGCCGCTCGACTCGTTGCCTTTTTCCAGAATAGACCAAGCATAAATACAGCTAAAATTCCTGGACTGACCACCCCAGTATATTCTTGTATAAACTGGAACGCCTGATCAATACCACCCAATAAAGGTGCAATGATCGCTCCCAATAATAATGCACCAGCCGCACTCAATCGTCCTATTCGAACAAGTTCTTTGTCGCTCGCTTTTTTATTAAAATACGGCTTGTAAATATCCATTGTAAAAATGGTCGAAGTTGAATTCAACATCGAGGCCAAAGACGATACAATTGCAGCAGTAAGAGCGGCAAAAGCCAATCCCTTTAAACCTACTGGAAGGATTTGCAACAACCAAGGATATGATTTATCCGGACTGTCAATTGTTGGAATATTCTGTTGACCAACATCTCCAAGACTACTCATTACCTCTGGATCATGCGTCATAACGTAGGCTGCTATCCCAGGGATCACAACAATCAATGGAATAATTAATTTAAGTCCGGCGGCGAGCATGATTCCTTTTTGAGACTCCTTCAATGACTTCGCTGCCAATGTTCGTTGAATAATGTATTGATTGAATCCCCAGTAATATAAATTAGCAACCCACATCCCACCTACTAACACGGCAATTCCAGGCAGGTTCGAATATTCAGGATTTGATTCATCTAGAATCATCGCAAATCGGTCTGGAGCTTCGTGGTAAATTTTGGTTAACCCAGCAAAAACACCTTCTCCACCTGAAACTGCATTTAGCGCAAGATATGTCGTAAGCAACCCACCAAAGACCAAGAAAACAACTTGAACAACATCCGTCCAAGCAACTGCAGACAAACCACCATACAATGAGTACGAAGCGGCAAAAAGTGAAAGACCAATAACACCATAAATCATTGGGATCCCCATGATTGTTTCAAGAGCCAAAGAACCTAAGTATAAAACCGAAGCAATATTAACAAACACATAAAGCGAAATCCAAAAGACTGCAAGGATCGTTTTTAACTTCTCTGAAAATCGTTTTGCAACAAATTCTGGAATCGTGTACAGTCCTTTTTCAATGAAAATGGGTAGAAAATATTTCCCGACAATTAGTAGTGTTAATGCTGCCATCCACTCATAGGAGGCAATAGCAAGCCCAACTTTATAGCCTGAGCCTGACATTCCAATAAATTGCTCGGCGGATATATTAGCAGCTATCAAAGAAGCTCCAACTGCCCACCACGGCAATGATTTACTGGCCAAAAAATAATCTTCGGCACTTTTAACTTCTCCCTTTTTTGTGCGAGAAACCCACAGTCCTATCCCCAATATCAAACATGCATACAATGCAAAAACGAGGTAGTCAATAAATTCAAATTGATTATTCATAAGCGTGTTTTGAATGTTTTAGTAATCGTTTTCTTTAGTGCAGAAATCACAAATTGAGTTGATATCAAATTGCAACTTCTGGTGGGAAAGATATAATTAATTTTTGTTATTGTATAAAATACCATAACTAAAATACAAAATTATGCGTCTAAAACCGCCTCGTCTTGCATCACTCACAGGTAATTGCGCATTATGATACAATGGCAAAACAATCATTTAGTCCCTAATTGTTTTCTCGTATCTTTCTTGTTAATTAGAGATTTAAGATAAAAATTGTATTATTGTATAAAATACCATAACATGGTTGATCAAATGAAACTAACATCATATCAAGTAGGAATCAGGACGCTCCTGTCACTATTTGCTTTACTTTTAATGCATTCCTCTTATGCACAAGCCAGTAAAGTAGAGGTCGTTAAAAATGACGGAGCATGGTCATTGACTGTTGATGGCAAGCCCTTTTATATTAATGGCGCGGGTGGAATTCATCATTTGGATATTCTTGTAAAAGCAGGTGGAAATACAATTCGAACTTGGGGAACGGAAAACGGACTTCAAATATTGGATGATGCACACGCTAAAGGATTAAAAGTAATGATGGGATTGTGGGTGCAACATGAACGCCACGGTTTTGATTACAACAATGAAGCGGCTGTCAAGGCACAATTAGAAAATTTCAGAAAAGACATAAAACGATTCAAAGACCACCCAGCACTATTATTATGGGGCATAGGAAATGAATATGAATTGAATTATTCGAACACTAAAGTTTGGAGCGCGGTCAACGATATAGCAAAAATGGTTCATGAAGAAGATCCAAATCATCCGACATCAACGGTGACAGCAGGAACGAATGCTGAGAAATTAAAGTTCGTAATGGATGAATTAACTGAAATTGATATCTACGGAATCAATACTTATGCTGGGATCAACGTTGTAAAAGATGTAATAGAAGAAGGAGGATTTAAAGGGCCGTATATGATTACTGAATGGGGACCAACGGGTCACTGGGAGTGCACAAAAACAATGTGGAATTCATCAGTCGAACAAAGCAGCACTGAAAAATCGGCATCGTACTTAGAACGATTCACGAAATATATTGGCTCACAAAAAGAACAATGTATCGGCTCTTTCTGCTTCCTCTGGGGACAGAAACAGGAATACACTTCTACTTGGTACGGACTCTTCACTGAAGACGGAATGCCAACAGCGGCTCTTGATGAACTTCAATACTGCTGGTCGGGAAGTTACCCTGAAAATCGTGCGCCGGCAATTGATTCGGTTTTATTTAATGGAAAGCCCCAACTACTAAACATTATTACTGACGCTGGTTCCAAGAACGAAGTCACAGTATTTGTTAGAGATAAGGACAATGACAAACTCAATTATTCGTGGGAATTGTATCCTGAAAGCACTGATCTAAAAACAGGGGGAGACGCCGAAGGAAAGCCACCATTGATTACTGGTAAAGTAACGAATGGAAAATCACCTTCAATTAAATTAAAATCTCCTTTAACAGAAGGGCGTTATCGTCTTTTCGTATTTATCGATGATGATCAAAAAATGGCCTACATGAACATTCCATTTTATGTTCAAAACAGCCCCGAATTAGAAAATAGTAGAATTCGTTTGAAAACTCAAGAATTAGAACCATTGGATGAATATTAGTAAAATCACATATTGTCTGTTACTGTTTGCCAGCTGCTCGATTGGTCAAACTTACGGGCAATCAAAACAGGACTCCAGCTTTTTTAAACCAAATTCCGGAGGTTTATTCCCTAAGAAGTATGAATCTGGGCTAAAGAACATATCCATTTCTGGATACTATCGGTTTTTAGGTGCGTACTCTTCGATGAAGACGCAATATCCTGAAATGGGTGAAATTAACAATAGAGTTTTCCTAGGAGATGATAGTAACCTTCCTCAATTAAGCACAACAATTACAGTTGTTCCGACAAAGAATACAATGTTTTCAACAGACTTGTATATCTGGACGCCAATGACAGGATCGGAAGAAGATTATGTTCAAGGTTTACTATTAGGAATCAATCTCGCTGGAAGCCACTCAACGAAGTATGGAACTTTTGGTGTGAAAACGGGAGGGATTCATTGGTACAAATTAAGTCCAATGACATTCGCAGCAAATACAGGATACAATAGATACAGTCTTTTCGAGCGAAATCCTTGGGATCCAAATACCCGCAAGACCTTTGAACGCTATGAAACGTTCTATGAAAACGGATCGCTATCGCAGGATGAGCGCTGGGGACAACAAGCATTTCACGGATTCATTTTCGAAGGTTCAGACTTACCTCATGGATTCTCTTTCAATTTCATGCAAGGTAAATCGCAATTGAATGGTGGAACAACTCCAACTCCAAATAACATGACTGGAGGTCGAATAGCGAAAAAGTTCGGGAATAATTCTGTGAGTATTAACGGAATTAGGAGCAAGACATACTCAGACAGTCTCGCGAAAGAATTGATAGGGTTCAACATGATCACTTCAGAATTCCAAGTCAACCTTGCAAAAAACATAAAACTTTCCGGTGAAATTGGTGCTGGAAATTATTTCTCACCAACAAGCGAAAGCAAATGGGGTGAAGCGGTAGACGTTAAATTGAATTTCGGAAAAGAGTTAACCTTCTTCCCTATTGAAGTTCGTTATTTCCAAGTGAGTCCTAATGTTATTAATAACAACGGTGTATTCTGGAATACATCAATTGAAGAATACGCCCCTGAGCAATTGGTCGATCCACTTGAAGGAGGACAAGCCCCTCTACTATTTCCATTCGCAAGTTCATTGATTTCAATTGGGCAAATGACGAATAACCGTCGTGCATTGATCTTAAACACCGATTTAAAATTCAAACGACACAAAGTAACATTGGGTTATAGCATGGCAAGTGAAATTGAAGCACGCTCAAGTCGAATCACGTATGGTCACCCAGCAAACAATCTTGCATTGTCCCGTTTTTGGAGATGGGGATTCCCAACTGATGTTGGACCTTACGGAAACTTAAATAAAATTTACCGTGGCGTTTACGAATCAATGAACATTACAGACTCCGTTTCGGCTAAAGGATTTAATTCAATTGAAGTAAGCTACAAAACGTACTTTAAAGTATTTAACCGTAAAGTAATGCTCTTTTATTTGGGTGGTTTTCATACGGTTCAGCGCGATTTCTCAGTGTTGCCGAAATTCTCAAAAGAGTCCTATTTACAAAGCTACAATCACCAATTGGAGTTCTATTATGAATTGGCACCTAGAATTTCTCTTTCGAATTACTTAGGTTACGACAGAATCTACGGAGGTGACAATACTGAAGTGGATGTGGTAACACAAGCCCCAAAAAATCAACAAGGGATTAGCTATGCCATTGGACTTGATTTGCAACTCTCAAAAAATGTAGGCCTCTATTTGCGTCAGCGATGGATGACTTACCAAGATTTCAGTTTTGAACTGGATCAATACAAAGGATCAGAAACAACGGTTGAATTAAAAATATTTTTCTAAAGATGAAGTACTTATTACTCTCGGTTTTTATCGCTTTACTCTCTAATTCCTACGGGCAGCAGGGAAAGAAAGTTCAATTCGTTGGTGGCGCTAGGTCACTAATGTCTAACTCAAATTTCACGTCAGATCCATCGGATTCAATGACTGCACCTAAGTCTACAGGTGGTTACGCTTTGGTTGATTTGGGAATTAAAATCAATCCAAACAAGACCACTGAAATTCTTGGAATGTTCCGTATCCGAAATGACTTCGGTGGATTCTGGGGAGGCGGAGTTACATTCGGTGTTCGTCAATTGTATGTTCGTGGTGTTGCTGGAAAGGTCTTGCGTTACCAAGTTGGTAACCTCGATTACAAGTTAACGCCTTACACGTTCTACAATCACAACGCAGATATTTTAACCAGTTCTGTTGGAACGATGGGGATTAAGGAGGACATATTCAATTACGAATCATTCTACCGAAAGAATACGTGGCGTCAACAAGGAGCTTCGGTGAATTTTGCATTGCAATTTCCCAAAGTTGTCAAAGAAATTGAATTCAACGGATTCATAACACGAATGAACCCAACGAACTTTGCAAATATCATGGAACGCCTTTACGGTGGAGGAAACATGGTTGTCACACAAGGAAAGCACCTGACAGTCGGATTGAACCATGTGAGTATTTTTGATTTAGCTGGAACAGCTATTGACAGCAATGCGTATTCTAACAACGTGAGTACACTTACTTACGATGTTCGATTTGACGCAAAGAAGTTTAAATACGGAGTTGATGGTGAATCAGGAATTTCATCAAGTGGATTAAGTCAAGCTCCGGAAGACGCATTGAACGATTACTTTTTACACGCGAGAGCATACCTAAACCTTAAAAAGAAGAATCTTGGATTTGACTTAGGTTATATGGACAACGGTGCAGATTTCAGAAGCTTTGGGGCTCAATCAAAACGTATTGATTATTCGCAACAAAACAATTTCTTCAAGCGTTATACCAACGATCAAATCTTGAGACCTGTTTCGATGTATGACATTTATAATGACCCTACTCTATTCTCAAATGGAATTCAGGCCGGTGTTATGCAATACAACCCTGCGGTCAACAATGCGTTGCCATACGGACTTGCAACATTCAACCGTCGAGGCGGGTATATTGGTGCGAGCTACTCAGATTCAGCAAAAATAATCGATGCCAGCGCAAAATATTATTTATTAAACGAAATAAGAGGTCAAGGTACTTCCGCGCTCAAAACATTCAATTATGCTAACCTTGACGTACACTTCAGCTTATCAAACTTGATGAAGTGGAAGAAAAAAGTAGACGTTCACACTGGCGTTGCCATACAAAAAACAACGCGTGAGGGAGATTTTACGTTTGAGAGCGTAGACCTGTCGTCATTTACGATGAATACAGGATTTGAAATTGAAGTAATTGAAAAACTTTCTGTTCTGGCGAATGTGTTCCTGCTCCAAAGTAAAGGATCGGATCAACTGCCAGTTCGTGATGGAAATGATGCAATTGTAAACTACACTGAATTTAGTGTTGATGGAATTGAATCAAACATCGCTGGTGGGTTAAAATTCGATTTTTCGGAGAAGGTATATTTAGCTGCGATGTACGAGTGGAATAAAAACTCGTTTGTTGTCGACAATCCTTACCAGTTTAGTCAAATGTCGATTTATTATGTAATGAAATTTTAAAAAATGAAAAAATACGGAATATTACTTTTAGTTGGATTGGTTCTGTTTTCTTGCCGCAAGGATGAATTGGAAGCCGTTGACGGACCAAACCTTACAGACGTATTTGGTACGTTTGAAGTCGTTAGTACATTAGTAACAAGTCAGCCAAATGTCGACTTTGCAGCTGGGCAATCAGTTTACTTTACAAGCGAAATAAGTATCATAACAGATTGGGAATTGAAAATTACCGGCCAAACAAGTGGCGCTGAAAAGATCATCACTGGTACAGGTAAAATAATTGACGCATCTGTATCTACATGGGACGGAAGCACAACAAATTTTCCTATGTTTCAGTCTGAGACATGTGACGTAATGCTCACATTCCCTGGAGAGGCAGACACTTTGTATTCGACGGTAACAGTAGATCAACCGAAAACAAATTCTGGATTTGTCATTGCAGATTTCGAATCTGGATGGGTTGGTGGATGGACTTCATTCATTCAGTCTGGAGGAAATATGGATTTCAACATTAAAACGGACGGTTCTGCCGCTCAATTGGGTTCTTATTATAACATGCAAGGACTCGTTGACTGGGATTGGCTCGTTGGAATGGTCAACTTTAATGCTGCTGCCTATGGATCAACTACAATTCCCCTTTCTAGCAATGCCGACAATTTATATTTCAATGTTTTGATTTACGGACAACCTGGATTACCTAACAGCCGTGTTCTTTTTCAATTTGATGAAGACGATGACTTAGGAGGATCTTTCAATGCCGTCAATGAAGATCAGTTCACAATTGAGATTTTAATCGATTGGGAAGGCTGGAGAAAAGTCTCAGTTAAATACAGCGACCTTATTGGTAATGGCGCTGGAGGTGGAACTCATAACCCCGACAAAATCAATGCAATTAACATGTTGCATCTTGCCGACCCATCTTCTGGAATTGCCGTATCTAAAATAGACTATATAATCTTTACTGAAAATGCAGCGCTTAATCCGTAACCTACTGATCATCTTTTTGGCATTGATCTCTTTTGACATCCTTGCGCAAGACACGCTTCAAATTGATGAAGTCGGAGTAACTGCAAAGAGAAACGCATTCAAGAAAATTGGCTTGTACGACGGAGAATACGTTGAGGAATACAATATTCGTGGATTTACGCAAACGACGATCTTTGACGGAAGTTTAGCCGACTTTTGGACATCGGACGGTTCAAGTTGTGTGTCGGGAAATATTGCGCCAGATGCAAATTCTAAAAACCTTCTCGTTAAATGGAACCAAGGAGGAAGCGATTGTGATTGGGTTGGAATGGGATTTGGATGGGACAGCTGGTCTGGAAAGGACCTTGGCTACGTTGCAGATACATTGGCTTTAGAATTGACATTGCGCTCTACTGGCAAACCGTTTACAAATATTCCATGGGCATTCTGCCTAGAAGATTACTCCGGCGGACAAGCTTGGTTAGGATTCAACAAGTCTTTCTTAGCAGACAAATCGATCGGAAAAGAATGGAATAAGGTTACGATACCGCTTCAACTCTTCCCTTACGATGATTTCGATGTTGATCTCACTAACATTAAGCAACTCTTGATTCAAATGTTTTCGGGCGGTGAATTGGAAATCAAATCCATCGAACTTATTCCATTTGCTGGCAAACTTAAAAATGAATTGGTCGCGAAAGAAAGTACTACTCCAATTCAAATTGATGGCAACCTAAGCGATTGGAAAGAACCTTTTACAAAAGTTGAAGACGCCTATGAATTTGCTGTTCGTCATTCACAAGACTCATTGTATTTCGCTTTTAATGTAACCGATTCTTCTCCGCGTCAAAACGCTGGAAAAAAAGAGAAACTTTGGGAAGGAGACGCTATTGAAATAGCATTCTCTACAAATCCAAACGCGAGCAAAAAGCGAAAATTTCTTCTGATGAGTGATCAACACATTGGCATTAACTGCGGTGAAAACCCTTACATCTGGAATTGGAAAAGCAATACAACAATTGATGCTGCAAACTATAGCATTCAATTAACTGACAATGGATACGCTGTTGAAATAGCTGTTCCAAACAACCTCTTTTACAGCTTTAATCCAAAGCCTGGATTTGTTCTTGATCTAGAAGTTGCATTGGACTCTGGAACACTGAAAGGGCGCGATGAACAGATCAGATGGAACAGTTCATTTGAAACTGGATTCCATGAGTCTCCGAAGAATTGGGGCGTCTTGATTTTGAATTAGTCGTTAGCGGTTCCACCTTTAGCTGTCTGTTCTTTTTCGATCAATTGATAATACCTCTTTCCAAAATCTACATAATTTTCATTACCTGATTCCATAAAGGACTTTGCTATTGGCTTAACTAAGTCATAGATAGCACTGAAATCATAATCCTTTATCTCACGTAAATCAAAGCTACAAAGCGGACTAACATCCATTAAAGCGCATAAAGAAGTAAACCGAATCTTCTCATCTACGTCTTTCACTCCATCTACTAGAACCTCTATAACACGCTCTTTTCTATGGTTTAAATTTGAATTCCTTCCAATTGTCCAAATAACTATCCTTCTAAACTCTACGTCTCTCGAAGTTGAGTTCTCAATTAGTTGATTCAATCCGCTTTCTCCCATGATACTTAAGGCCGAAGCAGCTCGATCAATAACAGGCGCCGATTCATCCGCCAAAAGCTTTATCATGAGTTTTACAAGTTCAGTATCAGGCCGAGCTAGTTTTTCTTGGAATTTATCAATCAAATTGTATAGAGCAAAGAACCGAACCTTATCATCTGAATCCTGTAGATGAAAAACAAAGAAATTAAATATGTCAGTATCGAAAAATGAAATATCGGCCTCTTCAATCACTGCCCATTTTTCAACTATTGGCAGTTTTCCCAATTTATCCTTGAATTCTTCTTTGGTCATTATTACAATAATACAGAACTTCAGAATAACCAGAACAGGTCAAACCCATGTAATCTCATTCCTCAGCGCGATTGCAGTAAGGTTAACTACCAATAAAATTATCTTGATTTAATTCTTTACGAATCGAACGGTAGACTGATTCCCTTCAGAAACTGTTACTTGAACAAAATAGACTCCTGGAATCAATGTGTTCACATCAATAACGTTTGTGTCTCCAGTTAGTAAGTGCTCTCCTTGAAGGTTTGTGATTGTGTAGGATTTCAAATCAGAAATAGCATTGATGGTTAAAACATCATTTGCCGGATTTGGAGAAAGCGTAAATAAATTTGGCGTTTGTTCTGTCAATTCATTTGTTTCTTGATACACACGAACGTAATCCACACACATCGTTGCTGGGAACATTGTTGTTCCGTTTGGACTTCCTGGCCAATTCCCTCCTATTGCAAGGTTTAAAAGCAAGAAAAACGGAGTGTGGAACTCTTCTTTTGAAATTGAACCTGGCCCAATGTCTGTTTGGTAAAACTCAACTCCATCCAAAAACCAAATAATTTCATTGGCTGTCCATTCTATTGAATAGACATGGAAAATAGAAGCATCAGCCCAAGCTTGTCCACCATCGTATGTATGACCGAAATAATCATAATGGTGGGTTCCATGGATAATTAATTCGTTGTTCACATGTTCCATCACGTCAATTTCACCGCACAAAGGCCAGCCAACCGTTGTAATGTTTGAACCTAGCATCCAAAATGCTGGCCACAAACCTTGTCCGACAGGAACTTTCATTCGTGCTTCTACTTTACCGTATTGAAAGTCGTAAAGGCCTTGCGTTTTAATTCTACTCGATGTGAAGTTCGCCCCTCCAACCGATTCTGCACGTCCAACGATATTTAAATATCCTGTGTCAATGAAGACATTGTTTGTGCTCGCAGTGTAATACTGTAATTCATTATTTCCCCAACCGCCATTTCCGGTACCGATTTCAGCAACCCATTTTGACCCATCCAAGGTTGGACCATCAAATTCATCAGCCCAAACGAGCGAATAATTTTGAGCACTTAAACAAAATGGAAAAAGAAACAAACACAGTAAGACTTTCATATTTCTAAGTAATAAAAAAGGGAGAACGAGCCTCCCTTTTTAGGTAAAATGTAATTCGATTATTGTTTGATTAGCTTCTTAACTTCAATTGAGTTTTCAAGTTGAACACTTACAAAATAAGTTCCCGACTCTAAGCTAGTTACATCAATCTTGTTTGCGTTATCTCCAGAAAGAGCAACTTGTCCTGAAATAGTCGCTATTTCATAACCAACAATGTTTTGCGTACTTGTGATACTTACTGAATTCGCAGTAGGGTTTGGATACATTGAAACTGAAGCTACATTCAATTCATTAATTCCAACGTTCTCCGCTCCGATAACTACACTTCCTAAAGTTGCTTCATCAAGTGGATTTGCATTCGTACCGCGAATACTATAACCGTATTGAACGATTAATCCAGATGGCAATTCAGCAGCAGTAGCGCTCACTGTGAACGTTCCACTCATTGGCAAATCAAACACTTTAGTTCCTCCTAAAGCATCTGCGTATCCATTTGTTGAATCCAATGCTTTAATAAAAAATTGAGCCGTGTATCCTTGATCAAGTGTGTATGAAAGAACTCTTCCGTGGAATGTTAAATCAACACCGTTAAATGAAGGTCCTGGCTCAACAAAAGTAAGCGCTTCCATTTCTTTATTTCCTTCCATTGTAGTTTGATCTACCCAGAATGGATCTGTAGGGTTTGTTGCGTATGTATTAAAGTTAGGCTGCAACGTCATTGTGTTTGCACCCAAATCTGGAGTAGACTTAACATCTGGCAATGCCCATGGAGATCCAAATTGATAAGCTCCACCCGCTCCAGGCAAATCAAAAACATTCATATATGCAATCCAATTATCGGCTGCAAATGATTCGATATCATTTTGAGCAAATGATTGTGAAGTACCAATAAAAATAAGGGCTACAAGAGTAATAATTCTTTTCATATTTATCTATTTTAAGTTAACATATGCAATATATGGTAATAAATACAATAAGTAAAATTTATTTCGTTAAAAATTACATTTTGAAGGTGTAATTTTCTGTTTTTACAAGCTCCTCATAACTGTCGTTATCGAACATGTAAAGATTCGCTGGCCTGTGCTTAACATTCTTTTGTTTCACATGCAAATTAACGAGTGGAATTGACTTTATTTTCTTTCTGAAATTCGCCTTATCCATGTTTGTGTCAAACGTGTATTCAAAAAGTTGCTGCATTTCGTTGAGCGCAAATTTCTCTGGAAGCAAATCGAAGCAAACAGGTTCACTTTTCAATTTATGCTTTAAAATTTCATAGGTAGAAGCCAAGATTTCATTGTGATCAAAAGCCAACTTTCCAATTTCGTTGATTGGAACCCATCTCAATTCATCTGCCCAAGAAGCCGCTTTCGCTTGAATGTCGTCAATTTGTACCAAGGCAAAATAAGCGTTGGTAATAACACGTCCCTGAGGGTGACGGTCTGGTTTTCCAAACGTACGCCCTTGATGCAAAAGAACTCCTTCTAAACTTGTCAATTCTGTTAGAATTCTTGTGGCTGCGTCTGGCAAATCTTCTTCCGGATACAATAGATCTCCAGGAATGGCCCATTCGCCCATATACGGCTCCATCGCACGCTTAATAAGCAACACTTTTAATTGGCCATCTTGGAAGCCAAAAATGATACAATCCAATGAGAATGAATACGAAAAGAACTTATCAAACTTAATTTTATACCCCATTCAAAACTATTTTAATTCAAATTTAGTCAATAATTTTCCAATGGAAACTTCGAAGTCTCCTGGTTCAGAAACCCAGTTCCCCGACGCGTCAACAAATTGTAAATCTTCCTTCGAAAGAACAAACTTAACTGCTGCCGTCTCCCCTATTTTTATGGCTACTTTATCAAACCCCTTTAATGATTTCCCTGTTGGAATAACTGAAGCGAAAAGGTCTGAGACGTACAATTGAACAATCTCCTTTGTGTCCATTTTCCCCGTATTTGTTACATCCACTTCGATAATCAGTGAATCAGATTCTGAAATCGACTCTGAACTTAAACGCAAGTTTGAATATTCAACAGTACTATAACCCAATCCAAAACCGAAGTCCCATTGTGGGTTGTAGGCTTTAAAATCATTTGATTTAGAACGTGCAACACTTCTTGGGTGATCATAAAATTCGATAACACCGTCGTATTTTGGATACGTGTATGGCAATCTTCCGCTGAAATTTTCTTCGCCGAACATTAGCTTCACTAGCGCGTCTGAACCGTAATCGCCAGGTAAATAAGCCTGAACAATTGCATCGGCTCCTTCAACGATTTCACGAATGATCCTCGGTCTTCCTTCCACCATGATTAATACAACAGGTTTTCCAGTTGAGTAGGCAATTTTGGCAAGTTCCAATTGTTCGGGATCTAGATTTAAAGATCTAATATCCCCAGGTTTCTCCGTGCTAGGATACTCACCAAGGCATAGAACGATAACATCACTCTTGTTCGCTTTCGATTTGAAATCTTCTAACTCAACAAAACGTGTTGCTTCAAATTCATTATCGAGATACAATTCAGCTCCTTGCGCAAACAAACAATTTTCAGCCCCCAACTTCTCTGTGAAAGCTTCTCGAATTGTTTTTACTCCTGCTGTGTTAAAATCAGTGTTCGCTCCTTGCCATGTATGCGTCCATGCTCCATTGATATAAATTAAGTTGTTCGAAGTTGGACCGGCAACCAAAACTTTAGAAGAAGTTGAAAGCGGAAGTACACTCTCTTTATTTTTTAATAGTGTTATTGATTCTAAAGCCGATTCCAACGCAATTGCCTTAAATTTATCGCTTCCGAAATCACCGTATTTTTTTTTCTGATTCATCTTTTTATCAAAAAGACCGGCAATCATTTTCACACGTAAAATTCGACGAACTGCATCGTTTAATCTTTCCTGTGTAATCTCACCATTTTCTACGGCTTTGATCATCAAACTGCAATACTCTTTGTACTGTGGATTGTAAGGAACCATGCTCATATCAACGCCAGCATTAATAGCACTAATGATTGCTTGATAATTATCTTCCGCAGTTTGGTGCACATTGTTCAGAAAGATAAAATCTTCCCAATCAGAAACCGCAAAGCCTTGGAATCCCCAATCTTCCTTGAGTGTCTTAGTAATTAAGTCATAGTTTATATGTCCTGGAATTCCGTTGACCGCACCACTATTAATCATCACAGTCAATGCTCCTTCATCAACAGCTGCTTTAAAAGGGGGCAAATACAATTCTTTCATGTATTTCTCTGGGATCCAAGCAGGCGTCCGGTCACGGCCACTAGTTGGATTACTGTATCCGACAAAATGCTTCATACATGCAATTACATGTTCTGAACCGATTCCTCCTTTTCCTTGGTATCCACAAATAATCGCTTTTCCCATTTCTGATACTAAGAATGGATCTTCTCCTAACGTCTCAAAGTTTCGTGACCATAACGGTTGTCTTCCTAAATCGAGCACCGGAGAGAAGTTCCAATGAATTCCAGAAGCTCTAGTTTCGTAGGCCGTTACTTCACCGAATCGCATTGCTATTGAAGGATTCCAAGTTGCTGCCAATCCAATTTCTTGAGGAAACAACGTTCCTCCAACGGTGTAGTTTACGCCATGAATAGCATCAATTCCATAAATAATTGGAGCTTTAACTTCTCCATTTTTAAAAGGCGCATGAACTTGGCTGATTACCTTGTCCCACATTTCTAAATCAAAAGTATGCCAGCTAACATTTAGAATTGAACCAATTCCATATTCGTTAATCGCTTCCTTGAGCTTAACCGGATCAATTCGTTCTGGAGCTTCTACCTTTCCATCTTCATCCCTTACAAATAAGGCGTCCAATGTGATTTGACAAGTCTGCCCAACTTTCTCCTTCACGGACATTGACGAAATAATTTCTGTAATTCGATCTTCAATCACTGGATCGGGTTTCACTTGAGCAAAGGCTGTAAAACTCAATACAATTAGAAGTACAGCTATAAAATTCCTTTTCGGCATAGTCAATAATTAGTATGGATTCTATATAAAAGTCACCGCCGTTTAAAAGAGCAGATGCAAGAATAAAAATTAGTTCAATTGTCTTTTATTTTCAGTAGTGAGTGTGCTTGAGACAAAACTTTGTTGCTTCAAATGGTATTTCACAAGCCTGTCTAATGGTCTGCGAATAATTACACCAATTTGGATCTCATTCTTGGCGCAAACAGCCTTAAGTTCATCCTGCAACAAACTTGCAATTGACCCAACGAAGTTAACTTTAACCTTCTTGTAATCAGCGTAACACTTAACATGTATGTCGATAAATTCTTGGAAATTCTTTTCAATTAACGCTTGAGCGTAGCTCAGTTGTTTGTGACGAATAAGAACTGGCATTACGGATGAAATAAAAACATTCGCATTTGGTTTCATGTATACACTTTCGTTAATTACCGCTTTTGACATCCCCATTTGCGTCAATTCTTTCGCCATGGGCTCGGGAAGTTTGTGGTACAAGAAATCGGCAAGGATTCTTTTTCCGAAATGACAGCCACCTCCCTCATCACCAAGTATATAACTCAATGCAGGAACAACTTCACTTACATTTTCACCATCAAAATAGCAAGAGTTCGAACCTGTCCCCAGAATTCCTGCAATTAATGGCTCTCCCTCATAGCAAGCATATGCTGATGCGGCCAAATCATGATTAACGTAAACTTCTGCACTTGTAAAAAACGCTTTAAGTGCACCTTCTATAATTGCATTCATCTCCGGCGAGGAACATCCAGCGCCATAAAAATAAATTTTTCTGACCTCTGATTTGATCATATCTAATTCAAGATGATCGTTTAATTCGATTAAAATATCCTCACGTGAATGGTAGAATGGATTAAAGCCCTTTGTGCTATACACTGCTTCTTTACCATCGCTCACTAACATCCAATCGGCCTTTGTAGACCCACTTTCGACAACTAAAATCATGAATTTGTAAAATGTTGAATTTGACCAAATATAATAAAAAAAGATTTTCTTATTGTACTATTTACAAAAAGTACTTAAATTTGATTCAAATCATTCAACATAGAATATGAGTTTCCGACAATCTATTCCAAACGAAATAACACCATTTAATCTAGTAATATTTGGTGGTGACGGCGATCTCTCAAAACGCAAAATTATCCCTGCTCTATTCCATCGATTTGCAGACAAACAGATCAAGGTAGACTTTACAATTAGATGTATTTCAAGGACCCTGAGCGACGAAAAGGCGTTTAAGAAAACGCTTAAGGAATTCATTCAACTCGATTTAAAAGATAAGGATAATGATAAAGTGATCGATGATTTCTTGAAACGTGTTGGGCTAATGATGATTGGAAAGAATGACACCAAATCATACAGCGAACTAAAAGCAGACCTTGACAAAACAGAAGAATACCAGAACGTTTATTACTTTTCAGTTCCTTCTGGAGCGTTCTCTGAAATCTGCAATACACTCAAGGATTCAAAGCTAATTAATGCGAAAAGCAAAGTTGTTTTGGAAAAACCATTGGGGCATGATTTAAAATCAAGCAGAGCGATAAATGATATTATTTCGGCCGCTTTTAAAGAGGAACAAATATTTAGAATAGATCATTACCTTGGTAAAGAGACGGTTCAAAACTTAATGGTCTTGCGTTTTGCAAATCATTTGTTTGAACGCGCCTGGAATGCAGAAAATATTAAAGACATACAAATTACGGTAGCAGAAAGTTTAGGTGTGGAAAAACGTGCAGGATATTACGATCATACTGGTGCCCTGCTTGACATGATGCAAAACCATTTACTGCAACTACTCTGCCTTATAGCAATGGAGCCACCGTCAAGTTTAAATCCAGATGCTATTCGAAATGAGAAAGTAAAGGTCCTTCAATCACTTCGCCTTTTTGACAAAGAATCCATCAAAAAGAATGTGGTTCGCGGTCAATATACGAGAGGTGCAAATGGTGGACAGAAATTAAATTCGTATCTTGAAGATATTAAGGAGTACAATTCTGAAACGGAAACTTTTGTTGCTATTAAAGCACATATTGATAATTGGCGGTGGAAAAACACTCCGATTTATTTAAGAACTGGAAAGCGCATGAAAAAACGCTACTCGGATATTGTAATTAACTTCAAGGAGCTTCCGCATAATATTTTTCCAGAATCAAAACACCCCCTTCAAAACAAGTTAATTATTCGCTTGCAACCTGAAGAGCGCATTGAATTGGTTCAATTGAGTAAAATTCCAGGACCAGGTGGATATCGTTTCAAACCGATCGCGCTCAAACTGGATTTTATAGATTCATTTCAAGACCGCATGCCTGGTGCATACGAACGCTTGATAATTGATGTAATTCGTGGCAATCAGACCTTATTTATGCGTCATGATGAATTAGAAGCTGCATGGATCTGGATTGAATCAATAACGAAGTACATGAAAAAAGAAACCCCGCTTTCATTGTACGAATCTGGGACTTGGGGACCTGGAGACGAAATTCTTGATGAAAACACAAAATGGCAGACAAAATAAAAATGAACATATTCCAAAAGGAAGATAGCTTAATAGACGCGGTTGTTGGTTCTCTAATTTCAGATTTAGAGCAATCGATACAATCTTATGGAAAAGCGAACTTGCTTCTTTCAGGCGGAAGTACGCCAGGACCGATTTATAAGGCTCTGGATCAAAAATGTGCATTTATTAAGGATCTTAAAATCGGCTTAGTAGATGAACGCTTTGTGGTTCCTGATAGTGAATTTAGCAACGAGCGGTTAATCAAATCTTGTTTTACGAAGTTGCCAAGTGAACACTACGAAATTGAAGGAATGGTTCTCGATATCGAAGACGAGGTCAACAATATTGAACTTGTAAAAATAAAGTACCACGATTTCATTGAAAGAACGGACGTTGTAATTCTAGGTATGGGACCCGACGGACATACGGCTTCCATTTTCCCGAATGATCTTCAATCCGACAAGGTACTGTCCAGCAATGAAAAGAGCGTTTTTAGCACCAAAGCTCCTAATCATCCTGAGCAAAGAATAACGTGTAGTCTTGACATGATTACAAATGCATCATCAATATACCTGATCATTTCAGGGGATGAAAAATTAAACGTTCTTAAGAGTAATGAACTTTCGTTGCCCATTCACGTTGTTCTCAAAAAGAGAAACGACATTAAAATCTATTTTCTAGCAAAATGATACATCCGAAAATAAAAGAAGTTACAGATAGAATTATTGAAAGAAGTAAGGCTTCTAGAGATTCATATTTGGAAAACACACGTGTTAATTTTGACAAAGTTCGTGGCAGAAACCACTTGAGTTGTGGAAATCTGGCCCATGCATTTGCAGGTTGCGCCCCCTCTGATAAATCAACGATTGCAGAAGGAATCGAGCCGAATATTGGAATTGTTACTGCATATAACGACATGCTTTCGGCACACAAGCCTTACGAGACGTATCCAAATGAAATGCGTAAATACGCCAACGATTTTAACGCAACTGTTCAAGTTGCAGGTGGAACTCCGGCAATGTGTGATGGTGTAACACAGGGTCAACCGGGAATGGATCTTTCACTTTTAAGCCGCGATGTTATCGCACTATCCTCTGCTATTGCCCTTTCTCACGATATGTTTGACGGAGTTATGAATATGGGGATTTGCGACAAAATTGTCCCTGGATTGCTGATTGGAAACTTGAGCTTTGGTCATTTGCACTCGCTATTCGTTCCAGCAGGACCAATGCCTACAGGTATTTCAAACGAAGAAAAAGCAAGAATTCGTCAGGAATTTGCGGAAGGAAAAATTGGAAGAAAAGAATTGCTAAAAGGTGAATCCGACTCTTACCACTCTCCTGGAACTTGCACATTCTACGGAACTGCGAACAGCAATCAAATGTTGATGGAAATCATGGGACTGCAATTGCCGGGTTCTAGTTTTGTTAATCCTGACACGGACATGCGAAGAGCTTTGAATAAAGAGGCGGTTCGTATTCTCGTTCAGAACATTAGAAATAAAGATTACGCTACCACAATTGGTCAAATTGTAGATGAAAAATGTATAGTAAACGGCATCATTGGATTATTGGCTACAGGTGGTTCAACGAATCACACCTTGCATATAGTAGCAATGGCAAAGTCCGCTGGAATTATTATCAACTGGGATGATTTTTCTGATCTTTCAGAAGCTATACCGTCTATTGCACGTGTTTATCCCAATGGAGCAGCGGATATTAATCACTTCCATGCTTCTGGTGGAATGGCGTTTGTGATCAAAACATTACTGGATGGAAATCTTCTTCACGAAGACGTAAATACAATTGTTGGCAATGGATTGTACAAATATACGCTTGAACCAAAATTGAAAGAAGGCACAATCCACTATGAGGACGGCCCAACAGCATCATTGAATGAATCGATTATTCGATCTGCTCAAGATCCATTTCAGAAGACAGGTGGCTTGAGAGTTTTAAAAGGAAATCTTGGTGTCTCAGTTATCAAAACCTCTTCTGTTGCTGAAGAACATAGAATTGTTGAAGCTGAAGCAATTGTTTTCGACGATCAAGACGATTTAATAACAGCATTTCAGGCAGGTGAATTGGATCGCGATTTTATCGCCGTCATTCCATTTCAAGGACCGAAACAAAAAGGAATGCCTGAATTGCATAAACTCACTCCTTCTTTGTCAATTCTACAAAAGAAAGGATACAAGGTTGCGTTGGTTACAGACGGAAGAATGTCTGGTGCTTCTGGAAAAGTTCCCGCAGCAATTCATTTAAATCCCGAAGCGGCTCAGGGCGGGGTAATTGGTTTAATTCGGACTGGAGATCGATTGATTTTAGACGCCGAAAAAGGAACTTTGAATTGCTTGGAAGAAAATTTAGAAGCACGTCCAGCGCGGCATGTTGAGTACAACGACTTGTCACATGGAAGACAACTATTTAGAAATCTTCGTGCCCTTATTTCATCGAGTGAAGAAGGAGCAAGTATAATTTAAGACATTATGTTACAGAACAATATAGAAGCGCTTTTAAAAGCAAATCCACTGATTCCAGTTGTTACAATTGAGAGTTTGGATGAGGTAGATGTGGTTTATGAAAATTTGAGCTCACAAGGAATCAATTGTGTTGAGATTACACTGCGAACAGAAATCGCATGGGAAGCAATTGCACTTTTTAAAGAAAAATACGGTCCTGCTTTTAAAGTCGGGGTAGGAACAATCATTTCTCCAGATGATATTCTCAAATGCGTAAAATTAAAGGTCGACTTTATGGTTAGCCCTGGACTCACCTCATCGATGATTCAACAATTTGATTTTAGCGGAATCCCTTTTCTACCTGGCGTTTCAACACCAAGTGAAATCATCAGAGGAATTGACATGGGATGGCGTGTATTTAAATTCTTCCCTGCTGATTTATTCGGTGGAGCAAAAGCACTAAAAGTTTACGGCAACATTTTCAAAGACGTTTCCTTCTGCCCAACTGGAGGAATCAATAAAGACAATTATCAAGAATATTTGGATTTAAAAAATGTCATGGCTGTTGGTGGGTCATGGTTAACAAGCGACTAAGCCATGGAAAAAATTAAACTCGGAATTAACGGATTTGGTCGAATTGGACGTTTGATTTTTCGCTTAGCAATTGAAAATGGCAAATTTGAAGTAAAAAATGACGCGCCAATACAACACGTGAAAGAGCATTGCTCTTGAAATGGATTGCCATTATGTCTAGTTTAAAATCCAACTCAATACGCACAAGCAAATCTAGAATCGAAAGATTCGGATTAAAAAAATGGGACCGTCTATCATTGCGCGAACAAGTAAAATTATCTATTTGGAGAACAATGCTGCTTGAGCATCGCAACGCTGAAAATTACTACAAGGGCGAGGATTAACTGATTGCATTTCAGGTACAATCCTGAGAAACTTGCTGTAAGTTATCAAGAAAAAGCAAATTTTACTAAAATCATAGTTATTGTCATAAATACAATATGTATATTGTTAGACGTAAAACACTAACTATGAAAGTACTAGTATTCTTATCCGCTATAATAATTGGTTTTGGGTCATATTCGCAAACTGTTACTCTGCCTGTAAACTTTGAAGGAGGATCCGTCGTGAATGGGGATTTCACCAACTTTGACGGAGGTACTGGAACCGTAATAGTGAACCCTCAATCAGGAGGAATCAACACAAGTGCTACCGTTGGACAAATGGTTCGAAATGGCGGGCAAGTTTGGGCCGGAGCCTATCTTACGACTGCTACGAATGTCGATTTCAGTGCTGATCCATATATCTGTATGCTCGTTTGGACAACTGCTCCCATTGGGACTCAGGTTAGTTTAAAAATGGAAGGCTGCGGTGGTGGTTGTTTTCAAGAAGAAGACGCTTTCACAACAGTAACCGGTGAGTGGGAAGCACTCTTCTTTGATTTTTCTGGCGCACCTGCAATATACAACCGATTGGTATTTCTATTTGACCTAGGTAACCTAGGAAACGGAAGTGCCGCCTCTACCTTCCTATTTGACGACGTAAAGCAATTGACAAATTTGCCGCTCTCATTTACGCCAGGGAGTCAGTATTTCTGTCCAGATGATATTCTAACAATGACATATCCAGGAACGGGATTGTACAATTGGTATGACGCTCCAACCGGAGGAACATTAGTAGAAGCCGGAAGCTCCACTTATGTGACTTCACTTTTAACAGCCGATTCAACTTGGTACGTTCAAGACATGACTCCAACTACAATCCCCGCGACAGACGTTGGCCCAACACTTAAGGGTGCGTCTGATCCTACGTCAGGCCCTGCATCCGTATTCTTCACTTCGAATTTGAACAACGGTTTCTGGTACAGCGTCGATATCGTGGAAAAAATCGTTGGTGGTGGACCGCCTCCTTATACCTGTCAATATACCGTTACTGGACTCAATCTAACCCAAGCAACCAGTCAAAGTTTAACATGGAATCATGTTGGCGCTACAGATAATTCTCAGTGGACGTACAACTTCCCATCTCCGGTTCCTATGGATCTAAATGACAATATGGAACTTCGTGTTACAGTTAGTGGCGATGTAGGATGCTATATAAGCAGTCATCACTCTGGTGGAGACATTATCACTAGCTTCCCAACAACGACCAGCGGAGGTGAATTGGTGTTTACAGGACACACTCCAAATGCAAACCAATGGATGGGGTTTGATTACAATGTTTCTGGAGACTATATCGATCCAACACGATTTCAGGTGAATGCAATAGTGGATTGTGCAATCTTTCTACCCATTGAACTCATGGAATTCTACGTAACTCCTGAAAATGGAAACGCCTTATTAAACTGGGTCACAGCATCAGAACTTCGCAATGATTATTTCCTTTTAGAAAGAACATCCAATGGAGTTGATTACGAAACGATCGGAAAAGTGGATGGTGCAGGAACATCAACAGGTTTAAATGCTTATTCCTTCTTAGACACCAATCCTATCTCTGGAATTAGCTACTACCGATTGACTCAGGTTGATTTCGATGGCGCGAGCACAACAAGTTGGACGGTAGTATTCTCAAAAGATGAACTGCTAGAATTCAGTTTGTCTCCAAACCCAACATCAGGTGTGTTTACCGTTACCACAACGCTATCACACGAACAAGATCTTGTAATTGAAATCCGAGATTTATTGGGTAGAGTAATCGAATCCGATGTTATTCTTGACGCAAACGGCGCTGTTTTAAAAACATACAGTATTGAAGAATATCCTTCTGGATTGTATTCTGTCCTTGTCCGAACAGCGAATAAAACGAAGTTGATGAAACTTGTTAAACCCTAGTTAAGAACTGTAAAAGCGCTGTAACTTTTAAGATTAGTTAATTGAAAACCAAACTTTTTCAATTTAAACAGCGCATTAAAAAAGAGCTATTCTGTCTTCATTCAAACGGTCTCTAAGGAGAAACTACATTTTCTTTTATTTCCAGCAGCGATGCATTGCAATCTTGGCTTAAGATAAGTTAACTTACTGCCGTTAAAGTTTTGCAACAAATAACTTGATCAAAAGTCCAGGTTCAACGTGTACGGATTGAACCTCTTTTGCGTCTAACAAAAAAAGAAGATATGAATAAAGATACAATCCAAGTAGATGTTGTTTCTGATGTTGCCTGTCCTTGGTGCTATGTTGGAAAACGACGCTTAGAAGAAGCACTCAAACAGTGGAAAGGTATTCCTGTCGAAGTTAAGTGGCACCCTTACCAATTGGATCCTACAATGCGGGAAGAAGGAATGGATCGAGACACCTATTTGACGAACAAGTTTGGTAGCATTGATCGTGTTCAAGAAATGACAGACCGCTTGACTGAGACAGGAAAAACGGTTGGAATTGAATTTGATTTTGGTGACAATTGGCTTGCAGTGAATACATTGAAAATGCATCAGATGTTGAATGTCGCTCGCGAAGAGGGATTCGGAATCGAAATGAAAGAACGTTTCTTGGCAGCATATTTTGAGGAGACTCAACATTTAAACAAGCCTGAAGTTTTATATGCAATCGCTAAAGAATTTGGCTGGAATCAAGAAAAGGTAGATTCAATTATCAACGATAAGGAAATTGAAAAAGCGGTGACAAACGAGATTGCCCATTATCAACAGCGCGGTGTTTCTGGTGTTCCATTTTTCGTGATTAACGATGAGTTCGGAATTAGCGGTGCTCAACCCGTCGAGGCTTTTTTAGAAGCATTTCAATCTGTTAGTCCGGTTGAAGAAGGTAAGTAGAAGTGTTCAATTATTGCGTATAAACAGTTAATAATTAATCAGCTTAACTGGATTGTCCCGCTAAACGTAGCAACTCGATGCTACTTAAGAATATTAACGTGTCCAATTACTTCCACCCTTTCATCCGATGTTAGGGTCTTGAAGTCAATTTTCCACACATAACTTCCGTCTTGAACGGGCTTTTTAGAAACATTGGAAACTCCATCCCAGCCTTGTTCGGCATCGTGTGATTCCCAAATCAATTGCCCCCACCTGTTGTAGATGTAAAAATTGAAGTCAAAAGGATCATAACCTCTTGTGAAAATTGCTTTAAACATTTGATTGAATTCGTCTCCATCTGGAGTAAAGGTATTGGGTATATAGAACAACAACTCCTCATTTACAACAAAAGAGAACCAGGCCGTATCTGTGCACCCTAAGGCCGAATACGCAATCAATTGAACTTGGTAATTTGCAGGTACAGCATCATAAGTATACGATGGATTCACTTCTGTTGATGTTCCTGAACTATCCCCAAAATCCCAAACATAATCCACAGCTCCTGTTGAGTTATTAAGCAATAACACGACCGGATTGAATACAGACACTGAAGAAGGTGTCGGCATAAATGCTGCCGTTGGGCCATCGTCAACATTTATGAAGTCAATATACGTTTCTGAAGTTGCACAACCGTTAATTGATGCTGTTGTTAAGGTCACATCGTACAATCCTCCATCTTGAAAGGTCGTTGTTACTGAATCGCATCCACTTAACACCGTACCATTGCTTAATGACCAAAGACAATCTGACAAGGTGCCCGCCGTCGTATTTGTAAATGTAACAGTCAAAGGAGCGCATCCAGTAATTACATCAGCAGTGAACGAAACAATTGGTGAAGGCTCTACTGTTATCGTAATATCATCCGTGTTTATACATCCATTTAAATCAGTCCCCGTCACAGTGTAATTTGAAGTGCTCGATGGAGAGAACGGTTGCCCATCAATAACAGTCCCTGGAGTCCAAACATAACTTAAAGCACCCGATCCGTTTAAAACAGCAGGTACTCCGTCGCAAATGGTAAAGTCATTCCCAGCCGATACAGCAGGCAGCGGGTTTACGACCACATCCAATTGATCTGTAACAACACAGCCATTTGCGGCATTTACTGTAAGTGTGTATGTTGTAGTGCCCAGAACAGGTGTAAAAGGAACTCCATCGACTGCGCCGTTGTCCCAATTGTAAACAGTTGCACCAGATCCAGAAAGAACTATTTGATCACCGTCACAAACAGCTTGATCTGGGCCAGCATCAATTTGTGGAACAGCAATCACTGTTACAGTTTCTACTGACGATGCAGGGCAACTCCCTGACGTTGTATACTCTATTGAATAGGTTGTTCCACCTACGCCACCAGTGATTGAGCCTGTTGAAGGATTCACAGTAGAACCGTCGGCTGGATTAGGATTGTAAGCAAATGTTCCGCCAAGACTACCAGTGATAGTGGCTGCAGGTGATGCAGAGCCTTCACAGAAATCAATAGTTGTAAAAGACGCGTCGTCAACTGCATTCACAATAACAGTTACTGTAACTTGACATCCATTATTGTCCACATAAGTGATGTCTGATGATCCAACCAATAACCCCGTAACCACACCACTATTATCCACTGTGGCAATTGTCGGATCATTAGAAACCCAAGGATTAATAGCGTTTGCCGTTCCCGAACCTGTTAAGGTTGTAGTTGATCCAACACAAGTTGTTAAGGTACCAAGAACCGAAGGTGTCGGATGAACTGTAACGGGAATTATTAAATCCGTTCCAATACATCCAGCAGAATTTGGCGTTACCGTATAATTGATGATTTGATCCGTTGCCGATATGTTCGTTAAAATATCATTAATAAATGCTCCGGATTGTGGAACAGTAGTTTCTCCTGTCACATTCGCATTATTGGCCGCACTCCATTGAAAGGAAGTTCCGACAATAGTGCTAGAAAGCGTAATTGAAGTTGCTTCTCCCGAACAAATTTCAACGGGTATCGGTGTGTAACTCGCAATTGGAAAAAGACACACACATGTTGGATTAACGGGGTTTGTCACCATATCAACATTGCAAACCCGCTGATTCTGATTCGCTCCACCTGATCCTGCAGTGAACCCCCAAGAAACATTGGTAGGATCAACAAAATTGGTTCTAATGTCTCCATTGTATGCTGTAACTAAAACACTGTCAAAATAAACCGAGTACTCCAGATTGATGACATCCCAAATGATGCAAATATCATGGGGCAATCCGTCGGTTACAGCTCCGTTACCAGGAAGCAAACAAGCGGGTCCGGCAAGGGTTCCTCCTAGCGTTTGGTTTGCATCGACAAGAATTGTGGCATGATCACATGAAACGTCATTTATGGTTCCCAAGGCTGGGATTGCGACATTCCAAAAATCAGCTGAGTTGTCCCAAATATCAAATTCTACAATCACAGATGGATCAACAACACAATCACCTGCAGGTAAACATCCCGTTAAGTTTCCATAAGAATAGCCAATTCCACCTCCTTCGGCACCTAAAACATTTGGAACGCCTTCGGTTTGAAGTACAAACGCAAGGCCATCGCCAGAATTGAAGGCGTCAAAATTAGCTTCAAAATAGACTTTGAAAGATTCATTTAAATTGATAGGATCACAAATCCACATCGCTCCGGCGTCAAATGTACTCTGAGTAAGAGATGCACAACCGCCAACCCCAACGGCAGTGCCATTAAGTTTATAGCCATTTGCCGTACAATTTCCTGGGCCACCTCCAGCGTTAACAAGTGCAACACCATCTACAACAACGTTCTGACCAAAACCATAGAACGTTAAAAGAACAACCATTAAAAGTGTCGGAAACCTCGATGTTACCATAAGTTAGAGCGTTTAAGCTGAAAGTTAAAAAAATAAAATGATTATTGTACTTTTTACTATAACTATTTAAAGTGAAGAATAGCGAGGATTCTGGACCCTAATAAATTGCTGCCGTCGTGCTACTGCTAGATTGCAATTGCGCTGTTATCCGCGAGACTCAACCTAATTGAATCGTTCTATTGGTAAGTAAAACCAACTGTTTCTTGCTTAAACCCCTTACTCTAAACTACTCTTTCAACTTTCTAATACTAGTTGTTTGTTCTTACATAACTTAAGTCGATGTCCAAATTATCGCAATAGTTCCAAAAGGTGACACCGTAAATTTCAGACACAATTATTACAGTATTTCTAGCGTTACATCATCAAACTTTAAAACCTATGAACAAATTACTAGCTATCACATTATTTATTTTCACAATTAATGTGTGCAACGCTCAAAATACCGTACCGAATCCAAGCTTTGAAAATTATTCAAATACATTTTGCGGAATCCAAGCACCCGGTGTATTTAATCAAATAATGATTGACTGGGTCAGTCCTACTGCCGCAGCACCTCAAGTGTTTTTTACAACAATTGAAGACAGCTGTTACAACTTTCAACCCTTTAGCCAATACAGTGGCCCATTGGGTTTAAAAGGCAATCAAACACCACGTACTGGCGATGTAATGGTTGGTCTTTGGTCGTATACCATACCTGGACTCAACCAACGGCACTATGTACAAACCGGGTTAACAAGTCCGATGGTAGTTGGCAATACTTATGTCGTTGAATTTTATGTTTCCTTGGCGGATTTCATGGAATTGGCCATTGACAAAATAGGTGCGCACCTTTCCGTAAACCAAATATCTTCGGGTACGGATAACCCATTGATTTATGCGCCTCAGGTCGAATCAAGTACATTTATTGATGATGCTACAAATTGGGTCTTAGTATCAGACACAATCATAGCTCAAGAAGCTTATTCTTATATCACAATTGGTAATTTTAACGATGACAATTCAACAAATACAATGGTAAACCCATCCGGTTCTGGGGCACCAGGAACTTATGGAGCACTTTATTTTATTGATGATATTAGAGTTGAAGAGATTGGCGTTGCTGAATTAGGCAAAATTGAAGATGATCGGTTTCAAGTTTACCCAACTAACGTAACGGATGCGTTGAATTTAAAAATCAAAAATGATTCTTGGGTTGAAATTCATAATTCATTTGGTCAGCTCGTTTTTTCTGAGCAATTCGAGAATGGTCAACGAAAAATTGACGTATCTGGATTTTCAAAAGGTATCTATATTGTTTCCGCTAAAAGCAAATACGGGACAATTTCGCGCAAGATTGTTAAATAATCGCGCGTTAAACTCTACCTTTCCAAAATGGCTAAATACGACGATGTATCTTGGCACTTTGACGGTGCTAAATTCCCTAAGGGCGAACCTATAGAACTTGGAGCAACCCATATTGGAATGTTCTTTAAATGGTGCGTTATTAACGATTTAATTACGGAAGAACACGCACAACGCAATCCGGAAGAATTGGAGCAAGTGCGCAATGGTCAACTATCGGGAAGGGATTTTGTCATGGACTTTTGCGACGGCGTACTCGGAAGTGACGACCTCACCGAAACTGGAAATAGATTTGCGGAAGATTATTACAACGACAACACGGACTTCGGGAAGAAGTGTGCCGAGTATTCAGGTGATTATTGCCGTGCGATTGATCAAGGACGCGAACACGGTGAAATTTACGAATTCGAAGACAACCCGTTCAATTTCGATGCCGTTAATGGAATTGTTGACCACCGTTTTAATGAGTGGAAGGTTTTTGACGTCGTTAGAGATTTAAAGCAATTCAAGAAGAACGAAAACCTTGAGGACGCTGAGAATCAATACGCATTAGGTCAGTTTTATACAATTGGTTACCCAACTAGCGCCGATAAAAAAACGGCCTACGAATGGTTTCAAAAAAGTGCAGATCAAGACCATAAAGAAGCTGAATACCGCGTTGGTCTTTGTCATTTTAAAAGTCAAGGTGCAAAATTTGATCAAGCTCTAGGATGCGAATGGTTTCTTAAAAGTGCTGAACAAGGAGTGGCAATAGCTTGTTTTTACTTAGGGCAAGCATATCATTACGGAGACGGAAAAGATGTGGACAAGCTTGAGGCTGCAGTCTGGTATACCAAAGCGCTGGCAGGAGGTGTTATTGGCGCTCAATATCAATTGGATTATATTAATGGCAAGGTTTAAACATCAACTCTACTTGAACACTTGAAACTATCATCTGTACAGAAGAGAAATTGATCCATTATGAACAGTATCCTTTTGACGTCCCTATTAATAGCAGCATTCGCATGTACGACTCCTGTAAATTCAATTGAATCGAAACCGGTTGCCGACGTACAAGTCATCGACAAGGGACCAACTGATGAGATTTACATGCCCACCTTTAAAATTTATGGAGAATTAGCGCCGACGGATTACTTGGATGGACGTCCTGAAGAAAGTTCATTGACAACAGCTCACGGATTCATGGTTTTACGCATTGCTGGATGCGAAATAACGGGTGAGCTTGCGGAAGATGTTAGCGCCAATAACATCAAGTCAAATGAGTACATGATCAAGTTTTATGGAGAGAATTGGCTATCAAAGTTTGAAGTTGAAACGGGAAAAAAATTCTCATATCCTCGTTAATTCAGGCAACTCAGAAGTAGCAACACCATGATAATCTCTTCTCACTTTTTTTAGGGTCTAAAAAAGTAAGCAAAAAGAGCCCTTAAGCGCAGTAGATTGTCCTACCTCGCCTTAATAGGCCCAATGGGCCACGCCTCGTCTTCCAATACTTTCGTATTCTCTTCCTTTTAATCCACATGACTTAAAATTGAAGAACTCGTCTCTCGGCCAAGCCGAGGTTCTCAAACAGCTTCAATTTTCGAAGTCATTTAGAATAAAGGGTACCAAGAACATATCTACAAACGCGCTAGCAGTGTAGGTTATACTATTAAAAGAGTTCTTTTGTCTACTATTTTGAAGTTAAAAAGTAGCTCAGCAGTAGTTGCACTGCTGCTGCACACTACAAAACCTCACCACCATCATCCCCACTTCCAGGCCCAAGGGTAACAACACGATCCGCGAATTCAATCATTGCGCTATTGTGCTCAATAAAAAGTACCGTATCTCCGCCCTCAACAATCGATTCAAAAACCTCGAGTAATTTCAGAATATCAAAATAATGAAGTCCTGTACTCGGTTCATCGAAAAGGTATAACGTTGTCCCTTTTCGCTTTGCCAATAAAGCCGTCGCCAATTTCAATCGTTGCGCTTCTCCACCAGACAAGGTGTTTCCTGCTTGTCCCAATTGTAAATGTCCGACTCCTACTCGCTTGAGGACATTCAAACTTTCAACAATAGTCTCTGATTCGGTACTTCGATTGCACTCACTTCGAACGAATTCAATTGCATCCTGAACTGTCATGCGCAATACATCACCAATCGAGTGTTCACTATATTCAATGGCTAGAACGGCATCATTGTATCGTAATCCTTTGCACGAATCACATGTCAGCCAGATATCACTCATGAAATCCATACTTGTTTTCAGCTTTCCATGGCCCGAACACGTTGAACATTTTCCATTTTTGCTTTGGTAGGAGAAATCCGCTTTTTTCAATCCAGCTTTTTTAGCGGATTCCGTTTTTGAAAAGAGCGTTTTAATCTGTTCTATAATTCCAGTATACGTTACTGGAGTGCTCAAGCGATTTTGTGCAAGAACTTCCTGATCAATCAACAACACTTCTTGGAATTGCTCTAATCCAAAAACAGAAGTACAACCCACAGGTCGTTTTTTGAGCCAAGAATTGTACAACGCCTCTTTAATCAAGCTTGATTTTCCACTTCCAGAAACTCCTGTAATTGCTGTTAATTGACCCGAATAAAAGTCAGTATCAATATTCTTAAGGTTATTGGCAAAAGCGCCTTTCAATCCAAACGGATCGCCTTTTTCTTTTGACTTCTTTGCAGGAATGGCATTCTCGTTCTGCAACAGTTTATACGTTACGGAATGTTTTGCCTTGCTGATTTCGGCGATCTTTCCTTGGTAGATTAATTCGCCGCCTAAGTTTCCGGCAGCGGGTCCCATTTCAATCAAGTAATCCGCAGTTTGGATAAAAGAAGGATCGTGTTCAACGACAACGACCGTGTTTCCATTCGCAACAATTCTTTTTAATGCTTTCGATAAAACGCCTACTTGTGCCGCGTCCAATCCAATTGTTGGTTCATCCAAAACATAGATAACACCAAACAAGTGCGTCGATAATTGGCCGGCTAGTGTGACGCGTTGACGTTCTCCGCCCGAAAGCGTATTCACGGCTCGGTCCAAGTTCAAATACCCCAATCCGAGATCGACAATGGTTTGTAAAGATTCCTTAACCGCAGGCAAAACAACAGCGCTGATTGCCAAAACGACTTCATCAACTTTATCCTCTGGATTTTCAATTAACCCAAGACAAGACGCAATGCTCAAATGAGAAAGTTCATGGATGTTCTTCCCAAGAAATTCCGGTTTCAATAATTCCGGTTTCAAACGACTTCCGCTGCATGTTGGACACTGAACACCGTGCACTAAATCCTCCAAACTCTTGAGGTTCTTGTTGTGGAGTTTTCGTTGGTATTCGTCATCAATGTAATTGCAGAACCCGCGCCATTTTGCCGTTAATTCTTGTGTTCCAGATCTTGATTTCGTGGTAAATTTCCAAGTAACATTCCAAATTTCATCGCCCGTTCCATAAAGAACAACCTGCTTCAAATCATCCTCCAGTTGTTCCCACGGACGTTCCAAATTCCAATTCTTTTGTTTCGCAGCTTCTCTGAGTGTTGCAGTAAATTGACCGTTTACATCGGAGTAATAATCGAGTGCTTTATTCGAAGCTATTGCCCCTTCAAAAATGGATTTATCTGGAGAAACGATCACCTCATCGGGATCGCATTTGAGTTTAATTCCCAGGCCTTCACATTCTGGACACGCGCCAAGATGATGGTTGAAAGAAAAGTGTTGCGCTGTGAAATTTTCGCCTTCGTGTTGCGCAATTCTCGAGTACAATAATCGAAACGCATCGTATACTCCAGACAAGGTCCCAACCGTTGATCGCTTCGATGGAGTTCCGCCTTTTCGGTTAATGCCAATTGCCGGTCCTAAACCTGAAAAAGAAGCTATTTCTGCCTCGCTATTTTGCTGAAGAAAACTACGGTTATACGCCGATAATGATTCCGTAAATCGCGCATTGGACTCCGCAAACAAGGTATCGTAAACCAAAGAGGATTTTCCACTTCCAGAAACTCCAGTGACCACCGTCAATTGATTTTTTGGAATGCGAACATCTATATTTTTAAGCGCGTGTGTTGTAACGCCATTCAATCGAATCTCGTTTTTAGTGGGTAAATTCGTTTTTATCGGTTTATTTTTGCGGTTTATAGGGTTAATCTTAGGAATGCCTTGGTACATGACTTGCCCTCCTTCCCTGCCACCTTTAGGTCCAAGTTCCAGGTGCCAATCGCTCCAAGAAATGATTGTTTCGTTTTGTTCGATGCAAACAATCGTGTTTCCTTTTTGCTTAATGCGGTCGAACAATTGGAGTACAGATTCAAGGTCGTCGTGGTGCAATCCAATGCTTGGTTCGTTGATGATATAAAGCGTATCGCCTGTGTCTTTTTTCTGGAGTTGATTCGCGATTTTAATCCGTTGCGCTTCGCCCCCCGAAAGTGTTGTCGAAGATTGTCCAAGCGTTAAATAACCGAGTCCAATCTCTTGCAAAATTTGAAGTCCCGACAGGACTTTTTTCTGTTCGCTAAAAAAGGAAACCGCTTCGTTGATTGATAATTTGTAGACGTCGGCAATTGACAATCCCTTAAACTTTACCTCAAGTGTTTCTTCGTTGAACCGATCTCCGTTGCACGTTCCGCAAACCAAGTCAACATTACCCAAAAAGTGCATTCCAATTTGCGTTTTACCAGCACCTTGACACGTTTCACATCGACCGCCTTTACTTCTGCTTCGACTGCGCTCAGAATCCGTAAAAGCCTCAGACGAAACTGGAGTAATAGTCGAAGCAGAAGTATTAAACGAAAAACGAGATTTAGTAAATCCTTGCGCTTTTGATTCGGGCAAACTAGCAAAGAGATCGCGAATATGATCTGAGATTCCCAAATAAGTTGCTGGATTGCTTCGCGGCGTTTTTCCTATGGGCGAATGATCGATAAAAATCAGTTTATTGATGGAATCGAGGTTTTCAACTTTGGACAATTTTGCGGTTGAATCCGTTTCAATTCCCAAATGGTGTTGCACCACTTTGAGTAAAGTTCCTTTAACCAAACTCGATTTTCCAACGCCAGATCTTCCACTAACTGTATTCAATTTTCCAAGTTGAAATTCAACATCTATGTTTTTCAAATTCCGTTCTCGACATCCAATCAGGCGAATGGAACCGTTGTCAATTATGGTTGATGTATTTGTTTGCTTCGGCGCAGTTTTAATCGCTCTATAAGTCGGACTGATCTCCTTCAATCCGATAGCTTTCGGATCTTCCCGTTGTTCAAATTCAGAAAACGATCCATTGAAAACGAGATTTCCTCCGTTTATTCCAGCTCTTGGTCCAATTTCAATGATATGATCGGCACTGGTAATTGTGTCAAGATCGTGCTCAACAACAATAACCGTATTACCTTTATCCACAAGTCTTCTGAAATGATAAATCATTCGTTCGTTCTCCTCGCGGTGCAATCCAATTGAAGGTTCATCAAAGACGTAAAGCACATCGCTCAGCGGAACTAAAATTTGATTGGCCACTCGAATTCGCTGAATTTCGCTGGATGTCAACGATTTTGCCGAACGGTCTAAGGTTAAATGACCCAGTCCCAAATCTTCTAATAAATCAATCTGATCTTCAATCTTCCCGGTAATTTCATTCCCCACAACGCCCCATTCATTCGCTTGAATCCAGGCTTTGAGTTCGTTCAATTCCAAGGTCACGATTTCCGCGATAGACATTCCTTGAACGCTAACGCTCAACGCATCGCCATTCAAACGCGTTCCAATGCACTCTTGACAGGTCACGGAATGAACGTATTTTAGGATATTGGCATTTCGATCCCTTCGAAGAATGTCCGACATAATTGGAATCATGCCTTTGTAAAATCCTTCTTCACGTGGTTTGGCTTTAATCCCCGTCCACTTTAATCGTGATTCAAGGCTGTGCTTTCCAAAGGGCACTTTGATTTTATCGCTTCCGTACAGAATCACTTCACGCTGTTGATCTGTGAGATCGTTCCATGGAATATCAACGTTGAAACCTTCGGCTTCGCACACTTGATTCAGGACGTCAATCGTTACTTGCGAATACATGATGTACCCGTTCGGCAGAGTGGGCGCCAAAGCTCCTTCTCGAATTGATTTTTCTGGAAAAACAATCAGGCGGTTAAGATCGATTTGTTCTTCTTTGCCAATTCCGTTGCAGCGCTTGCATTTCCCGACTTCTGAATTGAATGAGAAAAGGGCGCGCGAAAGATCAATAGTTCTATCTGTGGTTCCGGTTCTTGCAAACAACAAGCGGAGTAGGTCGTAAATATCGGACATTGTTCCAACGGTGGAGCGTGCGTGCATTCCTGTTGTCCCTTGCCCAATAGCAATAACGGGTGAAAGTCCTTCAATTTCATCAACGTCGGGACGGTTTAATTTTCCCATAAATTGTCGTGCGAAAGAGGGCAATGTTTCAAAATACCGCCGTTGTCCTTCTTTGGCAATGATATCAAAAACGAGACTGGATTTTCCCGATCCAGAGACTCCTGTAACAACGATGAATTTGTTGTGCGGAATATTCAAAGAAATGTTCTTCAAATTGTTTATTCGCGCTCCTTGAATTACTATTTCCTGGTTTGGTTTCGGGGACATAGTGTGAAATTAATGAAATATTTTTTTGCGGGCGGAACTGAAAGTTCAACTTCAAAAGGAAGGGCATTTATTCAAAAGGATTGAGAAATAAGAAATTTACTTTTCTCTTGATTCAGGGAATCTATTTTACTAAATTAAATAGGAAACACTTATTAAAGACGATCAATCTTATGATACCTATTATTAACTTGAATCATGGGATTTACCATGGAACCTCAGTTATACTTTGCACATTTCAATACAACTCTTCAATTGTTCGAGAGTTCAATTATTACCCAAACTCAAAATGGTTCCAAGAAGGAAGAGTATGGATTATTGAACGATCCCAAGCTTCAATTAACAATTTGACAAAGCATTTTGAAGGATTGGCTATAATTGATACGTCAAATTTATCTGCTAAAACTATAGACCAACCAAAATCGAGGGCTCCTGCATTACCAAAACTGAAACCCTTATATACATCATTGGTCGAAGGGTTCATAGACCATATGAAAGCCATACGATATAGTGAAAACACAATTCAAACCTATTCCCAATGCCTACAACTTTTTCTCAGATTTCATGATTCAAAAAGCATTGATGATTTAGTTATTGAAGACCTTAATGACTTCAATAAAAACTACATTTTGAAGTACAATTATTCTGCATCATTTCAGAATCAGCTTATTAATTCATTAAAATTATTTTTTCAAAATTACAATGGAGCAAAATTTGAATTACAGGATTTTGAGCGCCCGTTTTCTGCCAAATCATTACCCGTCATTTTAAGTTTAAAAGAGGTTGAACGATTGATTAATCAACTGGCTAATTTAAAACATAGAACCATGATTGCAGTGATTTACTCATGTGGATTAAGACGTGGAGAACTGATAAACTTAAGAGTAAATGACATTGACTCGGAGCGAATGTTAATCCACATAAAGGGAGGAAAAGGAAAAAAGGATAGAATGGTTCCTTTATCAGAAAAGACATTAATAATGCTTCGCAACTATGCCAAGGCATACAAACCAAATGACCTGATTTTTACTGGTGAAAGCGGAGGGTTTTATTCTGGAAGTAGTTTACAGAAGGTTTTCAAACGTGCAAAAGTGCAGGCAAAAATAAATAAACCAGTAACGCTTCATACTTTGCGTCATTCCTACGCGACTCACTTGTTAGAAGCGGGTGTTAATCTTAGGTATATCCAGGAGATTTTAGGGCACTCAAGTCCAAAGACAACTGAAATTTACACTCATGTTAGTTCAGAAGACTACAAAAAGATAGTGAGTCCAATTGATAAACTTAACATTTCATTATAAGGCATAAATGGACTTATAACATTCCATATGTCATGTTATACGTTATATTTGGCATGTTATATACTAGTTATAAACAACTGTCAGTAAGGCTCGAAAGATGCCCATTGTTGTTATCGCCTTACAAAAATTTCGCCCAGTTTTTTTTGTTTAAGATAAATCCTAGATGTGGTTTGTATGGGAGAAAGTGAATGTTGGGTAGGTGATTCTTACCACGGCGTCTGGGTGCTTCTCAAGCTGTTTCTAGACCCAAATCCTGTTGATAAGTTGTAAGCCAACATACCTCCCATCACAAACCAATTTACGTGAACGATTATTAAATCCATTACACTCTTGAAGGGCTCAATTGGCAGTTTATAACCCTAACTAAGCTTAATGCCGCAAAAGTGTTATATTCGAGAGGCGGCACAAAGCATAGTAGCGCCCGTTATATGCAATAGAAGGTTTGGCTCGATAACCCACATTCGAGAGATGCCCAATATTCGAGAGCCAAACTGTGTTAAACATTGTCTTTTTTGTATTTGGTGGGTTCTCCTTTCTTTTTTTGACGTTACAATGCAACGGTTTTAGGTATAAATCGTATCTTCGTAACGCAAACACATTTTAATATTTATCAGATGCCATTCAACCTTTATTATTGGGTAAATCGGAAAATCTTTGGGAGGCAAACGGGTGTAAGTCCCGAGACCTATTTTAAGCATCGCTTAGAATGTGTTTGCAGTGACCTCCCTCTTTTTATTTATTACCAAACTATTTTTTATGCAAACACAAAATGGTCAAAATGCTTGTCAGGCAATTGTCTTGATGCGCGTTTCGGATGATGCACGATACGCATTAAGGGTTGAGGAATTACTAACTCACAAACATCTTCTGTTTTTGGATAATGTTCGCAGTCATGGCAAAGATGCCTTGATTAAATCGTTGCGCTCCGCGCATGATTCTCTTGCGTATGATTCTAATCAGGAAGTTGATCAGCAATTCAAAGATGTGCTGTTCGATTTGAAGATTTTGAGAGATTGGTTAGAGAAGATTTGAAAAAGGAAGGAGCGCATCGCGCTCCTTCCTTTTTGTTTAACCTAGATAAGCTTTTCTTTATTCATCCATTACATCCCTTTCGATCTCATAAAAAACCGTTAAATCCGAGTATTCTATATTTTCATTGCTGAAAAATGGGTTTTTCAATACAAAACTAGTTTTGTCATATGAAACAACTTCAAATTTATCATACGACTCATTCAATGCATCTTTTGCTTTAAAGCCTAACTTAAAACAAACAGGATACCCCGCTCTTACCCCATATCCACAGCCTTCTCTTCTTAACTCCCCCTCTACTTTAATAATTTTGGAGGGAAACCTTATGTACGCAAGGATAAATGCCCTGTCTCGAAAATCTGAATTACCGTAATATGCCATACCGTTTTATTTTTCTTCTGTATCGATCAGTCAACCTGTGAGAATCTTTAAGTCCTGACTTGATCATTTCCTCTGTTGTCGCTTTCACTGTTTTACCAGATGCTTCTAAAATTTTGTTTTTTCTAATCAAGAAATAGATCAACAGTTCAGAGATGTACTGTTTGAATTGAAGCTTTTAGGAGATTTGAAAAAGGAAAGGAGCGCGTTGCGCTCCTTTTACTATATCTTGGGCATCCTAGTACAATTAAGGGCTCTTGCAAAGACATTATTCACTCTAACATATTTAACATTCTTATAATTAAGCGGCCTTCTTTCATAGTAAGCGAAGAAGTCATTTAAGTTAGAAACACTGATTTTTAGAAAGCCAATCTCGAAGAGTTTTATCATTAACTTCTCTGGGTTATTCATATAAGAATTAATCCAAATATTTTCAGTGTGACCATCTGAAAACAAAATAACTCCATCTTCCAATATTGACAAAAAATCATTCTTATTGTTTACCGCCTTAGCTCCTTCAAAATTTATAAGCAGATCTCTAATATTTGGATATTCGTAATTGTACTCAGCGCAAAAATCATTAAATCGATTTTGACAAAATGTTTCAGCCGCAATATCAATAGTTTCTTTATCAATTCTTTTTTCAAACAAATATCTACTTTGATATGTGTCCGAATATTTCTCAATAGCACTGTTCGAGAAATTTATTATCTCTCTTGGACGATGAAGTGTATTCTCCACAAGATATTCAAACGCGCCATCTTCAAATACTAAACCTAAGATTTCATTGTAAGACAAATGACCATTTAATTTATATAATTTCTGAACCTCTTCATTGTCTTTAATCCTTTCGCAAATTAATCCTTTCAGTTGATCAACATCCCATTTAATGAATTCTATTTGCCCTCTAATTTTTTCAGCATCATTGAACACTTCAGATAAATTATTAAACATATCATGTCTCAACGAAAGAAAGGCACTAACATTCTGAAGGCTATTAATCTTAAGAGTAGCCGATATTAAACCACTTATGAAGTTTTTCGCTTCCTTCGTATTATTCCAACCTGTATCTAGTTCATCAATAAATATGTAGATCGGATTTGATTGTAAAACTGTTTTCAAGGCATTAATCGGACGCTTTAAGTCACTTAAATTAAGAATCTTAAGCAAGTCAGCTGAGTTATTAGATCCATAACCTCCTTCTATTTCAACATTATTAAATTTAACGTTCAATTTAGAAATATCAATCTTTGAAAGAAACTGAAGAAATATTTCAAGTTTAGTTTCTGCATTTTTAAACTTATTATCCAACAAGTATTTATTGAGAATACTGATATTATCTCTATTCGCTCTAACGTTCTTGTTTTGTTCAAAATAAAGACATATATCTCGGAACATTTGGATATATAAAGTATACTCCCATGCTATTGAGTAGGTTGCCTTTGCATCATAGAATCCATGCTGTAATTTTTGAAAAGTCTCGTAAGAATATTCTGTTGGCTTAATTTGTATTATTATGTTACTTTTCTTTTCTGAGTAATCATGCGTAAGCTGGCTGAATAATGCACTTTTCCCAGCACCTCTGTGTGCAACATAAAATAGCTTTCTTTTATGCTCATCTTTGGCATTTCGATAGGGTCTTGTTGTGATAAAATATTTATGTAAATCGGATTTCTCTTGTTCAGCGACCTCTTTTCCAAGATAAATTTCTTTGATATTAATATTCATAGTTCTGTCAGGTTAAACGAGGTGTTGAAGTTAAACATATGTCTGACCAAAGTCAATGAGCAATTATACTCAAAATTCAATTGATTTTATTGCAATAAACACCTAAAAAGAAAGGAGAACCATAAGCGGAGGAATTCTAATAATCATTTTGGTTTGGAGAAACCATGAGGATGACACTGTTTAATTGAAGCATATAACAAAGGCTAAAAAAGCATACGGGGCTTATGCTTCGAAAGATAACTTATGGGTAAAAAACTATTCCTATCTTCGGAAAACAAGTTTTAGTTAGAAGTCCGTACGGCTTTCTAGCCTCGACCGTTATGTGTAATAAAGTACTGACTATGGATCCATATGAATTATTAGAAAAAGTAAATTCTAAAGAAACCTTTCTTGCGTTTATCGAAGCATTAAAAAATGACAAGTTGGACGAAGATGAAAAAGAAAAACTAGAGCCTTCTAATCCATATTCGGACGGAAAAAACGGTTGGGTAAATGGTTCTATTTCACAATTTCTTGACTCTATTCACGCATATGGTTCGGAAAATGATGACCTGCGATTAGAATGGAAAAGTATCGCTGAATTATTCTATTCAGGAAAATTTTATGAGTAATGAATCCAAGAACAACTGAAGATAAAAAATTTAAAGAAGCCATTGGAGCGTTTATTATCGCCTTTTCAGAATTAGAATATGGTTTAGCAGACTTGGGTTCTATGACTGAATTCGATTTAAGAAAAAAGGCTGACTATTTTATTAAACATGTAGGCTTTCCTTTTGAGAAGAAGGTCAGTAATTTAACTGACTTTATTGAGGAACACTTGACTGAACTAAAACCTATATGGGATGAATTAAAAGTAGAAATAGGTCAATTAAATTATGAACGACGGTTTATTGCGCACGGCTTTATTCAATACTTCTTACCTCATGAAAGTAGCACTACTTCGACATACGTCAAAAAAGGGAAAGAATTGGTCGAACGAAAACATGATTCTAAATCAATAAAAGAATTAACAAACCGAATCCATCATTTGAATACAGGTAAAAACGGTGTTAATGGTGCTTTTCACACAATGTTTTCAAAATCAAGAATAGACAAATGGAATTCCTTAGTGAATGATGATAGCAAAATCATTTACAAGGTTAATAACGAAGTAATCTCTGATTGGAAAGGGAAATGATACACATAACAATGCCTTAAAATCCATATTTGCGCTTCGCCGCAAATCCGTATTTTAGCCTAATCGTTATGCACAACAACAGTTTGGGTGCGCCATGTCCGAGAGATGCCCAAAGTAGATAGCACCCAAACAAAAATTAAACAGCGCTTTTTTTATTATTTGGTGGAAGATTTTCCCTTTCCCTTTTTTTCCAACGCACGCAAGAGTATTCGCAAATTCCTTCGTCAGTTTGCAATACACTTGCCTTCCCAAAATTCATGGTTAAGACATACCAACACTTCCTGAATTGATAATATCGACCAAACCTTCGTAACAGGCTTCAGCGAATGGCTTCATTGTCTCTGTTGTGTGCGTTACTCCAACTGTTTTACATTCTTGCATAAAAGTGACATACAAACGACACCAATCATACTCAACGTGCCCTTCGGGCACGTTCATTAAATTGGCTACAATGTCCAAAATTTCTAAGCAATGCTTGTCGGAAGCCTCCATTCCGAGTTCGTCTAATCCCAATACTAATTGACTGTGTTTTAAATCCTGTTGGATGAGGCTGATGATTAATTCCTTTTCTGACATGATGATCGATTTAAATTGACTGTTCGTTATTCCGAACACAATATAAATATAATTTGCGGATATTCGGTATAGTGAACACAGCGGAAGAGAAATATTTTCAAAAACTTGGATTAAAGATCAAGCAACTAAGAGAGGATAAAGGATTTGATCAAAAATCGTTTGCCTTTGATTGCGAGATTGGTCGAACTCAATTATATATGATTGAGAATGGGAAGACGAATCCTAGAATGTTGACTTTGATGAAGATTGCTAAAGGGTTGGATTTGAGCGTTGATGAACTTTTGAAATAGTTATTGGCTTCAGAAACCCAACCTTATTCCCTAAGAATATCTAAATACTTCTGACTGAATTCAGGTTCCACGGAATTAATAAACATGAGCCATCCGTTAATTCTGGCATACACTCGCTTCATCTCAAATTCGACCATTTCTTCAATCGCAGAATCATTTTTGTATTCCTCTTTGCTAACTTTTAATTGGTGGAATACATGACCTTTATAACCATATCTCTTGATGTAGTATATTTCTTGTCTCAACTCTTTCTTCTTTCTTTTTGAAATCCTCGGGTAAGACTTATCAAATACTGTTAATCCCGTTACATATTGATTTTGCCCCCGCTTCATTAATTTGTATTTCTGCTCATTAAGAGTAAACCCAAATCTTAATAATATTGATTCTACCTCCTCTTGTATGTCAAGTTCAACATTTGAAGAAAAAAAGAGATCATCGGCATACCTCGTGTAGTCAATATTTTCACCTAAATCATCGAGTAATTGATCCAATTCCTTAAAGACGATATTAGCAACTGTTGGACTAGTGTGAAAACCTTGAACCAATGTGCCATTATGGCAAGTAATTTTTGAAATTAAGTCACTTGCTTCTTCAGAGAATTGTAATTGTTTCAATGATTTAATAACCTGCTCTGATTTTATAGACTCAAAGTAATTCTTAATGTCAAATTGATAAACAAACTTCTTCCCTAAATGCGGAAATGCATTTGTCGCAATATTTCTTCCTTTTACAAATCCATGCACACAATTTGGTGCCGAATAGATTTGGCTAAGGTTAGTGTTCAATATTTTTAAACAATTAATCAATGTATCAGAATATGGAGCGTAAACATTTCTATATCCAACTTTTTTAGGTATGATATGTTTATTTATTAAGAGTGTTACGATAACATCGTCGGAAGAAGATATTTTAGTTTCTCCAGGCTCGATAACTTGGAATTCATTATCGCATATTACTCCCAATGCCGACTTTTCTAATTTCAAGTAATTAGCTAAAAGTCCAATACTGTCTATCTCTGAATGTTTCATTTAAAATGGGCAGGGACCAAGGTAAGAACATAGTGATCTACCTTATCGAATACGACTCGCATCCGCAATTTATCCTCAGTCTCCTGCCTTTTTATTATTTATATTGTTAATATTTATCATCCTATCTTCTTTGCCAAGTCTACTATAAAATGAATCATCATTTTGAAAGTGAATTAACGCATTTTTGTCTTCTATAACTTTGAATGCCCGAACTATCCAATCAGGAATGGAGTCATCATTTATGTCGTGGGTCAAAAGTTTGTTATGAATGAAGTTAACATAATCGACAACAGGAATGTTAGGGTTCTCTTTTTTAACAATGAAATACTCTACATCGTACTCATCGGGAAATGATGAAAATATATCGTTAAGGATTCTCTTTAGTGATTTCTTCTGTACCTGTAAGGTTTCAAAATAGAATTTATTAATGTCGCCTTTGTTCTTAGTGACCCTAGGAACTATAATTTTACGAAGTAATTTTTCTATTATTTCATGATCTTGAAACTTGGATTTTAGTTCTTTGAAGTAAAGGTTGCTGTAATTTCTATTACTCTTAAAAAGTACCGTGACATAATAACGAAAATTCATGTAAGGCAACAAGCGAAAGACCGCTGTTCTTACGGCTTCAGAATCCCCCGTCGCATGAAAATTGTTCTCTTTTACTTTCTTACCAAACTCCCTTAGTAATGCATCTTCAACTAACTCACCCTTAAGATTATTTAAGGTTTCTTCTAATAATATTGGGGTATCAGTCTTGATACAACCGTAAAGAAATATTGGAGAATCATTATTGATATGTCCTGACTCGTCAATATAAAAGTAGTTCGTCTTTTTCAATTTGTCGTTTTCGAAATAAATGAAAGTACTCCTGAGTACATTAGTCTAACTTGGTCGATGTTGTATTCATCATATTGCCCATGTGCAGCCTTGTTTCTCAGATCCAACCACGCAGTAATCTGTTTTTGATCTAGAGCATTGTAAACTTGCTCTTTTCGTAGTTCAGAATTCAATACATCCGCCTTTTTAGGTTTCTCTTGTTCATTTGTACTTATGAATGTGATATTAATCTTATGCTTAATGCATAATTGTCTCAAATGGCTTTCAAGTGTACTACCAATCATTACGGCAGCTGCATCTTTATATCCTTCTTCTATTAAATGCTCCGCCATACTTAGGTAATCTGTAAATAACTCCGCCGCTACTAATTGCTTAAAATTAAACAACCAATTCTCGTCAATATCTTCTTTTAGCGATCGTAATATTGAAACACCTGTTTTAAGGTGAATGTACTTTCCAGATACCGTGGATTCCGAAAATTGTTTGTAAAACTCGTGCTCAACACCAAGCAAATTTTTTAAATATGACAAAATTGAAGTTCGAATTCCTATTTCATCAGGTCGTTTGTCTAGGCTTGCAACTGAACGTTTTGAAATTTCCTCCGCTCGATCGATAAGTTTTGTAAGATCTAATTTTATTTTTTCAATATCCATCTAACTAATTTTAAGATTTCTTTTTTGCTAAGCGTTTGAATTTTAATTGACTCGCCTTATTGGGTATTTCGAAGAGCGTATCAAAAACATTTTCAATTATTTCAATTGCAAGTGTCAAGTCTTCTTTAGGTGGGCAGCTTAATTCATGTATAGCTTCATTTCCAAGAAATCTGTGTTCGTGCAAAATTTCAGCGTTGTCCTTAGTCAACTTCCCTTTTTCAAATAGACCATTTATCTTCCCTTGTAAATCCTTCCGTTTTTTCGTTTTCGTATTTCCACTTTTGTCTTTGTATTCCACCTGACCGTCTATAATACCGTTTACTTGGCAAAGTCCTTCTACCATTGCCCGTATTCCTGCACCGCATAGAGTAAAGTTTTCATTATTGTAACAATCAATAGTTTCACGGTAAATTCTTCTGAGATTAATTGGCACATTAAAAAATGATTTATGTGGCCATGTTTCTTTACTACGCCTTGGATAAATCTGCTCATTAACGGAATTTTCACCGTTCTCATGGTCGTACTCTTCAGAATTCGCATGTTCCAACCTAAAAGAAACAGTTTCACAGCCAAGACATTGAATTATTTCATACTTGTTAGTCCAATAGTACCAATCACCATATTCTTCCATTGGTGCTCGCCCTTCTTCATAAGCAGAAGTAATTACATGATGCTTGGTCGGAATTTTACAATTTTGACATGTTACAAAATACTTTGTTTCAATTAGAGCATTGACGGTTATATCCCTATTTGGTTCCATTTTGATTACGAATTATGGACTAATATAGGCAATACTAACGGTTTAAAACTATGTGATCTTTCAATCGCATTTGGTTTTCAGAAAATATCGATTCGCACACCTTTTGTTCCGTGAACTTCTCAAAACAAGTGCTTCACATGAAGGAAAGGGAAAGGGAAAATCTTTATCGTTTTCTGAATGATCAATTTACGTTGGAAGAACAATTCTGGGTAAAGCGCTGTTTAAGGAAGTGCATAACAACAAATAAACCCAACCGCCAAATGCACTATATTTGTTAGGCGGCTGTGCCTATTTGCAGACCGTTATAGGTAATAAAAAATACCATCGTTAATTATGATTTTATCCAGTAGCCAACTTAAAAACGTATTCATTGGTATCAGTATATTGATGATCATAATTCAATTACCTCTAATATCTTCTTTATTTACCTTTAATTGGGATGTCAATACGTTGCTGTTTTTTATCCCTTTTACAACTCTCACCCTTGGCTCATTGTTGTTTAAACTAGGCTCTAAATATGGCTTAATTCTTCTAATTTCATTTTCTTTCTACGCTGGAGTCATTCATATGTTATCTACCATTCCATCAATAAGCTCTAATTTCTATTTTGGAATGGCAAGTTATTTTTTAGTGCCATCATCCTCGCCACCAATACATTTTCTTTGTGCAATAGTGTTCTTTCTACTGTTGTTTTTTCTCTTCAAAAAACATATCCGTGAAGAAACTAAGCTTAATGAAACACCAATGTACATACTATTATTCCTATCTTTCTTGATCGTTGTCTGCGCACGTTTAATACAATGAAAGCCTATAACAAACGCTAAAAACCAAACGGGGTCTTTGCTTCGTTTGATAAATTCTAGTTGGGAAATCATTATTATCTTCGAGAAACAAGTTTTAGTTAAGAGCCGTACGGTTCCTAGCGAAAAACGTTATCATTAATAGACGAACTTTGCCTGATGCCCAGAGTGTCCCCATTGTTTAATTGGCAAAGTAAAATAACCATCCCCCTAAATTGATTCCAAAATATTTGATTTTCAAAATTGACAATCTG
>JBLHYG010000004.1:0-418302 GCA_047630755.1 Crocinitomicaceae bacterium | reverse complement strand
CTTCTTGCGCAGCTTTTTCTTTGGCAGCGGCAGCAGCTTTCAACTTTGCAGCCTCAGCAGCCTTTGTTTTTGCTTCAGCATCTGCCTTGGCTTTCGCTTCTTGCACAGCTTTTTCTTTGGCAGCGGCAGCGGCTTTCAACTTTGCAGCCTCAGCAGCCTTTGTTTTTGCTTCAGCATCTGCCTTGGCTTTCGCTTCTTGCGCAGCTTTTTCTTTTGCAGCGGCAGCAGCTTTCAACTTTGCAGCCTCAGCAGCCTTTGTTTTTGCTTCAGCATCTGCTTTGGCTTTCGCTTCTTGCGCAGCTTTTTCTTTGGCAGCGGCAGCAGCTTTCAACTTTGCAGCCTCAGCAGCCTTTGTTTTTGCTTCAGCATCTGCCTTGGCTTTCGCTTCTTGCACAGCTTTTTCTTTGGCAGCGGCGGCGGCTTTCAACTTTGCAGCCTCAGCAGCCTTTGTTTTTGCTTCAGCATCTGCCTTGCCTTTCGCTTCTTGCGCAGCTTTTTCTTTTGCAACGGCAGCAGCTTTCAACTTTGCAGCTTCAGCGGTCTTTGTTTTTGCTTCAGCATCTGCCTTGGCTTTCGCTTCTTGTGCTGCTTTTTCTTTTGCAGCGGCAGCAGCTTTCACCTTTGCTGCTTCCTCAGCCTTTTGTTTTGCAATTTCTTCCGCTCTTCGCTTTCCCTCGGCTTCTTGTGCTGCTTTAACTTTTGCAGCAGCTTCAGCTGCTTTGCGATTGGCTTCTTTCTCTTTCTCTTCTTCTTGAGATTTATTTCCACCACCGGTTCCGCCAGTTCCACCGGTACCAACAGTGCCTCCTGTCCCGGTAGTGCCCGTTCCAGTTGTACCACCAGTTCCAGTTGTTCCGCCAGTACCCGTTGTACCGCCACCTGGGGTAAGTCCTCCGCCCGTTCCGGCGTCGCCAATCCCAACTGTTCCTACGCCTCCGACGCCAGTACCTTGTGTGCCTTGGCCTCCTGGTAAACCAGCTCCGTTTAAGTCTGTTCCTGAACAAGACCCTAATTCATCTCCGTGAGCTTCGTGAGCTGCCCAAGCAGATAATGGAATCTGAATTGTTTGTGTATTATCAGGGTCTCCTGCAGGGTGGTGACAAATCGTAATCGTATTACTTCCAACTGGAACAACTGGTTCATCAATAGGGCAAGGTCCTTCTGTATCTCCATGTGCCTGATGCGTTGCCCACTCAGAAACTGGGATCTCCATTTCTTCTGTAGTCTTAAATGCTCCCGTATTGTGATGACATATAATCATCGTTTCTTCAACAACAGGAGGACAATCGCCTTGCGTATCTCCATGCGCCTGGTGTGCTGCCCATGCCGATACTGGAATCGTCAACTGTTGGGTATTCGTTGGATTCCCAGGAGGGTGATGACAAATAACCATTGTTTCTTCAATAATCGGAGGACAATCGCCCTGCGTATCTCCATGCGCTTGGTGTTCTCCCCATTCTGAAACTGGAATTGTCAACTGTTGAGTGTTTGTACTATTTGGGCGGTGATGACAAATTACCATTGTTTCTTCAACAACTGGAGGGCAATCTCCCTGTGTATCTCCATGTCCCTGGTGTACTGCCCACTCTGATACAGGAATCGTCAACTGTTGAGTGTTATTTGGATCCCCTTTAATGTGGTGACAAATAACCATTGTTTCTTCAACAACCGGAGGGCAATCACCTTGTGTATCTCCATGTGCTTGGTGCGCTGCCCATGCTGATACTGGAATCGTCAACTGTTGTGTATTTGTTGGGTTCCCCGGAGGGTGATGACAAATAACCATTGTTTCTTCAACAACTGGAGGACAATCGCCTTGCGTATCACCATGTGCTTGGTGTGCTGCCCATGCTGATACTGGAATCGTCAACTGTTGGGTATTTGTTGGGTTCCCCGGAGGGTGGTGACAAATAACCATTGTTGGTTCAACAACTACATTCTTAACAACTACAACTGATTTAGAATCAGATCCACATCTGTTCGTTGCTGAAATAATGATTGTATTTTGACCGTTTTGTAAAGTTACATTCGCCTGATAAATTTGCGTTGCTGGGCTATATGTCCCGCCACTAATTGTTACTCCGTTTACAGTTGCATTGACCTGACTTGCTGAAGTAATGTTTGCAACAGTCGCTTGCAATTGAACTGATGCTGCTGTTGTTTGCGTTCCAGAAACTGGCGCTAAAATATTAACTACAGGTTGATCACAAGGCTCATCATAACGAATCGCTATTGTTTTAGTGTCTGAACCACAACTTGTTGTTGCCGATACAGAAATTACATTTGATCCGCTTTGTAAAGTCACATTCGCACTGTATATATTAGTAACACTGTTGTATGACCCACTAATGCTTGAACCATTAACATACAAGTTAATTTGATTCGCAGCCGTGACATTCATTGCAGCTACTTGAACTGCAACTGTTGCACTTGATGTTGTTGGCGCCGTTGGTGCAATAATTTGAACAACTGGAGCCAAACAAGGCTGGAACGTAATCGCTTTCATTTCTGAATCAGAACCACAACCATTCGTTGCCGTGATTTGAATTACATTCGTTCCCTGAGCCAAAGCAACGTTGCTTTGAAAAATCCCAGTCAAGTTACTATATGAACCTGCAACTACTGCTCCGTTCACCAAAAGTTGAATTTGATTCACAGAACTTACATTTTGAACTGAAGCTGTAACTACAGTCGTTCCGCTCTGAGTCATACTCGTTACTGGCGATGTTATGGCAATGACAGGCGCTAAACATGGCGAATAGTTTACAATAACTGTTGTTGTAACCGTTCCACATGCGTTTGTCGCAGTAATAACAATTGCATTTTCGCCTGTTTGAAGTTTTACTCCATTTTGGTAAATATGTGTTAAGCTGCTGTATGTCCCATTTCCGTCAACTACACCGTTTACAGTCATTGCAACTTGGGTTCCTGAGGTAATGTTCAAAATTGATGATTGAACAGTTAAATTAGGTGTCGCCGACTGAAGTGGAGAAGAAATTGGATTAACCATTGTTATAATTGGTAAATCACAAGGCTCTGTATACGTCGTTACAAAAGAATAACTTGCTGTTCCGCATCGGTTAGTTGCAGACACAATGATTGTGTTTGAACCCGGTTGCAATACAACATTACTTGTGTATACGTGTGTTGAACTATTGTATGATCCTCCGCTTATATTAATTCCGTTTACCGTCATTGTTACTTGACTTGCAGAAGTAATGTTCGGAACAATCACTTGAACAGGGAAGTTAGGACTCGAAACAACAGACGGACTTGCAACACCTGAAATTGTTGGTTTAGGACATGGTGCGCTGTAATTCACTGTTACAATTTCAGAATCAGTACCACAATCATTCGTTGCAACAATTTGAATCGTATTTGATCCTGCATTTAATGCTGCAGTGTTCGTATACGTGTGTGTATTCGAATTATATGACCCTCCTGACACACCAACTCCGTTAACATACATAACAACTTGGCTTGCGCTCGTTATGTTTGAGAAAGATGCCGAAACTGGAATCGAACCTGAAGCTGTTGTAACACCATTCGCTGGGGACAATAAAGTCACCGTTGGGTCTACACAAGGATTGTAATAAATCGTGATTGTTTCAGTTGCTGTTCCACAATCATTACCCGAAGTAATTTGGATAATGTTCTGACCTGGCGACAATGCTACAAGACTTTGTAAGATGCTATTCGTTGAGTTAAATGTAAATGGCTTGTTTGCTCCATTCACTCTAAATCCAATTGCGTTTTGATTTGAAACACCGTAAACGTAAGCTTGAACATTTGCATTCACTACATCCGTTGACATCGTAGATCCATTTCCAATAAGGAATTCCGTATTTGGGTCTTGGCAATCCGTGAAAACTACATTAACTGTCTGCGTTGCAGAACCACAATCATTCGTTGTTGTAATTTGAATCGTATTGCTTCCCGGTCTCAAAGTAACGTTGCTTTCAAAACTACCGTTCGACGCTGTATAGTAGAAATTCGATGATGCAACTCCGTTAACTGAGTAAGAAATAGTTCCTCCGTTAGCAATTGACGCACTTACAACATATTGTGCCTTGTCAACGTTGAAGTTGTTATGAGATGGATTAATAAAGCTCACAATTGGATCTTTACACGTCACATAGTTAATGCTTCTCGTTTCCACATCTGAACCACAACCATTTGTTGCTGTGATTGTTATTGTGTTTTGTCCTTCAACAAGAACTAAGTTTCCTTCTATCTCATTTGTATTTTCATCATAGAAGAAATTAGTTGTTTCTAAATTGTTCACACGAACAACGATATTATTTCTTCCACCTACGAAATCAACCTTAGCACGAAGCTGATAAATTTGTTCGCTAACATCAATGCTGTTCGAAGATGGTCTAATGAATCTTATAACAGGGTCGTTACACGCTGCAACTGGCGTAATCGGAGTTTGATCTACCGGAGGTTCGATTATTGCACTACCTCTTCCTTTAATATGGAATCTTAAATATCCATTCGTGTAATGGTAAACGTCATTTTCAAACATTCCCCATCTCTTTTCTAAATCTTCGTAACCGTCCCAATCATCTTTCAATGCGAACGTTGTTTTGTGCTCAATTCCAACCGAGAAACGAGGCCCAAAATAATACCCAATACCAATACCAAGGCTTGGCATAACATTTACGTTCCAACCATCGAATAATAGACTTCCTTCGTTCATTGGCGTATCGTATGTACCGTCCTCAATAAAATTAATATACGATTCTGAAATGTCTACCGAATCATATTGGTATTGACTCGACGTAGGAAAGAATGGATCGTTTTGAACCAAGTTTGAATACGTTTGATTCCACGCAAGGTTTATTCCTCCAAAAATGTATGGATCCCAACCTGATCGTGCTCGAAGACGGTTGGCATGAATAGCCAACTCAAGTCCTAATTCATGAACATCCGTCCGGAAGTTATTCACCGTAAAGCCAGGGTCATCCTTATAGCTTTGTAGGCCTGGAGCCATATAAGCGGGACTATAGTCAGTAAGATCAGTTGTATCATAATCTTGACCGTACCATGATCCGCGTAAATATCTTAATCGCAAATCAAAGCTTGTTCTTTTTCCATATCCGTAATTGAAACTTCTTCCAAGAAGAAATCCGTATCCGACATTGGTTTCGTTTTTAACATCGGTAGTGTTCCATGCGGCACCAACATTAAGTCCGAAAAACCATTTCGAATCAGTTTCGTAATTTACATGTTGAGCGAAAAGGCTCGGCATTATATGTAAACAAATTGCTAGGGTAATTATTTTTTTCATAAGCAAAAATTTTGCGATTAGTTCTTCAACTAATCCTATTATTGTGCCAAACAGGACTTAAATACTAGGTTACAGTAGTAATTATCAGTTTATAAGCGGTAAATTTATCTTAAATTTGTTACAATTACTAGAAAAACCAAGGGTTTTAGAGGGAATGAGAATAGCTGTTATCTTTTTGTTAATGTCGTGTGTTTCGGTCTTTACGGCTACTACACAGGAGGTCTATAATGGCTGCAACAACGCTTTAGAGATTTGTCCAAACGCAAGTTATTCGTTGAATAATTTGGGTGCAACAACCTTTGCATGTGTAAATTGTGAAGACGATTTTAATTTCTGTTTTTCACCTGAAAACACAATTTGGTGCACCTTTACAACCAATGCTGCCGGAGGGGCCGTTCAAATCGATTTCACCAACTTGGTTTTTGAGGCAAATCCTGGTCAAGACAATGAACTTCAAGCGACCATCATCGAAGCGGGTGTGCCTTGCGATGCAAGTTCTTACGTCCAAATTGGCAATTGTATGTCCAATGAAGCAGGGAATTTCAGCTTAAACGCTCCTGCTCTAAACCCCAATTCAACTTATTATTTAGTAATCGATGGTGACAATAATGGAGCGGGAATAACCTCGGCCGCCGAATGCACTTTTGACCTTGTTGTGTCTGGCGCTGGGATCGATCGGCCTGTGTCTGCTGCAAGCATCGCTGAAAGTACGGTAAACGCTTGCTTGAATGAGGTGGTTTCCTTCGTTTGTAATCTTACCGATTGTCCCGATACAAGCAATTTTCTGTGGTATGTAAATGGCGTTCTGGCTGCAACAACAACAGACGCTGTTTTTCAAACTTCTGAACTCGTTGATGGTGATATTGTCAGCGTTGAAACTGATTGCTATACTGTATGTCCAGCGACCGTTCAGGCAACAAGTCAAGTTATTGGTGTTTATACAATTCCGGTTGACGCAGGTAGCGATTTAACTGTCGCGCCAGGAACGACATTCTTTCTAAATGGAACCACAACAGCGCCAGTGTTTTACTGGGGACCGACCAATTTGGTAAGCATCCCAAACATTTTAAATCCATCAGTTACGCCAACGGAAGAAACGACTTACTCTTTCACTGTAGAAGAAAATGGATGCGTATTGACGGATTATGTCACGGTATTTATGATTTCAAGTATTGAAATTCCAAATACGTTTTCGCCAAATGGGGACAACATAAATGATACTTGGGTGGTTAAGGGAATTGAACTTTATCCGAACAATCTAGTTTCCATTTTTACGCGTTGGGGACAAAAAGTGTATCAAACGTCGAGCTATTCATCGAGCAAAACTTGGGATGGAACGTCCAATTCAGGCGATGCCATGGAGGGCGTTTATTACTATGTAATTGACCTCAACGACGGAAGTGATGTCGTTTTAAAAGGAACTTTAACCGTTTTAAGATGAGAAAAGGTATCCTATTAATCCTATCTATTGTCTTTGCACAAATCAGTCGTGCACAGCAAATTCCCGAGTACACACAATGGTTCTTGCACCAATTCGCGATTAATCCGGCTCATGCGGGAATTAAACAATGTGTAGATATTCACTCACTCTATCGCGTCCAATGGGTGGGTGTTGACGGTGCTCCAGATAGCGGGTTTCTTTCGGTTAGCATTCCACTTCAGGCGAGGAAAAGAAAAATGTTAAGTGCCAGACATGGAACTGGATTCAAGTTTGAAACAGACAGAATTGGGCAGTTCAGTACCAATAGATTAAATGCGGCTTATGCGGCTCACTTTAACTTTAATAAGACGGATCGTTTGTCCTTAGGAGTATACGGTGGAATTATCCAAACGGGATACGACCCAAGCAATTCGACAACGACAGATCCTGATCCAACTGTGATGCAGCAGGCCAATTTTATTTCTCCTGACGCAACATTTGGGGCTTGGTTTAATTCTGAAAATTACTTTGTTGGGTTGACTCTCAGGAATATGTTCAGAAGCAAATGGATGGATATCGGAACGGACTCTCGCCACCGCGTTCATTTAGCCATCAATGGCGGGTACAGGGTTAAGTTAAATGAGAACATCACTTTTTTACCTACAATGATCATTAGGATTCCTCCTAGGAACCCTGTTTCGGCCGATATTACTTTGTATGCTGATTATAAGAATGTTCTTGGTCTAGGTGTTGGTTATCGATCAGGTGATGCGGTAAATGCAATCGTGACGTTTAAAATCAAGGAGCAATTTTCTATCAGCTATTCGTTTGATTATGCGGTTACAGCAATCCAATCTGTGGCCAAAAACACGCATGAATTATCCCTTCGCTTTACCACCTGTAAACCAGACCGTTCGGGCCCCGCCAAATGTCCTTTGTTCGAATAGTTAATTTTCACACTTGTTGTTAATTTCCTACCTTTACCTGAACTCTGTTTAAACTATTATGATCAAACTCTCTCTTTCAGCATTTTTTGTTGTTTTAATAAGCGCCCTCTCTTTTACTTCTTTTTCACAAGAAAACACTTTACTCCTTAAGTCTGGAACATACACAATCGAATCTGAATCGGACCTTGGTTGGACTTCAGAAGAATTAATCGATAACCGATTTTATAGAATCATTGTTTTTGATAACATTCCTAGCTCAGAAGCGAAAGTAAAATTGGCAGAAGCGGGTATTGAACTTATGGATTACTTGCCAAGAAATTCCTTTTTCGCTTCAATATCGAACAGCGTAAATTGGACAACGTTGGAAAATGCCATTGTTCTTCCTATCGAAAATGATTACAAATTATCGCGATTACTTTCGGTTAAAGAATATCCGCACTGGACGCTATTCGGAGAGAATCAAATTGAATTGGTAGCCTCTTATTTTGAGGAAGTGGCTTATGCAAATGTCGAGAAACAAGTTCTATCTATTGGTGGCCAGATTGTTAGTACAAACGCAAGTCAACAAACCATGAATATTCGTTTAAACCTGTCGGATTTAAATACACTTTACGCGTTGAATGGCTTTTACTATTTTGAAGTTTTACAATCGGAATCAATGCCTGAAAATGACTCGGGTCGTGCAAATCACAGAAGCAACACACTTTGGACAGAGTACAGCGGCGGACTTGCATACAACGGAACTGGAATAACAATTATGATGCAGGACGATGGAATTATCGGTCCTCACATTGATTACACAGGTCGTATTGATCAGTCGAATTGTGCAGGATGTTCTACAGCTGCTGGAAACACACACGGTGATCATGTTTCAGGAACGATTACAGGTGCTGGAAATTTGAACCCTGCCTATAGAGGAATGGCTCACGGAGCAGATCTTTTGGTGTACGGTTCAAACAACAATAACTACAATGGCGTTCCGAACCTTTATGACAATGATGGATTAACGATTACTTCTAAGAGTTACAGTAATGGATGCAACGATGGATATACTTCATTGGCGCGTCAATTGGATGAGCAAATTTTTGACCGTCCGTCTTTAATTCATGTTTTCTCAGCTGGAAACAACGGAGCCTCTGCCTGTAGCCCTAACAATTACGGGGCTGGAGCAACTTGGGGAAACATCACAGGTGGACACAAAATGGGTAAAAACCTGTTGACGGTTGGAAATTTGACATCGACTGATGTTCTTGCTGGCTCAAGTAGTCGCGGACCGGCAACTGACGGAAGAATTAAACCAGACATTTGTGCGGTAGGTTCGTCCGTAACATCTACTGGGCCAGACAATATTTATTTCACCATTTCAGGAACCTCAATGTCTTGTCCTGGTATCGCAGGAACTGTTGCACAATTGTACGAAGGATATAAAGATTTGAATGGCGGTTCCAATCCAGATGCGGCATTAATTAAAGCGAGTGTTTTAAATACTGCTGAAGACTTAGGAAACGCTGGTCCAGATTTCAGATTTGGATGGGGACGCATTAATGCACGTCAGGCATTCGATTTGATTTCAAACAATCAATACATCGCTGGTTCAATCGCACAAGGAGGAAATGACAACCACCAAGTTTCCGTTCCTGCAGGTGTTTCGGAATTGAGAATCATGGTTTACTGGACAGACGTTGAAGGTTCAACAAATGCAAACCCTGCACTTGTAAACGACATCAATATGATCGTTACCGATCCTGGAGCTACAACTTACAATCCGTGGGTATTGGATCACACGCCTGCAAATGTTGCTTTAACAGCCGTTCGTGCAATTGATAACTTAAATAATGTAGAGCAAGTAACACTTATAGATCCAGCTGCTGGGACGTACGATATAGACTTGAATGGTTTTGCAATTCCACAAGGAACACAAGATTATTATGTCGTCTATTATTTTGTAAGAGATGAAATTACTGTAACGCATCCGATTGGAGCCGAAGGAATACAAACTGCAGCTGGTTCAGTTGTTCGTTGGGACGCTCCAGAAGGAACTACAGATTTCACTATCGAGTATACAACAAATGATGGTGCAACTTGGAGTACAGCCGGCACAGTTCCCGCCGACAGAAGGTATTATGCTTGGACAACGCCAAACGTTGTTACTGGATTGGCTCGTGTAAGAGTTTCTAGAGGCGCTGTCTCTGATCAAAGCGATGCTGTTTTCACATTGATTGATGTTCCAAACAACTTGGAGTTTGCTTGGGCATGTCCAGATTCATCGAATTTGTCTTGGGATGCTGTTGTTGGTGCTACCAGTTATGAAGTTAGTATGCTTGGCATAAAGTATATGGATTCTATAGGAACGACAACTGCGACTAACTTTACAGTACCAATTGGTTCAACGACAAATGGTTGGTTCAGTGTTCGCGCATTGGGCCCAGACAACGCAAGAGGGGAAAGAGCTGTTGCTGTTGAAAAAGGTTTGGGAGAATTCAACTGTGCTTGGAGCCCACCGATTGCGGCATTTGACATTGATTGTCCATCGGCTGGAACAGGTCATTGTTTTGACTTAACCGACCAATCTTCAAACGCAATTCCTGGTACAACATATACTTGGTATTTCCCTGGAGGAACACCTTCGACATCAACTGATCCAAACCCAATTGTTTGTTATACTTCACCTGGACAATATGATGTTGCCATGGTTGTAGATAATGGCGTTGGAATTGATTCAATTTATTCTACAAATGCGGTTTATGTGGCTACTACTCCTGGTCTTCCTTATTTCGAAGGGTTTGAGAATTACGCGAACTTTTTGAATATTGATCAATGGTCAACGTATAACCCAGGTGGAAATCAGTCATTTTTGATCAACTCAAATGCGGCTTTATCAGGAACAAAGAGCGCTATATTATATAACTATTCTCAGAGTGGAAACTTTGAAGATGAATTGATTTCTGGTCCAGTTGATCTTTCTACATTGTTATCGACAGATGACATGACCTTGACTTTCCGCTATTCATACAGAAAGAAGGTAGCTTCAAACGATGAATGGTTAAAAGTCTTTGTGACGAAAAGTTGCGAGGATACTTGGGTACAGAGAAAAACAATTCACGGTGATGCACTTTCTCCACTTACGTCCAGTTCGGCATGGGTTCCGAGTACGGATGCAGACTGGACAACGGTTCACATGACAAATGTTACGAGTTCCTACTTTGTAGGTGATTTCAGGTTCAAATTTGAATTTGAAAGTGACGGTGGAAACAACTTCTACTTGGACAACATCAACTTGTATCAAGGAGCCCCTTCTGATGATATTGTTTCGGGTGTAGGTTTAGCAGAAATGGAAATTTCTAATGCTTCCTTGTATCCAAACCCAACAGATGGTGAATTGAATGTTGAATTTGATTTAAACAACGCGCAAGCTACAGAGTTGACAATTCTAGATTTAACTGGAAAACAACTTAACTCGTATTCAGTTAGCGGTCAGTCCGGTAAAAACAGTGCATTCATTGATGTGAACACATTGGCTTCTGGAGTTTATTTCTTGAAAATTAACGTTGAAGGTATAAGCCACCAAATGCGATTCATTATTCAGTAAACGACACTTTCTCGTCAGACTTTTGTATAATCACAATATGAAAAGGCTGCGTCATAATTTCAATAGCATCTCCTTCGGGGGATGCTTTTTTTATTTGAGCCTGAATTTTTTTACCCGTTTTTGTGGCTGTTGCAATCTGAACGGTATATCCTCCAGAACCTCGAATTTGATCAAAATAGGCCAAAACAGTAACCCGATTAAAATCAATTGATTGTTCCTTAATGGCTTTGTTTACGGAATTCATTTTTGTTGTTAATGCATTCCATTCTTCTAGCGAATTAATTACGACTCCGCCTTCTTCAATTCCTTCCGCTCCATACCCTGTCAAGTAGCCGCTTGCGACTTCATTGATGGAAAGTGGATAGACATTTGAAAGGGTGTCTGCTGGTTGTTCTCCTATTACTTCCTCAGTGGTTTTACAAGACTGCAAACCAATTAAAGTCATTAGCGCGAATCCAAAATAAAGTGTGTGCTTCTTTTTCATGGTCGTTTTTTACTTTTTAACAGTAGAGTTTATCCAACTGTGTTTGTTTATAAAAACTAAATATAGTGCCAAAAATGAACAAGGTTCTTATCATCTTTGTTTAAAATCGATTATCATGAAATTATTTGTCTCTCTTATAATAGTTGCGTTTTCATTCACCTCTTGTTTTGTGCCTGCAAAAAAGTACCAAGAACTTGTTGAGAAAGAGAAGCTATGTTCAGAAGAACTGGAAGCATACAAGACGAAGGCTATGAACTTTCAAGGATCGTCCAAAGATTACCAATCGAAATATGAAGTCGCTTCGAAACAACTGGAACACCTTATCGCAGATTCAACCGCTCTTAGTAGGGACCATAAAATTTTACGTGCGAAATATGACAAGGAAGTTGAAATCAACGAAGCGCTTGAGGCAAGCTATGGAAAATTAAGAATTACTGGAGCTGCCGATGTGGCCAAATTGAATGCTGATCTTGAAGTGAGAAGAATTGAACTTCAGAAGAAAGAAGATGCATTGATTACCTTGGAACAAGATCTTTTGCTTCAAAAGAAGCAAATCACGAAACAGCAAGATGAGCTTACCGCATTGAATTCAATGATTGAACAACAAGAAGCGGCCAGTAAAGCACTAAAAGACAAGTTGAACGCAGCGCTAAAAAACTTCAAAAACGAAGGGTTAACAGTTGAAGAACGCAACGGAAAAATTTACGTTAGTCTCGAAGCCAAACTCCTTTTTGCATCTGGAAGTACAGCCGTTGAAGCCGAAGGAAAAAAAGCGCTCATTGAATTGGCAAAAGTACTGCAAGAGGAAAAAGAACTTGAAATCATCGTTGAAGGACATACAGATACCGATAAAATGGCTGGAACGAAACATCCGGCAAACAACTGGGAGCTTTCCGTTTTAAGAGCCACTTCGGTTATTTCAATTATGACGTCTAACTCAGAAATCGATCCAAGACAATTGATGGCTGGAGGGCGTTCAGAATTTCACCCCGTTGATCCAAACGACAAAACGAAGAACCGTCGAATTGAAATTATTATTTCTCCGAACCTTGACGATTTGTACCAATTGATTTCGGAATAAGTTTAGCGTTCACGGTTTGAGCTTTAAGATTGCATAACACCGCTACTTTAGCTTCACTGCGTATAACTGGACTCCCGTTGGGTTTTTAGTTGCTAAACGCCTTCTTCAGTAAAACTGATTCTTCTTAACTTAAGCTTCTAAGAACAAATGTGATTCCAATTTTAGCTTCAACTTAAACAATCCTTTTTCATTTCTATCAACGAATTTTGTAACTTAAGCGCAGGGCTTTAATAGCCCGCTACACTCTTATTTCAAACTAAAACAAATAAATGAAACGTTCAAACCGATCCTTTCTGCGCATTTTATTCTTGTGTGTTCTCAGTACAACGCTATTTCAAAATCTCTCTTTTGGGCAATCTAAAAATGACTTCACATTTCAAGGGGTTGAAATATCAATACCTGAAAATGTTGCTACCGTAAGCTTTAATGAGTTAAATATAGAAAGCGGATACAACAATACTATTTACGCATGGATGCAGTTTAATGAAATCCCGAATCAAGAACAGCAAGATGCTGTTAAGAGTGGCGGAGTTGAATTCCTTGATTATATAGCAAAAGGGACTTACCTCGTTCGCTTTAGTACAACAGTTTCCCGTGAACTTCTTTCATCAAACAATGTAAAAGGAATTGTTCCTGTTCAACAAGAAGTTAAAATCGAATCAGAAATCAGAAACGGCTCCATAAATTCATGGGCTATTGAAGGAGACAACGCAAAGTTGATTGTTGTACTGTTCGATGGTATTAACATGGATGAAGTAATCTCATCGCTTGAGTTATCAGGCATTCAAATTCTAAATCATTACCGTGGTCATCAAATTCTAGAAGTTTCTCTTCCGATTGCTCAAATTAACTCGTTAGGAGATTTCAACTTTGTTAAGTGGGTAGAAGAAATTACTGCTCCATCAATTAAAGACGATACGAGAGGAAAGGGTCTGCACCGTTCAAATGGATTAGACACACAAACTCCAACTGGAAGACAATACACAGGCGAAAACATCGGAGTTATGGTGAGAGACGATGGAATTGTCGGTCCACACATTGATTTTGAAGGTAGAATTGATAATTCAACGGCAACAGGAACTGGTTCAACGCACGGCGATGGTGTTGCTGGGATTATGACGGGAGCTGGGAATTTGGACCCAAGCATGCGCGGAATGGCTGCAGGCTCAAACGTCTTTGTTTCGAATTATGAATCTAACTTTTTAGATGTCGCAACGACAGATAGAATAGCGAATGGATCCGTTCAAATTACCAATTCCTCTTATTCGAATGGGTGCAATGATGGGTATACAACAACTACTCTCACAGTTGATGACCAAACTGTCAATAATCCTACACTTCTACATGTCTTCTCTGCCGGAAACTCTAACAATAATGATTGTGGATATGGAGCAGGAAACCAGTGGGGAAATATCACCGGAGGACACAAACAAGGTAAAAATGTAATTGCAACTGCAAATACATATTTTGATGGTTCTTTGGTAAATTCAAGTTCAAGAGGACCAGCACACGATGGTCGAATCAAACCAGATATCGCAGCGAATGGTGTACAGTACTCAACGGATGAAGACAATGATTACATGTTATTTGGTGGGACATCTGGAGCTGCCCCAGGAATTGCTGGAGTTTCGGCTCAATTGTATGAAGCATACGGAATAGTAAATGGTGGAGCTCTTCCTCCATCAGCGTTAATTAAAGCGACGTTATTGAATACCGCAAATGAGGCTGGGAATGAAGGTCCTGATTATAAATTTGGTTGGGGAATTGTAAATGGATTGCGCGCTGGGATGTTGATCGAAGATGGTCGTCACTTAACGAGTACCGTTTCTCAAGGAAATTCGAATAACCACTCTATAACTGTTCCAGTTGGAACGAAACAAGTTCGGTTCATGCTTTACTGGATGGATCCTGCTGCCGCTGTTGGTGCTACTACTGCGTTGATTAATGATTTGGACCTTGTTGTTAGTGATCCGGGTGCTACCACGTATTTACCTTGGGTTTTAAATCCTGCGCCTAACGCAACCACATTGGATTTGCCAGCTACGAACGGTGCTGATCACTTGAACAATGTGGAGCAAGTACTTATTAATAACCCTCTTGCGGGAACTTATACAATCGATGTAACTGGATTTGCCGTTCCAATGGGGCCTCAAAATTACTTCATTGTTTATGAAATAATCACAGATGAAATAACGGTAACATATCCGAATCGTGGTGAGCATTTTGTGCCGGGTGAAGATGAATCTTTGCACTGGGACGCGCCAGAATCAACTGGAAACTTCGATTTAGAATACAGTACTAACAACGGTGCTTCTTGGAGTGCAATATCAACTGTTGGATCATCGGATCGAACGTATGAATGGACTGTTCCTAATAACGTTACAGGAGACGCGTTGGTTCGTGTTACGCGCGGTGGCGCCTCTGATGTTAGTGATTCAATTTTCTCAATTGCACCTTTGGTTACAGGTCAAACAATTACACAATTGTGTCCAACTACAGTTACCTTTTCTTGGAATGCGGTAACGAATGCAGACAGTTATGATGTTTATGTGTTAGGTGCGCAATACATGGAAATAGTGGGTAATTCAGCCACTACAACATTCGTACACACTATAACGGATCCAAACCTACCAATTTGGTATGCATTGGTTGCAAAAAATGCACCTTTAGGTTGGGAGGGTCGACGCACAATTGCTAGTTATCACCCTGGAGGTCTTATTAATTGCTTTTTTGCTACGGATGTTGAATTAGCGGGTATCAATAGTACCGCAGGAGATTTCTTAGCAATTTGTAATACAAACCCTGTATATCCTGAAATATCAATATTGAATGCTGGGACATCGCCAATTTCAAATTTCCCTGTTACTTATCAGTTGACTGGGCAGCCTTTGGTAACCGAAACATACACTGGGACATTGTCGCCTGGACAGCAAGTCGTTTATACGTTCACGACAGCTTTGCCCGTTTTAACCACAGGTAATTACACTTTGACGTGTACAGCTGACGTAACCGGTGATGGAAATGCAACAAACAACGAACAGGTAATCAACTTTTACATTCAAGGGTCTGCAACCGCAACTCCATTTGTTGAAGACTTTGAAGCTGCTGGACTCTTGCCTCCTGGATGGTCTTTGAACAACCCAGATAATGATGATACGTGGGAAGAAGCCTCTGTAACGGGTGCCAGTGGAACGACAACCGAAGCGGCGTATGTAAACAACTACAGTTACAATGCAGCGGGAGAAGAAGATTATTTTGAAACCGAAATTTTCTCTATTGGAGGAGGAATGGGAATTATGTCCTTTGATTTAGCTAAAGTTCAGTACAGTAATTTGGACGACAGTCTTGCGGTTCAAATTTCAGGAGATTGTGGAACAACTTGGACAACAATTTACGCTAAAGGTGGAGCAACATTAGAAACTGCCGGAAGTTCAACCGGTAACTGGAGTCCTTCGTCGGCAAGTGACTGGAGAAATGAAGTTGTTGATCTTGCAAGCTTCCTTGGTCAAGACGTAATGTTCCGATTCATCAACATCAACGGTTATGGAAATGCTACTTATGTTGACAACATCAATGTAACGAGTGACTTGTCGATTAATGAGAGTGATCAAGTTCAATTCAGCATTTTCCCTAATCCAACTGACGGAACGGCAACGTTGACAATTTCAAATGACCTTGGAGCGAGTTCTCGAGTAGTCATTACCAATCAAGTAGGGCAAACGGTTCAGGTTATTGAATCAGAATCATTTTTAAACAATGAATCTTTAATTGATCTTACTCGATATGAAAGAGGCGTTTACTTCATTACCGTTTATTCGGATGATGCAAGCACGACAAAACGTATTGTAAAAAATTAGAAACCATTTTCTTTTAACGAAAGCACCTTATTCTCGATTGAATAAGGTGCTTTTTTTATTTTATTTTTATGCCGAAGAGACACAAGCTTACAACGATAAAGCATTGTTTACTTTGGTGTTCGACACAAGATTTAATTTGCATTAAATCGAAGTTCTTCAACATCAGTCGGACAGTGAATCACTCACTAACGTCTCACAGGAAAGGATCGGAAAATCGAATCATCCGGTACGTTCTAATTACTGTTTTAACTATCTTTGAGTAATGTCTGCCGAAAAAGAATCCATTCGACTTAAGCTTAAAGTTCTTCCGAACAAACCGGGCGTTTATCAATACTTTGATAAAAACGAGAAGATTATCTATGTCGGCAAGGCAAAGGATTTAAAAAAACGCGTTACTTCATATTTCAATAAAAACCTTGACTCTGGCAAAACACGGGTTTTGGTGCGGCAAATTGAAGACATAAAATACATCGTTGTCGATACGGAATTGGATGCGCTTCTTTTGGAGAACAATCTAATCAAGAAGTACCAACCAAAGTACAACATTCAGCTCAAAGACGACAAAACCTATCCTTGGATTTGTATTAAAAAAGAGCCTTTTCCCAGGGTGTTTACAACCCGAAGAATGATCAAGGACGGTTCAAAATATTTTGGTCCTTACCCAAGTGTTAAGGTTGTCAATACGCTCATTTCACTGATTCGTGATGTTTATCCGCTTCGCTCTTGTTCACTCGATTTATCAAAGAAAAAGATTAGCGAAGGAAAACATAAAGTTTGTTTGGAATACCACATTGGAAATTGCAAAGGCGGATGTGTCGGAAAGGAATCTGAAGAAGATTACGATCAATATATTAAGGACATTGAGCACATTGTTAAAGGAAACTTGAGTGCTGTAATCCGGTCTTTGAAGGAAATGATGAAGGCATTTGCAGAGAACTTGCAATTCGAAGAAGCCCAAGGTGTAAAGTCCAAAATCGAGACGATTGAACGCTACAAAGCCAAGTCGACAGTTGTTTCACCGACTATTCATCAGGTTGATGTGATTACTTTGATTCAGGATCAAAAGTCGGCGTTTGTAAATTACTTGGTCATTAACAATGGTGCAATCATTCACGGCTATACCGTTGAAGTCAATAAGAAATTGGACGAGTCCGATGCGGATATTATTGGATATGTATTGCCTGAATTGCGAGAACGTTTCAAAAGTTTATCGAAAGAAATCTTGGTGGAAAACACGCTCAATCTTGAGTTTGAAGATTTAACCTTTTTCACGCCTCAACGGGGAGATAAAAAAGCACTCATTGAATTATCAGCGCGGAATGCGAAGTTCTACCAAATAGAGAAATTGAAACAGGAAAAAATCAAAAGTCCCGAGCGCCATACGGAGCGAATTTTGGAACAAATTAGAGTTGATTTTAGATTGCCGGACTTACCTGTACATATCGAATGTTTTGACAACTCTAACTTCCATGGAACCAACGCCGTTTCCGCTTGTGTTGTTTTCAAAAATGCAAAACCGAGCAAAAAAGATTACCGCAATTTCAATATAAAAACCGTTGTTGGCGCCGATGATTTCGCTTCGATGGAAGAAGCCGTTTACAGAAGGTACAAGCGCATGCTCGACGAAGGAATGTCACTTCCGCAACTCATTGTAATTGATGGAGGAAAAGGACAGCTGAGCTCTTCATTAAAAGCGCTTGAACGGTTGGACTTACGCGGGAAAATTGCAATTGTTGGGATTGCTAAAAAATTAGAAGAAATCTTCTTTCCAGGAGACCGCTTGCCGATTTATATTGACAAGCGTTCTGAGAGTTTGCGTGTCATTCAATTCATGCGAAATGAGGCCCACCGATTCGGAATTACGCACCATAGAAACAAAAGAAGTAAAAACGCTCTAGTTTCTGAACTCACAGAAATTAAAGGGATTGGCGAAAAAGCATTTGAGGATTTAATCAAAGAGTTCAAATCTGTAAATGGTGTCAAAAAAGCGTCGTTTGAAGAACTTTCTGAAGCCGTTGGAAAAGCAAAAGCGAAAATTCTTCAAGATTATTTCGCGACTCAAAAACTGAGTTAAAATTTTTGCCTATGCTCACTCGGTGTTATCCCTGTCCACCGTTTAAAAGAGCGGTTAAAGGCACTCGCATCTGCATAACTCAGTAAATAAGCTATTTCTGAAATCTGTAATTCTGGTTGGTTCAAATATCCCAGCGCAAAATCCAACCGCAATTCATCAATCAATTCTTTATACGTTTTCCCTTCTTCTTTTAATTTTCGCTGAAGTGTTCTCGAGCTAACATTGAGATGACCCGCGACTTGATCTACAGATGGGAATTCTGGCTTTATTAAATTGAGCATCGATTGTTTAACCAAAGAAACGAACCCCAAGGTCTTACTAATTTGCGCTGATTTCTCCGTTGCATGAGTGATTAATACTTTCAGCAAATCGTAATTGGATGTCACTACCTTCTCCTCTACTTGCTCTTCTTTAAGAACAATGGCTATTTCATCTTGATTAAAAAGAACCGAACACCCAAACACCCTTTCGTATTCTGAAATATCCTTACCCGATGGTTTGGACCAGGTCAAATGAACAGCAACGGGGTTGTGTTGCATTCTTGTTAAGGAACTGTACTCTTTTATCGTGAAAGCAAGAACGCCCTCCGTAGTGTGTTGAAAAGCAATGGCTGATTGGTTTTTCCATAATTGGTTTGGTGTTAGAATAACCCTATACACATCACCCAATTTCACAAGACTCAAAGGCAAAGCGCTGCATCCTAAGTTGGCATATTCACAACAAAGTTCAATGGCTTGCTTAACGGTTTCACTGGTTTGAGTAAGCTGTACAATCAATCCGGCTGCAGACAAGTTTAGGTTTTCGCCGGCGTGCAACCCGAAATAATTATCTCCTGAAATACCTACCGCCAATTCAACGACCTTATTATAAGTCAAGTCATCCACGACACAACTTTCTTCATTTAGCTCCTCAATTGATTTCCCTGTAATTGCGATAATCTTGTTTAAGTCTCCACCCTGCTTCGTTGCGTGATGCGCCATATTGAGAACAAACCTTCCATTAAATGCCATGTTTCAAATATATAGAAAATCAGTTTGGCGCCAAATGTCAAGTTGTTGTCGCTTAATGCAAATCTTGAACGGTGTGAAATTCTGAGATTTGTGGTATCAATTTAATTAAAGGAACTATGAAAAAAATAGAAACGTTATTAGAAATTAACGCACCACTTGAGAAGGTTTGGAGCACATTAATGAACCACAAAGAATACCCAAATTGGAATCCGTTTGTCCAGACGATTGCAGGTTCGGCTATTGTTGGAGAAAAGTTAGCAACAACCATTCAGCTCGAAGGAAAAAAACCGATGTCATTTAAGCCCATTGTTCTTGTTAACAAAACCAACCAAGAGTTCAGGTGGAAGGGAAAGATGTTCGTTAATGGGCTTTTTGATGGTGAACATTACTTCATTTTAGAAAAAATCGATGCTGAAAAAACACGTTTTATTCACGGCGAACAATTTAGCGGATTGTTGACAGGTTTGTTTATGAAAATGATAGGAAAACAAACCCAAATTGGATTTGAAGCAATGAATGCAGCTCTTAAATCACAAGCTGAATCACAAAAATAGAAAGTCCAAGTACCTCGATTCTTGAAAATCCGCGTTATAGTTCGGATGTGCTGACATTTCGGTTCTTTTTAATTCAATGCTTTCCAAGGCCAGTTCCAATTTCACTCCGAAATTCTCCATGTTGTAATAAAAGCTCGCGACTTTCATTTCTTCTATTTCCGCATAACCTTGATGCAACATCATCGGAATTTTATACCCGAATGAAACGCTCATTGCTCCAGATATTCTCGATTTAAAGTATTCCTCAGCACTTCTAGTGTTGGGGTGTACAATCGGTAATATCAAATCTGCATTTTGAATTTGCGAGATAAAATCCGATTGCGACACAAAATGATCATAGGTTTTAACTTTATCCTTTAGGTTTTTATCAGTTACCGCTGCTTGAAATTCTTTTACGTCCTCCAAGGTCGGGTCGCTTTTCCCTAAAAATATAAATTGAACATCGTCGCGTTCTACTTGCTGCGCTATTTCAACAAAACCATCCAAGTCTTTTCTTCGGCGCTCTACTCCACCAATAATTACTACCGTTTTTTGCTTTTTTTCAAGAACAACATCATTCTTTGGAAAACGAAGCGGATAAAAATAATCGACCTTAATTTTAGAAGGAGGCGAAATTGAACTCAATAAATTCTCACTTAGTAAAAAGTACTTTTTAACCTTCTTGTTGATTATGCTTTGCGTGAAACTCCTTTCAAATTTTCGCGTAGAGTGCACAATTCCAATAAATTCGATTTTGTTAAACAACGCTCTCAAACAAAGCAGTCGAACCAAATTTCCTTCGGCTGTGTTAAGAACTACCTTTTCACATTTCGAGGCTTTGATCTTTTTCCAAATTTTGCCTACTTCCTTACCTCTTTCTCTCTTGCTTCCAGACATATCAACAAAAAGAGTGTCATCGATGTAATTATTAAATTCTGGATTTCGTTCCAAAATTTCCGTGAACGTAATCAGAAGTATTTTCCTTCCTGTTGATTTAATAGCATGCATCTGACTGAGCAAACATTCATCGTGTGAGCCACCAATTTCAATAAGAGCAATGGTATTTGATTTCATCGGTAAGCATTCAACAATTAACTAATCCTCGCAAATTAACGAAAAAGTAATTGGAATACCGTTTCAGGTTGAAGTTGACGGTTTAATTCGTTTCGGGTTTCTAATTGGAGATTCTACAATCTTACCTATTCTGGGCATCAATTAAAAACCCGAAACTGTAATCTTTTAATTTTCATCGTACGACCATTGCCATTCAGTCCCAGAATCTGTAACATCGACATCGAAATGCTCTTGAATCAATTTCGCGTATTTCTTTTTAAGGTTCTTCGGGATCTCCTTTCCATTCACTTCAATCTTTCCATTAGCGGCCTTAACCTTTAAACGTTTTTTCTTGTCTTTGATCAAACCATCTTCGTACAACGCATCAATAATCTTCTCATGCCCTTCGTGACATTTCTTGGCTTTGCCTTTAAGTTCTCTCAGGTCTTTTCGTGCGTCTTCCAAATCTTCTTGTGCTTCCTCCAAACCTTCAATTAATTCTTCCAATTCTTTGCTATCTATTGATTCTATTGCAAGAAGTGAAGCCTTAACCTCTTCACTTTCTAGTATTGCTAAAGCCTGCTCTAACTCCTCTTGATAGTGATCCAAATTGATTCTCCCTTCTTCCAACGCGACAATTTCGAAGTTCTTTTCGTCATAGAGGCGCATAATATCACTGGTCAATTCGGCAATGTCCAATTCATCCAACAAATCTCTTACATCTTCCGATTTAAAATCATCGCCGCAAGCAATCGTTGTGACCGTTCCTTTGTCATCCACATTCCATGCTACTTTGTATTCCATGTCATCTTCTAAGTCGATGTCAGAAATTAGGATGTTTGTTTCTTTGCCATCTTTCTCCTTTTGAACAATGTGCAAGTTCAAATGTTGCAGGCTGTCGTTTTTGAATTTAGGCGTGCAAATCAATTCAAATCCTGCTTTTTTAGCGGACTCTTGCAATGTCTCTAAATCCTCCTTTGATGTTTTTGAAGTAATGACGTAAGTAAAATAATAGTCGCCATTGTCTTTCAAATAGGCCTTCACCTCAATTGGTGCTTTATTCTCTGAAATTACAACCGTTTTAGTTTTAGGAACTAGAGATTCAAATGTCGCAACGAAGGTTTCGAGCTTCTCTTTGGTAACTTCTGTTTCTTCTTCTGGTGTAAGAATAATTTCTTTTGTGTTCGTTTTTACTGCTTCAGTTTCGTTTTCTGAAGTCACTGGCGCCGCATTCATAGTTACCAATACAGTTCCTATGGCCGTTGTAGACAAAATACTTATCATAACAATCCATTTTTTAAAGGTTAATAATTTGAGAATGCCTTTCGTTGCGAGAACACCTCCTGCAGCAATAACACTGGCAGTTAGAAAAGCTTTTTGCGTCTCTTGATAAGACACAACGGGTTCTTCCTTTCGGAGTCCCTCAAAAAGTTGATCGAGTTCGTTGTTGCTTAAATTCATGATGCTTCCGTTTTTTCTGTCGGTCCCGAACTAATTGCTTCGAAGGTTAATAATTCTCGCAACCGTATGCGTCCTCTGCGCAACCGTTGCTTTACTGAAGATTCCGATGTCTTTTGAATCACGGCGATTTCCTTGATGCTAAATCCCGAAATTTCAAAGAGAATAATGCTTTCTCGTTGTTCCTCGGGAAGTTGCGCCAGCGCTTTGTGTAGAAAATAGGATTCTACTTTCGCTTCCGTGTTTGAATTTACATCCTGTGTTTGAATCACAATCTTTTCAAATGAGTCGGACTCTTCTTTTCTTTTGCGTTTGTTATTGGCCAATAAACGAACACTGATACTCAATAAATAAGAGAGAAATGCTTCTTTTGAACGGAGCTCTTCAAACTTTTCAAAGGCTTTCAGAAGGGTTTCGTTCATTAGGTCGCGAAATTCCATGTCACCATAAACCCGCGCCCGACAAAATCGTTCAAAATCCAAGTGGATCGGTTCATAAAGTGCTAGAAATTCCTTTTGCTTCTTTCTCATAAATCGGCTTTCGACTACATAAGTGTCGTGAGGTCAAGATAAGTTACATTCGATGGAAAAAATTATTTTTATTGAATTAGTCGCAAGGTCATCTTTCGATTTTGGATGTTGGATGTTGGATGTTGGATGTTGGATGTTGGATGTTGGATGTATTCCTAAACTAAAACAATCCAAAATCCAATAGCGTAGCGATCTAATATCTATTTAAATAACAACCGTAAACTGTATCAACAATTAACTATTGGAAAGCTTTTTGCATCGGACTAAAACAAAAAACTATCTATCGTAAATTTGCATCATGAAAATTGCTTACTTATTTCTTGGGCTTTGTCTTTTACTGTCCACCTTAACTTTTGCTCAAAACAAGGAGGTGACCATTGTGATTGATCCTGGACACGGCGGAACAGATCCTGGACATCTTTCTGGAAGTTCAACTTTACTTCCTGAGAAAACCTTAAACTTAAAAATCGCCATGTATTTGGGCGGGTATATTGAGAAGTACTTGCAAAATGTAAACGTGATCTACACGCGCACAGATGATACTTTTCCGTCTTTGGACGAGCGCGTTGCTACGGCAAATGAGAACAATGCAGACTATTTTATCAGTGTACATTGCAATGGAAACGAACGAAAGTCAGTACGTGGAACGGAAACCCATGTGCACTCAATGAGTTTGGAAAAATCTGTGGCCTTTGGAAGAGCAATCGAAAAGCAGTTTTCCAGTCGAGCAGGACGAAAATCGCGTGGGGTTAAAGACGAAAAAGACCTTCAACATTCGCTTCAAGTTTTAAAATTCACGAACATGCCAAGCGTTCTTGTTGAGTGCGGCTTTGTAACGAATGAAAAAGAAGCCAATTATTTGAACTCTAATTACGGTCAAGAAATTTTGGCTTCGGCCATTTTCCGAGCGTTTAGAGAAACCATTGAAAAAAACCATCCGGGAATAGCATTTAGAAAAACAAGGCCTTCCGCAACGCCAAATAGCACCGAAGAAAGCACTCCTGCAATTGCATCGACCGAAGTTGGTGCCTATGGAATTCAAATTGCTTCTTCTAGAAAACCTGTTGATACAAAAAAGGACCCTAGTATGAGAAAGGCTGGTGCTCCAATCGAAGTGAAAGAGCTAAACACCTCAAGTGCATACAAATACATTTATCTTGTAGGAAATTATGCCACCAAAAAAGACGCAAAAAAGGCGCTTGAAGACATCCAAAACAAAGGTTTTAAGGACGCTTTTGTCATTAAGCGCTGATGTAGCCTATAATTCGCAAGAAGTTTTTGCCTAATTTTTATTGTAAAATAAATACTTTGTATATATTTGCAAACGCTTTTAAATAAGCGAACCCGCTTCTTTAGCTCAGTTGGTTAGAGCATCTGACTGTTAATCAGAGGGTCCAAGGTTCGAGTCCTTGAAGGAGCGCAAAATTACACCCGATATTCTTAATTGAGTATCGGGTTTTTTGCTTCTATAATGTTTCGTTTAACGATTCTGTTATTCTATCAAATAATGAAAACCCTTTGGTGCCAAGGCTCTAAGCCACGCCTATCTAGTCTCACGTGGCTTTCTTGGATAAACTAAAATCATCAGTATTTCAAGAGTAATGATTTGATCGCACTCTTCTACACTTTATTCAATTAGCCATCAGGAGACAAAAAAAGCCTAAAGGAGACGTAAATGTTTCAGTTTTCGCTTCAGCTGAAACATGAATGTTTCAGTTCTACTCAAAAACACTCCATATTTATTACATAAGTCAATGTGAGCAAATATTCTCTGCGGAAATACTTTTATTCCCTATTTCCATTTTAGCACTTGCGTCACGTTTCAGACTTCTACTTTCGAGTAAATCCAAAATAGATATGAAAGAAATAAAAGTTTATCTAAGCGCAAGATGTATAACTCCAGAAGGTAAAGGTGGTTATGGGTATGTAATTGATTCAGAATTGTATATCTCTCATAAGAAAACTACGCTATTAAAAACTACGATGCCTCGAATGATGATGAGAGCTGGCATTGATGCGATGAAAGAAGTATATAAAAATGTAGGTCAATGTAAAGTTGTGATCTATTCAAATCAAGCAACACTTATCAATTCCATGTATTATGGTCATTGCAAGAAGTTTTCTAAACGCCCAAATCAGGATCTGGTATTAGAAAGCAGAATAGCGAGTGAATTTCTAGTGGTTCATCCAAGATCAATCAAAGAATCAGAATGCAGAGAGATTGTTTTAGCCAATGAGTTATCTAGGTCAGCGCTTGATGATGATTCAGGGGAAGAGGATAATCGAAATTACGATGGTCCGAAACCTAAGCCATTGTTTTAATTAATGATTGACATCTATATTGTAGTATTCTCATACACAACATCCCGTATTACATCATAAAGCATCCCCTGGTGTAATTCAGCCAATTCTGGCGCATCCGTTTCTATCAGAAGTAAGTTAGCTTTGATCTCTCGAAAAGGAATCATCAGGAGAGCTAGGTCGGAATCTGTCAAGTAATCGAACCCATAACTGTTTTCTCCTATTGTAATTGACTTGGGTCTAAACTCCAGGGGAAGACTTGGGTGATAGGTAACCCTTTCTTCTTGATTAAGTCTTTGCATCTTTTGTATGATGTTAGTGGTTATCCTACTAATCAATTGTCCATATTCCATGTGCTGTATTTCGGGAAAATCCGTTGTGATTGATTCTCGCTTACAGATTATTGTTTTTTCAGGTATTCGTATTGTAATGTCACTATTTTTTGAGTTAAATATCCCCTCATATATTATTCCCTCCACTTCTACTGAATAGTGTTTTGAATGATCTTGAACTGATGATTTGGTTTTATTCCATTTAACTGCCGATCTAATCCATTCTACAATTCCGAAATCAATAATTTCAAAGTCTTCACTTGGTTCCTTTATAAATTCAAAGCTTCTTCGATAGACTAACTTTTCTGGAGTTTCTAAATCAAAATATTTGGACTCGTAGTTAACACGAAGGATAAACTCTGCGGTAACGAAAATAAACTCATTACTTTCTTTCAGGTAATCTATGGGACTTATATCTGTTGGGACTATCATATAGTATATATCCATTCTTAGGACTGTTATAGGAGTTTTTCCGTTAGTAAGTTTTTGATGATTTTGCCCATGATTCCTGAGCAACGACTACACTCGTATAGTCGAACCAATAAAATTAAATAGTATGAAAAATGAAGATGTAATTAAGCATGTACTGAGCCTCTATGAAGAACACACACTATTAACAGCGAATGAAATTCAAGAATTAATCCCTGAGAAGATAGCTTTGATTCAAATCCATAAGGCAGTAAAAGTGTTGAAGGAAGGAAAGCAGTTAAAAGAACAATTATCAATGAATATTAAGTACTACTCAATTAATGGTAGTGTATCAAATGAGAAAACTAAAGTTAATGTTGACAAAGGTGGTCGTGATGTTTCCAAATACAAATTCAATGGTGTTGAATATGGTAAAAGCAGATTAGCTCATGCCATAATTTCCTTCTATGTAAAAAAGAACAAACCAACCTTCAAGCAATTGTGTGATGTGTTTCCTGCTAAGCTTGTTCCGCCTTATGGTTTAATTAGTAAAAGGAAAGAAGCTTTAGAAGTAAGTAAAGACAGAGCGAGATTCTTTATCAAAGAACACGAGCAAATTAAGCTACCTGATGCAATAGTCTGTGTGAGTAATCAATTTACCAAGGATAGGATTGATAAGCTTATCAGTGTCGCTACTGAATTGGGATATAAAATCAAATAGCTATGATACAAATTGAAAATGGAAAATTAGTGATTACAGTTTATACCACAGAACCAAAAACCTACATCGAAAAAGTTCGTGAAGCATTAGTTGATATAACCGCATGTGTTATTGAATCAGATGAAACTATAAAAACTGAGGAAACTAAATGGGCTCTAGCAGTATTAATTCGGTTTCAAGAGCATTTAACAGATTAAATCTATCCTTTTATCTAGTGAACAAATTATGCGATGATCATGATTAAATGTGTTGAAGCTTGCAAAGATCTTGGCTGTTTTGAAGGGATACTTTTGAGCAGTTGTGCAATTATTTTTGGTGTTATTTTACTTGTTGAGTTTTCCAAAGAAAATAAACTGGATTAACTTCCGCTTTTTGTTTCTCGGATTTAACATCAGACCATGTGTTAAGGCTTTGAATTAATCCACCAGCACCTGCCAATGTCGAAACTAAAGTGGGATAATCAATGTTAGATGCATGGAGGCTGAGGGAGCCAAGCCCAAGAACAATTGGAGTTGCTACACCTTGGAAGTTCCACTTGCGCTTTGCACTTTTCATTTCTGCTGTCAACATTCGTTGCATTGATAAAATCTTTGAATCAATTCTAAACTTAATCTCAGCAGGATTATCAGTTGCCTTCATTGTTTTATTGACTAGCTCATAAAGAAATGCTCTGTATTCTCGAAAGGCTTCAGGTATTTGAGTACGTGCCTCGAAAAGCCTATCGGCAGGGATACCTTCCAAATAAGGTATGGAGCAGTCGTATACGGATGAGTTCGCAATTAAATTTTCGTTTTGATTGCCTGCCGAGTATTGCTTGGCGATAACAGAATCAAGTTCTCGGAAAAATAAGACAGGGGTGTTCAGCCGTTGAGCATTAGTTAATGATTCTAATACTACAGAAATATCTTTGGAATACTCTTTTTGTAGACTTTCTAACATGTCTTGCTTTCCATATCCAATCAATTCATCTTTTGTCATGATATTGTATGGTGTCGTGAAGTCATACGATATGCCATTTGACAGTTTGTCAGAATTTAAAATATGAGGAGGTATATACGTTCCCATTGAACTTGTCTCCCCCCACATGCCTTCATATTTTACAATTAGCTGTTGTAGATTGTCAGCACTATTGGAGTTTATTTCTGAGGGTTTTTGACCTAGAAGAGTATATTTTTCGAACGAACTTAATACTTTAGGATCTTTCACTAAATTATTGCTTTCAGTTTGAAATTGAGAAGTTCTATTCGGGATAATGTGGTCTCCAGCAAATAAAATATACCCCCCTTCTATGCATTCTCTAAACTGAATAATGAATCGCAGTAATTCTTGGAAACGATATTTCTGTTGTTCAGAATCTTGTAATGGTTCATTAATTAGGTTTAGTATCGGATCAGTTAAAATCAATTCATCATAATACCAAACAACATTGAATGCGACGCTTAAGGACCATTTACTGTAAGGCAGATGACAGCGGAAAATATTGGGACTAGATTTAACGTGATTGAATAGATTTGCATCTCGAGAAATTGACTCCTGCTTGTACTTTATGCAAAAAGAATTGAAGGCTTCATTGGTTAAAGAATTAATCGCTCCCGCAGCAGAGAATACCTCATATTCTTCAATTAAATCAAATATAAAACTGGAAGTAGTTTGTTTATTCATGGGTCTAGTAAATCTACAAAATTTGAAAGAGAAATGACTATAAAGCCTCGCGTTGTTGGCGATTGAATTATTGATGATTATTACGACGTAAGGTGATTTATTAGGTTAAGAGATATATAAAGTAAAACATCCCATGGCAAATCCCCTACACAGAAGTGACACGTTCCCACACGAAAATGAGGAGCTACCTTTTATGCGTCAATACTTCATGGAAACCGATGAAGGGTCGTATAACTTAACAGTATATCTAGATACTGATGAATTCGTATTGACTGCGCCGAACGGTGAAAAAACTGACGATACATTTCTGGAAATGCATAAGCGAGAAGAACTTTATGGTCTCTACCAGGAAGGTGTTTATGAGTGGTTGATTTTAATACGGGATAAGGTCAATAAGATAAAAGTCAAGTCAGGAATAGTTCATGAGACATTTAAAGTTGATGATCTAAATTATATTATACGCATTTGTGCAAGGACAAATGAAGTATGGATCGAATTTCCTAAATATCTGAGATATTTCGATGCCAATGATACTTATCTCATCAATCCAGAACTCCCTATTATTCAAAATGGAGAATTGGATGTTGAACTAAGAAGACTATGCAAACTACATGGACTTGACTTGCCACCAACTCCATATAAAGTAGGTATTGGAGTAACCCAGAAATAAACCAGGGTACAATGCGACAACCTACAAATCATTTAGAATTTGTTAGCAGCAATAAGTTAAGATCGGATTTAAATCCACAAGAATCATATACATACGACTTACAAGTTTATGCCGACGAGTTTCGTTTCACTTTGTCAATTGCTCCAAAAGGAGAAGTGATAGGAGATGATTTTGAAGGAGTGTATAAGCGCAAGCCATTATATCAATTAATAGAGAATGGTGAGATCTATGATTGGCTGTGTGAGGAGCATAAGTCTATTTTGGAGGAGAGCTTTACCATGATGTCATGGTCCTCAAAAGTTCGCTTATCCCGTGGTGATTGCACGTTTATTTTTCCTTTTGATACGCTCTGCTGTCAAGGAGGAAATCAACTAGTGTCATTGTTGCATTTACAGCTAAACGAGCGTGATGTCTCATTGTATTAAATTTGTTGGCGTGTCTATCACCAGAGTTATTACTTAACCCTGCCAGACCAGTTGTTATTGAATCAAGACCTGATAAAATTTGAATAACTGTAGAAGGTAAAATATCACTGTCTATTGTTAGGTTTAGTATTTTCTTTACGCGCTTATAAAGGTTATCTAGTTTACCATCATTTTTAATCTCCTTGCCCTCATGAGTTTCAATAATTTCAATCATAACCGCTTCAGCTAAACTTCTAGCATTGGTTATTGCACCGTTAAAATCTCCTTGATCAATTTTAGTGTGACATTTTTTAATTTGCTCTTGAATAAAATCGTGATTCAGCCCTACTACTGTCTCAGGCTCAACTATTAGGCCCTTAGAATCATGTATTTTATAGAATTCACCAACCTTCTTTAGTTCATATCCATCAAATTTCAAATAGTCATTTATAGATTTTATTATTTCGGATGCATCTAATTTAGATTCCATGAGATCTCTTGGATCTACCGAGCTTTCAATGATTTTCTTTAGTGTTGGCGAATTATTAAATTGTCGTACTTTGTCTTCAGTATATTGCCATCTGCTAGGAAACCCTTCCCCATATTGATCATCCGCACCAAACTCAACAAATAATGCAACTAGTTTGGGCCCTGACTTGTAAGGAAGTAGTTGATCTCCGCAAAGGGTTTTACCTAAGAATTTAATGGTCCTTTCTGTTACTTTCATTGAAGAGTGGTTTGTTTATAATAAAATAACTGTCGAAGCTGTGACCATTTTTTTTTAAATCTCGAATTGTTCTATTTAAGCGGGTTCAGTGTACGCTATGTTCGAGCCATTTCAATAATCCAGCTTGCGATGAATTAAGGAAATCGTTGAAAGAATATCTAAAGCATCCTCCTCGTCTATTTGCCAAATGACACTAGGCGCATGGGCGGTTGTGTTCCGAAACATGCCAAACACTCCTCGTATCAGATTAGCAAACCCCTTATGTTCACTTTGTTTTGTTTCCGTTGACAAATCGTTGATTTGAATCAAAGGATTTGATAATGAAAAGCAGGTATCAACTAGAGCGCTACCATCACTTGTTAAACCTGTCTTATTTCTCATTACTTCTGCAATACTTTTAGTTGCTTCAAAAACAGTATGAAAGTAGTTTTCAGCGACTAATTCAGCAATACAAAACTCGAATATTTTCTCATGACAATTTCTGTTTTCTAATTTGCTCTTCAAGCGATTTATACGTTGTTCAGCTTCTGAAATAGTCGTTGTACTTGATGTATTTGTTAGTCGCCCCTCTTCAGTGAGAAAATATCCAATAAATCCCAATCTTTTGTTTAGTTCGTCTCTTAAAAGATCAAAGCGTTCTTTATCTCCCATGTATCTTGCAGGATTCATGGACTTTGTAATAAAGGTCAAAATATTGTTAGAAAATTTTTTTCTGTTCTGGAATTCGACAAAGGAGTTGAAAAGGCGCTTCCACTTAGTTATTCCAGGATCAACATTTATCAATTTAGCTTCAAGTATAAACTTATCAATTTCAGGGCCTGTAAGTCCTCTATTCGTGTCGCCCAAGGCCTTGGCAATACCTTCTAACACACTGCCGTCTATTGAGGGGAATTCTTTTTTCACAGTTTTAGTGGTTTGGTTTATTGGCATTAATTAGTATTTATGTATATAAAAATAACACTTATACCATTACTTCCATTCGGATCGATGCAAGAAGGTTCTATTTGCATTGTAATTCTTCTCTAAGTGTGTCAACTTATCACCATTGTATACCGTGGAATCCTCTAATAATATAAAGGATGATCTGTATATAACTAGGAACTAAAAAAGTATGCTGTATGCAGTTCCGTGCACTATAAGTCAGAGAGTTAATTTGGAGTTCCCTGTGCTGAAACCTACCTTTGTCTTAAATTATTCACGTGGAAATAAAGTTTATAGGACAAGGGTTTAATATAGAGGCAGATACCTCAGTTGCAAAATCTCTTATGGAAGGGTTAGCTGATAACCGATTTAACTCCTTTCAATGTATTGTAGCATTTGTAAGTAAGAAAGGTGTTTCGAGACTAACGAGACATGTTCAAGAGGCTAAAAATCATATAGATAAATTTCGTGTAATCGTAGGTGTTGATGAAAAAGGAACTTCTAAAGAATCTCTTGAGGTTCTTTTAAGTTGGGGCGTTGATTGTTTTGTATTCTCTGTTCGCCAACAAATTATTGTTCATCCGAAAATATATCTTTTCGAAGGTGACGAAGTTGAAATGGCTATTATCGGATCGAATAATTTAACGGGAAGAGGACTTGTTAGTAATATAGAGTCCTCTGTTCAAATTGAATACTCTAAGGCGGAAAATGACTTACTCGAACAGGTGAGAACCTATTTTAGTCCAATATTAAATGAGAATGGAGAATCTGATGTTCTATATCCACTTACGCAAGACTTAATCGATAGATTAGTTGCTCAGGGGAAAGTGCCAACAGAGGCTCAGCAAGCAGGAGATAGAGCAGGGCAATCTAGTGGAACAGGATCAAGTAATGAAGGGCTTGGAAATATTACCGTTCAGAGAGACCCTGAAGGATTTGACAATCCGCAATTGACGCCGGTCGTTGTTAGCGAAGAGCCTAATGAAACTGCTGATTCAGAAGTGGAACCAGATTCAGTAGAATCACTTGACGCTACAGAGGAAATTCAAGCGAACAAAATGTGGATTGAAACGGGAGCAATGACTGGGGGCTCAAGGAATATTCTCGATTTATCTAAACAAGGAAAATTAGATGGTATTCTGAAGTTTGGGAGCGTAAGCTTTTTCACAGATAATCCAGAAGGTTATGATGTCGAATTGAATTTAGATTTTGAATTTAGAGGGGATGTTTATATCGGGAATACATTAAAATACACAGAGGATAATTCCAATTGGAGACTTCAGTTAAAAGGAAAAACTATTGATGGTGACAGGTTAACCACAGCTGTTAGTCAATATAATGGATTTATTAGAAGAATACTTGTGTTTACAAAGCTTAATGCGACCTCTTATAAATTGGAGTTGGCTAATCTGAGCGAAAAAGCACACTACCAATCTATCTCTTTAGATAGAGCAAAAAGTGGAAATACTAGTACTGGTAGAGAATACGGTGTTTTCAATTAATGCTCAGCTAAGATTTTCTCCTCTTGAAGTAATTGGTTCAAATAATTCTTCGATTCAGTAGTGTAATCTTGTGGGAATTCAGCGATTAGGGTGTCAATATCATTAGTGTTGACGTCGTAGAGATAGAGAATTAGAAAATCGATTTCCTTCAATGCAAGTTCTCTTTCCGTACTATTTAGAACTTTTGTTTTATATCCAAATGAATCTATGAGTGACTTTAATCGAGTATCATCTGTCAATAGACTTAGAGCTCTTGAAAACAAATGATCTTTAATCGAGGCCTGTTCATTCTTGAAACTAATCGTTAGATCCAGTTTTAATCTGTTCGGTACGGGCATTTGGCGAATTACCGTTTGCGTAAGATCAATGCCAGATAATTTAATTCTAAGAACATAATCGAATACGATGGAATTGAAAATTGTCATTAAAAAAACCAAGTCCTCCTTATTCAATTGAAGAAATTGAATGGATTGTGAACCTGGAACGAAAGGGAGAATTGTCGAAATACAAGTTCGTTGATTCGTTGCAGATGTAAGTGATCTCCACACAAGACAATAGTCACCAACATAGTTTTTTGACAATTGATTCCATTTTTCTTTCTCTATAAAAAACCTTGATTCTGGAACTAAAGTCGAATTTGATTTTTCGAGTACATCCAGTTTTCTCGATGAAACTTTACTTCCATAGCGCTCAGAATTGGGAACTCCATTAAAACCGGAAAATCTTCCATTATATTGATGAAAAAATTTTCCTTCGTAAATTGGAATAAAACCACTCTTCTCTTCCTTTGAAATCCAAGGAGTGTGATTGGTAAAATGAACTATTCTTCCAAATTTCGCATTCGAGAACACACTTTCAAATGAGTTATTCTTATTGCATAAATCAATCAAGATTCTTAATTGCTCCTTATTCTTAGTGTTAGGAAGCATGTTTGTCAGAGGATTGATTAACTGAAGGTGTTTCTTTTTTACTGAAACAATATTATCCTTTTTCATCAAGCCCTCAATGTCCTTAAGGTTAGAAACAAAATTGAAATAATTTTTTTCATTGTCACCCAAAACAAGAAAACAAAAACGTTCCCTGCTATCTATATTGAAAATTTTTGATGAATTAATAAAATCGAAAACGTGACGAATTTTTGACGATTCCAGTAAGTAATTAAACAGTTTTTTATTTACTTGACTAGTCACAATTCCGCTCTTCAATATGAGACCTATTATCCCGCCTGCTTTAAGATGATTGTCTGCCAATTCAGTAAACAAGGCATAGGTGTTTAGTTCGCCAGAGTTTGATTTGTTAAATCTTTTATCCTTTTTGATTAGTAACTTGCTATCTTCAAGAGCTTGTTTGTGATCTGTATAATATTGGTGAACAATTGGCTGTTGCTTTTCTAATCTTGAAATGAAATGTTCTCTCTCATTTTTCCTAGATAGCAAAGCGATTTCCGGGGCAATACTATTGAAAAAACCTTTGTCCTCGTGTCTTAATTTTTCCCAGGGAGGATTACCTATAATTATGTCGATGTTCGGAAGTGATTCGTCATTCAATCCTAGGTCAGAATGATAAATAAATCCTTTTCGAAATCGTTCTATTCGTTTCTCAAATGGCAAGTTCTCTTCACTATGAACAAGCGGATTTCCATGGATGAAGTTGTTCGAAACATAGTTGCCAGGCCCAGATTTATTTGAATGAAGGATCAACTCAGACTTAGCAATGCTTAACGCGATTGGGTCAACATCAATAGCATGAATGTTATGATACAAATTCTGCAAGAAGCCACTTTTGCGATCGTTGTTGATATGAGGTAAAACATAATTGTCGAAATATCGAAGTGTAGCAATTAGAAAGCGTCCGGGACCACTTGAGTAATCACAAAAACTTATGTTTTCTAATAATTCAATTATTTTATCCGGTTCGTTTTTATCGTCGCTGTTCGAATACTTCTTACATCCCGATTTTTGATAGATATAATCGTCGATTGCCACACGAACGCATAAGTCTGCAAATTCCTGAGGTGTGTAATATGAGCCGAGTTTGTTTCTGGCACTATTATTTAAGGTGGAAATAATTGAATCGTTTGAAGCTGGATATTCAATAGAAATCATCAATTCATAAAACGTCGGTAAATCAAAATGTTTAACCTCTGATGCCATCACTTTTTCCAGAAATGAATCTATTAGAACTTGTTCTTTTTCATTCAAATTCTTTAACTCGTTTGCTAAGACAGTATCTCCAAAAATTGATTCAAGATCAATTGATAGATTTTTAATGTTCAACTTTCTTCCAGTAATTGGGAATTGGAAATTATACCAAATCAGTACAGCTACTATAGATGATGATATTCTAAATTTAGTCGAATAATATTCTTCGGGATTTGTGATGGTATTGTCTAAGACAACTACAGAATCACTTAATCCCTTTCTAATGATTTCAGACGCTATCGAATTGAATTCTTTCATACGAATACTATCGTGTGCGTGTTAGTTGAATGAATGTATTTCAACAAAGGTCTTCCTTTGAAACTTTGAGAATGATGTTCATTAAACACTTTTGGGAACCAATCATCGATGATTATACCATAATGACTTGCAGCAGCTATAACAGGTCCATACTTCGAATGTAATTGAGACGAAATATTTACTTGATTTTCATTCTTTTGAAATTTAGAGTCAGCATAATAACCTGATTCAACAAGTACAATTTTATGAAGTAGATCTTGGACGTATTTTTGTCTTGTATGATATAGTGAATCCAAATTCTTGGATAGATAAGAAAGAATAGTCTTAGGATGGATGCCGTAATTGTAGGCTAGAAATTCTAGTAATCCATCACAGCCCATTTGAAACCCTCTAGTTTTCTTGCTTGAAAAGACACAATTTAAATCAATGGAGTCTGAAATAATGTTGTCGAGTTCATCAATGTTGATTGAAATTTTTCTATTCTCTATTTGATAAGAACTGATACCAACTAAATGTTCAATTTCAGTAATTTCGGTTTCACTTAAATTCAAATTTTCTCGAACTAGAGTTTCAATTTTATTCTCTGCATCAAGTCTTTTGAGTTCCAATTCCAAATCCAACAGAATTTGACTGTTCAAGTAATTTTCGAGATCGAATATTTCCGAAAAATTCAACGAAGAATATTCGTAATTCGTGATTTTGTTTTTTAAAAATTTTGATTTTAAATCAACACATTTCTTGGCTAGCTTGGATAATTGCAGAGAATGTGCCATTTCATCATTCATTGGGATTTTCCCGATATAGCCAGCGCTTGTAGTAAGTTTTGGTGATAGCACTTTTAGAAAGAACGTTGAAACTCTGGAATTAAGATATGCCATGTGAGCATACTCAGACCCTTTTAGTACTTGAATACCAGGTCCAGAAGCAATGAAAACTTGGTTTGGTAATAAAACTCTTACGTTCAACCCCAATGTTCCAGTATCGCTATAGACCAATTGTGTGGATTTGATCTTATCTAAATTTCTAATTGCTGACCCTGTATTTTCCTTAATGTGTTGGGCATCTTCTCCCCATTTCACTCTATAGTAGTTAAGTCCTTCCCATTTACAATAACCTCCTCCTTTGCTAACAAGAACCCAGTCTTTGTTACTCGATTCTTCCCAATGATATTTGATAAAAGTGGTATTATCTCCAGTTGATGTCCCTTGCATCGGGTTTGCGTAATCACTATAATTTCCGAACCGATTAAATTTTTCTTTGATTGTTCCAGATAATAAGTACAGAATCTCATTGTTTGAATTGCACAAAAAATCAGATTGTTTAACCCTAAAAACATCCGCTTCATGATATGTTCTGTTCTTAATGCAAGAAGACTTTTTAGGATGTTTTAAATAGCGAAGATTGACAAACTGACTCTCTTGCTTTTTAGGTTTTACTTTCTCAATAATACTTAAGCTAACATTTGTTTTCGCTCCTCCTAAATCACTAAATGCTCCCGTTCCTAAATCCAAACATTTTCGAATAAAATTATTCTCCAAAAGGTCTTTTCTATATTGACCAAAAGAAGTGAGATGCATCCATGAAGTTTGAGTTACAAGCCCAGTACAATCATTTGACTTGAGAATATCAGAACATCTAATCATAAAGGCTACACATAAATCACCTTTCGACGAAGGATAGTGCCGCTGGAGGTATGTTCTCAGTTGAACATCCATATCTCGAGGCCCCATGAATGGTGGGTTAGTGAGAACGACTAAACTATTTTCTGAAGAATTGAGCACTGTAAAAAGTGATTTTAGCCCTCGATCATGATCAGGTAATTTATTTTCTCCTCTTTTATATCTGTAATCAAGAAAGCCGACCATGCTATCCGAATTTCCTTTGAATAAATTCACCTCGAAGTCAAATGGAACTCTGTACTTACTGGCTTTGATAAATAATCCGAGCTTTGCTATCTCTACGAGCCCTTGATCTAAATCATATCCCAGTAATTGATTCGTCAATATGTGCTGTACACGTTCATTATCATCATCAAATATATTATGCTCCCTATAGATTTGGATTAATTTATCAAATGCTGAAATCAAGAAGTTTCCTCCCCCACACGCAGGATCTAAAACTCTTATTTTTTTAAGTTCATCTGAATTATACGTTTCTAGAGATTCTGAAACGAGAAATTCAGTCATATAGTCCTCAGTGAAAAATTGCGTCGCTGGGAGAATATCTAATCCCTCAATCTTACCGCCAATACTTAATGATTTTTTGAAAACTTCTCGCTCAATATCCTTTTTTAAATATTGATATGTCCATGAGTTAACTTCATCGAAGTTTCTTCTTTCTCTAAAAAAGAAAGCTATATCGAAAAGAATCTCGTCACTTAACTCAGGCTTAACCTTTGAATATGCTTTAAAAAATTTGGGAAATGTCTTTTTGAGTGTTTTTGTTTCTTCAATTAGCTCAAACATTGATTCCGTATTGTCATCATTTTTTAAATGATTCCTTAATGAGTATACGGCAAAAATAAAGCTAACGCCTTGAGTAAAATCGAATGAAGTTATTCTATTAAGAGCACTATATTCTCTTCTAAGTTTTGATATGATAAATTTGAGCTCTTTTCTCATGTTTTACAAAAATACAATACGGTATCTAGATTAATGTTACACCATCAATAAGTTATGAACTTATCGACAGTAAATTTCTTTCTTTATATAATTTAATAAATAAGATCGTATTTTTTTTACGTTTTGAACAAAAAAATAATATCGTTGATACCATGGATTTTCTCAATCCCTTGTCCCACTTTCATCAAAACTGGGACTATTGCTGGAAACCAGCTAATTAACAAACAACACTCCTCTCTTTGTCCCGTTTACATTGAAAAACTGCTGTAAATGGGACAATCACGTCCAGATTTCGTTTACACTCGTCATAAACAAATATTATGACGAAAAGACAAACCACAACCTCCGGGATGGAATGGAATACAATGATCGGATTGACAGATCGAATAAAACGCGATCAAGAGTACAGAGATTACCTATTGATTACAATGGGCTGTTATTTCGGATTACGCATAAGTGATTTACTTTCATTAAAATGGAATGATGTCATTAATAAAGAAGAACTCAACATTCAAGAGTCAAAAACAAAGAAGACGAGAACTATAACTTTCAATGAAAAAGTCATTGAAGCGATTAACATTTGTTCAAATGAACTAAGGTTGGAAAATGGTCATTGGAATAGTGAGTACATTTTCGCAAATCGCTGGGGAGGACAATTATCAACCTCATATATTAATAAGAGACTTAAGATTGTTTTTACCAAATACAATGTTCGTGTCCAAAATCCAAGTTCTCATACGTTACGAAAAACATTTGGGAAACGCGTTTATGAAATGGATGGTCAATCAGATAGAGCACTAATATACTTGTCTGACATATTTGGGCATAGTTCAACATCCATAACAAGATCTTACATCGGTATTACACAGGATCAGATTAAAGATGTGTATTTGAATTTGTAACTTTAATGTCATAATATTTAGATTATGGGGTTAGAGTTACATTCGCCAAGTATATTAAGATCAGAGTTATCGAAAGAGTATTTAAAAAGGATCACTTATTTAACAAGCGATTCTCGAATTGACTTTCAAACTAATCTTGAAGAGTCGCTGAAAAACATCTTCAGTCTCGAAAAGAAATTTAACTACTTAGTTTCAGAGAAAAATGATATTAAAAACACAATAGAGAAAAACAAATGGCCTGACACAATTGAAGAATGGAGTCTTGGTATTAATTCTGTGATTGGATCCAAACTTTCAGAAATTAACCTAAGTGCTTTTGAGATGTCTAATCAGGTAAACATAGATTTGTTCCTGTCAATCATAGAAAAAGGTGAAGAGTTGATAGATGATGCCAAGTTATATTTAAAAAAAATATCAAATTCAAAAAAAGACAAACTCGATGAAGCTATACATCAAATTGGAGTTAAGTCAAAGCTCAATTCTATTTTTTGGGATGATTTTAATTCTCGGTTTAATTATGGTTCATTAAACAGAAGTGATGACAGTAATCTGAAATTGATTTATGCCTTGGGCAAAGATTTTTATAAAAATCTGAATACCAAACTATTTTTAGTTCTAAATGAAAATCTAGAATCAAAAAGTGAAAACTCAACTGTTCAAGCCTTGGAAGCAGTTATTCAATCGTTCATTACAAAGGAACAAGCCATAATAGATATTACTACTCGAATTAAAGAGTGGTATGATGAGAATGTCGAAGATATTACATACAAACTTCTATTGAAGAAGATAATGGATAGTGATGAAAAAATGCATAAAAGCATACCATTCGAGCTTATTACAAAATTAGGAATTGTGACTAGTAAAATATTTGATCATTCAATTGAAGGTCAAGATCATTTTTATTCAAATTACAATCGTAAACCAGAAATCGGAAATTTAGCTCTTGTTACAGGTGATATTGAAAAACTAAGAATTAAATTAATGGATTGCTTCGATATACTTAGCGGAGATTTCATTAAGGAAAGTAACGCTGAAATATTTGCTTCTTTATTTGAAAAAGATAGATTTATCGCTCCTGTTGAATGGTTGGGGACTAATAAAGAGTTGAATCATTTTGTATTGGGTATTGCTGATGGCTTAAGAGAGAGTAGAAATTTTTGGCCATTAGTAAATAATTGTTTTGTGAGGAATGGTAAAAAACTTGGAAAAGATAGCGTGCGAAATCATAAGACCCCAAAACCAATCAGTGATAACTCTCGTTTAATCCTAGATAAGGCTATCAAATCTCTGATTTATTAGGAAATCCTTTTTTTCTCCCTCCCGACTTAGAATAAGGCCATGTCACAGCAGTCGTGATGTGGCCTTGTTTGTTCAGAAACATTCTCCCGACCTTCTCCCAGAACCTCCCGAATCCCCTGTTAAATATGGGGTATTGCTTATCTTTATTATGTAGAAAGAGTTAATAATTAAAACATAATAAAGATGAAAAATTCAAACAACACAGTTCAAAACATCCTTAATGGATATTCAAAATGGTTAAACAAATCTTACTTCTATAAGATAGGGGATAACCTGAAAAAATTCAAAAGCGGATTACCTTATGCAAGCTATTTGGAATTGGCAATATCTGATTTAGGGATAAGCCCAAAAGATTTCAAGGAGTATTCAAAACCAGGTTTGCTTAAATCATTTCTTAGAAGTTTAAAAGGAAGTTCAATTTTCCAACAAAGAGATTTGAAATCACAATCAGATATAGTATCAGCATTCAATGCTTACATCAGCTATAGAATAGCAATAGCAAAATAATACAATATAGAAATCAACGGAGTGCACACCGTTCTATATTCTCCAAGCGCTTGGATTAAACAATTCGAAAATCAAAGTTTAATCTAAATCAATTAATCATGTTAAAATCAAGTAAAGTGAAGGTCTCAGACCTTAGCATACACCCTTCGTATGCCAAAATTTACCAAGTGAATAACAGTCAAAGAGAGATCCTAAAGGATTCAATAATACAAACAGATGGCTTATTAGAACCCATTGTGATTAACAACCAGAATGAAACCATACATGGTGTTCAAAGGCTTCTAGTGTATCGGGAGTTAGGCTGGAAAGAGATACCAGCAGTAGTTTTTGACAAAGCAAAAAGTGAAGATGATGTGTTTTACATTATCTCATTCAACCGCCATAGGGATAAAACAATGTTGGAACGTTGGAACGAGATTAAAACTCTTAAAATCTATTGGCTTAAGAAGCAAGGTGAAAGAACTGATCTTAAAGAAAACCTGTCAGAATTTGACAAACTGAGTACTCGAGCAAAGTTGGCACTTCATTGCAATATCGCAGAAGGTAATGTCTATAAGATTGAGAAGATTGCGGAAAACCACATCCTATACCTGAACCTAATATCAAAAGGTGAAATGTCATTGCATGAAGGCTATTTGAGAGCCACAGGTAAGTATGTAGAAAAAAACAATGAGGCGAATGAGGATGACTCGAAAGGTGAGGGATTGGACAAGCTGTACAATCACAGTTGCCCTAATTGTAAACATGAATTTAATAACTAGAATTATGAGGAAATTAGAAAAATCAAAACTGAAAAAGGTAATACCTGCTGTTAAAAATATTGCCATAACATTAATCTCTTTGTTCGCAGGATGCGGAGGATCAAGTCTAGGTTATGAAATGGCCGGCTTTATAGAACTACTTGCAATTGAATGGGATGCACATGCGAGAAAGGTGTTTGCACTCAACTTTCCAAAAGTCAAACTTAAGAACATTGACATTGAGAAATTGACAGGTAAGCAGTTGTTAAAACTGATCGGTAAGAAACGTGGCGAGCTAGATGTATTTGATGCATCACCTCCATGTCAAGGGTTCTCTCAATCTGATACTTCAAGGGATGTGAACAATGAAAAGAATAAGCTCTACTTCAAAACGATTGAGTTAATCAAGGACGTTCAGCCAAAAGTCTTCTGCATAGAAAACGTGGTTGGGATGAGAAGAGGAAAGATGAAAGCTGCTTGGAACAACATTGTTGAAGCATTCGAGAAACTTAACTATCGTGTAGAATTCAAGGTTGTTAAAGCAGAACAATTTAATGTTCCACAGGCAAGAAGACGAGTAATCGTCATGGGTGTTCGAAATGATATTCAAAAACGATTCAATATAGGTGAACTCTTTCCTCAGACAAAATTGACTAACGTCAAAAAAATGTCTGTTGGAGCCCACATTCCAAATGTCATTGGTTTTTCCCCAGGTCAATTTCAAGATAGATTCATTCCAGCAACTGAGCCAATGTGTACAATAACCAAAACAATGTCAGCTTGGTTTTACGAAGAAGATGGACTGAGAAGACGACCAACCATACCTGAATTGAAGGTCTTATCATCATTTCCTGAGTCATTCAAGTTCTTAGGTTCATTCAATCAGCAATGGGCACGTATAGGGAACGCTGTCCCGCCTAATATCACGAAATCTATAGGATTACATATAAAGGAAAACATACTCACACAAGAGGTCTTAAATCACTTTAGTCCTACTGTCAATATTGACTCTAATGAAGATATGCGTATCGCAGCTTAAAACAAACAAATTATTAATCACACAGGGCCAATAATGGTTCGTGTATAAAACTATTAATTATGGATTTAATAAATGTAAGAATACAAGGAGAGACAGATTGGATAAGCTTTGTTTTTAAAGTGGATAAATTAAATGAGCTCATCAACAGCTCAATTCAATTACCTCTTATAGCATATAAACTAGGTAGTTTACTGGATGGTCATCCATTGGATTCTATCTCGGATGATAAAAGAATAGAGATAGAGTCCCTGTTGTACCAATATGTTGCAAATTTAAACATCTATCAAACGATGCTGCGTCAAGAGCTACACAGTTTGTTCCTCACTTCTTTTAGACTTAAAGGACCAAGGTTAGGTTATAGTACTAGAGTTGCTGGGGCTATACGAGATAAATTGAGCGATACACTTGTTGTATCTGCAAATGATCCTAATTCACGGGTGCCAGGGGAACCAGGATTACTAATTCTCTTAAAGCTAATCGGTTCCAATGCCGCATACGGTAAGGATAAATATCATTCAAGGAGCTTAGCAAAAGATATAATTAGACAAGCAAAACTAATGAGGGGTTTAGTGCAAGTTAAACGTTCTGCTCATCCAAGTAATAACTGATAATATGCAGGTATAGGCGGTCTGACCTACTGTTTCTAATTCTGCTATATGAATAGCATAAGTAAAGGTCTGAAACAATAGTGAATACCATTAATATAAATTAAAGAACTCTGTTGTAAAATCCCCAACAGAGTTCTTTAAATACTCTTAAGAAATTAAGATTTTCAGAAAGGGATAATATTAAAGTATGATGTCGCACCTTTTTTCCTATGCCAAGTATATATACACCAACAAATAAAGTAGTTCCGTTGACAGTTGTGCTACCAATTAATTTGGAGAACATTGATGAATTAGTTCAAGGTACTAAGCTGTGTCCAGATAGAATAAAAGTACTGCTCCATCAAATATATTCACTATGGATATTTGATGAACTGAATGACAAGAAACGTGATGGCCATTATCACAAAGAAGGTTGGGTCAAACTATCAGCAGAAAGACTAAAAGTGCTGCTTACAAAAAATTACACCAAGTATGATGAATTTCTAGAAGATAACCGAATCATAGAGATTAAGCGAACACATAACGGTACTAAAAGTTATGTGAGTGGCGAACGGTGTACACCATATAGAATCAATCCAAGATTGCTCAATCCTAAAAATGGAAGAAGGTTTAAGCATCAAAAAATAATAAAGTACGGAGCCTTGAAGGCCATACAGAATGATCAACTTAAGTTTGAGAAGGATCAATATTCTGATAAATTCCGTAAAATAATTCCATTCTGTTCTATTCATAAGAAAATGAATAAGATGCTTTCTAGTTTCTATTTTGATACTGATGGTTTGAGCAAGTTTATATCTAAAGTTGGTTCGGGTCAGGTAATCTTGAAACGAAAATCAAATAGAGGGATTATTGATGCAGAGATGTCAGCCTACTTAATTAATGATAATAGTATCCCAAAACCAATTGTGTGTTTCTTTGGGGAACGCTTTCATAGTGCCTTCACTCGCTTACCAAGAGAATATAGATCATTTCTCAGAATTAAGAACGTGGATGAGCCTCTTTGTTCAGTAGATATATCAAACTGTCAACCTTTCATTGTTGCGATTATTCTTGCTTTTCCAGAGGTGGCAAAAAAAGTGTTGCCTGAGTTCGAATATGTTCTTGATAAGATTAAAGAAATCCCCAGGACGAAGCTTCGACAATATCTTGAATTATGCGCTAATGGTGGGATCTATGAACACTGGAAAGATGAGCGAGGGTTAGATGAACGAGATGATGCAAAAACAGAAATTATAGAGCGTGTGTTATTTGACACCCTTTCGTCTCGAAAAAAATATAGGGAGCTTCGCAATTTGTTTAGTAAGCGTTTCGATGATGTTTGGAAAGGGATACAGGTTATGAAATCCATAACCGAATCCGAATTACCTTTGGTGAAATCTATATGTTTAGATGATAAAGGGAATTTCAGTGAAAAAGAACTTCACAAGACTATAAGCTGTATGTGTCAACGATTCGAATCCAGAATAATGACTGGTTTAATCGTACCTGCTTTGATCAAGGAAGGTGTTGGTCCATTTCTTACGATCCATGATTCAGTTCTTCTGCCAGAATCCAAATCTGTTATTGCTAAAAATATCTTTATCGATTGCTTTGAAAGGTTAGGTGTAACACCACCAACTATTAAAATTGACCCCTATGGAGCAATTCCTGAAGCATGAAGATAGGTCCGCTAGGAGAAAACGATCAACATAATTATAGAGTACAACATTTGTCAAGATAAACAGAGGTTGTTTCCGCATAACTAGAACAAAGGTTCAAGTCCAGAATATAATAAAAAGAGCAGGAGAAACTTGTTCCTTTTTATTATTAACAGCTATTCTCGTATGAACGAAGGATTTGATGAAGCGCTTCAGCTTCAATTAAAAGCACTAACGGAAAGATTAAAATCGATCGAAACTAAGATTGGGTTTACACAAGAACTTGAATCAATAAATGATTGGATTGATGAAGAATCTGCTAAACGAATAACTGGACTTGGTAAATCAACTTTGTATGCCCTACGCAAAAGTGGGAAGTTGACTTTTTCAAGACTAAGTAAGCGTAAGCTTTTTTACCGAATTAGTGATTTGTCAAGACTCCTAGACGATAACGAGAAAGCATAACATTCTGACAATGGAATATATTGAGACAATACCCTATACCGCTAAGTTCTTTGCTGTAACGAATTCAAAAGGAGAAACAACCATACACGTGCGGGTTGGGTTGAATAGAATGAAAGCAGAATTCAAGGCTGACATCGTTTGTCAAGAAGAAGATTGGGATTCGGAAAACATGAAGTTCAATGACACAAAACCTCATAATAACTACCTGAATCAAAAACTTTCTAGAATTCAAGGAAAATTGTTCGAGTCCTTCATTTCAATTAGAAATACTGGCACTCGACCTACAGCAGCTAATATTAAAATGGTTTATCACGGTGAAAATTCAAAAATTGGAAGTCCATTAATTTTAACATACCTCGATAACCACATTGAAATTATAGCTGCAAAGACTGATGAATACAAACCTGGCACAATTGCCCATTACAGAACTCTAAGAAAGTACCTAACTGTCTTCTTATCCTCGATCCATTTATCTAATATGAGGATGGACGAGTGGAAAAGAAAACATTTTGTACAATTCGAAACTCATTTACGTACAATGGATCACCATATCATGAAACGCCCTATTGCTAGAGCAACTTCAAACCTTTATCTAAAGAAGCTTAAAGTAGTTTTTAATCATGCTTTGGTAAATGAGGTTATTACTATTAGTCCAAGTATAGGGTTTGTGATGCAACATGTAAAAGGAACGAGAGAGTTTTTAACCACTGATGAGATCAGAAGGATTGAAGAGCACGATTTTGATGGGAACAAATCACTAGACAAAGTTCGTAAGCTCTTCCTCTTTAGTGTGTATTCTGGATTACGTTTTAGCGATGCCAATCAGCTCAAAAGAGAAAATGTAACACTAGAGTCTGACAACAACCATTGGATGTCTATAACACAGCAGAAGACAAAAGAACCTTTGTATAGACCATTATTCAAGAAGGCAGTACAGCTTATGTTGGAATTTGAAGCTGAGTATCCTGATTCAGAATATGTGCTACCAAGAATCACAAATCAAAAGGTAAATGCTTATTTGAAAGTGATCGCTGATTTTACTGGAATTCAAAAGACTTTAACTCACCATGTAGCCCGCCATACATTTGCGACAACCATTATGTTAGATGGTGGGATCGATTTAAAAACTGTAAGTTTCTTTATGGGGCATTCAAGCATAAAGAGTACAGAGGTTTATGGGAAGATTACAAGGAATCGAGCTGTTGATGTGGTAAAAGAGATTGATTGTGCTCTATAAAGGTTAGGAATCATCATTATAAATCGCAAAGCTATCTATAACTTAGAGTTCTTGATTATTGAAAGTAATAATCTATAATTCAGAGAGAATCAATGGACAATAATACTCATAGTACGGATGTTGACCGTATTTTAGCGGAACAAAGAGATGAATCAGATGCTAGATCTATAATCAATGAAGTTGAACGAATCAATATGCTCGAAGGCATTCATCAATACCGTTGGATATGGGAATTATTACAAAACGCAAGGGATGAGGCAGGCGAAGGTGTAGATATTAAATTGAAGCTCTATCCAGATGAATTTAGGTTTGAACATAATGGCAAGCCTTTCAAATCTCAACATCTTCTTGCCATGTTACGAAAGACCTCTACGAAGCCAATAAATGGTGCAGAAGGGAACTCTGGAAAGTTTGGGACAGGATTCGTTACAAGTCACCTCTTAAACAAGATTGTTAGAATTGAAGGTGTTCATGAAAACCTCTCTGGAAAAAGACGTTTTAGTTTCACATTAGATCGAACTCCCGAAGATTTAGGTGACATGAAGCAATCTATATCCAATGGTATCCAAAAAATACGAGATATTGATGCAATAACACAAGATAGCGATCATTCAAATTCTTCCAATAGTTTTTATTACAAACTTGGAAAAAGCGCATATCAAATAGCTTTAGGGGGTATGGACCAATTAAAGTTAAATCTACCTTTCGCTATGCTAGTGAATTCAAAGTTAAATTCAATTAGTGTTGAATATCCTGAAACTAAACATGTTTTCACCACTGAAATAAAAAGGAATGTTGTTTTGGATCTATCTTTTATTCAAGTTAAGGATAAAGAAAAACCTGACAGTAATAATGGGCTTCTGTTCTATTCGAATCCAAAATTAACCATAGCAGTGCCGGTATCGTGCATTGGTAATCAGTATACTTTAAATTCACTTGAAAAGAATACAAGACTGTTTAAGGATTTACCATTAATTGGTACAGAGGAATTCTACATTCCCGTAATTCTTCAGCACGAAAATTTCCAGCCAACAGAACCAAGAGATGGTGTTCGCACAAAAATCGCATTAGATACAGATGAGAAGGATGATAAACATGCTACTTCAAATCGAAATGCACTAAAGGAATTTGTTTCCGTTTTCCCTCAATTTGTTGATCAATTGGTAAAAGAGAAAGTCAATAACCTGCACTTTCTAGCTGAAAGTGGGTGCCCTCCAAATGCAGATGCTTATTATGGTGCTGATTGGTATTATACTCAAATCCAAAAACCTATACGTGAAGTAGTTCTTTCGCATGATTTGGTAAAAACAGTTTCAGGGAAAATGATCTCTATATCTGAAGCCAAGTTTGCTTATTGTGAATCAGGGTATGCTGAACAAATGTTTGAACTTTTGTCAAAATGGTACCCTGATAATTGTCCCAATGAAAACAGTTATAAAGATTGGATTAGGATAATTGAACAAGAAACTGATAACTGGCCAGCAGGAATTACCGTTAATATTGAACAACTTGTAAAGGATGTAGCAGCAAAAGAAAAATTAGAAAACTTTGAGTTTTCTATTGAGGACTCTATTAAATGGTTACAAGATTTAGTAGCTTATTTAGAGGTTTCCGGATATGAAAGACTCGGTCATGATTATTCCATTTACCCAAGTCAAGATGGTGCATTAGCCATTCAGAATAATGTGTTTCATGACATAGATTTAGACAAACGATTTAAATCCATTTCTGAAGGTATGGGTAGACGGCTTCAAAAAGAACTATTACCAATTGGATTTAGAGCAAAGTTCATAGAGCCCTTTGATGCAAAGGAATTTTTATTATCACTCAATTTGAACATCGGAACTTTACAAGTTAAAGATGCTAGTGAAGAACAGATTCAGGCTGTAATTGACTTATGCGGAACGTTTAAAGTAACTAAAGCAGAGAAGAGAGAGCAATGGTATCGATTACTCAGCCAATTCTTGCCAGATCGGACCGGAGAAAAGATAATTGTAAACCTAAATGAAGAATACCAGTGGGAGCCTGCTGAAAAATGTGCCTTAAAATATGTTTGTCACTTAGTCCAATTTTCTGAGACTCTGCAAGCTCTGTCTGATAAGTTTTTCGAAGGACATATAGAGAGTGCGTCGAATTGGCTTAACGATCTTTATGATTTTGTATTTAGGAATGAGGAGAATAAAGCTGCGGCTTTGACTTATGCGATAATTCCAACTCAAGATAATTGTTTCAAAGTTTATACTGAAGATATTTATCGAGAAGAATATCCATTTGATGATATGATAAAATCCTTGTACAAAGAACATACGGTAGGAGGTGATCCAAAGACATTTCTAGTAGATACGGGTATTACAAATAAGAACATTAGAACAACAAATCAAATTCGTCTTTCAAGACTTATTGACGACCTTTTTAATGATCGTGACTCAGAAGACTTTGTGAAAGAAGGACAGAAGTATCATAACCTTTTTCTAAAATTAAAAGAGTGGACAGATAAGAATTTTTCAAAAGCAGATGAGTACTTTCCAATATTCTGTAAGAAACAACCTGTTCTTTATATTAAAGCTTTTGGAGGTGGTAATTTTAGTAGATTATTAAAATTAAAAAAACCTATTGAAGAGCTTGAGAAACTGGATAATTTAAACCTATCTGCTTCCGAAATGAAAAAATTGGATGACGCAGTAGCAGAGCTTGGTAGCGCAGATCAATTGATCGAAAAAGCGAAAGAAATGATAATATCTGCTGAACTTGCTCGATGGAGAAAAGAAGTAGGTACTGCTGCTGAGGATGCTTTTGTTGAAGCAATTGGAGAAGCAGACTCTAAGTTTTTGGATCCAGAGAATCCCGATGTAGGCAGAGATTTTGTAATTCGAATTGGCGATAAGGAATATTCAATTGAACTAAAAAGTGCCATAGAAGGAAAAGAAACAGTAAAAATGTCAATTACTCAAGGTGCAGCAGCAGTACAAGACAAAGACCATTATGCTCTTTGTGTTATAAGTCGACCATTTGGCGAGTTCACGGACAAACAACAGTTTATTGATCGGGCTAGATTCGTACCAAACATCGGAGATCACATTGGAGATAAAGTTGAAAATTGGAAAAAAGGCGTAAGTCAATTGGATTCAGCCGGTGATGTGCGAGTTGAGTTAGATAGCAACGCAGGAGCGGTAAATATTCGCAAGGGAGTATGGAAAGATGCTTTAACGTTTGATCAGTTTGTGAAACACCTAAAGCAATACTTTGAATAATTAGTATTAAAATCATTTTGTAAAAAGAGACATCTCAATGCCATATAGAAAAGAAAGAATAATATTTTTTGTTGACTTTTTAGGTTTTAAAAGTACAATCAAGGGATCCGAGACTGACTTAAATAAATACAATAAACTTAAGGATGCTTTAAAAGACGTACAAGACCTTTTTAGTAATAAAGGCTATGGTGTCGAGATGCTTCAGTTTTCAGATTCTTTAGTTATCTCTGTTGACAAAACGCTACCAGGTGGTGTTTACGAAATAATTACTAGTGCAAGTTTTGCAATTCATTTACTGTTTTCCCGAGGCTTTTTATGTAAAGGAGCAATTACATGCGGAAAACTATATCATAAAGGAAATATTTTATTCGGTCCTGAATTTCAAAACGTAATGAAATTGGAAGCTTTAGAAGATAATCCGAGCATCAAATTTGACGAATTGTTATTAGATGTAGCAAGAGCATATCCCTCAATAGCTCAATTAGGGCATCCAGAAGAAGAAGTGAATTTTATACTAGGATATGCAGATGGTATACCAAATACAACCAAATACGAAATCGCTTGGTATAAGGATTATGGGACTTTAATAGGGGCTGGAAATTTTGCGACTAAAACTCATTATGATGATATAAAAAAAGTACTAGAGGATAATATTAATAACTTCTCAAAAGTTCGAGTATTAAAAAAGTATCTCTATTTAAAATCAAAATTTGAAAGTTCAGATTATTTGAATAATTCTTTCCCTGAAGGTATAGAGGCTCAGCAAAATTATTTCAAGAGAGTATATCTTATTCCACTTACTGTTATTGATAATATCAAAGCTTTTTTCGTGAAGCAATACTGGAAATAAGATGAGACTAATTTCTACCTCATCTTAAGACAGTTGATTGGCTTGGACTATTGTTAAAATAAACTAAGGTCAAATTGTTTTAACGTCTCAATAGCGTCTCGGCTCTATTTCAAATAGTCTGTATTCCTTTGATACCATACCCTTTAAAACTAAGCTCCAATCCTTGAAGGAGCGCAAAATTACACCCGATATTCTTAATTGAGTATCGGGTTTTTTGCTATTTACCAGCAAAATTAATGGTTTACGGGGGTTTCCAGAAATCTGGAAAGTCAAATAAGATCTATTGTTTTGATGATCTAGGAATGGAGAACATAAGAAAGAAAATTATACGCGGTTCAAATTAAGTCCAATAACCAGGAGATAATCTAATATTTATCTATCTTAGTTTCCATGCAAAAAGAGAAGAAAAAAGTCGAAGTAGTTGCTGCGGTGATTAAGCACAACAGCAAGATTTTATGCGTGCAACGTGGAGAGAGTAAGCTCCCTTATATTTCTAAGAAATATGAATTTCCTGGTGGAAAGATTGAAGCCGGTGAAACAAAGGAGCAAACAATCAAGCGTGAAATCATGGAGGAATTGCATCTGGAGATTTCTACGGGTGATGAACTCGTTACAGTGGAACATGAATATCCTGACTTCTTTTTAACGATGCATAGCTTCATTTGTACATGCGCTGATCCAACTATTAAGCTCACTGAACACATTGATTACAAATGGCTCTCAACTTCTGAATTGGAAGGGCTTGATTGGGCGGGGGCTGATGTACCAATCGTTGCGCAATTGATGAACGCTTAGCATGAATATTCGGAAGGCGCTTTCAGAGAGTATTCAAACTGGATTTGTAGATCAACTCATACAATCCAATAAAGCGTACCGACCCGAATTATTAACCAACAATCGAGAACAAGGTAAAAAGGTATTGTCGACCATTCTGCGTGAATTGGAACAATGCGAAGAGTTCTGGTTTTCTGTGGCTTTTGTGACAACAAGTGGTATTGCCACACTAATGAATACGCTCATAGAGCTTGAGAAGAAGAATATCAAAGGAAAGATCCTCGCATCTCAATACCTCAACTTTACACAACCCGAAGCACTCCGACGGATTAAACAATTCAAGAACATTGAATTACGCATAGCAACGGAAGGTGCTTTCCATTCCAAAGGGTACTTGTTCCGAAAGGGAAATGTCTTTGACTTAATTATTGGGAGCAGTAACCTCACGCAAACGGCGCTGAGCTCCAACAAGGAATGGAATTTAAAGATTTCTGCAACGGATGATAGCGAACTGATTGGCGTTGCTGTTGAAGAATTTAAAACGGAATTCGATGCCGCGCAAGTGGTCACGGATAAATACTTAATTGAATACGATTTGCTTTGGCGCGCTCGTACTCAATTTGAACGTGAGATTAAAGAGAAAAGACAGACGTTTGAAGATGTAAAGATTACGCCTAATGTAATGCAACAAGAAGCATTGGCGAATATTGAACATTTACGCGCCAATGGTAAAACAAAGGCCTTGCTCATCTCTGCGACTGGAACAGGTAAAACGTATTTGTCTGCTTTTGATGTTCAGAAGTTCAAGCCGAAGAAGTTCTTGTTTATCGTGCATCGTTTGACCATTGCTGAAGAAGCGATGAAGACGTTTCAAAGTCTCTTGGGTTCTGATATTAAGATGGGAATCTATTCCGGTAAGCGACAAGAGTTGAAAGCGGATTACCTCTTCTCGACCATTCAAACAATTTCGAAGCAGGGTCATTTGGATAAGTTTGATTCGAATCATTTTGATTATATCGTGATTGATGAATCGCATCATGCAACAGCGGAATCGTACCAACGGATACTGAATCATTTTAAGCCTAATTTTCTTTTAGGGATGACGGCAACTCCCGAAAGAACAAACGGTGATGATATTTTTAAGTTATTTGATCACAACATTGCCTACGAAATTCGTTTGCACCGTGCTTTGGCGGAAGGAATGTTGAGCCCTTTTCATTATTACGGGGTAACTGATCTTACGATCAATGATCAAGAAATAGATGAATTAACAGGCTTCAATCTTTTAACAGCTAAAGAACGTGTCGACAGGATTATAGAAACTGCAGAACAATATGGAAGTGATGATGGAAATGTTCGAGGATTAATTTTTTGTTCTAAGAATGAAATTTCGATTCAACTCTCGAAAGAATTTAATGAACGGGGATATCAAACGGTTGCTTTAACTGGTGATAGTTCTGAAGGTGAACGCCAGCGAGCGATTCGCTTATTGGAAAGCGAGAACAAAGCGGAGAAGCTCGATTACATCTTTACGGTGGATATTTTTAACGAGGGAATTGATATCCCGAGTGTGAACCAAATTATTATGCTTCGCCCTACGCAATCTGCCATTATCTTTGTGCAGCAATTGGGACGTGGTTTGCGTAAAATTGGAAAGAAAGATTATCTAACGGTGATTGACTTCATAGGAAATTACAACAATAATTACTTGGTGCCAATTGCGCTGTATGGCGATACCTCCTACAACAAGGATGCCTTGCGAAAACTTATAGCCAGTGGAAGTAGTTTGATTCCGGGTGCATCTACCATTAACTTCGATCGTATTTCGAAGGAAAAGATTTTTGCCGCGATAGATTCTGCGAATATGCAGTTGAAAAAGGATTTAACCAAGGATTACAATTTGCTCAAGTATAAACTGGGACGAATTCCAATGATGGTTGATTTTCTAGAGCATGGTTCGCGTGATCCTCAATTGTATGTGAACTATTCCAAATCCTATTTCAATTTTGTAAGTGGGCAGGAAGATGAGCTCAAAGGGCGCATTAATGAAACACAAAAGAAGTTACTGGAGCTTTTCTCGAATGAGATTAACAACGCGAAACGGATTGAAGAAACCTTGCTCTTAAAAGGTTTGATTGAGATAGGTACTGTTGATCTCGATGATTTCAAAGCCATAGTAAAACAGAAATACGGATCTATTGTTTCTGATGCAACACTGGATTCTTGTGTGCTCAATTTGAACTTTGAATTTGTCAGAGAGAACAAGGACAAGAAATTGAAATCTGCCCGAGAAATCTATGATTTGAATATCGTGCGGAAAGAGGCTAATAAATTGATCATTACCCATGACTTTCAAGCGCTACTTGAACAAGCTGATTTTAAAGAATTCCTATTGGACAGTATAGCTTATGCTGGCAAAACGTATGATGCCAAATATAACTCGGCAAAATTTGTAGGTGGTTTTGAGTTGTACCAAAAGTATACACGTAAAGATGTCTTCCGTATTTTGAATTGGAATCAAAACCCTCTAGCTCAAAACGTGGGTGGGTACATTATTGCCAAAGACAAAAGCAACTGCCCCATTTTTGTGAATTACCACAAGGATGAAAGTATTTCAAGCACTACCAAGTATGAAGATGGATTTGTAAGCCCTTCTAAATTTGAATGGATGTCTAAATCTAGAAGGACATTAAAGAGTAACGATGTTCAAGCGATTCGGAATTACAAGTCTGGTTTGCGCTTACCGCTCTTTATTAAGAAAAGTAACGATGAAGGAACTGAGTTTTACTTCATGGGGGATATTACACCCATTGACGAGAGTTTTGAAGAAACGAGGATGAAGGGTGATAATGGGAAAGAGGTTTCAGTCGTGAAGATTAGTTTTAAGATGAACTCGGTCGTGGAGGATACTATTTATGAATACTTGACACATGCATAACGTTTAGTACTATAAAAAAAAGCGGTCTTCACTCCCTCCTCCGTTTGTTTTCCAAAAAACAACGAATGCAATAAGTAGTAGTATTATCGTCCCTCTCTCATATCAATGCGCATCGTACCGCATCATTTATTTGATGTTCTGTACAATCTTAGAACCTGCTTGGAACTTTAAGGATGATATTAAGGGTCAAATTAAACGATTGACTACTTTTAATAAAGCACTCAATTATGAAAATTCAATATTGCTCAGACTTACATTTAGAATTTCCCGAAAACAAGAAATTCATTCAGGATAATATTGTACCCTTCTCACAGTTGGTATCCATTAAAGAGTTCTGTTCTAATATGGGGTTGGATAAGGATGAGGTAGAAGAAGCTATTATTCAGTAAAATGATATCGTTTTCAAAAGAAAATAACCAGTTTAGTGTTGTTTTGATATCATTTATTACCCAATCACGTATTTATTAACGATAAATAACCATTTTAATGGTGTTTTGATATCATTATTCAATATAATCTCATATATTTATACTAAAACAACAGTGTAATGTTGATTACAGAACTTGGAAATAGCATAAAGGCAAGACGAAAAACCTTAGGAATTACTCAGGTCCACCTTGCGGATCTCGCAGGGGTAAATTCCAATACCATTATTCGAATTGAGAACGGAAAGATTAACCCGAGTATTGAGGTCATCAATTCAATCGTTGACGTGTTAGGGATGGAAATTACCCTATCAATTAAGAAGCATAACACATGAGAATAGCAGAAGTATATCGAAATGGTGAACTTGCTGGTCGATTGATTGAAGACAATCAACACGATTATTCATTTGTATATGACGATGATTACTTTGCAAATACTACCTCATCTGCAGTAAGTCTCACGCTTCCGAAATCACAAAAGGAACATTCCTCAAAAATTCTATTCCCTTTCTTCTTCAATATGCTCAGCGAAGGTGTTAACAGGAAATTGCAAAGTCGAACACTTCAAATAGATGAAAAGGATCATTTCAGTTTATTAATGGCAACGGCCAACAACGATACTATTGGAGCAGTGACCATCAAACAAATTAACGAATGAGCCTACCTGAAATTAAATATTGCCCAGGAACTTTAAAAGAAGGGTTTGATTCATACAGTCCTTCAACGCTCCGCAATGTGTTTGACGGTAAAAAAGTGAGCCACCTTTTGCCCTATTCTGCACCAAAAAAAAGTGAGGAAGCCAATGTGCTCTTCATGGAGAATAGAAACCGTATTTCGATTTCAGGTGTACAAGAGAAGCTGTCTCTAATTTTAGAAAAGAACAAACTTCGATTAACAAAAGCAGGGGAACAGGGGACACATATCTTGAAGCCAATTCCAATCGATTTAAGGAAAGTGGAAGATGTACCGGCCAATGAGCATTTAACAATGCAAATTGCAGAGCAAGTTTTCAATATTAATACTGCTCCAAATGCACTCATCTTTTTTCAGAGCGGAGAACCCGCTTATATCACCAGGCGATTTGATGTGCGAAAAGAAGGAGGAAAATGGAACAAAGAAGATTTCGCTTCACTTGCTGGAAAGACATCTGAAAATGCAGGAGGGGATTTTAAGTACGAATACGATTACGTCCAACTTGGAAAACTCATTCGTGAATACATTCCAGCTTGGCGTGTCGAGATTGAAAAATATTTCTCAATCGTTCTTTTCAATTACCTCTTTTCAAATGGTGATGCACACCTGAAGAACTTCGCAGTTCTTGAGACCGTAAACGGAGATCATGTACTTAGTCCAACGTATGATTTATTAGATACAAGACTGCATGTTGATGATCCTGCTTTTGCATTAACTGGAGGCTTAATGAGCAAAGAATTAAGATCTGGAAATTATAAGCTAAAAGGAGTTCCTAACCGAACTGACTTTATCACTTTCGGTAAAGAGATTGGGGTAACTGAAAAGCAAATTGAAAAGATCATAGAATCATACGCCACACGTCACGATTCAATCACTGAGATGATCAAGAACTCATATTTAAGTGAATCGTCAAAGAATGGCTATATGATTCATTACAACACACGCAGAAAGCAATTTGAATAGGAGCAAATGAAGATGAATCCCTGAAAGAGTGAACGCTATTCTTTTTCCCTTCGTTCTTCAGAAGTATTGCTTCTTCTTCTCATCCAGAGGATAAAGAAGCACTTAAACAAGGACGATCATCAGTTGGTATCTATTGCCGAGTTCTGTTCTTATATGGGATTAGAAAGAGATGAGGTTGAAGAAGCTATTATTCAGTAAATCCTAATATATCGCTCATTCAAAAGCTCAACATACATCGTTTTCATCTCCTCCGATAAGAAGGAATTCCCAATCCATTCAATCGCCTTCGGCTTATTCTTCATGAATCTCTTAAACGCTCCTTCTATTTGCTTCGGAGTTAATCCTAAGCCTTCACCAAAACGTTCAAAACAAGCGCGTGTAAACTTTCTCTTTTTTCCGCCCAGCGTCAAAGCAAGCTCTTCTTTATCTTCTGGATTCAGAATACGCACATTCAATAAATCATACGCTGGAGATAAAGACCAACCCGATGCGGTACGAATCATTGAAAAGTTCTTCAAGTGCATATCGTTGTTTCCTGTCAGGTAACTGAAAATGGTTAACTCAAAGAAAAACAGTTGATCCAACAAAGTGTTGTCTGAATGCTCATTAAGTGCTTTCCCAACCTTCTCCATTGAACTCTTGTACTTATCAAATGCTTCTGTGATTTGAAACATATCGATCATGTGTATTTTCTCCCCTTTCCTCGTTCGGTCAATACGCTTCGTGATGTACGAAAGCTCTCCCGACTTTAAACGGATCAAACTTGATTCCACAACATTGATTCCAAAAGCTTCCGCAATTCGCATGGTTACATGCTCATTTTCTGGCATTTCTGGAAAGTTTTCTGATGGTGGCTTAAAGATGTAATTACCTCCCAGTGCTCCAACAACAGTTAGTCGATTTTCAGCATTTTCTGATGCATCCTTAATCACTGACATTGATAGTTTGGCTTGTACACCAGGAACAGCTACTCTTCGTTCCACGAGGTTCTTGGCCAGTTCCGACATTTCATCAATTGTGTGCGACAGTATCGGAGCGTCCTTTGTTCCAAAGAACTTCTTACTGCACTTCTCATGAAAGTCCCCATCTCCATCTAATGGCTGATAACAATACAGACAGTTACGCTTCATCTTTTTCAATTATAGGTACAACACTAACAGCTCCAATACAGTTTCGACAACAGGCCAATAATAAACCCATTCTGTCATTGCGATTTATCTTCCAACTTTTAGAAGCTATATCCAACAACCAACCTTCAGGAATCAATCCTTCAAAGAATGGAAATAATCGTTTCTCGAGAAACGGGACCTTAGTAACAGGCATTGAAAAAGTGATAAAGTCGTGCGGATGATTTTCTACGTAATGATCTTCGTAACGAAAAACATAATCGCCTTCATCTGTTTCTGTTAGAATTCCTGCAAGATCGTCTTGGTAATAGATTTCTGCCCTTCTCATAATCAATCGTTATTATCCATTAACTCTTTACTATTTGCAGCTACCAATTCATGCCCAAACATACTTAGAACTAGATTGACCTTATCCATGTTCAGGTTCGTCTTACCTTGTTCTATTTTTCGGATTACAGTTAGTGCAACACCAGCTCGCTCAGCGAACTCCTCTTGTGTGAGATTCACTTCTTTTCTACGTTCCTTCACAAATTCAGCTATCCTTCTCATTATATGCTTTTAGATATAAACTAAAGTAAATATACTAAATTATATGTAAATGCATATATTATTATTGGAATATTGTTTTTTATATGCTTTTAGATATATAAAAAGCTGCTTTTTGCTGCTGTAAATGTTATTCATTGCTTTTAGAATGATTCTCTTTAATCCCAATCGTTCTGTCAATCAACAACAAATCGACGGTTGTTTTTCCTATTAAAGACGGCAAACCTGAACACTACTCCAAGTTTCATCCAAGACTTGTATAATTCAACGGGGTATTTGGCTGCACTTAGTCGTTGATAAATCAGCTCTTCTGAACCTTGGTTGCTCAATATTTTCATCAACAGAATTATATAGACGGGCCTTAGGAGCAACCCTTTTTCTAGCTCTATTAAAACAGTCTGAAAACGGCCGATTTATTTCTCGTTATTTCAACATAAATTATGCTCTACTTTATGCACAATTTATGTATCATTGTTACGAATTATTCAAATTGGGATAATTAAAATTACGAGTTAAAAAGAATACTTTTTCAAAGAATAATGCCAATGCGAATTATTGGGACGTTTTTAAAAAAAACGAATGGACTTGTTTATCGAAGAGTTCAGAAAAAAGGGGATAAAAAACGGGAATGGACGGATGATTTAACCAACCTTCTAAAAACCGCTAACAGGACAACATTTGGTGTTCAGCATAATTTCACAGACATTCTTAAATCGGATGATCTTATTAAATCATTTCAGATGAACGTTCCTATCACTGATTATGAAGCATTTTATGATAAGTGGCTAAAAAAAGGAATGCTTGGCCTTAAAGACCATACTTGGCCTGGGCGAATTAGACATTATGCACTTTCTTCAGGAACAACAGGCTCACCGAGTAAACGTATTCCTATTACGAATCAGATGATCCGGTCCTTCCAGAAATCTAGTATTAGTCAGTTAGCAATGTTACATGAACTGGATTTATCCAGTAAATTTTATGGAGGACAATTACTTGCCGTAGGCGGTAGCTCTCGACTTACAAAAAAAGGGCAATATTTAGAAGGTGACCTCAGCGGTATTCTTAAGAAATATTCTTCGTTCCTAGTCACTCCCTTGGCAAAGCCGGGTAATAAAATTACAAAAGAGGGTCGGTGGAAAGTAAAATTGGACATGATGGTTCTAAAAGCTCCGGAATGGAACATTAGCATTATTGCTGGCGTACCTAGCTGGTGTATTTTACTCATGGAAAAAATTGTTGATCATTATAATTTGAAAAACATTCATGAGATTTGGCCAAACTTGGAGGTTTACGTGCACGGCGGTGTTTTTATTCAGCCCTACACCTCTCGACTGGAAAAAATATTTGGTAAAAAAGTAATCCTATTAGACACTTACCTTGCATCAGAAGGGTATTTTGCATACCAACATACAACGTCAGGAAAGGGAATGAAGCTCTTGCTAAACGCGGGTGTATTCTACGAATTCGTTCCTTTTAACGCGAACTATTTCGACGAGAATGGTTCTTTAAAAGACGATTATATAGCCCTTACCCTGAACGAGGTGATGCCATCTGTCAATTATGCTTTAGTAGTTACAACTAACGCTGGTTTATGGAGGTACATGATAGGTGATTTGGTTCAATTTACGAATGTTGAACAGCGAGAAATCATTCTAACGGGGAGAATTAAACAATATTTAAGTCTCTGTGGAGAACACCTTAGCCTTGATAACATTAATCAGGCGTTGGATTATGTTTCTAAGAAGTTGAATGTAGAAATCACGGAGTTTACTATTTACGTCAATGAAGACAACATGAACCATCATTGGTTTCTGGGAACAAATTCAGAAATAGATGTCGAAACGTTTATTGGAGAAATTGATCAAAAACTGACAGATTTAAATGACGATTATAAATGTGCTCGATCTATAAACTTGCAGAATCCTGTTTTAACGGTTCTTCCAGTTGAAAAATTCTATCTCTTTTTAGAGTCCAAAGGAAAGTTAGGTGCACAAATTAAATTCCCTCGTGTTTTGAATAAGGAACAGAGCATTGAATGGCTAAATTTCATTGAAAATTTATGATTCAAATACTGAGTAATTTTTTATCCTCGCTTCTTTTTGGGTTTGTAAAACAATAAAATCAATACTGGTAACAACGTTAAATCCGCAATAAGCGCAACAAATAGCGCTATGCAGATCAATATTCCTAAGTAAAACGTTCCAAGGAAGCTCGAAAACCCTAACAATGCGAACCCTGAACAAAGAATAAATGTTGTCAGGATCATTGCTTTACCTGTTGTCATGTAACTTCGCTTAAGCGCATAAACTTTCGTTCTGCCCTTCATTAGTTCAAACTTAAATTTGCCGAGAAAATGTATCGTATCATCGACGGCAATTCCGAAAGCAATTGTAAAAATAATTGCTGTAGAAATTTTTAGTTCAACGCCTACAAATCCCATGACTCCAGCAATAACGACCAACGGAATCAAGTTCGGAATTAAACTGATAAGTAACATTCCCACAGATCGATAGATCAATCCCATCAATAAGGCTACAATTAGAATAGAGACCAAAAGTCCTTTAACCAAACTTGTAGATAAATAACTCAAGTTTTTGTCGATTAAATGGGCTGTGCCAGTAACTTTATAGTCAATGACTCCATTCATCGTTTTTGATTCCAAAAACTTCCTAAGATCCTTGTCCATTTTGGTCACTGGAATGTTTCCTAAATCGGGAATTGTTCCGCTAATTCTCATTGTTTGCCCGGTCGAGTCAACGAGCATGCGGTAAACATGTTCAAGACTAGGTACAGTTATGATGCGTTTTATGTCGCGCCATTTTGTTTTTTGAGTTGGCAAGGTGTAATATTCTGGCAACCCAGAATACATGGACCTGTGCACAATTTTAATTCCTGAAACAAGAGAACTTTTAACGGCCAAACCATATTTATCAATTAAATACGTTTGAACTGTATCTAGTGTTTGCAGCACGTCTTTGTCCCAAACATCTATTGAACCCGACTTAATTGTTACCGCCAATTCTACAGGTCGTACCCCACCATAATGCGCGTCGAGATAATTGAAATCTTGTTTTAGAGAATCGCTTTTGTCAAGGTCGTCCATCAGTAAATTGTTCGTCTTGATCTGAAGTAAACCGTAGACGCTAATAGCCACAATGACTGCACTTATACCTAGAATTAATCTTTTGCGCTTCAGAACAATAATAAACCATTTTTCGAGTCTTTTTCTCCAAAAGTGATCTTGCTTTTTCTTTCTCACATATTTAGGTCCTGGAAAGAAATAGAACAGCGCTGGAAGAGTGACAAAAGTCAAAATGAACGCAATTAGTACACCGATTCCCATAACCACACCAAACACTTGAATTGGTTCTACACGGACAAATACCAATGAAAAGAACCCGATGGAGGTTGTGATTGACGTTAATAATGTTGCCATTCCAACTTCACGAACTGCCATTTTGATTGCGTCCAAGGTGCTCTCTTCTGTACGAAGGGCATCTAAATACCTGGAGACAAGGTGAATTGTGTCTGACATAGAAACAACAAACATAACGGACGGAAGAACAGTCAAAATAATATTGATTGGTTGATCGAACAAACTCATCGTTCCTATAAGCCAGATCATTCCTCCCAAAATGACAAACTGGGGAATAAGAATACCCCAAACCGAACGAAAAGCAATAAAAAGGAAAATGACGATAAGAATGGCGCTCAATGCAACAAAAAACACCATCTCACCCATCATTTTTTTGATGTAGTACTTTTGCCCGATGATTCTCCCAACAATTCGCGTTTTATCGAAACCGTATTTGTTCGACATCGCTTCCATTTTATCCAACAGCCCACCGCTATACTTTCTTGCCAGAAAATCTTGATGTTTTACAAAAATACAGACCGACTTTCCGTCTTTCGCGATGAAACTATTAATAAGCTCCGGTTTCGAATAAATTCTGATGGAATCGCGCTTCAGGTCAACGTTTTCAAAATCAATCAATTGTTTATTGGTGGTCACCAAACCAATGAAATATTCTTTTTGATTGGTAATCGAGCTTACAGAATCGATGTATTTCAATTTACTTATCTCTTGCGTAAACCGGTCTACTTTTTTCAGGAATTTTAGATCAAAAACCCCAGATTTATTTTCAATACTAATTAACAGAAAGTCATTATCCGATTGGAATTTATCTCTGAACTCAAAGAAGAACTCTGTTTCTGAATCACTTGTAGGATAGAATTTTTCAAAGTCATAGTCAAAGCCAACCTTAGAAGCTTGATATATAAAAAAAATCGTTGCTAACAAAAGCCCTATTAAAGTCAGTCTAGCATATTTTCTAAACCATTTATCATCAAGTTTTTTCAAGTTTTATCCATTTAAAAAGTTTGCAAATATAGTCTAATTGTCAAATTAGGGCTGCGCTATTCTTCTACCTATAATTGCAAGGCTAACCATAAAAGAAAGGGCTGATCAAAATGACCAACCCTTTTAAGAACGAACGGTTTCATTGGTTTATAATCACTCCATTTTATTCTATCAAAAGCAAATCAGAAATTATTCTAGTGGTAATATTGTCGCGGTCCAAAACGAAAAAATTTACCTTGAACAAACGGTTTGTGAATTTTTCTGTCAATAATTCAAAGTCATAAATCAATTCAGATCTGACGTGATGAAATCGGATAATTTCGTCTGTATCCTCCAGGAGAAACACAAAACATTTATCCTTTTTTCCTAAATACTTTAGATGGAGTTCTTTCATGCAGCTTTAGTGCTCAAATAGTAGATGAATAAGAACAATCCCAAAAGTAGGGCTGATAGCTTAAGTCGAATTACAAAATCGATATAATCCTTATTTCGATTTTGTTCTGTTTTTTTCGGTTTTCCCATTTGTTAACTTGCTTTAAGTGCCGTTGTTATTGCATTAGGTAAAAGGTGTAAATTCTTAAGCGTACATTTTTTCTCTATGTACGCATTGTGGTAACGAAGGTGTTCTGGGTGATCAGTAACCTGTCTTAATTTTTTTGTTTTTCACGCAAGTCCATATAGTTTAAATATTTTCGCTATTCCTCCTCTTCGAGGTCAACTGCTTCTGAAAGTTCAACAATGTCATCATCCTCTAACTCCACCTGAGAAGCGTTTACTAAATAGCTATTTAGTTTGACCAAATAAGTTGTATCCTCAAGATCGAACAAAACAGCATAAAAAGGTTTTGGCGCATCTATGCGAAGCACAGCGTCTCCAAAGCCATCAGGATATTCCTGAATCAATAGCTGTCTTAACGAAGGTTCTAGCTTATTAAAACTCACCAGTTTTCTCACTTTTGAATCCATCACATTTTAATCTCATCCTTACTAAACACGCGACTATAATTCTCGCCGAATGTTTTAAATTCTATTGCATAACCGTTTGGATCTTTAACAAAAAAACTTTCCTGTTCGTTAACCTCACCCTCATAAAACAATGACGGCTCTATTAGCCATGTCAATTCTGATTGTTCAATTTTATCACGAAGCTCGATCCATTCGGGCTTTTTCAAAATCACACCAAAATGCCGTACAGGAAAAAATCGATTCCCCCTCCATTCTGTATCCATGGGAATAACATTTTTCGGAGAAAGTTGAGTTGTCAACTGATGCCCGAAAAAATTAAAATCAACCCAGTTTGCCGCTTTTCGTCCAACACGACATCCCAAAACATCTCTGTAAAACGCAATAGTCTCATCAATATCACGCACAGCTATGGACTTATGAAACATGTTATTCATTCGTTCATTTTTTCCATTTAGACGCCAGTTTTAAAAAAAGTCACATTTTCGTTGAAACTTTTTCCTACTTTGCATTTTACATATTAACGCAGAGCACATGATCGGTTTTGATAAGTCCTTTCTTCTTGAAGTCATTAACGAGGCTCCGTATGGGGTGATCGTTTTCGATAGTAATGGAGTGATCATTCTAGAGAATGCACTTGCTCTTTCATTTCTTGGGACGAAAAAGAAAAGTATCGTAAACGCCCAAATCCTTGAACAGTTTGATGTATTCGAGTTGAATGAATTAATAGAACTCGTACTGGAGGGAGAAAGAGCGCGTTTTGACATTATGGAGATGGTCTTTCAAGATAAAGTATTGACCATACGATGCAGGAAAACGGATAATTGGAGTATTCTAACAGTACAAGATATTACGCGTTGGAAGAACATTGAAATGTCGTCTGTACAGTCCATTATCGAAACACAAGAAAACGAGCGCCGCAGAATCGCACTTGAAATACACGATGGAATAGGTCCGCAAATGAGTAGCTCTATTCATCACTTAGAAACCATTATTGACCGGATCAAAGAAAAGGATCCGCAAACCGCAAGTGAATTGCAATCACTCGTTGAGGTTTCGAACGATGTTTCGGAAGAATTGAGAAGTGTTTCACACTCTTTAATGCCGCGTGTTTTACTTGATTTTGGCATTGTGGCGGCACTTCAGGGATTAATTAATCGAATTAACGCAAGCAACAAATGCCAGGTCGAATTTATTCATTCTTTTAGCGGTAATGAACTTGATCAAGCTATTGAACTGAATCTGTATCGAATAACTCAAGAACTGCTCAATAATGGAATTAAACATGCCAATGCCACAAATATCTTTGTACAACTAGTGAAAAATGGAGACCGCCTTAACTTAATGGTGGAGGATAATGGCAGTGGGTTTGAAATGAACGAATTAACAGATTCAGACGGAATTGGCCTGAGTAATATTGAAATGAGAACAAAGGTACTTGGGGGAGAGCTCAACATAGATTCTTCTCCTAATCGAGGTACAGTAATAACCGTAGACGTGCTTTTAAATGAAAATTAAGATATATATAGCGGATGATCATATCATGTTCCGTGATGGTATAAAGGCGATGCTGGAACCGGAAACGCAAATGGAAATTGTTGGAGAAGGCGACAATGAAAAGAAAATTATTGACGATTGTAATAATTATAAACCTGATGTCATTTTAATGGATATCAGTATGGGAGATTCTGATGGCATTGTCATCACAAAAAAACTCAAAGATAATTTGCCTGAAACAAAGATTCTTGCCGTTTCAATGCACAACGAAAGTCATTATATCAGAAGAATGCTCGATAATGGTGCTAACGGATATATATTAAAAACTACGGGAAGAAATGAAATGATTTCGGCTATAAAAGCGGTTCATGAAGGCGCTACCTTTTTAAGCAGTGCTGTTAGTAGCAATCTACTAAAAAGCATGAATCAGGAAAGCGCTTCCAGTTCACAGATTAGACTAACACCGCGAGAAATAGAAGTACTTAAAATGATTGCCGAAGAATATTCAAATCAGGAAATTGCGGAAACCTTGTTTATCAGTCCGCGAACAGTCGATACCCACCGCAGAAATTTGTTGGAAAAATTAGGGTTGAAGAATACCGCAGGGTTGGTGAAATTCGCCATTCAGAAAGGATATATCTAAAAACAGAGCGGCCTGCGAGATTCTCGTAGAAAAAATCCTAAAATCACCTAGAACGAAATAGGCGCTAGGCGCAGAAGTCTCGTTCGTTTCTGCACCACCTTTGTCTTGAATTTAATTCAAGATAGTATGAAAAGTGATGTTGAACTGGTTCGCGACTTAAAGAATAAACGACTCGATGCGATGGGTGACTTGTACTCGCGCTACTTCGATAAAGTTTATCAAAAATGTCTTTCAATAACAAAGAATCCTGCGGATGCTTATGATTGCGCAAATGATGCGTTATTGATGTCATTCGAAAAAATTGATTCATTCAAGGAGAGCTCGAGTTACTCCACATGGTTGTTTGTAATAACATCTAATTACTGCATATCATTTTGTAGAAAACGCCGCAAGGGTGAAGAGCTTGATCATCCTATAAAAAATGTATGTTGTCTTCCCAAAGAATATGAATTGACTCCGCAGAAAGATCTTTGCGAAATTTTGGAGCAATTGCTTGATACAATCACCATTTCTGAAAAAGAATTGCTTCTCGATAAATATTCGTATCGAAGGAGTATAGAAGAGCTACAAGAGAAATATGGTATGGGAGCGAGTGCTATTAAAATGCGTTTGTCCAGAGCAAAGCAGAAAGTTCAGAATTTGTATTACTCAAGTTTAGCACTGTCAGCTTAGATGATGCATTATTAACAAAGGGCTATGAAAATCCTGATTCCCACAAACTTGTCAAAGTCATCGAAATCCGCAACGGATTTTGCGATGTCCTATTTTGGAAACCGCGCAACCTATTGCTTACTCAATAGCTTCCCACTAGTATATCGTTCTGGATTTTACGATTCGTTCAATAACTATTCCCCTCAATACGATGGTGTTCCAATGGAAAAGCTAAAACGTGAGCGGAAAAAAATACTGGCGGAATATGGTGATCAAACGATCACGTTAAAGGCACTTTACGGAGACCCTGTCAAAGATATTTTTCAAACAGCGGAAGAAGAAAAAATAGATTTAATTGTTTTGGGCTACAGTAGTTTTTTGAAGTGGAATGATGGTTTCTGTTATAGAGATCAACACGCTCTTCATGACCTGCCCTTTCCAATCTTGCTGGTACCCGAAAATTATACGCATTCCCACGCGAAGTCGATCTACTACGTAACGGACTTTTCCAACAAGGTTATCTCTGAATCCATGCTTTTGATTCACTACATCGCTCGTTTTTCGAAAGCCACGATCAAACTCTATTGCTTCGAAAATAACAATGAAGATAATGGACTGGACAAATGGATGGCTGATAAACATTTAGATGGACTAGACCATACTTTTGAAATCATTCAAAGCGTTGAGGGAGGAATAAAAAACCTTGTCAAGGAACTAAGAAAAGAGGACAATTCACTTGTTATTTTCGACTTCCAGCAAAGCAATAACTCAATGTTCGACGCTATAGAAAAACATGTCCGTGAACAGTCATTTGTAAAACCTTTATTACTCATGCCAAAAGGTTTTGAAGAAGACTGCTTACAAAACCTTAACCAATAATAATCAAAACAAACAATGAAAAAAGTAACATTAACAATCGCAAGTATCTTATTAACAGGGATCTTATTCGCACAAGATTACACGCCCCCTTCAAGTGCTGCATCTGCATTCAAGACTAAATACCCAAGCGGGTTGGTTCAAGAATGGTATGACAACGATAATGAAATCGTTTGCTACTTCGAGAATGGGGATAATTATGGTAGTGCTTACTTCACCGTTAAAGGTGCTTGGCTTCGATCAGAATTCACACTTTCCGAAGAGGATATGCCGAATGAAATTTCTATGAGTGTTAAGAACAAATATCCCGACGCTGAAATCATTGAAGTAACGAAAATTGAAAATGCCAAAGCGACTCAATTTAGAGTGATCGTTTACAATCCAATCGAAGAAAGTGATTACGAAGTAACTCTAGACAATTCAGGTAAAATTATTAAAGAGGTCGATTTGAACGCAGACTACTAATTAGAATAAAAAATGCTTTAAATAAAATGAAAAACAAATACATCGATTTAATCGAGCAAACATTTGATTTTCCTCAAGAGGAGTTCCGTTTAAAAGAGAACAATACATTGTTGTGGCAAGGTATCGACCTTGAGGCACTAATTATGGAGCACGGAACTCCTCTTAAAATCAGTTACCTCCCGAAAATTTCGGAAAACATCCAGCTGGCCAAATCTTGGTTTCAATCTGCGATCGATGAACAGAATTACGAAGGCAGTTATAATTATTGTTACTGCACGAAAAGTTCGCATTTCAGCCATGTATTAAAAGAAGCTCTGAAGAATGATATTCATATTGAAACATCCTCAGCAATCGATATTAATATTGTAAAAAAGCTAAAAGAAGAAGGGGTTATCAATAATGAAACCTACGTATTGTGCAACGGTTTCAAACGAGGTAAATACATCGAAAACATCACTGAGCTTATTAACTCAGGGCATAAAAACTGTATTCCTATAATTGATAATTACGAAGAAGTTCATTTGTTGCACAGTCGAACAAAAGGCAAGCTTAAGATTGGAATTAGAATTGCATCTGAGGAAGAGCCAAAATTTGAATTCTATACGAGTAGACTGGGAATTAGGTATGAGAATATCGTCCCTTTTTATCGTAAAGAAATTTCAGAAATTCCTGATGTCGAATTGAAAATGTTGCACTTCTTCATTAATACTGGTATCCGAGATACGGCTTATTATTGGAATGAACTTAGAAAGTGTCTCAATGTATATGTGCAATTGAAAAAAATCTGCCCAACATTGGACAGTTTAAATATTGGAGGTGGTTTCCCGATTAAAAACTCCCTCGGATTCGAATTTGATTATCATTATATGGCTTCGGAGATCATCAACCAAATTAAAACAATGTGCGATGAAGCCAAAGTTGCCGTGCCCCACATTTTTACAGAATTTGGATCATTTACCGTTGGAGAATCAGGAGCTGTTTTTTATGAAGTGTTGTACCAAAAACAACAAAATGATCGTGAAAAATGGAACATGATCAATTCATCCTTTATCACAACACTTCCAGATTCTTGGGCAATTAACAAGAGGTTTGTCATGCTTCCCATAACAAATTGGGACAAGCCTTATGAGCGGGTGTTACTTGGAGGTTTAACATGTGACAGTGACGATTATTACAACAGCGAACAACATGTTAATGCTATTCATATGCCCACATTTCCCAGAAACAAACCTCTTTACATTGGCTTCTTTAACACAGGAGCATATCAGGATTCAATCGGGGGATTTGGAGGGTTGCAACACTGTTTGGTTCCGCAACCCAAATATGTAATAGTCGACCGTGATACAAACGGTGAAATTACGTCCGAAGTTTTTGCAGAAGAACAAAATGCAGCGTCATTTATGAATTTATTAGGGTATGAAAATGGATAGAACTTACGCGGGTATTCCTCAGGAATACGGGACACTTGACAAGAGTAAAACGGTCTTACTAACCGTTCCATACGATGGAACAAGTACATGGGGTAAAGGAGCAGACAAAGGTCCTGAAGCGTTTTTAGACGCCTCTGAAAACATGGAGTTGTTTGATATTGAAACGAAATCTGAAGTTTACAAAGAAGGGGTTTTTCTCGATCAAATGAACACTGATTTTGACACTCCAGAATCAATGGTATCTCAAGTTCACGATGCAGTAAAACGACATATTTTGGATAAGAAGTTCGTAACCCTATTCGGAGGAGAGCACTCAGTATCAATTGGTGCAATTAGGGCGTTTAATGAGTCCCATGAAAACCTTACTGTTCTCCAGATTGATGCACATGCTGATTTAAGAGAAACCTATGAAGGCACGCCTTTCAATCACGCCTGTGCAATGCATGAGGCAAAAAAAACCACAAACCTGGTTCAGGTAGGTATTCGGAGTATGGACGCCTCAGAAAGAGCATTTATGAATCTTGAAAATGTATTCTTCGCCCACCAAATTGTCGGTGATAAAAGTTGGGCAGATAAAGCTCTAGAAAAATTGACTGGCAACGTTTACATCACTTTCGATCTAGATGCTTTTGACCCGTCTATTCTACCAGGAACAGGTACGCCTGAACCGGGTGGATTGTACTGGTATGAAACCCTGTCTTTCCTAAAACGCGTTTTTGAAACAAAGAAGGTTGTTGGTTTTGACATTGTAGAGTTATGTCCAGGTGAAAATGACCGGGTTTCGTCATTCACAGCTGCAAAATTGTATTATAAAATGCTCTCTTATAAATACCAAGACAATTGGATTTAAACGTTTACACATCTGACCATAATAATCCCAATCCTTTTTGAAACAATCCAACTATTTATCAATTGAAATGAAACAACCAATTAGAAACTTTGTTAAACAACATTATAAGCACTTCAACGCTGCCACACTTGTAGATGCGGCTGAAGCGTACGAACAACATCTTGCAGACGGAAAGAAAATGCTTATCTCTCTTGCAGGAGCTATGAGTACCGCTGAATTAGGCATTTCCCTTGCTGAAATGATCCGTCAAGATAAAGTGCACATGATTTCCTGCACGGGCGCCAATTTGGAAGAAGACATTATGAACCTTGTTGCACATAAAAGCTATGAACGCGTTCCTCATTATCGTGACTTAACACCTAAGGATGAGTGGGCTTTACTGGAAAAAGGACTCAACAGAGTAACGGATACATGCATTCCCGAAGAAGAAGCATTTCGACGTTTACAATCACATATTTTTACTATTTGGCAAACCGCAGAGAAGAATGGAGAGCGGTACTTCCCTCACGAATACATGTATAAACTACTGCTCTCTGGAGTATTGGAACAATACTATGAAATTGATCCAAAGAATTCATGGATGTTAGCGGCTGCAGAAAAAAACATTCCAATTGTAGTTCCGGGCTGGGAAGATTCCACAATGGGAAACATTTTCGCTTCATATTGCCTAAAGAAGGAACTTGATCCCCATATCATGAAATCAGGAATTGAATACATGATGTGGTTGGCAGATTTCTACACAGAAAACGCTGGAGAAGAGGGAATTGGATTTTTCCAAATTGGAGGCGGAATAGCCGGTGATTTCCCAATTTGTGTTGTGCCAATGCTCTATCAGGATATGGAAAGAACAGACACGCCTTTTTGGAGTTATTTCTGTCAAATTTCTGACTCTACAACAAGTTACGGTTCGTATTCAGGCGCCATACCCAATGAGAAAATCACATGGGGAAAACTTGATATAAACACTCCAAAATTTATTATAGAATCTGATGCTACTATTGTAGCGCCATTGATTTTTCAATTCATATTGGAAGGAGAATAGGTCCAGAGCGAGCTGATGTTTTAAATGCCAAAACAAGGTTCTGATTGTTGTTATCATCTGGATATAATCCCTCTTTCAAATTGAAAGAGGGATTATTAATATAAAAGACTGGGAGTTTTATTAACGCTATTGAGTTTGCAGTTCAAGAGAATTCGTTGAAGACATCACATTACGACATACGGTTATTTTGAAATTTGAAAACAAATTTACAATCGTGCCGAATCCTGTTAATCTTCAATATCAAAGGATTCATCCTCATCGTCTAAATCATCAGAGGAACCTGCCCGTCCAGCGATAATTGTTGAAATTGGAACTAAATAAACTACGTCTTCAGAAGTATATATTAAACCGTCCACAACTTTCCCTTTGTACGGAAAAGAAGTCCGCTCGAGATTTCCATCTGAATATCCCCTATAAACTTCATCGCGAAGTGAAGGATGCAATTTTGTATAACTTTTAATAATCCGACTCATAATTGATAAGTATTGGTGTTAATTTCGATTAATTAAGTGAATATAGCCGCGTCTTTATATTAACTAAGTAAAATTAGTTATACTTGCTCTTTATTGCGGCTAAATTCGCTAAACATGGATAGTACGGACAAAAAAATTCTCGAAGTTCTTCAGGAAAATGCTCTAATGACCGCTAAAGAAATGGCTGAAAAGTTATCTATAACTTCTAGCCCCATCTATGGTAGAATAAGAAAGTTACAAGATTCTGGAATCATAAAACAGTATGTAGCCCTATTGGATGCTGATCTATTGGGTAAGAGCATTATTGTTTTCATGAATATCACGATTAAAGACCATCATTCTGATAGGAGGAATGAGTTTGTGTCACAAATGGAGAAGCTGGACCCTGTTATGGAGTTTTATCATACATCTGGGAGCTTTGATTTTTTAGTAAAAGTGAGGTTTTCGGACATTAAATCATTCCGCGATTTCCTAGTAAATGACGTCGCTTCAATTCACAATATCAGCGATATCGAAAGTCAAATAGTATTGGAAGAAATAAAATATTCAACAAAAATAATTCTATAAATATGAAAATCTGTTTTATCATGTATCCTTGGGAGCGCGTAAATCCCAAACAGGATTCTACACTGCGTATGATTCATGAACTTTGCGCAAGAGGACATGAAGTGGCAGTAACACATCCGCCAAATCTTACGATCAGAGATAGTGTTACCTTGAGCCTATGTAAAACAATTATTGCCACAAATAAAGTATCTACAAGTATTCCCTCTTTTTATAAGTCTGTAGCGTTTACTGAAGAAATGAAGGAGTTAAAACACTTCGATGTTATTTTCATGCGTGATAATCCGCCAATGGATCCTTTAGTCTTGAACTTCTTGGATTCTATTAAAGATGATGTGTTCATTTTGAATGCCGTAGATGGGTTGAGAGAAACGAACAATAAAATTTATACAGCGGCGTATTACGACCCAAAACGTGAATTAATTCCCGCAACGCATGTGTCGAAGAATATCAATTATTTACTTCGAATAATTGAAGAGTCTGAAAACGATAAAATGATTTTAAAGCCTCTGGATGGTTATGGAGGAAGCGGAGTTATCGTTATTGAGAAATCGGCGATGCACAATATTAAATCCTTGCTTGATTTTTACATTAACAGAACCGAAGGAAAGTCCAGTTATGTGATTTTACAAGAATATGTTGAAGGTGCAGAGGATGGTGATGTTCGTGTACTAATGCTTAACGGTGAGCCTATTGGAGCATTGCGAAGAAGACCTGCTAAAGGAGATGCACGATCCAACATTTCCGCAGGCGGAACGGTGGAGAAGTACAAACTCACAAAGGGGGATAAAGTTCTTTGTAGAAAAGTTGGAGAAAAGCTTGTGCGTGATGGTATTTACTACGCCGGTTTGGATTTAATTGGAGGGAAACTGATCGAGGTTAATGTGATGAGTCCTGGAACGATTACTGACATCAACAAATTGAACAACACAAAGATTCAACGTAAAATTGTCGACTACCTAGAACGTGTAGTTGATGAAATTCGAGATAGAAAAAACAAGTCTGAATTAATAAAATTGATTCCCGATGAAACGATTGGAGATTAAAGAGATTGTTCAATTAATTGAATCAGAGAAACATTTTGAAGCGATTGCAATTGACGGTTCATTTACGATTAAAGTTAACAGATACCTTCCCTATTGTTGCACGGCGATTCATGATGGAAGCAATCTTCGTCCAGAAATAAAAGCAAAAATTGAACACGACGAATACAACCGTTGGTTTGAAGAAGATCCTTTTACTGGAGACTTTATTGCTTCGATGCCTATTACCCTTATTGGGCATGATTCACGTTTTGAATATGATTTGAATCGCAGACCTGAGGAATGTATCCTAGAAACGGCGTGGGAAAAGAATGTTTGGAAGAAGAAACTGACACCAAAAGAGCGACAGAAAAGTATTCAAAAACACGCTAATTACTATAAAGTAACTCGCGCTTTAATAAGCAAATTAGAAGAATTATTTGGCGGGTGTATTGTATATGACATGCATTCCTATAACCATGAACGGTGGGATCGAAAAGTCCCTCTTTTCAACATTGGAGCTGAACGTGTAGACATGAAACGCTTCGGATCTGTGGTTGAGCATTGGCGTTCAGAGTTGGAAACCATTCAATTGGAAAACATCGAAAATGTTTCGGCAGTAAATGATGTGTTTTATGGAAGAGGTTACAACCTCGAATACATTACGGACAACTTCAAAAACACCTTGGTTCTTGCAACTGAGATTAAGAAGGTCTATTGCAATGAACTAACGGGTGATGATTATCCAAATATTATTAAAAGTCTACAACAGCAATTAAAGATTCGGATTCTCAATAATGCCAACTTCTTCAGTCAAAAGAATTCAAATTGGGAACACAATGTGAAGTCAAAATTACTTGATAAAACGATGGAGTCGTCCATTCTTAAAGTAGACAAAGAACTCTATCAGCTTTTGAAAAGCTTTGAATTGTTGGCTTTTGTTAATCCGAACAACAATATTCAAGAGAAAAAACGCTTTTTTAAGAATCAATGTTCGGAGCTTCCTAAGTTTAAATACAACCCAATTAAGATCAATCCTTTTGAGTTGAAACAGGAATTGAGCAACCTTCGAGTTCAAGATATTTCGGATGTCTCAATTCGACATATGTACGAATCTGTGATCAATAGTTACTTCGACAAGATTGACTTACTTTCCTCTTTGAATACACCCAAATTTTTATATAATTCTTTACGCTACTTTGGACGTCCATCCAAAACGGATATTCAAAACGCGCATTACTTCTTGCATTTACCGGAAGTTTCAGGTGAACCAAAGAGATCACCAAGTCTCGGAGTTGATGAGGCGATGGTTTCTTTCAAAGAAGGGCTTGAAATGTATGGCTTTGAAAGTAAAATTGAAAAGAGTAATCGTGTGATCGCTCAAGTTATGGTGTTGAATGCTAAAAAGACCATTTTATTTAATCCGACTGCAAAGTTTACCCGTGGACAAATCAACGCACTTGTAGAGCATGAAATTGGTGTTCACATGGTAACTACAATGAACTCAAATGCACAGGAGTTGAACATCTTCAATCTTGGCTTACCGGTCAATACAAAGACACAAGAAGGTCTCGCAATTTTGTCGGAGTATTTGAGTGGAAACATCACAATGAAACGCCTGAAAAAATTGGCGTACCGAGTTATCATTGCGGATATGATGTGCAGTGGAGCAGACTTCGTTGAGTGCTTCCATTTTTTAGTCGACGACAATGGCGTGGATCAAGAGGACGCTTTTACAATAGTTACCCGAATCTTTAGAGGCGGTGGGTTTACAAAAGATTACCTCTACCTGAGTGGATTCGTTGAAATATTGCGGTTCTGGCAAAGTGGAAATGACTTAGAGCCTCTTTTGGTTGGAAAAACCTCTATGGATTTTTACCATACAATCAACGAAATGATTCAACGAGAAATGGTCCAAAAGCCAATTTTTAAAACAGCAAGTTTCAGCGATCCAAAAACTGGAAGCAACAATGAAATTTATGAATACATTCTTGGAGGACTGAAATAAGTAAATCGGAAAACCCTTTTTGTTCGCCCACCTGACTCATTTGGCTAAAGATATTGCTGTAGTTAATCAGCTGAGAATTAAGAGGTGTTATCACTTCTTGAAGCAGCGAAGAATACACCCGGTAATCTTAATTGATTACTGGGTTTTTGCTTTCAAGGGATTTTTTCAATAACAATTCCTTTTTTTCCTACCTTTCAACCATGTGGTTAAGAAGCTTTATTAACGTTAAAAAAGATCTTGAAAAATTGGTTCGTCCTAAAGTTTTGGAATTTGATGAACCTGCTTTTGCCTTGGGAAATGAACAAAGACTGAGCGGAGAACGTTCGGATTCTGCTGGCTTCAAATTTTTAACATTGAAGGTTTATGGCCCTCACAATATTAATACCTTCAAAGGGTGCGTTGTGACTTTTAACGACAAATCATCTCAATTAGAACTCAGATCAGACTCTAAAGAAATCAAAACCTATTATTCCCATTCACTCGAATTGGGCATTACCGAATTTGAACTTTTTCTCGATGAAGAAATACTGGCCTTTCTGAGAAGGTCTATTGAATCCATTTCTATTCAATTTGGAAAAAACCGTCTCTTTTTTGAAGTTATCGACCCGGATAAATTTTCCTTGATGTTAAAATGAGCCCCCTCTTTTTTGTTCCTTGGTGCACTATAAAGGCATCCACTCCAACCAAGTATCACTAAAAATAACGTCACCTTTCCATTAACGAGCAGTTTTAACTCAATACTTTTACTTACCTTGGTAACTAAATGATTTAACTATGGAAAAGAAAGTAGCTCAAAAAATGCCTTATGTCATGGAAGTTGAACCTGGAACTTATGCATGGTGTTCGTGCGGACATTCATCCAATCAGCCGTATTGCGATGGGTCTCATAAAGGATCTGATATGGCTCCAACCATTGAACACCTAACTGAAAAAAAGACCGTTGCTTGGTGCGGATGTAAAGCCTCTGGAAATGGTCCATTCTGCGATGGTTCTCATGCAAAATTGTGATTAGAAAATCCTCCTTATAAAAAGCGATTTAACGATCGCTTTTTCAATTGGTTGGATCAATTTTCTTCAGTTTTTTTATTATAAACCCCCGCACTTTATTTTGTTGATTGTTTGTGACCTGAAACACCTTTAATTAAAGGTATGATCGGCGCTTGGAAAAACTCAACACTGCTTTTATACAACAGATTAACAATCTTTAAATAATAATTCCATAACACAAAAAGCAGCGTGAAAATATGTGACTGCACAAGTTATTCTCCCTATAACCGCGATAACATTACGTATTTCTACTCAATCTTTTAGAATATATACCTGAAATGAAATAAAAACCTGATTTAAACAAAAAAGGATTGTAAATTGTATGTTAAATCAGCCAACCACTACGATGATAAAGATCGCTATCGCTGAGGACCACGAAATATTTGCCAATTTAATGGCAGAATCACTCGAAGAAGAACCTCAGTTTCAAGTTAAAATTAATGTCCAGAATGGTCAAGACCTTCTCGTTCAATTAGAGGATCAAGATATTGATGTTATCATTCTTGATTTAGACATGCCCATTCTTGATGGACGAGACGCCCTTTCCATTATTCGTAAAAAATATGTTGATACCATAAAGATCATTATTCTCAGCATGCACTATGAGGAACTTTACATTCGTAAATACTTAAAGTCTGGTGCAAACGCCTATCTAGGTAAAGGTTGTCATTACGAAACCCTTGTTGAGTGCATCGAAGAGGTTCATTCATCTGGAATATTTTTCCATGATAAAGTTTCTCCCAAGTTAATTGAAGAGCTTCTCAACGATGAGTCTACGATATTTAGAGTCTTGAAAGGTGAACCACTATCTAAAGCTGAGGTGCACGTTTTAAAATTGCTTTGCCAAGGCCATTCCTCTACAAAAATTGCTGAATTACTAGGCCGTAGCCCAAGAACGATTGATAATCATCGTTATCGAATGATGAAAAAACTCGGGATTCATAATAGCATGGAATTAATGGAGTACGCAATCGTTCACAAATATCATGAACCCTCTCTTTAGATCAATTACCTCTTAACTTTCTATTAAAATGTTCACCCTCTTTAAGAGGAGAACCTTTGCACCACGTAGAATTACTTATATAACTGCGTATTTTTACGTGGTTTTTTTTCAAAAATCTTCTTTAAATTGCAATCAGTAGTACTACTCACTGCACGTACCTAACTGCCTAAGCTTTAACCATAACCTTAGCGTAAATTGTTGTTGCATAAATTAGTATGAAGATGAACTCGCTACCACAAAAAGTAAAAATATTAATCGTCGATGACCATTTGATGTCCCGACAAGGCATGAAAGACATGCTCCGCGAACAAAATACATTTGACCCCATTATTTCAGAAGCAGAAAATGGAGCTGAGGCTATTAACCTCATGTCGAAAGAACCATTCGACCTTGTCTTACTTGATCTCGAAATGCCAAAAATGAATGGCTTTGACACCTTAAACACACTCCGTGTGAATGGCAATGAATCAGCAATCATCATTTTTAGTTTTCATTCGGAAGAGCTTTTAATTCAAAGAATTCTAAATGAAGGAGCAAATGGATACATCTCAAAAGGGGTAAATGTTGAAGGTTTGGTTGTTGGAATTACCCGTGTACTAAACGGAGAAACCTATTTCGAAGGAATTGATCAGTACAGAACAACTTTGGGTTCCGAACCCGATAGAGACTTGACCAAAAGAGAATTGCAAGTCCTTAAATTAATTGCGGAAGAATCTACGAATTTAGAGATTGCAGATTCCTTGTGTATTAGTATTCGAACTGTTGAGGGTCACAAAAAGAATTTAACAGATAAACTAAGTGTTAAAGGGAGTGTTGGACTTACAAAATACGCCTTGAAATACGGTATTGCTAAAAATGCTTAACTTCAATCAATGGCGCTATTCTTTCAATAATTTAATACCTTTGGATTCTATGAAAGCTCTTTTTACCACACTTTGCCTTCTTGTTTCCCTCTTCGGTTTTAGCCAAGACACAACAGATATTTATGTAATAAATAAAACCAACCGTCTTGTAGCTATTCAACCCGATTCGTATGCTTTCATTTATCGAGATTTAAAATCTTTGAAGCAAATCCGATCGTTTAATTTCGAAACCAAAGCGGATCTTCTCGCGTTTTTCAAGCTTTGTCAAAAAGCCTTGGATAAGGATCAAGGTACCATCACTTCTGATTATAATGTGAGTCGGAATCGATTGAGTAAAAACGTTGTTCGCATTCAAGACAAGAACGACGGTTATGTTCTTCTTTCATACACCACCTTGGACCACATGCGAAGTGCTCTCGAAAGAGAAGAGTAGTTGTTTTGTAGAACATCATCTGCATTTATTTGTTCAATTTCCCTTTTTGGCACGCTGTTTGAATTGTCCTTATCAAACAACTTAAAACTTTAGACCATGGAAAAATTAGCACTTAAAAACGAGGCGGTTCAATTGATGTTATCAGGTTCACTTGAAAAATACATCACATTCCTAAAAGCGTCTACTTTAAAAAGAAAATAGGATATCCTTTAATCATTTACTTATAGCAAGGAAAAGAGTCTCTTGTCGCTTCGGTTTAACCGAGTTGATTGAGGCTCTTTTTTCATTTAAGATTCCAACATGCTAACGATAGCCGAATTGGAAAGAAGCAACGAAAACCTTAATTTAGAACTTATTATGAATCGAATTAAAAACAGTTTATTAGTCGTTTTGGTTGCGTCAGCTTTTACGTTAACGGCTACTGCACAAGCGGACTCTACTCAAGTAGTAGAAAATGTTGAACCGGCAGAAATCAATTGGATGTCTTTTGAAGAGGCATTTGAACTGAATAAAACCGCTCCGAAAAAATGGATGGTTGATGTTTCAACATCGTGGTGCGGTTGGTGCAAAAAAATGGACGCATCGACATTTGTGGATCCAATTATTACTGATTACTTAAATGAAAACTATTACGCGATTCGATTGGATGGCGAAGAAAAAGAAGATATCGTTCTTGATGATGCCACATTTAAGTTTGTTGCAAGTGGACGCAGAGGGTACAATGAGCTTCCCGCTAAATTAATGGGAGGAAAAATGAGTTATCCAACAATTGTTTTTTTAAGTCCTGAAGTGCAAGTGTATCAATCTATACCAGGATACAAAAGCAAAGAAGATTTGTTGCCGATTCTTCAATTTATCAATGAATTCGAAGCAAACCCTTCTTTAACGTGGGAGCAATTCAATGAAGCTTTCACCTCCCCATACGCAACAGAGTAGACCTTTCACAAACTCCTTTCTTTTCCCCTTGATTATCTCTAAATTAGCGATCAATCATGGGCTTTCTAAAGACAAATTCATTAACAAAAATTACAGGTGCCTTTATCCTGTTGGCGATTGTATTTACCATTGTTTCTCAAGAAAAATGGAACAAGGACAACGCCGTAATTAGTTCTGATGTCAGAGGTTATTATGCCTATTTACCCGCACTTTTTATTCACAACGACCTCAAGTTTGAAAACCACGAAGTTTACAAAATTGAAAAGGGGTATGAGGTTTGGGTAATGAAAGACAAAAACGGGACAAAGTACATCAAGTTCACCTGCGGGATGTCAATTATGTACACTCCTTTCTTTCTCGTTTCTCATGCGCTTGCCGAGCCTTTAGGCGAAAAAGCAGACGGCTTCAGTTACCCCTATAAAATCGGATTGATCGTTAGCTCTATTTTCTATCTCTTTATTTCGGTCCTCTTTCTAAGCAAATTTTTACTCCTGTACTTTGAGGACAGGGTCGTTTCCATTTGCCTCTTAACTTTATTCCTTGGCACAAACCTCTTTGAATTCGAAACAGGACTATTAACCCAATCTCACGCCTATAGCTTTGCGTTGCTTACCGTTTTCATGTACAGCTCCGTAAAATGGCTTGATACTCCTCGTTTTAAATGGGCGATTTGGATGGGGATTACTGGCGGTCTCATGTTTCTTATTCGCCCAATCGACATCCTGTTTCTTTCGTTTATTTTATTATTCAACGTCAATTCATTCAAGGGTTTGATCGATCGATTCAAGTTGATTTGGAACTATAAAAAGCAGGCTTTTGCTTTTCTGGGGCTTTTCCTATTAATGATCTCACCTCAACTGCTCTATTTCAAGCACATCTTCGGAAGTTTTATCTATTATTCTTACACCAAAGAAGGCTTTTTCTTTCTGCATCCGCATTTGTTTGACTCTGTGTTTAGCTATCGAAATGGTTGGTTGGTTTACAGTCCGATTATGCTTCTATCACTTATTGGCTTCTTCTTTATAAAGCGCTATTCAAAGCAATTTACATGGTTTTCTCCTTTTGCCTTTTTAATGTATTTCTATGTGATTTCATCCTGGTGGTGTTGGTGGTATGTTGGGTTTGGAAATCGGGCGTTTATCAATTTGTACCCCGTTTTGGCGGTTCCCTTGTGTGCGTTCATTTCTTTTGCATTGAGTAAAAAAATTGCTGTCCGAATAGGGTTAAATGTTCTGGTTCTCACCTTCATTGTATTCAATGTTTTTCAAACGTATCAATACGAAAAAGGAATTATCCACTGGGGCTGGATGTCCAAGGATTCCTATTGGGATTCCTTTGGAAGAACCGAACATTCGCAGCTCGCAGGGCTCTATTTTGAGCCGCCTCATTTGGATAAAGCCCTTCTAGGACGTGATGTTGTAAGTGTCAGTGCCATCGATACATTGTATTCTTCCAGAATTGGGTTTGAGAAATTAAACCCGGAATCCTCGTACTTTCCATTTGTTCAAAAGAAGGAATTCTTCAAAGGAACTAAAGCCTTGTTTTTTGGCGGTCAACCCTTTGCAATGCAGAAAACATTCAACGTTCCTAAGGGTACAAATAATGTCTATATTTCTGCTTGGGTGAAAACAGATAGCGAGTTGAGAATCGTTCTAACTGGAGAGGGAAAAATCCCGTTTTATAAAGCCTCCGATCAAATAGAAAAGCGTCAAGGTGGCTGGAAGAAACTCCATTTGTTGGCCAAGCTTCCGGATGAGGTTACTTATGAAAGCCTAAAATATTATGTTTGGAACCAAGAGAAAGGAAGCTATCACATTGACAATATTGAATTACACTGCTTTGCTATTTCTGTTGAATACATTGAACGCTAGTCAATAAAAAACGGGCTTTTTGTTTTGGTATTCGAAATCATTTTAAACCTTTGCAACTAATGATTACAATTGAATTAGCCAACACGCATTTATTGAGCGCCGCCGAATTGAACAGAATGCACGCTCTTCTGGTTCATGCCTATGCGATCACGGAAAAGGAAATTTGGGGAGATAACTACAGCCGTCTTTCCTTGGAAGAGTTCAGGGTACTTATTGCTGCAAATGAAGTTTATTTAGCACGGCTTGAAAAGGAAATCGTTGGAAGTATTCATGTTTCTAGATTGGACGACGAATCTTTCGGTTTTGGACTATTAAGTGCTGATTTTAAGCGAAAAGGACTCGGAATTGGACGAAAACTAATAGAAACTGCCGAAAAACACGCCGTTTCTAAAAATGCCAAATTTATGAAAATTGAGATTTTGCGCCCTTCAAATGTTGACTTGCCGCAGAAAATACAATTGGATGAATGGTACAAAAGACAAGGTTATCTTTTCTTGAACTCAATGAGCTTTGTAGAACGCAAACCGGATAAAGCAGAAAAAGCCTTGGCCTTAATTACTCCTTCTCAATTTGACTGTTACGAAAAGGCGCTGGCTTAGCGAACTTCGAAAATTTCCCTAACGTTTTCCCTAATTTTTACGCAAAGCTGATCTGTTGGTAAATCGTTGTCATCATCTCCGAAAGGCTCTTCAATTTCCTCCGCCAAAACTTCCATTGAAACCAAAACGTAGAACAAGAACATTGCGATTATAATTGAATAATACCCAAACGAAGGGATAAACGCCAGTGGAATCGTTGTGACGAAAATAAAGATAAACTTCTTTAAAAAGAGACTGTACGAGAATGGAATCGGTGTGTTTCTAATTCGCTCACATGCGCCAAGACTATCCAGTAGAGCGTTTAAATTATTGTCAATCGCCAAATACTCGACTTCCGAAACTTTGCCGTCAGATTTCAGCTCTTGCAGCTTTTGATACATTTGAAGACTGATTGCGTTTGGTACGTGTACTTTCTTTTCAAGTACTTTAAACTCTTCTGCTGTAAGTTCCAATTCAGTAAGGTCAACACCTTTACGCAAGTGTTCCTTTGACGCGAAAACGAAGTTGGGAATTGATTTACAGAAAAAATCACTTGACTCTCCCTTGGGTACAATTGCCGAAATTTTGATTGCTAAGTTTCGTGTGTCATTCACTAAACACCCCCACTTTTTTCTTCCTTCCCACCAACGATCATACGCCGTGTTAGTTCTAAAAACAAGCAAAAGGGAAATCACAAAACCAACAAGCGAGTACACAGAAACCAAATCGTGCAAAGGCTGCGTGTTTGTAGCGTATTCAATTATTAAGAAAGACAATAAGGCCGAAAACGCACCTATATATAAGATCTCTTTCCACAGCATCCGCATTGTATCGCTCTTGTGCAAGGCAAAAATTAGCTTAAACCAGTTCTTAGGATTGTACTTTATCATTCTATGAGTTGCTTTTTATGTGGTCTAAAAACAGGGCCATATCCTCGAAAAGATAATGAGCAAACTGCAATTTAGGTTCCGGATTGTGCGTTTTTTCTGGAATACACACCACTTTCATCTTCGCAGCCATTCCTGCAATTACTCCATTCAACGAGTCTTCGATCACCAAACATTTGCTTGTGTCAACCTTTAGTTTATTGGCAACAGTTAGGTAAACAGCAGGGTGAGGCTTCCCGTGGTCTTCATCTTCGGCGGAGTTTACAACATCAAATGCATTTGTAATTCCAAGTGAATCCAGAACAGTCCCAATCAAAACATTGTACGATGATGTCGCCAAGCCAATTTTAATTCCCTGTGATTTCAAAAAGGCAATCGTATCTATTACACCAACCAATGGATCTCCATTTTCTTGAATCAAGCGCACCATTTTTTGGATAATTAAACCTTCAACATCCTTGGCCGAAAGGTCTTTCCATTGCATTTTTTTATACCAATATTCGACAACCTCATCAATTCTTAATCCGACCGTTTCTTGAAAGTCCTTTTTGGTGATCATGCACCCAACGGAATGAAACGCCTCCTCCATTGCTATCTTCCATAGCGGCTCTGAATCAATCAGAACACCGTCCATGTCAAAAATTACTGCTTCGTACTGGTTAATTTTAATCACCTATGGTTTTATCTTATAGAGTTTCATTGAACCCGTTAATGGGTTCTGTTCATCTGCTACAAAAATAGATTGTTTGTTTAGAACTACAATCGATTCCCGCTGTCCCATTGAATTAAATTTAAACGAGGACACGTTTGTGAACTTACCGTCGGCGTATTTCTTAATGATATAGCGATTGTAGGTAAGAATATAAAAATGATCTTCATAGACGTCAACGGCTGTAACTCCATCCGTTAACCATCCATTTTTTCCGATATACGCCTGTTCTGACTTATAAACGGTATACGTTCCTGGTGTTGTTGGAATTTTATAAATTCTACTATATCCATTTGGTGATGTCGATCTGTCTTTCGTAAACACCCAAATTGAATCCTTGTAAATGGTCATTCCTTCTGCATCGAAAAACAAGGAGTCCGATGAAGGAGGAAATTTTGTTTGTTCTCCATAAGAGAACTTAATCTCTTTGGCTTTAACTTCCTTCTTTTTTAGAACGTCTTCAATTTTAATCTTGTAGATTTTTAGGCTCGATCTTTTATTCGAATTGTTTCCAATATCGCCAATATAAATAAACTCGTCGTCGATGGCAATGTCCTCCCAGTCCTTATTCTTAGCATCAATAACAGTGATTGTTTTTGTGATTTCACCTTTTAGGTTCATCAAATACAATTTGGGTTTATTTCCGCCGTCATTAAAGGCTATTAACGTTGAATCGTTTAGTAATTCGAGCCCTGAAATTTCAGCCAATGATTCCGACAGACCGTGTTGTTCTATCAGTTGCGATGAGGCAGCGTATGCACTGCTTAAAAACGCCAATACTATTAATAATTTATTCATTGCTTCTACCCTGTCAATAATTTTGCCAAAAACGCTGCGTCTCAAATCTATTCAAATCTTTCTCAGCTAACAACTATAAGGGTGCGTTTTAATGACCGTCTTTAACAATCATTGTTGAATCGATCATTCGAAACAAATAAGGCCGCCAAAATTTCTCTTGACGGCCTCATTGATAGTTTAGCTCTTTTATTTATTTGCAACGATCACCCTTTCGACGATTGCGTTGTTTTTCGTTATAATATTGAAATAGTAAATTCCATCATTTAAGTCTGAAACATTAATCATTGCTTGGTTTGTGCTAGGAAATTTCTTTGTTTTAACTCTATTTCCTCTAATGTCAACAACTTGAATTTCTGAGAAGGACTCGTTCGTAGAGATGACAACGTCATTTTGTGCAGGGTTTGGAAATACACTCACATCTATTTGCCCTTTCCCTAAAATACTTATTGAATTAGAAGTCATCATACTTCCATTAAAATCGAATTGCTTTAGTCTATAGTACGTAACGTTCGCGTCAATATTTCGATCGATTACCTCGTAGTTTTGTGCTGAAGTGCTATTCCCGATTCCATTAACAATCTCGAATACAGACCACTTTTCTCCGTCTGAAGAGCGTTCAACGGCAAAATAATCGTTGTCTTTTTCACTTTCCGTTCTCCACTGAATCACATTTTCATCGCCTATTCTTTCTCCGTCAAAAAAGCTTAACTCAACAGGAAGAATTAGACAGTTTGTTGTCGCAGTATTTGATGGTGCATCCGTTACTGTAATTGCCTGAGCAATACTTGCATAGTTTGTAACGAGGAGAATATATACCTCTCCTGTTAAAACTCCAGGAACGTTTGCTTGCTCAGTTGGTGAGGTTGAATAGCTGCAATCTAAAGGCAATCCATGCGAGTCACAATTGGCAATTCCCGTTGCAAGATTCGCATACGGTCCATAGATTGCAAAATCGACATCCGACCCTGCAGTAATATCAATTGCTAGAACTCCACTTACTGCAATTTCCAAGTAAAACCAAGAAGGGTTAGGCGTTGTACTAAGACATCCATAATTGTTTCCTGGATTAACAGTATGAGCTGTCGTTCCATTCGATTGCGCATTAAATATAATTGGTGAGCCCGAACAAATTGGAGATGGAAACGTGCATGTTACATTCAGAGGTGGCACGTTTGCGCAAATATCAAATGAACCATTGTTGTTGTTTCCAAATTCCCACATTCGAATCCATAACGTAGCTCCTGGTGTTTGTCCTGTTAATGTAATACTGGGCATAGCTCCAGGACCGTCATCATCATCACACTCTATTAAAGTCAAAGAGGAACAAATCCCTGAGTAAATGGCCATTCCACCATCTGACATGCCTCCGTTATCGTTTGTTTCAACGGTAACATCACCTCCTGCAGGAACGGTTATTGTAAACCAAACATCTCCTCCGGAATAACTTCCGCACCCCGGTGCTGGAACTCCTACGCTTGCCGTTGCTCCTAAATTTGTTTCTGATGTATATGTACAATTGGTATTTACTGCTAAAGGAGTCGCAGCGCAAGGGTCATCATTTGAAGGCCCAACAACGGCAGAAACTGCACAGATACTTCCGCTTTGATTATTGTTGTTGTTCCCTGATCGGCGTTGTATTTGAATAAAATAAGTCGTTCCTAAAATAGAAGGAAACACAATTGAGCCTCCTGCCAATGCATTGATTGTATTACAAGCAACTTCGCCAGCTCCACAACTTGTAAAGGCAGCTAAAACGGCATTTCTATTCAATCCACTTAAGGTTATGGTAATTGGGCTTCCTGTTCCTGTAACGGTGTACCAAACATCTTGGTAAGCAGTTCCAAATCCACCTGCACAACTGGCATTCACTGTTTGTCCTGTTCCATTTTGGTTATTGCTAAACCCTTGACTGACACAAGATCCATTAATTGGGAGGTTTGGAGGTGTTCCTCCACAACCGTTACTTTGAGCAGTACTTGCGAAAGAAAAGAGCACAGCTATCGCTAGTACAAAGAAATTATTCGTATTCATAGTGGTAAATTATGTAGTTAGTAAATTGGTCTTAATGCCCGCTATTGTTAGCGTTTCCGTCTATACTTAGCGATTGAAATTCTTGAATATCATCAGGTGTAAGAATTTCACCTTTTAGGACCATGATATTCGGTTTTAGATAATCCATCCTTTCTTCAGGACTTAATCCGTTGTAGTAACTTCTTGAAACTATTTTAACTTCTCTGTTAGAATCCAACCACGATTTAACTTCTGGAGGTTCATTCTGTAATTTACGTTCTTGAGCTTGATTCAAATCGTATTTTAACATATCACCTATAGAAACCTCTTCAGAATATATAATATAAGACGCTCCGTTTTCTTCCAAGCGATTTATTAGTTCTTCAGATGCATCTGTTTCCTCAATACACAATACATTTGGATGGTTTTTTTTCCAGTTTTCAACTTCTTGGTTTTGAGCAATTGAAAAATAAGGAAGAGAAACGAGTAGAAGTAAAAAAGTGTTTTTCATGGTGTCTAGGTTAGTAATAGTCTATTGGGCTTGTATACTAATGAGACGAAGAAATTTTACAGATAGTTAGAAATATAACAGTTCGTTTATCAAAAACGGCCTGTCAATTATCAAAAGTAATTTACGAATGATTAATAGACCTTAACAGATGAATCAACGGCCTATCCTTTTGAAAACGAGTTAATTATTACCCTGCAAACAGTTGTTTGACCAGTGTTCATTATGTTTAATGGTAGTTTGTTGTTTACAGTTTTGTGATCTTAACAACTTCAATTCTGTTATCACTTACCTCTTCAACTTCAAGGATGATGTTTTCCAAGCGAACTTCTGCTCCAACCTCAGGTAACATTGCAAGATGGTGAATTATAAGGCCTCCTAACGTTTCAAACTCTTCCTCTTCGGTGAGGTTAAATTCGTATTCATCGTTTAAGTAATCCACTTCGAGCCGTGCTGAAAATCGATACTCATCCTCGCTAATCTGTTCCTCAAGTAAACCTTCGGTATCGTGTTCATCTTCAATTTCTCCAAATATTTCCTCGATCACGTCCTCTATAGTGACGAGACCAGATGTTCCGCCATATTCATCGACAACTACAGCAATATTTCCGCTGCTTTCTGTAAACAATTGCAAAAGTTCTTTTCCCGGTATTGATTCAGGAACGAAAATTATTGGAAGTAGAATCTGCTTGATTGATGTTGGGTTTTTAAACATTTCGAACGAATGTACATACCCAATAATGTTGTCTATATCGTCTTTATAAACAATGATTTTGGTCTTTCCTGTTTCTATAAATTTTGTTCGAAGTTCTTCAATGTTGTCATCGTGTTCAATAAATATGATTTCAGTTCTTGGCACCATGCAATCACGCGCTCTTATCGAGTCGAAGCCCAGTGCATTTTGAAGAATTTGCATTTCGTTTCCGAATGCCTCTTCATCTTGGATTCTTTCATTTATATCTTGCACGTAATGCTCTAAATCGACCTTTGAGAAGACTTTCACTTTGGTGTCGCTATCAACGTTCAAAAGCTTCAAAACAACCGTGCTAAACGCTAATATGACATACGTTGGAAAATAAAGAATACCGTAGATAACAACCATCGGATAGGTCGTGTACTTTAGGTACCCATTTGGGTTCATTTGAACCAGTGCTTTTGGCAAAAACTCAGCAACGATCAATACCAATGATGTAGAAATAATGGTTTGAAGTAGCAATACAACTCCTCCGTTTGTAATCCCCCAGTTTACCGTAATAATTGGTTCTAAAATTTCGGCTGAAAACAACCCAAAGAAAACCAAAGCCACGTTGTTTCCTAGCAAAAGCATCGCTATGAAGTGCGCTTCATTTCTGTAAAAGGTTCCAAGAATTTTACCGCTTACGTTTCCTTTGGATTTGTCCAATTCTACTTTTAAACGGTTGGATGAAATGTACGCGATTTCAAGGCCTGAGAAAAAGGCCGAGAAAATTAGGGTAATAACAATGCCAATAAGGGGGAGTTCCATTAACTGTGGTTACACTTGAAAGATACGAAATCTCCTGAATTAAAGCACATCAAATCCGATGTCAGAGCGGAAATAAGATTTGTCGAACTCAATTTTTCCAACGGATTCATATGATTTTTTCAATGCCGTAGCAAGATCCTTTCCGTATGATGTCACAGCTAAAACGCGTCCTCCAGAAGTCATTACTGCGGGGCCATCAGATACTGTTCCTGCGTGAAAAACAATACTATCTGTAACAGCGTTTAAACCAAAAATTTGCTTCCCTTTAGCATATTTCTCAGGATATCCTCCTGAAACCATCATTACTGCAGCGGCGCTTCTTTCATCAAATTGAACATCTCTTTCCGAAAGCGTATTTGTTGCAACCCCTTCAAACAAATCAAGAATATCTGACTTCAATCTAGGAATAACAACTTCTGTTTCGGGGTCTCCCATTCGACAGTTGTACTCAATAACGTAAGGCTCATTCTTTACATTGATGATTCCGAAAAAGATGAATCCTTTGTATTCGATTCCATCCTTCTTCAATCCTTTATGTGTTGGGATAATAACTTGGTTCTTAATCTTGTCTAAGAACGTTGGGTTCGCAAATGGCACTGGAGATACTGCTCCCATTCCACCTGTGTTTAATCCTGCATCACCCTCTCCTATTCTCTTATAATCTTTTGCTTCGGGAAGAATCTTGTAAGCGTCTCCATCCGTAATTACAAAGCAAGACAGTTCAATTCCGTCTAAAAATTGCTCAATTACAACGCGAGAACTCGCTTCACCAAATTTAGCATCCGCCAGCATGTTTTTCAACTCTAGCTTTGCTTCTTTTATATTGTCAAGGATAAGAACCCCTTTTCCTGCTGCCAACCCATCTGCTTTTAAAACATACGGTGGCTTCATTGACTCTAAAAACTTATATCCGTCGTTAAGTGTGTCTTTTGTAAAAGTGGCATATTTCGCTGTTGGGATGTTGTGGCGTTTCATGAATTGCTTCGCAAAATCCTTACTTCCTTCCAGTTGTGCTGCTTCTTTGTTTGGTCCAATTACTGAAACTTTAGACAATTCATCGTCCGCTTTGAAAAAATCAACAATTCCATTCACCAATGGGTCTTCAGGTCCAACAACAACAATGTCAATTGTGTTTTCAATAACGAATGTTTTAATCGCTTTGAAATCGTTTACCGACATGTCCACGTTTTTCCCGTGCATCTTCGTCCCGGCATTTCCCGGTGCGATAAATAACTCCTCAAGGATTGAACTTTGAGCCATTTTCAAAGCTAAAGCATGCTCTCTTCCTCCTGACCCTAATAGTAAAACGCGCATAATAACTGATTAACAGTGTGCTAAAATCGATTCAAACATTGCCCTTCCGTCTAGATTCGAAAGTTCCGCATCAGCAGCTCTCTCTGGGTGTGGCATCATACCAAAAACATTTCTTCCTTCGTTACAAATTCCTGCAATGTTGTCAATTGATCCGTTTGGATTAACACTTTTTGAAACCTCTGCTTCTTCATTGCAATACTTGAAAAGAATCTGATTGTTACTTGATAATTTCTCAATTGTCTCCGCCGAAGCATAATACCTCCCTTCACCGTGAGCGATAGGAATTTTATAGGCTTTTTGAGAATTTAAGTCTTTTGTCATTGCCGTATAGTTTCCCTCTGGCTTCAAGTAAACATTTTTGCAAATGAATCGTTGGTTGTCGTTGTGCAACAAAGCGCCTTCCAACAATCCAGATTCTGTAAGTATTTGGAACCCGTTACAAACTCCAAGCACATAGCCTCCATTGTTGGCATGCTTAATTACTTCGCTCATAATTGGTGATAATTTTGCAATTGCACCCGATCTAAGGTAATCTCCGTAAGAGAATCCTCCAGGTAAAACAACAAAATCAACTCCTTTTAAATCCGTGTCTTTGTGCCACAAACGCTCTACTTCCTGACCCATTAATGTTTCAAGAACATAAACCATGTCTTCATCGCAATTTGATCCCGGGAATGTTACTACTCCAAACTTCATTTTAATGTCTTAATAATGTTGGAGCAAAATTACGATTATTCGATGTTTTAGAATGCTAAAGGGTAGAAAAACTTACCCACAGAAAAGAAAAATAAGAGGTAAAAAACGGCAGTAGTCACTCCCCGCTGCTTTTTATACCCAAAAGAGTAGGGTAAAAAGAACATTAAGGGGATAAAAACAAGGCTCAATGCCTCCTTTTTGTGGAAAACAAAATACTCGAAAATGGTTAAAAGGAGAGAAAAATTAGCGAGGATGATTATTACTCTAAATAATTTTTTCAATCGAATGGAACTTTGCTTCAGTTTAAGAAGAAGTCGCCCGATTCCAAGAACAATCATAAAGAGTACAATTCCACCCAAAATAGTAACATCTTCAAGCCACAGTTCTGATGATGTGCTGCTTAATTCTGGACCGGATAAATGAATGTTATTAACGGTGCCATAAACCCCAGCAAAAATGAGTGGAATTACAATTCCAACAACGGTCAAAGTTGACTCCCGAAAAATGAAGGGCCGAATCACCCAAATCATCCAAAACAAGAAGGGGATAATTACGAGCAAAACAGGATAGAATGTACAGGCTACTCCGATTATAAATGCCGCATTGAAAACAATTCTTCTAGCATCTTCATTTTGGTTCAGCTTTAAAAGTTGGTACAGCCCTAAAATCAGCAAGGATTGAGCTATTGAAAATCCATCGAGATAATAAAACGAATGAAAAATACTCAAAAAGGAAACGTACAAAAGAGCGGGCAAAAAATTATTGCTCTCCATGAAACCGTTTCTGTTGAAAAGGGTATTTAGCACGATTCCGTTGGCCAAAATTAGACCTCCAGCCAAGATTTGAGATAAATACGTTGATTGACTGAGCAAATGTCCCCAAAAACCAAAGCTGACACCGATGTGTGGTTCGTGGTGTCCTTTCCACAAGTTTAGAGCCGCGTATCCCGCAATTAATAAGGGAAGCATTAGCAAAGCATAGGACCTATTTCCGAAGAATATTCTTACCACATAACGAAGATACATTTTTTATCGTCCTATTCATTGCGTAGTAATGTTGATAATTTTATATTTTAGGCTTTTCAAAAGAAAGATACATTCTGGTTTAAGAACCAAAACAAATATATTTATGGCAACTGCAAAATTTTCAGATAGCGAACTTCAAGAGTTTAAAACATTAATTCTTGGAAAACTAAGCGAGGCACAAATTGATTTAGACCTATTAAAAGGAACTCTTTCGCACAGCGATGATCACGGAACAAATGATACGGGACGTTCATTTAACATGATGGAAGATGGTTCTGATACCCTATCTCGTGAAGAAGTTGCTCAGTTGGCTTCCCGTCAAGAAAAGTTTATTTCAAACTTGAGAAATGCGCTTACGCGTATCGAAAATAAAACGTACGGGATTTGCCGTGTAACAGGGAAGTTAATCAACAAAGACAGATTAAAACTCGTTCCACATGCAACGTTAAGCATAGAGGCTAAGAACGCACAAAGTTAGGCTCTCTTGAAAAAAAATATAATTATCGTTGCAGTCATTGTAACGATCATCCTTCTATTTGACCAAATTCTTAAGATTTACATCAAATCTAGTTTTGAGCCTGGTGAATCGCATGCGCTTTTGGGTGATTGGTTCGTTTTGGAATATATTGAAAACCAAGGAATGGCCTTTGGAACAAAATTCGGCTCCTCAATTTGGGCAAAATTGGCGTTAAGTGTTTTCAGAATCATTGCAATAACTGGGATCATCTATTATTTAATCGTACAAATTAAAAAAGGTGTTCGTCGTGAATTTCTTATTGCCATTGGTCTTATTCTGGCCGGGGCTACTGGAAACTTGATCGATTCTATGTTCTATGATTTCATTTTCCCTGTCGATGAGTATTTGAATTGTGGACTGGAATACAACCGGCTTGATGGTTCAGGGAACTGGATAGAGTGTGTAAAAACCTATGAAGGTCAGGTTGAAATTCGCCACACAGGGTTCTTGTTTGGAAACGTGGTAGATATGTTCCAATTCCAAGCTACATGGCCAACTTGGGTTCCGTGGCTAGGTGGAGGGCAGGTTTTTCCTGCTATCTGGAACGTTGCAGATGCTTCCATTTCATTGGGTGTTATAATGGTCTTCTTTAGACAACGTAAGTATTTCCCAAAAGAAAAGGTTGCAGAAGAAACTTTTACAAAAGGTAGATTATCAATTACTAATCCATGGGCTACTAAAAATTGGATAAAATGGAATAAAAACCCTGAGCCTACATCAAACAACGATATACCTACTGCAGAAAAAGAACCTACCGAGAAGATTGTTAATGATTCTACTCAAGGAGACAATGACGTTTCTTGAAATTGAACCACAAAAAGATTTTTATAAAATTGAAAAGGCGCTTGGTTTAATCCGAGCGCCTTTTACTTTATATGATATTGTTTTCTTTTCTGGTTCCTTGTTGTTCCCCTGAAATACCATTTAGAACCTAAACGTCACCCCGCCCAATGCCTGGAACTGTTGAACCGGTGCGTTGTACCACCTCATGTATTGCTGTGAAGCGAAGTTGTTCAACTGAACAAAGGCTGAAATTCTTTTGTTGTATCTGTACTCCACTCCTACGTTCGCATCAATAATAAAACCTAAGTCCTGAATGAATTGTTGATTTTCTTCTGTAATACCAGCTCCCGGAGCGTAAACCAATGCTTTTCTTCCGTGCTCCATGTTAACATCCAAATTAAACAAGAACTTATCATACAGGTTATACGATCCTCTCAATACAAACTCCAATTGAGGCAGGTTCCACGCATAACTGTTTGTGAATACGTTGTATGAATTAAAGCGCGCTATCCCGTCAATTTTTATTTTGTTCGACAATTGATACGACATTGATCCTTCAACCATCGCAATGTTCATTGTGTCGTAAATCGGCTTGAACTTGTTGCCTGCAGAAAACGTTGTGTCCGTTACAAAAAGTGCTTTGTTTGTTATTCTTCCAAATTTTCCGCCGATGTTAAACCCTAAGCGTTTACTAAGCGTTCCTTTTATTCCGGCATAAACGTTAATCTCTCCTTCGTTGCGCAATTCGATGTTTGGAATCAAAAATTCATTTTCGTTCGTTAAGCTCTTGAACGTAATTTGTTTCATTCCACCTCCAAGACCTGCGTAAGGAATAAAAATGTCATTGAACATGCTGTATTTCACTTCAATGTCTGGATAAATGTGTGCTTTCGTTTTACCGTTTTCTCCGTTGAATACAATGTCAGCTCCGAATCTAAATAAGAACTTATCGTCAAACCTTCTCATGATCGCTGTTGGATGCAAGTTCACTATTCCATTATTGGCAACAAGACCTGTGTCCAACGCTGTTAAACTAGAATCGGCAATCCCGTACTTATATCCGTTGTATCGAATATTAAAGTCTGCTCCGAAAATTTCATCCCCGTACTTGTACCAAGCACTTGTCTTAATTCCGAAATTATTCTCGTTTGTTCTCCAATCTCTCAAAGCTTCTTCCTTTGGACGTCTAGAAGTATAATTGTTGTAATCAAACCCAACTTTATAATTCAAGTTGCCACTGTCCTTTTTGTGGGAAGAGAACCCCGCTCCAAATCCAAAGTCGCTATAGCGTTGCGCAATGCTGTCAGCGACCAAAGTGTCTTGCGTTAAAGGCATTCCATAATAATGCAAGCCTTGGTTCTTATAGTGCATATCTCCGCGAAGAGAATACCTTCTTTGATTAATTCCTCCATACAAATCAACTCCTGTTCTGTCAAATTGTGCAGGTGCATATCCTGAGATATCTCCAAATGAACTTAGGTGTTTAACATGAACTCCATAAATAAACTTCTTCGATCTTTTCGAGTCAAAATAATACTCTCCAAGTGGCATGAATTCTGTCCCAACTCCTAATTTCAAATACGAATTGTACAACTGCGTCAACGTTTCTTTCGTGTTGATCGATGCTGGAGTAATCATGGACACTTCAGTATCCGTTTCGTGCTTCAATTGAAGCAATGGATATTCAATAATTGGCGTCGGGATTACCGTGTCTACAATAAATGGGTTTAAATCAATTCTATCGGCGGGCTCAACAAAGCGACTGCCATCCACAATAATTTCAAGGTCCGATTGTGCGAACAGTGAAGAAACACTGAACACCGACCATATAGCTAGTATATATCTCATTCTAGTTTTCATCTATTTCAATTGTTCGTTCATTACCCTCTTCTATATCTTTCGGTGCGTCTTTCAACTGCATCAGTTCATCCCAAAGCTCATTGGCCTCGTCCATGATTCCATCTTCGAAATTCGTATAGTGTTCACGAATACCTCTTAAATCCTGCTCTGCTTGAAACAAGTTGTCTTCAACCATATAAATACGAGCTCTTAAAATCATTCCTTTTCCAATCCAATAATTGTACTTTGGTTTCATTTTAAGTAAATCCTTTATCTCTTCATGAGCTAGGCTTAGCTTGCCTTGTTTGAATGCAATGTCTGCTAAAGCATGTCTCGCTTCCGCCCCCATATACGTTGTTGTGTTTTTAACCAACCAATCCAATGAAATTCTAGCATCGTTATAGTACCCAACATTGTAGTTTGCCATTGCTCTCACGTAATGCGAATGCAATTCTATTTCTCCACTTGTTTCAGAGCTTGCCAAAACTTTACTTGCATAAAGAGCTGCATTCTGCCAGTTCTCAATTTGGAAATGGCACCGCATCAATCCCAATTTCGCGTTGTACTTATACTCTGGGTTTGAACCAACCTCCTCTACACGTTTGTAATAAGGAATAGCCTCTTCAAATTGACCATCATTGTATAAATAACTCGAAACTCTTGCTGCTGCAAATTCCGTGTATTGTGTTTTAGGCCCTTTCAGCTCTTCTCTGTAAATCGCAACCGCAGTTGAAATATCACCAAGTTCATAATGACTATTTGCCAAATAATCAGAGATTTCAACCTTGTATCGACCATTCGGGAATTTCTCCAAATACTTCTCGAGCTTTGGAATTGCCTGACTGTAAAGTTGATTGTCGGAAAGCGTGCTGTCATAATACGCTTGAATTGCAGGTTTGTAATACAAGAATTCTTTTTCGTCAGTTGTAAATTGAACACATGAATATTGGCTTGCTAAAAGGTCTATTTTATCTATTTCTCCTGTTACAGTATATAAATTCTTTAACCCTTCCGACACTGGATCACAAACCTTTGGATCACTCGCCCCAAACTCAGAAAGAATTGACAGATACTCTTCTTCCGCTTTATCGTAGCTCCCTTGTTTAAAGTGAATGTCTGCAACATTAATTCTTGCATCAATAACTAAAGCCGAATTCGGATAATCGAAAATAATTTTATTGTAATAACTCAGCGCCTTATCGTAATTTCCGTTTGCATAGTACGTTCTTGCCACTTCTGCAATGGACTCTTGTAAATACCGTGATTGAGGATAGTTGTTTACAATGTCTAGGAGGTGTGAAATTTTTTCTGTCAATCTCCCTGACATGTATCCATACGTTTTTGCGATATAGAACAATGCTCGGTCTTCTTGCCCTGCTCTCAAAGCTAGTGCTTTTTTGTAAAATGAAATTGCCTCAATATTCTGCTTTAAAACAAAGTAGGAGTCTCCAATTCGCATTAAAGCATCTGCTCTTTTTTCCTCACTTCCAGGGTTAGCATCAACGAAACTTCTAAATGCTGTTCCCGATTTTTTTAACTCATTTTCACGTTGTGCTTTATTCCCTTTTGCATGGTACGCATCAGCTCGCTCTAAATAACAATATCCTAAACTATAAAGTGCTTCAGATTTTAACCCTGGGGCTGTTGTCGAAGGAAGCAACCCGAATTTCTTGTAGTTTTCAATCGCTAGGTTGTATTTGTTTTGTCTGAAATATGCATCTGCTGTCCAATAAACAGCCATTCCCGAAAGAGATTGATCAATTGGGTATTTCTTTACCAATTCGAAAGACGAAATAGCACTTGTGTAATTTTTCTTCTGGTACCGCTCAACACCTTGATTGTATGCAATCAGCTGGTACGCTTGCTTCAATCGAATGTTCTTGTTTGGTAACTTTTCCAACGATACTAAGGCTTTCGTGTAATTGTTTGTGTTGACATACACATTAACCAAGTATTGGTAAACATCTTCTTTTCGCTCCGAATTCGGGTAACGCTCTAAGTAAAGTTCAAAGGCCTCAACTGCTTCGTCGTAAGGATTAATATCCAATTTGTAAGAAAGTGTTGCGTAATTGTACAATGCATCTTCTTGAATAATTGGGTCTTTGTCAATAAAGGCGGCTCTTTCGAATGCAGACCTCGCCGAAACGATGTTGTCCAACTTAAGCATACATTCACCAATGTGGTAAAATGAAATCTGCCCTAAACTGTCTTCTTCCTTTTTAACCCTATCGAACATTCGAACGGCTTTTTCATAAAGGCCACTTTTGTAATAGGCATAACCGAGTCTGTAATCCTCGTCTCTGGTTGTTTTGCTCGACTTGTTGTAATTCTCGAGGTACGGAACTGCTTCGTCGTACTTTCCCGTTCTATAAAAAGCATCTCCAATAAGAAGGTTGATTTCCTTTTCTTTCAGCTTGCCCTCTTTGCCATAAAGCTTACTTGCGTACTTTGTAACTTCCTCGTACTTTCCTTGCAGGTAATATATTTGTGCAATATAAAAAGGCACTATTTCACCAAAATTTTCATGGTCCTCAAGCTTTAAAAACCCTTCCAGAGCAACTTGATATGATTTGTTTTGATAAGCGATGTGCGAATAATAATACAACGCAGGTGCAGCATATTGAGAAACGCCCTCTTTAATTTCAAGGAAAGCAATTCGCGCCGCTTCGAAGTTTTCTTCTTTAAAGTTGGCATAACCGACCTTGAAGTAGAATTCCTCTCGGTCCTCCATTGGAACCTCTTGAATACTTAGCATGTTGAACGATTCCAAGGCATCATCCCATTTTTTCTTGTAATAATAGTATTTACCAAGACGGTAATAAATGTCCTTCTTGTAAATGCTTTCTGGATACACTTTGTTGAAATCCTCGAGGAGCGTTACAGCATCATTGTTGTAAAGCTCTAAGGCAGATATTGCCTCAAGGTATGCTGCTTTCACAAACATTGGATCATTTGGTTGATCAAAACCATCTAGGAAAAGTCTGAATTCTCTTCGAGCTGCTCCGAACTGCTCTTTTTCAAACAACTCTTCACCGCGATAAAAATTCTCGTAATCACTATTGTACTTCTCCGAAGTTTGCGCTGAAACTTGAAGAGCCACGATTGCAATAAGAATTGTCAGAATTCTTTTCATTTTAACTGCTTTATAACCAAGTAAAAGTAATGGACTTGATAAAGGGTTTGGAGAGGCGCCTTAAAAGTTGTAAACGCGAATCTGTTAAGATTATTTCTTACTGGTATGACAAATTCCATACCGTAATCCTCATCTTTACATTAAATATTCCGAACCGTGAGCAACGTAATTGAAATCAAATCAGGCGAAATTCAACAAAATAATGTTGTTGTTTTAAAGGACATAAACGTCGAGATTAAATCGAAGGAATTCGTTTACCTCATTGGGAAAACGGGAAGTGGAAAGAGCAGTTTACTCAAGGTCCTTTACGGTGAACTTCTGTTGTCAAATGGAACAGGAAGTATCGACTCATTTGACTTAAATACACTCCGAAAAAAAGACATTCCAAACCTAAGAAGAGTGCTTGGAATTGTATTCCAAGACTTTCAATTATTGACAGATCGCACCGTTTTGGCCAATTTAATGTTTGTAATGGGCGCTTCTGGATGGAAAGATAAAAAGAAGATGCAAAAACGCGCAAAAGAGGTGCTGCAACTGGTTGGAATAGAACAAAAAATTAACTCTATGCCGTTCGCCCTTTCAGGCGGTGAACAGCAACGTGTGGCAATTGCTAGAGCTTTATTAAACAATCCAAAATTGATTCTTGCCGATGAGCCAACTGGAAATTTAGATCCAGAAACCTCTGAAGAAATCATGCGCTTGTTGCTTGCAATTAGCAAAGAAGAAAATACTTCAATATTAATGGCGACGCACGATATGTCAATGGTGGAAAAGTATCCTGGTCGTATTTTGAGAGTGGAAGATCAAACGATAAAGGAAGTAAATACGATCAACCAATTTGATCCGTTTACGCCTTTTACAACGGACTAAAATGCTTGCACAAACGCCCAAACCTCCATACTATGCAGTGATCTTTAGTGCCGCGCAATCCTCGACCTTAGACGGCTATGATGAAATGGCGGAAAGAATGGTCGAATTGGCTTCTCAACAAGAGGGTTTTTTAGGCGTCGAATCTGCTCAAGGAAATCCTGAAATCACCGTTTCTTACTGGAAAAACGAGGAATGTATTTTGAAATGGAGGTCTAACCTTGAACATCAAGAAGCGCAAATACAGGGTAAAGAACTTTGGTACGACGCGTTTGAAATAAGAATAGCGAAAGTCGAAAGGGCTTATTCTTTTGTGAAATAACTACCGTTTCTTTTAACTACATTTAGCCACCTTTATTAAAAATCAATGAAATACTTCTTTCTTTTCTTCGTGTTGTTTATCTGTTCGAACAGTTATTCTCAAGATTATCCCGATACGCTCTATTACAAATCTGGTATGGTGCGTTATGTGAAAATCACGAAAACAGTTAAAAACACTATTTATTACGAATATGTAAACACCAAAGGGCGCATTATTTCTTCGCAAGTAAGTAAAGGCAGTCTTAAATCTCTTGCGGATGGCAGTTCGGAAGAGGAACAAATAGCCAAGCTACGTCCAAAACGTGATAGTATTTCCGCATCTCAATCAAATTTTGCAATAAATCCGTTTTCACCTCTTCTTCTCGGCTTTAATATAAATTACCTCGCTCGGTTTGGAGAAAATTATCAACACTGTTTGTATATTCCTGCCAGAATTAGCTCTTACTTTCTCAACACTCTATACGCTGACATTGGAATTGGATATGCTTATTCCTTAGAGGAAAATGAAAACTTCAACTTTTTAATTTCTGCCGTTCCAACGCTCTATGTAATGGAAGACGATATTTTTGGTGGGTTGATAATCTCTCTAATGGGTATTAAGCAATTAACAAATGTTCTTACCCTAAATGGGTCCTTTGGGGTTGGCCCAGTAATCAACAGCCCATTAAATTTTCCATTGTTCGTCAATGGGTTCATTGGAATAGGTTTTAACCTCGGTAACAAAAAAATCATAAACAAGTAGGTAGAACAATTCCTACACCAGAACCTATTTAATTTTTTGTAAACTCAACCTCGAACATTTTCGGCCAAAATTTTCCCGTTAAATAGGTTTTCCCTGTTTCAGGATTGTACGCGATTCCGTTAAGTACGTCTCCATTTCCACGGCCTTGAACTTCAAGGTTGTCACAGTTAATTTGTTCCAGAATTTTCCCCGTTTCAGGATCAATCGCGACTATCAAATTTGTTTGGTAAACATTCGCATAGATTTTACCGTTGATGTATTCCAGTTCATTCAATTGAGTTAAAGCTCCCCGATCGTTATAAACATCAATTGTTTTTTCTATTTGAAAGGTCTTTGGGTTTCTAAAAGTGATTCGCTCAGACCCATCTGACATTATCAAAGATTTTCCATCATTGCACAAGCCCCAGCCTTCTTGACCAGCATAACTAAAATCTCCTGGTAAAATCTGCAATGTGTCCTCAATAGAGTATGTAAAGCATAATCCTTTTCTATAAGTCAATTGGAATAATATTCCATCTATAATTGTTATTCCTTCCCCGAAATACGTTCCATCGAGCTTAATGGTGTTGCCTACCGACTCTCCGTCTAGGTTGATCTCAGAAATTTTTGATTGTCCATTTTGGCCCGTACCTTCAAACAAGCGGCCCTTGTAAAACTCCAACCCTTGCGTATAACTTGTGATATCGTGGGAGTACGTATTTACGATTTTTGCCGTTAACGATTCTGGTGTTATGTTTGAAACAACTCTTAAACGTCTTTCATCAACCTTCATCAATCCGTCAGAATCCGTAGAAACGACTTGAAATGTAAAAGTTCCGACTTTTTTAGGCGCAAACTTAAATTTCAGGTTCGAAGTTGGTTTGTTCCACGATTTAATCACCTTGGAATCTAAAATAAGTTCAACTTTAGCCAGCCCTTCTTTCCCAACGAGTTTAATTTTAATTGTAGACTCTAAATCTGCAACAGTTGCGACATCCCCAACAAAGTCAAACCTTGCCTCAGCAGGCATTTCATCCGTATTCAATAAAGGTCCAAAGAGTACTGCGCCTCCCACCAAAACTATAAGCGCAATAACAATTACGCCTTTTACATTTTTTCTCATCCTTTTCTTAGTATCGATTCTATTTTTCTTGCATCAATCCCTGAGTGCGTTGCTTCATAAATGACCTCCGTTCCTTTCAGAACAATTGCCTGCGGTGATTGGTGATAAACACCTGTCACTTCTGCAATTTCATTGGAAACATCACGGTGATTCAGCAGGTCCAATACATACACATCTGCAAGAGTGTCTTCAGACGTCCAATTGTTTCTAAATGAATTCCATGCCATTGACGAAATTCCACACCTTGTGCTATGTTTGAAGATAACGACAGGCTTGTCTTGTGCCGACAAAACTAATGCGTTCAATTGTTCAATCGAACTCAATTGATTCCAAACCTTTGTAGGTTTAGCATCCGGCTTACTTTTATTTCTTGAAAATATTCCCATTACATTCCAGACGTAAATTGGCTTAAGAATCTTACATCATTTTCAGAATACAACCGTAAGTCATTCACCTTATATTTCAATTGAGCAATACGCTCTACACCCATTCCAAATGCAAATCCGGAAAACTCTTTACTATCTATGTTGCTTGCTTCCAAAACATTCGGATCTACCATTCCACACCCTAAAATTTCCAACCAGCCTGTATATTTACAAACGTTGCAACCCTTCGAGTTACAAATTGTGCATGAAACATCTACCTCAGCACTTGGCTCTGTAAAAGGGAAGTACGATGGACGAAGACGAATCTCCGCTTTATCACCGAACATTTCTTTGGCGAAATACAAAAGTGTTTGCTTCAAATCAGCGAAAGAAACATCTTTATCTATATAAAGTCCTTCAACCTGATGGAAGAAACAATGTGCCCGCGCTGAGATGGCCTCATTGCGATAAACTCTTCCCGGTGAAATTGTACGAATTGGTGGTTTCTCATTCTCCATTACCCTAACTTGAACTGAAGAAGTGTGTGTTCTAAGAGCAATTTCCTCTTGCGGCGTGTCTCCCTTTTCTATGAAAAAGGTGTCCTGCATGTCTCTGGCTGGATGTTCGGCTGGAAAATTCAACGCTGAGAAATTGTGCCAATCATCTTCAATTTCGGGTCCTTCTGAAACTGTAAATCCGATACGGCTAAATATTTCTATTATTTCTGATCGCACCAAAGAAAGCGGATGACGCGCACCCAATTCAATGGAGTCTCCAGGTCTAGAAGTATCAATTTTTTGGTCGTCATCACTTGAGCTTTCTAGCTCATCTTTGAGTGCGTCAAATTTGTTTTGAACGAATTCTCGTAAACCGTTAACGAGTTGCCCCGCTTCACGTTTTTGCTCGTTTGCAACATTTTTTAAATCTGAAAACAATCCTTTTACCGAACCTTTAGAGCCCAAGAAGGAAATTCTAAATTTTTCCAACTCTTCATTAGAGCTTACGATGAAACTCTCTACCTCTTCTCTAATTTTCTTGACTTTATCCTCCATCTGAATTATTAATACCAACCTATCCCTATTTCGTTCGTTCTTACAGGTGAAATGGTAATTTGTAACTTTTTACGTCCCTTATTTGTTATATATTGTAACCAAACAGTTTAATAAGACGTACGAAGTTAAGAATTAAGGACTAAAGTTCTTTTATATAATCTAAAATAGATTAACTTTGGATGTCGTTGTTTATAGGAAAACATGGGAAAATTAATAGGAAAAGTAGGGATTTTAGCAATGGTTCTTTTATCATTGGGCGTTTTACATTCATGTAAAAACAAAAATCCATCAGTTGTAAAAATATTTGTTCGGTCTTCTTCTAACGAGTTAGTTAGCGGAGCGAAGGTTATAATTATTGGGGATCCTTCATCAAATCCTGCAACTCAAGAGTATATTGATACCATTATTACAAATGGTTCTGGTTTTGCATACTTCAACGTTCAGCCTTATTATGATGCTGCAGGTGAAGAAGACAACCCGGTAGCTTATTTTGACGTTATCGCAAAAACAGACCTTTTACAAGAGAATGGTTATATCAGAAGTCGTGTTCATACAACTGCTGTTGAAACAATATTCTTACCGTAATTAAAATAGAAAATTATGAAAATCAATAAATACGCATTTTTAGGATTGTTCTTCCTTTTGGGAATGACAACGCTTGTTGCTTGCCGAACGAAGGAATCAACAATTGCAAAAATTTATGTTAGAGATGCCGCAAACAGCCCAGTTGCAGGAGCAACGGTTGTTATTTATGGTCAATCAACAACCAACCAACCGTCTAGTGTCGTTCTTTACGACACAACTATTACGAACGCTGCCGGTGAGGCAATTTTCAATTTCGACGATGTTTATCAATTGGGACAAGCGGGTGTAGCTGTTCTTAACATTGATGTTGAAGGAAACGGAATGGTTGGACAAGGAATTATTAAGGTTGAGCAAGAGGTCACTTCTGAAGAGACGGTATTTGTTCAATAAGATTGTTGTAATAATAGAAAAAGGTGCTTTTATAGCACCTTTTTTTTGCCCTAAACTTTTCTCCAGCGTATTTTAATGGCACTTAAATCAGCTGTTTTCAATTGGTTTTGTACCACAGAAAGAGAGGCCTATACTTCAAACCGTTCTTCTTTACAAATCACGAATAATGAATCTCACTTTCATCAATCAAGTCGTCTCCGCGCATTTTCACAAATAACTGGATCAATGCGACAACATCTTTTTCGCAATACACCTTTATTCTCTCAAGGTCCTTGTCCTCAAAGTAAACCCGTGCTACGTCAGCTCCCGAAATGTCGTCCTTTGGTGTAGGAATATTGAACACGTGACACAGCAAGGCCAATGAAGTATATGCTTTAAAATCTCCGAATTTCCAAAGTTCCATTGTATCCAGGTGCGCAATCTCCCACGGTTTCTTACCCGCAATATTTAAAACATTCGGTAAACCTATCCCATTGATCAGCATCCGTCTGCAGATGTATGGAAAGTCAAACTCCTTTGCATTGTGACCGCACAAGATGCTGTAAGGGGAATTGTAATGTTCGTCTAAAAGACCTTTAAACTGTTTTAGAAGTGTTTCCTCATCGTCATTGTAATAGGACATCATTCGAATTTGCTTGCCTGTACTGGTTTGCTTAACATACCCAACCGAAATACAAACAATTTTGCCAAACTCAGCGTAAATTCCTCCACGATCAGCATAAAGTTGCTCGTATGATTTCTCTGCATTTTGCATAAACCGCGTTTTAGATTCAAATAATTCACGCGACTTCTCTTCTAATTTGTCAAATTCATAAACTTGCGGCACTGTTTCAATATCCAAAAACAAGACCTTTTCTAATTGCACTTTTTCCAACATAAACATTAAATTATTCTTACCTACGCTGAAACAATCTTATTCCATTTTTTTCGTTTTGTTTCAGCCTAAGCATTCGGTTATTGTATTGAAGATAGCGAAATATTGCAGATTAAAAATAAAAAAGGCAAATTTGTATAAAACCTAGAAATGGCGGAGGAATTAGTGAAAGTAGAGGGTAATAAAAGCGAAATTTACTCGTCTTTAATACCTCAAATCAAAGCTCTTATTGGTGATGAAAAAGACCTTGTTGCGAACCAAGCAAACATCGCCGCAGCCTTAAAAGAAGCTTTCGGTTTTTTATGGGTTGGGTTTTATAATGTGCGTGAAGACATGATGATTTTAGGTCCCTTTCAAGGGCCGATTGCTTGCACGCGAATTCAAAAAGGAAAAGGTGTCTGTGGAACTGTCTGGGAAACTAAAAAACCAATTGTCGTTGACAATGTTGACGAGTTTGATGGGCACATCGCTTGCAGTACTTTATCTAAAAGTGAAGTCGTTATCCCGTTAATTCAAGAATGCAAAGTCATAGGTGTTTTGGATGTCGACAGCGATCAATTGGCCGCATTCGATCAAAATGACGTTCTTTACTTAAATGAAATCTGCGAATGGTTCGTAAGTACTTTATAGTATTTCTAGTTGGGTTGCTTGCTTCGTCTTGCGCTCAAGTGGGTGTTATTTCCGGTGGAGATAGAGATCAATTTGCGCCAAAACCTATTGCTTCAGCCGTTGTTCCCCTAAATGAAACAACCAACTTTACTGCCAACAGCGTTGAAATTCCTTTTGATGAATATTTTACACTGGTCAACCCGATTCAAAACATTAGAATCGTTCCTCCTCACGCTACCATAGAGGCTTCAGTAAAAAATAAAACGCTCACACTTTCGTGGAAAGACACTTTAGAAAGCAACACAACGTATGCCATTTACCTCAATAATGCAATCAAAGATTTAAACGAAGGCAACGATACAATAATTCAATATGTGTTTTCAACTGGGTCTGTTTTGGATACTCTTTCCTACTCGGTTGCTGTTCTGGATGCATGGTCAAATTTGCCAAACGACGAGTGCATTGTTGCGCTTTATGAGCTTAACTCTTATAAACTGGTGAGCTTGGCTCAGCCATCCAATGGAGTTGCGAAGTTGAATTACTTGCGTAAAGGCGAATACCGCGCAGTTGCATTTCAAGATGAAAACAATGATTTGAATTTACAGGATTATGAAAAGCTCGGATTCCCTAATGGAGGCACGATCACAGTGGAAGAAAACACCTTTGATTCGATTCCGTTTCGCGTCTTTGAACCGAAAAAAAACCCAGAAATAACGACGCTTAATTTTATTTCGCCATGTTCATTTATTATCGCTACGAACAACCCAATTGTTGCTCAGAGTGAGATAAACAAACCTTTAGGTTCACCCAGACAAAATGTTTCCCTTTACATTGACGGTGAATTGCGACAACCCTTTGAACATGATTGGTTTTCAGATGATAGTTTAATGTTTTATTTTAATAAGCCCGAACAAAATTCGGTAGAAGTGGTTTATAATTATGAGGCCTTTTCTGATACGGTTAACTATCGATTTAAGCTTAAAGAACGAGAGGCAACTATTGTAATTAAGCCAACAAATTCTGGAACATTTCCGCCTTCTAAAAATGTTTCTTTTTCCATAAATGGTCCTATTGAAGGGATTGACAATGCGAAGATTAGTATTCTCAACCCGCTTGACTCAACTCAAACAATCGAGTTTGAAACTAAATTCTATAATTCCACCTTTCAGCTTATTTTTGACAGGAAAATCGCTGAGAATGTGATCGTTTCCTTTGAAAAAGGTGCTGTGAAAACAAAATGTGGAAATTCAGAAGAGGCAAAAGCGCCAATAAAACTAAAATCTGCGAATAATTATGGGGACTTAAATGTAACGGTCTCGGAATACAAAGGTTCGATAATTGTTATTCTTCTTCAGAGAAATAAAGCTGTAAAAACCTTAACCGTTAAAGATGTTTCTAATACCATTGAATTTACAGAATTGAATCCCGGCGATTATACATTTAAGGTTATCCGAGACTCAAACGGAAACGGAAAATGGGATGTTGGTGAATACGTAACATTGACACAACCTGAAGAGGTTGATATCTACTCCAAAAAAATAAAAGTCCGCGCTGGCTGGACAATTGATGTTCCATTGACTCCAAAGTACTAATAGATGAAGAGCCCTATGAAAAAGGCATTTAGCGGATGGAAAATTTTCGCCGCGGTTGCTATTGGCTTGCTTATTTCTGGTTGGATGCTTTACCGAAGCGTTTCACAAACACAATTTTCAGAAATTAAAGACGGAACAGGAACACACGCTTGGGTTGATGGAAACAAGAACGGTAAAATCGATCTTCACGACCCAACAGACTTCAAAAAGGACGCTTGTGGCACTTACGAACTCCAAACCTTATCATCTACACTAAAGAACATCAATTGGACGGGTGGGTCCATTATGTGGCTTCTCGGCGCAATTTTCTTTACTGCTGGCCGCGACTTTTTCTATATGCTGAGGATTCGAATCTTAACCCATAAAAAGTTGACTTGGAAAGCGAGTTTCTATGTCATTATGATTTGGGAGTTTGCCTCTGCCCTTTCCCCTGGAGTTGTTGGAGGAGCAGCTGTTGCTATGTTTATTTTAAACCGTGAAACCATTCCTTTTGGAAAAGCCACGGCCATTGTTATTATAACCGCCTTCATGGACAATTTGTTCTTCGTTGTTATGATTCCATTCGTCTTTTTGTTTATTCATCACAGTGATTTATTTCCCGAAGGGTTGAACTCTTCCTTGCCCTTAATGTGGTGGTTTTGGATCGGCTGTTCCGTTATTTTCGGAATCTGTGCACTCTTATACTTGACACTGTTTTGGTACCCTAAACTCGCAACGAAATTCCTCCTCCTAATTTTTAGCTTGCCTTTCTTAAAACGGTGGAAGTTCATTGCAAGAGAATGGGGAAAAGACATCGAAGCAGCATCAAAGGAATTCAAAGCCGAAAAACGATCTTTCTGGATCAAAGTTTTCTTGACAACGGTTGGAAGTTGGGTCTCGCGATATTTGGTTATTAATGCCGTATTAAACGCATTCATACATCTCGGTTTTATTGATAACATTAAAATTCTCGGGCAACAACTCGTTCTTTGGTTGTTTATGTTGGTGAGTCCAACACCGGGCGGAAGTGGCGTAGCAGAATTTGCCTTTGGAGAGCTGCTTTCAAGCTTTGCTTCTTCTGCGCTGTTAATTGGAGTATTGGCCTTGATTTGGAGGCTTATTTCGTACTTCCCTTATCTGTTTATCGGGTCGATATTGCTGCCAGCATGGATTCGGAGGACTCGGAAATAGGCGGTTTTTCGGATAGCGTTCGATATTATTGAATTCCATTATCTTTAGGCGTAACTGATCTATAAAATTGTGGTCGTATGAGTAAAAACCGGAGGAAATCAACATCTTGCTATAATTGCCACGCACCACTTGATCGGTCGGAAAACTTCTGTCATAGTTGTGGTCAGGAAAACCATTCCCGTCAAGCATCAACTCGTGTTTTGATTTCAGATTTTTTAGCTGATTACCTTGCCTTTGACAGTAAATTATTTAGAAGTGTTGTTCCATTGATCTCAAAGCCAGGCTTTATTACGAAAGAGTATTTGGACGGTAAACGCCAGCAATTCATTGCACCGATTCGTGTATTTCTTTTTCTTTCGTTTGTCTATTTCGGGCTTTCATTTCTTCTTGACACGGATACTGGTACAACGTCTGTTACCTTCAATGGGAAGGATGGAGAAGTAGGAAGAAGGATCGCTGATTCGTTTAGTAAGAATTTTGACCTCGCTATTTTCTTTTTTACTCCAATTCTAGCTTGGATAATCATGCTGTTTTACCGTTCAAAAGAAAGAAGGTATTACGTAAATTTCTTTGTGTATACTTTACACTTCCTTTCGTTCCTATTCATCCTAGGCTCAATTCTAATCGTTTTACAATTCGGTATTCGCTCGATTAATAATTCTGAAACAACGGATGTTATTCAGATTCTTATAATGCTAACCGGATTCTTATATATCTGCACTTATGCAATCCTTTCACTTAAAAAAGTCTTTAACAAGAAGAGGAATATTCTTCTGTTTTTTATTGTAATGATAATGGCAATAGCGGTCTTTATTGTTGTTCTGTTGCTTTACCTTTTCTTTATCGCGTGGTTGAATAATGCATTTGTTTAAACCATTTATTATTGGAAAAAGAACATAATTGCAGTTAAGCTGAACATAAGTGTAATTTAATTCGTTCAAATTTGTCGATCTTTAGAGCTAAACATGGCTTATGTACGCGAAATTAAATAAAACTTCTGAAACCAATGAACAATCTACTCAATCGAGAGGTGGCGTTTCATTGAGAAAAGGTAGTGATTCTCAAAACCTTCAAACAGCCATTAGCAATAGTCAAAAAAACAATCAGGCCGCGCAACTGCAAGAAATTGCAAACAATTATTCTATGCAACAGCAGCCAATCCAACGTGCGAGCTTAACACTAAATGGAGCAACATCTAATGTTTCAACATCAATAAGCTCGGAATTGGATCCGAAAAATGCTCCTAGTTATGGACAAAGCTCATCTGATGATAGCGATTTGGATGCAATTATGGCCACCTTGCCGACAGACCCTACACATTCTAACAAGAAGAAATTTGTGAAAGGTCACCTTCTTAACGACAACCTTGGCGGAATGGCGAATAAGGATAATTTATACCCGATTACTGCTCAAGCGAATAGTGATCATAAAACCAAGGTTGAAAACAAAATAAAAACATATATAGAGGGTGGTGTCGGCGATCCAATTACTTATACTGTAAACGTTACCAACGCATCTGTTGTAAAAAAGACCATGAAACAGAAGAGTAATAGTGGAGCCTACGTCGAAATCGATACTCCAAAAGCTACATTCACATGTAAAACTGTGGGTGGTACAGGCTTTACTAACATCGATGAGCCTATTGCGTCTGAGGCAGAAAGCCGAGCTTAAATAGAAGTATTAAATTCGTATTAGACTTTCACTGCCAAACCATAAGCCGCTATTCCACCAACGATACACAATACATAAACCACTTCTGGAAGTACTACAATTTGAGATAACCCAATCGTGATTCCTACGCACCCAATTATTGTCAGTAAGGCTTTTAGGTGCTTTTTCCACATTAATTCTAACACCGTTGTTTCTTCCATTTTAGCCATTAAAAAATCGGTTCGGAACTGAACGTATGTCATCAATCCAACCAATGGAATTAACAAATACCCTTGCTGAACACCTAGTTCCTCATACGTCCAAAATAATTCAATTTGCTTCATAAAATCAATTGAAGGGTCGATGTAAAACATTGAGACATGAATCAGGCTAATCATTGCGAGAACAACAAACGCACTTAGCGCTCCTGATTTAATCCAGTTAGAAGAATTCGAAATTTCTTGTGCTCCAATAATTTTTTTCGCCTTGAGGTGCATTATGACTTCTTGCGCCAAAATATCGATGAAATAGAACAAAAGGATGAAGTACAAGCCCCAATTCCAAAAAAAGAAGCCCAAAATAGGAATGAGTGCTTCTGAAAACAAAAGGAAGTATTTACGATTCAATTTCATTTAAAGAAGTCGAATACTGTCAGCGTAAACCCGCGACAATTCAAAATTGGGATTGTACTTAAGTGCTTTCGAAAAGGATTTTAGTGCTTGTGTTTTGTTTCCTTTTATATCATAACACATTCCCAAATTATGCCATGCTTCAACATATCTTGGCTCTGTTTTTAATGCGCTTTCATAGTAATACATTGCACTATCAATATTGTTTTCCATGAATTGATGAATGTGTCCCTGGTGGAACAATCCTCGAACGACATAGAATTCTACGGTGTCCTTCGCCATTTCACGATACAATTCTTTTGCTTCATCCACTCGATCGTGAATCTGCATTGAATACGCTATTTGGTATTTAAACTCTAAGAATTCCGGCTTCAATTTGTATGCAGACGTAAAATACTCGATACATCTCGGGTCATTCTCCGCTTGATATATTTGACCCAATTTGAAATACGCTTCGTAAAACTCAGGATCTTGCTGAACCGCTGTTTCATACGACGATTTTGCTTTGTCAACATCTCCTATTTGCATATAATTCGACCCTTTTAGAACATATCCATCTCGATAATGCTTGTCGAGTTTCAAAGCCATATTAATGTACTTGAACGAATTATTAAAATCAAATTGATAGCTAAATGTAGATGCGTAACCGACAAGTGCACGCTTGCTTTCTGGTTTCTTTTTTAAGTATTCTGCATACATGCGCTGCGCAGTTGTGACTTCTTGAGGTGTTCTAGTTGCTCGACTATTAATTACTTCGGCATAAAGTAAACGTGCGCTCAAGTCATTTGTGTCCAAACGAAATGCTTTCGCTGCATCTACAAGCGCTAAATCGTATTCATACGCTGCGAATAGCTTCTCACCTCTTTTAACCAAGAGCGGTATACTTTCTGGATTAGCAGTAATCAAACTATCCAAGTCGGGGTTTGGATCAGGTGTAACTTCAGCAACATCCGTTCCACAAGAAACACTTACCAATAGCCCGCCAACAATAACACATATAGAAATCAACTTCATAGGCGCAAATTTATATGATTTTGCCAATATAACGTCACCAAGCACTCGCTGATAACTACGTTTTGTTAAATAATAAGGACGTTTATAACAAATTGCGTACTTTTGTATCATGTCTCAATGGAAGAAAATCGTCTTATTACTTGTCTTACTTTTGGTCGTAGATCAGGTTTTTGCGCAAGGTTGTTCACAATGTAAATTGCTTGCCGAGCAGGGCCAAAACGGAGATGAATTAGGAGAAGCTTCATTTGGAAACAACTTGAATTATGGAATTCTTTACCTTATGGCAATTCCATACATCTTACTCCTTTTCTTCTTTAGAAAACGTATCGGTCGTTTGTTTAAAGCTTTGACTTCAAAAAAGTAGTCCTAAAACCTTCTTTTTCTCATCTTGAATAAAGAATCGTGCATGTTTCTGTAAGAAAGTGAGAACTCCAAAGAGCCAACGTTTGCTTTTCTTAAATAAGATACGGTAACATCATAAGAAACTCCGAACTGGAAACCTTTCCATTCAATATTTGCCGATGGAACAATCGCATCTCCCCATCTGAAGTACGTTCCAAACCCTAGATAAGCGTTGTGGTTGTGCCCTGTTTGTTTCGTTCCGTTTTGAAAACGGTAACGCATCATCATTCCTAAAATAGTTTCGAAGTGCCCTCCTTGAATAAACTGCGCGGCAGAACCGTCAACAGACCATTTAGACCCTGCCACTTCGGCTATAACTCTTACGTGAGCAACATATTTTCTGTGCAACCTTTCTCCAATAACACCATTCGTATATTTTAATCGAGGTGCATTTAAATGAAAACCTGAAACTCCTATTTGAAATTTGAAATCATTGTTACGAGAGAATGTACTTTGCCCTCCATCAAACATGTAAAAGAGGCCCGCAGAGGCGTCAATATAAGAGAATGATGTAATTGAGTTCTGCTCACCACTAAGGTACAAAGGGTTAAAAGTTGACCCGTCCCATTGGCTAGAAAATGTTACTGCATTGATGTCTCCTTTACGTTGACCAAATCCACCTTGAATACCTGCGGACAAAGTATGTCCAGAGCCTCCCATTGGAAGAATACCACTTACTGTAACGGAACCTTGTGTGTTTCCAAATTTAGAATCTCCTCCGATGTCGTTAAAAAACATCAAGCCGAGGCCCAAATAGGCTTTGTCGTTCATCCGAGTTTTTCCCAAGTTTACATCAGCAGCTACTGCAGTCGACATAAATTGAGTTGAGGATCCTAGCCATTGATTTCTATGGTTTATAGTCAACCTTTCCCATCCATCAAAAACCCCCACCGCCGCTGGATTAATTAAAAGCGGCGTTTGGGTAGTTTGTGAAAAATGTAAATCTTGAGCTCCCGCACTATGAAGTAGCGCTAACCCGACCAATGTCAAATATATCTTCTTCATAAATTCTATCTAAATAGTGTAATGTTTCCTGAAAGCAGTTGACCAGAGCCGTCATTCATTACTGCCTCAAGTAAGTAAGCGTAAACACCTGAATTACATTCTTGTGAATTGTATGTTCCGTCCCACTGCATTAACTTGTCGTCTGTTTTAATAATTTCATTCCCCCAGCGATCATAGATGTGAAGTACAAATGAAGTTACGTCTTGTCCAATAACAACACTGAAAACATCATTATTGTTGTCTCCGTTTGGCGTGAAACCTGTTGGAATGTGAATTCCGTAAGCACACTCAACTCCTGAAGAATCTGGATCACATGGGTTAAAAGGATCAGACATTCCTGAGATTTCAATCGCATCCGTAAGTCCATCTCCGTCGCAATCAGCTCCAGAAACAATTGGCATTGTGATTAATGCTATTGAATAAGAACAAGGATCGGTAGGATTTGTTCCGTTTGCATTCTCGTTTGCATCAGAAACACCATCTCCATCAGTATCAATATGACATGCAGGATCTGAATCATCTGGATCACATGAGTTGCATGGATTAGAAACTCCAGCAGGAACTAAAGGCGTCAATGGATCATCAACACCAGTGATTTCCTCTCCGTCTGTCAATCCGTCTCCATCTGTATCAGCGTTAAACGGATCCGTACATCCATTGGCGATTTCGTCCAGGTTAAATATTCCATCTAAATCAGAATCACACATTGGTGAGTTTGTATCAGGATCACAAGGGTCACAAGGATCTGACCCTCCGTTTACCTCAACACCATCGTCAATCCCATCGCCATCTGTATCAGCATTGTTAGGGTCTGTACAACCAGCAAGCTCGTCATCGTTTGAGATTCCATCCCCATCAATATCTGGGTTTTCAGGAATGAATACCGCTGTAATATTATCTGGACCTGTAATGTCAACTCCGTTTGTGTCTTCTATTATCGCTTGGTTCATCGGCCCAACGGTGAACTCCCAGTGGTCAAACATCCAGCCCACTTCAGGGAAGGCTATCGTATTTGTGGTAATTCCTCCGAAATATGTCGTTGCCCAAGGATACGTTGGTGCAAATACCGAGTTTACTTTGATTGTTCCTGAAAGCGGTGGAGTTACATCAAATACTACAGGGTAAGGTCCTGTTAAGCTATAGCAGTCAATTAAACCTTGTTCCAATGCAACACATCTTAAATCGATAAAATCTTTAAGGTCTTGAACATTCGCTCCCCATTGTGCCATTGATCCGCCCCATTTAGCAATTTGATTTGGCATTTCTGGTGTAATCTCCAACAACATACTATCGAGCAATTGATTCATGTACGCACAAGAAAACTTTGTGTTTACCAAATCAATGTAACGCGTTACGTAGTACTGCTCTACTTCTGGGTTTTCTAAAATAAGTTTTTCTAAGATATCCGTGTGTCCTTGACCTCCAGGATCTGGCAAGTTCTCAGCATTACAAGGATCGGCGTTTGCCGTAGGATCAGGAATTCCTGTATAATTGGTGTAGTGTCCGAATGTTGCATCCATATCCCACAATGTGTACCTCCATTTTTTCTTTGAGCCTAATGGGTCCATTCCCCTCCACCATGCAGTGTTCCAGTTCAACCAATCTTGGTTCACTACATATGAGTTAAACATGAAGTAATCACATAATGATTGCCACTTCAGTTCTCCTTTAACGTAATCCCAATCTGCACCAGGTCCCATATTGTTTGCAAGGATGAAAGCTACTAAAGCATCCCAGTCTGGTTGAGCGTTTGGAGCTCCGTACTCTTCCCAAGTTCCACCCCATGTTTTAAGGTATTGAAGGTTGAATTTGTCTTGTTGATAATAATAGTCTGTATAATCATGATCATCATATTTTTCACGGATTTCATAAACACCCCAGTACTCACCATTCAAATAAACGACACACGGTCTCCAGGTTCTTTCATCAAGAAGCATGTCTGCTCGAATTGAAAGTGTATGAACGAATGCATCACGAATATGCGCTCCTCCTGGTTCAAATGGATAGTTATCACTTGCACCTGGCTTTAGAATTACTCGTTGAAATTTATCTCGCGGTGTATCAGCAGGGAAAATTTGATGATCAATATCGTCGTTATATCCAAACTGATCTCTCATAATAAAGTCAAACCCTCTTTGAGCGTAAGCCCACGAATCATTTCCGTGTTTATTGAAATGTCCGTCGCCTTCATCAATAAAAGTTCCGTCCTGTTCAAAAAGTTCGAACCCACCAACTTTGTTGGCTGTTCCTCCCCAACCACCTTGGTTACCATTAGCAACTAGGTCGTAAACATCATCACTACAAACCGAAACAACACATACATCGTGGTTTACATTAATGAAATAAGAATTTGTTTCTGTAAAGCTAGGCGCTTCAGCTCCAAACGCCGTAGCACGAAGAACTGTTGTTGTGGCAATGTTCACCGGTCCAGTATAGGCGGTAGATGCTGCAGTTGGATAAGATCCGTCCGTAGTGTATCGAATTGTCGCTGCTGCATTGCTACATGTAATTGTAACCAACTGTGCTCCTGGGTAAAACCCTGGTGCCACATTCATCACTGGAGTTGGCTCGTAAAAGTTTTGAGCTCCAGTATTGGCTGCATTTGGCGTTGGTGTCAAAAAGAGTTTCCAATCAACAGCTCCGTTCGTTGAACGTCCAACAGAATGATCCGTTTGTGTTAAGTGAACAATTTGAATTGAATCAATTACATTTCCAAGTGTATTGGAAAGAATGATCCATTCTCCTTGAGTTTGTTTCAAGTTAAAGTTTGGATGCAGCTCGTTACCATTAACGGTGTTTCGCTTGGAGCACATCACCATTTTGTACGAGTTGGCTGCAATGTTTCCACTTGGAATTTGCCATTTTAATAGGTTTGAAGATTTATCAGAGAGATAATATCCTGTTAAATCGATTGGAGCTCCTGTTGTATTGTATAATTCTATCCAATCTTCATTTTCTCCATAATTATCAAGTGGCCCATTCATGTTTGAACATGAGTATTCATTGATAATCACCTGAGAATTAGCGGATCCCGCAACCAACAACAGTATAAGAAATAAGGTTGGTTTTAACTTTCTAGTTAGTTTCATAATCGTATATAGTCTTTAGAAACCCTATTGCGATAACAATCTGATTTAGTCAATATTACGAAATTTGTTAACAATTTGCTAACATTTCGTATATTGGAAACGACAAAAAAAGGGCAATGGTTGCATTTCTACTCCTTATTTTCTGTTATTACTTGTTCAAAAATTGATAAACTATACTTATGAAAACTAAATCTCTCTTTTTCCTTTTTTCAATTAGCGCCCTTTTATTTTTTGGGTCAGGATGCACAAAAATTGAAGGCCCTGGAGGCGCCGCAACAATTAAAGGTAAAATTCACGTTACTGAATATGACGGTGCTAACAATGCTATTAACAATTACTTCGCACCTAAGTTCGATGTTTATATTATTTATGGAAATGACCCTGCTGACACTTACTTTGACGATGATGTTGAAACATCGTATGACGGGAGTTTCGAGTTTGAGTTCTTAGAGCCAGGAAACTACAGAATCTTTGTTTATGAAGATTGTAACACCTGTTTCAGTGGTAAGAAAGAAACGATATACCCAATTACAATTACTGATAAGAAGGAAGTTGTAGACATGGGAACTATTGAAGTATTTGAAAATTTTTAATTTCTAAAGATGAAATTAACAGCACTATTATTATTTCTCGGAATTTCAATATCCTCAATTGGACAAGAAAGTGACTACTTTATGGCTTGGACCAAAGTTGGGGTAACCGGAGATGTAATTAAGAAAATGGATTGGTCGCTCGAGGTGAGTTCTCGTTTTGACAACCAAGGCGTAGCAACCTTTTTTCCGCAAGCCGGAATTGAGTACAAATTAAAAAAGTGGTTCAAACCCTCAGTTGAATATCGATTTATAGCTGATCGCAACAAGTATGGAAACTACAAATCTTCGCACAGAATTAACGTAAACGCTAACTTTAAGAAGGAAATAATTAAACGTCTTGATCTCGGGCTCAGGGTTCGTTACCAATATGCATTTCAACAGTTTGGTGCACCGGACACATACGATGCTGATTTCGATCAAGCCTTCCGTTTTAAGCCTGGAATTTCTTATGATATCAAGGGGAGTATATTCAAACCAACATTAAGTTCCGAGTTCTTCTATAACCCTTCATTCGGTGAAGGAGGACGACAGTTTTCCAAAATGAGATTTGCTGTTGGAACTAAGATTGATTTGGATGGACCTCACGGTTTATCTGTGAAGTATCAGTTCGATAAGAAGTTTAGAAGCTACAAAGATGGAACGCGACATGTTTTAGCTGTTTCCTATGAGTTCAAGTTGTAGTTTATAACTACTTCTTGTCTGCGAAATCAACGGTAAAAACAATATCCAGAATTTCATCCACTTTGGATTCTGTAATTCCTTGTTCTATAACGAACTTGTATTTTCCTTTAAGCGGTAGTTTTCTGCGTGCAAAAACAAGTGGTGTTTCAACAATAGAACCTGTTTTTGTTCCAATCCATGATCCGTCAGGATTCGAAATTTTCACTTCAAATGGCTCTCTAGAGTTGGAACCGTCCGGCGCTTCCGTTTTCATGAAGAACCATAAGTTGTTGTACTTATAGTCCGTTGTTGTCCTAAACGACAATATAAAGTCGTATTCCTTATCGAGATCCGTAATATCTACCTCAAATTTAAGTTTGTGGTCTTGTTTCCATTCCTTATTATCAAAGGAATAAGCTTTTTCATAAAACGGCGCTTCTGAACAAGAGAACAGTGTTATTGCAACAAAAACAAACAAAAATTTACTTCGGGCTTTCATTTTTCGGCGGGTTGGGTTTATTCTCTGTAGGCTTCTTTCTATTTTTATTTCGGTTTCTATTGTTCCGGTTTGGCTTTTTCGCACTTACCCCTTCTCCCTCTGGCTTATTCTCCCTAGGCTTCTGGTTTCCGCTATTGCTTTGAGGCTTTTTTGCCGCCTTGTTTTTATTGTTCGGGTTGTTCTCGTTCGCTTTATTGTTTTGTTGGTTCTTGTTTTGAGGCCGGTTTTTATTGTTTCCACCGGGCTTGTTTCTATTCGGTTTCTTTTTCTTAAACATTTTATCAAAACGATTCAAATCGTCTTGCCCAACAACATTTGTATAATCTGGTTCTTTAACTTCAACCGTTTCCATAAACTCAACCAAGTCGTGAGGCTTCTTCCCGTCTTTATTCATTCGAATAATTTCACGAACTCTCTCTGGTTTTAACGGAATCAATCCTGAGCCAAAGTCGCCTTCATACACATACCACATTTGTTGTTTAAAAACATCGGTTTTAATGTGTGCAGCTGTTCCTTTATCTGTTCGAAGCTTCAAGTCTCCCTTAGGGAACGCTTTAATCGCATCTAGATACATGTCGAGCTCATAATTCAGACAACATTTCAACTTACCACATTGGCCTGCTAGTTTTTGAGGATTCAATGAAAGTTGCTGATAACGCGCTGCAGATGTTGAAACAGTTCTAAAATCCGTTAACCAAGTAGAACAACAAAGTTCTCTGCCACAAGACCCTATTCCTCCCAGTCTCGACGCTTCTTGTCGTGCTCCAATTTGGCGCATTTCAATACGAATTTTGAACTCATCAGCCATGTCTTTAATTAACTGACGGAAATCTACGCGCCCCTCGGCCGTATAATAGAATGTCGCTTTTGTTAAATCAGCTTGGTACTCAACATCAGAAATTTTCATTTCTAAATTGAGGTTTACGGCAAGCGTTCGTGCTTTATACATGACCTCTTTTTCAAGGTCTCTTGCCTTTATCCATCTATCTATATCTTCTTGCTCAGCGATACGCAAAATTTTTCGCGCCTCAGCTTGCTTAAAGCCTGGACTTTTCTTTTTAACCTGTATTCTAGTAAGTTCACCAACAATAGACACGACACCAATATCCTGTCCCGGACTTCCTTCAACAACAACGACATCGCCGACTTGAAGTGAATGGTTTTTCGTGTTTCTATAAAATCCTTTTCGGCTATTTTTGAACCGAATTTCTAATATATCGTAAGGGGTTTGTCCTCCTGGTAATGACATGTTTGCCAGCCAGTTATACACCTCCAATTTGCTGCAACCTCCAGAACTACAGGTACCATTGTTTTTACATCCGCCTGGCGTGTCTCCACTCCCACAACTGGAACAACCCATAATTATTTTGTTTTGGGCTAAAAATACACAATAAAACCCGAGCCGTTGTTCAGATCAATCGTGAAGATTTAAAGATTGGAATGTTAAAACTTAATTATGCGCCGTGAATATACCGCATAACATTAAAACACAAATTTGTAAATAGAATTTTTGGGTTTGCATTTCTTTCAATATGGTAATGCGCTTCGTCGAATGTTTTCATGAAGTCAAAAACATTGTTTCCACTGATAAATTGAGAAAACTTGTCTAAAAACTGATCTTCTTCATTAGAAACCTTTGTTAAATGATCTTCTGTGTAATTTCTCAACATACTCTGTCTAAACATATGCAGCGAATACTTTAGAAAAATCTTTTGTTGTTCGCGGCTAACCGCAGCAATCTCTTCTGACCATTGAATCATCTCGAGAACGCTTTTTTTATAGCATACACGCATCAATTGAATAAACTGACGCCGGTTCTCATCTTGTTCTTCGTGGTCTCCTAAAAACTCAAGTGCTTCAATTAAGTCTCCGTCTACTCGAGAAGCAACGCTGTCTGCGTTTCCTCCTCCTACATTCAAATTTGAAGATAAATGTTTCGACAAATCCTCCAGTTTGATCCGTGGTACTTTAACAATCTGACATCGAGAAATAATCGTTTGAAGCATAAACTCTTGTGATTCTGCCAAGAGAATGAATAAGGTTTTATTTGGTGGCTCCTCAATGATCTTTAATAGCTTGTTTGCGCAAGACGGATTCATTTCTTCTGCCATCCAAATCACCATCACCTTATACCCGCCTTCATAGGATCTTAAGCTCAATTTTTTAATAATGTCCTCGCTTTCATGAACACTAATGATTGGCTTTCGTTCCTTTACATCGATTTTTTTAATCCATGTGTTTAAATCAAAATAAGGGTTCTCATGAATTTGCTCTCGCCATTCCGATAAGACCGGGTTTGATGTTTTCGCTATCGTTTGGACCGTTGGAAAGGAAAAGTGAAGGTCAGGATGCTGAAGTCTTTCAACTTTTCGGCAAGACGGGCATTCGCCGCAACTGTCTTCTTTAGACTTGTTTTCACAAAATAAATATTGAACGAAAGCAAGAGCCAATGGAAGTGAACCATAGCCTGACTTGCCAAGAAACATTTGAGCGTGACTAATTTTTTCATTATTCACCTCATCAATAAGATGGTTTGTCAATTCCTTTTGTCCAACAATAGCCGAAAACTGCATGGGCTAAAAGTACATGAAAATTTGGAATTGTTTTTGCTAATGTAGCAAGTTAAAAAGGGATTTATGTATCTTTATATTCCTACTAAAATTTTAAAAATGAAAAAAATTTACGTTTTAACGTCTATGGTGCTTGCTTCTTTAACCGGAATGGCGTCAACATCAAATATCGATTTCCCAATTTCAATTAGCGAACCCGTTAAAGAAGGTGTAACAATTACTGTTACTGTTAAAAGTGAAAATGGTCCTGTAAAAGATGCGTTGGTAAAGGTTGTAAGTGGGACACGAACGGGAATTACTGCTGGAACAACTGACGCGACTGGAACCGCTACAATTAGTGTAGATCCTTACGGAGGTCAAATTGTTACGTTAGAAGTCTTCCATAGTATGTATTCAACATATAAGTTGAAAGATATCAAACTTGAAAACGGACGAACTTATAATGTATCCTTAAGAGCGAAAACAAGCACTGCGGAGGAGATAACTGCTGACTCTCAAGAAAAGCAAGATAAAATTCAAGGCCAAATCGACGGAGAAGTTGAGTCTGCAGCAGAAGCAGCGAAACGTAAGGAGGAGGCAATTAAGCACCAAGCTGAACTTGAAAAAGAAACAGCAGACATTAAAAGCGCTAAAGAAGAACTTCAAAAGGAAAGCGAAACAGCGAAACAAGAAGCTGAAGAGTTAAAAAAGGAAGCTGAAGAGTTAGCTGCCGGATCTTCATCAATGACGGAAGAAAAAAGAAAGCAGCTTGAAAACGATATCAAAACAAGAGAAGATGCTGCTACGAAAAGAAAGGCAGACGCAGAAGCGAGAGCAAAAGTACTTGAAGAAAAAGCTGCTCAAGTTGAATTAGAAAAAGACAAAGCAGCAATTGCAGCAGCTAAAAATGATTCTAACAAGGCTCAAAAGGAGCAAGAAAAAGAATTGAAAAAAGCGGAGGAAGAGGCAAAAGCCAAGGAAAAGGCAATGAAAGAAAATAAGGAAAAGGCCGAAGATGATGCTAAAGCAGCTAAAGAAGGTGCGAAGGAAGAAGAAAAGAAAGAAAAGGCTGTAGAAGAAGCTAAAAAGGACGCTGAAAAAGCAGAAAAGGAAGCGGCTAAAGAATTAAAGGAACAAGAAAAACTTGCAGCAGAAGCGGAAAAATTGAAAAAAGAAGCGGAAAAGGAAGCTGCTAAAATGCAGAAGTTCCAAGACAAACTTGACAAACTTGACGCGGCTCAAAAGAAAATTGACGACGATAGAAAAAGCTTAGAAGGAGAGCAAAAGAAACTTGATAAAAAAGTAAGCAAGGGAAAAAAGCTCGATAAGTTGAAAGTTGATCAAGCAAAACTTGATGAAAAGAATGGAAAGCTTGATGAGAAGCAAAACAGTCTAGATGAAGACCGTAAAAAGATTCTTAAGAAAATGAAAGACTAAAGACTTTTGTCAACCAATATTAAGAAGCGTTTCAGTTCTACTGAAGCGCTTTTTTTATTTTTGCACCATGTTCGCGAAATACAAAAACTACATCTTGCTTCACTTTATTATCCTGATCTACGGATTCACGGGTATTTTAGGAAAACTTATTGAAATTGATGCCATCGCCATCGTTTGGCATCGTGTTTTCATTGCGGCAATATCCCTGTTTATCGCAATGTTGATTTTGCGGAAATCCTTTAAAACAACTTCAAGGCTTCGACTTATTCAAATTTGTGGCGTTGGTGTTATCGTCGCTGCCCATTGGGTTACTTTTTTCCATTCTGTTCAGCTTTCAACAGCTTCATTTGGGGTTCTTTGCTTGTCTACAACCACACTGCACGTTTCTTGGCTTGAACCGCTTATATTAAAGCGAAAGTTTTCATGGTTGGAATTCGGACTAAGCTTAATTGTAGTTGGTGGAATTTATTTCGTCTCTTCCAGTTTCAGTGGCCGTGAATTGGAAGCGTTGTTCTATGGGTTGGCCTCTGCCCTTTTTGCGGCATTATTTTCCGTTTTCAATGCAAAGCTCGCTCGAGATACGCCCGCCTCAACAATTTCTTTTTATGAAATGGTCATCGCGACACTTTCGCTGTCTATTCTGCTTCTTTGTCTTGGCCGTTTCGATTCAAGTTTGTTCGTTATGACTGGCTCTGATTTCGTTTGGCTACTTTTTTTAGGAATTGTTTGTACTTCCTTTGCCTTTCTTGTTATCGTCGATCTTGTAAAATATTTAGGTGTATTTACGGTTTCATTGAGTATCAACCTAGAACCCATTTACGCTATTGTTTTGGGAATAATAATTTTACATGAAAATGAAGAACTGAACGCTAGCTTTTATTTGGGTTCTGTATTAATCGTCAGTGTTATCTTCCTGAATGCCATTATAAAGTCTTCAATTAAAAAACGAAAGACCTTACAATAATCACTAAAAAGTTGACTGAACGCGTCCTGTTTATTATTACCTTTGTACCCACCAAACCAGAAAGACCTATCTTATGAGAACCAAAAACTTTATTGTTCCCCACGACTTTACAGATGTAGCAAACATTGCCTTAGATCATGCGATTGCAACCGCTAAGCCATTAGGTGCTGAAATCTATTTGTTACATGTAGTAGCTAAAGAGAAAGACATTAAAGACGCAGACAAAAAACTTGAAGCGATAATAGAAGCGAATACTTCTTCTGTAAAACTTATCCCCTCTATTCGTTTAGGAAATATTTTCGAAGGTATTGGAGAGTTTGCTGCAGAACACCATGCAGAGTTGATCTTTATGGGAACACATGGAGCTCATGGTTGGCAACATGTTACTGGAATGAATGCATTGAAAGTCATCACTAAGTCTAGCGTTCCTTTCATAATTGTTCAAGCGAAAACGGCAAAAGAAACAGGATACGACGATATCGTTGTTCCATTGGATTTAAACAAAGAGACTAAACAAAAGCTTGCTATTGTTGCAAACTTGGCTAAATACTTCAAGTCGCGTGTTCACGTAATAACACCTGAAGAAACAGATGAGTTTTTACGCCATCAAGTAAAGGCAAACATTGTTTTTGCTAAGAAATATTTCGCAGAACGAGAAATTGAGGTAACGACTACTATTATTACTGGTTCTGGTTTCGATAAGAAAGTTGTTAAACACGCCGTTGATGTTGGTGCTGACTTAATAGCTATCATGAACCTTAACAAGAATAGCGTTCTTGGCGTTTTGGCCTCGACTCATGAGGAATACATCATTACAAATGAAGCTCAAATCCCAACGTTGATTATGAATCCAATTGAAGGTTCGTTCTCTTTCGCAGCGGATTTCAATTAATAGAAATTCTTTTATAGATAGTGAACCATCTTCGGAAACGAAGGTGGTTTTTTTTAGCGGTAAAGATTAGGCCAGCTAGGACTCTAACTCCCTAAGTTCTTTCTTTACACTTTCCAAATCACATTCTGGATTAATCCCCATTATTATGTCCTCAGTAATTGGTTCATTGTTATAAACCGCAGTAACAAACTCTATAGGCATTTCAACCTCAAAATAGTCATCTGCCCAGTTTTTAAATTGTTCGTTCGTTTTGGAAATCGTCCCAAGTAAAAACCCTGACCCGTCATCTTCGCCATTTGTAAAAGATGCTGATCCTTTGGACCATGTTAAGTTGTTTTTTTCTCTCCAATAACAAAAGGTGACGTCTTCCTTTTCTATTGCTTCATCGTCAAGAAGTTCTTCAAAGTGAGATGGCAGCCCGTCGTAAATTCCTGGCCAAACTTGATATTCTTCCTGAGCATGTGGACTAACTTGAGACTCATGATCAAACCCCTTAATTACACAGCCTTCATTAGTGAATAAAATAAACATGTTGTTTCCGCTTCCGTCATCGATCTCAGCAAGCTCCTCGCTTTCCGACCATTTTATATTGTATCTATGGTACCTTAACCAATCTTCATCGCACAAAATAATATTAAGTTTGGCCAACGCTAGAAGTGTTGCTCGAAGTTGTTCTATTTCATAGAATGCTTCAATATTGGAAGTTGTGAACTTGACCATTTGTGGTTTCTGTTTTTAATCCTTGTACTCATTCCTCTTAAGCCTTTCCTCAACTTCCTTAAGGTTCTCCATTTTCTTCTTCTTACGGGTCTTAATTGCAGTCTTCGTGAAGTACTTGTGCATTTTAAGGAAGCCCACTTGAATCTCATCCCATTGACGGTCGCTGTTGATTTTTCCGTGTTCACGTAATTCCAGTCGAAGTTTGTCCGCAATTTTATGAAAATCACTTCGCCCTAAGTAATCCAAATCGGCGTCACAGATGATTTCTTCGAGGTGGTTTTTCGGTTTATGGGGGATTTTAGTAACAAAAATTAAATCCTTAATCTTATTAATATGCTCATCCGTGTATCCATACTTTGGAAGGATTTCACCCGCTAAACGCGCGCCGATCGGTTCGTTGTTGTCGTATTCCTCAATAAACCCAGCGTCGTGATACGTAGCCGCGGATTTCAACAAGAACAAGCCTTCATCTGTTACGTTTTCCGATAAGGCAATTTTTTCAACGGCCTTTACGACATCTGTTGAATGCGCGATACTATGATAATGAAGTGCTTTAGACAAGTGCTTTTCGAGCAACCTCATGATATGTCGCTCCGCCTTGTAATAATTAATTGAACTGTATAAATGCAAATTCACAATTTCTTGGAACCGCGAATTTGGGATTAAACCTTCTCCTTTTACGGAGAGTTCGGGCTTAATTCGTTCAACTATATACATATCAATTAACCCTCGACTCTTCGATTGCGCTTTTCCTTTAAACCTACATTCAAAATAAGGTTCTATGTGTTGATAAGTAGCTCCAGAAACCGTTACCTCTCCGGGTGCGCCCATCATTTCCATTCGCTGTGCTTGGTTTACCGTCGCCCCCCAAATATCATAAGCTAGTCTTTGAGACCCAATCACACCGGCAGTTACTTCTCCAGTGTTAATTCCAAGGCGTAGTTCCCAATACTCCCCATCATTTGCAATGGCGTCGTTCTTTCGCTTGTTCATATAGGCTTGAATTTGCAAAGCCGCTACACAGGTATCAATTGGATTGGTGTTGTTTCTTACTGGAACCCCTCCTGCACACATATAAGCATCACCAATCGTCTTAATTTTTTCAAGGTTGTTTTTTACAATTATTTTATCAAACTTGGTGAAATAGACGTCTAGTTTTTTTACCAGCTCTGTCGCTGTCATGCGGTCAGAAATGTGGGTGAAACCAACAAAGTCTGTGAACAAAACAGATACGGTTTTATAAGCTCTTGCACTTGCTTTCCCCTTCTTTTTAAGCTCTTCTGCTGTTGATGCTGGAATTACGTTTTTAAGTAGTTTTTCCGTCTTGTCTTTCTCAATTTGAAGTAACTTTTGTTGCCGAACAACTTTGTTTTTTTCCTCTTGAATTTTTTTATTTTGTTCAGCAATCTTCTTGTTTTGCTCACGAATCTCTTGTGTTCGTACTTGGACTTTTACCTCCAGTTTAATTTGTTCTTTTTCGGCACTTGCTATTCTCACTTTAATAAAAACGCGAACCAATAGTGCTAAAAGAAGAATGATCGCTGTCCAGAACCACCACGTTTGCCAGAAAGGCGCAGCAATGTAAATTTTCATTGTTGCAGGGGATGAACTCCAGTTTCCATCTCCTCTTCGCGCATAAATTTTCAATACATAATCCCCTGCGGCCAAGGCATTAAAATGAATTTCATTCATCTCTCCAAGTAAGATTTCTTCATCTTCCTCTCCGGATAAAACACACTTGTAATTAATCAACTCTGGATTGCTTAAATCCGACGGTTGAAACTTGAGGGTAAAAGACCTGTTTCTATAGCTTAAATAAATTTCCTTCGTTTCGTAAACTGGCTTGATCAGTGGCGACCCTTCTTCTCCGTATTTCAGCCATTCACTCTCTAACTTAAACTTGGTAAAAATTACACCTATATCTTTCTCTGTGTTTTTAAGTTCATCTGGATTGAAGTAGTTAAAACCATAAATACCCCCGAAATAAAGCTCTCCCTTTTTGGTTTTCATGAAGGCTCCTAGGTTGAACTCATTACTCATTAACCCATTTACCTCTGTATAGTTTTTAACATTTTTACCGTTCTTACCAAAGGAACACAAACCTTTATTCGTACTGAGCCACAAACCTCCATTGTTGTCAGAAACTACACCATAAATAACATCGTTTGGAAGACCATCAGATTTATTAAAGGATGTTGCTTTTTTTGCTTTAGCGTTCCATTTAACAAGTCCAGACCCCAATGTTCCCATCCAATAGATTCCCTCATTGTCATGGTAAATTGAACTGATATAATCCTTACTCGTTGCTTTTAAAATGGAATTGTATTCATACGGACGAATTGTAATTTCTCCATTTAGGTCTGACAATGTATTCAAACCTCCCGTGCTCGTGGCAAACCAAATCCTTCCGTTTCTATCTTTGTAGGCCAACCTACAAACCCCAATAGCTATTGTTTCGTTGGGGTTCTTCGGGTCGTGTTCAAAGGTCTGAATTTTCTTTGTCTTGGCATCGTATAGAATAACCCCGTCTTTCGTCGCAACAAAATATTTCGACCCTTTCCATTGAACAATTGAATAGGCCCTTTTATGAATCAATGTTTCTTCACTTCCTTTCTGATGAACTTCAGAATACGTGTAATCAGTTCCATTAATATTCAATTCAAAAAGACCATCTGCACATGCTACTAAAAGTTTTTTATCGGAAATATCATGGATCGATAAAACCGTCATTTCACCTGTTCCGAATGTTGACTGAAGTTTACTTCGGTAATATTGAGTGTACTTTCCTGTTTGTCTATCAAGCTTAGAAACGCCACTATTTGTACCGATATAAATAGACTTCCCGTCCATCGATTCTTTTAAACACCAAACACTCGCTGTTGGAATTCCTTTTTCCGGGTTTCCGCTCGGTCCTACTCCTAAAATTCCTTTGTTATCTGGGTCAAATGTTGATATTCCGCGTTGCGTTCCAATCCAAATTATACCTGAGTTATCTCTAAAAATAACGTTTACTTCATCAAATAAAAGAGTGTTTTTTTGAAAAATGTCCTCCGTATAATTGTCTCTTGATCCATCGTTATCAACAACGAAAAGGCCATTTCCTGTTGTAGATACAACCCACCCAAACTTCTTGTCATAATGAACATCCGAAGCGTTTAAACTTCTGTAGTCCTTTGCCAAGCCTACAAGTTCTTTTTGCGCTGTACGTGTTTCTGTGTTTAAAACATAAATGCCTTGGTTCGTTGCAAGAAGCACATTTTCGAATCCATGATTCTTTATCTTGTTCACATTTGGTATTAATTCCCCTTTACCTTTTAGCTTAACTTGATGCGCGCTAATCATTTGGGCATCACAGATATAAATTCCGTCATCATCCGTAGAAACGATCAATTTACCTGTTTCGGCGAAGTGAATATTCGTTGTTTTCTTTGAAGGTATTATAGACTGATAGGACTTGAAGGACTTTGATTTTGAACTAAAACGATAGATTCCTGTTTCGGTACTTGCAACCCAAATCACCCCATTTTTTCCAACAGCAATGTCTTCAATCTGAAGAGCTACTCCACTTTTATAGGTGAATGTCGTAAAGCTTTCTCTCTTAATATCGTATTTGGTAAGGCCATTATTAGTTCCAAACCACAGGTTTCCATCGGTGTCTTTTTCTGCACACCTAATATACTCGCTTTCCAAGCCTTCAGTGTCGCTCGACGTGAAAATTTCGAACGTTTTTCCATCATACCGATTTAGTCCGTCTTGCGTTCCAATCCAAAATGAATTTAAATCATCTTGGATAATACAAGTCACGGAGCTTTGGGATAAGCCGTTACTAATTGTGTAATTTCTAAAACGTATTTCGCTCTGGCCAAAAGCCGAGGATGCGATCAGAAAAAGTGGTAGTAAAAAAAGAAATAAGCGATGCATTCGATATGAAAATACCAAAAATTTAGCGTTTAAGCGCCAGTTCCGCCATCATTAACAACTGAAGACTGAATCGTAGAGTTTTCTAGGTCACGATCAAAGAGATATAATCCAGCTTTATCTTCACCAATCATATTGATTTTGTCAACAATTGTTCTGGCCAAAGCTTCTTCCTCAAGTTGCTCTGAAACGTACCATTGGATGAAGTTGTGCGTTGTATAATCTTTTTCCTGAAGACAAACATCAACCAAGTTGTTAATACTTTCAGTAACACTAAGTTCGTGCTCAAGAAGCAATTTAAACACATTTGGCAATGACTTAAATTTTTCTGGTGGCGCTTGAAGTCCTGGAATTTTAGCTGTTCCTCCACGCTCATTTACAAACTTTACAAGCTTCAACATGTGAAACCTTTCTTCATCTGAGTGAGAGTATAAAAATTGAGATGTTCCACTAAGACCTTGTCCTTCAGCCCAAGAGGCCATTCCAAGATAAAACTGTGAAGATGCTGCTTCTTTCTCTATTTGGTCGTTTAATGCTTGTTCTACTCTTTCGTTCATAGTGAATCTATTTTGTACAAAGTTACCATATTTCAGCTGAACTCTTTTGAAACTTCAAATAAGTTTATTCTAAATTAAGTGTACATTCGCATATATGTCTAAACGAAAAAAACCGGCTAAGAATAAGCTTAAACATAGCTTAAATCATCTAATTCGAAAGGTCTTTTCAGAAAATCCAGATTCCCCTTTAACACACAAACAAGTCTGTTCATTAATCAATGCTCGAGAAGGAGCTATTAGAAAACTTACTTATGGTGTTCTTGAAGATTTAGTGGAGTCCGATTATTTAAAAGCCGCTGGCCACGGTGTATATCAATTAAACGCTCAAAATAATTTTCTTGAGGGAGTCATTCAGTTGACCGCTCGAGGAGCTGGATATGTCATCCTTGATGATCCCGATAAAGATGATGTATATATTCATCCGAACAACTTAAACCAATCTTTGGATGGTGATCGGGTAAAAATTCAAATGTCAAATAGAGGCCGGTCAAAGCCGGAAGGAAATGTTATTGAAGTTCTGCATAGAGAACGAACACAATTTGTTGGAACGATCAAAGCGCAAGAAAAATTTGCCTTTTTGATTCCCGATAATCCACGTGTTGGTACTGATATCTTTATTCCAAAAGAAAAATTAAACGGTGCTAAAAACGGCGATAAGGCTTTAGTTAAAATTACGAAGTGGCCGAAATCTGCTGATAACCCTTATGGGGAAGTTGTGCAATCTTTGGGTAATAGTGGTGGAAACGATGTTGAAATGATCAGTATTCTTGTCAACCAAGGAATTGATTACACATTTCCAAATGAGGTTTTGACGCAAGCGGAATCTGTTGGAATGGATTTGGATCCAAAAGAAGTTGCAAAGCGTCGTGATTTTAGAAATACGACAACCTTCACAATAGATCCTTTAGATGCAAAGGATTTTGATGATGCGATTTCATACAAACGTTTGGAAAATGGAAATCTAGAATTAGGAGTTCACATTGCGGATGTAAGTCATTATGTTCAACCAGGAACACCGATGGATGTTGAAGCTTTAAAGCGGTCTAATTCTGTTTATTTGGTTGACCGTGTTATTCCAATGCTTCCTGAGCAGCTTTCAAACTTAGCCTGTTCTCTTCGTCCAAATGAAGATAAATTTAGTTTCTCTGCTGTCTTTGAAATAGATGAAAATGGAAAGGTTTATAACAGTTGGTTTGGTAAAACCGTAATTCATTCTGATAGACGATTTACCTACGAGGAAGCGCAAGAAATTATAGAGGGTGCAGATGGAGATTACCGCGATGAAATCCTTGTTCTCGATAAAATCGCTAAAATTTTGCGAAAAGGACGAATGAAATCCGGTGCAATGAATATCGAATCAGAAGAAGTTCGTTTCAGATTGGATGAAGAGGGGTTCCCTGAAGAGGTTGTTATTAAACGATCAAAAGACGCACATAAACTTGTTGAAGAATTCATGCTTTTAGCAAATAGAAAAGTCGCTGAATTTATTTCGAAGCCTGGGAAAAAAGAAGCAAAAGTTCCTTTCGTTTATCGTTGTCATGATAAACCAAGTCCAGAAAAAATTGGGTTGTTTAATCTCTTTGTTCAGAAGTTCGGATACGATGTCGATACGTCTGATCCAAAGATGATTTCTAGAAATATCAATGCTTTGTTGAACGATATTCGTTTGAAAAATGAATATTCAATTATTCAAACAATGGCCATTCGATCAATGGCCAAAGCAACGTATGAAACACATAATATAGGTCATTACGGATTATCGTTTGACCATTACACGCACTTTACTTCTCCTATTCGTCGTTATGCGGATTTGGTTGTACACCGCATAGTTCAAGAAGAACTCACCAAGAAAAAACACAGGTACGGAAACGATCTTGATGATATTTGCAAACGAATTTCGAGAATGGAACGAAAAGCGGTTGAAGCAGAACGTGAAAGCACAAAATACTTCCAGACACTATTCGTTGTCGATAAAATTGGTAAAGAATTCGATGGTACCGTTTCAGGAATTGCCGAGTTTGGAATGTTTGTTCGAATGGACGAAAACCAATGTGAAGGTATGATTCCATTGTCTGAAATCCCAGGTGATCGCTTCCATTTTGATGCTGAGGCTTATGCAATTAAAGGCCCTAAAACAAAGAAAGAATATACGATTGGCGATAAGGTGCGGGTAAGAATTTTCGAAGTTTCTACACGGAAGCGTCAGATTGATTTGGAAATAGTATAGAGCGATTGTTCGATTATCCCATCTTTCGAAAAATCTAATTATCGAAAAGCATAGCGCTCGAACAATCGAAAATTCGAATTATCGAAACTTATACCGTCTTAATCTTCTTATTCAAATCATCTCGATAAGATCCTCCAATTGGAATAACCTTTTCTATGTTTTCCAAAGTAAGATTCGGATACTCAATTGTCGCTAATTTATCCAATCGAATGATGTACGACCTGTGAACCCGAATAAACTCTTCGTTTCCCATTTTCGCATCAATGTCTTTCATCGTTGAATGAATGGTATACCGCGTCTCTTTCGTATGAATAACAACATAATCCTTTAGCGCCTCAATGTAATAGATCTCGTTGTTTTTAAGTTTTACAAGTTTACTATTCGATTTAACGAATATAAACCCGTTTCCACTCTCTTTATTTTCAACGATAGAGAAAAGTAAATCTCTTTCCTTTACAACTTCCAATTCCTTACCGTGCTTATAGATCGCCATTTCGATTGTCGTGTGGAGGTCTATTTCCTTAAATGGTTTAAGAATGTATCCGTAAGGTTGCGTAATTTTTGCTTTCGCTAATGTTGATTCATCAGCATATGCTGTTAAAAAGATTACCGGTATTGAATGCTTGTCCTTAATTGTTTCGGCCGCTTCAATTCCATTCATGTCCCCTTTCAACATAATGTCCATTAAAACGATATCAGGTTTTTCACTCCCTGCAAGTTCTATAGCTTTCTCTCCTGTGGCAGATGCTCCAACGACATTGTAACCCAGTTTTTTTAAACTGTGCTGAATATCTTTCGAAACGATCGACTCATCTTCTACAACTAGAACGTTAATCTTAGACATTTGAAATTGGTTTGATATTCTCAAATTTAATTAAATATTTCGTTCCTCCTTTAACATCTACTTTTAACTCTGCATCCAACTGTTCTGCAAGTGTAACAACTAACTGTAGACCGAGGGTATCCGAATTCATATCTTCGAATTCAACAGGAAGACCGACACCATTGTCTTTTATCTCAAGTTCAACGATATTTTTTACCTCTTTTAAACGGATACTAATCACTCCATTTTCTCCATCTTTCCATCCATATTTTAATGAATTTGTAATTAATTCATTTATTAATAGTCCACATGGGATCGCTTGATCAAGAACCAAATCAATTTCGGCAAGGTCAATTTCAAGAACAACCTTTCGATTAACACTATACGAAGCAATAAGATTGTGTGTTAAATTCTTTATATAACTGGCAAATTTGATGCTTGAAAAATCTTCTGTTCTATAAAGATTTTCGTGGATTATTGCCATTGATCGAATTCTATTCCTACTCTCTTGGAGAATTCCAAGTGTGTTTTCATCGGTAACAAACGAACTTTGCAGATTCAAAATACTTGAAATGACTTGCAAATTATTTTTTACTCTATGGTGAATTTCTTTCAGTAAAACTTCCTTTTCCTTTAGTGAGCTTTCAATAGCATTACTAGCCTTTTTCTTGCCGCTGATATCATGAGCCACAAGTGAAATTTCGACAACATTTCCGGAAGTATCAAAAATTGGATTCATGAATATTTCAATCCAGAAATCCTTCTTTTTCCACATCAATTCAACTTCATATTGAATAGATGCCCCTCTTTTAACTTGTCCAATTAAGATCCGAAACAACCGAACCCTTGGCGCTGTCAATAACTCTTCAAAATAATTAATAATTGAGTCGCTAAGTTGAATTTCTTTTTCGAATGAGGATTTAAAATAATTATGGCAATGCGAATTAAACGAAGAAATGTTTCCATCCAATGAAAGTGTTAATAACAATGTATTAGATGAACTTTCAAAAATTGCTCTTGTTCGAAGGAATTGTTCTTGCAATCTCGTTTCAGCATTTATTCTTTCTTGAATTTCTTCTTCGAGTTGAATATTCATTCCTTCGGCAACTTCCGCTCTAAGTTTCTCTTTCCCTAATTTGTTTTGCTCCGTCTGGTCATGAATTACACACTGATAGTAAAGTTTATTATCAATCATAACTTCGATCAGTGAAACTTCTCCTTCAATTACATATTCAGCACCATCAAACAACCAATTAAATCGAATATTTCTAGACTTTGCGAGCTTTGCTTTTTCAAAACGGTAATTTTTTTGGTACTTAATACTTTGATCATAGCTCAATTCAAAGAGTTTCTTCTCTAATAATTGCTTCCTAGATATACCAAAGAGCTCCTCTGCTTTACGATTAACATCAATTAGGTGATCTCCATCCAAAAGCATAATTACATCGTTAGACTCTTCGTAAATCAAACGGTACTTTTGCTCACTTTGTTTTAAAGCTTGTGAAGCTTTCTCTTTACTGGTAAGATCAATTACTGAACCTTCAATATATCCCGTTTGTTCATCGATATACCAACTAAAAATAAAGGTCTTCTTAATACCCGACAATAGAATGTATTGCGTTTGGTAATTGTTTACTTTTTCCGAAGCTTGAAGCGATTCAAGAATTAAATCCCAATCAACTTGTAAATTCAAACCAAACAATCGATCTCCTTTGTTTAAAGTTCCTTCAAGCATTTTAAAGAAGGACTCATTCCCATCAATAATTTTTGTTTTTTGATCAAGCGTAAATACACCCGCTTTATTTCTGAAATAAAGATTTCTGTAGCGTTTCTCTTTAAGCTCAAGTTCCTCTCTTTTTTGAACCTCCAGTGTAATATCATTAATGTTAACAAGCCAATAAATATTATTTTTTAGAGGAAGAATTACAATTTTGAGCTCAATGAAATACCTGCTATTGAATTTAGAAAATTCGATGTTTTTAATATATCTATTTCCAATTTTTAGATTCCGAATAGCATCAATTTCATCGTCATCGAGATGATTAAAAAAATCTTCATTAATTGACACTACTTCAATATCCAAAACACGTAAAGCTTCCGTATTAAAATCGAGAACTTTAGGCGATTTACTAATATCGATTAGAACATATCCAGAGCCAGGATTGTTCATTATCTTTTTCAGATACTCAGAATAATCTTCAATTGTAACAATTAGCCTTCTTCGAACATAAATAACAAAAGAAGCAGCAATCCCTAAAACTAGAAACAAGCCAACAACAATAAAGGGTGATATTTCAGATTTATCCAATTCGGCATGACTATTCAAAAGAAGAATTATGACAAAAACATGGTAAAGAATTGCTGGGTATAACCGTTGAATAATAATACTGGATATGGCATAAACGGCAAAAAAATAAAAAATTGAAGTGCTTGAAAAATCCAATTCATCCAAACTAGTATACGAAAAGTAAGTAGAAACAAAAACATGTAAGATTACTAGATAGACCAGCTTGTCTTGCAAGTATGGTATGATCCATGAAATGAGAAGGTAAAATGGAAACGCGAACATGTAAATGAGTCCTAGATCCATGTAAATTTCTGGAGCATTGGACCTATACATCGCATAAGTAAAAATCGGGGCAATAATAAATGCTCCAACCGAATGAATAAATGCAATTCTCGCAAACCGATTTTCATGATCATCAAAATACGGCAGAAAACCATTTGTTCTCTGTTTAAAAATTTGCTGTATAATAGATTTGAAAGACATCAAAATTCGATTCCGCAGTGTTAGGTTATTTCATGTAAATTTCGCTTTAATTTTTGAGTGTTGAAATTAGTGATTCAAGAACTCGAAAATTAAATTTTAAAAGTCTACTATTCAATGGTTTAATTAAATAAATTCCGCAAAACTTCTTTAAGATACATTTCTTTTCCAAAAAACCAAATCCCTAACCTTCTCTTCTTTTCTAATAGTATATTTTAAATATTTATTCTTAAAAAGGTTCTTTATTATCTTTATTAAGGGTGTTAATATGTGTAGAAATAATAGTGAATTGATTAGTAAATTGACTTGTTAAGATTATTGGTTGGGTTATTAACAAGTTACAACTACTCTACTTGGTTGGTTTTCTTTAGTTTGATCCAGTTGTGAACATTCGTAATAATTTACCCTTGGTTCATAATAATTTTGGAAATTTCAGCTTTTTATAGTTAATGAATGGTCGATAAGTCACCCATAAAATTGTGCTAACTAATTAGGTTAATAGATTTCTGTTTTAGTATATACATGTTATTGGATAATCCTACATAAAGTTATTGATAGTTTTCATTGTTAATTAACATTTAGATCACAAATCTTGTGTATAAGTCAGTTTATTAAAACCCTAATAATCAGACATCTAATAATTCGTTAATTTCTAAATTGTTTAAAACTTGGACTAGATGTTAATATCATATAGCTTTACAGAAAATACACTAATCATGAGTAAATTAATTCCAATTGGAGCGGATCACGCAGGCTTTCAATTAAAACTAAAGGTTATAGAATTGCTTAAAAGTAAAGGATACGAAACAAAGGATTTCGGATGTTACTCCGAAGATAGTATTGATTATCCAGACTTTGGGCACCCTGTTGCTTCTATGGTTGAAGAAAATGAAGGAATGTTAGGTATTTTGATTTGTGGCTCAGGAAATGGAATCAACATGACAGCAAATAAACACCAAGGTGTCCGAAGTGCTTTGTGTTGGAAAAATGAACTTGCCTCTTTAGCGAGACAGCATAACAATGCAAACATAATTGCTTTGCCTGCTCGTTTTGTATCTGAAGCAGAAGCCTTAGAAATGGTTGAAACATTCCTTTCAACAGAATTTGAAGGAGGACGTCATTCAAAAAGAGTAAATAAGATTGCCTGCGCTTAGTGTGCTAAAAGGTATTCAACTAGTGCGGTTGTTGCCTTTACATAATCCGAATAGTAACTTCCTGTTCCAGGTCCATTAAAACCGGTGTGGATTCGTTTCACTTTCCCATCTCTACCTATATATATAGACGTAGGAAATGAAATTACTTTGTTTAACATATAGAAATGTTCAGAAGCAAGGTCTTTACGAGCACTTCCACCAACCAAGAATGTAAAATCCAATTCGAGTTTATCTTTTAGTCGGTTAATGCTTTTACTGTGTTCTTGAAAAGTATCTCCAGCTTCATAACCAATAGAAATTATTTCTAAACCTTGGTCATGGTACTTATCATAAAGTCCTTTATAGAATACAGTTTCGTCTAAACAATTTGGACACCAGGTTCCCATTAATTGAATAATGACCACTTTATTATTCGTTTCCGGGTTTGGAAAAGAAAAAGGAGCCTCATCAATATCTATTAAATCAAAATGAAAAGTAGTACTATCTTCTAAATAGGTTAAATCGTCAGGGCTGGTAAGTTCGATTGTTTCATTTGGTTTTGCATCCCACTTACTTTGCCAGTGAGTACCACTTAAAAACGAACCTTTTAATTGACCGTTAATGCTCAACGCTTTAAATAGGAAGGCATGAGAACCATCGAAACAAGAAAGGTAAACACTATCGCCAATTACGTTTCCGGCAAGGAATCGATAGTCGCCTGTTTCTGTAAGAAAAGTTCCAGTTACTTTACTCGAACCTTCCCCTTGTTCAAAGATTCCAACAGCAGGATAGGAAGAAGTCGTGTTTGGTTCAAATTCTACTTCCCACCGCCCATTAACATTAATTCCGTCCGTTTTCTTTTTTGCATTGGAAAAGCGAGTTGTTTTTTTTCGTTGCGAAGTAAAATCAATTTTGTAGTTGTCTCCTTTGTTGAAATTTTTCCAATAGCCAGAGATAGATTTCTTAGTATCTACATGAAAAACAAGCTCAGAATTAAAGAAAGGAAACATTAAATGAACACTATCATTAATTACAATAGAAGAGTCCAATGGGATGATTTCATCACCATTAACTACCGAGAAATCAAAGGACTTACCCTTTTTTTCAACAAGCATGTTAAAAGGCAGTACATCGTTATCATTTAACTTAAGTTCAGCTATCCACTGTCCTTTTTTTAATCGTAAGCGCGAAGCCTTTTGTGAAAACGAGTAGGAGGATAAAAGAAGAAAAATCAGAATGAAAGTTACTTTCATGTACAGTTTTTGGGTACGCGAAAGTAATATATTTATAGCGATTATGTTTGGTCATGCAACCTTTTTTACCAATTTTTGGTCTCTAACAATAAGCGTTGGCTATGAATGATTCTGCTTTAGTAAAAAAGTGTATTGAAGGTGATCAGCGAGCTCAACGTAAGTTGTTTGAAAAGTTTGCTCCAAAGATGTTGGGCGTTTGTATGCGGTACGCTAAGAGTACCGAGCAAGCTGAAGACGTTTTGCAAGACGGATTTGTGAAGGTTTTTACCAAATTATCTCATTATAAAGGGGATGGTTCTTTGGAAGGCTGGATCAGAAGAGTTGTTGTAAACACTGCTTTGGATCAAATTAGAAAAAACACAAAGTTTCAAGACAATGTTGCCTTGGACGATGTGGACTATAAGCTTGAGTTAAAAGGGAATGTTTTAGAAACCCTTGCCGCTGAAGATCTTATGGAGTTGATAAACGAAATGCCAACCGGATATAAGGTGGTGTTTAATATGTTTGCAATTGAGGGCTATTCGCATAAGGAAATTGCGCAAGAATTAAATGTGTCTGAAAACACATCGAAGTCTCAATACTCAAGAGCAAGATCATATTTAAAAAAGAAATTAGAAGAAATAAATTTTGAAAGGTAAAGACGAAATACAAAACTTGTTCTCAGAGAAACTGGGAGGCTATGAAGCAAAAGTAAACCCAGAATTGTGGGGAAATATTGCTTCTCAAATTGGTGCAGGAACTACTGCGGCGGCAACAGGTATGGCTTTAACTACCAAAATTATAATAGGACTTAGCGCAGCAAGCGTTGTTACTGTTGCATCTTTTGTTGCACTTACTTCTGATAAAGAAGTAGAGCCAAAGAAAAACGTTGCTCAAATAGAAGTTGTTGAAGAAACAAAACCTAAGGCTGAAATTGAAAATACAATTATTGCCGAGCCAATTGTAGAAGTCACGCGGGTCTTAATACCAATCGAGCAACCTGAGGAAACACCAGCGGTCATCTTACCATTTATTGGGCCGACATTAGCACCAATACCAGTTCCTGTCTTAACTCCTGAACAACGCGTGACAATGCAAGCGGATACAGTTCATAACGTGTTTAAGCCGCAAGAAGATACGGTACGGCCGGAAGTTGCTGAGGCAATTGTAGAGGCTGATCCTGTTCTAAAAGAAACGCCAAAAGAAGAGTTAATTACTAAGGAGTCCACTGTTATTAAAGTGGTATTTCCGAATGTGTTTACTCCAAACAACGATGGTACAAATGATTTACTGTTCATTTCGAATCCAGAAGACCTAGACAGAGATGGATTTGTTTTACAAATTGTTGATGCGTCTTTCAAAACAGTTTTCACATCAACGGATCCTAATTTTGAATGGAATGGGAACGATTTAGGAGGTGAATCAGCGAAGAAAGGACATTATATTGCTATAATCACAAGCAAAGACAAAAACGGTCATGAGGCGAAGCCTGTAATGTACCAGTTTGAAATCAGGAAATAGATTCTTTTTGAAGGTGCTTTCTGTATCCTTCAACCGCATAGAAATACAGAAACAGAGAAAGGATTAGTAAAATATGGCTTGCATCATTGCGATCAAACCATGGGTGGAAACTTATTTTTCCCATTTGTAGAATTGCCGCGGGAATCATTACCAATACAGAAATGGGAAGTAAATAAAAGGACTTGGTAATGCTTTTACCGAACCTCATTCCCAATACACCACACACCAAAGTAAATCCAATAAGCGAGTTTAAACTTGGAACGAGGAGCAACGCTGGAAGCGCTTTTTCTTCACTTGTTACAGTAAAATACACGGCTGTGAGCGCTATAAAAGCAGCCGCTGTTTTAAGTTTAGATAGTAGAAACCACTTCCCTTGTTTTTCTTTTGGCAACAGGGAAATCATAGCAAACTCTATAAGTAGCGGAATGCCAATTCCAGAAACCAAGGCAAGGTACTTTCCTGTTATTCCAAAATAACTGTAAAAGACATGGCCCATACCACCAAAAAAGAAACCGATGCCATAAACAAAAAACAAGACCTTCCAATAACGGAAAAATGGGGATGTAAGCTGTCTGTTGCGTTTCATAAGGACAAAACCAAGGGTTATTCCTATAACGGCAATTAAAGAGTCTGTAATAAGGGAATTGGGTTCAAGTAACTCAAGGTTCATGAACGTAAACTCCATTTTGTCGTAATCTTCACCTATTTTCATAACAAAGCAAAAAAGTTCAACATAAAAAGAAACCCGATCTCGCTTCACACGAGATTGGGTTTTCTTTGAGGTCCCGAGCGGATTCGAACCGCTGTACAAGGTTTTGCAGACCTTTGCCTAGCCGCTCGGCCACAGGACCATTTTAGTCAGGACGCAAATGTAAGAAAAAAATGAATTACCGACTACTCTTCGATGATAATTGCAACGTTGTTAACATCTCCATTTATGGGAGGGCTCACTTTTGTCACCTTAACTCGTAAGAAATCAATGTTTTTCACAGTTTTCTTAATTTGAATATAAATTCTTTGACCGACGTGTTCTATTAACTTAGAACGAATGGCCATTTCTTCTTTAACAATTTTATTCACGACAACGTAATCTACTGTTTTAGAGAGGTCATCGTTCGAAGCAGCTTCCGAAAAATCCGTTTCCAAATAAACATCAACGCTATAGTGTCCTCCGATTTTTTCTTCTTCAGGGAGACACCCATGAAATGCATATAGCTTGATTCCATTAACCTCTACACAATGTTTCATGCGTTAGAAGAGACAGTTGAAACTTCTGAAATTCCAGTAGTAATTCGCTCAGCACATTCTTCCTTACCTAAGAATTCAGCTATTTCAAACATACTTGGCCCCATTCCTTTTCCTGTAACGAGAAGTCTAAATAATGGGAGCACCGCACCAATTCCCATTTCTCTTGCCTCTAAGAAAGCTTTAAAAGTACTTTCTATGGTTTCAGCGTCGAATGTCGAAATGGATTTAAGTTCCAACAACCATTCTTGCATTAATGCAGGAGATTGCTCTTTCCATTTTTTACGAACGGTTTTCTCGTCGTATGAAGTTGGTTTTTCAAGTAAATAGCATCCCTCTGTTAGGATGTCTTGTATAAACGTTGCGCGTTCTTTCATTAACCCGCAAATAGTTGAAAGCTTTTCCAATGAATGATCACCATCAACGATCGTTTTAAGTTCAGCCGCAAGAACAGCATTGTCTCTTAAACGCAAATGTTGTTGTTGAAACCACTTTGTTTTGTCCGGATCGAACTTCGCACCAGCTTTAGAAACTCTGTCTAATGTGAACGCTTCACTTAGTTCTTCCAATGAGAAAAGTTCTTGCGTAGTACCAGGGTTCCAACCCAAAAAGGCAAGCATATTGATAAATGATTCAGGGTAATATCCTTTTTCACGGTATCCTGAAAAAACTTCACCTTCAGCTGTTGTCCAGTTTGTTGGAAAAACAGGAAACCCTAATCTATCACCATCTCTTTTACTCAACTTTCCGTTTCCGTCGGGTTTCAATAGTAATGGAAGGTGCGCAAATTTTGGACTTTCCCAACCAAACGCCTCATACAATAAAACATGCAAAGGAGCAGAAGGCAACCACTCTTCACCACGAATAACATGTGAAATTTCCATGGTGTGGTCATCAACAATATTTGCCAAGTGGTATGTTGGCATTCCGTCAGACTTAAACAGAACCTTATCGTCAAGATTGTTCGTGTTGACAACAACCCATCCACGAATTTCATCTTCGAAACGAACGTCAACATTTCTAGGCATTTTCATACGAACAACATATGGATCACCGTTGTCTAATTTCTTTTGAACTTCATCCGAAGACAAAGAAATGGAGTTCTTCATCGATGTACGCGTCACATTGTTGTACTGCCAATTCGGCATTCCCATTTGTTTCGCTTGATCTCGCATTTCAGTCAAATCTTCTGAAGTGTCAAAGGCGTAATAAGCCTTGTCAGACGCTATTAACTGCTCGGCGTATGCGCGGTACATAGAATTTCTTTCAGACTGAACGTATGGACCGTATTCACCGCCAATCCCCGGACCTTCAGTTGGCATAATTCCTACCCAACTTAGAGCATCCATTATATAGTCTTGTGCTCCTGGAACAAAACGTGCTTGATCTGTATCCTCAATTCGGATAATGAAAGTTCCGTTGTGTTTTTTCGCAAACAAATAATTGTACAAAGCGGTTCTAACACCACCCATGTGCAATGGTCCTGTTGGTGAAGGTGCAAACCTTACGCGTACTGGTCTTGACATAATATTCGAAGTTTATTCGCCGCAAAGATAGCTAATACGGTTCTATTTGTAGCGCAGAATTGATAAAATTGAACTTAAGCGCTATACGATTGTATTGTTTATTAACGTTAAATTTGATATGAGATACTCAAAATGTTGTATCTTGGTTAGTACTTCAATAGTCTATGAGCAGTTTCGACAGATTAATATCACAGATAGATGCGTTTATTCGCAAATTCTATAAAAACCAAATTATAAAGGGGTTAATCCTTTTTGTAGGTGTTTTGTTATTCACTTATTTATTCGTTATAACACTGGAGTTCTTTGGACACTTTGGTTCAGGAGTTAGGGCAACCTTGTTTTTCAGTTTTATCGGTGTGAATTTATTTATTCTTGGGAAGTATATTTTTATTCCATCATTACGGCTTAAATCATTTGGTAACCGCATTAACCGGTACCAAGCTTCATCAATTATTGGAAGGTTTTTCCCTAAAATTTCTGATCGCTTGTTGAATACGCTTCAGTTGAGTGACAGAATGGACGCTAACTCTTCTGATTATGAGTTAATTAATGCAAGTGTACAGCAGAGAAGCTCTTCAATGAATCTGATCCCATTTACAAGTGCAATTAACTTGAATGAGAACCGACGCTATGCTGTTTTTGTTGTTCCTGTTATACTTGTTATGTTCCTGTTTGGTGTTTTTAAGCCTGAGGTTTATACGCAAGGAACGGATAGGGTTTTGAATTATAATCAAGAATATGTTGCGGAAGCACCGTTTGAATTTTCACTTGTTTCAGAAAATAAATCAATTGAGGAGGGTGAAGACTTCATATTTGAAGTTGAGCTTGTTGGTAAGGATATTCCTGAAAAGGTTTATGTGAAGTCGAGCCAGGGAAAATTCTTATTAAAACGGACAGCGAAAAATAGATTTACGGGTTCTCTTGTTCAGGTTAGAGGAGATATTTCTTTCAATTTTGAGGCCAACATAAATGACACGGATTATAAAAGTGATAAATTCAACGTTAATGTAATTGCGAAAACAGCAATTGGTAAGCTTCAAGCAACGTTGATTTATCCAAACTATTTGGGACTGGAAAATGAATCTATTGAGAATGCTGCGGACCTAATTATTCCTGAAGGAACAAAGGTGTCTTGGAGTGTTTTAACAAAGAACAGTGAAGGGGTTGAGTTTTGGATTAATAATGACGTAAAGAAATTCACTAGGAATGGCTTTAGCTTTATTAGAACATTTAAAAACGATAGTGAAGCGAGAATCATACTTAAGAATAAGTACAACAATAGAGTGGATACAACGCGTTTTGAAATAGATGTGATTAAGGATGAATACCCAGCGATTCAAGTTGAAGAGGTGAAGGATTCAATAAAGGACGGTGTTCGATATTTCTCAGGAATGACCAATGATGACCACGGTCTGTCATCGCTCCGTTTTGAATACATAATCACATCGGGTGATGGGTCGGTTCGAAAGGAATCAATGAATGCGGGAAAAGTTTTAGGAACGGAGGCCCCATTCAACTTTGCTGTTGATTTTAGAAAAGAGAACGTTAAACTGGAGGATAAGATTGAATATTACTTTGTTATTTCTGACAATGATGGTGTGAATGGAAGCAAGTCAACCCGAAGTATGAGCTTTGAATATAAGTTACCTACACTAAATGAGCTGGTAGAAAAGAGGGATGAGGAGCAAGAGCAAGTGAAGGACGATTTGACGGATATATTAGAAAAAACGGCAAAATTCAAAGAGGATTTGGACCGGTTGAAAATGGAAACATTAAAATCGAAACAGTCAAATTGGAACAAAGAAAACCAAGTAAATCAATTGCAAGAAGACCACAAAAGCTTGTTGGATAAATTGGAAGCGCTTCAAGAAAAGATACAGAACAGTTCGGAGGAAAAGAATCAACTTTCTGAAATGGATAAAGAATTATTAGAGAAACAGGAGCTTATCAATGATCTTCTGGATCAACTAATGGACGACGAATTAAAGGATCTTTTGGACCAACTGGAGGAGTTAATGAAGCAGCAGGACGAACAGGGCTTAGAGGAAAACCTTGAGAAATTGGAAATGTCTTCGGAGGAAATGAAGAACCAATTGGACCGAAGTCTTGAAATGTTGAAGAAAATGCAAGTCGATGAAAAAATTGATGACTTAGAAAACCAGCTTGAGGAGCTTGCTAAAAAAGAGGAAGAGTTGGCCAAGGACGTGAAGGATGAGAAGAACGTAACGGATAAACAGAAGGCGGAGCAAGAAAAGATAAAAGAGGACTTCAAGGAGATACAAAAGGACCTAAAAACACTGGATAGTTTAAATAAAGATCTTGATGCGCCGATGGAATTAGGCGATCCAGAATCTCAAGGTGAAAAGGTTGAAGAAGATATGAATGATGCTCAAGAGAGCATGGATAAGAATAAGGGAAAGAAAGCAGGAGAGAGTCAGAAGGGTGCCGCTGAAAAGATGAAGGAGATGGCTAAAAACATGGATGAGGCTCAAAAGGAATCTAACGCTGAACAGGAGCAAGAGGATATTGATATGCTCCGAAATATTTTAGAAAGTCTTGTTACACTAAGTTTCGATCAGGAGGCGACGATGAATAATTTGGAACGAGTTTCAGAGTATGACCCTGCGTTTTCTAAGTACAGTCGTAAGCAAAGAAGAATTGTAGATGACACCCGTATTGTACAAGACAGTCTTTTAGAATTAGCCAAACGCCAACCAAAGATTGCTAAGTTTATCGACAAGGAATTAAGTCAAATTAATTCGAACCATGAGTTGTCCTTAGAAGACATAGATGAGCGAAGAAGAAGAGATCTTACGATTCATCAGCAGTATGTAATGACAAGCTATAACAACTTGGCTTTAATGTTGAACGAGAGTTTAGCAGACATGCAGAACAAAGCAAATCAATCTAAACCGGGTTCTGGTAGTTGTAACAAGCCAGGAGGAAAAGGCTCTCCAAAACCGGGAGAAGGAATGTCAGGTGAGTCAATGAAAGAGATGTTAAAAAAGCAGCTCGACGCAATGAAGAAAGGTCAATCTGAGGGAGGCAACAAGCCAGGGGACAAACCTGGTCAAGGTCAGAAACCAGGAGGCGCAGGAATGGGTGGAATGGGAATGGGAAATAAAGAAATTGCTAAAATGGCTGCTGAACAATCAGCTATTCGAAGAGCGTTAGAACAAATGAGAAACGAATTGAATAAAGATGGTTCAGGGAACGGTAATAAGTTGAATCCATTGATTGAAGAATTGGAACAGCAGGAAAAGGATCTCGTTAATAAGAGGTTTAATAACAATATGATTAACCGTCAACAAGAAATTTTAACACGTTTATTGGAAAGTGATAAGGCGCTTATGGAAAGAGGTCTAGATGAGAAAAGAGAATCTAAATCGGGTAAAAACGAAAATTATAGTAACCAAATTAAGTTTGAGGAGTATAACAAAGAAAAACTTAGACAAGTTGAATTATTGCGTGCTGTAGACCCGGCTTATAAGAAGTATTATAAGGACAGAGCAAATGAGTATTTCAATAGAGTCTTGTAAGAGATTAGTGTTATATGAAGAACGGTTATGTTGTAGTGGATAGTTTAACTATCCCATCGGATTTTGGATCATTAAACAAAGTAGAACTTCTTATAGATGAAGTGTGCAATCGTTTAGATGTTAACGAAGATTATTATGGCAATGTTTTGATTGCAGTTACGGAAGCTGTCAACAATGCTATTCTTCATGGCAATCAACAAAAGGTGGACTTAAGTGTGGATCTTTTTGTAGGTGACAAGGAAACAGATTTTTGTTTCAGTGTTAAAGATTATGGTGAAGGTTTTGATTATAACAATTTGCCTGATCCAACTTCACCAGACAATATAGAGAAGGAAGATGGAAGGGGCATCTTCTTAATGAAGTCTCTTGCCGAAGCAGTCGAGTTTGAGGATGAAGGAAGAAATGTAAACATCTATTTCAGTAAATCATAGTGGTAAATATATTTTACGAGGACATTGAGGTTCTGGATCTACATCCAGAACTTTTTGTTTTGTGGCTTTCTAAAGTGTGTGAGACGGAAGGTAAAGACCTTGGTGAATTAACACTTATTTTCACGTCAGATGAATACCTGTTGAATATGAACAAGGAGCATCTGAATCACGATTACTATACAGACATTATTACATTTGACTATACTGAAGAGGACGTTGTTTCAGGCGATCTTTTTATATCGGTTGACCGTGTAAATGATAATGCTGATGGTTTGAATGTTTCACGTGAAACAGAGATGAACAGGGTTGTGGTTCACGGTGTTTTACACTTAATTGGCTATGGTGACAAGTCGGATTCAGAGTCTGTATTAATGCGTGAAAAAGAAAACTATTATTTATCCCAGATAGTTTCACGTGAAACATAGTCTTTTCTAAAAGTGTTGTAGTTTTGTGGTGTGTTGAATATGTTTAATTGTTCCACGTGAAACATTAGTGTATGTTAAAAGAATATGACGTTGTAGTTGTTGGAGGAGGACATGCGGGTTGTGAGGCGGCAAATGCTGCGGCAAAACTTGGGAGTTCAGTGTTGTTGGTTACAATGAATATGAATACGATTGCTCAAATGAGTTGCAATCCCGCAATGGGGGGTGTGGCTAAAGGGCAAATTCTTAGAGAGATTGACGCTCTTGGAGGAGGCTCGGCAATAGTGAGCGATAAAACGGCTATTCAATTTAGAATGCTGAATAAATCAAAAGGCCCTGCGATGTGGTCACCAAGAACTCAGAACGACAGAATGATGTTCGCTGAAGAGTGGCGGTTGATGTTAGAAGGAAATAAAAATGTTGACTTCTGGCAGGACATGTGTAAAGGGTTAATTGTTGAGGACGGTAAAATTGTCGGTGTTAAAACCGCTATTGGAGTTGAAATCAAAGCGAAAAGTGTTGTTCTTACAAACGGAACCTTCTTAAATGGACTTATTCACCTTGGTGAAAAACAGTTCGGAGGAGGCAGAGCAGGTGAAGGAGCAGCAACAGGAATTACAGAAGAATTAACGGAACTTGGTTTTGAAACGGGGCGAATGAAAACTGGAACGCCACCACGTGTTGATGGAAGATCGTTAGACTATAGTAAGATGGAAGAACAGTTCGGAGACGAAAACCCATCAAAGTTTAGTTTTACTGACACGAAGCCTTTAAGCAAACAACGTTCTTGTTTCATTACGTATACGAATCCGCAGACACATGAGTATTTAAAAGAAGGATTTGATCGTTCTCCAATGTTCAATGGAGCGATTGCTGGAACAGGTCCAAGATACTGCCCAAGTATTGAGGACAAGATTAATCGGTTTGCAGATAGAGACCGTCACCAGATTTTTGTTGAACCAGAAGGTTGGAGAACAGTGGAGATTTATGTTAATGGATTTAGCACATCGTTGCCTGAAGAAGTTCAATTGAAAGCAATGAAGACGATTCCTGGGTTTGAGAACGTGAAGATGTTCAGGCCGGGTTACGCGATAGAATACGATTATTTTCCACCAACTCAGCTGAAACATACCTTGGAAACGAAGCGAATTAAAAATTTGTATTTCGCAGGCCAGATCAATGGAACAACCGGATATGAAGAAGCAGCTTGTCAAGGTTTGATGGCAGGAGTTAACGCACACCGAAAGGTGCACGGAGAAGGGGACTTCATTTTAACAAGAAGTGAAGCTTATATAGGTGTCCTTATTGACGACCTTATTACAAAAGGTACAGACGAACCGTACCGTATGTTTACTAGCCGAGCGGAATACAGAATTTTATTGAGACAAGATAATGCGGACATAAGATTGACACCAATAGGTCATGCTATCGGTTTGGCATCGGATGAAGCATTAAGAAAAGTAGAGATTAAAATTCAGGGAACAAAAGATTTGAAAAGGGCCTTGCTAAAAGAAGGTGTTTCCCCCGACATTGCAAATCCAATTTTGGAGTCAAAAAACAGCGCACCAGTTAAACAACAAGTTAAGTTGAGTTCTTTAATTACACGTCCTGGGATCGGAATGGAAGAGGTTCTTGAAATGAGTGTAGATTCAAAAGCACTGGCTGTAAATCTTACATTCCAACACGCAGAAATTGTTTCTCAAACAGAAATTCAATTAAAGTATGAAGGATACATTTCTCGTGAGGAAGATGTTGTAAAGAAAATGAGTCGGCTTGAGGAAGTAAAAATTCCAGCTGATTTGGACTATTCCAAAATGGCGAGTTTGAGCTCAGAATCGAAAGAGAAATTGTCTTCATTGAAACCAGTAACAATTGGTCAAGCATCAAGAGTTAGTGGAGTTACTCCAAGTGACGTTTCTGTTTTACTCGTTTATCTAGGAAGATAGTACCTAAAAGAGTCATTTAAGCGCACGACATACTGTTTTAAGCCGTTTTAAGCGAGGAAAAAGAGGCTGAACATTCGTATTATAGACAGTGTTCGAGATAAGCGATTTACGAGGGCGTGCTTTTGTGACGTCTAAACATCTAGCAAACAACTGTTTAGGTTAAAAATTACATTTTAGGATCAATCCAATCACCATTTTCACGAATTAAATCGATTAAAGCATCAACTGCTTCTGCCTCGGGAACATTTTTTCGAATGACCGTTTTTTCTTTGTACAGATGAATTTTTCCTGGACCGGTTCCAACATATCCATAATCGGCATCAGCCATTTCACCAGGACCATTTACAATACATCCCATAATTCCAATTTTCAATCCTTTTAGATGCGATGTCTTTTCTCGGATCTTACCGGTTGTTTCTTGTAAATCGAACAACGTTCTCCCGCAAGATGGACAGCTGATGTATTCCGTTTTTGAAATTCGAGTTCGTGTTGCCTGAAGAATTCCAAATGAAGTTGTATTGATCAATTGTGAACCAACATTTCCACTGAGCCAAATACCATCTCCAAAACCATCTATAAAGGAGATTCCAAGATTGGAAGAACTCCACAATTGGAAAGATTCTTCGTCTGATTCGTTATGTGTACAAGTTAGGATAATGGGGTTTTTTAAGCCTTTATTCGCAATATTCAGTCTAAAATATCTATACAACTGTGGCTTGTTGTTAAATTCAGTTTGAAGAACAACTACTGCATTTGGATAGGACTTCAAATAATCAACACTATTGTTTTCGGCTGAATGTTTCACGAAGAATACATCCTTTTCATTGAAACGATTGCAGCTATCACTGTTAACGATTGGAAAAAAGCCGCTTTTCTCGGAGTAGTTTTCTATCCAATTCTCAAGGTCGCAAAGGACCTTAATTGTTCCAGGAAGCTCAAAGTTAATAGCTTTCGATCCAATGTAAAGAATATCCGCAGCTGAATCCGTTAGGTTCCACTTGTCTAAAGGCATTGAGTACTGGTATCCAAAACCAAAAAGATGGGACTGCTTTATTGTATCAACTGTGCTTAAATCAGCAACAACGACCGGTACGTGATGACCGCCAATGTTTTGAATTTCAGAAGACGCCCTTCTTTCATAGGAGAAAGGATCGTAATCGAGTTGTTTTTCTTCTTGATCCAAGTGGAAAATGGATTGGTTTTCCGGTTTAAATTTGTCCAATAGTTTTCGAGCAACGGGCATTTCGGCTTCGGGCGCTTCCGTTAAAGAAACACGAATGGTATCTCCAATGCCGTCTTCTAATAAGGCGCCAATACCAACTGCAGATTTAATTCTACCGTCTTCGCCATCTCCCGCCTCAGTAACACCAAGATGAATAGGGTAATTCATCCCGCTTTTGATCATCGTTGCGACTAACAATCGATAGGCCTGAACCATTACAAGGGTATTGCTGGCTTTCATCGAAAGTATTATTTCTTTGTAGTCGTGTTTCTCGCAGATTCGCAGAAACTCCATTGCTGATTCCACCATTCCTTCTGGTGTATCGCCATACCTGCTCAAAATTCGATCCGAAAGAGAGCCGTGGTTGGTTCCAATTCGCATGGCCGTTCCGTGTTCTTTACAAATCAAGACAAGAGGAGTAAATTTTTCTTCAATTCTTACAAGTTCAGAAGCATAGGTTGCATCTGTATATTCGAGTTCTTCAAACTTCTTTTTATCTGCGTAATTTCCTGGGTTCACTCGTACTTTCTCAACAATCTTAGCGGCAATTTCTGCAGCGTTTGGAGTAAAGTGAATATCAGCTACAATTGGTGTTGTGTAGCCTCTTTTATTTAACTCGTCTTTAATAACCCGTAGGTTTTCGGCATCTTTTTTACTTGGAGCAGTAAGCCTAACGAGCTCGCAACCAGACTCAATCATTCGAATGGATTGTTCTACTGAACCTTTAGTGTCCATCGTATCCGTTGTTGTCATTGACTGAACACGAATTGGATTTTCGCCCCCGAAATCCACGTTTCCGATACTTACTTCACGTGAAACAAACCTTTCGCGATTTAAAATGTTTTGGCAGTATTTGGATTCAGAAGGATGTGACATTTAATAAATTGTTGCAATTAAAACAAGTACAAAAATAGCCAAATAAATGTTTGCGCTTTGACTTTTAAATGGGGCCAGTTTAACATGACGATGTTCACATTATATGGTAAAAAAACGGTATAGTGGAGAATAAGCCTTATTTTTGTAGTTCCAATTTCTTATTTAGATTATTATGCAATTGAATAAAGTAAAGTTTGCAGAGAACCAAAAGGAAGATTTTCATAAAGAGCTACGCAAGCGTGTGGCAGCTTACTTTAAAGAAAACGGCATTTCTCGTTACGCAAACGCAAACATGGTATTGAAAACAATATTCATGATCTCACTGTACATCGTTCCATTTGTTTTGATTCTTACTTATTTAGAGTCGACTTGGCTTGTTGTTACTATGTGGGCCTTAATGGGGTTTGGAATGGCCGGAATAGGTCTTTCTGTAATGCACGATGCCAATCACAGCGCATATTCAAAGAACAAATATGTGAACTTACTTGTAGGTAAGGTGATGTGGATGGTTGGCGGAAGCGATGTTAACTGGAGAATACAACACAATGTATTACACCACACGTATACCAATGTAAGCGGTATGGATGAGGATATTGAGATTGATCCATTAATGCGGTTTTCACCCGCTCAAAAATTACGAAAGGGTCATAAGTTTCAGTTTATTTATGCTTGGTTTTTATACGGAATGATGACCATTATGTGGGCCACAACAAAAGATTACTCACAATGGAAAAGATACAAAAAGAAGGATTTGATTAAAACTCAAGGTCTTTCGAACAGTCGCTTTCTATGGACATTGATTTCTACAAAGACGATTTATTTAGCAGTTACTCTTGGTTTACCATTGGTCTTTTCAGGCCTTCCGTGGTGGGTAACAGTATTGAGCTTTCTCTTAATGCACTTTATTGCTGGACTAACGTTGGCGGCAATTTTCCAACCTGCACACGTTATACCAAGATCAACTTTTGAAACTCCAGATGAAAAAGGATACTTAGAGTTGGACTGGGCAGCCAATCAACTTAGAAACACAGCGAATTTTGCACCTAAAGCAAGATTGTTCTCTTGGTATGTAGGAGGGTTGAACTATCAGATAGAACATCACCTTTTTCCAAATATTTGTCATGTTCACTACCGCAAGATTGCTGATATCGTTAGAGACACGGCTTTTGAATACAACTTACCTTATTATTCATATAAGACTTTCTTTGAAGCATTGTCAGGTCACGCAAAAATGCTTTACAAACTAGGAAGGCAAGAAGACGCCCCTGGGATTCACTAGAGTTAGTCGAGGGTTCGCACTCTAAATGCTATAATGTTTCGAGACGAACAGAATAACGACAATCACCTTGTACGGTCTTAATTGATTAAGCATGAAAGAAATTATTCTCGTAGGCATACTTATTGTAATCTGCGCTTGTAGCGGACCGGAAGGTATAGATGTGAATAGTTTAGACACAGCCTGTGATCATGTTGAGGCCATTGAAGATGTCTGCGATGAAATCCTGAAATATGGAGACGACGAAGCTTTGAGAGGTTTAAAAGGCTCGGACTTAGAAGAAGCCAAAGCTTTACTTTCCAAATTAGGAGAAATTCATGAGTCCATGCAAACAAGTTATAAGTTTACCGTTTATAGTAAATGTGAGCGTTACGAAGAAGTGATGGACAAAATGAGTGATGTTCAATAAACCTTATGAATGTTGAAAGCTTTAGAGACTATTGTTTATCGAAACATGGAGTAACAGAATCATTTCCATTCGATCGGAATACTATTGTTTTTAAAATAGGCGGAAAACTATTTGCACTAGCCGGAATCGAACTTTTCGCATCTATAAACTTAAAGTGTGATCCTGAACGAAGTGTAGAGCTTCGTGAAACATTTAACGGTATAAAACCTGGGTTTCACATGAACAAAAAACACTGGAATACGGTTACGGTAGAGTCAGATGTGCCCAATCAACTTCTCTTAGAGTTGATAGATCATTCTTTCGACTTGGTTTATAAATCCTTAACAAAAAAAATTCGCGATGGCTTGCAGGCTTGATAAATATGTATGGAGTGTTCGTTTGGCAAAAACACGCTCTAAATCGGCAGACGCCATAGCAAATGGAAAGGTGAGGTTAAACAACGACCTTGTAAAACCGTCCAAGGAAGTCAAGCTGGGCGATGAAATTCAAATAATAAAACATTCCGCGAAGTTTACCTTTCGAGTTATTCAATTGTTGAATAAAAGGATCGGAGCCAAGCTCGTTCAAGATTATATAGTTGACATTACACCTGAAGAAGAGTTTGAGAAACTGAGATTATACAGACTTAGTCAAAGCACCTACAGAGAGCATGGTACGGGCAAACCAACGAAAAAGGACCGTCGAGATTTGGATGGATTTTTGGAAAATTGGTAGGCGATTGTAACTTTTAGAATACTTGTGGGTCTTACTTACAAATAGAAACCAAACGAGTTATGAATAAATTAAGTACAATAGTAGTAGCAATGTTATTTGCGGCCCCAGTCTTCTCACAAGTAGAAGAAGAGGTTCAAGAAGGAGGGGAAGGAGAAGTAATTATTACTGAAGGACAAATCACAATCATTGAAGAAGGAGAAGGCGAGCCTGATACAACTAAAATGAAGGTTGGTAATAAGGAAATTATTATCATTACCCACCCTAATGAAGACTTTAACCTAGACTCTGAAGATGATTCGGATGATGAATCGCCAAAGAGAAAAGAAAAATCGGATGCGCATTGGGCAGGTGTTGACCTTGGCTTTACAATGCTAATGAATGAGAATTTCAATACAGACTTTGCTACAACACCCTACTGGAAGAACGACCCAGCAAAATCAACAGTTTGGAATTTGAATGTTTTGGAACATAAATTCAACTTTGGAACTCCCTTTGTTGGTTTGACAACAGGTTTAGGGTTTAGCTTTACGTCAGTTGCATTCCGTGACGACTACATTATTAACTCTTCTGCTGACTCTTTGTTTGCTGTTGTTGACACAGTGAACACGTATTCAAAAAACAAGCTTAAAGCGTCTTATTTAACGATTCCTTTATTGCTGGAGTTTAATACAAGCACAAACTCTGATAAGAACTTTTATTTGGCAGCTGGAGTTGTCGGAGGAGTACGAATGACTTCTAAGATTAAAAGAAATGGAGAGCTCACCGATGGTAAGGAATTCGAAGAAAGAGAAAAAGGAACGTATTCTTTGAACCCTTTCAAATTGGATGCTGCACTTAGAATGGGGTACGGATCATTTGGTGTATTTGCCAACTATAGCCTTCTGCCTTTGTTCGAATCGGGAAAAACGGTAGAGGTTTACCCACTAACATTTGGATTATCGTTGAACTTTTAAGACCCCGATTAAGGGTACGAGTAATTACATAAGTAAGAAAGCCGCTTCGATTATCGAAGCGGCTTTTCTTTGTTATCGACTTTCGTCTTGAGGATATATTCTGAGTTTGATTGGGTTGCTCCTTTTTAGCAAGGTGTATTTGGAGGAGTTTTTTTTTGCTAACGCATAGAACACTAACAACACAGCCATGAAGCTATTGCGATCACATTAAGCAATTCATTACAAGACCCGTTTCTAAGCCAGAAAAAAGCCTCTTCCGGGTTTATCCAGAAGAGGCTTTCAATTATTTAAGCAGGTTGGCTTTTGCCTTCCTTTAGCGCCTGTAAATTACAGACGGAACTTGCTTTTTAGTTTTTAATAACGTTGAACTGTGAAGTTTGACCGTTTTCAAGAGTAACGTTGAAGATATAAACTCCAGACTCTAAAGAAGACATATCAACATCTGCAGAACCGTTTACTAAAGTAATAGTGTTATTCATTGCAACTTTACCAGCGATATCAACTACTTCTAAAGTAGCATCTCCGTTAGCGTCAATTGAAACAGTAACCTTATCCGTTGCTGGGTTCGGGAATGCACTTCCATCAACCATATCAACTTCTCCTAATCCAATTGCAGCTGGATTGAAAGTATGAAGAGAGATAGCAGGTGAAGAAACACCAGCCCATCCACCTGTAAACCATTGTCCATCAACATGAACTGGTGCAGTAGGCTGACGGAAGATACCTTCGTTTCCATCATAGTTAAGAGCTCCATCATATCCAAAAGAGATAGTTGCAGACTCAAAAGTTTGCAGACAGAACAAATATCTTTGGTTATCAACTAATCCGAATGGAGTGTCAAAAGCAACGTAAGCTACATCATCAACATCATCGTTAGATGCTGGGTAGTGCGTTCCGAAAGTGATTAAGTTCAAGTTTTGGAAAGCATCGTTAGTTGCAGGGTCGAATTGGAAAGCAGGATCATCAAGATCTGTCCAAGCATCATCCCATTGGTAAGCGTTAGCGAAAATTTCCGCTCCAGCTAAATCATTTAATGCAGTATCAGTGTGAGGTACGAAATACATTCCAGCAACAGCCATTACAGAAGCATTAGGCTCTTGAATCATAATACAAGATTGGTACTCAGTAGTTGAGTTACTTGGGCTAGTCGTAGAAACTGGCATACCGTTAACATCAACATTTGATAATGCTAAAATACCACTACCACTACCTGGGTTTGGATTTGGAGTATTTGTTCCATCAGTAATAGAGAAAGTAGAAGTCAATATGTTATCGAAATCAGAATCATCAGAGATTCCCATGTCCAATGTATATGTCAATGTGTACAATCCATTATCGTAGTTACCAAGTCCTTGATTCCAAGCTATAAACTCATCTGTGTTTCCAGGAAAAACAGAAAGAGTATCAGTAGAAAGAATAGCAATAGGACCTACAGTTTCGTCATAAACGTTTCCATTAGGACCATCAATTGAAGCGTTGATAGTTACGTTATTTTGATCAAGAGAACCAAAGTTGTAAATCTGAATACCAGGTGTAAAACCGTCGTATTGAAGATCGTTTGCACCACCATAAGGAGAAATCAACATTTCACCATCGTTTGCACCAAGGTCATTTGGATAAGCACCAACTTTGTTACCAAGTAACATAACAACAGGTCCATTTAACATTTCAGCTGCAAGAGCAGCTCCATCAACACTTGAAAGCATAACAACCGGAATTGTTACTGTCAAACCATCAGCACCACCACCCATTCCAACTACTTCGTTGTCACGGTTAACGATAATAACAGCTACTGCTCCAGCATTTTCAGCAGCTAAAGCTTTAGCACCAAATTCACAAGTGTTTCTGTAAATCATAGCGATCTTCCCAGTTAAATCTACGATTTGAGGTGGGTTACATGCTTCTCCAGAAACTGGGTTCCCTTGTGGGTTTAAACCAGTACCTGAATCTTCAGACCACATTAAAGTATCTTCAATGAAAGTCCCAGCTACTAAGAAATCTGGTGTAGACCAATCAAGTCCTGCAGGGTCGGCCCATTCGAACGTGTAGTTTCCTTGGATTGCAGCAGGTGAAACACCTGAACAAACCACTTGCGAATGCGCCATAAAGCCAGCAGCAAACACGGTAAGTGTAAGTAATATTTTTTTCATAAGTTTAATTTTAGACACGCTAAGGTAAACTAAAAATCATTGACCAACAAAAAAGGGCCTTGATTTCTCAAGACCCTTTGGGTATAATACAGTTTAGAGTGCCAATTTGGACTCTAGATTGTGCTTATTTTTTAACTACGTTGAACTGTGAAGTTTGTCCGTTTTCAAGAGTAACACTGAATACATAAACTCCAGACTCTAAAGAAGACATATCAACATCAGCAGAACCATTCACTAAAGTGATAGAAGAATTCATAGCAACTTTTCCAGCGATATCAACCACTTGTAAAGAAGCAACTCCATTCGCGTCAATTGACACAGTAACCTTATCCGTTGCTGGATTAGGGAATGCACTTCCTTCAATCAATTCATCTTCATCAATTCCAATATTAGGCGTTACTGCTAAAGCAATTGAAGAAGCAGAAGATCCAGCCCAACCTGCAGCGAACCATTGTCCATCTACGTGAACCGGTGCAACTGGCTGACGAATGATTCCTTCGTTTCCATCATAGTTTAAATTTCCGTCGTATCCGAAAGAGATTGTAGCTGACTCAAATGTTTGAAGACAGAACAAATATCTTTGGTTGTCAGAGAATTGGAAAGGAGTATCAAAAGCAACGTAAGCTACATCATCAACATCGTCATTAGAACTTGGGTAATGTGTACCGAAAGTAACTAAGTTCAAGTTTTGAAAAGCATCGTTTGTTGCAGGATCAAATTGATAGTTAACATCATCAAGATCAACCCAAGCATCATCCCATTGGTATGCATTAGCGAAGATTTCGGCTCCAGCTAATTCGTTAATCGAAGTGTCTGTGTGAGGAATGAAGTACATACCAACAACACCTAAAGCACTTGCATTAGCATCTTGAAAAACGATACAAGACTGGTATTCTGTAGTAGAGTTACTAGGGAAAGAAGAACCGATAGGCATATCTCCTCCATCAAGGCGAGACAAAGAAATTTGATTCGATTGAATTTTGAAATCCGATGTATAAACGTTATCGAAATTTGAATCATCTGTTAAACCAGCCATTGAAACTGTATACGTCAACGTGTAATCACCGTCTGTATAGTTTCCAACTCCTAATTGCCATGCAATAAATTCATCAGTGTTTCCAGGGAAAATAGAAACAGTATCTCCAGACAACATTGCCAATGGGCCAATGTTTTCATCGTAAACATTTCCACCAGGACCATCAATTGAAGCATTAACCATTACGTCCGTTTGGTCAGCAGAACCGAAGTTGTAGACTTGAATACCAGGAGTGAAACCATCATAAAGAAGGTTGTGTGCTCCACCGAATGGAGAAACTAAGTATTCACCTTTAATAGCACCAACATCATTTGGGAAAGCTCCTTGTTTGTTACCAATTAAAACTTCAACAGGACCATTCGCCATAGCGCTTGTTAAAATCGCTCCGTTGATGTTTGAAATAAGAACAACAGGAATCGTTACAGTTGGACCATCAGTACCTCCTAAAAGACCAATTAATGCGTCTTCACGGTTAAGTAGAATTACTGCAACTGCTCCAGCGTTTTGTGCTTGAAGTGCTTTATATCCAAAATCACATGTGTTTCTATAAATAACGGCAATATGACCTGTAAGATCGTTTCCGTTGGCAACACTATTCGTCAAAGGACCAAAGCACCCTTCTTGAGACAATGGATTTCCTTGAAGGTTTAAACCAGGAGTTCCATCTTCAACAAAAACCAAAGTGTCTTGTATAAAATTACCAGCGATGTTAAAATCGAATTGTAAATCCCAAGATCCATCTCCAACTTCACCAGGCCAGAATTCGTGGGTTTGATTGCTATAATCGTAGTTTCCTTGCACTGATGCAGGACTAACTCCGGCTACAACGACTTGTGCTTGCGACGCAAAAGCAGAGGCAATTACAGTAAGTGATAGTAAAATTTTTTTCATAAGTATTTTTTTTAAGAATTGCTAAGATACAACTTAATACGTTGAAAGGGCTATATAGGTTGGCGATAAGGTAATTGAATACCAGTATCGGTAATTTATAAAACAAAAAAAACCTGTCTCGTCTCGGCTTAGCAGAGATGAGACAGGTCATATAATTAGTTTGATCGGTTCTTACATTTTCACGACCCGTCTTGTGGTCAAAATCCTGTCGTCTCCAAATACGCGAATTAGATACATTCCTTTTGCGTATTTATTGTCCAGTTTAATTTTGTCTACAGCTGTAAAGTCTCTAGACTCGATTCTTTTTCCTGAGCTTAACTCAACAATTTCAACGTGTACATTTTCGAATACTTGATCCAAAACAATGTTGATTTCATTTGTAAATGGCACTGGATAAACATTAACTAAATCGTCATTGCTTATTTCAACAATACCAATATTGTTTGGAAGTGAATCCCAAACGAAGAAGTTATCAAATCCACCTTCAGAAATATGTCCTCCTTGAACATCCATAGCGCGAATTTTCATTTGCATAATAGCTGTTGCTGGTAAATAATCCGTTACGCGGAATTCACGGTATGCCCATGAGCTATTGTCAGGGCTATTGAAATCGGCAAAATCAAGACGAACTGTTTGTGTTCCATTTGTAATATCAACAACCAAAGAGTCATTCGGAGTTCCTGAACCACCTTCATTAAAGAACCAACGTTCAAATGAAAGGTAAGGATCGGTGTACCCCAATAAGTCAAATATTGGAGAAGTAAGAACAGTTGTTCCATTATCAACATCATCAGACCCAGCTTGTCCACCGGCGTTTCCTGTAACATAAGCTAGCGTTCCACAATCGTCAGAATCATCTTCTGGATTTGACTCGCTACCTTGGTATGTTGTTCCGTTTGGCTCATCACGTTCCCAATCTCCTGAATCAGGATTGCCAGAAATAGACCAACCTAAGTCCAATTCAAAAATATCAGAATAGCCTTCTTCCATAACATAAACGTAAGGCCCGCCGTTCATTGTGAACTGTTCGTTTGAAAGACATAAAGTGTGGTATCCCCACAAACCAATCGACACATCGTAAGCGCCTTCAAGGAACGTTGAAACATCAAATGCTCCAAGACCGTTAGTTACAACTGTAGTTGTAGATTGAGCGTCAGTTATAATAACCTGTGCATTTGAAATGGGGTTCCCGCTTTCATCTTCAACCATTCCCTGCAATGTAAATGTAACAAGAGGAACAAGCTCAACATCAACAACAGTTGTGTTTCCGTTTGTAAGAATAACGCCTGTGATCGTTTGTGAAGTGTATCCAAGTTTTGAGAAAGTAACATCGAATGTTCCTCCTGTTCCAACGCCGGAAGCGTAATCACCAGCAACGTTAGAGTTGTCAGTTAATGCAGTAGTAACAATTTCTATTAATGCATTATCGATAGGGTTTGTTGTTGCAAAATCTGTAACATTTCCTTCAAGGTAAGCAGCAGGAGCATAAGTAGGCCCAAGAACAAACAAACCATTATCAATATCACTAACGATAAGGTTTCCTGAAGGCAAGTAAGGGTAAACTCCCCAATCGCCATCAAAACCATCTCCTGATAATGGAGAAGTATCATAATTTCCAACTTGAATTAAGTTTGAAGGATTTGTTGCATCAGTAATAACAACACCGTCTCTGTAATAAGAAGTAACAAGATAATCGCCAACAACGAATGTGTTGTGAGGAATAACATCTTGCCCTGGACTTGATTGAACTCTATCCAATTCAACAATATTTGCAATGTTACTTACATCATAAGAAGCTACATAAGCATCAGAAACTTCGTCCGTTGTGTACAACGTGTTACCATCATCTGATAACCAAACATTGTGACTAAAAGTTGAAGGTGTAATGTGCGTAGCGATCGTCACACAGTTCGTAGGGTCTGAAATATCAGCCACGGTAAAGAATCCATCGTTAATAGCACCACCCCAAAGTGTATCTCCTCTTACAAAGATATCGTGCAGGTAGAAGTCGTTGTAGCGACCAAGTTCAATAGGGTTTAATTGATCGGTAGCAACATCTAAGATAATAGCACCACCAACACCATTATCGGCACCAGTGATGTAAGCATGACCATTCTCATCCATAAAGATGTTGTGAGCAGTCGTAAAGTTGTACGTTGATCCGTTGTATTGATATACATCAGCACCGGTTATAGTACCGGGAAGATTACTTAAATCAATAATTTTTAAACCTCCACCACCTTCATTGGTGATGTAAGCAGTTGTTCCCCACACCTTCATGTCGCGCCAGATCGTTTGGTCACCTGCAGAGTAAAATACTTCGGATGGATTCGTAGGATCCGTCACATCAACAATTGATGTTCCCGTTTGGTTTCCGACGATGGCATATTCATTTCCAGAACCGTCGACATAGCCCCAAATATCGCTACAATCTCCACGATTGTTTGCGTATTGGAGTTGACCAAGAAAGTTTATGTTTAATTGAGAGTGCGCTGTGGTCGATAACAATAGTACCGCCAACAACTGGAGAGAGAGTTTTAACATTTTCGTTTAGTTTTAGCATCCACAAAGTACGACTTTTAAAGCGTTAAAACGAATATGACGTTTACCGGGTTGATTTATAGTGATTTATTGGCGTAAAACAGTGTGCAAACGCGAGGGGACTCAACTACTCAGGGATATAAAACGCGAAAAGGTTAGACAAATGCCTAACCTTTTCGAGTAAATTTAAGCAGGCTTTGTAAGTCATTTACAATTCCTGATCGAAAGTTTTACTTTCTCTTTTACTTCTTTATAACATTGAACTGAGACGTTTTTCCGTTCTCAAGAGTAACGTTGAAGATGTAAACACCAGCATCTAAAGAAGACATATCAACCTTAACCACTCCATTAACTAAAGTAATGTTGGCATTCATTGCAACTTTACCAGCGATATCAACAACTTTTAAAGCTGCGTCTCCACTTGCATCAATTGAAACCGTAACCTCACCAGTTGTTGGGTTAGGGAATGCGCTTCCGTGAAGAGCATTTACTTCTTCAAGTCCAATACCTGCCTCTATACGCAAAGCAATTGAAGGTGCTGAAAGTCCGGCCCATCCTCCTGTGAAGGTTCCGTTGTCTGTTTTCACAGTTGAAATAGGTTGTCTGAAAATAGCTTGGTTTGCATCGTGATCAATACTGTTATCATATCCAAACGAAATAATATCTGGTTGGAAGGTTTGAGCACAAAATAAATAACGTTGGTTATCTACCAAGTAAATAGGCACATTGAACTCTACAAATACAGGCACGTCTACCTCACTATTTCCTCCTGGGTAATGTGTTCCAAAAGCAATTAAGTTTAAGTTTTGGAATGCATCTGCTGTTGCAGGATCGAATTGATAATTTGCATCATCAAGATCTACCCAGGCATCATCCCATAGGTAGGCGTTCACAAAAATTTCAGCTCCTGCCAAGTTATTGATGTTTGTATCTGTATGAGGAATAATGTATGCTCCAGTCGCACCTTTGTTTTGATTTGTTAATAAGGACATGTTCGGCTCTTGAATCATTGTACAAGCCTCATATTCTATAACAGAGTTGCTCGGGTAAGCATTTGCAATAGGTAAGTTTGCACCATCAATACCAGAACGAGTAATAACATCACTATTAAGAGAAAAGTTTACTGAGTAAGTGTTATCGAAGCTAGCATCATCAGTGCCTCCCAGATCAACATCGTATGTTAGTGTGTAATCACCAGCAGTATAACTCCCTGGTCCTCCAAGGTCAAATGGTGGGAATTCCAATGTGTTTCCTGGAAATACAAATGCTGTATCACCTGAAAGCATAGTAGGCAAAACAATAGTTTCGTCGTAAACGTTTCCACCAGGCCCATCTATAGTAGCTTGGATTGTTACAGAGGATTGATCGTTTGCGCCATAGTTGTATGCTTGAAGACCCACTTCGAATCCGTCGAAAATGTCAACAAGATCTCCACCGAATTCAGGAACTAAGAATTCTCCTTTAACAGCACCAACGTCGTTTGTGAATGCTCCTAATTTGTTACCAATAAACATTTCAACGGGTCCATTTTGCATTTCAGCGATTAAAGACTGACCGTCTGTGATATCAAGCATTACTGCTGGGATGTTACAATCAACACCAAGAGGTCCGTTCATGATGTCCGTATTTCCTAACATACCAATTATACCTGCTTCTCTGTTTACTATTATTACTGCAAGAGCTCCTGCTTCTTCAGCGTAGTAAACCTTTGAAGAGAACCAACATGTGTTTCTGTATATAACAGCAATTTTACCCGTAAGATTATTGTTAAGAGCGTTACACCCTTCTTGTGAGATAGGGTTTCCTTGTGGGTTTAATCCCGGTGTTCCGTCTTCAACAAGCATAAGCTCTGCTTGAACGAAGTCTCCTGGATTGTTAAAATCAAGACCTCCAGTCCATGCTCCCCATGTTCCATCATCTGTTTCACCTGGCCATTGTCCACAAGAACCTTGAACACCATAGTCGTAGTTCCCTTGAATTGCCGCGGGGGAAACTCCAGCACAAACGACTTGTGAATAAGCTGCACCGCACGTTGCAAGGGTTAAAATTGTAAGTAATATTTTTTTCATAGAATGTAGTTTTATTGACTGTAAATGTAAGGAATTAAAACATTAATGACCAGTAAGTGAGGATAGTGAGGAGTTTTTAAATGGGTATTGTATGTAATTCTTAAAATTGAAACCACGGGAAACAAAAAAGGGTTGGACATTCGTCCAACCCTTTTCGTATGTAAATATTATGAAACCGCTATGCTTCGCTTGATAACGTAGCTTTAAGGTAGTCACGGTTCATTCGTGCAATGTTTTCCAATGAAATTTCTTTTGGACACTCGATAGAGCAAGCACCTGTATTAGTACAGTTACCAAACCCTTCTTTATCCATTTGCTCAACCATGTGAAGAACACGCTTGTTTGCTTCCACTTTACCTTGTGGTAATAATGAGAACTGTGAAACCTTCGCAGAAACGAAAAGCATTGCTGAAGCGTTTTTACAAGCAGCGACACAAGCTCCACAACCAATGCATGTTGCGGCGTCAAATGCGTTGTCCGCGTCAATTTTCGGAACAGGAATAGCGTTTGCATCCTGCGTGTTTCCAGAAGTTGGAACGGAAATAAATCCACCGGCGTGCTGAATTCTATCAAAAGCTGTTCTATCAACAACTAAATCTTTAATTACAGGGAAACCTTTCGCTCTAAATGGTTCAATGTAGATTGTATCTCCATCGTTGAATGTTCTCATGTGCAATTGACATGTTGTTATACCACGACCTGGCCCGTGAGGCTCACCGTTGATATGCATAGAACACGACCCACAAATTCCTTCACGACAATCGTGATCAAAAGCGACAGGCTCATCTTTTCCTTCAGAAATGATTTCCTCATTAAGAACGTCCATCATTTCCAAAAATGACATATGTTCAGACACGTTGTCAATAGGATATGTCTGAATTCCACCTTTGTCGTTAGCGTTCTTTTGACGCCAGATCTTTAAAGTTAGTTTCATCTCTAGTTCTTATTTATATGAGCGTTGTTTCAACTCAATATCGTTAAACGTCAATTCTTCTTTGTGCATTACAGACTTGCTTGGATCTCCTGTCCATTCCCAAGCCGAAACGTGAGCAAAGTTTATGTCATCACGCTTTGCCTCACCTTTTTGAGGTCCGTCTAATTCTGCAGACTCTTCTCTAAAGTGACCTCCACAAGATTCAACCCTTTGTAAAGCATCATTTGCGAATAGCTCACCAAGTTCAATAAAATCAGATACTCTCATCACCTTTTCGAGCTCTGGATTCAATTCATTCATTGTCCCAGGAACGAAAACATCTTTATGGAAATCTTCGCGAATTTGTTTGATTTCAGCAATTGCTTCCGTCAATCCTTTTGCATTTCTAGCCATTCCTACTTTGTCCCACATTACTTTTCCAAGCTTTTTGTGGAAGTAGTCAACCGATTTGGTTCCTTTATTATTGATGAAAGCCTCTAATCGACTTTTTACTGCTTTTACTGCTTCATCGAATTCTGGTAAATCTGTTGGAATCTCTCCGGTTCTAATGTCGTGAGAAAGGTAATCGCCAATTGTATAAGGAAGAACGAAGTAACCATCGGCCAATCCTTGCATCAATGCAGAAGCACCCAATCTGTTTGCACCGTGATCAGAGAAGTTTGCCTCTCCAGCCGCGTAACAACCTGGAATTGTTGTCATCAAGTTATAATCAACCCAAACGCCACCCATTGTGTAGTGAACTGCTGGATAAATCATCATTGGTGTTTTGTATGGGTTCTCATCAGTGATCTTCTCATACATTTGGAATAAGTTTCCGTACTTATTTTCAATAACTGCACGACCCAATTCAAGAACACGAGCTTCAGACGGTGATTCTTCACCAAGAATCAACGCTTCTTCTTGTCCGTAACGTTCGAAAGCAGAAGCGAAATCTAAATAAACTGCTTCCCCTGTTTCATTCACTCCGTAACCCGCATCACATCTTTCCTTAGCTGCTCTTGATGCAACATCACGAGGAACCAAGTTTCCGAAGGCTGGGTAACGACGCTCTAAGTAATAGTCTCTTTCATCTGCAGTCAATTCAGTAGGCTTCTTCGTTCCTTTTCTGATTGCCATTACATCATCCATGTTTTTAGGCACCCAAATACGACCGTCATTTCTTAACGACTCCGACATCAATGTCAATTTGGATTGATAATCACCAGAACGAGGAATACACGTTGGGTGAATTTGAGTGTAACAAGGGTTTGCGAAGTAAGCTCCCTTTTTATGAATTTGCCAAGCCGCAGTAACGTTAGATCCCATTGCATTTGTTGAAAGGAAGAACACGTTTCCATATCCACCCGATGCAATAACAACAGCGTGAGCAGAATGTTTTTCAAGCTCACCAGTAATCATATTTCTTGCGATAATTCCTCTTGCTTTTCCATCAACCTTAACAAGCTCCAACATTTCGTGGCGGTTGTACATTTTGATTTTACCCTTACCAATTTGGCGGTTCATAGCTGAATACGCACCCAATAGTAATTGTTGACCGGTTTGACCTTTTGCATAGAACGTACGCGAAACCAAAACACCACCGAAAGAACGGTTGTCTAATAATCCACCGTAATCACGAGCGAAAGGAACACCTTGTGCAACACATTGGTCAATGATATTGGCCGACACTTCTGCTAAACGGTAAACGTTTGCTTCACGTGAGCGGTAATCACCTCCTTTTACAGTGTCATAAAACAAACGGAAAACAGAGTCACCGTCATTTTGATAGTTCTTTGCTGCGTTGATTCCACCTTGAGCGGCAATTGAATGTGCGCGTCTTGGAGAATCTTGGAAGCAAAATGCTTTTACGTTGTACCCCATTTCTGCAAGAGAAGCTGCGGCAGAACCTCCAGCCAAACCTGTTCCTACAACAATAACATCGATAAGACGTTTGTTGGCAGGGTTCACTAATTCGATGTGATTTTTATAATTCGTCCACTTATCTTTAATTGGACCCTCTGGTATTTTTGCGTCTAATACTGACATAATTTCAAGTCTTTTAAATATCTATTTAGTCAAGAAAATGATAATTGGGATGATCGCGAATGCTAGTGGAACTAGAATCGAGAACGCCTTACCAAATCCTGAAATTAGTGGAGTGTATTTTTTATTTTTCAATCCAAGTGATTGGAACGCCGAAGCGAAACCGTGCCACAAGTGGAAAGCCATAACGATCATTGCAAGAACGTAAAGGATCATTGCAATAAGGGCATATTTGTTGGCAGGAATTCCTGCTTCTTCAGATTTATCGTGACCGAAGTATGCAAGGGTCATTGAGTGTAAATCTTTGTAGCCTTTTGCATAAACTGGATTGTCACCCACCTTAGTATATGAAGGATCTTCTTTTTGAATTTCTTTTTCAAAACTTTTATAATACAATTCATCTCCGTTTTTAACAATGGTAGTTGCAGTGTCCAAATAGTCTCCTTCTGTCGTGTAATATGCGAGGGCTTCAGCATCATAAGGCTTTGATGGGTCTTCAACATTGTTTGAAACTAAAGGAAAATATATTTTTTCAGTGTGCAAAGGAACTTCTCCGAAGTGCATTTTTCCCCAGAATGCGCTCATGTGCAGAACAATGAACACCAAAATAGCAGATCCTAAGATTGCCATATAACGAGAAGGCAATGCAGAATTTTCCCCGGGCTTGTTGTAAGCGTAGTTAATAGGTCTCGCTTTTTTGTTCTTAATCGTTATATAGATTCCAAAAACGGCATGAAATAGAATGGAAAAATACGTTAGATAAGACATGATCTTAATTAACGGATTGTGCGTCATAAAATAGGCGTACTCGTTAAAGGCTCTTTTTCCTTCTACACCATCAATGAAGATCAATTGTAAGTTTCCTAACAAGTGACCAACCAAGAAGAGGCAAAGAAATAAGCCAGTTAATGCCATCCACCATTTTCTTGCGATTGATGACTTAAGAATTGCTGATTTACTCATGATTGTTTTTTATCGTTCAATAAAATTGTTTTACAAATTTAACACATATCAAAAATTGATGGCTATGACAATCTTATTTAGACTTAATATAAATAGCGTGTTATTTTTAACGTAACAAATGCGAGCAAAACCGTTATAGTATTGAACTGTTAATCTCCATGACATGAAAAAATTACTTGTAGTCCCAATGCTTTTATTGGCGTCCATCTCTTTCTCTCAAGAAGAGGAAAACGAAATATACCGAATGGCTCGATTGAGAGCGGAATGTGTAGAACGCTCAAAATGTGAGGTTAAGGTCTACCCAAACCCATCTTACGGAATGATTAATATAGAGGCTCCGCGCGGTGCAACATGTCAGGTTTATTCTTCAATGGGGACGTATGTTGGCACTTGGACAGTAGGCGAAAACGGACTTTCTCTTTCAGATTTGCCCTCAGGATCTTACATCGCGACGGTGAATTATAACAACATTAACAGAGTAAGTAGAGTTGTAATACTTTAAAAATCCAATTGTACTTTTTCTTTTTGAACGGAAAATGTGACATCTGCGCCTAAAATAAGCGCACGGTTGTCATCAATATGACCTGCAGGAAAGTCGAAACAAACGGGAATATTTCTGTACTCGAAATGAGAAAGGATCACTTCTTCATAACTCATTCCAAATGGTGCAGCTGTATCTTTAAAATCGGTCATTCCTCCTACGACTAATCCTTTAATTTTGTCTAAAATTCCGGCTTTTTCAAATGCGTAGAACATTCGATCGAGATGGTAGATTTGTTCGGCTACATCCTCAATAAACAAGATTGAGTTTGAATAGTCAACTTCATCGTTGGTTCCCAACAGACTATAAAGAATTGATAAATTCCCTCCTAGTAATCGGCCTTTGGCTTCACCAAGTGTGTTTTTTGGATGTGCAGAAGCTTCAATTGAATATGACTTGCCCTTGAGAGCATCGACTAAGGTTTGAAGGGCTTCCGGAGAATTTGTTTCGAAGTTTAGGGGCATTGAACCGTGAATCGAATTGTTTCCTAGAATGTTTACTCTTTGATGGAAGACAGTGATATCGCTGAATCCAACAATCCACTTTGGTGTTAGGAGGCTGTTTGCCCATTGTACTTTATCTACCAGTTGAACACAACCATAGCCTCCTCTTGCACAAACAATTGCTTTAACATCCGGATCGTTTAAGGCATTTTGAAAATCGACCAAGCGCTGCGAAACAGAACCAGAAAAGTAATTTTCTACACCCAAACAGTTTTCACTAATGCGCACTTTAAACCCTTTTGATTCGAAAAAAGCCTTTGCAAATACAATATGGTTTTCCTCAATTGCTTTCGCAGGTGCTAGGATTTCGATGAGGTCGCCGGGCTTGAGAGAAGGAACGATTAGATTCATAGGGTAAATTTAGATATTAGATATTAGAATTTAGTCTGATTTTCTAAATTCTAAATTCTAAATTCGCTAAACCAAAAAATTCGAAATGATTTCTCCATACAACGACGCGTACTTTATGAAGCAGGCTTTGCAAGAAGCTCAAAGGGCGTATGATGAAGATGAGGTTCCGGTTGGAGCCGTGATTGTGGCAAATGATCAAATAATTGCAAGAGCACACAACCTCACGGAGAAATTGACGGACGTAACAGCACATGCAGAAATGCAGGCAATTACTGCGGCGGCAAGTTTTCTAGGCGGAAAATATTTGAAAGGATGTACGCTTTATGTAACACTTGAGCCGTGCGTAATGTGCGGAGGAGCGCTTTATTGGTCACAGATTGACAAGATTGTTTTTGCTGCGACGGATGAAAAAAGAGGTGCAGGAAAAGTTGGAGAATTGTACCATCCAAAAACAAAAGTGGTTCGTGGAGTGCTTGAAAACGAATGCGCTAACTTGATGCAAGAGTTCTTTCGGAACAAGCGCAAGTAGGATTTACCGTTTATCAATTCGTTTTGGAAACAGACTGGATTTGGATTAATTTAGGGGAATCAAATTAATCAAACTACCACACATGAAAAGAAGAATTACTTTAATGAGCCTACTTGTTTCTACAATTAGTTTTGCTCAACTGCCTACAATTACTGCTACCAATCAGCTTCCAGCTATTGACGATACCATTCATTATTCCGATGCAAACACTTTTGGCTTTGACCCTGATGGAAGTGGCGGAGCAATAGATGTTTTTTGGAATTATTCTGGTTTAGCACCAACGGGATCTGTAGATTTTTGGTTTGAAGACCCAGCATTAACACCTGAGGCAGCAAACTTTACAACTTCAACAGTAGCAATGGCGACATCTTTAGGCGCAGGATTTGAATATTTTGAAAATGATGCGACTTCAATTAATCGTTGGGGGTATACTGGAGCATCATCTCTTTATTATAATTCTTCTTTCGCACGCTACACTTTTCCAATCACGCCGGGCGTTATTCAATCACAAACGTATACAGGTACAATGTCACCATTGGGAGCTGGAGAAGATTCTGTAACAGTTGCGAATGGAAACTATCAAGCGAACCCTGATGCGTATGGTACTTTAACATTACCGCCAGTTATTTTTGGAGGTGCTCCTGAGTTTTTTGATTCAGTTGTACGTGTTCATGTAACAGAAAATTTTCAAATTATTGCTTGGATACTTGGAGCTCCAGCACTTGTAATAAATGTTTCTGATGATTATTATTTCTATTTTGATGATGAAACACAAGAGCCAATTTTGATTTATGGAGTTACAACGGATGATGCTGGAGGAGCCCCACAAACGGTCTTGAGGTATCAAAACGCAACTGCTGGAACAGGAACAAACGCAATTTCAGAACTAAACAATGATTCTAAATTCAAGGTATTCCCAAATCCAGCAACTTCAGAAATGAACGTTTCTTTCGGAACAGCTGCGGACAGAACGGTTACATTGTTCTCATTAACAGGAGAAATAATAGAAATTAAAACAATTTCAGGGTTAAGTACAAACTTTGATGTAGTTGATTTACCACAAGGAGTTTACCTCATTGAAGTTTCAACAAGCAACTCAACATATACGGAGCGCGTTATAGTAAAGTAAAACGCTATCAATTTCTAAAACTTGTCTGTACAGAATTTGCAGGAAGTATGAATTAAACTAATCTAACATGAAAAAACTACTACTATCATTGGGTGCATGCCTCGCCATCATTACGGCGTCTTTTTCTCAAACAACAATTTTCCAAGATGATTTCGAATCAGGATCATCTCAATGGACATTAAATACAGGCTCTGGAACAAACAACTGGGTTGTAAACAATGCCTACCTCGGGTTTGCTGGTATTATTCCAGACACTCCAAACCAGCCAGGAGCAATAACCAACTCACCACAATCAACTTATATGCACATAACTAACACTGCAGTCTGTGGTGGACTAGGTGCTTGTAATGCAAATTTTGATACGGGGGCAGCAAGCGATCAAAACGCAGAGGTGGCGACTTCGATTGATGCTTCAACTTATACAAACGTAACAGTTTCATTCTGGTACCTATGTGCGGGTCAAACTGCAACTTCGTTTGGAACAATGGAGTATTCTCTGGATGGAGGAAGTACATGGGTTGGGACAGGAACGGAGTATTCGGGAGCTCCATCTTGGTTACAGGAAACTGTTACAATGCCAGCCTGGGACAATACAGCAGCATTTAAAATTCGTTTTAAATGGCAAAATGGTGGCGGAGGCTTAGATCCTGCATTCTCTGTTGATGAAGTTCTAATTGTTGGAACCTCGGGTGGTGCAACTAACACAATTACAACAAGTACAAACCTTGTCCCAGCATCTTGGTGTCAAGGAAGCACAATTCCAATGCAAGTTGACTTTACTTCAACAGGAACATTTACCGCAGGAAACATTTACTCGGCAGAGTTGTCGGATGCAGCGGGTTCATTTGCGGCACCAACTGTAATTGGAACATTGGCGTCTACCGCAAACTCGGGAACGATTATATCAGCCGTTTCAGGAGCGACACCAGCAGGTGCAGGATATAGAATTCGAGTAGTTTCTGATAGCCCAGCTACCATAGGAAGTGATAATGGAGTGGACTTGGTAATAAATACACCACCGACAGTAACATTAGCAGCAATGGCAAATGTATGTCAAACTGACCCATCATTTACTTTGGCTGGTGGCTCTCCGTTAGGCGGAACGTATGCTGGACCCGGAGTTGCTGGTGGGGTATTTGATCCCGCGGTTGCAGGACTTGGTACACACACAATTTCATATTCTTTTACTGATGGAAATGGGTGTTCGGGACTAGCAGTTGAAACTATTACTGTTGATAATTGTATTTTAAACACAATTACTACCGGCACGAACATTCAACCAACGACATGGTGTGAAGGTCAAACCTTCACTTTGCAGATAAACTTCACATCAACGGGAACTTTTAATGCAGGTAATATTTACTCGGCAGAGTTGTCGGATGCAGCAGGATCATTTGCGGCACCAACCGTAATTGGAACATTGGCATCTACAGCAAACAGTGGAATGATTTTAGGAGTTATATCAGGAGCGACACCAGCTGGAACAGGTTATAGAATTCGAGTGGTGTCAGATAATCCTGTAACGATCGGGAGTGATAATGGAGTGGATTTAATTATTAGTGCACCACCAACAGTATTGTTGACAGTCTTGGCAGACGCATGTGAAAACGATCCTTTCTACCCATTAACAGGAGGCTCTCCAGTAGGTGGAACTTACACAGGACCAGGAATTACAGGAGGTGTCTTTGATCCGGCAATTGCAGGGGTAGGAACTCATAACGTTACCTATTTTTTCACCGATGGAAATGGGTGTTCAGGACAATCGAGTGGATCAATAACGGTTCATCCAGCTCCAAGTGTTTCATTTGCACTGCTTTCAGATGTATGTGATTACACGCCAACGTTTACTTTAAGTGGAGGAACTCCAATAGGAGGTGTTTACACTGGTGTTGGGGTTTCAGGTCTTGTTTTTGACCCTTCAGTAGCTGGGTTGGGACCACACTTGTTGACTTATACATATACTGATATGATTACAGGATGTGTAGGCACGGAGGTTCAAACCATAACAGTGGACGCATGTGCTTCTGTTGATGAAAAAGGATTTGAGAACTTGATTCTTTATCCAAACCCAGTTTCAGAATCATTTCAATTGATTTCTGATTACGAAATTGAATCCGTTCAGGTTTTAGACATGAGTGGAAGAATCGTTAAAACATTCGGCGCGGCACAATTGACGTACGATATCAGCTCAGTTCCTTCAGGTGTTTATATGGTAACTGTGCATTCAGCAAATCATATTGGACAACTTAGAATTGTTGTTGAGTAATTGACAAATAAACTAATACTGAAGCCCTCACTTGTTCGCCAGGTGGGGGCTTTTTAACTTAGTTGTTTAAACGTGACAAAAAAACTATATCTTTAATCGATAGATATAAATACTATGAAAAAATTCTTTGGTGTTCTTTTTATTATAATTGGAGTGGTAATGATTGGTGGCGGAATAGTTGCACTGACGGAAGTTTCTACCATGGGAAACACTTATGAAGGGCAATTTAGCGAAACATTCAGTGAGAGTTATCGAAGTTCTCAGAATGAACAAGAATTAATTGGAGGTGCACTAATTTGCGGCGGAGCATTAATTTTGATTGTTGGGCTGGTTATGACGGTGAGTAAATCAAAAAAACAAAGAAAAAAGGAAATAGAGCACTCCATTCTTTCAAGGCAAGTTAAAAACTCACACAATTCAAGCGTCACCGAAGCGTCATTAATAAAACAAGCGAGTAATTTTTATGAATTAAAAGACTATGTTTCGGCTATAGGAGTTTTAAAAAGAATAATCGCAGGAGACCCACATAACGCTCAGGCACATTTCAATTTAGCGTGTTGCTATTCAAAAGTAAAAAACATCGAGGCTTTCAACGCTCTTGGTAATGCTATAGATACAGGCTATTCGAACTTCGATAGAATAAACACACATAAAGGTTTAACATGGCTAAAATCACAACCTAAATATGAGCGCTTTGTTAGTAATGGTTATAAATTCATAATTGAAACTGAACCTATTCCTGAATCGGATGTTCATCAAGAAACTGCTGAAGAACGGAGTATAGCAGATTCAATTCCAGAACAGGAGAATGTGTCTGCTAAAGTAGAAGTTATCACAGATGATAAAATTTCTCAGTTGGAGAAACTTGCAAAGTTGAAAGAACAAGGAATCCTTACAGATGAGGAGTTTCAAGAACAAAAAAAACGAGTATTGAATTAGGCTCTCAATAGTAAATCAGGCAGGATTTTTTTTAACCGCAAAGGCACTATGACAGTTTGTATTTGACGAATTGTGATTTACGACGCTAAAAGACCTTAAGGTCTTTAAAACCTTGCGTTTAAAACTGTGAGTATTGTGCCTACCCTCGGTTTAACCGATGGCGAATTGCGCCTCAGCGGTTAAAAGACCAACACAGCATCTATTTTTTCTTATTCAGCTTGTACATCAAATACCCAATTCCAACAACGAAGTGGAGCAGAATGATTACGATAACGATGATATAGGTACTACTCATTTTTCTTTTTAAGGTTAAATTAAGGAACTGTAGACAAATAATCTGTAACAAGCGTTACTTTTGCCGTATGAATAACTCTCAGGATACAATTTGTGCTTTAGCCACTCCGAACGGGATTGGAGCAATCGGAATGATTCGGCTATCTGGAAAACAGAGCTGGTCAATTGCATCAAAAGTATTTTCTAAATCTTTGGAAACGGCAACTTCTCACACTACTCATTTTGGAACCATATCAAATGATAAGGGCGAATTGATCGATGAGGTTTTGATTAACGTTTTTGCCGAAGGAAAGAGTTTTACGGGAGAACAAAGCGCTGAAATATCGTGTCACGGTTCGCCTTACATTCAACAACAGATTATTCAAGAATTACTTAAGGTTGGTGGTCGAATGGCCGATCCAGGGGAGTTCACACAACGTGCGTTTTTGAATGGAAAAATGGATTTGTCGCAAGCGGAAGCTGTGGCGGATTTGATCGCATCGCAATCGAAGAGTGCACATGGAATAGCGTTGAAGCAACTGAGAGGCGGATTTTCAACTGAGTTAAAAGACCTTCGAACAGAGCTAATGAATTTTGCTTCGTTGATTGAATTGGAATTGGACTTTGCTGAAGAGGATGTTGAGTTTGCCGATCGAACACAGCTTAAGAAACTCGTAAGCGATGTTCTTGCACACATTAAGCGATTGGCAAGATCATTTGAACTAGGAAACGCGATTAAAAATGGAGTTCCTGTTGCAATTGTTGGCGCTCCAAATACTGGGAAAAGTACCTTGTTGAACCAATTACTTGGCGACGAGCGAGCGATTGTAAGTGATATTGAAGGAACAACGAGAGACGTTATTGAAGAGGTTTTGAATATTGAGGGAATTCTATTCAGACTCATCGATACCGCTGGAATTCGAGAAGGTGCAGAGGCGATTGAGGCCATGGGAATTGAACGCTCTTTGGAGAAAATAGACCAAGCTTCTATTGTTCTTTGTTTGGCCGATGGATCGAGTCAAGCGAGTTTATTGGAAGTTTCCAGTTGGGTTGAAGAACTAAGTCAAAAATACGAGGACAAAAAGATTTTCATGGTCGCCAATAAAGTCGATTTGACTTCTGGAACCTCAAACGAAGGAATTCAAATTAGCGCGAAAAACGGAGACTACATCGATGTGTTAAAATCAAAATTGGTCGATGAGGTTAAGGGTGATTTCAACATGGCCAATGAGACTATTGTTTCAAATGCAAGACATTACGATGCGTTGATAAAGACAGCTGTTGCACTAGAAAAAGCGGATGAAGGATTGGAAACTCAAGTTACCGCGGATTTTGTGGCAATGGATATTCGCCAAGCGATGTTTGAGCTCGGAACAATTACGGGTGATATTTCAACGGATGATTTGTTGGGGAATATCTTTAGTAAATTCTGTATCGGAAAGTAAATGAATACCATCGTGCAAAATATCTTTTTAACCAAAAAAGAAACTTTAAAGTGTTCTAAATGTGGCAAACGAATTGGATTGGGACAGGCCTTTGTTGCCGAAACAGAAAAGCATAGTGGAACGTGTTTTTCATGCTCACCTTATCTAAATGCTACTTTTTTAAAACCTGGAAACGCAGCCTTAACAAGACGCTCTAAAAAGCATTCAAGTTATTGCGGGGTATTGTTTGCTTGGAATGGCAGAAGAAAGCGGTTTGAGCGTAAGGGACAATATGTTGAAGCAGCAGCAATAAGAAAGGCAGAACAAGAATGCGCAGACGATGAGAAAGACCGTGCACTCAAAAATGAAAAAGCGGCTGTAGTAAGAGCAGCACAGGACAAAATATATATCGAAGAATTTTCAAAAGCAATCAAAGGATTTTACCCCAACTGTCCAAAAGGCAGAGAAGAAGCCATTGCAAAACATGCTTGTGAAAAATACAGCGGCCGAGTGGGCAGAAGTGCTAAAGCCAAGGAGTTTGATAAAGCAATGATTGATTTGGCTGTAGAAGCCCATATTCGACACAAAGAAACGAATTACGACAGCCAGTTTGGAACAGGAAAAACAAAGCGGGCGATCCGTTCTGATGTGAAGCAAGACATTACGTCTATTCTGAGGAAGTGGGGGTAAAGAATAGTAAAGGTTTCTGCGAATGTTTATGTGTGGATATTATTTCTGTCAGTTCGGAAGTTGAACTGTTATAAATATTCTTTGCACGCATTTCAAAACTCAGACCGCAAGGCGTATAATTAGTTCTATTTGGCTAAGTTTCTAGGTACAGAATAAAGGTTATATTGGTCACTCGTATAAGGGAAAGATACCTTATAGCGCAATGTTGACTAAAAAGCGCTATTGTGTATATTTATTTGTTACGTACAATGATGAAATTTTTAATATTGATATTATTATTTGCTCCTGGATGGTGCATTTCTCAAACTTTAGAATTTGAAACTTCAGGAGTTGCATTAAATGTGACCGATTTGGAATTAAAATTATCCCAAATTGATTCTTTGCTTAATTCAGATTCGATTGAAATTATTTTGGTCAAATTAAAGCCTATTTGTGAAGATGGTGACGATTGTTACGAAGAAACAATAATTAATGACTCTCGTGATCCAAATGCTAGATTCAGCGACTCTCTTTACGGTACTCTATACTTTACCAGTGTTCGTAGAGAGTTAATTGACACTGTCGTTCCTTTAAATAAGGAGGATCATGAAAAAATGATTGAATTGGTATTGGAAGATGATTATAAACTTGATCCAAATCAATTGATAAATTGGTGTTACAATCCAAGACATGCGGCGATTATTAAAGATTCTAAAGGTATTATACTAGCGATCTATGAGGTTTGTTTTGAATGTGACAACATTAAAATTGGATTGATTAGGAGTCGAATGATTTATAGTGGAACCAATCGCGTTCGTAGTCTTTTCAAAAAATATAACTTAATCAATGACTAGGAAGTTTATAACACACACTAAGCGCAAGCATAGGCTCCATTCCTCGCATAATCAATCAAGTATAAGAATCTATACTCAAAAGCTTAATCGCTTTTTTTCGACAAAACAATTTTGGTTGGAAGCTATGCCGTACGCCAAGTATCATCCATTATAACCAACTCTACCCCCTCCTGTACGCAGAGACCTTTCATTGTGTGAAAAACTAATTTTAAAAAGTTCGAACAGTCATAGCATTTGCAGTTGTTGCAAATGTTCCGGTGTACACAGCTGTTCCGCCAATAGAACCTTGTTGAATCCTTATTTGCACACCAACTACCTGATATTTAAAGTCTTCTTGAGATTGCTCAAAAGAGCATATTACTATTGCAACAAGGGGGATTAGTAATCTCTTTATTATTGTTTAATAAGTTTAAATGTCTTCAGATTTTGTGTTTCGCTTTTCAAGGTTAAGGTATAGACTCCTGGGGCAAGGTCTATCACTTGAATAGGCGTTTGTTCTGTAAAGAGTTTATCCTGCAGTATCAATTTACCTTGCGCATCATACATGATGTATGTCACATTCTCGAATGCAGTTGTTTTGATGTTTAATACCTCTGATGTTGGATTGGGGAAAATCGTCACTTCAAAGTTGGGAGAATGATCCTCCAGCCCAACGAAATTCCAATTGGATTGATGAAAGCCTTGTGTTATGTCATTGGTTCCATTAGTTCCTGTGTTTATAATCACTTCGCCTATTGTAAAGTCGATACTTCCACTTGCAGTTGAGTATGAATCCTCTTGCGTGGCCACGACTTCTTGTGCTGAGACAGATAAGGTAGTTAGTAGTGAAAAGAAAACTAAGGTATTCTTAGTCATAAGTTAGCATGTTTATCCGATAAAAACAGAAAGCGTTTGTTTGTGAAAATTAAGCAGAGCCGCTAAAGCTAATTTCCCGCTATTTGTACCTTATCCACCCAAACACTACTTTTTGTATCCAAAAATCACCACCACCATTTTTTCTTAGGAACAGAAATTTCTTTTTCAAACTTCAATGAAACTGTCCCTCTCAAGGGCGTTCCGTCGGGTTTAAAAAGAGTATACCGGGAATCATAAGATTTAACTTTTCCAACGAAATTAAGACTGCCCCAGTTCAATTGCACTTGGCTGCTCTTTTTAGAGTTGCTCTTTGGAGCATAAAGGGTGGATTCCAGAGAATCAATTTCTGTAGTAAATGATGTTCGTTTCGGGTCAACAATACCTGTACAATCAATGACGATTTCAAAACTAAGTAGTTCATACTTTGAACCATTTTCGTCCAGCTCGGTCAATTCATAAGAGGCAGGATTTATCATTGTGGAATAAGAATCACCGCTTTTGGGAGAGGGCTGTTTTCCCTTGAGAACACGAGTGATTTTTAAACTGTTTTGCATATTGAAAAGTTAATAGTATTAATGGCGGATGTCAAAGTAGGTATAGGCCAATTCGAATGTTTCAATGACCAAACTGTTTTCCATTGAGTCCAGTTCAGAAATAGAATATTTAACGGGATAGGCTTCATGAAAAGTCCAAGACAGAAGCGGTTTCGCTCCTTTACCAAGTAAAAACAATGTCACATCCTGTGTAGTTATACCTTCCTGAAGCCCAGTATCAATAGATTTTTCGAACCACTGAATAAAGGCAGACTTGTCCGTTTCTACGGGTCTTGATAAAACCAAATTTTGATACTTTGATGCCGTTGGTAGTTTGTATTTAAATCGATTTTCTCCACCGCTTACAACCTCTTCTAGAACGAGTTCTTTTGAGATCCCACTCACACTTTTAAATGCCAATTCTTCCCCCTTAATTAATAGGGAAAAGTAAAAACTAACAGGATAGTTGGATTTAATGTCCATTTGTAACTACCAATTGCTCATGCGCTATTTCCAATGTGTCGACAGCAACTTCATTTGCATCGGATTTGAGATCCGTAGAGCTTATTTTAGTTGGCCAAGCGTTATTCAATTGCCATTGCATTGTTACGTCTCCTTTCTCGTCTAAAAGCTTAATGAGAACAGTTCTGCGTTCAATTGTATTCATTGTGATTTCCTTATGCCAGTCCCAAAAAGTGTTGTCATTTACAAAAACGCCTCTTTTCAAGATAACATTTCCATATTTTGAGATGCCGGGCATTTTTTCCATTGAGAAAAGAGGACTATTGCTTTTACGGTATTCTATGATTTGATTTTCAACGTCCATTCCGGATATTTCTTGAAAAGCGACACCCTTCAATTCAGTTCCCAAATCTACTTCAAATCTGAATTTAGGCATTGGCCATGTTGATCCTTCTGCACTTCCGTTATCTACTGCCATAGTGTGTTTTTAAGTTAAGTATTTACTTTGTCGTTTTATGATTCTCTAATATAGGTAAAAGTGGCATTTATTTTATGAAAGTGCAGGCTCCGGTTTCTAATCCAGTGGTAGGATATTATTATTAGAACCCGCAGTTAGTCGGCGTATAGTCCTTTAAAAAACTGATCTATGTTAAAATTTCACACAATAATTCCCCGCTTTTCCACGAATTCCTATAGTGAATAGCTTATTTTTGCCTAAAAACAGCACTATGAGATTGTTACTACTATCATTTCTTCTTGTTGCAACGTCTTACGTTCAAGCGCAACAAACGTACGTTCCTGACAATAATTTTGAAGCCTTTTTGGAAAGCAACGGAATGGGAAATGGAATTCCAAATGATGATTACGTTACTACCGCAAACATTAGCGGAGTAGGGTCTTTGATCTGTGGTGGGTATAGTATAGCCGACATGACCGGTATTGAAGACTTTACATCTTTGTCTACCTTGTATTGTTTTGATAACAACCTGACTCAACTGGATGTAACGAATTGCCCAGGCCTTTCTGATTTGCGCTGCTACAACAACGATATTCTTGCGTTGGACCTGTCGAATTGTTCAGGGTTAAGCACACTGCTTTGCTTCAACAACTCTTTAACGGTACTTGATGTAACGAATAACCCGTGGTTGTCGGATTTGAGCTGTTATGATAACTTCATTTCCGCACTGAACGTAACAAACAACTCGAACTTGTCCTTGTTGATTTGCTACGACAACCTATTGACATCTTTGGACGTAACGCAAAACACGAACTTAAACACCTTGCGTTGTCACGAAAACCAATTGACAACCTTGGATGCTTCTCAAAACCTATCACTCAACAGCCTTTATTGTCAGGACAATCTATTAACGTCGCTGATTGTACCTCAGACATCTTTGTTGGCAGATTTGCGCTGTTATGGAAACTCGTTGGCATCATTGGACGTTACGCAGTGTGCAGGATTGGACTTGTTGCTGTGCAATGACAATGTGCTGACATCATTGGATGTAACGCAAAACCCAACACTTGTTGATTTGTTCTGTAATAACAATCAGCTGGCTTGTTTGCAAGCGAACAATGGTTTAAACATTAACCTTGATTGTACGAATAATCCTTTGGTTTGCGCCACTGTTGTAAACACAGCCTGGGCAGCAGCAAACGCGGCCTATGATGTAGGTTTAAGCTTTGACGTTGCGTGTTTCTTTACTTTAAATAATGATGTAGATCAAGATGCGACTTCACTAACAGCAGAACAAGGTGGCGCGACCTACCAATGGTTGGATTGCGATGACAACTACGCCGTTATTGACGAAACGAACCAAACGTATAGTCCACTTGAAACAGGATCTTATGCTGTTGAGATTACCTTTACTGATCCTTGTGGAACCGTTCATGTTGACACCTCTTCTTGTCATTTTCATTACGTTGCACCGGATGACGTATCGATTGGTGAACTCACAACTAGCACTGCAGAACTCGTTAAGATTACGGATTTAATGGGCAGAGAAACACCGTTTAAAGCCAATACAGTTTTGATCTTCATTTACAGTGATGGAACAACCGAAAGAGTATTTAAGATTGAAGAGTAGCTCAATGCGGTATTCGGTGCTAATAATTCCAATTGTTTTCCTGTTCACAGCGTGTTCTACTGAAGAACAGAGCGCACAAAAGCCTGTTGTTCAAACAGAGCAAGTGATTGACACCACTGACAGTAAATTGTTGCCAACAGTGAACTATCAAGCGGAAATGGCCACCGAAGAGACTTTTCAGAATGATCCCGTTAAGGTTGTTGAAGCCGTTTTTGAAGCTGCGCGAACGAAGGATTATTCGGTATTGTCAACGCTCTGTGACCCGATGGGAGAAAATGATGGCCCAACTTCAAACATGTGTAATGTCGCCAATGCTCCCCAAGAACGCGAAAAAGAATTCATAGAATACTTCAGCCAAGGTCAGGTTGTAGGAGAAGTAAAAATCGAAGGAAATACGGCTTCAGTTCCAATTAAGTTTGGTCCAAAGGGTGAACTGGTTGAGGTTTTTGTGTTGGTGCTCCGAAATGGATTGTGGTATTTAGGGCAGATTTAGATCGAATTTTGCGTTAATAATGAGTCTTGATTCTTAAAGGGACACGCAGAAACTATACCGAACGGTATAATTTATGTATATTTGCCGTAGATTATGCCAACAAAATCAGAGAAAACAACGGAATTTATTATTCGAAAGGTCGCTCCAATATTCAATAAACATGGATATTCAGGAACTTCATTGTCCGACCTTACAAAGGCTACGGGCTTAACGAAAGGGGCCATATATGGGAATTTCAAAAGCAAAGAGGACTTGGCAATTATTGCCTTTCAATTTAATATACAGAACGTCGTTGATCAAATAAAAGTAAAGCTCTCTGAGTCGCAATCGCCTATTGGGAAATTGGGTAAATTGACGGATTTTTACCGAGGCTATTCTTCTTATACAATGGCAAATGGTGGGTGTCCGTTAGTGAATCTTGGTGTAGATGCGAACCACGACAATATGATTTTACTAGCCAAGGTGCGTCAAACTATTTCACGGTTACAGAATGGAATTAAGAAAATGATTACGGCTGGAATTGAACAGGGAGAGATAAAACCAACGGTGGATGCTGATAAATTTAGCCGCTACTTTTTTACAATGATCGAAGGAGCGGTCTTTCTCATGACAACAATGGACGATGATACATTTTTAATTGAAACTATGGACCGCATAGATGAAATTGTCGCTAAAGAATTAGCGATCTAATATTTTTTTAACTAATAATATACCGATTGGTATAATTCAATATGGTACTTAAACTTATCCGAATATACTTCAAAATAACGTCCGTTGTTGCTCCGAAAAGTGCAGGAAGGACAGGTTTTAAATTGTTCCAAAAGGTTCGAATAAAGAAAATCCGAGATCGAGAAAATGACTTTTATGAACGGGCAGAAAAATTCACTGTTCCCTACGACAAAGAGCCCATTGATTGCTACGAATTAGGAAACTCAAAAGGAAAGCTTGTCGTACTTGTTCATGGATGGGAATCTAATGCGGGTAGCATGTCTCAACTGGCTTTTAAATTTTCAGATTTAGGATACCGCGTAGTTTTATTTAACCTTCCTGGACATGCTTTTTATAGATCTTCTTCCACAAATTTACTAGAATGCTTCACGGCAATGAAAAAGGTATTAAGCTACTTGAATCCCAAGGAACCATTTTCTATCGTATCGCACTCCTTAGGTTCTGCAGTTGTAGCGAATACATTGTCACGCACGAATTATAAAATTGATAGACTCGTGTTTTTATCGAGCCCAAATAAAGTAAATGAAATCTTTATGGAGTTCAAAGAAATTGTGGCGATGAATGACAAAGCTTATAGGGAGATGGTTAAAATTACGGGCCGTCTTTTAAAGGCACCGCTTGACACACTCGATGTGGACGATAATCTTAAAAAGGCGAATTACAATGAATTGCTGATTATTCACGATAAAAATGATCGAATATTGAGTTACAACAATTCAAAAACAATTGAACAACTAACACCAAACTCAAGATTAGTAACACTGGAAAATGTGGGGCATTATAAAATGCTCTGGGATGCAGGTGTTATCAATAAAACAGTGTCCTTCATCCATAAATAGAAAGAAAACGTTTTCTCGCTTGAAAATAACGCAGTATTTGGGCAAGGACTAAAAAAGAAAGCCCCTCTCTGTCGCACAGAGAAGGGCTAGTTTTATTCACATTCAGGTCAGCTGTTGCTTCCCATCAGAGGTTTCACTTTGAATTCAAGTTAGTTGTTACTTGCTCATTAGAGGTTTCACTTTGAATTCAGGTCAGCTGTTGCTTCCCCATCAGAGCTTTCGCTCTTCTTACTCAATCTCCATGTTAATGGTTATTTTCACAATTTTTCCTTCTTCCCAGAAAATATCGATTTCATTGTTTTCATCTCCGCCAATGCGAACTGTAAACCTTTGACCTCTGTGCTTTGTAACTTCAAATGAAGACTCATCTTCAAACATCATGTAACCCATTCCTTCTTTAACGTCTTCGCTAGCAAGGTATGGATCGATTTCAGCGTAAATCGCCGCATCTCCATATGCATCAGCAATTCCTGCCATCATTGCGTCCATTTCAGGAACATCAATTGGTGCTTCAGATTTAGAATCAGTGCCCATGATTTCATCTGTCATTTCTTGAGCTTCTTTTTCAATTTCTTCTTCTGTTTTTGCGGGTCCGCAACTGTTTAGTAAGACCATCCCAACTAGAGCAAAAGCCCCAACTTTTAATAAATTCATTTGTAGTAGTTTAAATATTTACGTGAAAATAAAAATAAATTTTAACGAATTAATTTTTTGAATAAAACCCTTCTCCTATTTAAAGAAGTTAATGTAAGAATCTTCTGCAATCAAATGGACTAATTCTGGAAATTCGGCATGTACAACCAATTGATTTTCATGACGGTGTTCCAATTCTGCTAATTTTTTACGATTCATCAATAATACTGTTGAGTTACCATAATGATCGAGTTTATCAACGATTGTTTCACCATTGAATTCACATTGCCAATGCGTTTCAGCGCACTTTTCTGTGTAAGCAATTTCAATTGTTGGAACGGCAAAATAACTGTGTTCACCAATTCCTTCCATGTCAAATTTAAGTCGTAGAAATCCACCGTCGAGCACGAGCTGTTCGTTGGTTATTCCCAATTCCTTAAATGTAATTTTCCCTGCTGTTGGAGAGGTGAATTTCACCAAAATCTCTCCTTGATTAATTTCAATTAGTTGTCCCATTTGTTTTTCGTTTTACACAAAGTTAAGCAGTGTTCGAAGCATAAAACATGATGGATGTCAGTATAGAAAATGAGATTAATACATACAAAAGGGGTAATAAATGGGCAGGTAATTCTAAGGGTTTATTTTCTTCCCGAACCGTTGTTCAATTGTTAACCCGATTGACAACACGAGAACTCCAAATGCAATATAAAGTAGTCCGTAGCTTCCCTTAAATACCGAAGAAACTTTACTTGAAAGGTCCAGTGTGTTTAGGTATTCAAACGCTTGACTTGAACCTTGCTGTGCTGTTGACAAAACGAAGATTGTTAACGCAATGCAGGCAGCAGTGATGAATATCCAAGTTCGTTTAGAAATGATAGGGGCATACGTTTTCGCTGGAACTTTTCCTTCCAATTGAGCCATCAAATTAGTTGTAAAATCCAGAGAGGGTTTCATTACCCCTTGTTCGGAAAGAACGGTGGATAGCGCCTCTTCTTCCGCGTTAATTTGGTCCATTATTGACGAAGTAAAGTCGGACTTTGTCTCCATCATTCCTTGTTTCAATATGTCTTTACTCTTCTCTTCCATCAGATAATCGATTTCATTTCTTGTTGAAGGAGTCCCTCTAAACTGGCCTTCAGTGCTTTTCTTGCTCTATGTAGTTTCACCTTCACGTTGGATTCTGTCAGTTTTGTTATAGCTACGATTTCTTGAATTGAGCATTCATCCATGTAGAACAAACTAATAACAGCACTTTCTATCTCGGGCAGCGTGTCGATTGCCTTTTTGACGTAGACCTTTTGCTCCTGTTTTTTCATTTCCTCTAGTTGGGGGAATGCATGGTCAGTTGCAATATCAATATGAAAGGTGTCGTCAACGGTATCAAACTTCTTCAGTTTCGTTTTGGCTATCGCTGTCCTATAGGCGATAGTATACAGCCATGTAGAGAACTTGGAGTCTCCCTGAAAACCCGCTAAATTTTTAAAGGCCTTAATAAAAACGGTTTGTGCTGCATCTTCAGCATCTTCGCGTTGACGTAGAATTTGATAGATGACCGTAAAGACCATGTCTTTGTATTTATCCACCAAATGGGTAAATGACGCGGTTTCTCCGTCCAAGACCTGTTGAATGTGTATTTTATCGTCTAAGTCGACCATATCACGATTCAATTAAGATTGCTTTTCTTTCTTCGCTAAGAAATGCTCAATAACCAATCCTGCTCCCGCAAAAAGGAAAATCATAGAAAAAGTCGCCGCATCTACATACATATTAGTGGTATGATGAAGTAATTGTCCTGCTAAAGTGCCCAAAGCAATACCGACAGCAATTAATCCAATCTTAATTCCTATTCTGCTATAGTTTCTAGAAAAAATACGGGGATCAGCACCTTTTTCAATCATTGCTAATCTTTCTCTGTTGCGTGTTGTAAAGAAGATAAATAGAACGCCAAAGATTGTGGCAAAAACGAACATCGGGACTAAAATTTCAACTATCATAACTATTTAAATTAACGGTTTATAAAAGCTTAGAGAGGTAGAAGAACCGAGAGGTTACAAAAAAGCAGACACCTTTTTCAAAATGCCTGCTCCATATCGTTTTCCGAAGGGGATTTGTTCTAATCCAAATGATAGATTTCTCTAATGTCTTCCAGTTCTTTATGCAAATCAATTTCTAAATCAATTAGTTTTCCTGTATAGATATCAAATACCCACCCATGAACTTGAAGATCATATTCTTTATGGGCCTGTTGAACAGCTGCAGTTTTTATTAAGTTAATGCATTGCTCTTTAACGTTTAGCTCTACCAAACGATCGTATTTTTTCTTTTCGTCTTTAATAGCGTTGAGCTCAACTTTGTGTATTCTATAAACATCTCGAATGTTTCTCAACCAAGGATTCAAAATTCCGAGATCGGCAGATTCCATTGCAGCCTTTACTCCTCCACAAGAGTAATGTCCACAAACAACAACACTCTTAACTTTTAAATGCCGAACAGCATAGTTCAGAACAGACATTACATTTAAATCTATACTTGTTACCATATTGGCAATGTTACGGTGAACGAAAACTTCTCCGGGTTCTGCTCCCATTAATTCCTCAGCCGTAACCCTACTGTCGGAACATCCGATGTACAATATTTCAGGGTTTTGTCCTTTGTCTAAGTTTTTGAAGTATTCTGAATCCTTCTCAAGTTTGGAAGCGATCCATTCTTCGTTATTTTCAAATATTTTTTTTATTTCCATTTATTTAAGTTAAAATGATACGCCACTAAATGTAATCATGTATTCAAGAAAAACCAATAGAAAATGTTCAATTTTTTGAGTTCAAGCCTTTGCAACTTTTTTGTTTCTAGATAAATGGGTCCAATTACTAAATCTTCTCATCTGTGCCTTTTATTTTAACTAAGGAAAGCGTAGGTTTAGTTTATGAAATTATTATTATCCACAGTACTATTGCTTGTCACACTTATGTCTAACGCTCAAACTGATACAATTTACAGCCTTTCATTCAATGATATAGAAGGAAATGAAACAAGTCTTTCAAAATTTAAGGGAAAGAAAATCTTGTTTGTGAATGTAGCCTCCGAATGCGGATTTACGGGCCAATATAAAGAGCTACAAGAGTTGCACGCACAATTTGGTGAAGATGTAGTTCTTATTGGGTTTCCTTGTGATCAATTTGGTGGACAAGAGCCCGGAACTGAAACTGAAATCAAAAGTTTTTGCGAAAAAAACTACGGTGTAACCTTCTTGATGGCCTCGAAAGTAAATGTCAAAGGTGATGACCAACACCCAATTTATTCGTGGTTGACGTCTAAAGAGAAAAACGGCTCGGACAGCAGTAAAGTAAATTGGAATTTCGAAAAGTACCTTGTTGATGAAAATGGACAGTTGATCGGACATTTCAATTCTCAAGTGAAACCAATGAGTGAAAAAATCACATCATTGTTGAACTAGATGAAGGCATTTTGTCTTTCTTTCTTCTTGTTTCTGAGTTGTCTTGGTTTCACTCAAGGAAACGTAGATGGTTTTTTTAAACCCAAAGGGGATTTGGATGTAGCAATTTCTGGAACGTATGTTTATTCAAGAATCTATTTTGCAGGCGTAAGCCCAATTTTTTACAAAAGAGACCAATCAATTATTGGGCTATATGGTGTCTATGGGTTAAGTGATAAATGGAACCTCATTGCGAGTCTTCCAGTTATAAACTTTACACCTCAAGATTTGTCGCTTTATGCGAAATACAAACTTTATGAATCTAATTTTGACGCTGGTGAAGTGACCATTGCTCCAGCTTTGGGTGTTTCTGTTCCTGCTTGGAATTACAATACTGAATCAGGACAGGCAATTGGTCAACAGGCGGTGACGATTCAACCTAAATTAGTCATACAGTTTAAACACGCTCAAAATTGGTTTGTTCAAGCCCAAACAGGTTATAATTATTCAATAAATAGTGTTCCGTCGGCGTACGTCGCTTCAGCCAAGGCAGGCTTTATTTACAAAAAATGGTACTTTGATGTCTGGTACGATTACCAACTTGGGATTGGAGGAAAGGACTACGGTACAGGTGGGTTGGAATCATTTCGAGAACTTGGAGTCTCTTATGAACGGGTTGGTGGAGTGGTGTATGCGTCCATCGGAGACCGCTGGGGGGCGTTTTTATCATTAAGCACAGTTCTTACAGGAAGAAATAGTAGCGACTCAAATACGTTTAATGGGGGCGTTGTTTTAAAGTTTAAAACGACAAAAGAACAATAGGCAACCAAAAAGTTGCCAATCAATAAAAGATGATTATATTTGCAACTATATAGTTGCGAATATTAATTAATTTTACTGATATGAAAGATGTAATAATCAAAGAACAAGTTTTTAAGCATTCAATTGATGCGGTTTGGAAGGCAATTTCAACTCAAGAGGAAATTTCTACTTGGTTCATCAAAGCGGATTTTCAAGCCAAGGAAGGGTATCAATACACGTTTACCGCATCTGAGGAGCGCGGTTGCCTCACAATTAATGGCGAAGTGAAAATAGCGAACCCTTATAAACTGGCTTATACTTGGATTGTCGAAGGAACGACGGCAGAAACGACGGTTACTTGGAACTTGGAGCAAGTGGAAAATGGAACAAAGCTCGTTTTGGAGCATTCGGGAATTTCGAATTATTCCGACGAAGAAACGGTACTTGCTATGTTTGATAGTTTTAGCGGTGGATGGAGCGATTGTATTTCTCAACTCTCAAAATATTTAAAAGAACCAGTGAATGTCGAACAAAGTAAATAAAATATTTAAAGCAATTGCGGATCCAACAAGGCGTGAAATTTTTCATGTTTTGGTGGCCGCAGGAGCCGCCCTGTCTATCAATCAGGTTTCAGAACAATTTGACATGAGCCGACAAGGCGTGTCGAAACATTTGAAACTTTTACAAGAAGCAGGAATGGTTAGAGTAGAGTCGAAAGGAAGGGAAACGTTTTGTGTTGCAGATGCCAATCCATTGAAGGAAATTCAAAATTGGCTCAGTGTGTACGATCGATTCTGGGATGAAAAATTGGATTTACTAAGTCAACACCTCGACAATAAAAAGACGCCACAATCCTAAGGTTCTGTCAGAAAGCTTATTGGAACATTTTTTTAAAGCAAACACTTGTCTCAACACCTTTGTATTGGCCGTAATTTGGGGTAACCGAGTATCCGTTATTTTTATAGAGCGCGATGGCCTCTGGTTGTTTGAACCCAGTTTCCAGAATGCTTGAAGTGTAGCTATTTTCTTTAGCCCAAGCTTCAAGTTCTTTTAAAACCATTGTCGCCAAACCTTTTCCACGGGCATCTAGCTTTGTATACATTCGCTTGATCTCAACGGAATAAGCATCAAACTCTTTAAAAGCACCGCAACCAATTGCAACGTCGTTGTCATAGGCCACGACCACATTTTTCAATGCTTCTAAGCCATTGAACTGTTGGTAAAATTCATGATCGTCTCCATCGCGAATTGCTAGATCGGCATTGAGCAGGTCGACTAAAGTCAGGAAGTCTGCGTTACTTGAGTCTGTACGTTCGAGGCTAATAATGTTCATTTAATTGAAATAAAAAAGGCGCCTCGGTTGAACCGCAGACGCCTTAATAAATTTGAATGGAAAACTAGAAGTACTCGTTGTAAGCTTCTGATAAGTTTTCAGCAATCATTGCAGCTGTTCCGCCTTCAATGTGATGTCTTTCTAAAAAGTGAACTAATTTTCCATCTTTAAAAAGAGCAATTGAAGGTGAAGATGGAGGATAAGGCAAGAAGTGCTTACGGGCTTGAGTTGTTGCCTCACCATCTACTCCAGCAAATACTGTTGCTAATGTGCTTGGTTTTTTATCATTGGCTAATGAAAGTTTTACTCCAGGTCTCATATTTCCAGCTGCACATCCGCAAACTGAATTTACAACCAACAATAAACTCTCACCGCTGTTTTCTATTATTTCATCTACCGAATCAGGAGTAACGAGTTGGTTAAATCCAACATCTGTTAAATCCTCTTTCATTGGCTTAACTAATTCTGGTGGGTACATAATATTTCTTATTTAGTTTGATTCTAAATACAAAATTACAAAAATATCTTCCTTGGTATACATTTATTTGAAACGTACTCCAATTCCAACTTCTAGGCGGTTATCCAAAAGCCTATAACCGTACTCTTTAATCGAATGCGATGTCAACCCGCGGTAGTATGAAGCAAACACAATAAATCCGCCATGTAACTCATAATCAAGACCTGCAGCAACCCCCATCGATATAACTGGTGCGAAGCGAGTTCTTATTCCTTCAACTTCTGTTTCCACCAGACGTGATTCTTGATCGTAAATTTGAGTAAAAATATTTCTTCCAACAGAGCGTTTTGTATAAGGAGCAAGAGCGACTCTAGGTCCCAAGAAAATGGAAAAAGCACTTCCAGCCTTGTAAGCTCCTTTGCGTATTGGTATTAATTCCCATCTATACTTAAGGTAAAATGGAATTTCAACGGTTACGGTTGTGAAATTGGTCAAGATGTCTTTTGTAATCGTCATCATTGTATCCGGCGCAAAAATGTGAGATGTTCGCACTTTTCCCGTTCTAAAATGAAAATTAAGTTCCGGTTGAATCGAGAAACCATTGGCCCAATCACGGCGAAGAAAAAAACCACCACCTCCTCCAAGGGATTCGCTCCCTGAAATTGTTGACGCTACAGCATCTGATGTTTCTAGTTTGAAGGCTGAAAAGGAACTGTTTGCACTAAACTTCATTCCAAGATGCATATCCAAAGGAATGTATTGGTTCAATCCAACTCGGTTTCTGCGTTCCTGACCGAAAGCTGTAAGTGATAAACAGATTAGGGCGACAGTTAAAAATTGTTTCATTATCAAATCTTTTTAATGTTGGGTATGGGCATTTACGAACACTGGTTTCCCAGTTGCATCTCGCGTTGTAATTACAAGACCGACTGAAATTAAAGAGGTGTCTGTCCAAGTTGGTTGGCGATCTGCCTCGAAAGTTAAGTTGAATTTGTATCCTTTTTCGATTACTCCAGAAGCAACTTTGTATCCGTGGTATTGAGGCACGTTGAAACCGTCAAGGCGTCCAATATCAGCGACAACTTTTCTATGAATAGTCGATGCACCATCTGGATGGCCAGCTTGATTTGCAACGATACTATCAACGATTACATATACAGATAAAAAGACGGAGTCTTCAAGGTTTTCGAAAAACTGAGTTGTTGTATTGATTACAATTTTACTCGGATCATCAAAGTTCAATTCATAAGCTGCATTTGCAACAACTGTTGACGATAATGTGTGGTTTATAATTGCCTGTTGGAAGGGTAGAGCGCCTAAATTGCTTTGATAAAATGGAAGCGTTAAAATCCCATATTGGGCCATGTGAGAAGTATAAATTGTGTCATTATTCGATCCGTCCAAGATACCACCAGTAATTGTTGCTAGAACATGAAGTGAATCATAAGACTGTAATTGGGCAGAAAAAGCTGTATACCCAGCATCACCGCTGTTGATTGAATCAACATGTGAATAATGGAAATAAAGAACTTCGTTTTTTTCCTCTACTGTTAGAAACGTAGAAGACGTTCCCGTGATCGTTTCTTTTGTACAGCCTGTTATGCAAAGTGCCACTAAGACAAGGGCTAAAGATATTTGTGTGAATTTCATAAGTGGATTCGACATTAGTATTTAAATGTGGTGCAAATTTAACAATTGTTCTTGACCCAATAACCACGTAATAACACGTGGTTTATTCAGATGTAGGAAACATTGACTCATTAGTATTAATGTAAATATAGAGGTATTTCGGCTTTTATTTACTCTTCGGGCTATGAATTGCTGAATTGTAACGTGTAATATTTACTTCTTTATCAAGCTCTTTCCCTTCTAACAGGTACTCTGCGAACTCCGAAGAGATCAAAGGCGCTAGCATATATCCCTTAGCACCAAGGCCATTAAAAATGTGATAGTTCCGAAATTCAGAATGTGTTCCCAACAGAGGTCTGCGGTCTCTTGTCGTCGGTCGAATTCCAGCCGCTTGATGAATAACCTCTACTTTTTCATCAATGATATAGGAAAGATTGTTTAAAATTTCAGCCTTCGCCTCATCTGTAACATGCGTTGTAGGGTCGTTCCAACCATAAGTAGACCCAATTTTGAAGGTGTGATTTCCTTTTGGCAAAATAAAACACTTGCGGTTCAAAGAGCAGTCTTCGGGCAACTGTTCCGACTTAATTGTCAATGTTTCTCCTTTCGTTTGATCCAACGGAAGCGAACCAAACCATTCATTAGTGGGATTTAAATACCCTTGACAAAAAATGATGTCATCGTACTCGACCTCATTATAAACGGTTCCAGAAAGGTCATCTGAATTAAATGCGGAGTTTACAATCATACCGCGATCTGAAATCCATTTTTTTACTTTTTCAAAAAAAGGTAGAACTTCAACATAGAAGGTTTCCTTAACACGTCCAGAACCAAATGGATTTTTGCCTCCAGAAAAAGTATAATCTGCGTCAGTCACCTTGCTCATGTATGGCTCAAAATCTTCGCGCTCTTGTTTCTTAAGCCAAAAATCCCGTTCCTGTTCAGTTGAAAACAAACGTCGAATGGGAATCTCATGAAAGAAAGACGAATTCGTTTCCGTTTCGAGCTCTCCGTAAAATTCTTTCAGATAAGGGATGAATTCATCAACGCGCCAACTTTTGGTCATCCGTCTAAAAACAAGTGGGTTAATCATGCCAGCAGCAACGTAAGAACTGAAATTCACACCGTTGTCCATCAAGGTAACATCCGCGCCTTTTCGGATCAGTTGAATAGCAACGCTAACACCAGAAATACCGGCGCCAATGATTAAAAATTTTCGTTTGGAATTGGACATAAAGTCAAAAATAGTTTAAAGCAATTTGTTAGGACAGAAAAATGAATATTTCTACGTTGCAAAAGCTTAGCTTAAATCGAAGCGGATGAACCTTGACGTATTTATGCAATTGCCAAAGTGACAACACTCACCTCGATTGTTGGTGCAACATCTTGAATAGAGCGAATCAAAGCTTCCATGGTTGAGCCAGTCGTAACAACATCATCAATAATTATAATGTGTTTCAAATCTTTCATCGACTTGTGAATGGCAAAAATAGAACTCACATTATCCCACCGTTGAAACCTTGATTTTTTGGTTTGCGTTTCGGAATGCTTGGTGCGTTTTGTATAATTGGATTTAACAGGGATATTAATAATATCTGATAATCCTTTCGCAAGAGCCTCACTTTGATTGTAGCCTCGGATAAATTCTTTCTTATAATGCAAGGGAATCGGAATTATGGCATCTGCTGTTTTGAAATCATCAATTGAACTGATACTTTTTCCGATTTCTCTTCCGAAATATTCCCCGATGGCAGAATCGTTCTTGTATTTTAAATTGAAGAGCACCTGTTGAATTGCGGCCCCTTTTTTATAATAGAAGTGCGAATAGGTCCGTTTTAATTGAACACGACCCCAAAAACGCTTGTCCGTTTCCGTTGGCTCATTAAATAAGTGAAACGAAGTTCGAACAAGATCGTTATCACAAATAGAACAAATATGATTTTCATTGGTGGCGAGTTCATTTTCACACGCTAAACAAGAGGAAGGATAGATTAAATGTCCAAGGTCTTTAATTAACGAAAGAGGTTTCAGAAATTTATTTTGAGGCATGCAGGGGGTTTGAGTAAGAGAATCAAAACTATGAACAAATGAGTGTTCAAAATAACAATAATAATGTATTGACAAAGGGGCAAAAGAGCCTTATTTTTATAGAATAGACATCAAAGCGCCTACTGTCAACAGGTTACGATGAATACGGAATATTTATCGACAAAGTTAAGAAGAAGCACTGTGAATATCTTTATTAGAGGTGTTGAAAAAGTCCTTAACGATTGTCTTTAAAGGGATTCACAAACCGAATGTTAATAACGTTAAGGAATTGTGAATTTCTTTAGTTGGTTAAGGGAAGAATTTTGACAATTTTTGTATGCCTCTAGTAAGCGAATCATCTGCTAACAACGCATCCGATTTAATAGAGGAAATAGAAACTTTTAGAATAGTAAAAAACGAAAAATCACAGTTTTTCGTCAGGACATATATACGTTAAAAATTAGAGAAATGGAGCAAACAGAACCAATATTGGTAGCGAACAACAACAGATTTGTTCTATTCCCAATTCAACACGATGACATTTGGGCTTTCTACAAAAAAGCCGAAGCTAGTTTCTGGACAGCCGAAGAGATTGATCTTCAGGCCGATTTAATTGATTGGGACACGAAGCTGAACGATAATGAACGTCATTTTGTTAAACACGTATTGGCTTTTTTCGCGGCATCAGATGGAATTGTAAATGAAAACTTAGCAGAGAATTTCTTGTCGGAAGTTCAATATACTGAGGCAAAATTTTTCTACGGGTTCCAAGTGGCAGTTGAAAACATTCACTCTGAAACGTATTCGCTTTTAATAGACACTTACATTAAAGACACGAAGGACAAAGAATATTTGTTTAATGCAATTGATACAATGGATTGTGTTAAGGTAAAAGCAGATTGGGCTTTACGTTGGATTGATGAAGGGTCATTTGCAGAAAGACTAGTTGCATTTGCTGCAGTAGAAGGAATTTTCTTCTCTGGTTCTTTCTGTTCAATTTACTGGTTGAAGAAAAGAGGCCTGATGCCAGGACTTTCTTTTTCTAACGAGTTAATTTCAAGAGATGAAGGGTTGCATTGTGATTTCGCATGTTTATTATACACGAACCACATCGTTGACAAACTTCCAAAAGAAACGGTTCAGAAAATTATCATTGACGCTGTTGATATTGAAAAAGAATTTATTCTTGAAGCACTTCCAGTTAAATTAATCGGAATGAATAGTGATTTGATGTCGCAATACATTGAGTTTGTTGCCGATAGATTATTGTTGGAATTAGGAAACGAAAAAGTATTCAACGCAACCAATCCATTTGATTTCATGGAAATGATTTCAATTCAAGGGAAAACGAACTTCTTTGAAAAAAGAGTTGGTGAATACCAAAAATCTGGAGTTTTGAATAACGATGCAGATCAAACGTTCACAATCGACGAAGACTTTTAGATAAAGAAAATAAGACACCAGACACACACAGAACCACAAAATAGACTAGCGCCCATGTACGTAGTAAAAAGAGACGAAAGAAAAGAGGCTGTAAAGTTCGATAAGATTACAGCGCGCATCGTAAAGATGTGTTACGGACTAGACCCATTAGTATCCCCTGAAGCAGTTGCCATGAAGGTAATAGAAGGGTTATTCGATGGAGTTACAACAACACAATTAGACAACCTTGCAGCTGAAGTGGCGGCCGCAAAAACAATTGACCATCCTGATTATGCGTTGTTGGCTTCACGTATTGCTGTATCGAACTTACACAAAGAAACAAAGAAGGTTTTCTCTGAAGTAATGACAGATATGCACGATTACATTGATCCAAAAACTGGAGAAAATGCATCATTAGTTGCAGACGATGTTTATGAGATCATGATGGAAAATAAAGACCGTCTTGATTCAAGCATTATTTATGACAGAGATTTTAGATACGATTATTTTGGATTTAAAACATTGACGCGCTCGTACCTAATGAAATTGAACGGAATGATTGCAGAACGCCCACAACAAATGTTGATGCGTGTTTCTGTTGGAATTCACAAAAAAGATATCGACTCGGCAATTAAGACATATAACTTAATGTCAGAGGGATGGTTCACACACGCAACACCAACGTTGTTTAACTCTGGAACGCCTAAACCGCAAATGTCGTCATGTTTCCTTTTAACAATGAAGGAAGACAGCATTGAAGGAATTTATGACACATTAAAGCAATGTGCTCAGATTTCTCAATCAGCTGGTGGTATTGGATTGGCAATGCACAACATCCGTGCGACAGGTTCATACATCAAAGGAACAAACGGTGCCTCTAACGGAATCGTTCCAATGTTAAGAGTATTTAACGATACTGCTAGATACGTAGATCAAGGTGGGGGGAAACGTAAAGGTTCTTTCGCAATGTACTTGGAGCCTTGGCATGCTGATGTATTTGACTTCTTAGATTTGAAGAAAAATCACGGTAAAGAAGAGCAAAGAGCAAGAGATTTATTCTACGCTTTATGGGTTCCAGATTTATTCATGCAACGTGTGAAAGAAAATGGAGAGTGGACTTTAATGTGTCCGCACGAATGTCCAGGTCTTTCAGATGTGCACAGTGCTGAATTCGAAGCGTTGTATACGAAGTACGAAAAAGCAGGGAAAGGAAGAAAAACAATTAAGGCGCAAGACCTTTGGTTCAAAATCTTAGAATCTCAAATTGAGACAGGTACTCCTTACATGTTATACAAGGATGCAGCAAACTCAAAATCAAACCAAAAAAACCTAGGTACAATTAAGTCTTCAAACTTATGTACTGAAATTATAGAGTACACTGCGCCAGATGAGGTTGCAGTTTGTAACTTGGCTTCTTTAGCATTGCCTAAGTATGTTACGGATGAAGGAAAATTCGATCACGACAAGTTGTTCGAAGTAACCTACCAAGCGACATTGAACTTGAATAAAATTATCGATGGTAACTTCTACCCAGTTGCAGAAGCTAGAAACTCTAACATGCGTCACCGTCCAATTGGATTAGGTGTTCAAGGGTTGGCTGATGCTTTCATCTTAATGGGATTCCCATTCGAATCAGAAGAAGCAAGAGCATTGAACAAAGAAGTTTTTGAAACAATGTATTATGCTTCAATGACTGCATCTAAAGACTTAGCTAAAGTTGATGGAGCTTACGAATCTTATGAAGGATCACCTGTTTCAAAAGGTGAATTCCAATTCGATTTGTGGAATGTTACTCCAACAAGCAGATGGGAGTGGGATGTGTTGAAAGCAGAAGTGATGGAGCACGGTGTGCGTAACTCATTGTTATTGGCTCCAATGCCAACGGCTTCAACAGCTCAAATACTTGGAAACAACGAATGCTTCGAACCATATACTTCGAACATCTATACAAGACGTGTTTTGTCGGGTGAGTTCATCATCGTAAACAAGCACCTATTGAAAGATCTAGTTAAAGAAGGATTGTGGAATAAAGAGATGCGTCGTATGATTATGACGGCGAACGGTTCTATTCAAAATATAGACATCGTTCCTCAAAGACTTAAAGATCTTTACAAAACAGCATGGGAGATTTCGCAAAAAGCGATTATTGATCTAGCTGCAGATCGAGGAGCTTACATTTGTCAATCTCAATCATTGAACATCTTTATGGAAAATGCAAACTTCGGGAAACTGACGTCTATGCACTTCTATGGATGGGAAAAAGGATTAAAAACGGGAATGTATTACTTGCGTACGAAAGCAGCAACAGATGCAATTAAGTTCACTGTTGACAAAATCGCAACTGAAGAGCCTTCAGCAAAAGCAATCAAAGAAGCGGAGGCAGAAGCATTGGCTTGTTCAATCGAGAACGGTGATGATTGTGAAGCTTGCGGAAGCTAGAAAAAAATGAGATAAGATTTGATAAAGCAAGTGGCAGTGCCGTTATACTTGATCGAATTTGATTAATAATTGATCCAAAAATATTAATCACAATATAAAAACCCCTTCTCGGTTAATCCGAAGAGGGGTTTTTTTATGTCTAAGGAAGTCTTTATTTAATCTGGATGGTTTTCTGATACAGTGTCGTATGACAATTCGCGGTTAGCGAATTCACCTATGCTCTCATCGTATACATTGCAATTGCGAATGGGCTTGGCATAAAGATGAAGAGTACAAGCTCGGCTGTCGGTTGAATTTTCAAGTGAATGACAACCCATTACATCGGAAATGAATGAAACGTCACCCGCTTTAGATATTGTTGAGCGTTTGACCATTGGTTCGCCCTCAGCGACCTTGTCGTATAAGATCTCTTTAATTGCGCCTTCCATTACATATACCCAGCATTTCTCGCCGCCATGATCATGAATTGGAGTTGATTGACCCGGCTCCCAACAAATTAAGATCAGTTCGAAAGCGTCATTCTCTACAACGCAGTTACGCGTGTATTTTGCATCTGACCATGAATGGTAAGAATCAACTTCTGCGGGGTCTATAGAAAGGGAATGTAATATTTCGACATAATTCGTCCTCTCCTCTTCGGAAAGAGTCGTAATCAACTCAGTAAATGATTGAATCGTTTGTGTAGTTGTTTGGTCTGTGCTCAAAACTGGAGTTTTTTGTCCTTTATGATCAAAATAAATTCAAGGGATTAGCCCAAAAATTTAGATGGAATACTTTCCATAATTCTTCTAAGTTATGCAATTTATAGCGTTTTTCAGTGAAAAATGAGCGAAAATTTGAGAAAAGAGGATCAAAAACACGAGTTTAAAGTAATTTTAGGCGAATCAAACAAACAAGAGTAACAATTGTTTAAAAGGGCCTCTTACCTTCTTAGGAATCTGTATATTGGGATCAACAAAATTTAAATAGGATGAAAAAAGGATTACTACTAATAGTGCTTGCCGGAACGTTTTTAGTTTCATGTGGAGGGGGACAAGAAAAAAAAGCAGCAGAAGCATTTTGTGATTGTTATGCGGAAATGGCTGAAGCAAATGAAGCGGCGGCAAACTCGACAAATACGGATACAATCTTCGAATCTGCTGAAGAAATGAATGAAGTAGGCCTTAAAGCGAGTAAATGTCGGAAAGGTTGGGACGAAAAGTACAACGGGAAAGTTGATTTGAAATTGTTCCAAGAAGAAGTTAAAAAGAAAAACAAGGCAGTTTACAGCATGGCAGTTGAAGATGGTGTCTTTACGGAATAATACAAAAACACTAAGCCCCTTTTGTTTTGGTTTAACCAAGACAAAGGTTTTTTTCTTAATGAAGATTATTTTAGCTCTTTATTTACAATTTCCAATTCATCAAAAAAAGGCATACCAAAAGCTCTGATAATTGGCTCCTTTAGGAATTTGTAGACAGGAACATTAAGTTCATCTCCACAAGCGCAAGCCGGCGAACAAATGTCCCACTTGTCGTAGTTCAAGGCCGTAAAATCATCGAATTCCTTAACGCGAATCGGATACAGGTGGCAAGAAATGGGCTTTTTGAAGTCTGTTTTTCCCTCCTTATGCGCCTGTTCAATCGAACATTTCGTTATTCCCTGATCATCGAAAAACACAAATGCACATTCGGCGCCATTAACCAAAGTCGTTACGGGCTCATTATCTTGATCCATATAAAAAACGCCTTGTTCCTCAATTGCTTTTAAACCTTCCTCTCGCATATAGGGCTTAATCGCCTCGAGATCATCCTCAAGGATTGAAACCTCCTCGATAGTTAGAGGCGCACCAGCGTCACCTTCAATACAACAAGCACCTTTGCAGGCTGCTAAATCACAAACGAATTTCTTTTCAAAAATTTGAGTGGACACAACTTTATCTCCGATTTCTACAAGCATGGCACAAAGTTGATAAAAAGAAATCGAATTGTTTACATTGCGAATAAGGAATGTGTTTTTATCAAATAGAATCCGAGTTAAGTATGAAAAAAGACGCGATTAATTTTGTTGTAATAGTAGCGCTGATATGTCCTCTTTTTGCAGGGTGTGGCTTTTTTGTTGATGGTGAAAAAATGGCAAAAGAAGTTTGTGAATGTTCGAAAAGAGCAGATCACTATAAGACCCAGAATGTTCGGCAGAAGGTGTTAAACGAGTGTGTCGAACTCATGATAGAATATGAGGAAAAACTGAAAAATAACACGGAAGAGCTAGAAGCTTATAATGATTACTTTCCATGTCATTAACTTTTGTTATTTAAAAAACACTATATTTGCACCGTACATATTACAAAATGATTAATGAGGGGACGGCTGTCCCCTCTTTTTATAGCCAATGATTAGTAAGAAAAACGTAGCAGCATTAATTAAGGAGCGCATGGCCGAGTTGGACAATGGGTTGTTTATCGTACATCTAAACGTTTCGGAGTCAGGTATTATAAATGTTGAAATTGATAAGTACGAAGGCAATGTTTCAATGAAAGATTGTATGTCGGTTTCGAGAAATGTTGAGCACAACTTGGACCGAGAAGAGGAAGATTTTGAATTACACGTTTCATCTGCCGGATTGGACAGGGGATTAAGAGTTCTTCCACAATACACGAAGAATATCGGACGCCAAGTGAAAGTGAAATTGCACGAAGGAGGTTCTTTAGAAGGAGAACTTACGGCAGCATCGCATGAGCAAATTACCATTCAAACTACTCGTAAAGAGAAGATTGAAGGGAAAAAGAAAAAGGAGACAATCATCGAAGACCATACGTTTACGATGGACAAAATAAAAGAAACAAAAATTGTTATTTCATTTAAATAGACAACTATGGATAGCTTAGAGTTGACGGAGTCGTTTTCGGAATTCAAAGAATTAAAGAACATTGATAAACAAACGATGCAACACGTCTTAGAAGACGTTTTTCGTGCAATGTTGAAGAAAAAGTTCAATACAGATGAGCACATCGATGTTATTGTAAACATTGATAAAGGAGATGTTCAAATTTTCTTAAATAAGGAAATCGTTGACGACGGAGAAGTTGAAGATCAAAATACTGAGATTGCGTATTCAGATGCCGTTAAAATCGAACCCGATTTTGAAATTGGAGAAGAAGTAACAGAAGAATTCAAATTTGTTGATTTTGGAAGACGTAATATTCTTTCATTGCGCCAAAACTTGATTTCTAGAATCATGGAGCTTGAGAAGGATCACCTTTACAAAATCTACAAAGAACGTGTTGGAGATATCATCACTGGTGAAGTTTACCAAGTTTGGAAGAAAGAAATCATGGTGCTCGATGATGAAGGGAATGAATTAATACTTCCTAAGTCAGAGCAAATCCCATCAGATTACTTCAAAAAAGGAGAATCAATTCGCGCAGTAGTTGCGAAAGTTGACATGAGAAATAGTAGCCCAGTTATTATTCTTTCACGTACAGCTCCGGAATTCCTTGAAAGATTATTTGAATTGGAAGTTCCAGAAGTGTTCGATGGTTTGATTACAATCAAACGAATTGTTCGTGAGCCAGGAGAAAGAGCTAAGGTAGCAGTTGAATCTTACGATGATCGTGTGGATCCAGTTGGAGCTTGTGTTGGTATGAAAGGATCTCGTATCCACGGAATTGTTCGTGAGTTGAGAAATGAGAACATTGATGTAATTAATTACACAAACAACCCTCAACTGTTTATTCAACGTGCACTTTCACCAGCGAAGATTACTTCAATTGAAATTGATGAAGAAGACAAAAGAGCAAAAGTATTCTTAAAACCAGACCAAGTTTCATTGGCTATTGGTAAAGGGGGACATAATATTAAACTTGGTGGCCGATTAACAGGTTACGAGTTGGATGTATATAGAGAAGGTGAAGTAGATATTGAAGATGTAGATTTAGAAGAATTTGCAGATGAGATTGATAGCTGGATCTTGGATGAGTTGAAGGCAATTGGATGTGATACTGCGAAATCAGTATTGAAGATAACGGCTGAAGACATGATTAAGAGAACAGACTTGGAAGACGAAACGATCCAAGAAGTGTTTAAGATACTGAGATCTGAATTCGAGTAAATCAGCATAAAACAGTATATTTAACACGATTTAATAGATAATCAAAGGACGCATAATTAGATGGCAAGACCAATAAGACTAGGAAAAGCAGCAGGGGAATTAAACGTAGGTATGTCTACCATCGTAGAGTTTCTTGAAGGCAATGGAGTAACGATAGATGCTAGCCCGAACACGAAGCTAGCACCGGAACAGTACGAAATGTTACGTACAGAGTTTGCTGCGGACCAAGATCTGAAGGAGCAATCTAAAATGGCGACTCCGTCTCGTGAAAAACGTGAAACAATCTCGCTAAGAGACAAGAAGGAGGAGACTCCTGAAGTTGAAGAAGCAGCTCCTGCGCCTGTTGTAGAAGCAGTAAAAACTCCAGAACCAACACCAACACCTGAGCCTGCTCCTGTTGTTGAAGAGGTGGTCGAGCCTGTTGCTGAAGAACCAACTCCAGTTTCAACGCCGGAACCAACACCAACACCTGAGCCAGCAAAAGAAGAGCCGGCTGATGAAGGGATGAAAGTGAAAATGGTCGGTAAAATTGACCTGGATTCAATTAATTCTAAAACACGACCTGATAAGAAATCAAAAGCTGCTAAGAAGGAAGAATCCAAGCCAGCTGCGCCGAAGGCAACACCTGTTGTTGAAGCGAAGAAGGATGATGCACCGAAACCTGCTGAAAAGTCAGAAAAAGATGCCGCTCCTAAAAAAGAAGAAGTTAAAAAAGAGGAACCCAAAGTTGTAAAGAAACCTGAAACGGAAACAATTCGTGTTCAGCGAACAAAATTGGCAGGACCCAACGTTGTCGGTAAAATCGTACTTCCAGTTGAAAAGCCAAGAACACCTGGCCCATCATCAGCAGATCGTAAGAAACGTAAACGAGTTCGTAAAGTTGACGCTAGTAAATCTTCACCAGCAAGACCAACTGGAGGCGGAAATCAAGCAGCAAGACCTAAAGGAACAGGAGCCTTAGGAGCGAATTATAAAAAGGGTGGCGGTAATCGTGCAGACAGACCTGAGATTACTGAAAAGGACATCCAAAAAGAAATTAAAGACACGCTTGCTCGATTATCGAATAAAGGAGGTAAATCGAAAGCAGCGAAGAATAGAAAACAAAAAAGAGAAAACGTAGCACACCGTCGTGAAGCTGAAGAAATTTTAGCTGCGTACGATGAGAAGGTTTTGAAATTAACGGAATTCGTTTCGGTTTCAGAATTGGCAACGATGATGAATGTTGGTTCTACTGACGTTATTTCAGCTTGTATGTCTCTTGGAATATTTGCTTCGATCAATCAACGATTGGATGCAGAAACGATTAAGATTGTAGCAGAAGAGTTCGGGTTTGAAGCTGAATTCGTAAGTGCGGAAGTTCAAGAATCGATTCCTGTTGTTGAAGACAAGGAAGAGGACTTAATGCCGAGAGCGCCAATTATTACGGTTATGGGTCACGTCGATCACGGTAAAACATCTTTGCTTGATAGAATTCGTAATGCTGATGTAATAGCAGGTGAGGCTGGTGGAATTACGCAGCACATTGGTGCATATAGCGTTACACTTAAGAGCGGAAACAGAATGACGTTCCTTGATACACCTGGTCACGAAGCCTTTACAGCGATGCGTGCACGTGGTGCCCAAGTAACAGATATAGCAGTAATTATTATTGCAGCAGATGATGATGTAATGCCTCAAACGAAAGAAGCAATATCTCACGCACAGGCAGCGGAAGTACCAATGGTTATCGCAATCAACAAGATTGACACACCAGGTGCAAACCCAGATAAGATTAAAGAACAATTGTCGCAGATGAATATTCTGGTTGAGGATTGGGGAGGTAAATACCAATGTCAAGAAATTTCTGCTAAGAAAAACTTGAACATCGAAGAACTTCTTGAAAAAATACAATTGGAAGCAGAGCTTTTAGAGCTTAAAGCAAATCCAAATAAAAACGCAACGGGTACTGTAATTGAATCTTCTCTTGATAAAGGAAAGGGTTATGTTACTAACATGATGGTTGAAGCCGGGACATTGCATGTCGGAGATATCGTTTTGGTGGGAAGAAATCACGGAAAGGTTCGAGCGATGCACGATGAGCATGGTAAGGAAATGACTGAAGTGGGACCCGCTATGCCAGTAGCTATTTTAGGAATCAACGGAGCTCCTTCTGCGGGTGACAAGTTCCATATTATGGATGATGAGCGTGAAGCCAAAGCAATTGCTGCGAAACGTGAACAACTGTATCGTGAGCAAGGTCTTCGTACAAATAAACACCTTACTCTTGAGGAAATTGGTCGTCGTTTGGCGGTGGGTAACTTTAAGGAGTTGAACTTGATTATTAAAGGTGATGTTGATGGTTCAATTGAGGCACTTTCGGATGCTTTACTAGGCCTTTCAACAGAAGAGATCCAAGTGAATATTGTACACAAAGGAGTTGGTGCAATTTCTGAAGCTGATGTCAACTTGGCTTCTGCGTCTGATGCAATTATTCTTGGTTTCCAAGTGAGACCTTCTTTAGGTGCAAGAAGACTTTCTGATGAAGAACAAATTGATATTCGATTGTATTCTGTAATCTACAAGGCAATTGATGAAATCAAGTCTGCGATGGAAGGAATGCTTTCTCCAGATATCGAAGAAAATATTCTTGGTACAGCTGAAATTAGAGAAGTCTTCGAAATTTCGAAGGTGGGTACAATTGCAGGTTGTTTCGTAACAGACGGCGTGATCAAGCGTACATCTAAAATTAGAATTATTAGAGATGGTATAGTTGTTCACACAGGACTTTTAGGATCTCTGAAACGATTCAAGGACGATGTGAAAGAAGTGAAGAACAACTACGAATGTGGTTTGAACATTGAGAAGTACAACGACATCAAAGAAGGTGATGTTATTGAAGCTTACGAAGAAGTAGAGGTAGCTAGAAAGCTTAAGTAAACTTCAGGTAAATATTATAAACCCGTCTTGGCTGAGCTGAGACGGGTTTTTTATGCTCAAAATATTCTAAAAGCATGTTTTTTGATGTTTCAAAAGGAAGTTTTTTCTTCGAATTTTAACCCAGATTGGACCTTCATTTATTAAAATAATGGCTAAAAACTTAAGCCATTCGATCTGTTTAACAACTCAAATACTACAAAAAGAGGAGTCGTACGGCAAAAATAAGGCGCTTTTGTCACACTACTGTCACGATTTAATTAACAACAGAGTGTTTTTAATAAATTAACAGAAAGCCACGCTGTTACGGGATTCATTAGCGAATATTGAGTACCTTTGGTATAATAAAAAATCAGATATGATGGTATTAGGAATTTTCGGACCTTGGCAAGTTATTGCAATTTTAGTAGTTGCTCTTCTTTTATTCGGTGGAAAAAAGATCCCAGAATTAATGAAGGGTCTTGGTAAAGGAGTAAAGGAGTTTAAGGATGCATCTGCGAAAGAAGAAGACAAGGCAGAAGCGTTAGACACTGAAGAAAAGAAATAAAAAGACCGCTAATGCTGCGCACTTACGCTGAAGTAAAGCAAGCGATTTCTTCAGGAAATACTGTTGTAAGTATTTTTGAAGAATATCTATCGGCAATAAAATCAAACGAACATTTAAATGCATTCCTTGAAGTTTTCGAGGAAACGGGCCGCGCCCAAGCAATTGAAGTGGATCAAAAGATTAAAGACGGTACAGCTGGAAGGCTGGCGGGAATGGTTATCGGATTGAAAGATAACCTTTGCTACAAAGGACATAAAGTTTCTGCATCTTCAAAAATTTTAGTAGGTTTTGAATCATTGTACACAGGTACTGCGGTTCAAAGATTATTGGATGAGGACGCAATCATAATTGGACGTCTCAACTGCGATGAATTCGCAATGGGAAGTTCAAATGAAAATTCTGCTTTTGGTCCTGTTCTAAACCCAATCAATAATAAATTTGTTCCAGGAGGTTCATCTGGCGGCTCTGCATCAGCAGTTGCAGCTGGACTATGCACTGTCGCTTTGGGAAGTGATACTGGAGGTTCAATTCGCCAACCAGCGAGTTTTACAGGAACGTATGGTTTGAAACCAACGTATGGTCGAATTAGTCGCTATGGTTTAATTGCTTATGCTTCTTCATTTGACCAAATTGGCCCATTCACAAACAATGTGGACGATGCTGCGCTATTGTTGGAAATCATGGCTGGCTCTGATGATTTTGACTCTACTGCATCTTCAAAGGCAGTGGAAGCCTATTCTCAAGCATCTGACAACAGTCAAAATTTAAAAATTGCAGTTATTCAGGAAAGCCTTGACATGGATGGAATTGATCCAGAAGTGAAAGCTAAAATGAATAACGTTATCGATACACTTAAGGCCAACGGTCATCAAGTAGACCCGGTTTCATTTCCTTATTTAGATTACATGGTACCTACGTATTATGTATTAACAACGGCGGAAGCGTCATCAAACTTATCTCGATTTGACGGAGTTCATTTTGGTTATAGAAACGAAGAGGCCAAAGGTGTTGAAGAAACATATAAGAAGTCGAGATCTGAAGGTTTTGGAGTTGAAGTTCAACGACGAATAATGGCCGGAACATTTGTTCTGTCACATGGATATTACGATGCGTATTACACGAAAGGACAAAAAGTTAGACGTGTTTTACAGAATAAGACAAATGAAATTTTCGAAAAATACGATTTCATTATTTTACCGACCACACCATCAACAGCATTTGAGTTAAACGCTGTTTCGGATCCTATTTCAATGTATTTGCAAGACATTTACACAGTTCACGCAAATCTTTCTGGAAACCCAGCGATTTCATTACCGCTTGGTAACCATTCGAACGGAATGCCGTTTGGAATTCAAGTAATAGGAGACCACTTTAAAGAGAAAGAAATGTTGGGCTTCTCTAAACAATTAGCTAAAACAGAGAATTGATGAGAGACTTAGTACTAATAGTATTTATGGGCCTTTCGCTAGGCGCGTTTGGACAACCGGACTCGACTAAAGAAGACAGTATTCGTGGGCAACGTATGGTTGAAACAATTGAGCAAAGCCTAAGAATGTACTATGCTGAGCAGTCGCCAAATGGAAATTACGATTCAATAATTGAAGCATTGGAGTTTGAATCCTCAGATGTTCCAACTTATTCTGACGAAGTTTATTGCGAGCGTTTGAACCAAATGAATGAGATGAGTCCATTTCATTTAGAATGTAATGAAACAACTTTAAAAACAATAAAGTTCTTTGTTGAAAAACGGAGAGGCTTTGCAAGAGTTGTTCTGGGGAGATCTAAACTGTATTTCGATATGTTTGAGGAAAAACTGACGAAACACGGTCTTCCAATCGAACTTAAATATTTATCAGTGATTGAGAGTGGGCTTCGTCCGCAAGTTAAATCAAGAGCGGGAGCATTAGGTCTTTGGCAATTCATGTACCGCACAGGTCGATGGATGGGCTTAGAGGAAAACTCGTACATCGATGAGCGAATGGACCCTGAAAAGGCTACAGAAGCGGCATGTATGTATTTAAAGAGTTTGTACGGAATGTACAACGATTGGAATTTGGCTTTGGCAGCATACAATGCTGGTCCGGGAAACGTAAACAAAGCGATTCGTCGTTCTGGGAATAAATTAACATATTGGGAAGTTCGCCCTTTCTTGCCTAGAGAAACACAAGGATATGTTCCGAACTTTATTGCTGCGTCTTACTTGCTAACGCATTACGCTGAGCACAACATTATCCCAGCGGAAGCAACAGTAACATTCAATGAACTTGACACGATGTGTGTGAAGAAAGGAGTCCATATCGCAACGGTTGCAAAACTTTTGGAACTTGATGAAGAAGAAATTGAACGATTGAATCCTATTTACAAGAAAAGTTATATCCCGAAAGGGGTTAACCGTTTGTATTGCATCACTTTACCTCTTGATGAGATCGGGAATTTAGTAACGCTTGAAGACAGCTTGTACGAGTTGGAATATGAAATGTTCGTAAAAGTGAATCAGCCAGAAGTCAAGCCGACAACGAGCCCAAGCACAACACCAACGACAAACACTTCTTACGATTACCATAAAGTGAAGAGCGGTGAAACCCTGGGTACAATTGCTTCTAGATATGGAACAACAGTTCGGGAGGTTCAACGAATAAACGGATTGAGCTCAACTAAAATTTATGTTGGTCAACGTTTGAAAGTTAAGGCAGGCGGAACAAGAACTCCAACAACGACAACACCACAGAGTACTTCGGCAAAAAAGTACTATACAGTTCGATCTGGAGATACATTTGGAAGAATCGCTCAAAGACATAAATTGTCTGTTTCTCAGTTGAAAAGATTGAACCCAAGCATTAACATTAGCCGACTAAGTATCGGTCAGAAAATCAGAGTGAAATAAACTCTGCATCATTTTTGCTATTTTGTTCCCTAAAGTATTACCTATGAAAGCATACGCCCTTATATTTTCTGCTTTATTCATTTTTGGATCACTTAGTTGTGACATGAAAAGCTCTGAAGTAGCAGTAGCAGGAAAAATCGGAGAAATTCTTGTTGTAACAGATAAAGGAATTTGGGAGTCAGATTTGAAAGAATGCCTAGACACCAACCTTACACAATGGATCATGCCTTATATGCCCGATGTGGCAACATTTGAATTAATTCACAAGACGCCCAGTCATTTTTCGCAGGGAGTTAAGCGGTACCGAAATGTTTTGTTCATTAACATCGACCCAAATTTCAAAGGAAAGATTGGATCAATTGTTAAGAGAAAAGACGTTTGGGCAAAAGGACAATTAGTTATTGATATTAAAGCAAAAGATTATACGCAACTTGTAAAGACCTGTGTTGCTGGTTTGGATGAAGTACACGATGCGTTTGATGAAATTGAATGGCGTCGATTAATTAGAAATTTCGAAAACACGAAAACACAAACGTCCCGTTCTAAAATCAAGAAAAATTTTGGAGTTGATGTTGTCTTACCATCGAATTCATCGATAGTAACAAGCCGAGATAACTTTTACCGCATTGAGTTTCCACCGTCTTCTCGACCGATTGAATTTGCAGGAACTGGAACGCAAGATGTAGGGTCAATCTTTTCTGGATTGATGATTTACCAATATGATTTTATTGACTCGGCTCAATTTAGCCAAGAAGCACTTTTGAGAGCAAGAGATACAATGTTGAAACACAATGTGCCTCACGAAATTGAAGGCTTGTTTATGGGAACACAATACTATTCTGCCGTTTATCCCGAAGGAAATGTTGTTAAAAATGCTTCGGGAACAATTAATGGGTATGAAATGCGAGGCATGTTCATGTTTACGGGAAAGCCGATTCAAAGTACAGGTGGAGCCTTCTGGTCTTACCATTTTATAAATCCAAAAACGAAGAAATTGATTTGTTTTAGCGGATATGTAGATGCTCCTGTAACGACAAGTTGGACACACCCTTTGCGAGAAATCCAAGCCATAATTCGAAGCGTGGAGTTTGTAAAATGAAAATTTCTGCCACGATAATCACCTTAAATGAAGAGCGGAATATTGCCCGATGCATTCAGTCTTTAAAAGGCGTTGCTGACGAAATTATTGTTCTCGATTCCTTCTCAACGGATAACACAGAGAAGATTTGCTTGGAGCACGGAGTTGTTTTCAAAAAACGAGAATGGGAAGGGTATTCTGCGAGTAAGAATTACCTGAACTCTTTAGCAAAGTTCAGTTACATTCTTTCCATTGACGCCGATGAAGCGTTGGATGCGGATCTGAAGCAAGCAATTCTCAACCTTAAAAAACTCAACGATCCTGAGATTTATTCAATGAATCGATTAACGAATTATTGCGGGAAATGGATCAAGCACAGCGGCTGGTACCCTGATGTCAAGTTAAGGTTGTTTCCAAAAAATGGGTGTTCATGGGAAGGAGAGTTTGTTCATGAGGAATTGGTTTACCCATTTAACCTAAGCGTTCAGCAATTGCCAGGACACCTGGAACACTTCTCTTATTATTCATTTAAAGGCCACAGAGAGCGAGCGGATAAATATTCTACCCTCACAGCGTTGAAGATGCATAAAGCGGGTAAGAAAGCGTCTATTCTCAAGCCTTATCTAAGCGGGTGGACTCGATTTATTTCAATGTACATCATTAATGGTGGGATTCGAGATGGCAAAATGGGTTTTAAGATTGCGCAAATAAGTGCTCAATCCAATATTTTTAAGTACAAAGAACTAAGAAGACTAAATCAACTCTAGTGGATTTAAACAATAAAACAGTTATAATTAGCAGAACCGATAGCATTGGAGATGTAATGCTCACACTACCGATCTGTGCTTGGCTAAAAGAGCAATCTCCAGACCTGAAGATTATTTTTCTTGGAAAAGGATACACCAAATCAATTGTTGAAGCCTATGACCTGGTGGATCAATTTGAAGATTGGAATGATTACCTAAATGTTCCAAAAACGGACAAAATTCAATCGTTTAGAAAGTTAAATGCCGATGTTATTATTCATGTGTTTCCCGATAGGGAAATCGCTTCATTGGCCAAAAAAGCGCGAGTTGGAATCCGAATTGGAACCTCCCACAAGGCCTACCATCTTTTGACATGTTCGCACCGTGTCAATTTCACACGAAGAAAATCGAATTTGCACGAAGCACAATTGAATCATGAATTGCTAAGACCACTTGGACTTAAGGAGATTCCTTCGCTTAACGAAATTGTAAAAACGACTGCTCATTTTAAAGTGAATCAAGTTGAATTACCAACGGCGTTCAAAGACCTCAAAGACTTTACGATCTTACACCCAAAATCGCAAGGAAGCGCAAAAGAATGGCCTTTGGAAAAATATATGGAATTGGCTTCCACGCTTGTTGAAGAAGGAAAACAAGTTGTTTTTACTGGAACAGAGGATGAGGGAAAACAGTTTAGAGAAAGGATTCCAGTAAATGAGAGTGTGATTGATTCAACAGGTAAATTGAGTCTGGAACAACTCATGGTTTTGATTCAGAACTCGAAAAACTTAGTAGCCTGCTCTACGGGTCCATTGCATATTGCTGGATACGTGGGTGTCAATGCGGTTGGATTGTACTCACCAAAGCGACCAATTCACCCTGGGCGTTGGAAAGCGCTTGGCGAAAATGTTCAAATAATCGTTTTTGATGAAAACTGCAAGCCATGCGCGGAAGAGAAAGATTGTGATTGCGTCTTGGAAATCGAGGTCGACCGTGTTTTAAAAAGCTTAATTTAGTTTCTGAATCAAGAAACACAAGATCAAAAAGCTTCTTCAACATATTGTTTATTTGAACATTATTGTAGCTGCCTCCACGGGAGTTCTTAGTGGTGGATACGCTTATTTTATTGCGATTGATTCATGGGTGCTATACGGTTTTTTTAGTTTCTTTTCAACGCTCGCTGTTTACAACGGACAACGTTTATTTAAGGCAAATTCTTTTGAACAAACACCATGGTTAAAATGGGTAGATAAGAACCGTTCGGGACTTCTAATTCTGTCAGTTATAAGCGGTATTGGTGCCTGTGTGGTGTTGTTCCTCCTTCCAAAAATTGAACCGATTACCTTGGTCTTGTTGGGTTGGTCAGGTTTAATTTCAACGCTGTACGTTCTCAAAATTAAAGGGGTCAATATGCGTCAGATTCCGCATTTAAAAATTCATTTGATTGCGATTTCATGGGTTGCTGTAGTCATTGTTTTTCCAGCCGTAAATGAAGGAACGACGGAGAATTTAATATGGATCGCCATTGCGCATTATATGTATGTCTTGGCCGTGACTATTCCATTTGATATTCGTGATTTGAAATACGACATTCCTGAACAGCGAACCATCCCACAAGTCGTTGGAGTTAGGGCCTCAAAATTTATATCAATAGTGCTTTTGCTTTGCTTTGCAATCACGATGCTGTACTTTGTAGAACCCTACTTGCTCTTGAATCCGTGGTTTTTTATCAGCATTTTCGTCCAAATTGTATTGGTGCTTTTCATGAATGAAAAACGATCGGATGTCTATTGCGCAGGAATGATAGATGGTTCTATCGCCTTGCTTGGTCTGAGCTATTTTTTGTTTTGAAATTCAAAAATGAAATCCGTAGCTGAAGATTCCTTACTCATCTATAATTGTTAAACAATTGTTACTTTCACTTCAATTAACAGGATATTAACACAAATCGAATTTGTTTTGATCTAAATTTATAATACCGTCTCTACTATGTTTAAATTTATTTCAGTTCTATTTTTTCTCCTGAGTTTTGGCTCATTTTCTCAGGATTCAATGGTTCAATATTATGATTCTGGGGAATTAAAAAGTATCTCATATATAAATGATTTACGATCCACGAAAGAAAAAAACTACCTCCCTGTAGTTCTTGACTTTTATAAAAGTGGAAACCTTAAACGTGAATTTTTTGAAAAATTAAGCTTTGGTGATCTGGATATTAATTACCTCGACACTAAAAGGCCTTGTCCAACGACAGCAAGTGATGATTATGCTAACATTTATAAATATGAGAACTGCGTAATTATTTCAAAAACAGGAGTAAAAGAAGAAAGAAAACGCATTTCAGATCATAAAAATCATACATTTTCAATTCCCTATTCAGTTGATCGAGGAACGTTTAAAAATTACATTTTAGACAATGGTACAATCAGCTACTATTCGGATAAGGGGAAGTTGATTACGACTATTCAAGTGAAGTCTTCAAGAAGAATAAACGATCCAATTATTCATTTTAAGGATGATAAATTTAAAGCGGAGCTATTAAGCCGGAAAAACAAAATAGATTTAAACCACAATAATCATATCGAAGTGTCAGAAGCTTCAATTGTAAGTAAAATTAATTTAGATGGAGCTTCAATATCTAGCTTAGTGGGACTTTCGCATTTTAAAAACCTAGAAACGATTGAAGTACGGAACACTAATTTACGTGTTAAATCGTACGCAAGTCATGATATTCTTCTAAAGGAAATTATAAAAGTTGCTAAGAGATCTAGTGATCCTAGACCAGGTCCAATTCCAACACCTCTGCCTCGTCCAGAACCAATAATTCCAGTACCTATGCGAGAATCAGAAGCTCCAATTCAAGTAGACCCTATAGTTGATATCCCTGACAAGGAGTCATCTTATGTCGGTGGTCAGGAAGCTCTGAACAAGTTTATCGAAAACAACATGGTCTACCCTGAAACGGCGAAAGAAAGGTTGGAGCAAGGATGTGTATATGTTCGATTTGTTGTAGAAAAAGATGGGTTAATTAGTACTATTGAAGTTGTTAAAGGAGTTACGCGTGATCTTGATGAAGAAGCGAAACGAGTTACTCGAAAAATGCCAAAACTGAACCCAGCGTTAGTAAAAGGAAGACCGGTAAGAAGTAAATTTGTCGTACCATTTAATTTTGTTTTGCGAAAACAATAGAATTATTTAATCGAGGTTTTATGGGTTACCTTTTGTTTTCGTTTATCAACTTATACCGGCGATCTGTACACTTGTCGTTTTCATTGTAAAACTCCCGAACGGGCTTCATGAATTTTTCCAAGATCTTAACAGAAGGAACATTCTCGATATTCACATCCGCAGTCAACAAACGAAAGTTCAATTCTTGAAAACAATAGTCGATCAAGCCTTTGGTTATTTCAGTTCCATAGCCCTGTCTCCAATACTGTTCTCTTAAGCGGTATCCTATTTCATCTTGCCCCTCATCATTAACAAGCAGAGCACATAATCCTATGAGTTCATTGTCGTTTTTTTCGCAAATTGCCCAAACGGTTTTTTCTTTAGGGTCTTCGATTAACTCCTGCAAATTGGCATCACTTTCCTCACGGGTTTTCACTTTTTGAGGAACGGGGTTCATAACATTTGGGTTCGACATCATATCAAAGAAATTATCAGAGTCGGAATGCAGCAATGACCTTACGTGAAGTCTATTTGTTGAGAACATGAATTTGTTGTTGGTCGTTCGAATTACGATTGAAGTTGATTTGTGAGGTTATGCGAAGAGCGCCTTTACAACCTCGACCATTGTTCCGCACTGAACCAGCTCAATCTTAAAGTTTTTCTGATCAATTCCTTTGTTGTACTTGGATATGATGATTTTCTCGAAGCCTAGTTTTTCCGCCTCATGAATCCGTTGGTCAGCTCTGTTAACAGGCCGAACCTCTCCGGATAAACCGACTTCTGCTGATAGCGCAACTTTCTTTTGAATAGGAATGTCTGCGTTTGAGGAGAGAACTGCAGCAACAACAGCCAAATCAATCGCTGGATCGTCCACTTTAATTCCTCCCGCGATGTTTAAGAAAACATCTTTCGCTCCAAGTTTGAATCCACAGCGTTTTTCCATAACAGCAAGCAACATATTCAATCGCTTACTGTCAAACCCTGTAGATGAACGTTGAGGCGTACCATATGCAGCAGTGCTCACAAGAGCTTGCACTTCTATCAACATGGGGCGTGTTCCTTCTATTGTAGCGGCTATAGAAATTCCACTAAGCGAACTGTCTGAATTGCTTATTAAGATTTCAGATGGGTTCGCCACTTCTCTCAAACCTGTACCTAGCATTTCGTAGATTCCCAATTCGTTTGTGCTTCCAAACCTGTTTTTTATAGATCTTAAAAGTCTGTAAACGTGATTTCTATCTCCTTCAAACTGTAAAACACAATCAACCATGTGTTCCAGAACTTTCGGTCCAGCAAGGGATCCTTCTTTGGTAATGTGTCCAATTAAGAAAACGGGAACGTTACTTTGTTTCGCATACCGAAGCAGTTGTGCTGTGCATTCCCGAACTTGAGAAATACTTCCTGGGGAACTTTCAATTTGTGAAGAGTACAATGTCTGAATCGAATCAATAACCAATATTTCAGGTTGAACTTGTTCTGCTTGCTTAAATATGTTTTGAACGTTCGTTTCGGTGAGAATAAAACAGTCTTTGTTCGTTACTCCAATTCTTTCCGAACGCATTTTAATTTGCTGATCGCTCTCTTCTCCTGAAACATACAACACCTTTAAATTCGGCGTTGTAACAGCGAGTTGAAGAATTAAAGTTGACTTACCTATTCCAGGTTCACCACCAAATAAGATGAGAGATCCGTGTACCAAACCACCGCCTAAAACACGGTTCAGTTCTTTATCATTAAGAATAATTCTTGGATGTTCTCTTTGCTCAATTTCTTCTAAAGGCTGAGGTTTTGCACTCTCTCCAGACCGAGAAAAGGCAACAACTTGAGGAACCTGCTTTTGAACAAGTTCTTCGACGAATGTATTCCACTCATTGCATGATGGGCATTTCCCCAACCATTTTGGAGTATCATGGCCACAATTTTGACAATAAAAAGCTGATTTTACTTTCGCCATAGAAAAATTATATAGGACTAAAAGTAATTAAATTGATGGTGATTATTTGGTTTACTTCAGGGGAAAAGTTTATTTGAAGGCGACAGTTTATTTTCTAACCGCAGAAGAGAAAGTCAAGCTTTTGAAGACAAGCGATAACGCAGGGACGCTATGAAGCGGGATATTACACGCTAGGAATTATATCAATGACATGTGCCAATGATTGGGTAGGAAATCGGTATCATTAGTTCCTAATAAGTTTCTATTAAGATTGTTTCAAACCATGGTGAGACACATTTATGTGAATTTTGCGACTATACGATGGTCACATATTGCCTTCTTGCGCCTCCGCGGTTAAAATTTGTCTATCTAAAAATGCTATTTAGGTATTTTTGAGAAATAAAATAGGTGGGCTATCCAGCGTAACCTTTACGGCTCCACTTCGCACATTTGCGTTTTCTTTTCTTGTTGGTACGCTTTCCTTTTTTCCCTTTCTTTCCTGGTCCTCCAGGATATAAAACGGATTCTATTGAAGAGGAATTTTGAAAGTCAAGAGTTAATTCTGTGCTTGCCGAAGAAAGGAAAGACATCGAAATTACTGCGAGGGAGAGAATAAATTTCATAAAGTTCTGGTTGTATAACTTATAAGAACGTCAAAATTAAGGGTTTATTTAGAGAATTAATAATTTATTTTTTTTTGGCTAGATAATTGAATAGGTTTGAACTTTTAAACGAAACAACTCTCCATGAAAAAAACAATTTTCACATTGATGCTTTTGATCCCTATTTTAGGACTCAGTCAAGAGGTAAAATTAGATACAGAGACTGCATCTGTTTCTTTCGTATTTGAAGCTGATAACACGAAAGGAACGATTACTGGAATTACGGCAAGTATTGCTTTAAACCCTATGAATTTAGGAAGTTCTGTCATTAAAGGGTCGGCCTTAGTTGGCGCTATCGATACTGGAAACAAAATGCGAAATAAGCATTTACAATCAGAGGAATACTTTAATGCTGAAAAGTATCCAACGATGAATTTTACGAGCAGCTCTATCACAAAAGATGGCGATGATTACAAAGCCAATGGAACCTTAACAATTAAAGGAATTACTAAAGAAGTAAGCTTTACTTTGAAAATGGAAGGTGAAAACTTGGTCTTCCAAACGACGATTTACGCTTCTGATTTTAATATTGAAGTAAAGAAAGGCCGTGAAAAAAATAAAGTTTCCGTTAAGGTAACCGTACCTAAATCGTAATGACATTTTTTTTTGATTCCCTTTGGAATGGGATGGTGGCCACCTCAATTTGGGAATGGCTTGCATTCATCACGGGTATTTTATACGTGATCCTAGCCGCGATGCGACACATTTCGTGTTGGGCGTTTGCCCTTATTTCTTCCATTTTGTTTGTTTATCTCTGTTTTACAGGGAAGCTTTACTTGGAAAGCATTCTTCAGTTGTTCTATGTGGCAATGGCGATTGTCGGTTGGGTTTCTTGGAACAACTCAAAAGGTAAAGGCAAGACAATCCACCGTTGGACGACCGGTCAACATTTGGCTAATCTTATCATTAGTGGTATTGTGGCTTTTGTTCTGGGTTGGATGTTCGACTCATTCACGGATCAAAAAGCGCCCTATATTGATGCGTTTACGACCGTTTTTAGTTTGGCGGCAACGTTTATGGTAACTCGTCGTGTGTTAGAGAATTGGCTGTATTGGATCGTAATTGACCTTTTTTCAATTTACCTTTATTCTGGCCGTGGCTATGAATTATTGGCGTTGCAAATGTTGATATTTACTGTTTTAGCCTTGTTTGGTTATTTATCTTGGCGCAAGCAACTCAAACTTCAGCAGGAACTATGAAAATTGCAATTACTGGACCTGAATCAAGTGGAAAAACAACACTTGCAAATGCTTTGGCATCGCATTATGGCGTTAATGTAATTCCAGAATATGCGCGAGAGTTCCTAGAAGAAAATGGGCCCGATTATGAATATTCACAAGGCGATTTGGACGATATCGCTGAAGGCCATGAAGAAAACTTACAAATTTTCTCTACCGAAAAAAGTCGGGTTAATATTGTTGACACTGATTTTGTTGTGCTTAAAGTATGGTCGGAACACAAGTATAATTTCGCCTCGACGTACATAAACGAGTTGGTCAGCGAGAATCATTTTGACCTTCATGTGCTCTGCGCACCTGACATTCCATGGGAAGCAGACCCCCTTCGTGAGAACCCAGACGACCGCCATATTTTGTTTGAGAAGTATATCTCAGTGCTCAATGCATTCAAAAAAGATTTCATTATTGTGAATGGTTCTCTGGAAGGAAGGTTGAAAAAAAGTATTCAAGCAATAGATCAACTTTAAATAATCCATGTAACTTTGCGGCGTCTCTAAGGGGTGCTGCTGAGAAATCAGTGGCTGAGATTATACCCATGGACCTGCTCAGGATAATGCCTGCGAAGGGAAATGATGACCAATTAGCTAATTATTAATAACACAAAGGATTAGCCCCTTGTTCTTGTTAAACATTTTTTAAAATGAAAACAAGACTAGTACCTATGATTTGTGGTTTGCTGTTTATTCCGCTCGCCACATTTTCACAAAACAAATTAGAAGGAAGAGTAACTGATGAAACTGGACAGCCCGTTATTGGCGCCAAAATTGAAGTGCAAGAATCCTTCTTAAGAACAATTGCCGACGAAAAAGGCTTTTACAAATTGACCAAACTGCAAGTCGGACCAACCCGAATTAAAGTGAGCAGTATGGGGCTTGAAGCCGTTGAAAAAGAGGTGACAATTGGAGCGGGAGAAAACAAGATGGACTTCACTCTTAAAGCAGCTCCGCAAGAAATTATGGAAATGGTGGTTTACCGCCCCGTTAATTTCAAAACACCAACGACGTACACGGAGTTAAAGACGAAGGACATCGAAAATTCGAATTTCGGACAAGACCTTCCGATGCTTTTGAGGTTCACGCCCTCAGCAGTTGTAACATCTGACGCTGGAGCGGGTGTTGGTTATACAGGAATTCGAATTCGAGGTGTAGATCCAACTCGAACGAACGTTACTGTGAATGGAATTCCAATAAACGATTCAGAATCGCACGGTGTTTTCTGGGTGAACATGCCCGATTTCTCTTCTTCTGCGGATGGAATTCAAATTCAACGTGGAGTGGGAACATCGGCCAATGGAGCTTCAGCTTTTGGAGCAAGTATTAATGTCAACACGAACAAGACGAATAAAAAACCTTACGCTGTAATTGACAACGGATACGGTTCGTTCAACACGTGGCGACATACCGTCAAAGCGGGAACCGGACTGATCAACGATAAATTCACTGTGGATGCTCGTTTGTCTAAAATAGGTTCTGAAGGCTACATCGATCGCGCTTCTTCTGATCTTAAATCGTTTTATATTGCTGCATCATGGATTGGAAAAAAATCAACATTAACAGCAAACATTTTCAGCGGACAAGAAAGAACGTATCAAGCTTGGTACGGAACTCCAGAGTCTGTTGTAAATGGAAATCAAGATGAGATTCAAGCGTATGCAGACAGAAATTATATTTCTGGAGCCGAGTTAGACAGCTTAAAAAGTGGCGGAAGAACGTACAACTTCTACAATTACGAAAATGAAGTTGACAACTACCAACAGGACCACTATCAGTTGCACTTTTCTCATTTTCTAACAGAAAAATTAACCTTGAAAGTGAAGGGGCATTATACGAGAGGAAGAGGTTATTTCGAGCAATATAGAGCGGATGATGATTTTTCTACATACGGTTTGGACCCTATAATTTTAGCGGTTTCAGCTCCACCATTGTTTCAGCTCGATACAGTGAACTCAGGTGATTTCATTCGAAGAAGATGGTTGGACAATCATTTCTATGGTGGAATTTACGCTTTGAATTACAAAAACAAAGGGTTCGATATTACCCTCGGAGGTGGAGCCAATCAATATTTAGGAGCACACTTTGGAGAGGTTATTTGGGCAGAATATGCCTCCAACGGGGAGATCAGAGATAAGTATTACGAAAATGATGGTGTCAAAAATGAAGTTCAATCTTATTTGAAAGGAACGTACAAGCGCAATAAAATGACGTATTACGCTGATTTACAATTTCGATATATTAATTATCAATATTTGGGTATTGATGAAGTAAGTGGCGTGTTAGAAGAGATAACACAATCAGCTTCGTATAATTTCTTTAACCCAAAAGCAGGTGTGATGTACGATTTCAATCACCGAAACAACGCATACATTTCTGTTGCAGTTGCCAATAGAGAACCCGTTCGTTCTGATTTTAGAGAAAACACTCCAGAGAACAGACCGGAACATGAAGAGTTATTGAATGTAGAAGCAGGGTACCGTTACAAAGGCCGAAAGTTGATGGCAAATGCGAACGGATACTTCATGAATTACAAAAACCAATTGGTTCTTACAGGTCAACTCAATGACGTTGGTGGCAACACGAGAACAAATGTTGACAAGAGTTACCGAGCGGGAGTTGAACTTGAAGTTGGGTACATGATTCTTAAAAACTTGAGTGTTACTGGAAACGCAACATTCAGTCAAAATAAGATCAATTCATTCACAGAGTACGTGTTCAATTACGACACTTATGTTGAAGATGAGATCGAGCATACGAATACAGACTTGGCTTTTTCACCGAATTTTATTGCGGCACTTGGATTGAATTATGAGCCGATAAATGGACTTGTTCTTGGAGCTTCATCTAAGTATGTTAGCGATCAATATTTAGACAATACTTCAAGTGAGTCGCGGAAAATTGAATCGTACTTCTTTACGAATTTCCAGGTTTCGTATACCATCAAAGATGTATTGTTCAGAGAAATCACAGTTGGCGTTCAGTTGAACAATGCTTTTAACCATTTGTACGAAAACAACGGATACACTTGGGGATACATTGCTGGCGGACAAAGAATCAGCGAGAACTTTTATTACCCGCAAGCGGGAACGAACATCATGACGAGATTGACGATTAAGTTATAGGTTCAGGGATATTATAAGGAAACCCTCGGCTGCTTTTTGTGGTCGAGGGTTTTTTAGTTTTTGAATGCAGCCCGATAAACCGCAACAGGCATTTCCATAAACTCAAATTCTGATTCGAGAACCATGCCGTTTTTCTTAGCCACATTTATCGACGCTTCGTTGTCAACGTGAATGATAGAAATGACAGAATCAAGACCAACGACGTTTTTCAAATAATCACGGAAGTGAACAGCAAGTTCTGTTCCCAGTCCTTTTCCCCAATGTTCTTGCAACAGCGAATAGGTGATTTCATATTCGTTTCCGGCGTCAAGCTCACGAAATATCACCCCTCCAACGCCTATAAATGCGCCTGTCTCTTTATCTAGGACAGCCAATTGACCAAAGGACTTGTACTTTTGACGTTCCATTTGTCGATCAATCCAATTCGCCGATTTTTCTAAAGGAAAAAGGTGCTCAAGCATCTTGGCGCCCAAGTAGTCCAATGAGGGATTGTCGTGAAAAAAAGGCTCCCATTTTAAAATGTCTTCTTGTTCGAAAGCTCTAAACGTTAGTCGTTCGGACGATTGATTGTAATATTCTGGTGCTGGAGAATGGCTCATTATGTAAAGGTAAGGTTTTGAATCAGTCGTAAACTCCTTTTTGGATCGCTACGCTTTTGGATCAGTCGCAAGTTCTCTTTTTGGATATTAGAATTTAGATGCTAGACATTCCTCCTTCTATATTCTAAAAGGCCTCCTCCCGAAATCGAGAGGAGGCCTTTTCTATATAAGCTTAATCGTATTCTAATAATGTACGTCCCAGCGTTTGCGTTGATCTGCATAAAAGCTAGTAACACCGTTACAATGTCTTTTGGCTTTACCTTCCCCGCTATTTTTAGCGATATTCACAGTTGCGCCTGCTTTGTCGTATTCTCCTTGCCATGCAAGAAGCTCTGCTAAATTGCACTGAAGCATTGCAGTAACCTTAGGGTTAATTCGGGTCTTCTTATCTGAAAGACTGCTTTCCTCTAAAATCAATTTGATTGCATCTATTGCCCCATCTAACTGATCCATTGCACCATCACGGTCTCTATCTGAACCAACAACTTGCAACGCTTGAACGGCCAATGTATACGCCTGTGTTACATCCGTGTAATCGTAGTTTTTGAAACTCTTAACGGAATAAATTTCAGTTGAACGGGTTTTATTAACGTAGCCGAATTGGTTGTTCAAATAGTTGTTTGTCTCTGCAAGAGCAGCATTTCTAGCATACAGTTCAAGTTTATTGTAAAACTCGTCTTTGTGATCTAACATATAAATTTGGTGATCGTATTGACTTTTTTGATCCGTCATTTTATACGTTTTGGGACTTGTGAACATTGTCGTTTCTAGTAAAATTCCCTGCGTTGGACTTGCGATCGTTACGGCAACTGGCAAGGTATATCTTGCGCTGTACAAGTATTTAGTAGCTGTTCCTGTTCCTTTTTTAGTTTTAACAATGCTGATGTTTTGGATCGGCTTTAATTTTATTGTTATTTGAATTCCTCCTAATCCATCTTCAAATCCAGAAAGCGCAATTTTTTGATTCACATTTGCATCTGTAAATTCCGTGTGTAAATGAGGAGCTTCCACGTTTGGATACGCAGGCTGAATTGGATAATTGGGCGGAGAAGGCTTATCTATTTGGGTTCCATCAGGCTTTAAAAGTCCCGCATTCACGTTCTTTTCCCAAGTAGCCAATTTGCCTAAATAGATCTTATCTAAAGAATCTCTAGAGGCTTGGTACAAAACTATTTGTCTTTCAAAATCAGTGACCGCCAAATCTTTACGCGCTTGAAACAGCGCCAAACTGTCTATGTTCGCTTGATTGTAATCATGCTCTACGAGGATTTGATAGTTCGTAAACTGATCGTCAATTTTAATTAATGGCAATTGGATATACTTGAAGTTGACTTTGTTGTCATTTATGTTCTGCGAATGTGCAAAACTGACGCCCAAAAGCAACGTTGCCGTGAGTAGAATCTTTTTCATAGTAATTGGTTTTCTGTAAATCTATTAATTTTCTCTAAGTATTACCGTTCTTTCAATAGTAGCGACTTTGTAGTTCCGATAACTAAAGCGCTGAAAGACAATACACGTGCCAGAAAAGGAATATTAAGAAGTATTTAACATTTTTCAGTTTAAAGAAAATGATTTAGGGGATAAAAGATTGCATCATTTGAGCCAAAGGGGCTGCTTAGGAAAGAGAGTGCTTTTTGAGGAAAGTAACTTTTTAGGTCTTCAATTGTTATAGCTCTATTTCTCCTTGTATCAACCAACGTTTATGCTCAAATGGACACCGAACGTAAGAAGCAGTTGGACAGTATAGTTACGAATATTGACCGAAAAATCCTCACCAATCTTGACAGCGTTCATGCCTACATTCACAAAATGGGAAGTGAAGATGCAGAACGGGTTTTTATGTTTTATGGATTGATTTCAATTCATCATAAGTATGATTTTAAACGACTCAAAGAGAAAAAGGAAGCGAAAGAATATACACCTTATTATACAGCGAAAAAGAAAAAGGGTGTTTGTCGAGATTTTGCTACATTATTCAAAGCGCTTTGCGACCGAAGTGAAATTCCATGTATTGTCGCGGACGGAAAAGTAAAATTGCCTTGGTGGTTGGTTACATACAAGGTTTTAAGCTTTAGTTACAATCCTTACCACGCCTGGAATGTTGTTAAATACAGGGGGAAGTGGCATTTAATGGACCCAACATGGTCTCAGGTCTACAAAACGGAAAAGTATTATTCTACGGATTCGAAAGGAAGGAAAAAGTACAAAGGCAAGGTTAAAAGACCGACTCGAACTTATTTCGATGCATCACCTAGGGCCTTTTATTACGATCGGAATGCTTCACATCCCGCCTTTTATTTATCGCAGGAAGTGTACACCTATAAGACGTCTCGACGAAAATACAATCAACGCAAAATTCTCTATGATAACTATGATTTTAGCGTAATTCTTGATAGTCTGGGTGCAAATAAGTACTACAAATATTCAAGCACCTTTATAAATGACTCTTATTCCTATTCTGAAATGTCTTTGTACGGTTACAATATTAATTATATGTTCAATTACCTCGAACTCAAGAGAACTGAACTAGATCCAATTACTAAGGAAACTCTGGACCGTCATACTTCAGAACTAGACCTGCTTTTAAAATACATTAAAAAAGATTCAGGAAGGAACTATTCGGAGCAACTTGTGGAGCACAATATGGAAATTCTTGAATTCAGTGGGAAATTGAAGAAAGGAGGTTAATGCATTGAAGGCACTCAAACTTTCAAGAATGTAATTATTCGGTCCTTGTTGTAGTCTTTGTACTTAACAATGTTATCTCATATTTAACTTTCGTATCTTGCGGTGACACTTTTGATCCGACATTAAATATGAAAACTATATTCTGCATTTTAGCACTAATACTTATTAGTACAAACGCCCTCGCTCAACAACCCGGAGATACGATCATCGTTCAATCTTTCGATTGGCCTATGACGGCCTTGGGAAATTCAGGAAACCGAGACATGGTCGTTCCTTTTCCAGACGATTCAACATTAACATACGAGAAGATTATCATGAAATACAACATGAGGTGTCGGAACGGCGATGTGAATACAACCGGAGGAAACTACATTGCTTGTGGGGAATGGGATTATAGCTGTAACACCTATATCCACGATTCAACGCGTATTGATTCAACTGCAAATACAACACCATCGCATCAAATTTCAGGCTGGACGGGAACAACGTTTAATTATAGCTCTGTACCAACGAATAGCTATTACCGTTATTTGCAGCAAGAAGTAACATTGAACACAATCTTAACAGAAACGCAATCGAATGCTGGTACCGGCGGAACGATCTTGAACCAGACGTTCCCTTCAAACACGAACAACGGAAAATCACAATACCTTTTCACGGCAGCTGAACTTTCAGGTGCGGGCGTAACAATAGGAGATCTTTCTGCGCTTTCATTGAATGTATTGAATGCAGGCGGAGTGACAGATTACCTTAGGATTCGAATCAAACATACGCCAAAAACAGCATTGGACGATACAGATCCTGATTTAACGGGGTTCACAGAAGTTTATTTTTACAATACGGCATTCGTTAATGGCCCAAACCGGCTTCAATTTTACAACGCATTTAACTGGGATGGAGCTTCAAACATTATTGTTGAATTTTCATTTACAAACCCACAGAACGCAACAATCATTGACATCGATGGTGAAGACACAGGAATGAATTACGGGATGTTCACACAAGGAGACAGAAATTTTGTCTTTAACGGAGAGAATTACTTTGAATCAGATACGTACAAAGGAATTGACGGTTCGGCAGATAGAACGAGTGAAGCGTGGATCAAAACAAGCGTTAACAACAAAGAAATTACAAGTTGGGGATTGAATGCAACATCTCAAAAATGGGTCTTCCGAATTAATGACAATGGAACGGTTAGGGTTGAGGTAAACGGAGGAGCGATCTACGGAACAACTTTGGTTGATGACGATGAATGGCACCACGTAGCTTGCGTTTTTTCAGGAACGGATGTGGCAGATGTTCTTTTATATGTAGACGGTCAATTGGAAACGATCGCTTCGACAATAACAGAGCCTGTTTTAACGAATACAGCCGCTGGGATTAATATGAGAGTAAGTCGTGGAACTAACGAGCGTTACTTCGATGGAATTATTGATGAGGTTCGCGTTTGGAGCTCTGCTTTAACGCAAGCCGAAATTCAAGATTGGATGTACAGAACACTTGACGCATCGCATCCTAGTTATGCAAACTTGGAGGTGTATTATCCAATGAACGAGGGAACGGGTGCAGCGATCTCAGATGCGACTTCAAATGCAAATGACGCTTCGGTAATGAGCGGTGAAATTTGGGAACGCCCGAGAGGAGTTGAGTTGTTCAAAGAGTTGGTTTTAACAACCGAGCGTCCGAACTTCACTTTTATGCAAGGGACATACAACCTTACCATTGTGAACGATACGATTTACGATACGGTTCAGAATGTTGGGAATTATATCACGGAATACGGAATCATTTCTCAAGCGGGAACACTGAACACAGACATTATTTCTGAGCTTTCTTCAAACTTGGTTTGGGAAGCGGCATACAACTATGTTTATGACGAAAACGGAGTGTTGATTCAAAGTATTCCTGTTAACCCTGATGGACAAGTTACACCGGGAACGTTGGACTATTACAACCGTTATCCAATGCGTTATGAAATCGTTTCATTTGTAACGCCTTACGGAAATGGATTGGATCTAGGAATAAATGGAAAAACATGGAATTTCGATTTAACGGATTTCACGCCTATTCTTAAAGGAAACAAAAGAATGACAATGGAACGCGGCGGTCAATGGAACGAAAGTTTCGACATTCAGTTCTGGTTTATCGTTGGAACACCACCTAGAGATGTTGTTGACATCGAGCAAATTTGGAGAAATGACAGTAAGGGATATACATCAATTGTATCTGATGCGGCCTTTGAGCCAAGAATGAAAACATTCAATCCGAATGCAACATCGTTTAAAGTTCGATCGGCAATTACAGGTCACGGACAAGAAGGAGAGTTTATTTCAAGAGAACATTACATCAATGTCAATGGAGGGCCGATTGAGTTCTCATGGCAAGTTTGGAAAGAATGTGCTGAAAACGCGATTTTCCCTCAAGGTGGAACTTGGATTTACGACCGTGCAGGATGGTGTCCAGGCCGACCAACGGATTTGCAAGAGTTTGACATTACCAACTTTGTAACGCCCGGTCAATCACATGAATTGGATTATGGAATGGCAACGGCATCTGGAACTTCAAATTACATTGTAAACAACCAATTGGTTTCTTACGGAGGAGCGAATTTCAGCACAGACGCTTCGATAGTGGACATTATGAATCCATCGAATTATGTGGAATATGAAAGAACAAATTCAATTTGTGCGAATCCAATAATTATTTTGAAAAACACGGGAAGCGCAATGCTAACGGAGGCTGTAATTGAGTACTGGGTAAACAACGATCCAACGCCTCAAACGTTCACTTGGACGGGAAGTCTTCCATTCTTGGCTGAGACTCAAGTAGTTCTTCCAACGCCATCTGCCTTATGGGATGCACTTTCAACAACGAATACATTCCATGCGCAAATCACAAGCGTGAATGCTGGAACGGATGAGTACGCGCCAAACAACCATTTCGAAACTGGATTTAGTATTCCTGAGGTGACGCCATCTCACTTCTATGTTGAGTTTAAAACGAACAGCGCAGGATTTGAAAGTAGCTGGGAGTTGTTGGATGACAACGGAACTGTTTTGGGTTCTAGAGCTGGAATGTCAAACAACACAACGTACAAAGATACCTTCAACTTAGGATTCGGATGTTACCAACTTAAGGTCTTGGATTCTGGAGATGATGGAATTAGTTTCTTTGCAAACAATGACGGAGTAGGGTTTGTTCGTTTGCGTGAAGTTGGAGGAGGAGTTGTCAAGACCTTCCAACCTAACTTTGGAAAATCGATCATTCACAATTTCACAATTGATTATCCATTGGCGTATGAAGAGCTAAACGACATTTATGCTGTTGAGGTGTATCCAAATCCAACTTCGGATCAGTTCTTCGTTGAAGCGGGAAGTATTTCTGAAGCTGACATTGAAATTTACAATGGAATGGGTCAGTTGATGAACCTTCCAATGGTTGCTGCAATTGATAAATTAACCTTTGATTCTAGCAGTCTTCCCACTGGAATTTACTTGGTAAAAATCAATTATAGAGGCGAATTACAAACGAAGAAAATAATCGTTGAGTAGTCTTACTTGAAAATTGTATTGGAAGCCTTGTCTTGAAAAAAAGAAGAAATAGTACTTCTGAACTTAGGGAATTAAGAAGTTGATATCAACCGAAGAATTCGCTATGCCTTCACTGGTAAGCGTAAACGGAACATCAAACGCACCGTTCATATAATCGCCACTAGAGAAGTTGAGATCGCCATTTTCATCATAAATAGCATTCACGTAATAATCCCCCGGGTGCATGTAATTGAAGTTAAAAGTAGAAGATGAATTAGCATCAATAAAGACATACCGAGAGCGGAAATCGAGGTTTCCCGGTGTAAACACGAATCCTGGGAATAGAGGCTGTGTTGTGATAATGATAACCACCTTTTTGCTCGGGTCAACGACAGTGGGTGAGCTAATATTTATTGCAACGTTTGTGTTTCCTAAATGCGGCTGCTCAGCTTCTGGATAAGGATCGTCTCCAGAGTTGTAGAATACAGCTTCAGTAAGCCCAGTAAAGGTTGTCGTGAAGTCTCTAGTTAATTGTTTTTGCGGAAAATTAAACAATGCCGTTGCACTTTGAGTTGATGTTTCATCTTTCAATTTTGCTTTCCAAAGCATGTGGGTAACAGGTTCCGAAAGTGTGTTGTATTGATTGGTAAAGGTGTGCATGATCAAGCTATCGTCCTTAAAAGTAATGTCTGTGTAAACGCGATTCCCGCCAGAAACAGGATCAACAAATCGGTAGAAAGACACACTTGGCGATTCATTCAAACTATCAATGAGCATATAAGAGTTGCGCTGTTGTCCAGCAAAACCACCGCCGTTCCTAAAGGCCATTTTGTACTCGCAATCGTGTTTCGCAATAAAAAAGCTCATAAAAATATCGTTGATGCTATCCAATTCATTTTTAGCCGAGACTTGAGATGGTGAGATTGGCCTGAAGTCTACAATCCACTCACTAAAGCTTCCAAGTGCTGTTGGAGATATCACGGGCCCATTCCAAATTCCAGGCAGCTGTTCAAGAATTCCATAGCCTTCAACATTCGAAGAATTGCTTATTGAGGGAAGCGAACAACCCGTTCCTATTGGATCGTCGCAGATAGTTTCTTCTTCGTCCTTTTTATTGCATGATGAAATGATTAGGAGGGTAAAAATTAGAATTGCAAAAGGTAGAAATCGGTGAGTAGCCATGGTAGTGGTTTTTGTTAAAGTTAAGGAATCTATATACTTATGACACTTTAACGGGGTTTTACCCCTAGTTCGCTTGGCAAGACGAATTTTAAAGAGGAGGTTTTTTGGTTTAAGAAATCAGCGTTTTGATGGGTTTACTATCCCCTTTCATTTACCAAAAATGTCAAATGTGCATATTACCTAACTCCGATTGATAATTGAAGTAGTAGTAAGCTTGAGATTACAATTAGCGAAAGAGCAAAGATGATTTTAGCATGTCTTCGTGTAGAGTGATCGTATTCATAAATCGTGCTACCGTCTGGCAAGTTGCGCTTGACTTTAATAACGGAATAGGCAATCATTAATCCCAAAAGACCACCTAAAAGCGCGAAGATATACCCGAGGGCAATCCAGAAATTCGACCCCTTTTTTGGCGTCGCTAATTCTTCAAACCGCTGGTTGTTTGCTCTTTTAATACTTGTTTGGTTGATTTCTACACCTCGATCATTAAGAATTTTTTCACTCAGTAATAAATCAACCTCGTTCCAATCGTATTTGTGTCCTAATACATCAATTAGTTCATTATCACTGTATGAAAACAGATAATGTTCAGGGTCAATGGTTTTTAGAAACTCCGTGGTAAGTTCAGTAATGATTTCTCCTGCTTTTGCCTTATCTTCAAGACGAATAAGAACTTCATAATTACTATTAACAGCGGCACCGCCATATGCTGGAACCAAGTTGAACTCATCTTTTCGAACTTCAGCAGGAATATTTCCCTTAGCTAAAGCCACAATCATTTCGTCTGCTGCTTCTTGCGTTGCTACTGTCTTGAATGTGAATGTCAAACCTTGTTTCATTTATTGGTGAGTTAACCGATCGGAATAAGAGAAAAGTAAAATTCGTAGAAGTCCCTAATTTAATGAAATTATAAAAGATTTGTGCAATCAATTAACAAGTGTTTGCTTTACAACTCAAAACTAATTGCTCTACCGTTTTCGTCTTCCACCCATTGAATTTTTTTCCAAAATTTCCCACTAAGATTAATGTCGTATTCGCAACTGGGTTCATTGTCTTTATCTAGACAAATATGAAGTGAGCAACGTTTTATTTTTCCCTTCCAAACGATTACTTTGTATTGAAAATGGAGACCGGCCGCTTCCGCTAGTTTACGGATTCTTTCAATTTCAAGATCTGAAGAATTCTTTTCAATACTGAAACATTTCGTTGTGGTTTGATGGTACGCTTGGGTGCTGTCTTCAGTCTTAATGAATACGGGCGGAGGAAAAGGGATGTCGAGATTTTTATTGAATTCCTTCCGATTCGAATCCGATACGTCAATTTTTGTTGGTTCAACGCGTATTTCAGCCCATTTTTTTTCAGTATCAAAATAGATTGTTTTAACGACAACTTCGTTTACGTAATCGACCACCTCTGTCGTTTCCGTGTAAGGAGTTGGATCAAGAGGTTTGAGTTTTTCGTGTGATGAACTGTTTGGCACAAGGCACGTTATAAGTGTTGCAGTGGCTCCAATAATTCCTAGCATAATCAATGTTTTAAAGGTGAATGAGATCTTCGCCCATTTTGCAAGAATTCCTGTTGGCGTTGTGGTTTCGAGTCCAGCGATGAACGCTTCTTTACTCGATTCAAAGCTCCGAATTGGCGCTTCAGTTCGTGTACTTTCAAAAAGCTGATCGATTCTATTTTCTGTGTTTTTCATAGACCCTCCTTTCCTAATTTGTACTCCGACTCGAAGGTCAAAATTTCGGTTAAACGTTTTCTACCACGACTCAACCGTTGTTTAACGGCGTCAACAGAACACTCTTGGATTTGAGCGATCTCTTTGATTGGAAAGCCGGAAATTTCAAACAGGATTAAAGCTTCACGTTGTTCCTCTTTTAAACACCTTAACGCTTTATGAAGTAAATGAACCTCTGCACGCTGTTCCGTGTTTTCCGAAGCAATAGCAACGTTTTCTAATGCTGTTCCTGTGTGTAATTCCGCTTTCTTTTTTCTGTGATTATTGGCCAATAATCGAACACTAATGCCGAACAAAAACGAAAGAAAAGAATCCTTGGATTGCAATTGATCGAATTTCTGAAAGGCAAGCAATAACGTTTCGTTCATTAAGTCCTCATAGTCCATATCTCCATAAGCACGCGCCCGACAAAACCGTTCGAAGGAACTGTATACAGGCTCGTACAAGGATAAAAAACGATCTTTTTTGGACGTATTCACTGAAGTGTATTACTGTGTTCTAAGGGTTAGGTGTCTTCAAATGACAATTGGTGACAAAGAAATGTTTTATGGAGTTGGTCCTCAATAAAAAAGAATCCTGGATCCAAGCGAAAGTGCAAATACAACACAAGAAATTATGAATATAATTGTTGCATGTTTTCTTGTCGATTCATCATACTCGTACATCTTGGTTCCGTCGGGAAGCTTTCGTTTTACCTTAATAACTGTATAGGAAATGATAAGCCCTATTAACCCGCCAAGGAAAGCAAAAATGTATCCCACAACGATCCAAAAAAGGATCCCTTTTTTGGGTTGGGAGAGGTCTAGAATAGTTGTGAAATTTTCTTCCTGAATTTTTTTCTTGTCAATTGCTATGCTTCGATCTTCGAGTATTTTTTCAGAAAGTAGCACATCGAACTCACTCCACTCGTGATTTTTAACTAACACATCTCGTAGCTCCTGATCTGTGAATGAAAATAAATAATGGTTTGGGTCTACATCAGATAAAAAAAGACGTGCATTTTCTTTTAAAATTGACCGAGCATTTTCTGCGTCTGTTTCTTGAATGAGAATTTCATAATTACTTGATAAGGAGCCACCAGAAAAGGTAGCTGCAGGACTGAATGATTCTTTAATAATCTTTGATTGAATTCCTCCGTCTAAAAGGAGCAAAACAATTTCATTGGCTTCAACCTGAGTAGCAACAGACCGCAAAGAGTTTGTAAAATTTTGACTCATCTTTTAATGATTGCGTTTATTTGAATTGGATTAATATAACACCATTTTTCGCACTTGTCAAACTAACCTTATCTTTGCCACATGCAAATTGCAATCATTGGAGGCGGAGCGGCAGGTTTTTTTGCTGCAATTCACGCAAAGGAAAACCATCCTCAGTCTACTGTCACGATCTTTGAGAAATCGAAGAAGGTGCTGGCGAAGGTTAAAATATCTGGCGGAGGAAGGTGCAATGTTACCAATGGGTGCTCAGACATCAAGGAGCTTTCAGAAGCGTATCCACGAGGAAACCGAAAATTGCGTAAAGCTTTTGGAACCTTCAACACGAAGCACACAATGGAGTGGTTCGAATCACGCGGAGTGGCTTTGGTGACGCAAGATGACAACTGCGTATTTCCTGTTTCACAAGATTCGCAAAGTATTATCGACTGCTTTCTCAAGGAAATAAAACGGCTTGAAATCAAGGTAGAGATGAGCAAAGGTGTCAAGCGAATTGAATCTTTAGGAGAACAAATAGAACTTGCATTTTCTCATGAGACGCTTGTTTTTGACAAGGTGATTGTGACAACAGGAGGTTCTCCAAAACGATCGGGTTTGGATTGGCTGGAAAAGCTTGGACATCAAATTGAAGATCCAGTGCCATCCTTGTTTACCTTCAACATGCCCAATGAATCGATTCGGGAATTGATGGGAATAGTGATCGAAAACCCTTCCGTTACAATTCAAGGAACGAAATTGAAATCTGATGGCCCTTTGTTAATCACACATTGGGGAATGAGTGGACCCGCAATTTTGAAACTTTCAGCTTTTGGCGCTCGGATTTTAAGTGAGATGAATTACGAATTCAAAACGCAAGTCAATTGGATTAATATTCAGAATACCGACTTGGTTTTATCAGAACTGAAAGTAATTGTCGCCGACCATCCCAATAAGATTTTGGCCAATTTTAGACCGTATATGTTGCGCGAACGGTTGTGGCATTACCTTATTGAGCGTTGTGGTCTTTCAAAGCAATCAACTTGGGGGCAGACGGGGAAAAAGGCACTCAATAAAATCGTGAACATCCTTACCAATGACGTCTATGAGGTTAGCGGGAAAACGACGTTTAAGGAAGAGTTTGTTACGTGTGGAGGAGTGAGTTTAGAGAGTATTGACTTCAAAACAATGCAAAGTAAAGCGTGTCCGAATTTGTATTTCGCAGGAGAAGTAATGGATATCGACGGAATAACAGGAGGCTATAACTTCCAAGCCGCTTGGACGACCGCTTACGTTGCAGGAAAATTATTGTGATTTTCAATCGTACAAAAGGAGAACCTAAGTGGGTTTTATTTGGCAGATCTGCTTGATTTATAGAAGGCTTAACCACCAGGACACAAAGGCACAATTGGTACTCGGCTGAGCAGAAAACTGGAGAGTATTGACGCATTAATTTTTAGACACAAAGCTTTGCATACCTTAAGGTATGCTAGTGCCAAACAACATGATTTTCAAATTGTGCCCTTGTGCCTTTGTGTCCTAGTGGTTAAATAAAACTCCTTGGTGAGAGTGATCTATATTTCCAGAAAGCGATTTTAATTAAAGCGAAAACACCTTCATACCAATATAAAATGTTCTAGGCAGAGACGGTCCGTAAACAAAATTACTATCTCTGTTTTTTCCAATATCGAAGGACTCTTGATAGGAGTTAAAGATGTTCTTCATGCCGCCAAAGAGTTCAAGTCCAGAATCTAATTTTTTGAACAGGAAAGTGTATCCGACCTTTAAGCTCAAATCAACAAATGATTTTGATGTGATGATTTCATCCACCAATTGTTCCGGTGCTCCAGCGAGGTGCAACACTTTCATTGGCCCCGTATAAACGGTATTCATTGAAGCACTAAACTTCTTGTTTGGTGTATAGAACAAGGTTCCGTATCCGTAAAGATTAGGTGTTCTTAAAAAGGCATTTGTCGCGGGCAAAACATCTGAATATTCGATAGGTGCATCGAATAAACTGCTTTGCAAAGTGATCCCGCCGTCGAACTCTACTTTCTTGTTGAAATTAGCTCTTAACTGAAGAGATGCTCCCATTACCGTTGCTCCCGCTCCATTTCGCTTTTCATACAATTCACCAAAAGCATCTTCGCCCAAAGGGTGCTGATAAAAGGCATTTTTCAAATAGGTATAGAATCCCTCAACCGTGAATCCAGCGATGTATTTTGTTGTCTTTTTATCGTAGTTAACCGAAGCACCAAAGCTTTGTGATCGTTCTTCGACAAGGTCATCGGCTAAGGTGATTCTTGAAATCCCTCCTCCTGCGAATGCAATGTGAAGGTCGGCATCGAATGCTTGTGGTGCTCTAAACCCTGTTCCCCAAGTTGCTCTGAACTGTGTCGATTCTTTTAGTTTATACATGAACGAAGCCCGAGGACTAACGACTAAATTGTCCAGCATGTTGTGTTTGTCCGCTCTTGCACCGAGCAACAATTTGATAGATTTTGAAATCTCCCAGTCGCTTTGTAAGAACATTCCAAGATTGGCGGTTAACTGATCGATTTTGTAATTATAAGCGACAATATCATCCTTAACCATGTCCTCTAAATACTCACTACCGACCGTAAAAACATTCGATCCTTTGATGAATTTTTCAAAACGGTGGTTGAATTGCGTTCCTCCCTGAATCGTTGTTACCAGTGAGTTTCCATAAGGAGGATTGGTGAGGTGATCGATAATTTCCAAGCTGTCGTCAGGATAAATCCCAGTGTAATGCAAACGGGTTGTTCTTTGCCCGGCACCATAGACGATAATGGATGAATTCTCATTTTTGAAATTGTATTGATAGTCAATTCCACCCACCATAACGTTGTGCGTTCTTTCTTCTGATTGTTGCGCTAAATGTGCCGCCTTTTCAACCATTTCGCCTCCGTAACGGTATTCGTTTATCGTACTTAAGGTAATTTCTAATTTTTGCTGATCGTTTGGCCGCAGAAACAAATTGGTTCCGAATGAAGTGGTTTTTAATGCGGGCAATTCAGAGAAATTATCTCGGTTGTGATCGTATGCTTCTCGGTTTCGGTTGTTGACGAAGAAAGACGCTCCTGCATTGCGTTTGTGTGTCAATACATTCGCATTTCCGCTGATGATATTGTCCGACGCCAATCCGTTGATGTTCTGATAATTGTTGGAGACACTAAAGGCGCTTTCCTTTGGGATTTTAGTGATTACGTTTACAGTTCCGCCGATTGCAGATGATCCATACAACGCCGATCCTCCGCCTCGAACCACTTCAATTCTGTCAATCATGTTTGCAGGAATCTGCTCCAGGCCGTACAAACCTGTAAGTGGACTAAAAACAGGACGTCCATTTATAAGTATCTGAGAATATCCACCTGCCAACCCGTTCATTCGAAGCTGCGTGTAGTTGCACGTCTGACAATCTGTTTCAACGCGTAAACCAGGTTGAAATTTTAAACCTTCCGATAGGTTACACGCCTGAACAGCTTCCAATGTTTTCGTGTCAATGATGTCAACGATTACGGGTGAATCTGTTTGTCGTTTATTTGTTCTCGTTCCAGTTACAACAACTTGATCGATGAATTGAGAGATCGGCTCCAATTCGAAGTTGATGAATAGAACAGGATTTAATGAATCTAGGACAACCGTTTTTTCTACAGCTAGAAACTCAGAAGAATAAACGGCCAAGATGAATTCTCCGAAAGGTAATTTTGTGATCGCATAGTTTCCAACACTATCGGTAAAAGCACCAGATCCATTGCTCAATTTGATTTTTACAAATTCTTGATCAACGTTGTGGCTGCTCACATGTCCTGCAATAACGCCTGATTGAGCGACAATTACACTGGAAGAAAGAATGAATACGGCAAAAAGAAGTCCCTTCATATATCAATGATATTGATTGATTTAGTGGACAAAGATATAAAGTTAGACGACTCTAACAATTATAATTTGAGTTATAATGCTTTTTGATGTCCAAAAGCCAAGGGTTTGGGAATTCGTTGTCACTACATTTTGTGTATCTTCGTATTCAATCAAAGGAGTAATGGCGACCCACATTAAGGAAAATTATTTGAAGGCAATCTACTTCCTCGACCAGAAGGATCACAATATTTCTTTGTCCGAATTGAGTAAGGAAATGGGCGTGAGCATTCCAACGGTGAACAGTATGGTAAAGCGCCTTCAAGAAGAAAAGTGGGTGATTTACGCCAAATACAAACCTTTAAAAATCACTCCGAAAGGGAGAAAGCAAGCGGCCTTAATTATTAGAAAGCACCGATTAACCGAAATGTTCCTTGAGAAATTTATGGGCTTTGGTTGGGAGGAAGTACATGACATCGCGGAGGAAATTGAGCATATAAAAATTGACAATTTCTTCGATAGAATGGACAAGCTTCTTGGTTATCCTTCTGTGGATCCTCACGGTTCGCCAATTCCAGACAAAGAAGGAAATGTTGTCGAGCGGGAGTACATTCCATTGTCTGATGCGGTTGCTGGTGACAATTATAGGATTTGCGCTTTGAAGGACAGCTCACAGGAGTTTTTGCATTACCTCAACAGACAACAAATTAAATTAGGAACGACCGTAGAAATTGTTCGCTCCGAACCGTTTGACAAAAGCATGAAAGTTGCTTATAACAATATGTCACCCGTTGTGCTGAGCAATGATGTTTGCCAACGACTGCTCGTTGAGCCTATTGACTAAGGTGCAACATTTACGCATCACATTGCGTACATTGTCCTTTTTTCTATTGAATCCTTGCTTAACCTTTTTGGAGTCTCTAAATTACAGTTAGATTTCGTCAAGAAGACTATCTAATCACTTTCTTCAGAGCATATTATGAGAACATACAAGGGAATTCGCGACGCAGTAATTGCAAAAGGATATCAATTTTTTACGGGAGACCTTAAGCTTAATTTTGTTTGGGAAAGAACGGATGATATCATCACGAATAAGTTTACAGACCTTCTTCATGTTGTCTATACAGAGCAAGGAAAGGAAAAAGTGATTACTATTCCTGCAACAACGAAGCCGGGTATTAAGGGATCTACGGACAGTCCCGTTACGGTTGGTGGAGTCACAGGGACAGCGATTATTGTTCCGGGACAATACCTCAATGCTTGGACCTTTAAAGACACTTTCAAAGAGTTTTCCAGTTATCCGTACTTCAGACAGTATGGGAAAATAGATTATTGGAGAGACTTCAATAAGGACACGAAAGTTGACCGTGTTCAATTTCAAGACGATAGACTATTTGGAACGCACTGGCATAAAATGAGTAATGTTGGAACCTACGGAAGTGGTTTGATCAACAATTGGTCACTTGGGTGCATGGGAGCGGCTGAACCTCAGTTCAAAAAAATATTGCCAATTGTGAGAGCAGCAGTTGTTGTTCATGGAAAAACATTCACGGGAACAATTATGGAATCCGTGGATTTTGGTACTTCAGCTGGAACGGTTTCTAACGAAACAAAAACGACAATTGCTTCAGCACCAAAGACAACCAGTACGAATTATAATTTCAATGCCCAAAATACAGTACTGGTCGTTTCGGCCAAAAGCGGATTAAGTCTCCGTCGTGGAGCACCAAACACGCAAACATCGAAGGTTCGAACAATTCCATTTAACACAATTTTAAACGCGGTTGGGTATGTAACAAACGGCGAATCTGTTGGTGGAAAATCAATTTGGTACAAAGACAGTTCTGGAAATTATTTTTGGGGAGGTGGAGTTGTTGTTAAATCGACGAGCGCGCCAAGTAGTGCAAGTACGGCGGCTCCAACAGGCTCGAGCACACCTAAATCAGATGGCGTAATTGGACAAGTTGAGTGTATCACAGAAGGCTTGCGATTGCGCTCAACACCGGACACGAAGCACAGTTATGTTGGAACAGTTCCGAAAGGGACGATTCTAAAATACGTTAGCGTTGTTAACAATGGACAAAGTGTTGGAGGAAATAGCAAGTGGTACAAAAGTGATCACGGGCTTTATTTTTGGAGCGGAGGTGTGAAGTAGAACCCCATTGATTTAAACGTATTACATTACCAAGTCCTCGACGTCCAAATACCCCTGCTTAATTGATTCTTTGACCAAACCAACCATTGTTGTGACCTTCCACTTATTCATAATGTTTGTTTTTACGTCGTTGACACGGCTGTAAGACAATTCTAAAGCACTCGAAATTTCGATTTGACTGTACTCAGCCAATAGCATTTTTAAAATTTGTCTTTCACGTGGACTTAAATCCGGCATGTGATCTCAATTAGTTAAACATATGATGCAGTAGTTTTGGCTTTGCAAAAAAAAATAGCTCAAACGGTGTGCCATTTATACATTTATATGTGCTTTTTGGAAAAAAGTAACCAATTTATTTTCCCGTATCTATAATGGTTGAATTCTAAATAGTTACTTGGAGTTTAAAAGAAGCATGCGAAATTTGACTTTTGAAATTTTATTGGGGAGGGTTATTGTTTCTTTACCAGGCAGTTAGGGTTTAGAATCAATGGTTATGTAAAATTTGGTTTCTTGGAACTTTAAGCGCAAACAATAATTATTCAAACGCACATTTCACAATTTATGAGTTTAGAATGTGTCATTAAAGAAGTCAAAAATAATTCTCGGCTGGTTAGAATAAAACCGTTGATTTGATAAAGATAGAAGTTGGAACAGAAATTATTAGTTGCTACGAACCTTCTATTTCATTCCACCCGGCTTACAACATGACGGGAGATTTTCAACTGCTTTTGCGTTGGCTTTCATCTCATCTGCATCGTAACCTAAGTCTACAATTACGTTCTTAACTTGTTCGAGGCTGATTTTCTCACTATTGAATTTAACTTCCAACAAATTCTCTGTTAAGTTCAACTCGGAGAATTTAACACCCTTGGTGTAATTGAGCTTTTCCTCAAGTCGGTCCTTACATTGACCGCATTCCGCAGAAGTTTTGATCTTAACAGTCTGTATTTTTTCAGTCTTCTGAGAATAAGAAAACCCTACGAGGAAGAACATTAAAAACAAACTAGCTACACTTTTCATAATTCTAAATTTACGGATTTTGTGGCAATTATCGCGCCAAGTTGATAAAGACTTTTTGGGATTAACTATATTGAGTTTGAATGCTAAGTGGTCCCTTGAGATTTAAAAAAAGCACTCCTCCCTTGTAATTGTAAATTTGAGCATGGCATGGTATTCGTTATGTACTAGTCAGTTAGAAATTAAAATCAATCGTTATGAAAAATTTAGCCCTGATAGTAATGGTGTTCAGCATAGGATCATTATGCGCACAAGAAAGCCACTCTAAGAAAGAGAAAAAGTACCAGCGTTATGAAAATGGTGAACTCGTAGAGGACAACTATTATCTTGAAAGAGATGGCAAAGCGATTGAAGGAACCGATTTTGCAATGCCTGAAATGGACCTTAAGATGGCTGAAATGAAAGGTCAAATGAAAAACATGCAAGAGCGTATGGATTTGAAAATGAAGTCGAGTATGCTTGATATGAACACCAGAATGGAAGAGATGATGCAACGATCGAATAAGATGCAAGAGGACATGCTTCAACGCATGAATGATGGCAAAAAAGGCATGGAGAGACAGGAAAAACCAGACGAAAGCTCTCCTAAAGTGAGACCACCTAAGGTGAAATATTCTTAAATTGAGTTAGAATGAGGAGAAGCCCAATTCGTATCGGTTCACCGAGATCGGGTTGGGCTTTTTTTGTTCCGTGGAGCGTATTGATTCTACCGCTAATTCTATTACTTGCTTTCAGAACTTTAAATGGAAGGCCTTCTTTATTTAAAAGAATATAAAAGCAAAAAGGCACTTAAACACAACGTTTAAGTGCCTTTTTAATCTTTCGTCCTTCGCTCTACACTTTAGAAGTTAAAGTCGTTTTCGTGTTTTCGCTATTCTATGATCATTGGCGTTTCACCTGCTCCGGTAATGATCACCTTAGCACCTGGTGACTCCGAAAGTTTTAGAAGTGCTTCGATGCTTTTAAGTTTCAAGATTTCTTCAGTTAATCCTTCAGATAAAATGATTTGCGCATCTCTTGATCCTTTCGCCTCAATGATCTTTCGCTCGGCCTCGAGCTTCTCTTGCTCAATTATAAACTTCATTCTCATAGCATCTTGTTCCGCCTCTAATCTGTTTTCTATTGAACTGTAAAGTCCAGGTGGGAGCTTAATCGTTTTCATCAAAACGGCTTCAATATTGATCCCTTTTTCATCAAGGTTCTCGGCCATTTTAACTCTAATTTCATTTTCAATTTCAGCTCTTTTTCCAGAATGCATGTCTTTTGCTAAAAATTGCGCACAAACATCAGCGGAAGCGGATCTGAAGACATTTTTAATTATTTCTTTGTAATTCAAGCCAACCGATTTTATGATACTCGGTACTTTTTCTTTTTGAATATTGAATAGAATCGATATTTCTGCTTCAACATTTAAACCCTCCTTACTCGGTAAATTCAGTTTTAATTCTAAATTTTCAGTAAGCACTGAAGCCTTGATAATTTTAGTCGAAAAAGGGTTGTAAAGATGGGAGCCTTCGTCCATAACGTTTTCTGATAATTTACCGAGCTTTTGCTTTACTCCCACTTGACCTGGACGAATAATTGTACAGGATAAGAATGAAGTACTGCCAAGGTGATTTTTAGAGTTTTCATATCTGTTTATTTTAATGTTATGTAAATTTGATAAGATTGAATTATAGACTGATTAATGTTAGATTAGAATCACATTAGATTTTAATCCCGCCTAATTGGGATTTTGATTGACGCATCCTTAGGATCGTTAGAATATCTTGATATTTCAGGCAAGTCCAAATAGACTTTTTGCTGATTCATTATTAAGTTTTCATCCAAGAAGATTTGAAACAAGGACAGCTCTCTAAACCCTTCTATTTTTTCCTTATTTAGATGATTCCCCTCTAAATGAACAATTTGAAGTTTGGGGACATTATTCAGAACTGGAAAGACGCGATCGATTTGAATAAATGGCAACCGATCGAGGTAAATGGTATTTAAATTGGTAAGGTTGGACAATTGATTTGGCAGATCGAAAAATTCGTTGTCTCCAAGGTCCAAGGTCTCAAGTTTAGACAATGTTAATATGCCATTCGGAATATGGTTTAAATGATTGTTTCTCAAACTCAGTAGGTGAAGTTGACTTGGAAAGGTTAATTCATTCGAGAAATTAGAACCAGGCAAACCTTCTATTCTTAATTCAATCAGAGATGGAATTTTATTAATAACATTCAAAGCCTCTTGAAGGTTTAGGTGGGTGTCATAAATAAATTCCAATCGTTTTAAATTGGTCAGCTTTGCATAACTCGCTGGAATCGTTGAGAAATCGTCATTGATAAAACGAAGTTCTCTTAATCCTTTGAGGTCTGCTATGGCTTCAGGTGCCGATGCTGAATGCAAGTCAATTAGACTTAAGGATTGAAGTTTTGGAAATTGACTAAGAAACCTGAGACTATCTTCATCTGAAATACTTTCTATTTCTAGGTATTCTACCTTATCTGGCTCTTTCAATCCCTCTTCAATTGAGTGGTATACTTTTATTTCTGGATCCTTTTGTCCAAAAGATAAATTCCCAGTTACAATTAATGCAACCGTGCTTAAAATTATTGACTTGAATGTGTTCATCGTTCTTATTTTGAACAAATCTATGGACGCCAAGTTAACCCGTGTTTAGAGGGAGATTAAAATCCGATTAGAATCAAAGTAGTACCGAAAAAACAGTGCCTTTATCAAGGTCGGATTGTACATGAATTTCACCGCCATGTAATTCTATGATGCGTTTTACCAAAGAAAGGCCGATTCCTGCCCCTTCCTCATTTTGAGCATTTTGAGCCCGATAAAGAGGTTCAAAAATATGGTTGATTTGATCCTCTGGAATACCAATACCGTTGTCCGTTGTTGTTATTTGGATCTTTCCGTCTCTCTTGCATAAGTCAATAGATACAATCGAATTGTCATTTGAATATTTACACGCATTTTCGACAATATTATAAAGGGCATTGTGCAAGAGTGGTTCATCAGCCAAATATTCATAGTCTTCCGAGGAACTATTCTCTTCCATATCGAATTGGATATCAATCTGCTTATAGATCTGTGATAAACTAAAGGTAATGTCCATTAATAGACTGTCAATTCCTGTTTTTTTCAAACTCAGCTTTGCCGAATCCATTTTAGAAAGGTTTAAAAAATGCTCAACCAATTGATTGAGTTTTCCCGCAGTACTCATGATCTTATCTATCGATTCAATATATTCTTTGGAAGATCTTTCCTTTAAAAGCGTGACTTCTGCTTCACCAAGAATTGCTGCCAAGGGGTTTTTAATTTCATGAGAAGCATACCTCACAAAGTTTTTTTCCAATTCAAACGACGTTTGCAAGCGGTCTAGAAGGCTGTTGAATGAAAGAGCCAACATTCCTAGCTCATCGTGTTCATTATGAACCGTCAATCTCATATCAAGGTTTGAGGCACTTATATTATTGGCTTTTTTTATTTTGCCTGCAATCGGTTTTAGAACGTTCCGAGAAAAGTATTTACTCAATACAAAAATGATGAGCAAGGAACAGAAGAAAGAGAAAGCTAAAATGGACCGTAATTTTTTTAAATACGTGGCCCCGTCTTTGTCAAATGCTGCGACCAAAACAACATAGTCTATTTCATCAACGGTATATATACGTGCAATTCCTTGAAAATCCGATTTCACCCAAGAAACTTCATTGTGGCTCTTTAAAGAATTCTTCAAGTCCAACGGCACCCGACGTTGCATTTTGCTAGGAATTGAAAAATTTGAAAGGGTGTCTACATATTCAATTTCTCGAGGCAAGGTTTTTAGAAAGTTTTGTTGTACCGTACTTTTTACAGATTCGGGAAATTTATCTTTTTCAAGAAAAAACTTTTCGGTTATTTCGAGTCTTGAATCTACACGATTGTAAAATAACTCATCAAGAGTTGCAGAAGAAACAATGTAAATGAGCAAACAAAAACCCAAAATTAGAACTCCAAAAAGTCCCGTAAAAGTATAAGAGATACGATTTCTTATTTTCATAATTCTTCCTTTAACACGTACCCCATACCCACAACTGTGTGCAATAATTTGATGTTAAACTCCTTGTCAATCTTTTTTCTAAGGTAATTCATATAAACGTCGATAACATTGGTTCCCAAATCAAAATTAATCTCCCAAACGTTTTCAAGGATGTCAATTCTGGACATCACTTTTCCTTTGTTTCGCATAAGATATGCCAAAAGGTAAAACTCTTTCGCGGTTAATTTCACTTCATTTTTATTAAAGGCAACTTCTTTACTGTCCAAGTTTAATTCAAGACCGCCCACTTTCAAAGTAGCGTTGGTTGTTGAAGAATCAACCCTTCTATTAATGGCATTCAATCGTGCCAGCAACTCCTTAAATTTTATGGGTTTCACTAAATAATCATCGGCCCCGATATTCAGCCCATCTACCAAATCATCTGTTGTTCCAAGTGCGGTGAGCATAATGATGTGTTTGTCAAAATTGAGCTCGGTGCGAAGTTTATGGCACACTTCTAATCCATTAATTTTAGGCAGAATTATGTCGAGCAGAATAACATCAAAAGGAATACTTGCGGCTAACCTCAATCCGATTTCTCCATCAAAGGCAAGGTGTGTTTCATGGCCATTTTCTTCTAACCCTTTTTTAAGGAATGAGGCAATACTTTGCTCGTCTTCGATAATTAAAATTTTCATGACTCAAAAATATTATAATACGGCACATAGATAATTAAAAACTCGTGGACCCGTAACTTGTTTTCCAAATTCTAATTGGATTCTAATACTGCCTTAATTCATCGCTAATTCTTTATAAGGAGTTTTACAGTAGAAAAAATGGAATCCTCCTAATTTGAATTGTAGGATTCACTTTTCGCCTAAGCAATTAGAGACCAATTAATAGTAATTAAATTTTAAACCTAAAAACAATGGGAAAATCAATTAAGCTCGCAACATTTTTACTTCTAGCAGCAGCAATGACGGCTTGTACAGGTGAAACAGAAACAGAAAAAGACCTTGATATTGAAACACTCAATTCTGAAGCAATCACAACGGGACTGGTAGAAGATGTTTTGACAAAAGAACAACAACAAGCGTTGACACCTGGTGAAGTAATTCAAATACTAAAAGACGGGAATCAACGATTTACGGAGAATGATTTAACTGCTCGCGACCATTCAAAACAAGTTAGAAACAGTACGTTGTCTCAGTATCCCAAAGCCATCATATTGTCATGTGTGGACAGTAGAGTACCTGTAGAAGATGTTTTTGACAGAGGGATTGGTGATCTTTTCGTAGCAAGAGTAGCAGGTAATTTTGTAAATGAAGATATTCTGGGCAGCATGGAATTTGCGTGTAAAGTCTCTGGCTCAAAATTGGTTTTAGTAATGGGACATGAACATTGCGGTGCCGTAAAAGCAGCAATTGATGATGTAAAGTTGGGCAACATAACAACAATGCTTCAAAAAATAAGACCTGCAGTTGACAACGTGACTTACGACGGTGAAAGAAATTCTGGAAACCAAGAATTCGTACATGATGTTTCTGTGTCAAATGTCCAAAACACAATCAATGAGATCAGACTGCGTAGTCCTATTCTAAGGGAGATGGAGGACAATGGGCAGATCAGAATAGTAGGCGCGGTCTATGATATGGACAACGGAAGGGTAGAATGGTTAAACTAACCTGATTTTAGTTTATAGATGCCTCATCATAAAGCTGTGCAGTTCACAACAAGGTCGAATAAACGAAAGGTTTAGAAGCAAAAAAGCTCCATCGGAAGATGGAGCTTTTCGTGACACCGAGAAGAAAAAGCATCGCTTTTGAAAACCAAACGTTAGTGAAGGGACAAGCAAGCCAATAAAGTAATTCTAAGGAGTTGGGGGATTGTCTATTTTTACCCTTCTTTGGCCGAAATGTATTTGCTATCTTTATGATCCAATTTAATAGACATGTCAAGATTCAGAATTCTTATTGCATTTTTACTACTTAGCACTTTCTCACAATTTACAACCGGACAAACTTTTGATCAATTAGGGGCATCTTTTTCCGGACCAATGTTGACAAGTGATCCAGTTGAAGTATTTTACGATAGTCAAAATGCACCGCTTGTTGCGAAAATGCAGAATGGAAATTTAAGGGTAGATAAATTTGATGGTTCCGCCTGGAGTGCACTCGATCCTTTAGTGCCTGTAGTTGCATCCAATGTATTGGATTTTGAAGTCGACTTTGACATCACTTCAAATAAAATTATCGTCATTTACGCTATAGGGGATTCTCTTTACCTTCGCAAACACTTCAATGGCTGGCAAGAACAATTTTTGATCGGCGCTTACTCAAGCAGTAATACTGACCAATTTGATCTTACAATTAACCCTCATGATAACCTAGCATATATTGCATACAACACAGGATCTGGTACCGCCTGGGTAGAATTCGATTACAACAGCGACACGTTTACTCCGATGGCTACGATTACAATGGTTACTTATGGAACTTATTTTGATGAGTCCGATATAAACTACAACGAAAAGGACAGTTTGATGTACTTCGCCTATGAGAATTATGGTCTCGACGTTGGAGTAGCAACCTATGACGGAATTAACTGGAACAATCTTATGACCAGCGCAATGGGAATGGGTTTCGGGAACACGACAGCGAACATTACGGCTGAGTTCGATACGACAGGAGCGAACAACCTAATGATACACACAGCAACTGTCCCAGACAATGAAGTTGGAATTGTTCAGTATTCTATGCCGGGACAGGTTTCTTCAACCCTTGAGCCATGGTACGCTCCACCGTCTATTGCAGCTGTACATGGATGTGATATGACTATTCGACACACCAATACGCGTCCAGCGTATGCTTATTCATCTTACCCGACGAACACTGATATGAAAATCACCATTAAACATTGGGACGGAGCATCATGGAATGTGGTAAACAACTCTTTTGTGGACCACAAAATAATGGACATTGCTTATGATTTGAATGATGACCTGTTACTTGCTACAATTTCTGAGAATGACAATAAATTATACATTTATCGTGTGAACATTCATACTGTTGGTATTTCTGAAATTTCTGCTCAAGAAGTGCACATATCACCAAATCCGGCAACTGAAACAATTACTGTAAGTTCATCTGCACCTTGTCAGGCACATGTCGTGTCAATTGATGGGAATATTGTAATCTCGAGTCAGGAAATAGCGATGAGTCATCATATTGACGTTCAACAGCTCAATTCAGGATTGTATTTTGTACGTACGATCATGAAGGATGGAACAATTCGATCATCGAGGTTTAACAAACTGTAATATTAATCTTTTGTTATTGGTACGCTTGGATATTCGGTGCAACTTCGCGGTCTCGAAGTGCTTGTGCTGAGTTTGCCAAGTATATATTCCGACTTTCTGTTCCGGGGAATTGTTTTTTCATAGAAGTGCAACTAAAAGCCTTAATGAAGCAACGGAAACAAGCCGAAAAAAGTAGTGAACCCCATCGATACGATTTAGAATTCTTTAATATCGAAAGGGTCTTTCACGGAATTACGAACGATGTACCTTCAGATGTTTTTGTACGGAAATTGTTAAGAAAGGAATAAGTAAATGAATGTATTATCAAAAAGTGTAGGTGATTTATGATGTTATCCATTGACACAGCTCAAACTGTACAGAATGCTGACAATTAACTATATTACCCGTACACGGAAGGATATAGTGCGCGAATGCACTTTATTCAATTGTTATAAGCAATAAAATGACCAATAGGAAAACCTTTATAAACGATCACAGTGGAACTACAAGTGGTTTTATTTTCCCCTCTTTGAGTAGAACTCAGTTGTGCGCTAGTGTTTTGTTAATCATGTTCATTTTGAATAGCTGTTCTAATGGAAGCGACTCATGCTCTAACCCTCTACATGAGAAGGAAATTGATGGCGAAGAGTCTATCTTAAAGAATGAACTTGGATATATCATTGACATGAGACCATCGGTTGATCAATCTGCCAAATATAAACGCCAAATTAATAGCCAACATGGAGGCTTCTCAACTGAGGAATGGATTACATTTGATAGTCTTCACAGACCTAATTCATTCCATTTCTTATCCGTAATACCAAGCATTGATTTCAAAAGCTCTAGAAATATTGAATTACAAGTTTGTTCTACTCTAAATTTTGACGGTGCTATTTTAACGTTATCCTCAGGTTCGAAGCTTTTATATTGTGAAGAAGCAAATGTCAACGAAACATTTAAACTAAAAGTTGATGAATTTGATTTGAACGAAGATCAATTAAACATTGAGTACACTAGGATAACAAAAAACTTAAGTGACTCAAGTGTGTCGTCATATGCAATTCATAAGTCATATATCGTAGAAAATGGCAACATTCTAGAATGTGTATATGAAGATAAAACTCAGTTCAGAGAGGAAAAAATAAAGATCATGGAAACCTTCTATAACAAATGGTGGAAATAAATTTGCTTATAACGTTTAGTATGAGGGTTAAATAAAAAAATCTGAAATAGCTAAACGACAACAACAATGATCACACCTTTTATTATGCTAATTTGTATGGTAGCTTATAACGGGCTTTATCTTTGGAATAAATACACACTGTGGAATAATGGGTATAGGGTTCGGTTTTGGGTTAGTCTTATCGATGAGACTTCAAAAATGTTTCAGCTAGCGCGCAAAACAGAAAATCATGGATTGAGAATAAGCTATATGATTAGAGGATGGCTAATACCATTGGCTCTACCTGTCCTATTGGCTATGATGTTTATTATAAATTCGCCATATTAATGAAGAAAATACTTAAAAAAAATATTGTTTGAATCTTTAGGGAAACAAAAAAGCCTCCTTAAAAAGGAGGCTTTGAGTGACCCTGACAAGATTCAAACTTGTAACCGCTGGAGCCGAAATCCAGTGCGCTATTCAGTTGCGCCACAGGGCCATTTTTGGCAAGTGGGGCGACTAAATATATTTTAATATCAAGTTGCGCCACAGGGCCATTTTCAGATCAAAAACACAATCTGCATCGCAAAGTTAATATTGCTGACAAGATTCACAACATCAAATCGCTAATTCCCTTTGTTATTCAACAAAATTCAAATATTTTTGTTTAGAAGGCGTTACTAGCCTACAAACTTTTTTTATGCGACTACTTATTGTATTTCTTGCCTTGGCCTTCGGGGCTTCGTCTCAAGTTGGAACGGGGCAATGGCGCCTGCATATTCCTGCGAAAGCGGTGGATGTCGTAGCAACTGACGAATCTGTCTTTACCGCCTATGAACAGGGGCTTAGCGAGTACGACAAAGCATCCAATGAATTGAGCTTCTGGGACGCAGTGAATTCACTTTCTGACATCTCAATTTCATGTTTGGGCAATTGCCCTTCCGATAATTCAATTTTTATTGGATATGAAAATGGAAACATCGATAAAATCAAAAACAACACCGTTACAAATATTCCAGCGATTAAATTAGCTCAAATTCAAGGGGTTAAGGAAGTGTTTAAAATGGTAGAGTACGACGAGCACATGTACCTGGCAACCGGTTTTGCGATTGTAAAAATAGACCCGAAGAAAAATGAAGTGCGTGACACCTATTATCCAACGAACGGAAATGCACCCATTCAAGATATCATTTTTACAGACGATAGTATTTATGCATTATCGAATGATAGAATGTATCGAGGACTCATTAGCAATGCGTCGTTGGCAGACCCAGCGCAATGGGAGGTAGACCCGCGAATTCCAATTCTCCCGAGTACGATAACGACCAGGTACACCGATATTGAATTCGCTCACGACGAAATTTATGTGTTGTACCATGACAATTCGTTTGGTTCAGATTCAGTATATCATGTTACCGGTTCAGGGATTGAGATTGCAATAGATGAAGGAGATTCGATAGCTATGGAAATCCTTTCGCTCAATTCGATTAATGGAGACCTAAGCGTGAACTATTACGGGGGCTCTCGAATTTATAATTCCAGCTTTACAAGTTGGATTTCCACGAACTCCTATTCAGAAGGAAACTTTCCGATCCCGAGAAACCTTGCCTCTAATGATGGAACGATTTGGATTGCAGATCAAAACAATGGTTTGGTAAAATTCACAGCTCCCTTTCAAACGGAAATTATATCGTTCTCTGGACCTCCCAAAAGTGATTTTTATGGAATGGGGTATTCAAGAGGGAAAATGGCCTTTGTAAGTGGTGGATTATCGCTTTCTCAACCAACGTTCAACAATTCTGGAATGTACACCTTGGATGATGAAGAGTGGACATTGCACAGCAGGGCAACTATTCCAGAGTGGCAAAACGACTTTGTTTTTGATGCATTAACAGTGTCAATTGATCCAGATGACAACTCAATAATGGCCGTTGGAGGATATAGCAATACCCCTTTGTCAATTCTAAATACAACCGCAGGAACTGTAGATACAATTTCGCCTACAAATTCATTGCTTGAAGCCAGTGTGTTTGGGAATGGCTGGTCATATATCTCTGAAGTTGAGTATGATGATAGAGGAAATTTGTGGGTGTTAAATGGACTAAGTAATGAACCTTTAAAAGTGTTAACATCGGACAATGAATGGTATTCGTTTTCATTGGGATCTTCCGCTAAGAGTAAATTCACCGATAAAATGGTGATTGATTACAATGGAAACAAATGGATGGCAATTCGCGGATCTGGATTGTTTGGGTATAATGATCAAGGAACGATTTCCACTGCATCAGATGATAAAATGGTGAATTTAACAACGGGAGCAAATACCGGAGCTTTACCATCGAACGAAATTTCGGCGTTGGCCGTTGATTTTGATAATGAAATTTGGATTGGTACAGAAGCAGGGTTCGCAGTTCTTTACAATTCAGACGGTGCTTTTGACGCTGCTGATGGAGATTATAATGCACAACGAATTAAGATCGAGTTTGAAGGAAACGTAGAATATGTTTTGGGTTCAACAGGGATTACAGATATAGAAGTGGATGGCGCAAACAGAAAGTGGTTTGGAACAGCAAACGCCGGAATTCTTTTATTATCTGCAGATGGATTGGAAATTCTGGAACACCATACGATGGAGGATTCACCTTTAATTTCGAATAATATTCTAGATTTAGAGCTCAATCAAGAAACGGGAGAGTTGTTCATTATTACGGACAAAGGATTGATTTCATACCGAACGAATGCAACCTATGAAGATCCAAATTATGCAGACGTTCAAATTTTCCCAAATCCTGTTCGCCCCGATTTTGATGGACCGATCACAATGCAAGGAATTCGATACAACTCGGATGTGAAAATAACAGATGTTGCAGGAAATCTCGTTTATCAAACAACATCCAATGGTGGAACGGCGACCTGGAGTGGAAGAACCTTAACCGGAGAAAAAGTGAAGTCAGGAATTTATTTGATCTGGACTGCTGCAAACGAAGGTAAAGGACGTCAAGTTGGCAAAATTGCAATCGTGAATTAAGCTATGAAAGCCGTAGACGAAGGGATTTTTTTACATCGATCGTCCTACTCAGATTCTAGCTTAATTACGACATTCTACACCCGAGATAAAGGGCTTCAAAAATTTGTATTTAGAGGGGGAAAGAAGAAGGGACATCAAATGTATCCGCTGTCTGTTTCGGAGTTAAATTATTACGGAAGAACGGAAAGTGAACTTCTCAATTTAACGAGTGCCCAGGCGACATCGAACCATACCTTTCAATTCGATCCTGTTAAATCAACAATTGCATTTTTCATTGCGGAGACCATTCGAAAATGTGTAATCGACAACGATTTGGACAATGTTACCTACACTTTTTTGTCTTCTGAAATAAACCGATTGAATGCTTCGGAGGATTGCTCATTGTTTCCAATTGAGTTTATGGTGTCGTTTGCAGAACTGCTCGGGTTTCAGCCTCTTGTCGAGAATGATGGGCTCATTTTTGATTTGGATGAAGGAATCATTAACCATTCGAATAGTCGCTTAAACAGAACGGCAGAAGGCGAACATATTCGACTCATCACAGCGCTTATTGTTGGCCGAACCGTTAATGGATTCATTGATAGAGAAGTTCGCGAAAAGGCTTTAGAAACATTGATGGCGTATTATCAAATTCACATTCCTAGATTGAAGAAATTTGAAACATATGAAATTATTAGAGAAATTCTAAGCGCGTAAGAAAGTGAGTTACATTCTTTACCATTCTCTCTTATTGAAAAGAAGCATACTTCTGAAGACGAGCGATTGCCGTGTGACTTATTCACACCAGAGACCATAAAAAACCAAACAAAAAAGCCGTCTCTGTTCGACAGAAACGGCTCAAATAGCGGTAGTGTTTCTATTTATTTTTTAGCTTCCTTAATAAAAACATCCGTAAGGTTCATCTCTTCCATTGGAGAAGCCTTGAAGTTTCTTACTCTTGCATTAACTATCACAATATGATCATCAGTTAGAATTGGCATAACCGCTGCGTTGTCTACAATCATTTGATCACATTTGTTGTAAAGAGCGTTTCTTTTTTCAAGATCACTTTCTAACAATGCTTTTTCGAAGGTTGCGTCAAATTCAGCGTTTCGGAATTTGTATGAATTTACAGCAGAACCTTCCGTGATGTTTGGGCCGTAGAACATAGCAAGGAAGTTCTCAGGGTCTGGATAATCTGCAATCCAACCTGATCTCCAAATTTTTGCTTTTCCCGAGTTGATCGCTGCTTCGCGTTCAGCACTTGAAACAATAACGATGTTCAAATCTACACCAATATTTGCCTTCAATTGTTCGGCAACAGCCGTACATGTTTTGTGAATAGAAGACCCTTCAGTACTGTTCACATAGAAATCAAGTTTTGGGAAGTTCTTACCATTTGGGTAACCCGCTTCTCTCATTAATGACTGCGCTTTGGCAATATTAAATTTATGCCCCTTAACGTTTTCACTTGGATAATCTTTCATGTCAGGAACGAAGCCATTTGTTGCAGCCCATCCTTCCCCCTGAAGATCCAAATCGATAATTTGATTTCTATTTACGGCCAAGTTGAATGCCTTACGAACGCGAACATCTTTGAATTCTTCGCTTTCATTCGCCATTGCAATGTAACTCATACTCATACTCTTTTCAGAGTCAACTTTATGTTTTACGTTTTTTCCGTTTTGTGCTTCAATCAAAGTCCCTAGAACGTGCTGTATTTCTTCAACAGGCAATTCCATAACCAAGTCAATTTTTGATTTACCAAAGGCAAGTAAGGCAGCTCTTTGATCTTGCGCATAGGTCATTGAAATCTTAGCTAAGAAGGGCAAACGATTTCCGAAATCATCTTTTCTCCAGTATTCAGGGTTTCTTTTTAAAACCACTTTGTTTTCTGTCCACGTTTCCAAAGCGAATGGCCCAGAACCAACAGGATGTTTGCCTGCATTTTCACCATATTTGGCATAGGCTTCTTTCGGCGTGATCCCAAGGGACCTGTGCGTAAGAACTTTTTCAAACCCCACGAACGATTGCGTCAATGTAATTTCAACCGTATACTTTCCTTTCACCTTAACACCGGTAACGCCACTTTTTGGAAGATTGCTTTTTGACTTGTCAAAGAAGTCTCTACCTCCTTCAATTCTGTCAACAAGTAAGTAACGAATTTGATTTTTCTTTAAACCAGAACAAGCCATGTCCAATGTGAATTTCACATCTTCAGCGGTCAGTTCATGAGATTTTCCTCCAAAGCAAGCGTCTTTGTGGAATTTAATCCCTTTTCGAATTTTTAGCGTATAAACCTTCGCGTCGTCACTCACTGTAAAACTTTCTGCTACCGCAGGGCTTACTTGTCCTGACTCCGGATCAACAGTTAATAATGGCTCATAGATTTGAGTTAACAAACGCATTGAGTTAGACGTCACAGTAAATGTTGGATAGAGAGTAGTGATCTTTTCGGTAGACATGAATTTGAATTCACCGCCGTATTTTTTACCACCTTTTGCTTCCAAAACCTCCGCCTCTTCTGTTTTTTCAGAGCATGAGCCGAAGATTATACCTGTTACAAGAAATAATGAAATGATTTTAAATCGCATAGTTTTACACACTTTTTAGCAGGCTAAGTTAAAAAAAATGCGCGAGCTTGAGCGTCATTTGTAACTTCACTTTTCCTCCGAGATTCCAAGTTGGTTACGGAATGTGGAGACGAAAGGTTCTAAAAAAGCGAGAATATTTTAGTATCCAACTTTAGACCGAACTCTTAAAAGAACATCGGAAGCCACTGAACGTGCGCGTTCTGCACCAACTTTTAAAGCGTCCTCTATTTCTTGAGGGTTGTCTATCAGGTAATTATACCTTTCGCGTTCTGCCTTGAATCGTTCACAAAGAACTTCGAAAATTTCTTGCTTCGCATGACCGTATCCATAACCTCCTGCTAAATATTTCGTACGCATTTCCTCAATTTGACTTTCCGATGCGACTAAACTATAGAGTGCGAATGCATTGCAAGTTTCTGGGTCTTTCGGTTCCTCAAGTCCTTTCGAATCAGTTTCAATTGTCATTATTTTCTTTCGAAGCTTCTTGTCTGGTAAGAATATGTTAATGAAATTGTCACGCGATTTACTCATTTTTTCTCCGTCAGTACCGGGAATTAACATGGTGTCTTCTTTGAAACTAACTTCAGGCAAAACAAACGTTTCTCCCATTTCACTATTGAATCTTCGTGCAACATCTTGGGTATATTCCAAGTGTTGTTTTTGATCTTTTCCAACAGGAACAATTTCCGCATCGTACAATAAAATATCCGCAGCCATAAGCATTGGGTAGGTAAACAATCCCGAATTTACATCTTCCAAACGGTCGGCTTTGTCTTTGAAACTAGTTGCCAATTTCAGTCTTGAGTACGGGAAAAAGCACATCAAATACCAAGATAATTCTGTTACTTCAGGAACATCACTTTGGCGGTAAAAGACTACTTTTTCGGGATCAAGCCCGCAGGCAAGCCAAGTAGCGGCAGTGGATAAGGTATTGCTTCTCAACTCTTCTCCATTCTTAATTTGAGTTAGAGAATGTAAATCAGCAATAAATAAAAAGGATTCGTTTGAAGCGTCTTTCGACATCTCGATTGCAGGAAGGATCGCTCCTAATAAATTTCCTAAATGCGGTGTTCCCGTGCTCTGAACGCCAGTTAAAATACGTGCCATAATTGCTACTTGTTGTTGGGGGTAATTGTCCAAAGCGAAATTAATCAATTTGCAGGAAGTTTAACCACAGAGGGGAAGGGAATTGGTAGGGTTGTGTTTTGCTTTTAACCGCGGAGATTCTGTGTTAATACAACCCTCAATGGTTCAGCGATTCAAAATAAAAAGAAAATTCATGCGTTATTTAGGCGTATGAAAACGACTGCAGTACTTATTTTTATCCTGATGTACAGTTTTTCGTATACGCAGGAACACGTAGCAGGACTGAACGCGGGTTTGTCGGTTGGTTTGTCAGAAAGAGAATCGTACGAACATTTTGAAAAGGTTTTTGGGTTTTCTGGAAGCGCTTTTTATTTGTACAAAAAGAATCGTTTTATAACCAAAACATCTCTCGGAGCTCAGCAAAAAGGGTTTTCACAATCTTTGATTTTTACGGATGCTACTGGCACAGTTTTAGGCGAAGGAAATAAGGAAAACACGCGCTACAATTATGGAACACTGGAACAATTGGCTGGATTAGAATTTGGCAATAAACTGTACGGTTCGATAATGGCTGGGATTTCGGGGTCTTATTATTTCCAAACCAGGGTTTCTGCCGACCAATTTGAACTTGATAATGGGTCACTTGTTCCGCGTTATGTATACAAGTTCAGTAATCTTGAAAAGCTTGATTTCGCTGCGGGGATAGAGGCGGGAATAGGTGTGAGGCATGAGTCCGGGGGAAGTTTATTCGCAACGGCGAGCTACAACCGCGGGTTGAAAAATGTCCGCTATGAGAACTACCCCGAGAGTACGCCTTGGAAAAACCACTATTTGTCGTTCCGAATTGGATACCGACATAACTTTGGAAATACCGAACGAGAATAATCCTGTTTGCTCATAACAACGTCTATTTTGCTAAATTTAGACCGTGAAAACTATTTTAGGAATCTTCGGGCTAATATGGAAGCTGTATATAGCAGCTGTATTTGTTATTAGCGCAGTTTTTCTTTATCCAGTTATAGCGACTATGCTTGGGAATCCGAACAACAAGAAAATGGCATTCAAAATGTTCGTTTTTTGGAGTTGGATGTTTCGGTTCTTGTGTTTTTACGGAGTCAAAAAAGTTAAGGACAGCAAATTGCCGGAAGGTCCTTATTTGATTGTTGCCAATCACACGTCTTATCTCGATATCTTCCTGATGTACTCCTTCCTTTCAAATGAGCCCTTTTTGTTTTTGGGCAAAAGTGAAATATTGGCCTACCCTTTAATAAAGACTTATTTCAAGAAAATGAACATTCCTGTATTTCGTGACAACACACGAAAAGCTGCGAAATCTTTAATTCAAGCATCGAGAGAAGTTAAAAGCGGTTGGTCAATCATGATCTTTCCAGAAGGAGGAATTCCCGATGACGATAACCCAAAAATGATTGAATTTAAGCAAGGTGCGTTTCGATTGGCGAAAAGCTTAAAGATTCCAATTGTCCCGATTTCGTTTACAAACAACCACAAATTATTTTCCGATCCAACGAATATTTTGGGCCCTGCTCGGCCTGGAATAAGTCATGTACACATACATGAATTCATTACTAGAGAAGAGATCGAACTGTTATCGCAAGAAGAATTGAGTCAGAAATGTTTTGACATTGTTAATGCGCCAATTTTGATTGCCAATCCAGAAGTGGCCAAGAATTAAATATTCAGACGCCTTTTTCTTACATTTGTACCAGATGAAAATTACAGACGAAACAGTAGATCACATTGCGCACCTTTCTCGCTTAGAGTTTGAAGGCGAAAAAAGAGTTGCCATTAAAGCGGACTTGGAACGAATCATCAGCTTCATGGATAAACTTCAAGAAGTTGATACAGAAAACGTTGAGCCACTTATTTTCATGACGAATGAAATCAATCGATTGAGAGATGACGTTCCTGCAGACACTTTAACGCAAGAGGAAGCGCTGAAAAATGGACCTAAAACGGATTCTGATTATTTTAGAATTCCGAAGGTGCTGAGCAAGTAATACGTTTCTGTTAGAGCTTAATTATTCTTGCTTCTTGCGACACACCTGATAATGAAAAGTTAAGTGTGTATGTTCCTGAATTCAAAGTTGGAATTTGAATAGTAGAATTGTTCATTCCTTTCACCACGGCGATTTCAGATTCAACCATCAATTTTCCGTTCATATCAAAGATATTGAAATGCGCTATATCATTGTCTTGTGCTTCAAATTGAATCGTTAACGCATCCGTCGAAATTGGGTTTTCAAAAAGCCTTAATGACAAGTCATTGTTTTCAAATGAGTCGTAGATCAATACAACCAATTCTCTTTGTACTTCTGTGAGCCCAGAAAGATCAACAGAACTCTGATCCATGTGGACAAGGAGTCGCATTGTACCGTTTTTACTCCAGTCAATCAACTTCGATCCTTCTGCAAATATCAACTTTGAATTTGGTTTCATATAAACATGAACACCTTTACAAAACTCTTCGGTTTCATCCGCCATAGCGACAGTATTGTTAATTGTAAAAGTAGAATTTTCTCTAAGTACAATTTCTCCTTCAGAGTGTAACCCTAGCATTCCAATTGCCTTTTTTCCGTAATCAAATTCAGCATTTTCATCCACGATTAATTTACTGCCTGAGTCGAAAAGCATGCATGCGCTTCCGTTTCCAAATATCAAATTACCATCACGATGCAAATAGTTGTTTCCCTCTTTCAATACAATTTCTAAGAAAGGCATTAGACAGACATCCGAACCATTATTGATGATTGTATACGTGTGAAAATCTCCGCCACCATCCACTTCAGCACCTCGGAATTCAACAAAGGGTTGAATTGCTAAGTTCGTATTGAACATAATTTCTAGATCAACATTTTGAGGCGTTGCAACATTTGGTATAGGTGCAAGATCTATATAATGAATGTTCGAGTTACTTGGATATCCCGTTTGATCATGCCAAGCAATATATTGGGTCTCGAAAAAGATATCGGACAAGTAATACTGCGTTCCATTGTAGTAATTATTTATGTTAGAATTACTGAGTAACTCTACTCCCCAACCACCTAAATCGGAATGCTCGAATGATATCCAATATGCCGATACTTCGTCTCCAGGAGCAATGGCTTCATGTTCAAGTTGAATAACAAACCGCTCTAAATACTGCCCCAGATGTTTCTCTGTGACAAAGCAGGCAGAATAGTAACCTTCATTGCTTAAAAAGACATCAAGTTCATAAACGACAACTGTATCCCCCGTTCCGGTCGAGTCTGGCTTTCAAACTTGCAAATACAATTTAGAACAAACCGTATCGCTGCAGTCAGCATCAACAAATGATGCATCTATACCAAATGAAAATTTATAGGTAAAGTTTTCAAGTAGACTGATTCCAGCGGTATCAATATCTGCTTCAATAAAAACAGGGCGAACACCATCAATATCTTCACCTCGAAAACGCATTTGTGAACTATTCGTCACAGCATTGTTCATGCAATAATTAGAATCAACAGCGCCGTTCCATTGGTTATTTTGCGTGTGAAAATTGGTGTACTTCGGCTGTTTGAATACTGAGTCAACGCCATTCCATTCGCACAAAGTAGAATCCAAACTATTTCCATTTGTAAAGATGGGCAAAATGTTTTGTTGAGAAAGTCCAGTGATAGAAATAGTAAGACATACTATTCCAGTTAGTAATAATTGTTTCATAAGAGTGAATTGCAGGTATATATCCCTGAACGAAGGTAAATATGAAAGTGTTGGGGTTTAGACTAAATTCCTTTTTAAATCTTAAAAACTCCAATCGTGTTGATCCAACTCGCTAACGCACGCCGTTAACAAATCGATACTTCCCTGAATATCATCTTTGTTCGCCATTTCAATCACCTGATGTAAATGACGTGTTGGAATAGAAACCGCTCCTGCAATGGACCCGCCTTCTGTCATTCTTTGAATTCCAGCCGTGTCCGTTCCTCCTGCAGTTAGGATTTCCGGTTGCCATTTAATGCCGTGCTTGTCAGCTGTCTTTTTCATGTAAGCTACCATTCTGTAATCGCAAATGGTAGAAGCGTCCATAATTTTAATAGCCGTTCCTTCGCCTAATTTTGTGATTTTTTCGTGCTCTGCTGCTCCAGGTAAATCAAATGCGATAGTTGTGTCCAATCCAAATCCAAAGTCTGGATTAATGCGCATTGCAGAAACATTTGCTCCGCGAATTCCAACTTCTTCTTGAACCGTAAAAACACCGTATAAATCGTGCGGAATTTCTTTCCCTTTCAGGTTTCTCAATGTTTCAATTAAAATGAAAACCGCCAACCTGTTGTCCAATGATTTTCCATTAACACAGTTTCCCATCTCGATAAACTCACGTTCTCGCGTAATAGGGTCTCCGATGGAAACGAGTTCTTTAACTTCTTCTCCAGTCAATCCTGTATCGATAAAGTAATCCTTGATCTTCGCGATTTTATTGCGCTCTTCCGTCGTCATTACGTGAATCGGCTTTGACGCCATCACTCCAATTATGTCCTTTTTACCATGAACTATTACACGTTGCGCCGTCAATGTCTTCGGATCAAACCCTCCAAGCGTATGGAAACGAATAAATCCATTGTCGTCGATATGCGTTACAATGAAACCGATTTCATCCATGTGCGCTCCCACCATAACTCGCTTGTCGCTTTTTCCTCGCTTGATCGCATAAACATTACCCATGTTGTCTATTTCAACTTCATCGGCAAGTTCTTTAATCTCATTTAAAACAAGTTCACGCACTTTTTGTTCGAATCCTGGTGCACCGGGCGTTGTGCAAATCGTGTTTAATAAATCGGTGTTTATTGACATATAATTTTCTTTGTTGAATAAAAGTAATAATCATTTCCAGAACATTAACTTTGCAACGTGAGTAGAGTTCTATTTCTTGCCATTTTTATTTTCGTTGGCATCGGTTTTACCTATTATTTTGTGTCTTTGGATGCAAATAAAGAAGACCCCCTTCCCATTATTAATCCTGTTGATATTGAAGAGGAAATGGTTGACCCCGAATTGATTCGAGTGGGTCGTGGACACAAAGTGGGCGACTTTTCATTTCTAAATCAAGAAGGAAAAACGATCACATCGGATGAGGTGAAAGGAAAAATTCACGTAGCGGAATATTTTTTCACTACTTGCAAATCGATTTGTCCAGTCATGACGGAACAAATGCAACGCATTCACAATGAATTCAAGCAGAACGATGAATTAAAGTTATTGAGTTTCACCGTTGATCCAGAAGTGGATACTGTGGCTCAAATGAAGTGGTATGCGGACATTCATGACGCTGACGCAAAGCAATGGCACTTTTTAACGGGAGATAAGGAAGAATTATACCAACTTGCGAGAAGGTCTTATTTTGTTTTAAAACCAGCCGAGGCTCAAAATCTTGGCGATGCAGGAAGTGATTTCATTCACACGAACAATTTTGTTCTTGTTGATCGTCAATCTAGAATTCGTGGGTATTACGATGGAACTTCGGAGTTAGAAGTGGGTCAACTTATCCATGACATTTATTTGTTAATGAAGGAAGAAGACTAGGTATTCCGCACCCCCCTAAACACTATTCCGATTATTATTGTGCTGACAACCTTTCTTTCGGATGCGCGTCGGGGAGCTTGGAATTTCTAATAGGATTAAAGCCAGATCAGCATGGCTATAATTAATGTTGTCAGCGACAGACCAACGATTATCCCAATTTGTAATTTTCTTCTTTTTTTTCTGTACTTCACTTCCCGAATGCGAATTTGTTTCTCGGTTTCAGGTATGAACTTTATTTCTATTCGGCTCATCAGATTCTCTTAATTACGCTTGCGCAGGATTCTGAAGAACGTTTTCAATCTTCCCTTTATGGATTTCCCTGCTTCGAGAAAAATGGTGAACAACTGCTTGATTCTATTTGTTGGCTCAATTTCTTTAACGACAAACGCCTCCTTAACTGGATTGTGAGTTTTGAACACCTCATTTTCCAAGGGATTGAATTGCGTTGTTTGCTTATTTAGTTTCGGAGTTTTGGTGTAATTCTCAACCGTATATCTGAAACGCTGATTCACTTTTTGCTCAGACGAATAAGCGCTATAATAAGCCTCCTTTGCTGTGGTGGTTTTCGTCGCCTCCAAATGCATCATTGCTGAATACTTGGAGCCCATCGGATCATATTTAAATGAATGCGCCAATTGTTAATGTGGAATTTGAGATTTTAGAACACGTTCGTATCCTTCAATTAATTGAGCGAGACCATCTGCAGTTTCCGTTGGAGCGATTGTAATCTCAAGTTGACCGCGGGTTACCCTAGAGCGTTTTCCTTGGGGCTTTTCTCGGTTGGTAAAATTCAATTCAATGTTATCGTTGACAACTTCAATGTCAAAGTTGGCTTTTAAAGTGGCTCTTTCAATGTGCGACATCGACATTGGAACTAAAGTCAGCAATGGGACTTGTACTTCTGTTGTAGAAGACTCGCCCTTGTCATTCATATAAGGATATTCTACCGTCACAACTTTAGGACTTAGATTCCCAAAATCTTGGAGCTCATCAACAGATTTAGTGCTTAAACCAAGCAATGCATCTTTGGCTTTTTGAAGTGCGTCAGAAGCTCTCTTAATGTCTTCTGTCGTTGCTGTTCCGCCTTTAGAAGTGACGTTTTCCGATGCTTTGATCGCGTTATCCAGATTGGAAAGCACATTTTGATCCTCCTTGGTTGGCGTAAAGTAATCGTCAATAAGGCCATCATTTTTCCTTAATAACGATTCATTTGCCTCTTGAACCGCATTGTGGATTTCATTCACAAAATTCTTAAAACTAATCATCGTATTTCTTGTTTAGTTTACTGATCTACTTTCTTCATTTGACCTGCATCTTTACGCATTTGATCAAATTTATTCATCGTTTCTTCAACAATTGGCACACTGTCTGTTGCAAGTCCAATTACACCTTGGCAATTCGCACACACAAATTGAGCTCCCTGTAAAAGGGCATGCGGATCAAAAGCAATCTTAGTTTGACACGTTGGACAAGGGATTGTTTGTTCGTTCATTCTTTTTTTATTTAAAGGTTATCAGCTATGTTTTGGGTTATTTGGATTCTTTTTTGGAATAGGTAAAATGGCTTTGGCATACATTTCCAAAATGGCATTTACACCTACAGGAAGAGGCAATGGTCCAGCGTGAACTTCTACATGAAGTTTAGAACTATTGCGTTTTGATGAATTTGAGGATGAACTTGAGTCCGAGCTAATTTTACCTAGTAATTGGGCTCTTTGTTCTGTGTTCTTTTGCCCACCATCTGTGCTTTCGTAAGTTTGGGTCGTTTGTGATATGATTTCCATATCGAATTGAACCTTGATATCATCAACGGCTAATGAGTTGATTGGTATTAACGTTAATACAGGAACTTGGAATGAAAATTCCTCCGTATTAAAAGTGGGGTCGTGGTTCTCATCGTGAGACATAACGGATTTTTTCATGAACATTTCAATCATCCGAGGCGCATATTGATAATCAACAATTTCACCTTTTTCGTTTTTAACGTCACTTTTGTTGAAGCAAAAATCCATTAGAAACTTGGCTTGATGGCGCATCATATCTGTGTTTGCAGCAGAAGCAGCAACCAACGGAGCACTAATCATAGAGCCTACATCAACACCTTGATCTCTTTTCTTGCCTATATCTAATCTAGAGTTTTGAGCCATATTGAAATGATTATTTTAATTGAGAGCGTTAAAAGAGCCGCCAAATAATGGCAGCTCTTTTCGTAGATTTCCTATTTCTATTTATGGTGTCGTTGGAGCTGCAGCAGGTGCTGTAGACTTCAACTCGATAGGCTCAATTGCTTTTGTAAATGCTTCAATAATCGTATTTACTCCCTTAGGGATTGGCAATTGTCCAGCGTGTACACTAACCGTGTATTTTGCCGAGTTGCTTTTTTGATAATGCGTACTGTGCGTTGATGAATCTTTGTGATCATAACTTGCACTACCACGAACACTTGCTGAAACGGGTCCCCATCCAACTTTCACTTCGAAACTCGTTTCTGCTGAAATTGCAGATTCAGATTTTTGCTCGTTTTCCTCAGAGAAACTCGATTTAACTTCCATTTCAAACGTAACTGTTACGTCATCTACACCCAAGGAGTTAATCGGAACAATTGTAATCAATGGCAAGTCAAACTTTGTCACCATAGGTACAATTGTTGGATCTTTTCCATCACCGTTGTCTTTAATTACACCTCGAGTCAATGACATTTTGATCATGATCGGTTTGTAATTGTAAACAGCTGGAGTTTTTCCTGCAGCAGGTGTAATCACTGTTTTCGAGAAACAAGTGTCTAACATAAACTTCGTTTGAGTCAATGCCATTGCCGCATTTGCTTTTGATGCAGCATTTAACGGTCCCCCGATAAGGGCGTCCATCGGCAACCCGCTAAACTGTTGGGCCATCGAGACTAATTCATTCGCCATAAATTTGGTTTTTTTCTAATCCCATTTGCTTCAACGAATCCGAAATAGAAAAAATAACATGCAAAATGTATGTTGTTTGTTTCAGTGAATAGATCAGTAGTCGGCTTCAAGAATTATTAATTAATAAACTTGGTTATTAGCACATCTCAAAGCTAATTCGGAAACTCATGAATGTCAATGGTATATGTGCGTATAATTAGGGGATATGTACTGAATTTTTTAACTATTTGGATAATCTGGAAGATTCAACACTAGAAAAAAGTGGTAGCTTTAGCGTATGAAAAACGCGCTACTATTTTGTTTTCTGGCATTAACCTCCCTTGGGTTTTCTCAAGACAATGTTGTGCTAAGGGACGGCCGAATTAAACATGTTGAAATTACTGAAGTCAACGAAAAGGAAGGACTGCTTTATTATGTCAGAGGCAAAAAAACACTTTCCTATTCTTTGGAAGATGTCTTGGAATATGAAAAAGACGGACAGGTTTACTCCAAAAATTTAAAATCGGATAAGTTCGAAAAACAAGTTGTTTCCTCATATAAGACGTATTCAACATTTTTCAAAAGACCTCCGAAATTCGAGTACAGCCCTTATTCAATTTCCGCGAGCTTTGGAATGCCGTTTTCGAACCGTTATCAATCTACCGCAATTGACTTATTCTTCACTGTGAATCCAAGAATTAGCATTGAGCCTGAATATAGATTTGTCGATTGGTTCTCGCTTAAAATGCCAGTTGTTTTTGGTTTAAATACACAGAAGGATGTAATCGAAACGAATGGTTTGACATCCGAATTTGGTTATTTTGATTTTAAATCTCCTTATACAGATCCGGGGGACAGAGAAGATCATTATGGAGTGGTTTACAATTATGTATCCCATAACAATTATAATTCTCAGTCGCCAGAGTTGGGCTCGTATTATGGATCGTACGGGAGGGGAGCATATCAACCAGGATTGCACACGAGGGAGTTAAAATTTCAAATTGGATTGGCTCCAAAAATTTATCCTTTGAGAGGTAAGATGTTTTCATTTTATTTCAGTCCTTCAATACATTTTGGAATTGGTAATTACAATCAGGTGGACTACTTTGCCAATTTTGTGAAAGATCCGTATACCAATAATGATGGGGTTTTAGTTGAAAGCTGGAATCTGATTGACGAGGATGTGATTTCAACGCCGATTGATTTCTCTTATTGGAAAGTTGAAATTCTCACGGGAATTGAATTTAACGTAACGAAGAACATCAATTTTGGATATGAAATAGGATTTGGTTCTAAGGAATTGAACCCTGTTGGTGCCAAAGATGATAAAATATATATGTCGTTGGACGGAGCAGAGCCTGAATTGCTCGCAACGTACCCTTTTATTTCACGCGTGGGATTTGATTGGGCAAGCGGATACGTAATAAATCGGTTTCTTTTGGTGTATAAATTCGGAGGTAAAAAGATAGAACAATGAAGAATGTACTAAAAATTACAAATAGAGCAGTAATCCTGTGCGTTTGTGCGGTATTGATTTTGGCGTCTTCGTGTTCAACTTCGAATCGTTCCAACTTTAGCAAAAGGAAACACACGAATTTCAGAACGGCTAAATCAAATAATTTCAAAGCAAGTTCAGAAGAAAACAATCGAGCAGACGTGAAGTATGCTGACATTGAAAACACTGCAGAATCAGTTATCGAGAATTCTATAGAGCCTGAAGTAATTGTTGAAGATGAATTGACTTCTGACTTCTATGAGGAGTTCGTTGAAATTGAAGATCAGACGATAGAAGAGAATGAAGTTTCTGAAAAAGGATTTGAAGAAGAGCCGAGAGAACTCCTTGAAGGAAAACAAGAGGATGGAGTTGGAAATAGAAACAACTTTGAATTGTTGACCGAAGAAGGGAAAGCACAACGAATGATTGAATTCAATGCTTTGTTTAATGCTACAGCGGTGCTAATGGCTATGGCTGCAATTTTCGGACTGATGGGGATTGTTTTTATCTGGCTCTTGTGGTTTGGTGCTATATTTCTTTTTTCAGGATGGATTGTGAGCTTTGTTGCAGCAACGAAAGTAAAGAGGATTAATGCAGAGTCGCAAACAAAACAATTTAGAAACAAATTGAAATGGATTCAATTTGCCAATTGGGTCGGGATTGTAGCGTGTTGCGTTACGATTGTATTGGGACTTCTTCTATTGATTGTTTGGTTGTCTCGATTGCTTTAAAAGCTATTCTTCTAACTCTTTCAAAATTTGATTTACGTCCTCTTCCGTGGATGTCAATTTTGTTTTACACACCTTTATTAATTCAGAGGCGCGTTTCACTTTTACGCTCAACTCATCAACGCTAATTTCACCGTCTTCGATGTCCGCTACGATTTGCTGTAATTCCTCAAAAGCCTCTGTGTATTTAATCTCTTTGCTCATTTTCTTCTTTGTTAGCGGTTACTTCAGATTCAATCGTAAAATTAGCAGTTCTCGTCGAGATTTTGTCGCCAAGCTGCACCTTGTTCGATGCGTTTATCGTTTTTCCTTTGTGTGTTGTGATTGAAAACCCTCTGTTCAATACGTTTATTGGGTCCATTAGTCGAATGGATTGAACCAAGCGGTCCAAGTTGTTTTGTTCTTTCAGTAAGTAGGATGAGGAGTAACTGGGCAATTGTTCTGCTGTCCTTGTCAATCCATTTCGTTGGCCCTGAATCATCAATCGGCCTGAACTCACCGTTGAATGTTCCAGCCGTCGAACGCGTTCCTTGTTGAATTCCAATGACCTCAGTGCACCAGAGTGCAATCCATTTCTGAATTCTTGCAAGACAAATTTCTCTTTGCTTAACGCTCCCGTGGCCACAGCACTAAATGACGTACTGGTTTTCGAAAGCGTCAATTTTGAAACTTCTAACAGCCGAATTGTTTGCGTTTTAATGCTTTTCACGGCGTCTTTTATTGGAACTGAAAATTCATGGAACGCTTGAATTAAAAAGTCCCCCAACTCCGTTGGTGTGATCGCATTTCTGTAAGAAATCATTTCAGCAACAGTCAGGTTTGTCGAGTGCCCAATCCCAGTTAAAACAGGAATCGGAAAGGATGCGATTGCTTTGCATAGATTGAAATTGTTGTAACACGACATTCCGACTTCGCCACCTCCACCGCGAACAATGACAACAATATCGAAATGTTCTCGAACGCGTTTGATTCGTTCCAATTGCGCAATGATCGTCGTTTCAGCTTTCTCGCCTTGCAAGGTCGCAGGGAAAAGCATCGTAAAGAATTTGTAATTCCAGTTGTTCAGTTCAATCGTTTGCATGAAATCCGAAAGCCCTTTGCTCGACTCCGCAGAAATAACAGCAATGCGTTTTGGAAGCAAAGGAAAAGGAACTTGTTGGTTCGCATTCAGCAGGTTTTCCTTTTGAAGTTTTTTTAAGGTCTCAGCGCGTTCTCGTTGGAGTTCACCCAGAGCATAATTGGGGTCAATATCGTTGATTTGAAGGCTGATTCCATAGATTTCATGGAAGTTCACCTTGACCTTCATCAGTAAGGTTGTGTCTTCTTTTAATGGCTCTTTCACCACGGCCATGAACTGTTCGTTGATCCGATCGAAGCTGTGTTTCCAGATCGTACCACGCATTTCTGCAACGATCTTTCCGTCTTCTTTTTGAACGAGTTCGGGATAGCAATGACCGGCTCGGGTTTGCCCCAATTTGTGCATTTCTGCCTTCACCCAATATTCTCTATTGTAGCGTTCTTCTATCGTTTTCCGAATAGAGGAAACGACTTGCTGAAGTGTAAATATTTTGGGTTCTTGCGACACAAAAGTGGACTGAGATTATTTAACGTTCTCTAAGAAAGCCTCAATTGCTTCCCAGTATTCTTCACCGTCCGGTTGGCCTTTCCAAAGTGCTTTTGATCCATGGTAACCTGAGGAATCCGGAGCGAAATGAACTTGATTTTCGCCAAGCGTCATTCCTGCTAAAAGTGCGGTAAGATCTTCAACTTCACGTTTTGATGAAGTCACGAACATTGGTTTTTTAAAGTTTGGAAGCATTTCCGCTAATGATTGTCTTTCGGGTGCAAAATAATCTCCTGGACTGAATGAAACGACGGCATCAACATTGTCATTGGACATCCCAACGTAAAGCGCCAGGGTAGAAGAGTAACTACTTCCCCATAAAATAAGCTTGCCTTTATACAATTGAGCGGCGAACTCAACAGCGGCAACAATATCTTGTTCTGCGTCTAAATAATCAACGTCTAAACCTTGTTGTCGTGCTCTTATGTTTGTCCAATTTTGTTTATTGGTAATTGGCCCTCCGGAACGTTGGTCGATTGCAATGCAATTGAATCCAAGGGCATTCAAACGTTCTCCAATTCCGTCGTATTCGTGCTTGTTAAAACGTGCTTGATGACACAGAACGATTACAGGAGCGTCTTTGTCAATATCGTAAATATTGGCATTGATGTTTAATCCATCTGGCGCTGGAATATCCATATTGACAGGGAACGGATCGGGATCTCTCGTCTCTGGAAATGGTTCCTCTGTGCAAGAAGCGAATACGAGTGTCAATAGGGCAAAAAGGGCGGTGTAAATTTTCATGATACTAAGGTAATAGAAATGCTTCAATTTGGGAATGGGAAAGTTGGGGGAAGGGTTGTTTTTTGGGGACGATTTGTCTGTTGCGGTGTTTTTTAACCGCGGAGTCGCAAAGACGCTAAGAAAGGAAACTGTTGGGGCGCTATTGTTAAACGAAGTTTAACGGGGGATTGAGGCTTAAATTCTGATTTCTAAGGTTCCTTCTTAGGTGCGGGTATCAGAGTTGGAGGCTCTGCTTTTATACTGGGATAAAATTGCCCAGGATTCTCCATTATGCGAACAGGAAAGGAAGCTTCAATTAATCTTAATTTATTAAAGTCGTTTAAAAAGATGTTTTGCCGAGCTTGAATCGTTTCAAAATCTTCACCAAATAATTCTATTGATTCTTTATTTCTAAGCGCGTAGATGGATTCAAATAGTTCTTCATAGACTTTTTCTTTAATGGGTTCTGAAGTTTCATCCATAAATTCGATCTCGATGACAGCCTCAAAATTAATTTCTTGAATTTCTTTTCTTGTGCTGACTCTTACCAATTCAAATCTCTCATGATAATTCATGTAGCTGTATTGCTTATATTCTATAAAGTCCTGTTCGACACCAGGCATCTCTTTCACTTCTTTTATCTGTTCCTTGGCGATTCTCAATTCATTTTGAGCTTCATCAAGTGTCAGAAGAGAATAGAAGGGGTAATTGTATCCTTTATGTTTTGGATTACTCCACACCAATTCTCTTTCTGATTTAGTTAAACCGCGGTTTATAGTAAAGTACTTAGTTAACTCATCTGAAATTAGATTTATATCATTGATCGCCTGATCAAGTATTAAGAGCTGGTTTTGATTCTTGATTGAAACGGTAAACTTTTTATCATAAGGATCGCAGATCATCATGTAGCCCATTTCAAATGGCCCGTAGCCCAAAGCCTTATAATCCTCTTTATCCTTAATTACCCAATCTTTTGACTCCCGATGATCCGACATCGAACTCGCAATCAAAATTAACGTCATTGCTCTAAACAAAGGCTTTTTGAATTCTTCGCTATCCACTTTCAACAAGGCCTGTGCAATTGTTTTTGGCGCACTTCTTTTGTCTAAATCACCAGATTCAAGGCAATCCAACAGCGCTTTCAATTCGCTACCTTTAAAATCTTCCTTGTCTGATTTTTGAACTGCTTTTATTGCCGAAGCGAGAAACTGCAAATCCAATGGAGAATTTAGAACAACAAGCCTGTCGTCGAAATTTTCAAGGATTGGAAACGAATCATTTTTCGCCACAAACTTTAAATAAGCCCTTTTCGATTTTGAGGACTTGCTCGAGAGAACGTCTTTTTCCACAAGAAAACGCTCCAGTTTATTCAGCTCCTTTTTAAGATCGATTTTCTCTTTCTTGAATTCCTTTTTCAAGTTGAGGGACACTTCTTCCTCAACGTCAACATCTGGAGTACAGCTGGCTGCAATTAGAAAAAGCAAAGACGCGATAAGGAGTTTCAAGGGCATGGAATTATTTGTTTGGAATTTTATTTAGGAAGCACCTGTACCAACTTGGGTTCAGGTTGTTTCTGGTTTTCCATTATGCGAATAGGAAACAAAACTTCAATCAGCCTCAGCTTATTAAAGTCATTCAAAAAGATGTTTTGTCTATCGCGAATCGTTTCAAAATCTTCACCAAATAATTCTATTGATTCTTTATTTCTAAGCGCATAGATTGATTCATAGATTTCTTCGTAGATCTTTTCTACAAGATCTTCAGAGGTTTCTTCCTTAAACTCGACTTCTATGAAGGATTGAAAGTGAATTTCTTCGAGAACATTACTTTTACTCAATCGTATTGATTCTAATTTTTCATACCACTCAACGTATTGCATGTACTTAAATTCGATCATATCTTCATGAACTCCTGGTGTTTCTATAACTTCTTTAAGCTGGCGAAGAGACATTTCTAAATTGTTTTCTACATCGTCTAAAGTCGTATAAGAGTAAAAAGGACAATTAAAGCCTTTATAACTAGGATCCTGAATGCATAGCCTTGTTTCGGCCTTTGTTAGATTTCGATTCATGGTGATTTGCTTCGTTAATTCAACAGAAATTAAATTGAAATCTTCAATGACTTCACCACGAATTAATAGTTGATCTCCACTGTCAATGGCGACATCGAATATGTTTCTTATTTCTATTGCGCATCTCCCAAAATTGCATACTTCACGGATTCCAAAGGTGTCAGAATAATCATTTTCATCCTTGATTATATAATCCCCTGTCTCCCAACGATCCGACATAGAACTTGCGATCAAAATCAAGGTCATTGCTCTAAACAACGGTTTTTTGAATTCTTCGTTGTCCACTTTCAACAAGGCCTGTGCAATTGTTTTTGGTGCGCTTCTTTTGTCTAAATCACCAGATTCAAGGCGATCCAACAGCGCTTTCAATTCGCTTCCCTTAAAATCTTCCTTGTCTGATTTCTGAACTGCTTTTATTGCCGAAGCGAGAAACTGCAAATCCAATGGAGAATTTAGAACAACAAGCCTGTCGTCGAAATTTTCAAGGATTGGAAACGAATCATTTTTGGCTACAAATTTTAAATAAGCCCTTTTCGATTTTGAGGACTTGCTCGAGAGAACGTCTTTTTCCACCAGAAAACGCTCCAGCTTGTTCAGCTCCTTTTTAAGATCGATTTTCTCTTTCTTGAATTCCTTTTTCAAGTTGAGGTACGCTTCTTCTTCGACGTCAACATCTGGAGTACAGCTGGCTGCAATTAGAAAAAGCAAAGACGCGATAAGGAGTTTCAATGGCATTAAATTATTTGTTTGGAATTTCGATCATGCGAAGCGGATGCGCTTCATTAACTTGTTGTTTTTGAGAATCGCTCAAAGCCTCATACGCCTTGTGAAAACTGTGTTGCGCTTCTTTGTTTCGCACGTCATACATATAGGATTCAATGACCGATTGAACTAACGCATAGTCACCATAAAGCGACATTGATGAAACATAAAAATTAATTTCCGCCTCAAAACCAATTGCATCGTAAGCAGCATAAAACACTTTTTTGAAGTCTTCAATTGCGTGTTTTTCACCATTGAGCAACATTCCATCTTCATTTAATAGAATGTCAATCGTGTTTTCAGATTTGTAAACGAGACGTTCTCGTTCTGGTCGCTTTGGGATTTTCCGAGTGTATGCAGTCTTTTTCTCCATCGTCCATGCTGCAGTGAGAAGCATAAACATGCGGTAAAAAGGGTGCTCAAAATCTTCTGTGGAAAACTCTTTTAATATTGCTTGCGCAACGGTTTTCGGCGAAATGCTTCCGTTTTTTACAGCTCCAATTTGAATACGCTGCCATTTTAAGTAAAAGTCACTATTTACATACGCCAAAGAATCTTTTAGCATTACAGATTTCTGTGCACGACTTAAAAATCCGGAATTCAAAGGGTGACCAAGTACGGGTTGAATTACTTCAAAGTTATTTAATCCTTTCATTTCCTTCCCTGCCGCAAGTCGCTCGTAGTACTTTACCTTGGCCAATCCACCTTTCCCAGTTAAGACTCCTTCTTTGATAAACTGCGCCTCGATCTTGTCCAAAAGAGGCTCTAAATCAACGCCTTCCTTTTTGTATTCCGCAACCGTTTGTTCATACAATTGATCCTCAATTTTGTTTCCTTTTGAGCAAGAAATGAGAAGAAAGAATGCGACTAGTGCATACAGGCTGTTTTTCATTAATTCGTTTTTAGATTTGAATATTTGTTCAGGTTCAAGTCGTAAAACTGTTTGTTCAAGGCCTTACCCAATTGGTAATTGATGATCGTGACATCCAACAAGTTTTCACGGATTTTTTTCTCTTTTTCCAAATTGGGTAAGTTGGGATTTAAGCAAATTTCACCCAAATACTTCTTCTCTGCTAAATCGCCAGAAAGCCAACGACCGTCTCTTTTTCCTTGGTGGAACATTCCCATCAAATTCAGTTTCCCGAATGGATCGTAGTACTTCCATAAGCCCTGCGGCAATCCGTCTTTCATCCTTCCTTCGTTTTGAAGAACACCATTGTCGTAGAAATTTTGCACAAAACCGTTCATTCTTCCCAAGCTTTCATCGGCTTCCCAAGTCGTATAAAATTGGCGGATTTCGTAGTGATCGGTGTGCGCACAATCGTACTTTTCCATTTTTTCCAAGATGAAGGCCTCAAAGAGCTTGTTTCCGTCTTTATCGTAATCCCTTAGAAGCCCTTTGGATTTAAACATGATGGAATCATTTACGGTAATAATCGAATCAAAGTAGTTCACTTCATAGAGGAATTCACCTTCGTAATCAAAAAACTTCCAGGGACCAACTTTTTTCCCATCATCGATTTGTCCGTCTCTTGCAACGGTGTCGTTTGGGTAATACTTTGTCATGTGATAAGACAATCCCATCTTGTCAATCAACCTCGGGCGGCCGAAATATTCTTCATTCAAACTGGCGGATCCATAGCCCATTTTATACATCAATCGATCAAGGCTCAACGAATTGGTAATGTCGGACGGATCGAACGATATTGAATCTTCCCATGCGAAAGTATACCGTAAGCTCAATTCATTTTCCTCCCAAATTTTTTCCTCTACGGGAAGCGAATATTTGAATTTAACGTAATGGTACTTAAAGCCAAGCGTGTCGAAAGCCTCGTAATCATCAATTGGCTCTCCGTCTAAGAAAAATCCTTGTTTCGAGATCCTGCCATTCGTATGGTATGTAACTGATTTACCGTTCAAATACCCGTTTTTAAAATTTAAGTCGTAAAGCAAAACGGTGTCTTTTCGAGGTAGCGTGAGGTACGTTTTCGTGTACCCGTCCAGCCTTCCGTTTTTGAAATTGGATTTCGAATAGGCCATTGAATAGCGCGAAAGGTATTCACCTTCCAAACGACCATCCAAATACGTTCCTTTTTCTTGGATTCCGCCGTGCCAAAAGAATTGGTTTGAAGGTCCATTCAACATTCCTTTATCGTACAAATCGGTGCTGTACAAAAAGTAGGTTTTTTTTGAGGGCAATGAATCTTCAGAAAATGCACGCTGCTCTTTTTTAATTTTTTTGTGAATCGCATATTTCGAGTGCAATCCAATCGGTTCTCCACGGTCAAATGCAATTTCTGAGAGCAATCTTCCAGAGATGTTTTTCCCTTTCCAAGTTCCTTGTGGTTTTCCTTCAACCATTTCCCCTTTGATATCCGTAACATAACCGGATATATTCTGGTCCACAATGTAACCATAGTCGGAGGTTCCAACAGAAGAAAAATAGCCATCATTAACGACTTCGAAGAGTTGGCGTTGAATTTCAGCGTTCACATATCCGCAGTCCCCAATAGAACTAACCAAGTCAAGGTACCTGCTGTTTTTATGTGTTCCTCTTTTTAGGTAGCCGAGAAGCTGTCGTCTTATTATTGTCTCTGCCGATTGATTGTCATTGTGCAAGGTGAGTTTGTTTTTAAAGCTTCTAAATCGAGTTGCATTTTGAATGACTTTTACCTTTCCGCTGTATGGTTTCCCTTTGTGCAATACTTCAATGTCCGATGTTACATCATAATGTGCGGTGGGATACCTCAAATTGAGTTGAGGAAGTGTATCGTCTTCCATTTCTCTTAGGATTCCAGAGGCGGTTGTGATCACCTCATAGTTGCCGTATTTCCAATGGGTTTTACCCGTCCAACTTCCATAATCTTCTGTAAAGACTTTTTCTGATCTCAAACGTTCTTTCCCAGTGTATGAAAGATTATAGTCAACCATTTTTCGCGTCTTTGGATCGTAGGTTAATTCACTGATAACAGTAGTGTCGACACCGCTCCATCTTTTATAAAAAGTAACCGTTTCATCGTTAAACTCTTGTTCAAGGCAATCCCAGTTTTCGTAGACATAATTTCCAGGAAATATTTTTTGAAATTTCTGAGGGCCATACGTTGGAAGCGGCTTTAATTCAGCTGTAACGCCATCAATGAACAATGAGGGCTTTACTTCAACAGGCCGGTCCGTTTTCACAAAGTCACCAAGGGAATCATAGATTGCCGTTTCGAATAAAATACCCTCGTAATCATACGCACGACGAACATACCGGTTGGAATCTGGTGCAAATACAATTTCATCATGGACAACACCATTGTCCCAGTAAATTATACCCTCGTCGCTTAATTCGCCATTTTCAAACAGGTACCTCGTGAAGAGTTGACCGTTTGGGTAGAACAGTTCATACGCCCCGTCGTAAAGCATTTTTGCGCCAACGCTATCTATAAAATAGCCTCTCGTTTCGACAAGCTCAGTGCGTGGGTCTTTGTGAAAATCATAGAACCCATACATGTGGTGGAAGTTTTCAACCTTTTTAAACCTTTCGGGTAAATTATCGTTCTGGTAGCCACCACGGTATTCCAATCTGTGTGATTTAAACTCCTCTTCCTCCAATTCGATGTCCGGCTTTTCTTCAAATCCTATTTTATAGAAATAGTTCGGCAATTCCTGGAGGCCATAAGTGTACCCGTAAAAGTTGAATTCGATGCCGTCTCCTGAGAAAAGTGAGCCCGTTCTAATGATTGGCTTGTGGGAAACCAACGCATTGTTCGGCTCAGAAAAGGTAACATTCCGAACCAACTGACCTCCTGTGTAGGTCTTCCAGTTTCCACTTTGTTCGCCATTATCAAATTCACCAGTAACTTTGTTCCTTTCTCGATGCTGGTATTCATAAAAGCTCCCGTGCAGAATTCCATTTTGGTAATTCGCCACCTTGTCCAAAGTATCTGTTTCATAGAATTTACCGAACTTACGAAACCATTTTGTTTTGTGTCTGTAGAGGTATCTTGGGGGGCCATCGATTTTCATCATTGACCATTCACCGTGCTTCAATCCGTTTTTGAATTCTCCTCTTTTAAGTGTATCACCGGCAATATTTAACCATACAGCAAGACCGTCAATGGCGTTGTTTTTCACATCAAAATGTCCAGCTACTCTTTGTGATTGAGGAATACATTCTCCCTTTTTATCGATGAGGCAAAACTCAGTAAAAAGTTGAACGTACTTTCCATCTGGTATGGCCTCGAAAGGAGGAATAATTTCCTTGTTGAATTCATACTTCGGTCCTATGAATAGATCGGGATGCTTACGCACTTGTTTCACAAATCGAGTACCAACGCCAAGCCTTCCGTCTTTGCTTGTCTTCTTTTTCCATTTGTATTTAAGTTGGTTTTGCATCATTTCCAACATTGAACCCTTTGCGTCTTCGAATTGGGATCGATTAAACGTCTCTGTTTCACCGAACAACTGAAAGAAATTTTCGGGGTCTTTGAAATAGTCTTTGTCATTGACGGCTAACCAATAATCGTCGTGCGAAACGATTTGCTCTGGATAAGGATAGATTTTATAATACTGTCCATTAATTTGCATTGAATCGACTTGAGCTTTGGCTTGTAAAGATGCAATGCAAAAAAGCAGACACCCCAAAATTGTATTCAATCTCATTCCTTGTAGTTTTTGTTTTCTCAGTGTAATAAATATACGTATTGTTCCTCCACTTATTGGGCCAGTAGTAACGAACGTTGTAAGTGAAACAACGAGATGCTCTAAAAGTTACAAATCCATAAAGAATAGAGTTCCGATTTATACTATTTTAACCATGTTTGACTCATTACTATTGAAAACCACGAGAAGTTCATGAAATTTCCGTTTTTTAATTCGAAGATGAAGATCAAAGGCAAGAATCCGATTAATCTCTTGAAGGATAGGCGTATATTTGAATAATTATGAAAAGAAACCTTTTTTATTTACTGGTCGTTTTAACGGTTGGGTGTACACAAGTTAGTTGCAAGCAGGCTTTAGAGCTGACGAGCGAAACAGTAACCCCATCGGTAAAAAGTACTTTTCTCGAACGTCTTGAAGCGATTCCAAATGTTGTTGAGGTGAATGTTCTTCGAAAAACGGATCACTTTACTGAACATTATGAACTTTGGTTTCAACAAAAAACGGATCCAAGTAATCCAAATTCACCGACCTTTAATCAACGCGTATTATTGGCCCATGCTTCAGATGATGCCCCTGTAATTGTTGAGCTTCAAGGGTATGCAATTTTCTCGCCTAGAGCAGGAGAGTTGGCGGAATTGTATTCTGGAAATCAAATCACAATTGAACACCGCTTTTTTGATCAATCAAAGCCAGAAACTGAAATTCCCTGGACGGATTTAACGGTTCGAAATGCCGCCGAAGACCAACATTTGATCATCCAAGCGTTGAAAAAAGCAGTATATACAGACAATAAATTTGTAACGACAGGCATCAGTAAAGGAGGACAAACAACAATGTTGCATCGGTCTTTCTATCCGGACGATGTGGACGCGAGTGTTTGTTATGTTGCTCCCCTAAACTTTGAACGCGAAGACCCGCGGATCTATCACTTTTTCGATACGGTTGGAACGAAGAAACAGCGTGAAATGATTTACGAATACCAAACCTTGTGTTTTGAAAGAAAGGCAGAAATGGTTGAACTCTTGAAATCAAAAGCGTCGTTTGAAAATTACGAATGGAGTTTTTCTACAGAGAAAGCGTTCGAGTATTATGTTCTCGAATATTCGTTTGCGTTTTGGCAATGGGGGACGTATGCATTTAATGAAATTCCAGATGAAAAAGCCACTTCAGATTCCCTTTTAAACCACGTCTTAGATGTTTCCGGAGTTTCTTTTTTTGAAAGAAAGGGCGTTGAAAATTTACAACCTTTTTTCTGGGCAGCAATGACAGAGATGGGAATATACGGTTATGAATATGAACCGTTTGAAAAGTACTTGTCGCAGAAAGAAGTCTATACGTTTGAGTTTACATTCCCAGAAGGACAAAACCGCCCATTCGATCCTGCACCGATGAAAAACGTGAATGATTTCATTCAAAATGATGCGGAAAATATAATGTTTATTTATGGCGGATTGGACACGTGGTCGGCAACGGCGGTTCAACTCTCCGATGCAGCCAAAAGCCGCGGCTTGCTGAAATACGTTCGAGCCGGAGGACACCATGGAACACGAATGCGCGATTTCAGTTTTAAAAAGCAGAAAGAGATGAAATCGGCTTTGGACAAATGGCTCGAAATCCCTTCGAACTAATTAAATCGCCTGACATTTTTCTTTTAGCCAGACCTTCTCGTCATCATTCAGTTGGGAAGCCAAGCCGTCAAATACTTTTTGATGGTAAGCGTTCAACCAATCAATTTCATGATTCAAAAGTAGGGCGCGGTCTATCAATTGCGTTTCAATTGGGCAGAGGGTGATCGGTTCAAAACCAATAAATGAACCGTGATCCGATTTCAATTTTTCTTTCGAAACAACAACATTCTCCGTTCTAATTCCAAATTCACCTTCTTTATAATAACCCGGTTCAATTGTCGTGAATTGGTTTTCTAAATGTGGAGTTCCGCCTCTAAAAGTAGCCATGCTTGAAGTAAAACCTTGAGCAGGTTCGTGAACCATACTGTAAGATCCAATTCCATGTCCTGTTCCGTGGCCGTAACTCAATCCATGTTTCCAAAGGTGCATTCGCGCAAAACTGTCCAGTTGAATTCCGGTAGTTCCTTTTGGGAAAACGGCTTGTTCTAATTCGATGTATCCTTTAAGAACAAGCGTATATGTTTTTGTTAAATCGGCCGATGGAGTTCCGCCCAACCAAATTGTTCTTGTGATATCTGTGGTTGCATTTTCATATTGAGCGCCGCTGTCCAACAAAAGAACTCCGTCTTTGCTTATGATTGAAGAACCTTTTTCTGGAGCCGAATAATGTATAATTGCACCGTTCGATTTATAACCGACAATAGCGCCAAACGATTGGTATTTGTAAAATTCCTGTTGCGCTCTGAACGATTCCAACTTAACGCCAAGATCGTATTCAGAAATCGTGTTTGATTCCAAATGCGTTTCGAGCCACATGAAAAATTGAGTGAGTGCAATTCCATCTTTTACCATTGAACTTTTCGCGTTTGCAATTTCAATTTCGTTCTTGATCGACTTCAAATGTTGCACCAATGACGGCCTCGAAATCAATTCGCCTTGAATCGAAGAAAGACATGCATAATTCAACGTGGAAGAACTCGCCACTATTTTTTTTCCGCGTGTCAACGCCTCCAATTTTGATCCAATCATATCGTAAGAAAGCACATCAATTTTGTCTTGATTTAGCGCGTTCATTAATTCGGGTTCGATTCTGTTTTTATGAACAAATAAATAGGATGTTTCATTTCCAACCAAAGCATACGATGTGACGAGAGGCGTAAAATCTACATCGGATGAACGAATGTTTAGGAGCCAACAAATTTCATCCAAACTTGAGATAAAATTGAAGTCTGCCCCTTCATCACAAAGCTCTTTTTGAACCATATTTAACTTTGATTTCCGAGATTCTCCGCAAAATTCAACCGAATGATCCGAAATAACACCGTTTGGTTGGTCGGGCCGGTTTTCCCAAATGTCATTGATTAACGAGCCGTAGCTTTCAATTTCGATCTCTTTTACCGAAGCATTTTCTTTGAAATAATCCATTTGACTTGAAGAGAAAAGGCGGAAGTCAATTCCAATTCTAGAATTTTTCTCAAGCAAATTACAAAGCCAAGGAATGTGTTCGGGCGCATGCGGAATGGATTGCTTTTGGAGTTTAACAACGGTTCCCGAACATTGTTTTTCAACTTGTAAATAATAACGGGAATCGGTCCAAAGTGCGGCTTCATTTTGAGTTACAATCAAAGTCCCTGCCGAGCCTGTAAACCCAGAGAAGTGTTCGCGTATTTTCCAATAATCCGAAACATATTCACTTTGATGTGGATCGTTCGATGGAATAATAATTCCGTGAAGACTGTGTTTTTTCAGAGCCTTTCGAACCGCCTCGATTCGTTCGTTTATGCTTTTCATTTCTTAGTGTATTGGGTTTCTTGCATCAAAAAGATGCCGTAAAGATACGTCCTCCGAATGAAATAAGAGCAAATTTATCCTTGTTGAATATTATTCAATGGTTTGATTATTTTAGACCGTTTTAGCATATCATTTGATATCTAACCGAATATAAACTATCTTCATCAATCAATTAAATTGAAGCGAATACAATGAGTAAAATTGGAATTACACTGAAGAAATGGGCCCGAAGCAAACGCTTTTGGAAACGCTTTGTACTCGCTTTTATTGGCCTACCGGTCTTCTTGTTTTTCACTTTAGTTTTAATCGTTTATATTAAGCAAGACGCTATTGTTCAAGACCTTGTAGACGACATGAACAAGGATTTTGCGGGAGCAACAGAGATTAAAGGGTCTCACATTTCGATGTTTGAGAACTTCCCTTACATATCGATTGACCTGGAAGAATTCAAAGTCTATGAAACCAAAGGGAAAAAGGGTACGCCATTGGTACATATACACGACGTTTATGTTGGTTTTAATTTGTGGACGATTCTTTCTGGAGATATGCAAATTAAAAAGATCAAGTTGAAAGGAGGGAACATTGACGTGGTTGAACACCTGGACGGTTCCTTCAATATTCTAAAGGCACTGACACCGACAGAGGAAATTGAAAGTCCTGAAGAAGAGTTCCACCTCGATCTTAGCAAGGTGGAATTAGAAAACATTGACATCACAAAACTGAATGAGTCAAATGGGCTTAAAGTTGAGGCTTTTGTTCAAGATGCAACCGCAAAATTTGAGACGTCCCCAAATCATGTTTTGGCGAAGCTGGACACGCGATTTATAATCAATGTTATTAAAGATGGGGACACCACCTTTTTAAAACACAAGCATATAGATCTTGAAACGCATATTGACTTTCTGAAGGTGAAGGACATCATGACAATTCAGCCAACGACAGTTAAATTGGAAGGATCGGAATTTACAATGAAAGGCAAGATTGATTTCTTGGATGATGTTTTTGTAGACCTCGATTTCACTGGGAACAAATCCAATTTTGACCTCTTTGTAGCGATGGCACCGGAAGAATATATTCCCACGCTCAAGCAATATAAAAATAAGGGAGATATCTATATAAAAACGAAAATTAAAGGGAAGTCTATCAATGGACACAAGCCTTCAATTGATGCAAAGTTTGGCTGCCATAACGGTTATATTATAAATCCCAAGACGAACAAAAAAATTGGTGGATTGAATTTCGATGGTCAATTTTCAAACGGGGTGGATCAAGACCTCAGTTCAATGAAATTTGAATTGCATAAATTTTCTGCCAATCCAGAATCAGGTCGAATCTATGGCGATATTGAGATCAATGATTTTACGGCTCCTCATATTCACATGAATTTTAATTCGAAGTTCGATTTGGGCTTTGTCTCAAAATTCTTGAATATGGATCATTTGCATGACGTTGGTGGACAGGCCGAAGTCAACATCAAATTCGATGATATTATTGATCTGAAAAATCCAGAACACACCGTTTCCAAATTAAACGAAGAATACGAAATGAAAGTGGCATTGAACAATGTTCATTTCAAGTCGGATGATTATGAGTTACCCATTAAGAATTTCAACTTCTTAACGGAGATTCAGGGCCATAAAGCAACGATTAAAATACTGGATTTGATGGTTGGGAAATCCGACCTTGAAGTGATTGGCACTATTGATGATTTACCCGCTATTCTTCATCATACAGACAAAGAAGTCGATACACGGTTGAAAATAACAAGTAAGTATTTGGACTTATTCGAACTTACTGGAAAGGGAGAAGGGGCTGTCGACGAACAGATTAATGATTTAAACCTCGATTTCGATTTCAAGGCTTCAGCGAGAAGCTTTACTGAATCCAAATACTTGCCGCAAGGAGAATTCTTTATTGAAAACTTGTACGCGAAATTGACGCATTATCCGCATGTTTTGCACGATTTCCATGCAGACATTTTTGTGGAGGAACAAGACTTAAGAATTGTAGATTTTAAAGGATTGATCGATAAAAGTGACTTCTTGTTCACGGGTAAGTTGGAGCATTACGAAAAATGGTTTGATGAGCATCCTGGAGGCGATTCTAAAATTGAGTTTGATTTGGTTTCGAACAAGCTGCAATTGGAGTCCTTCCTTTCGTACAAGGGAGAGAATTATGTTCCTGAAGAGTACCAGCATGAAGAGCTTGACAACCTTAAGATTCATGGATTTACCTATTTGCATTACGAAGAAGAATTGAAATCAATGGATTTGACGATTGATCGGTTTGATGCTAAAATGAAAGTGCATCCTTTGCGCTTTGAAAATTTCAACGGGCGAATTCATTACGAAGAAGACCATTTGGTGGTTGAAGATTTCCATGGAATTCTGGGTAAATCACAGTTTCAAACAACCCTCCATTATTACTTGGGTGAAGATGAAGCTGAGAAAAAACGAGAGAATCATTTCTCGATTGTCGCTTCCCGACTTGATTTGGATCAATTGATTAAATACAACCCTGCACCTGCATTGAAAAAGAATAAAAGCACAGCGGTGCGGGAAGCTAAATCTGTGCATGATGAAGTGTTCAACATCTACGATTTGCCATTCACCGACATGACCTATCACATAGACATTAAGCATTTGAACTACCATCGGTATTTGATGCACAATATCAAAGGAACGCTAAGAACAACACCGAAGCATTATTTATATTTAGAACACCTGAACATGGATGCCGCCGGTGGTCATTTCGATATTGACGGCTATTTCAATGGTTCTGACCCGAAGATGATCTACTTCAGTCCAACCATTAAAGCGAAAAACATTGACTTAGACAAACTCTTGTTCAAGTTTGAGAATTTCGGACAAGATTATATTGTTGCTGAAAACCTTCATGGACAATTCACCGGAACAATTAGTGGGAAGATACATATGCACAATGACTTGACTCCAAAAATTGACGATTCTGAAATTCACATGGATCTCGATGTCACGCACGGTCGATTGGAAAATTATGCGATGCTTGAATACATGTCCGAATACTTTAGTGATAAGAATCTAAACAAGGTTTTATTCGACACATTGAACAACCATATCGATCTCGTTGATGGAGTCATGACGATTCCAAAAATGTCTGTTAACTCTTCGCTAGGCCATCTTGAAATCTCAGGGAAACAAGACCTTCAAGGGAACATGGAATACTATTTAAGAATTCCTTGGAAGATGGTAACGAAATCTGCTGCCTCGAAGTTATTTGGCAAGAAAAAAGAAGATGTTCCAGACGATCAAACTGACGAGATTCAATACGGGAATGAAAAAACGAAATACGTTAATGTGAAAATAGTCGGGAATGAAAACGGTTATAAATTCTCGATCGGCAAAGACAAGAAGAAAAAGTAGTTGAATTGATTACCAGTTACTCATCACGACCTTAACAACGAATAGAATTCCCAATCCAGATCCGGTTGCAACGCTCAATATCGTGTAAATAATACTCTGGTGTTTTCGTAAAAGTACCGTTGAAACGAATACTTCACCCATAAAGATGAAAACGGCATAAATAATAAATAGAATCCAGCTACCAACGTTGGCCATCCAATTGAATGTCATACTTCCTTCATCCACAAAAAAGAGTAAAAGAGTAATGGCTAATGCGCAGATTAGCAAAATGGTAGAATCGTCTTTAGGGATCGATTTATGGTTTATAGCCATAGGGTTTAGGTAGATTTCATGTAGTTTCGAATGTTAAACGAAGAATTTTCAAGAAAATTGTATACATGTCTAAACAAAAAAGCACCCGCTCAATTGAACAGGTGCTTTCCATTAAAAATGAGTCACTTAGGCCATTATGAATTTATTTTAAAAACAATTGGTAATGTCATTTTGGATTTGATTGCTAAGCCGTCTTTCTGCGCTGGTTTCCAGTTCGGCATCGCTTCTACCATACGAATTGCTTCGTCATCCATAGCATCATATCCAGATGCTTTTTTCAAGTTGACATCGGTTACTTTTCCGGATTTTGTAATCGTAAATTCTACAAATACTTTTCCTTCTGGGCCTTCTTTTTCCAAAGACTTAGGATACTTTGCCTCCTTGCCTAAAAAAGCAAACATAGCGTCCATTCCACCTGGATACTCCGCTTTAACTTCTGGATCTTCTCCTTTTACAATTGTTGAAGAAGCTGTTGATTTTGCTACCGTGTTTTCATCTGTCATTGACATTGAAAACAGGGCCAAACCTGCTAATACAGGTATTACTAATAGATTTTTCATAGGGTATTGATTTTTGAGATTTAAATTTTCAATGCGTTTAAGAAGCATCGATTTCGTGTTAAATGTGTTCGTTAAATGTGGAGCTGTCGACCGAAAATTATCATCCAGAAGTAGGCGTCCATAGTTCCATGCGCTGATGTTTTCGGACATGACTTTTTGATCGGCAATGAACTCATGGTTCTCTTTCACCAATTTCCCCCAAGCATAAATAATAGGGTTGAACCAAAACAGCGATTTGAAAACGGCAATGATTAGAAGATCAATCGAATGGTATCCTCGGCAGTGCTCGTGTTCATGAATTAAAATGATCTTTTCATTGTCTAAATTCTCGGGGCTTAAATAAATCCGTTTGAAAAAAGAATGTGTCGCCTCGTCAGAATTTAAAAGATAAACTGATGCCCCGTTGAATGATTTCAGATAAGTCGCCTTTTTTGGTTTAATGATCGAGTAGATTTGAAAAATCAGAATAGACAAGAACAAGAGGGCTCCGACGCTGTAAATGACTGTTTCAAAACTGATCATTTCACTTCCAATAAGGGAGCGCGATCTTAGTAAATTTACGGTTGGCAATTCTGAAACCCAAGTAACCGAAGAAGACGCGTTTCTGATTGAAATAAAAGGCAAGATCGCTGAAATTATAGGCGTCAAGATCAAATAGAACCGATTGAAATGCAAGTGCCTTTTCCCTCTCGAAAAAAGAAGAAACAATCCGAAAAATGCCAATAGATTAACATTGATTAAAAGGAATTGTAATAAACTCATGACTTCGATTTTTTAAGTTCCTTCATTATCTTTTCCAACTCGTCAACGCTGATGTCCTTTTCTTTCACGAAGAACGAAACCAAACTTTTAAATGATCCCGAGAAATAATTGTCGACCAAAGTATGCGTCGATTGTTTGGTATACACTTCTTTGGAAATCAACGGGAAGTATTGATGCGTTCGCCCATAAGCCTTGTGCCCAACAACTTTTTTCTTTTCAAGAATTCGAATAATCGTTGAGACCGTATTATAGGCTGGCTTCGGATTTGGGAACTTGGCCACAATATCTTTTACAAAGCCTTCCTTGATTTCCCAAAGGACTTGCATAACTTGTTCTTCTGCTTTTGTTAATTCATTCATCGGATTGATTTATGAAACAAACCTACAACTAAAAACTTAGTTATACAACTATAAAAATAGTTGTATGCTCTTTTGAGCTTCTGAAATGTCCATTTAATTGAGTGAACGCTTGGTGTTTAGGATTTAAATAAAAAAGTAATTATTAGGATAAATTCGATGCGTTCGCCGATGGATTTCTTAAATTTGGGCAATGAAAAAGAAGCTGAAAATTGCTCTTAAATGGGTCATTGTGTACCCTTTAGTGTTGTTGTTGTGTTTTGAAATCGCCCTTCGGATTTTAGGATACAGTCATTTTCATAACAATGATTATTCCATTAAGTCGACGCCAAACAACGCTTACATCGGACATCAGAATTTGGGAATTCAGTTAAACCCTGGCCGGTATTCGATCTCGATAAATAAGAAGGTTAATTTTGTGGCGAATCATGAAGAAGGAAATCACCGCTTGGTTCCTGGAAATGCAAATCCGGATTCGACTGATGTGCTTTTCCTTGGTTGCTCATTTACATATGGGTATGGAGTTTATGACGATCAGAATTTTCCTGCACTTATTCAAGAACAATTTCCGGAGAACAGCATTCAAAATTCCGGAGTAATTGGATACGGCACAGTTCAGTCGTTAATGCAGCTTAAACAGGAACTTAAGAAAGGAAACTTGAAGGCTGTTTTGCTGAATTTTTCATCGTTTCATTTTATACGAAACGGGCTTTCTCAACAATACCGTTCAAATTTAAAGATAGGATATGAAAGATCTTCGTCTAATGTAAAAAACGAAATGAAAACAGCACGGTTCCCATACAAGTTGAAATGCGATTCAGAAATCCAGTTTGAACGCTGGGATGACATGTATTCAAATGCATTCGGGCGCAGCTGGCTGGCTTCTATTAACTGGATGCAGTCGGCATACGACAACTATGCAGATATAGATAACGACGGCTTAGACGTCACGGTCTGTCTCATCAAGGAAATGCATGAACTCTGTAAAAAGCAAGGCGTTGAATTTGGAGTCGTTTTCTTAGATTCAACCAAAGAAACAAATACTGTCCAATCTCGAATTAAGGGCATTCCAACCTTAAAAGTTAACTTCAATTTTAAAAGTAAAAAGTTAACAAACCGGCCGTATGATAGTCATCCAAACAAATTTGGGCACGCACTTATTGCAGGTAAAATAAACCCTTTTTTGAAAGACTTGTTGAATGAAAAATAAGTCGATTTTAATACTTCTTCTGCTGGGTCTAATAACAGCATTTGGATTTTATTCTTCACGGAATCTGGAATTCGACACTGAAGTCAGCGGGTACAATTTGGGCACTGACAAAGACCTGAAGGAGTACGAAGAACTTCAAAAAAAGTTTACGACGAATGAATCAAACGAGCTGGTAATTGTTCTTGAAAAGAAGAACGGTTGGAAAAGTTTTGAGGATTTCAATTTGCTTTCGGATGTCTTATTGTTCTGGTCGGAGCGTGAGGAAATTGAAAGCGCTTTGAGCATTACAAACTTGCGCTATCCTCGTAAAGGATTGCTCTTTGTCAAGAAAGAACCGTTTATAAATCTCGATAACAAAGCCGCTTTTGAGAAGCGAATGTCCAAAATAGATGCTTACAAAGACATCACAAAAAAGTTTATTTCTGCAGACAAGCGCTACGTTTTGTTGCACCTTAAAGGAAAGACCAAAGATGGCATCTCAATGGATTCTATGGCGGAATTTAAAAAATCGGAATTCGCTAAAAGTGGTATTCAAGCGCATTACTTGCAATACGATGTGATCCAACAAGGAATGAAGCAATTGATGCAAAATGATGCTGTTTTACTCGCGTTGATTAGCTTATTGCTAATCCTTTTCAGCTTTTTCATTCTGACCAAATCATTTAAAGGGTTGGTTTTGATCGGAGGTGTAATAGCGAGTAATCTTGCCGCAACATTACTTTTTATGATGGCGATGGACATTGCTTTTAGCGCCCACATGATCACCATTCCGTGTATTGTTATCGTTTTGTCGTTCACAGACATCATGCATTTAATGTACCATCAAAAGCAGTTGGCAACAGATGCAAAGGACAATAAAGAATTGAGAGTGAAGATTTTGAAGCGCGTAAAAACCCCAATGCTATTTACATCCTTAACCAATATTATTGGCTTTGTTGTCTTTTTGATTCTCTCCGAAAACGACCACCTGTTTAACTTGTCTTTGGTTGCCATTGCAGGTGTTTTAATTGCCTACCTGAACAGTCGCTTCGTTGTTATTCACTTGTTGACGAAGGAAAACATAATGATCAAACGGTCGAACTTATCCTTCTTAAACGACGTTCACAACCGAATTAAGAATGGAGTGAGGAAGCAACGAAAATGGGTGCAATTTGGATTGGTAGCAGCAATGGCTGGAATTCTATTTTGTGTTGTTTCCTTGTTCAAAATTGACACTTCAGATTATGCCATGGGAACGAAAGGTTCTGCGGAAACAGAAGCCATAGAAATTCTGAGAAAGGAGTTCTTTGGGTCCAAAAGATTGGAAGTTGCCATCCATGTCAAAGACCAGGATTTTTGGACATCAACGCGATTAAAAAAGGTGGAAAATCTAGAAAAGGAAATCAGCAAAATTTACGATCCGCTATTTATCAATAGTCCAACCTTACTCGCGAAAAGATACAATCGATTTAAGCGAAATGGGCAATCGGGAGCGTTTGTTGTTCCGAATTATTTTTCAAAAGAAACCAAGAAGGATCTCAATAGATTCAAACAATTCCTTGGCGGTGATGGAATTTTATCGGAAGATAATAAAACGGCCAAGATTGTTTTTGGATGTGGAAATACTCCGCTCTCTAAATCAATGGAGCAGAATGCGCAACTTGAAACTCTTTTGGCCAAGTATTCGGACGATGAAATGCGCTTTGAACTCACAGGTCGTGCGTACATTTCGGATCGAGGGTCGTATTCTTTTACGGTCAAAATTTTAATCGGAATCGGAATCGGAATTTTGTTTGCAAGCCTTTTGACATTCCTATTTATGAAATCAATTCGAGAAAGTATTGGCTTGATCATTGTGAATTTATTGCCTGTTCTTGCAACGCTGGCGATCATGTTGTGGGTTGGTATTGCGATTACACCGTTGACACTCTTTTTCTTGTCCATTTTAGTGGGAATATGCATCGATGACTCGATTTACATCATAACGCAGGAAGACAAGAGCAATAGCGATTTACACATCTTTCCGGTCTTCGTGACCTCCATTGTTTTGGCTGTTGGGTTTATCGCGCTTGGCTTTTCGAATTTTGAATGGGTTCGGCCGTTTGCTTGGATCTTTTTAGTGGGAATTGCCTTGGCTTATGTGATGGATCTTTTCATCTTGCCGCTATTTTTCAATCGAAATGTTAATTTTGACGAACGTGGCTAAAATCATATTCTATTCTTGGATCGTAATCAACGGGCTGTTGTTCATTCATGTATTTCATGAACTTATTTTGATGTTCCTCTCTTTTGGCAAGCGCACCAAAAAATCAAATGATCTTAACGAAACAGCGCTTCCGATGGTTACGGTGCAACTTCCTCTTTACAATGAGAAGTTTGTCGTGAAGCGCCTTTTGGAATCCATAACAAAATTAGAATATCCCAAAGACAAGTTAGAGATTCAAATCTTGGATGATTCAACGGATGAAACCAGCGACATTATAACAGAATTTATTACAAATCTTAATCCGGATTCATTTCGCTTTATTCATGTCCAACGTGAAGACCGAGTCGCTTATAAAGCAGGAGCTTTGGCGCATGGAATGGAAACGTCTAAAGGGGAATTCATAGCCATTTTCGACGCCGATTTCATTCCTGACCCGCACTTTATCAAACAAACACTAGGTCCGTTTCAAGACCCAGAAATCGGATTGGTTCAAACCCGTTGGACGTACCTAAATGAAGACAGTTCTATTTTGACCAGAGCGCAATCGATAATGTTGAACACCCATTTTGGAATCGAACAACTCGGTCGAAAAAACGGTGGTGGATTTATTAACTTTAACGGAACAGCGGGAATCTGGAGAAGAAAATGCATAGACGAATCGGGAGGTTGGCAAGGCGACACATTGACGGAAGATTTGGATTTGAGTTTTAGAGCGCAATCCAAGGGCTGGAAGTTTGAATACTTGTTTGATGTCGGATCCCCTTCTGAATTACCAGCAACGTTTGAAGCTTATCGTACGCAGCAATTTAGATGGTCGAAAGGCGCAGCGGAATGTCTACGGAAAAATGCAGGAATGCTTTGGAAGTCGGATGCCAAGGAACGGAGTAAAATAATGGGAACGTTTCACTTATTGAACAGTTCGGTGTATCTTTTGGTTATCGCTATTTTACTTTTGAGTCCAGCTGTTTTTTACTTTAATCAAGTAGGCGATATAGATGTTCCGCATCAAGAAGTTTTCGCGGCATTCGGAGCAAGCGTTATTTATATGCTGCTTCTTATCTTCTTTGTCGGAAATTGGAGGTCGTCCATAAATAAACTCAAAACAAGCTTGCTTTTCATTCCTTCAGTATTGACTTATTTTGCAATGACAACAGGAATTTCGTTGTACATGGTGTTTGGTGTAATCGAAGGATATGTAGGTAAAAAATCGGCTTTTGTTCGAACTCCAAAATTTGGTGAGTCAGAAGTTAAAAACATTAAAAAGGGATACGATTTTAAAAAGGAAAGAAGCATTATGATCTTGGAATTCATTTGTTTGCTCTACGGTGCGTTTTGGTCAGTTATTGGACTGAACTTTATGAATTTCATGACCATAATTTACGGTCTAATTATTTTAACGGGTTTTTCACTTTCGTTGTTTTTCAAAAACCGGACATTTAGATGGAGTTCATAAAGCGGTACCAAATCCACATTTGGATTCTTGCGGTTCTTGCCTTGGCAGGATATTTCCTGTTTGCTTATGAACTGAAAAGAACGGACCATCAATTCATTTTCGGTGTTTATACGGCGTTGTTTGTGGTTGGTTTAATTATCACTGCACATTTCGTTCGACACACAAAGCACTGGATGTTTATTTTCGCATTTGGCTTAGCATTCAGACTTGTTTTTCTTTTTGTAACACCGCATTTATCCAACGATTATTTTCGCTTTACATGGGATGGGGAACTGCAAAAGGACGGTATTTCAGCGTTCCAATTTTTACCTAGAAATCACGCCGAATATTTTGAAAGTGATCCGGTTTTAGCCGAAAAATACAGTGCTCTTTATGAAGCCTCATCAGCTGAATTTCCAGACGGAATGAATTCAAAGCGGTATTACTCGATCTACCCAACCATCAACCAATTTGTTTTTAAAACGGCGAGTATGATTGGCTCGCCAAATGACGGAAACTTAGTCGTTATGCGAATCTGGTTGCTGATAGCTGAAATCGTCTCCTTCTTTATTCTCCGGCTTCTTTTAATCAAAAAGGGCAAGAACGCCGCATTGGTCGGGTTGTATTGGTTGAATCCCTTAATCATTATCGAGATCGTTGGAAACTTGCATTTCGATGGTTTCGCCATTGCATTTATTTTGCTCGCGCTTTACTACTTAAGTCAGAAAAAAACAACGGCAGCAGGAGCGGCTCTGGCCTTGGCAATATGCTCGAAATTGAACCCCGTCTTCTTTATCGGAGCGGTTTTTAAAAAACGAACAACCAAGACATTTATCCTGTTTTCAGGCGTCACCGTTCTTCTGACTGTGGGATTAATGGCGGTCATTCTTGACTCTGAAACCTTCTGGAATTTCAAAAACAGTTTTGGACTTTATTTCGCCTGGTTCAGTTTCAATGCCGGGCCTTATGCATTCATAAAAGAGGCGTCGATCCTACTAACAGGTGTTAATATTTCAGATAAAATAAGTTTGATTTTCCCAATTATCACCTTGCTGCTTTTCATTCAGATCAGTATCAAATCCGATAAGAAGATCCACCATAAATTACTGTTGCTTTACGTCGTCTACTTTTCGTTTTCACCTGTTGTTCATCCGTGGTACCTGACGGTTTTAATCCCGTTCGGAATCTTATCCGGAAAGTTGTACCCGATATTTTGGTCATTGCTGGCGTTCTTTACCTACCAGGCGTATGGAGAGGGGTTTAATGAAAACGTGACGTTTGTCGTACTGGAATACGCGTTCATTTATGCGTTGATGTATGTTGAGCATAAAGGAAGCTCGAAAAGAATAGAAGGCCTTAAATATTGGTTGGGATTGAAGGGGTGATTCTTTCTATGTCCTTTTTACTTGATTAAAAAGAACGAAAAGACGTTACTTACAAAGCTCCCGTGCAAACTCCCTTGCCTTAGCATCCGCAGCAATATAATCTTCTAGCTCAGGATTTAAAATGGAATCCATTGCATGCATTGTTTCTCCGTTAATTCTAGAAATATCGGCAAACGAAATTTCATCATTAAGGAACGCCGCAACGGCAACTTCATTGGCAGCGTTCAAAGAGCAAGCTTTCGTTCCGCCAGCGTGAAGTGCATCAAATGCCAATTGAAGATTGTTGAATGTCTTCATGTCCGGTTGCTCAAACGTCAATTGAGGATAATCCATAAAATTGAATCTCGGGAAATCCGTTTTCAAGCGATCGGGATACGTAAAAGCATATTGAATCGGCAATTTCATATCGGGCAAGCCCATTTGCGCCTTCATGCTTCCATCTTCAAATTGAACAAGCGAATGTACAATCGATTGAGGGTGAACGATAACATCAATTTGTTCGGGCTTTAGGTTAAACAACCACTTCGCTTCGATTACTTCCAACCCTTTATTCATCATGGATGCCGAGTCGATGGTGATTTTTGCTCCCATCTCCCAATTCGGATGTTTCAACGCTTGCGCCTTCGTTACCTTAAGGAGTTGTTCAGAAGTGTAGCCTCTAAATGGCCCACCGGATGCCGTCAGGTAGATTTTTTCAATTTTGTTGTGGAATTCTCCTACCAAACATTGAAAAATAGCCGAATGCTCAGAATCGACAGGGTAAATATTTACACCGTTTTTTTGCGCCTCTTTTGTTACCAATTCACCAGCAACAACGAGCGTTTCTTTATTGGCCAGCGCGATGTTTTTCTTCGCTCGAATTGCGGCTAAAGTCGGCTTAAGTCCTGCATATCCAACCATGGCCGTTAGAACTGTATCGATATCATTTGAATCCACAACTTGACACAAAGCATCTTCTCCGCAATAGACATGGATGTCGTGCTCTGAAAGAACATCTTTTACCTTTTGGTATTGATTTTCATCTCCAATTACAACAGTGTTTGGTTTGTGTTTTAAAGCCTGTTCAATTAACAAATCTGCATTTTTATATGCCGTAATAACTTGTAAATCGAAAACATCTGGATACGATTCAATGACTTCAAGAGCTTGAGTTCCTATTGATCCAGTTGATCCTAAAATTGCGATTCCTTTTTTCTGTTGCATTCCGCAAATTTAGTAAAAATGAAGTCTTTCGAGGTCGATTAATTCTGCCAAGTAGTATCTTTGCGGTATGAAGTATAGAATCCTATCGCAAGAAGAATTGGAATTGCTTGAAGATGACTTAAAAGCATTCTTGATTGTCAACGGCGTACATGGTGATGAATGGGCAGAAATGAACAAATCAAACCCTGTAAAAGCTGTTGAATTGGTTGAATTGTTCTCCGATACAGTGCTTCAAAAGGTGTATGACAAAGTTCGGTTCATTGAACACAGATCGCAAAAGTCATGCATGGTTTTTCATCTATTGGACGACAAAATTGAATTGATTTCTATTAACGCTAATTCTGATGCGGTTGACCTCACAACTCCCGAGTCTATTCATGAAGCACTTTCTACAAATGCAAAGTCATTGTCTATTTTTAGAACAGAGAAAATGTATTTAAAGGATAGAGCGGCCGAAATTCATGAAATGCTGGAGCAGGGATGTGTGAATTCCAGTGAGGCTTTTTGGTATCAGTTGGAGAAGGTGGTTTAGTAAGCGTGAGAATTGATAGGTCATGCTGTGTTCAGGTGTAACCACAAGGACACAAGGGCACCATGAAGAGTTTTGCTTAAGGCACAGGATGCAGATAAATGTGATCACGATTATTTGATGTAACGGGTTTTATTATTGTTGAGAATTAGGGGCAGACGAAAGGCTGACTTGTGTCTTAGCAGTTACAACTTAATTATAAGAATAAATTATACCCTCGTGCCTTTGTGTCCTTGTGGTTCAAAGCGAAACTGCAACCGTAGCCAAGTTACACCTGTCGTCAAAATTTATAATTCAATAATAATTTCTCATTCATAATTCAAACTATCTTTACAACGTGAAAAACGAACTAGTAAAAAGATTTGGTGAGCACCGCGTTTCAGAGGTTCCTGTTAAGGAAGGTGAAATGCCTTTGCTAATGCTTGATCTTGAGTTGAGATCGCCCATCAATGTGCTAATGACAAACGGTTTGAGCAATTACAAAATGCCCGTTCCAGAGAAAGAAATTGGAAACGAGTACAACGAATTGTGTTTTTGTTTACCAAGTTATTGGGAATGGGAAGATGCCGAAAATCCGCAAATGAACTGGGTATTTTCATGGATTCAGAAATTAGCGAAGTACGTTCAAGAAAACGAATCGTGGTTTGGTCATGGACACACTTTTCCAACAGGTAAGGAGAAGAACCCGATTTCTGGAACGATGGAGCAAAATCATTTTATGCTCATTCGCCCAATGATGTTAGAAGCGGAAATGGCACCTGTTAAAGTCAATGGGAAAACAATCAACTTCTTGTTCATTATGCCGATTTTTGAAGAAGAATTGGAGTACAAATACAGCAAGGGAACGCACAAGCTCATGGTGAAGTTTATCAACAAAGGTTTTAATGAGTTGCTGGACGATTACCGAACCAATGCTTTGAAAAAGAAATGGTCGTTTGTTAAGCGCAGCTAGTAATCTTTGAAAACACATATGAAATTCGTTTACTCAATCTTCGCAATAGCAATTCTACTTTCGTCAGTTGCATGCAGTGAAACCAAAGAAGAAGAGACCGAAAGATCCGAAATTGAAAAGATATTGGATAAATCCAATGGAGGGAATCTCAGCCAAGAAGATCTCGAAAGGTTAATTGAGATTGCTGGAGAAGGTGAAGCTACTTCTGAATTCATTAATGACGAAGCTAATTTTAAGATCACGTTTCCTGTGACAGGAGTTGAAGAGTCGACTTCAATTCTAATCATTGATGATGAGGAACTTGAGGTATTTCATTACACGGCAAACATGCAAGGCAAGGATCATGTTAACCTGGCTTATAAATTGGACTATCTTTATTTGAATAATATTGAAGGAGAAGATGCTATTAAAGCACTCTTCAATGAGCAAAGGGATTATCTCTTATCTGCAACAAATGCCAAAATAGAATTTGAAAAGGTCATAGAGAAGAACAATGCTCCAGGAAGGCATTTATACCTTACCATTGACGATTCAAATATTAAAACGCATTACAAGATGTATTATAAGGATGGCATTTTTTACTCCGTTACCGTTGTAACAGAAGAAGGAAATCTTTTCAATAAAGCGTCTTCTCGTTTTTTCAAATCATTTGAAATTCTAGATTGAGAAATCGTCTTTTCTTAGACGATAATCCCAACCAATTCCTTTTTCAATAAAATTTCTGCAATCTGTACTGCATTCGTCGCCGCACCCTTTCTAAGGTTGTCGGATACAATCCAAAGGTTCAAAGTATTTGCTTGAGATTCATCTCTTCGGATTCTTCCGACAAAAACATCGTCTTTTCCAGAAGCATATAACGGCATTGGATACGAATTTGTCGTTGGATCGTCTTTCAAGGTAATCCCATCTTGATTGTGCAACAACAAACGAACTTCACTTAAATTAAAATCGTTTTCAAACTCAATGTTCACCGCTTCAGAGTGTCCTCCTGCAACTGGAACTCGAACCGCCGTAGCTGTTACATTTATTTTTGGATCTAAGATTTTTTTCGTCTCATTTGTGAGCTTCATTTCCTCTTTTGTGTATCCATTTTCAACAAAATCATCGCATTGTGGAATGCAATTCCGATCGATTGGATACGAATACGCCATCTCTCCATTTATACCGTTTCTCTCGTTTTCCATTTGATTGATCGCCGCGACTCCCGAACCAGAAATGGACTGATACGTTGAAACGACAACCCTCTTAATCCCATATTTTTCATGCAGCGGCTTCAAAGTAAGAACCAATTGAATGGTGCTGCAATTTGGATTCGCAATTATTTTATCCTCTGAAGTCAAAAGGTCTCCATTGATTTCTGGAACGATTAATTTTTTTGTTGGGTCCATTCTCCAAGCAGAAGAATTGTCGATTACAACTATTCCAGCATCGGCAAATTTAGGCGCCCATTCCAAAGATGTTCCACCACCAGCAGAGAAAATAGCAATGTCCGGTTTCATGTCAATGGCCGTTTGCAAACCAACAACGGTACATTCCATTCCACCAAAGTCGATTGTTTTACCTACCGATCTTTCAGATGCTACAGGAATTAATTCTGTGATTGGAAATGATTTTTCGCGAAGAACTTTCATCATCACTTGTCCTACCATTCCCGTTGCACCAACTACAGCTACTTTCATTCTTGTTCTATTATTCTAGTTCGAACTCCAAATTTAGTATATTTAGACTCATTGATTTACAAAGTATGAGGCACTTTTTTTGCTTTGTGTTTATTCTAACACATTACATTGGATTTGGACAAGTAATTGACGACTTTTCCGACGGGGACTTTACCTCCAATCCAACATGGTCGGGAACCGACGCGGATTATATCGTGAACGGCTCTTTTGAATTGCAATTAAGCAATACGGTTGCGGCAATTTCCTATTTGACAACTCCGCATGGCTTGGCCACTTTAGACAATAAAGAATGGAACGGAATTATTCGACAAACATTTTCACCTTCTGGAAGTAACTTTGGGCGCTTTTATTTGACAGCATCTTCTGCGGATTTAACGACAGATCCTGACGGGTTCTACTTGCAGTTGGGCGAGGCAGGATCACTAGATGCCGTTCGTTTATTTAAAGTTGTTGGCGGAACCGATACTGAATTACTAGCAGGCCCTTCGGCCCAAATCGCGAGTAGTTTTGCGATTGGCGTTCGCGTTGTTAGAGATAATTTAAGCAATTGGTCGTTGTACATTGATGACGCCGGTGGAACAAACTATACGTTGGCTGGAACTGTAAACGATGCTACAGCGCTTTTGGGGACACACAGTGGGTTCATGGAAACGTATACGCTAAGTAACGCCGATAACTTCTTTTACGACGACATTTACATTGGCGATGAAATAGTGGATCTTGCTCCACCCGTTTTGGTTTCTGCAACGGCAATTAATGCAAATTTAATTGATGTTCAATTCGATGAAGCTGTCGATCCTGTTACGGCGGAAGATGTAAACAATTATGACATTCAACCTTTTCAATCTGCCATTTCTGCAACAGTTGATGGTATAAATCCTGCGTTGGTGCATATCGTTCCGAGCTTTCCGTTAACAAATGGTTCTAGCTACGGGATGTTCACCAATTCTATTGAAGATTTGCTTGGAAATGTTTCCGGGTCTCAATCGGCCAATTTCTCATTTTTAATTGCTGAAATTCCCGCAATAGGAGACGTTGTGATCAACGAATTTCTTTGCGATCCTTCTCCATCGGTAGGGTTAAAGGATGCGGAATTTGTAGAGATTTACAATAAGAGTTCGAAAATTTTCAATGTACAAGATTGGAAAATCGGAGATGCATCATCGGACGGAACAATTCAACAAGCTTGGTTATTGCCTGGAGAATATATGGTTCTTACAGGGACTTCCAGTGTCGATTCATTCGCTGTTGCGGTTCAAGTTACGAGCTTTCCAAGTTTGAATAATTCGGGCGACAACCTTGTTTTAAGAACGGACTTGGGATTGGTTTTGGATTCAATTACCTACTCAGATGAATGGTATGGAGATGCCAATAAGGAAGATGGAGGATATACAATTGAGCGCATAAACCCAGAGGACCCGTGTTCCGATTTCTCGGATTGGTTAGCGAGTAATGATCCGTTAGGAGGAACGCCGGGATTGCAAAATTCAATTTATGACATTACGCCCGATACAGACGCACCTGGATTTGAACAACTGATAGCGCTTGCTCCGAACTTTCTAGAAGTTTATTTTGATGAAGGAATGGACTCAACGGCTTTGGCAAACACTTCAATTTCTGTAAATCCGACATTGACCATTCAGAACAAATATGTTTTAGGAGCCTATCCAACAATGATGACCTTGGAGTTTGTTGAAACGTTTCAAGCTTCACAGTCGTATTTAATCACGATTCAAAACGCTGCCGATTGTTGGCTAAACTCCACGAATTTGATTGGTGAATTTGCATTGCCAGAAAACGCAGTTGCAGGAGATGTGGCAATTAATGAAATCATGTTCAATCCGATTACTGGCGGAACCGATTGGGTTGAGGTGTACAATACGTCCAACAAATTGATCGATTTGTATCAATGGGAATTGGCGAATTACGACGACGATACAATTTCAAACAATAAGATCGTCGCGGAACATTTTCTCTTGTATCCAGACAGTTATGCTGTAATTTCCGAAGATTCATCTCAGATCATCCAACAATTTTCTCAAGCGGTTCTTGGAACGTTTGTTCAATCCGATTTGCCGACATACAGCAATGATTCAGGAACAATTTACTTGATTTCAAACAACACCCTTATCGATGATGTTTCGTACGATGCCGATTGGCATTTTGCCTTGCTCGACGACGACGACGGAAAAACGTTAGAGCGCCTAGATCCATTGGCAGACCCAAACAATTCTAGCAATTGGCACACAGCGGCAGAAGCGCTCGACTTTGGAACACCGGGACGTCTTAATTCACAATACCGCCCAGAATTAATCAATGGCGAATTCAGCTATTCAAGCGAGTCAATTTCACCGGATAATGATGGGTTTGAAGATGTACTTCAGGTCAATTATCAAATGGTGGAGCCCGGAATGGTCGGAACGTTTACCGTTTACGATGATCGAGGAAGATTGATAGCACAAGTAATAAGTTCAGAACTGCTCGCACTGGAAGGAACGTTCACGTGGCAAGGCATTACTGATGCTGGAAACAAAGCGTCTATTGGAACTTATGTGGGTGTGTTTGAAGCTTTTGCTGTTGATGGAGAAGCATCATTCGTTAAGCGAAAAGCATTTGTTGTAGCGGGTCAGTTGTAGGTTCTTAAATTGACGTTGCTGTTTTAATGTATTGAAAAATGAAATTCTCAATCTGGATTTTTGTCTGTCTTTTATTATGCGAATCTGCTGCGGCTGCTCCTTTGTTAGACATTGACGGTGGTGTTTTTGATTCTATTTATTACTTCTTCTTGTTTGTCACGCTACTCTTCGTGGCTATTTCTCTTATGCTATTCCTTAAATTTCTAAGTTCTTATTCAAGAAAAGCGTATTCCTCAACCATTGTGGTTTCCATTTTTAGCTTTCTATTTAGCAATCTTTTTACAGCATTTTTATATACAGGATCTAATAACGGAATAGATCTAGCGGGACTTTTTGCCATCCTACTTTCTTTCGGAATTTTTATTGGAACAATGTCCATGTCTAAAAGAATCAAGTAGGCCTGTTTTTATGCAAGCACACAAATAATTCTTCATTTATATAGGAGACGGGAGAATAATTCATAATTATCCTCCGTTATATAAGTACTCAAAAACCAGAATATGAAATACCTCCTTGTCCTTTTGGCCATTTCTATGGCCTCACATTTTTCTTTTAGTCAGCAATACAATACTGCCGTTGGCATCAAAGGCGATTGGTCAACGCTTGATGTTGATATGGCTCAATTTAGCGTGAAACATTTTTTCCAAGAAGCAAATGCTGTTGAAGTAAACTTCGGAGCAGGAAGACGTTTTGTTTGGCTTGAAGGAATGTATTTATTTAACCACGCTTTGAAAGGTGATTTCGATTGGTACACGGGCGGTGGCGTGGATCTCGGTTATTGGAACACCAATTACGACAATCGGTATGATAACGCAACCCACAGCGGTTTCTGGGGGGGATTAACGGGAGTCTTTGGCGTGGAATACACGTTTAAAGTGGTTCCCTTGAATTTCGCTTTGGATGTTGGCCCAACAATGCGACTTGTTCCAGACATGGAAGTAGGAATCAAAGTTGGATTTGCTACGCGGTATGCCTTTGGTGGAAAAGCGAAGAAGAACAAGCGGTAAGCCTTCAATAATTGCCATTCAATTCCCCATGTTGAACTAATTCCCTAAATTTGCTCCATAAGCAAGAAGCTATGTTGTCTCCAGGAGCAAAAGGATGGATTAATAAATATTTTGATTTGGTCGAAAATGGCGAAATTAAGTTGGAAATTGACCGCCCCGAGGGGCTGAGGAAACTGCACTTTATGCATTTGACGCTCGGTCATTCAGGAATTGTTTTTGGTTATCCGATGGATTTGATTTTTGCAATAGAACTCGATGATTCCAACTGGACAAGCGAGGAAAAACTCAAATTGTTACTTTTCGAATCACACCTTTTTGTGTATTTACAAAATCACAATGACGTTGTTTTCGATCGGGCCGGTTTTATTCTTTCTCTTGTCGGGTTCTACAAGTTTCACAATTCTTCGTCCATCAAAAGGATCTTTACTTTAATCAAAAAAGAATCTCTTGATACGATGCTTGAAAGCGTTTTGGTGAAACGGATTGATATCAAAACGAACTTGCTTGACAACAAATGGTGGGTGAATTCATTGAGCAACGCATTCGTCTATCTAGATGTTATTTTGTTTGATGATTTCGTTCATAAAAGTAAAGAAGAAGCCTTAAAAAACTACGATGTATTTGCCGAAAATGCACTCATCGCCGTTACGCTTTCTGCCTATTCAGATGGGTTGATAGAGGATAAGGAAAAGGATTTGTTTAACGTGTTTTTGGCCAGCGCCCATCTTGATGATGAAGACCGTGAAAAGGCAAAAGAACGGTTTCGCAATGGAGCTAAAATGGATGATTTCTCCTATTTCGTTAAAGGGCACTGGTTGCTCAAAAGATTCTTATTGGACATTGCTGTATTGACAATTTTTTCAACGCAAGAAACACTTGAAGAAGAAATTGAATTTTTGGAAGGTTTATGTGAACACCTCGAAATTGAACATTTTGAGCTTGAAGAATCCTTGAGAATCGTTGAAAACTTCATGCTGAAGAGTAAAGACAATGTTACGTTTCTAAGTGAAGTTTCCAAATACGATAAAGTATACGCAAGTCTCACCAAGCGCTGGACGAAGGTAATTTTAAGAAATAGAGACAAGCTTTCCAACGAAATGCGAGAAAGTAAGGAACTTGTAAGGCTGATAAAGAAATCGAGAAGTGAAGAGCTTTCGAAAGAAGAGAAAGCGGCAGTAAAACTGCAATTTAAAGATTTGGCAAGATCAATTCCGGCATTAGCAATATTTATGCTTCCTGGCGGGGTGATTCTTCTTCCTTTGGTCTTGAAATTAATTCCTGATCTGATTCCAAGTGCATTTAAAGAGAACGAAATAGGAGATCAGCCGAATGAAAAACCGAAAGAGCTCTGACGGAATTAGACGAAACCAAACGGATGAAGTTATCTGTATTTTGAAGGTTTATCTCAGACCAACTTCCAAGAATTCACTTCTCACATACCAGTTCATTGCTGAAGTCAATCGCATTTAATAGAACGAATTAGAGGATGAGTCAATAATACGGACCGAATACATTTTCGAATTTATTAATTCAATCCTTTGGCGTAAATTAGAAGCATGAAAATAACGCTCCTCCTTATTTCGCTTTTGGCGTTTCAATATTTGAATGCTCAAGACACGCTTATCGTTTATTTCAAAGACAAAGGAACTACTGAATTCGTTCAATTGTCTGACCGCGCAATTCAAAGACGGAAAAAGAACAATGTTGCCTTGGATGAAAGAGACAAGCAAGTAAACCAAACGTACATTGACTTTTTGAAAACGGAAGGAACGGTAATGAACGTTTCCAGATGGTTGAATGGGCTTACATTGATTACAACAACTTCGGAATTGGAGTTGAAGAACACCTACGAATTCATCAAAGATATCAAGGTTAGCAAATCTATTACGCCACTTAAGGGAGCGAGTAAATTGGGCGAAATTGATGAGGTAAAAGCCGATTACGGACCTGCCCAAAACCAAATTGAACAAATTGGATTGGACTGCCTTCACGACATGGGATACAACGGAAATGGAATTTTTATTGCCGTAATTGATGCGGGTTTTAGAGGAATGGACACGATTCCTTATTTCGATTCGACATTCATTGAAGGCCGGGTAATTGACACTTATGACATTCTTACTGGAACATCAGATGTGTATCAATACAGTGGACACGGAACTGCTGTAAGTTCATGCATTGTCGCGGAAAGTGATGGTACGAATCCAATTTCAGCAACAGCCGTTGAAGTTGACATTGCGCTTTACGTTTCAGAAAATGTAGCTTCCGAAACACTTGTTGAAGAATTCGATTTGGTGATCGCTTTGGAAAGAGCGGATTCAGTTGGCGCAGACATTGCAACGATTTCATTAGGCTACAAAGACTTCGATAATCCGGGAGACAACCACGAGTATTCTGAATTGGATGGCGTAACTACAATTGCATCGATCGGTGTGAACGCGGCAGTTTCAAAAGGGATTTTGGTTTTGACTTCCGCTGGAAATGGCGGTCCAAGTACGATCTCGACGCCTTGCGATGCTGACAGCTGTTTGTGTATTGGTGCGCTTGACGACCAAGGTTGGTATGCCGACTTTTCATCTGTAGGCCCATCGGCCGATAATCAAGTGAAACCTGATATTATGGCGAGAGGTTTGAACGCTGCTTTGGTAGCAGAATGGGGAGATATTACCTTCGGAAGTGGAACGTCGTTTTCATGCCCAATAATGGCCGGAGCAATGGCCTGTTTAATGGAGGCAAATCCGCAAAGCACGGTCTTAGAATTGATGACTGCGATCCGTCAAAGTGGAAACACCTACTTGGTTCCGAATATCTACACGGGATTTGGAACACCAAATATGTGTTTGGCCCACGATTCGTTGAATTCAACTGCGAGTTTGGAAGAGATTAACGCAAATGATTTTAAGCTGTATCCGAATCCAACAGCCGGTCAATTTATCATCACTGGAATTGATTTCGATCCTGAAAACATGAACTTTCAAGTCATTAATATGATGGGAGAAATCACCGAAATGAAGAACTTAAAATTTGGGAAAAACCAATTGGTCGCGGACTTATCGGCCTTTGCAAATGGTGTTTACTTCGTTCAGATGCAAATCGGGAATACGGTTGTTTTGAGAAAAAGAGTGGTTAAGGTTAGTGAGTAAAGGATGGTTCTTGGACTTTTCATGAGCTAAATACCAAGTCAAATGTTGTACCTGTCGAATTAGATCTAATCACATAGTTGTTAAAAAACACACGGCTAAGCAATTTTGTTGTTAATACATTCACAAACAAGGAGTTGTACGGAATAAATTTGTGATGAATGGTAACTTAACCGTCTTAATCATTTGCTACTTTTGTGTCAATTATACCACAATACCACTACCACAATACCACTACCACAATGACACTTAAAAACACCTCACGGACAGTTCTTGTTTGTATTTTACTCGGATTTTCCCAATTTCAAAGTTTAGGACAATGTCCCTTAAACACCCCTGAATTTCCTTTTACAACAGATGATGATTTTACATTATACAGTTGGTCCTCGAACCTTTATATGCCCGTGCAACTTGGTGGAGCACAAACCTTGACGAATATCTCATTCAGGCTTGACAATGATTTTTCCTGGGGGAATTATACATATACCGATGTAAGAGTTTATATGCGAAATACGGCCGTTTCGAATTTTGCAAGCTCCCCTGGCTATCCCGGTACAGCGGGATTCACAGAAGTGTATTCGGGTAGCATGACATTTAACGGTACGGGTATTTATTCGTATAATTTTAATGTGGCAGCTAGCTTCGCCTATAATGGAACGGGGCAATTAGAAGTATTGTTTGAAAACAGAGGGGGAAGTGATAATACATCTGAAGAACCTTGGTTTGACCGTACTAATGACGCAGGAGTTGGTGTTTTCCCTGGTAAAGTTGGTTGGGGTTCGAGTTGGGCTTCAGCAACAGGAATAAGCTCCAATAGAAGATTTAATTTACAAATCAATAATGTAGATTGTCCTGGATATCCGCTTCCGGTTGAACTTGCTGTATTTGAACCTACTTGTGATGATGGCAAAATAAAGCTAGATTGGGAAACGACCACGGAACACAACAACGATTACTTTATAATTGAAAGAAGTGGGGATAATGTACTCTTTGAAACAGTAACAACGGTAAAAGGCAAGGGAAATAGTTTAGCACGTTCTTCCTATTCTTGGGTGGATGAAAACCCGCTGAGAGAAACAGCTTATTACAGATTATCACAAATGGATTACGATGGAAAATCGGAAACGTTTCCCGCTCGTTCTATAAACTGCCAGGCTGAAGAAAATGTTGAACTCTTTCCGAATCCATTCGAAAACCAGTTGCAGTTAACATCAATGCACGATGGAGTCATCTATTTAATGGATCTTACAGGAAAGGTTGTTTTCGAACATTCAATTCGTGCAGGAAATAATAGCCTTGATGTGCATGAAATCGAAAGCGCAGTGTATTTAGCGAAAATTGTATTGGTTAACGGCGACGAAAAGGTGCTAAAACTTGTCAAAAATTAAGAGTCGAATCTGTTGTCGGTTGAGACTATTATTAATTCAATAATTACCTCAAACGTATTTTTTTGACCTGCGCCTGACCATTAGAAAATAGGAATTCCACCAAATACATTCCCGATTCTAGGTGTTCAATGTTAATTGAATGTTCATTACTCTGAGAGATGAATTTACGATCAAAGACATGCTCACCACCAACTGAATAGATTTTCAATCGATCAAGCCCATTTGCCTCAATTTGCAACACCCCTTCCGACGGATTCGGGTAGATGCTGACATTCGTCTTCTCTTTGCTTTCAATGAGGCCAACGAGCGCATTAACGCCCAACATATACTCCCAAACAGGTTGAAAAACGGGTTGACCATTTCCATCCAACGGCGTGTTGTTGTCTAGGAGCATAGCAATGTGAGGACCAAGGCCTAAATTCCAACTCACAGGAATGCTAGTTGTAAGCTCACGACTTAGCGAATATGGAGCCGAAGTTCCATCAACATTAACGGTGTCGCCAAACGCCCCCAAGCCGAGATTGTTCCAAATAGCATATTGCGTATGCACTTTCCCAATCGTGGAATCGCCTTGGTGCATGAATCCATAATAACATGAATCCGGTGTTGAATGCACAGCGGTAGACCAATTTGCTGGGGCATTAAAAAAGGTGCTCGCATCGTTTGGAGCAGCAAACATTAGAATACGTTTTATTGAATTGTCAATCCCAGCAACCGGAGCATGTCCACCTCCTTGAGAATGACCAGAAAGAATAATTTTATTCCACACAATCGCGCTCACGTTAAGGTATTGACCCCAGTTTTCAGTTGGGAAATTTAATTCAAGGTAGACGAGAAGTTTTTCGATTCGGTTGTAAATTGAATTGCTTGAATCCACATCAACATCAGTGCTATAATCAATTCCTTCTAAGGTTTCTTTTCTGAACTTAAGATAGCAATCAGGATCTGAGCTTCCGTTGCAAGCTGTAAAAGCAGATCCGTTGTTGTTTTTGTATTTCAAAACGATTGCATGGTATCCATTGTTGGCCGCTACAATTGGGAAATACGTTGTGCTAGACGGGTTATCACCTGTCCCGGGTAAATGAACCAACAGGACATTTTTAGGCGAACAATCTGGATTTATATACACATGATGGCGCGGTTCCCAAGGAATATTACTATCCGTGTCACCAGGAAGAATTAACCGTTGAATCACCATTGAAGAATCACAATTTTGTGCAGTCGTGCTTCCGCAACAAATTGAAATCAATAGAAAAATTAACATTACTCCTTTCATATTCAGCTTTTTGTAAACCAAAGATACGAAAGTCATTCCATCGGAACTTGATTGGTTTTAAGGAGCTGTTATTTCATTTCCCTTCCTTCAATGGAATATTCTATATTTGAAAAGGAATATGAAAGCTATAAAAAAAATAAAAGAACCGAAACCGTCCAAACTAGTTGTCTTTTCTGTGCTTCTGTTCGGTGGGTTGTTCTTCGTTTATTTCGATTCGATTAATAACTATTCAACCACGCCTAAATGGATCTATCTAGGTCTTCTGGGATTGGTAATGGTTCTCATTGGTCGAAAACAACCAATTCCTTGGTCCCTCGGAATCAAAGTATGGTACGCGTTTGTCGTGCTGTATCTTGTTCAGTGTTTTGGATCTCATAATTTTTGGGACGCAGTGGTCCGTGCGATACCCTTAATTATTGCACCGCTCTTGGTTCTCTTGTTAAGGCGAGAAGAAACAGACCATAGCCCGTTTTATTCAAAGATATCAATGGTTCTTGCCATCTTAATCCTTCCGCTTCTTTTGATTACACTTTGGGGAATTGTTGAGCTTGTTTTTAGCTCGGAATACTCGCATTTGGCTTCCTATAAATTCCGGTTTATGTTCGGAAATAGAAATCAATATGCTCAAATAATTGTGTTGTTGATTCCACTATTTTCTGTTGGGATTTTATCAACGAATTCAAAGAAAAAGAAACTGTTTTTGGCGGTCGTTATTGGGCTTGCGTGCGCCACGGCTTTACTCTTGTTGAACAGAACTTCTATAATCGTTTTGCTGGGCGTTTACCCTGTTGCCCTTGTTGTCTACCTCCTTCGTAACACCGGAAGAAAGGTGAAAAATTTCGCTTACATTTTTATGATCGTAACCGCTCTTGCAAGCATTGTTATAATTGCTAGCCCTGCAAGAAAGAGCATTCCTGTTTTAAACGATTTGTTTGAAACAAGCTATGGAAGTGGAAATGAACGGCTTCGAATTTGGAGCAATTCAATTGAATTGTGGAAAGAGTCCCCGATTTTGGGTAAAGGATCTGGTGATTGGAAAATCGAAATATTGAAAACGCCTTTGGAATTTACCAAAGCGGAAGATGGGAATGTTTTTTACCAAAGAGCTCATAATGACTTCATTCAAATAGCCGTGGAAAATGGAGTTGTAGGTCTAATTCTCTTCCTTTTCTTTTTAATTATTGGCGCAATTCACCTACTAAAATCGAACATTGATCGTTCTTCTAAAATCTTTCTGTTTGCAGGCTTGATTGGTTTTGTACTCATTGCAAACTTCTCTTTTCCAATGGAGAGAGTTGAACTACTGATTCTTCTCTTTTTGTTCATTTTACCTGGGGTTTCTAAGGAAAGAAGTAATGATAGTTTTAGATTAGAGAAAGTGGGAATTACCTTGGTGTTTGCAGCCGTATTTTTACTTGCGTTTACATGGTTTAGGAGTGAATTGTTGTATTTCAAATACAAGGAAAATAATGACCTTGTTGCGTTTGAAAAAATTGACAAATCATTTTACACGATTAACCTTAAATCTGCCCCTTTAGAATGGCAAGAAGCGAATATGTATTTCGGCCAAAAGGACTATGGAACGGCCTTGACGCACTACGAGAAAGCTTATGAATACAATCCATATCACCTGTATTTAATTAATAATTTGGGGAGTTGCAATCAACAGCTTGGTAACATTGATGAGGCAGAAAAATACTTTAAACAAGTGTTGGAGCTTAACCCTCATTTTGTTGCGACATTAATGAGCTACAGTTCACTGCAATTGAACAGGGGAAATGTAAGTGGCGCGCTAACCCAAATACTATCTGTTCCAGTAGATAAAGAGCCTGAAAATTATGCATTATTTATTGAAACAATTGCCAAAGAAACCTATAAAATATTGGTAGAAATTTACGAAGAAGCTGAGTTCAAGAATTTCCTTATTCGCACCTATGATGACGATCAATTTCTCTACGACATTTCTGTAAGATGTAGAAAAAGTGGCGCAAGTTATGAAGCTGAATTGAGAAGGTTTTTGGCGGAAAATCCTGATTAGCTAAATGTTAAAAGATTCAATAAAGCATTTACCTATGGTTTTTATGCTTAAATTGTCCATCGACCAATACTGTTCAAATCTATTTATACTATGATAAAGTTATTATCAACTGCTGCAATTTGTCTTCTGACTTCCTTTTTATTTGGTCAGACAATCAGTGGTGTTTCTCCAGCTTTTGGGGAACGAGGAACGCTTCAACTTCCAATTACTATTTCTGGAACTGGAACCAATTTTACAAATGCGACATCTACCGTTGTTCAAGTGATTGAAACAGGTGGAAACGCTCAAATAGAGGTTGTTACAGTGAATTCTGTTTCACCTCAATCCGTTAGTGTTGAACTTAAAATATCAAACCTTGCTCCTCTTGGAAATTACACAGTTAGAGTGTATGACGGGCTATTGAATGATTTTGTTGATTTGCCAAATGGCTTTACCGTTCTATCAAATAGTCAAGCTCCTGTTTTATCCGGAACCACACCTGGAAACGCGAGTGTTGGTCAATTGCTTCCCATCACCATTATAGTTGATGACGCCAATTTTGACCAAGCCACGAACAATACAATTCACCTCTCTCAACAAGGAACAAGTTCAATAATATCTGCCGTCCCTGGTTCGATTACAGTATTAAACGGACACAGCATTCGAGCCATGTTTGACTTTAGTCATTTTTCGATTTTCGCAGGTAGTATTATGAATTCCCATTGCGGAAATTCGTTTGATGGATATTTTGTTGATCCTGCTTCAATAGTTGTTACAGAACCAACTTCAATTGCTGGTGATATTAACTATGCTGGATCATTTGGTGGCATTGTGGAATTGTATCAAGAGAACACAAACACAGTACCGAGTACATACTCTTTGGTGTCATCCTCATCGGTTACTGGAGCATCGAACTCTTACGACTTCCCGAATGTTGCGGAAGCTTCGTACTTGATTCGTTCTGTTCCTATTGCGGTTACGGATGTTGTTGCAACGTACTATCCTTCAAATATTGCTTGGCAAAATGCCACAGTGGTAACCACAGATCCGCTTGTTACGGGATTGTCTTATGACATTAACCCAGTTAACAGTTTATCAGTTCCTGGAGGAGTTACAGTAAATGGAGCTATTGGTTATGGACCAAATGGATTCAATAAAACAGCAGTAGATGTTGTAGCAGTGGGAGTTGAGGTGTTTATAAAAGATATGGACAACAATCTATATGCGCAAACAACAACAGACGCAAATGGAGAGTATTCATTTGTTGGTTTGGCTGATGGGAATTATGAGATCGTTATTGATCTTCCGGGTTACAATCAAACAAACACATACACCTTTACTGTTGATGGGACAAGTTCAAACTTGGTTGGTTTGGATTTCTTAATTGATGATGGCGTGATCTTCACTACTTCATTGATACTTAATCTTAATCCTCTTACCGCTTCAAACCTTGATGTTTATCCAAACCCAACAATGGGAGACTTGAGCATTAAGATTCCATCGAGTTTAACAAACGGAACACTTGAAATTTACAACCAACTTGGAAAAAGAGTTTGGAATGAAAAGATTACTTCTAACGAGGTATTCAACACCAATATTTCAAGCTTGTCGAATGGGATGTATATTGTCAGAATTCAAGGAGATCAATCGATTTCAGAGATGAAACTGATAAAGAACTAGGTTGATTATCAATTATATTAAAGCAGTAAGAAGTTTTCTTGCTGCTTTTTTTATGCAAACTATTTTGTCAATATTAGTGTTTACAATCTGCAAAAAACTGGAATTCGAATGACTTTTTTTAGAACAATTATTCTCGTTGGATTTTTATCAAGCCTCCTAGGATGTGGTCAAAACAATAAAGAATCAGAAAAAAAACCGGAGACTACAAGCCCAACAATTTCGAAACTTGTTGAGAATGTTTCAGCCACGAATGACCAAAAAGAAAGAAGGGTAAAGTCCGAGTTGATTTGTGAATCCAAAGGGGTTCCGGTATATAAGAACCCCAATTCACTATTTGTTGATCCTGAAAAAGATGTAGAACTAAGAACAAAAGACGAAGTTGTCGACAGAGCCTTGGCATTGATGTATTTAGGTTTAAAAAGTGAAGGGCTTGAACAAGTTTATTTGGATAAAATGGATGTAGACTTTGCTATTTCGTCAAAACTAACACCGATAGAAAAGGAATATAGATTTGCTTCAAATCCCACCGAACAACAAACAGCAAATTGGAGGTATGAAGGTTTACACATTTTACTTTGGTCATTGGGTTATATTGACGAATTAGTATACCCAAGTCAAATATGCAGTGTTGCTGACGATGTGCAAATTGTATATGAATTAGGAGCAGATAAATTCAGGGAACAATCAAAATTACGGAGTAAAGACGAAATTCTTGACCAAGCAGATTTAATACTAAGGTTTGATTGGGCTTGTGTAAATGCGAGAATAAAAAATGAGAGGGCACCTGGTGGTTTAAACTCAAGTGTCGTTTTCGAAAGGCATTATTCTCTAAATTGGCTGATTAAGTTCCTAAATCAAGATTGGGATGATATCAGAACTGACACCTAAGCAGTCTGCATTGCATACGGAGTGGCAATATCAGTGAATAGTAATGCAAATTGAATTAAACGAATACTGGCTCAAAGGAAAACTCATTCCAATTCATTAATCCACAACACCATCATGTCCATGAGTTCAACAGAGAACGTTTCTTCCAACGAACCGTACTCTTCAAGAGTGCACTCGTCACAATGTTGCATTAAGTGGTTCAAACCGCCCATCGTTGAGATTTGAGAGCTTGCCCCACGATACGTATTGAACACAGCTAAATTGGATACAGCGGGAACTTGGATGTCTTCAGAGCCCGTTGCTGCGAACAATGGAATTTTCAATTTTTTTAAATAATCTTGCGTTGTGAATTGCATGAATTCTCTGGCCCAATCATTATTAATAAAAGCCAATCCAGAAGTAACGAATGCTTCCTTGGTCATTGATTCTTGGTATTCTGAGTCCGCACTGTCGTATTTTTTCTCGAGAAATTCGGTTAATGGTGCTACGGCTTTTTTCTGATTGTATTTACCAACTATATCCACTTCTCCAGTAAATACAGATTGATTCCAACGTGCAATTTCTTCTGTTGCTCCAGATTTGATTGGAATGAGGTATTGTTGTTCGATGAGAATTTCTCCACCGTTCGTTCCAACAGAAGAAAGCTGTATAATAAAGTCAATTTTCTTGTAAGAAGTAGCCGCCATCAACGTGTGCATTCCTCCCTCTGAATGGCCAGCAAGTCCGATTTTGTTAGTCTTGTACTTCTTCTCTTTTCGCAAGTATTTCGCACAGGCGACAACATCTGAAGCAAAATCTGAAAGGTCAGCATCAGCGAAAACACCTGAACTTTCACCGACACCCCTGTCGTCAAATCGAAGACTCGCAATTCCATTTTTTGCGAGATGATCAGCGATAACCAAGAACGGCTTGTGGCCCATAATTTCACAATCTCTATTTTGTGGACCTGATCCAGAAGCTAGAACTACAATTGATGTTGATTCAGAAAAATCCTTTGGCAACGTTAATGATGCACCGATTGTGTTCTTACCATTTTTGATTTTAACCTTTTCAATAGTATAATCAAAAGGTCCTTTTGGTTCTTGCGGTCTTTTAAGAACAGCATCTTTGGGCCTTGCTTTGGTAAAAACAACATCCCATTTAATGCCATTTTGAGACATCTCGCCTTTAATATTACTTTCCTTTGGAGAATACACTCCTTCGAAGGAAAGACCAATTGCCTTCCACTTAAAAGTGATTTTCTTGTCGTCTATTTTATGATCCTCCAAAGGCAAGGGGCCAAAGGCGCCATTACTTTCCGATATTTTAATTGAAGTTGGATCACTTGATTTAATCTCGATTTTGACATTTCCCGGTGTAGCCAAAACAATAAAGGAAGTATACCATTCTCCGTCAATTTGTGCGTTGAGCGTAAGCGGAAATAAGGCTAGAATTAAAGCTATTGTTTTCATAGGAGCTTAAGTATTATGTGGCAATTTTTTTCTGTGCTGTAGTTGTCATTCAAAAATGAAATCCTTGACTCAAATTCGTCTTCTGGTAATTCGATTTTTATTTTATTCTGAATCAAACTTTGAAATTCTTCCGCATCTATTGCTAGTGAACAAAGACCTTCTAAGTTCGTGCCAAGAATCATATTTTCATTAACAACGATATGTCCAGATGAAGAGAGCGAATTGATCAATTTTAGCTTAACACCTGTTGCCTGACTGGAATAGAAGACATGAACTCTTACTGCTTGAATAAGTGCTTGAATTGCCTCTTCTGAAGGATTGGGAATCAGTTCTATATTGTGTTCCTCGCAAATTTCAATTAAACTTGGCGAAGGCGCTTTTCCCGCAATTTTTAACTCATTTTCTAGGTTTAAAGGTGTAAACACCTCGTCTATGAGCCATTTTGCACCAATTTCATTTTCTTCAACGGAGAGGTTTCCGTGGAATAAGAAGAAAGCGTCGGTGGCTTGTTGAGGACTTTTGGAAATCGCTTTTGATGCCGCCGGAAGTACTTGAACTGAATTAGAATATTGTTTGAAATGAACGGCATCGGACGCTTTAATTGCAAGAATATGATTTGCATATTTTAACTGGGACTCGAACTTCTTCAACTTTCGAGCTTCTCCTGAATAAAAACGCTTTGTTAACCCCCGATTGTGCTTCGCGAGTTCCGCGTAATACTCATGTTCAATATTGTGTGTCCGAACAATCTTCGTTCTGTTTTTCAGGCGTTCATCATTCAAAGAATAACAGGTGTGAAGACCTTCAAATAGGATAGGGGAATCATCTTTACACAAGTTCTCCATTAATCCCATCGAATTTCGCGTTTTGACAATAAATGGTGTTCTACCAAGGGCATCAAAAACGGATTTTTTTCGAGGATAATAGTGAACGGTTTTGGCGTACTTTAGAAGTTCATCTTGCTGTGGTCTTCCATATTCATAACAATGCAGTGTAATGCTAACTCCTAATTTATGAAGGGCTTTCAAGCGATAGAAGACATCAATTGCTCCGCCGTAATCTGCTGGATAGGGAACATCAAATGAAACGATATGGAGTTTATTATTTGCCAGAAGTTCCCTTGTAAATGGTTTCCAAAATTTTGGTTTCGTTCTCCCAGTTTTCAACCTGTGCTGCTTTCAAGCAATTGGCTTTGTACTTGGCTAATTGTTCTGAATTAGCGAATAATGTATTTATCGTTTCGGCCAATGAATCAACGGTGAATTCCTGAAGAATTTCACCGATATCGTTGGTTCGAATAACATGCGCCACTTCTTTGATTTCAGTTGCAACAACGGCCGTTTGTGTATGCATGTAATCAAAGACTTTGTTGGGCAAAGAAAGGCGGTAATTCATATTGGTTGGCTTATCGAGGGTTAGCCCAATATCAGCATGGTATGTGTAATTCATCATCACGTTGTACGGCTTTTTACCGTAAAAAATGACTTTGCCTTCGAGGTTCAATTGCACAACGCGTTCTTTCAGTTGAGCCACGACATCACCATCACCTACAATCATCAAAACGGCATCAATTTGGCACATTGCTTCAACGGCTTCTTCTGCTCCTCTGTCGATATTGATTCCAGCACCTTGCAAAATGATGAGGCGTTTGTTTTCTGGTATTTCTAATTCTGATTTGCTCTTTAGGTCTTCTGGTTTCCACAATGGTGAAATATTCCGGACAACCTTCACCTCTTTAGTGTAGAGGTCACCGTAGATCTTGGCAATAGAATTGTTAACCGTATAAATTTTTGTCAATTTTGGGAAAATAATTCGCTCAATTCTTAGCCAAACCTTCTGAACCCTAGGGCGATTGATTAACTCGGGAACTTCTGTAAAATACTCGTGGGAATCGTAAACCAATTCGGTTTTTCGCTTGAACTTTTTTGCCATGTAATTGGCTAAGAGCGTATCCAAATCATTCGAAACGAGAACGTCTGCTTTTTTGAAAAGAAGAAATAGGAACAAACGAAAATTGAAAAAGGCATAGAATAACGCTCCTTTTTCGAAGAGAAGTCGCATTCGCTTTGTCGTATATTCCCTTGCCGGTAGCTCAATACTCGATTTCCGTTTGCGCCCGACTAAAAGTACATCATAGCCAGAATCATGAAGGAAAGTACATACCTTATGAACGCGTTGATCCGTATACAGATCGTTAGTAACTGAGACAATAGCCTTGAGCGGTTTCGACATGGATCGAAGGTAAGAATTTCAGAAGATTATCACCAGAAGAACAGAAGAATTATAGCGATTACAAGGATTGCAATAACGGCGATCAATACCCAATAAGCGATAAGCCATTTTCGGGCAAGTTCCTCGTCGAATTGTCCATTAGAGGTGTTGAATCTCGATCTTCTGGACTTAACATATTGGATTCTTGCGATAGCTGCTAAAACAAGTGAAACAAGTAGTCCTATTCCAAGAAATAAGCTTCCAGCTAAAAGTGTCACAACAGCAGTAATGGATAAAATTTTGGCCTTTCTGGCATGTTCTTCAGCTTCCAATGCTTCATTCACGGCATCTTCGCTTACTTCAGGCTCGGCGTCAGTACTTGTTGAATCGGAACGCTCAACTTGTTTTCGGGAAGCGGTATGTTCTGGAGCTACATCTTGATTTATCTTCAATTTGTTTGATTCAGAATCGAAATCTGCTACAGTTGTTTTTGACGAGGACTCGTTGTAATTATTAGATCCTTCTCCATCAATTGTTTTGTTTTCTACGTTAACAATTTTTTTTTGGCTGACCTTCACAAACTTTAATCGATTGTGGGCACATGAACTGATAAGTAGTAGAATAGCTAATGCTTGAAATAATCTCACTTTTATTGTGTTTGCTCTTTTAACGAAGGAATTTTCGTTTTAGTTTGAGAATAGAGCTTTTATTATAATTTCAGGATTCTATTGATGTGTTCGTAAGCAACAGTTAACGTTTTAACATCATCATAAATTATTCGAAGACGGTCATTTTTCTCACTCAACTTGGCCACCTTTGGATTCTTCTGCATGTAGTCGAGGACCTTAGTGAATATAGGCGATTGGTAATATTCTGACTTTGGGTTAGCAATGAAATAGCCGATCATTTTGTTCGACTTTAAAACTAATTTTTCGATTCCCAATTCTTGAGCCAGCCAACGCAGTTTAAACGAGCGCATTAATTCATTGACTTTTTCTGGAATTGGTCCAAATCGGTCTTCAAGTTCCTTTACAAATTGATCCAATTCATCCTGTCCCTTGATATTATCCATGTCTTGGTACAGGCTTAATCGCTCTGCTACGTTGTTTACGTAATCATCCGGAATTCGAATCTCCAAATCAGTTTCTAGAACACAATCTTTGACGAATTGCGTCAAACTATCTGAATTTCGGTCAGAGAACAGTTCTTTAAATTCTGATTCACGTAACTCTTCAATGGCTTCGTTTAGAATTTTCTGATACATATCAAACCCTATGTCAGCAATGAATCCACTTTGTTCGCCTCCAAGCATATTTCCAGCGCCTCGAATGTCCAAATCTTTCATCGCAATGTTGAAACCAGATCCCAAGTCTGAAAATTGAACCAATGCTTCCAAACGCTTTCTTGCTTCACTTGTCATAGTACTTGCGGGAGGGGCAATGAGATAACAGAAACCTTTTTTGTTTGAACGACCAACGCGACCTCTCAATTGATGTAAGTCACTAATTCCAAAGTTGTTGGCTTGGTTAATAATTATGGTGTTTGCGTTTGAGATATCAATTCCTGATTCGATAATGGTCGTAGCTAAAAGAACGTCGTATTCATGGTTTATGAAATCCATCATAATTTTTTCCAGCGCCTTGCCTTCCATTTGTCCGTGCCCGATTGCAACCCGAACGCCAGGACACAATCGCTGAATCATCCCTGAAATCTCTGCGATGTTCTGCAGTCTGTTGTGAACGAAAAATACTTGACCTCCTCGACTTGTTTCATAAGCAATAGCATCCCGAATAGCTTCTTCGCTAAACTCTATAACCTCGGTTAAAACGGGCTGTCTGTTTGGTGGAGGCGTGTTTATTATACTCAAGTCACGTGCTCCCATCAATGAAAACTGAAGCGTTCTTGGAATCGGAGTAGCAGTGAGAGTAAGGCTGTCAACGGTTGCTCTTAGCGTTTTTAGCTTGTCTTTAACGGAAACGCCGAATTTCTGTTCCTCATCGATAATCATGAGGCCAAGATCTTTGAATTTAACGCGGTTTCCAACGATGGCGTGTGTTCCGATCAAGATGTCAATTTCTCCGTCTGCAAGTCTTTTCAAGGTAGCTGTTACTTCCTTTGCCGATTTAAAACGGTTGATGTAGTCGATGTTACACGGGAAGTCTTTTAAGCGTTCCTTAAAACTCCTTGTGTGTTGCAAGGACAAAATGGTTGTTGGAACGAGAATCGCAACTTGTTTGCTGTCGGCAACGGCTTTAAATGCTGCTCGAACGGCAATTTCTGTTTTCCCGAAACCTACATCACCACAAACCAAACGGTCCATTGGTGTACTCGATTCCATGTCTTCCTTAACCGCAATAGTTGATTTTAACTGATCGGGTGTGTCTTCATACATGAATGACGCTTCCAACTCATTTTGGAGGTAAGAATCAGGGCTAAAGGCAAAACCTTCTTGCGCTTTTCGTTTGGCATAAAGTTTAATTAAATCAAACGCCAACTCCTTGATTTTTTTCTTGGTCTTTTGCTTGAGCGTCGCCCAAGTATTTGTTCCAAGTTTGTTCATTTTCGGAGAGCCGCCGTCCTTCCCTGTAAACTTCGAAATACGATGAAGCGAGTGAATCCCCACATACAAAACATCATTGTCTCTGTACAAAAGGCGAATGGCCTCTTGCGGTTTTCCATTCACATCAATTGTTTCAAGTCCAGAGAATTTCCCAACTCCATGATCAATGTGTGTGACGTAATCTCCACGTTGTAAATTGTGAAGCTCTTTGAGTGTAAGGGCTTGCTTCGCCTGTCTAAATCCTTCCTTAAGTCTAAACCGATGGAACCGTTCAAAAATTTGATGATCCGTGTAGCAAACAATATTTAGTTCGTCACTAATAAATCCTTCGTGGAGAGAAATCGGAATGGGATTGTACGTTATATCTGTGTTGATATCCGCAAATATTTGCTCAAGCCGACTGATTTGCTTCGGTTGATTTGAGAATATCGATATGGAATACTTGTTCTTTTTTCGTTGCAATAAATCTTCAGCCAAAAGGTCGAAGTTCTTATTGAAACTTGGTTGTGGTTTAAAGTTAAATTCTAGGGTTTTTGTCGGTGAAAAGAATTGTTCAGCGCCAAATTCAACAACGCTGAGTTCTTTTAATTTAGGTTCGAGATTGCTCGGATGGAGAAATAAATTGTCTGGAATTGTTGGCGCAATATGTGATTCAATGGAGTTATATACTTTAATCGCTTTCTTGTATTCTTTGTCCAACGTGTTTTTCGTAATGTCATACGACGAAAGCCATACCGTTCCATGTTCTCCAAGGAAGTCGAAAAATGAAACATTTCCATCTCCGATCATTTCACCTTGAACATTCGGAACTATATTGAAGAATTTATGCGTATTAATTGACAGTTGGGTGCTCGCATCAAATGTTCGAATGCTGTCGACTTCATCTCCAAAAAATTCAATTCTATACGGTTGATCGTTTGAGTAAGAGAATACATCGACAATTCCTCCTCGGATGGAAAATTGGCCCGGTTCGTAAACAAAGTCGACCCGATCAAAATTTAAATCTAGAAGCTGTTCATTGATAAAATCAATTCCATAGTTTTTGCCATGTTCAAGCTTCAATGTATTCTTCACCAATGTTTTCTGGGAAGGAATTTTTTCGAACAACGCTTTGGGATAGGTAACAATCCATGTGTTTTTCCCTGTCGATATTTTCTCTAAAACTTCCGCTCTTGCCACAACATTGGCATTGTCTGTTTTTTCAAGTTCGTAAGGTACACGGTACGAAGCGGGATAAAATAAGATGTTTGAATTTGTGGGAAACAAACCCTGTAAGTCGTTCAAAAAATAAGCTGCTTGCTCTTTATCTGAAAGAATAAACAAGTGATTTCCTGGCGCTTGCATTGCAACTGCAGAGGCACTTAATGAACGTGAAGATCCTACGAGTCCTTTCCATTCAATTTTAGACCCAATAATTTGAAGTTCATTGGCTGTGGTATTAACCTGTGGTAAGTTCGAAAATAAGGATTTGAGTTCTTTTAAGTCCATTTTTTGTCAGGTTCGAATTATCACTTGTTAATTCCCGTTCCTTATCGAAATCTATGATTTCTCTATTTAAGAAAACGCATTGCTTGTTCAACCATCGTTTTAGAACCAATAAAGTAAGGCACACGTTGGTGAAGACGTTCTGGTTTGATTTCCATAATTCGTTTTCTTCCTGTAGTTGCCAATCCGCCCGCTTGTTCTACAATAAAGGCCAAAGGATTGCATTCGTATAACAAGCGCAACTTCCCTTCTGGATCAACAGTTGTATCAGGATAGATGTAAATTCCGCCTTTGATTAAGTTTCTATGAAAATCAGCAACCAAAGACCCAATGTATCTTCCTGAATACGGTCTTTCATGACCGGGCTGTGTTTGCTGGCAATATGTTTCGATGTATTCTTTGATTCCGCTTTCACAAATGTTTATGTTTCCTTCATTCATCGCATAAATCCGACCTGTATCTGGTGTTTTCATTTGAGGATGAGACAAGCAAAACTCTCCTATAGAAGGGTCTAACGTAAATCCATTTACACCTTTCCCTGTCGTGTAAACCAACATTGTAGAGGAACCGTAAAGGACATACCCTGCTGCCACTTGTTCAGTTCCTGCTTGAAGCATATCTTCCAAAGTCGCTTCCGTTCCAACTTCACTTATTCTTCTATAAATTGAGAAAATTGTTCCAATTGAAACGTTAACATCAATATTTGACGAACCGTCCAATGGATCAAAAAGAACCACATATTTTCCTTTTTTAGAAAACTCTGACTTGAAGGGCATGAAATTGTCATTTTCTTCAGACGCGATTCCACAAACTTCACCTCCTGATTGGAACATGTTTATGAATTGATTATCCGCAATTACATCAAGTTTTTGCTGTTCTTCTCCCTGGATATTGGTTGTTCCTTCGGCGCCTAAAAAGTTTTCAAGCAACCCCGCTCGGCGAACATCTTTACTCACTATTTTAGATGCAACAGCAATATCGCTCAACAATCTAGAAAGTTCCCCAGAGGAAAACGGAAATTCAGCTTGGCGATCCATGATGAACTCGTGTAATGTTGTAACCTTTGACATGTAAATTTGTTTTTGGCAAATATCGGTAAAATGTTTTAACCAAGGGGGCGCACCTGTTGTTCTATTCAGACTTAGTTTGTTTTTTTAGTCTCAATGCTATGATTCGTTATGTGATGACTTTCGATTGGTTTTAACAGCATTGAACTGACATCACAATGGTTAAAAACCACACCCAGCACAACAAGATTCCATCAAACCACGGTTGATACACATTTATGTGTTTCTAGCGCCCAAAACTCTCACCCTCAAATTCAATGGCGCCTTTGCGGTTAAAAACCACACCCGGCACAACAAGATTCCATCAAACTACGGTTGACACTCATTTATGTGAAACTTGCACCCAAAACCCTCACCCTCAAATTCAATAGCGTCTTTGCGGTTAAAAACCACACCCATCGCCATTCCAATAACAGAACACAAAAAAAGGCCGTCTCGGATAAACCAAGACGACCTTAAATATTTAAAAGCTTATTAGGTCATTTTACAACTCCCTATCAAAAACTTTGTTCTAATTATTGTTTAACGAATTTGTTTTTAACAACACCTTCAGCAGTTGAAATATTTACATAGTAAACACCAGCAGCGAAGCTAGAAGTATTAACAGATACGTTTTGTACACCTTGAACATTAGACTCATCAGATACAGTTGAAACAACAGCACCAGTCATATCCATAATCTCAACAGTAACATCTGAAGCGTTAACTACATTGTAGCTTACATTAACAACATCGTTCGCTGGGTTTGGGAAAATGTTAACCGCAGAAATGTTCTCTCCGTTTTCATTCAATCCCCAAGAAGTTCCGTCAAAGTTCAAACGAACAATAGGAGTTGATGGTTGCAAGTACCATGTGTCATCAGCTTGGATGTATACATAAGAGAATCCAGTTGGAGATGTTCCAGAAGTTGCACAAACAACATCATCAGTAGCTCCACCGTCACCATCTGTTGCCAATACTACGAAGTAAGTAGTTTGAGCAGCTGTTAATGGAGTTGGGAATAATAATGGAAGAGATAAAACACCACTAACATCAGAATTAGTTACTGTATGGTAATCCGATTGTTGCTCGAAAGTCAAAGCATCAGCAAATGTCGCTTGAGTTCCATCGAAAGAGTAAATTTTAGCGTAAACCGTAGAACCAATTTCTGTAGTGTTGTGTAATTTAACATCAACATAATATACAGTTTGATCTGCCCAAATATCGAAGAAGTTACCTACTTCATAAGCTTCACCACCATTGTTCTCAGAACCGTCAATTAAGTCGTCATCTTGAGCGTAAATGTATTCAGTAACATCAAAAGCATCTCCTTGAATCATGTTGTTAGCAGGAACATCATCAATTTCATCTTGAGTAATTTCCCAAGTAAATGAATGTGAACCGACAACTGCTGCTGGAGTGTATTGAGTTGAAACGATTAAGCTATCGTACCCTCCAACTGGAATTGTAACTGACTGAGAAACACCAGTCCAAGCACCACTGTTGAAATCAACATTTAATTCAACGTTTGTTTGAGTGTTAAGACCTCCATTGAAAGGCTCAGTAACAAAATCAATTGGTGCAACTTGAGTTGTAGGAATTTGAGAATAGTTTAAGAAAGCAGTTCCCCAGTAAGGATCTGTTGACTCAACGTCATTATCAGGATTAGTGAAGATCTTTACATCATCAATGTACCATCCGTAAGCTACCCATACGTTAGGATTCGTAGATAATGAAGGAAAGTTTGTTGTCCAAGAGAAACGAATTTGAACTGTACTTGCATTTCCAGTAATGTATGGAGCAAGGTTAATTGAAACGTTCGCTGGGTTCGGATAAGCAGAACCACCACTTGCAGAAAGAACACCGTAAATATCACTGTTGTCTCTAATCGTTTCCCATGCTAAACCGTCAACGCTAACTTGTACTTCTTGTAAATCATTGAAACGCGCACCGAACTCTTGGTATTGAAGAGTAACTTGATCCGTGTTAGCTGTATTACCTGGTAAGTTAGGAATGTCCATAACAATTGAAGTCATTGTATAAACAACATCAAGTGCTTGTGTTGGAACCGCCGCGGTTGGATCTCCATTGCTTAATTCAGCATATCCTCCACCAGAAGTAGAAGTAATTCCTCCTGCAGACCACCAACCATCGCTTGTCGCGTCAATTGACCATCCAAAAGCACCCCCTGCTTGACCATCGTTATCGATTGTCCAGTTCGTACCATCATTAAAATCATCAGCCCAGATCTCAACTCCTATCGCTTTTGGAGCTGCGGGGTTCTCTTGTGTAGGCTTTACAGCACTAGTGTTAATTTTTCCGAACGAATAAGGTTTGGTCGTTTGCTGTGCGTTTGCAGCAGTAGCCGTAATCCCTAAAAGCAGGAGACTTAAGTAAACTTTTTTCATAATTATTTTGTATTAAAGTGAAACAAATGTACGCTATTTAAAATATAATATCAAGGCGGAAAGTCGCCCGTATTATGCATCTTTCAAAAAAGGAAGTGATTCTCGAACATTTCTTAACACATTCATTTTCAATGTGTATGTTTTCACACATTCCTCTTTCGGTTCCAATTTTTCATCTTCACCTAAGGCATTTACCAATTGGGAATCACCACGATAAGAAAGCCCTTTCTCGTCTTCACCAACTCGGTTAACACCAATTACAAAGCTCTGGTTTTCAATTGCTCGCGCATTTAAAAGGGTGTTCCAGTGCGCCGCTCTTTTCTCTGGCCAGTTTGCAACATAAACGATAACGTCATATGCTGGCGATTGGTTGGGTAGAATTTTATTTCTTACAATCTCTGGAAAACGAAGGTCATAGCAGATTTGTAGTTGAATATTCCAACCTAAATAATCAACAATCGTTTCATCGTTTCCCGAGGCGAAATGATCACTTTCTCCCGCCAATCCAAATGTCTTTCTTTTGCTGTAATAGGATGTTCGTTGATCGGGTTGTACAAAAACGCCTTCGTTATATACCTTTCCGTCCCTGTTTATCATCAAAGAGGTGTAAATAGCGCATTCTTTTTCTATTGCGAATTGTTTGAGCCATTCGATGCTTTTGCTTGATTCTAAATCTTCGGCCATTTCAGAAGTGTTCATACTAAAGCCGGTTTGAAACATTTCAGGAAGAACAATAAGATCGGTTTTAACGCCATCAAGAAGACGTCGGTAATTTTCAAAGTTGGCTGCTTTATCTTCCCATTTTTGATCTGCCTGAACAAGTGTTACTCTTAAATCTTGCATAATTTATCCGCTGCGTTAATCAATGTATCGTTGTCTTTTGCAAAACAAAATCTAATTTTTTTATTGTCCTGACTATCGGCACTAAAGACTGAGACGGGAATCGAAGCAACTCCATACTTGATCGTCAATGTTTTACAGAAATCAACATCTAATTCTGACGAAATGGCGCTATAATCAGCGATTTGGAAATACGTTCCTTCGCAAGGATCCAACTTGAACTTACTATTGGAAAGAAGTTGTTGGAATAAGTTTCGTTTCTCTTTGTAAAACGCGCCTAAAGTCGACACGTCGGTTTTGGAAATATATTCTGCAAGACATGCTTGAGCGACGCTATTCACAGAAAAAACATTGAATTGATGAACTTTTTTGATTTCAGTCATCAAATATTCAGGAGCGACAACATAACCCATTTTCCAACCCGTAATATGAAATGATTTTCCGAAAGAAGAGGTTATTATCGATCGATTCATCAGCTTTTCGCGTTCATTCGCTGAAATATGTTTTTGATCGAAAGTGATAAATTCATAAACTTCATCCGACAAAACAAGCATTTGGCTGTGTTTAGACACAAGCGTTTCCAAAGCCTCAAAATCAGATTCAGACCAAACCCTACCCGATGGATTGTGCGGGTTGTTCGTGATGATCATCTTGGTTTTTGAATTCGTTTTACTCTCAATCAAATCCCAATCTGGCATAAAATTCAGATCAAGTGGTGTTCGAATGGGTGTTCCTCCAGCCAAGATCACAGCAGGTTCGTAACAATCATAACTGGGATCAAGTATAATGACTTCATCACCTGTTTCAATGAGCGCCATGATTGTCGTAAAGATTCCTTGAGTGGCCCCGGCAGTGATCAATAATTCTGAATCCGTATTGACTTTTCTTTTGTATGAGTTTTCAATAAGTCCACCTACCGCAGTTAAAAGTTCGCCCGACCCCGGCATCGGCGTGTACTGATGAATGTTTTGATCGGCTTTTCGTTTTATAATGTCTGTAAGAACTGTGTCGACTGGGAAATTTGGAAATCCTTGTGAAAGATTAATGGCTCCAGTTTCGTTTGCCAGCTTGGACATTATAGAAAAAATGGTAGTTCCAACGTTTGGTAATTTGGACATTGTTTTTTGATTTGAAAGTAAATTTAAGAGAAATTCGCTTGATTTAGATGGATTGAAGCGCTACCAATAGCGTTAGTTAATTTCAGATTCCTTAAATTAGAGCGATTTCTTCGACGTTGTTTAATGAAAAAATAGGATTTATGAAAAAGAGGGTATTGATGGCAATCGCTTTCACTGGAATTATTTCAAGTGGTGCAATCGCTCAAGAAACAGTTAACACTCCTGTGAAAAAGGAAGTTACAAAGAAGGTTGATCAAGAGATGAAGATGGAAGTTAAAAATGGAGTCAAAACACTTACGATCAAATCAAATGCTGGCGGATATCCGGTTGAAGAAATTTACACGGGCGAAGCTGCTGAGAAAAAGATGGCAGAATTAGAGGATGAAAAGGCAAAGGAAATTAAGCCAGTAGAAAGCCTTGAGAAAAAGCAGAAAACAAAAAAAATAATCAAAGTTGAAAAGAGATCTATTGAAAAATCAGTTAATTAGAATTGTCGCAATTGCGTTTTTTCCAGTTGCACTATTAAGTTGCTCCAACGAAGCGGATACCGTTGAAAAAGACGAACAATTTTGCAAATGCCTTGAAGTTACGGGTGAACTGAACGAATTTTCAGCTAAGATGTTTGATAAGGAAACCACGATTGAAGACGCTCAAAAAATGAGGTCTTTAAGAGATTCTCGAACCAAGGAATGCAAAAATTACCAGGAAATGTCAGGCAAAGAATTATCTAAACGTCAAGCGCTTTGTAAATAAATGAGGCTGTGAAAACTGTTCTTATCACGTTTGTTCTGCTCTTGCTTGGCATTAATTCCTTTTCTCAAATTGAGTTGATTGATAGCTGTGAATCGTATAGTACCTTTTGTGGCACTTCTTTCAGAATCTATTCTGATTCAACCTTTTTTCACACATCTGGATGCGAGACCCGACAAAGTATTCAAGTCGGAACTTATACTCGAGAGAAGGACATTACTTTTCTGCATCCAACAAAAATAAAATTCGAGAATTTTATAGACAGCATAGTATTCGTGCCTAAGACAAATGCATCGGACACGGTTGATATTACTTATTTCGAAAGGTATGGCAAACGAATGTACAGTGAATACGATAGGCTAACTCAAATTGACAGTGCAATTGTTTGGAGCAATGAAAACTTAGGGCATGGAATTCGTAAAACCTATGAAGGAATTTATATGCACAGCAGAAGAAGTGAATATTTCACACAATATGGGAAACTAATGCCCGAGAAACATCCCTATTACAATAGTTCAACCTTCATTGTTAAACCAAACGTCGAACTCGGATTGATTTTAAGAGATTTATTCCTCTGGACGGGAATTAACCATGTTGTTAAAGTTCCGAAAGACACGCGAGAAATTCGCGTTTATTACACGCATTCCGCAGAAATTCTATGGCCTTTATATTACTATGGTTGCAAATTAATGCATGACACCCAAAAACTTGAGACTTTTGACTGCCATGGAGTTGCTCACAAATATGAAGATTAGTTTAAGCGAATACTACATCCAAAGAGTCACAAAATGCTTTCGCAGCAACTTCTAACTTCTCCGGTGTATGCGCTTGAGAGACAAACCCAACTTCGTAACCGCTTGGCCCAATGTAAACGCCTCTGTTCAATAATTCGCGGAATAAGTTTTTAAACCCATCCATTTTTCCATCAATTTGATCGGCACTTTTAATGCTTTTCTTTCCAGCGAATGACAGCCAGAAAATTGATCCAACGGTAACTATTTCAAAATTATATCCTTTTGCAGAAGCATGAGCGTTCACGTTATTCACAAACGTTTCTGTTCTTTTTTGTTGGTCTTCGTAGAATCCAGGTTTAGCGCATTCCGTCAATTGAGCGATTCCAGCGGCCATTGCAACAGGGTTTCCTGAAAGCGTTCCCGCTTGATAAACGGGTCCGTCTGGTGAAACGCAAGCCATGATTTCATTGTTGGCTCCATACGCTCCAACTGGAAGTCCTCCTCCAATTATTTTACCGTATGTAACGATGTCTGGTGTGATGTCGAAATAAGCGGCAGCGCCGTTAAATCCAACTCTAAATCCTGAAATTACTTCGTCAAAAAACAAGAGTACTCCGTATTTAGTGCACAGTTCTCTAAGCTCCAATAAGAACGATTTGTCTTGGAGTAAAAGTCCGTTGTTTGCAGGAATTGGTTCGATAATCGCACAAGCCAAATCCTCTTTGTTTTCTTCAAAACAAATTCGAAGTGCATCAATATCGTTCAATGGAAGCACCAAAGTTTCATTCGCGTACTCTTCAGGAACTCCTGCGCTAGAAGATGTTCCAAGCGTTGCTAAACCACTTCCGGCTTTAACCAACATTGAATCAACGTGTCCGTGGTAACATCCTTCAAATTTTAACACCTTTTTCTTTCCAGTATATCCTCTAGCCAAACGCAAAGCTGACATAACAGCCTCCGTTCCTGAACTCACAAATCTAATTTTATCGATATATGGATTTCTTGACAAGATCAATTCCGCCAATTCATTTTCAAGAACGGTCGGTGCCCCAAAACCTGTTCCATTTTGCAAAGCAGCAACCACACCATCATAAATGCCTTTGTGGTTATGTCCTAGTATTAGCGGTCCCCAACTACAGCAAAAATCAATAAACTGATTTCCATCTTCATCCCAGATCGTACAGCCATCACCCTTTTTAATAAATAATGGACCGCCTTCAACAGATTTAAACGCTCGCACTGGAGAGTTTACGCCGCCAGGGAAGTAGGTCTTTGCTGTTTCAAAAAGTGATTCTGAATTTGTTTTTTTGATTCCGTTCATCGATTGCTTGTTCATTGACATAAAAATGTACGACAAAGTTAGCAAATTTGATTCTTCGTCCCACTGCAATCTACTGTCAAAATTTAATGGAGTTGCAGCGTTCTACAATTAGGGAATCATTTGTAATAAAGGAACTGACTCGTTTCATTGAATTTGAAAATTGCGTATTGCAACTGAATCAACCTTTTATGACATAAAGGCGTCTATCTATTGAGTGATCTGTTGCACTTGACCACATATATTTGCTTAAATTAATAGCAGACACAAGACATTTAATGAAATCTCTACTACTAATATTTTTCATGGTTTCCAGTTCCGTTTTATTCGGACAGAATCTAACCGCAAATTTTTCAGTCAATGAAATAGAAATTTGTTTGGGAGAGAGTGTTGATTTTACTGACTTATCCACCGCGGGAAATTCTCCAATCGTTACATGGACTTGGGATTTTGGAGATGGATTTTCTTCACAAATTCAGAGTCCAACGCATGTTTTCACCGCTGCTGGAACGTACAATATTACACTTACTGTTCAGGCTCAAGATGGAACTTCAGATGTCGAAATTAAACAGGCATTCATCATCGTTCATCCTTTGCCACAAGTCAATTTTTCATTGAGCAATCAAGGTTGCAGTGTACCTTTTAACGCGGTATTCACAAACACTTCGAGCGCTGGAGCATTTACATACGCTTGGGATTTTGGAAACGGTCAAACCGCTACAGACTTCACTCCAACCGGAATTGTTTATGCGACCGAAGGAACCTATAACGTTACTTTGATTGTAACAAACACGAACACAGGTTGCACAAATACGCTCGTGAATCAAATACAAGTGGCGAATTATGAAGCGAACATAACCATGCCCGATTCTGTTTGTGTTTTCGCGACTACCATCATTGACGATGCTTCAACGGCAGGTTCCAACTCTTGGAGTTGGGATTTTGGAAACGGTCAATTTTCTACAACTGAAAATAACGGCTTCATATATACTGCACCGGGAACTTATAGTGTTACTTTGACTTCAAGCAACACCACTTTGGGCTGCAGTGATACCTACACGCAATCGATTGTGGTAATGCCAGTTCCAACTGCAGATTTTGTTGCTGATGTTACGCTTGGGTGCAATCCACTCACGGTAACTTTCACAAACAACAGTTCAGGAGGAGCTTCGTATAGTTGGAATTTTGGTGATGGTTCAACGTATGTTGGACAGACACCTCCACCGCATGTTTATTCCGATACGGGAACCTTTAGTGTTTTCTTAGTCGCAGCCACAGCATTCGGATGTACAGACATTCATTACCTTTTGGATTACATAACCGTGGAGGATCTTGAAGTGGGTTTTATGATGGACGTAATGGGCGGATGTGACCCATTGGATGTTCAGTTTACAGACACAACAATGGTTCCAAACCCGGGTCAAGACCCTATCGTCAATTGGGATTGGGATTTCGGAAATGGAAACACTTACAACGGTCAATTTCCGCCTGTTGAAACATACAATTTGGGTGTCTATGATGTGTCTTTGACAGTTACGACATCGACTGGTTGTATTGCAGATACAATCTATAATGATTCAATTACGGTTGGAATAATTGATTCTGTTGGCTTTACATATTTTCCTATTGATGTCTGTGCAAAAGTACCGATCAGTTTCACAAATACGTCAGTAATTAGTGTGCCGCATAACCCATCAGAGGTTCTTTACAATTGGGATTTTGGCGACGGAGGAACAAGTACGAATGAAAATCCTTCGTATGGATATCCGTCAGACACAGGGTATTTTGATGTAACACTCGTTGTTGACTTTAGAGGATGTTTGGACACGGCCACCCTTGTAGACGCGGTTCACATAAATGCGCCAATTTCCAATTTCAGCTTATCCAGTTCTTTGGTTTGTAATCCCGCTTCATTTCCTGTCACGATTGAAACGATTGACAATTCAATTATCGGAGAACTACCCGATGACGCGGAAATGATTTGGGATTGGGGCGATACCACTTTCACTTATTATGACGATCCCGATTTTGATGATGCGGATCAGGGAGCGGCCAGCCATGATTACGACGATTATGGAACTTATATGATCGAACAAGTGATCCACAATTACACTACAGGTTGTTCAGATAGCTCAACAGCATTTGTAGTTATTTCTGCACTAGAAGCGAATATTTCATACGCGAACGATTCAATCTGTTTCAATGATCAAATGTTCTTTGGTGACAGTTCTGTTTCTACTCATGCCATTGTATATGATACCGTTACGAATTATTATGACATGGGAAATGGCGAAATTCTGTGGGGTTGGAATCAACTTTATACTTATCCGGCTTCTGGATCTTATGACATTATTCATTACGTCACAAATGCAGCGGGGTGTGCTGATTCCGACACACTCGAATATACTGTTCTAGATCTTCCTTTGGCTAACATTAGCTCAAGTGCTGCATCAGGCTGTGCACCCTTAAATGTTGTGTTTACTAATAATTCAAGCAGTCAGGGCAATGGCGTACCGCTTGACTCCTTCTCTTGGGTCTTTTATGATGGCACAACTCAAATAACAACCGATGTGAATCAAACAGTGACAGATTTCTTCGATTTTGAAAATAGTTTTTTAACTACTTTGACCGTCACAGATGAGTTTGGATGTGTCTCTGGATCAGCATTCACCATTACTGATTTGACCAAACCAACGGCCAATTTCGCGGTAGATACCGTTATCTGTGATTTAGAAAATTTCAATGCTGTAAACCAATCTTTAGGAAGTGGCCCTTTAACGTATGAATGGCTTATTGATGGTAACTATCAAGATAACACCTTGAATTATTCGAATCAATTTGACGAACAACCAAGTAATTTATATAGTTCGGTGCAACACACGCTTTCTTTAGTAACGACAGATGTTAATGGCTGTTTGGACACCTTAGAAGTTCCAATTCATGTTTCATTGCCGCATGCAGATGCAAACTTCTCGTTTAGTGGGGCAACAATAAATGCGCAAGGTGAATTTGTCTGTCCTCCAGTTTTCGCTTCATTGAATGATTCATCAAGTTCTTTTGGTAACGTAACAAATTGGAATTGGACTTTTGGAAATGGAAATAGTTCAACGCTTCAAAACCCTCAGAACACGTATGTTTATGCAGGAACATATACAGCAACATTGAGTATTGTAGATGAATTTGGCTGTGTCGATGATTCAACGTTTACGGATTACGTAACGATAAATGGCCCTTCTGGAGACCCCGGATGGACAAGTGTGGGAACTTTCTGCGATCCGGCTTTTGAGTTTTATACGGAAAATCAAAGTGGGATTACGAATGTTGAATGGACACTCGGCAATGGAAGTATTATCAACGACACAAGTGCGTTCACTTACATTTACGATACGACAGGCGTCTATTTACCAACCGTGATTCTCTCCGATAATTTCGGTTGTGAAGTGCCCTACATTCTTCCTCAAATTTCAGTTGCGATTAATGAACTTGATGCATTTTTCGAAGCTTCAATGTTGGAAGGTGAGGTTTCAGAAATAGTTACTTTTGATGATCTCTCAACATCATCTGCAGATCCGATTGTGGATTGGAACTGGGATTTTGGAACATACTCGCAATTGAACAATACGGACGCGGATGTTGATTACGATTGGTCGAATACAGGATATCAAACAGTCACTTTAACTGTTTCTGATGCCAATGGATGTTCGGGAACGTATTCACTTCAAGTATTAATTACGGCCGAGTTCTTCGTTCCCAACGTATTTACACCAAACGGTGATGGAGTCAATGAATTCTTCGCAATGGATTTTGATGTTTTCAATGGATACGATTATGTCATTGTAAACCGCTGGGGGAATGTTGTAAAACAAGCGCAAGACCATACGGGCGTTTTGCTTTGGGATGGGAACGTTAACTCTGGAAGTCCCTGTACTGAAGGTGTTTACTTTTACAGGATTTCAGGAGAATTGTACGACGGAACACCAATTACCAAACACGGAAATGTGACTTTGGTGCGATAGTCCAGTTCGAAGTTTTTATTTTAATTGTCAATTAACAATCCTTCAATTATAAATTAATAATTCCTCGTTCATAATTCTAAAGCGTTTTTCTATCTTTGAGAACCATTTTAAAGGAAAGTTATGTCATATCAGAACACCTTAGATTTCTCTAAGGGAATGGATGAAAAAGATCCATTAAAGTCTTTCAGAGACAAGTTTCATTTCCCTTCATTTCATGAAAACGAAGTTGTTTACTTCACAGGAAATTCGTTGGGTCTACAACCAAAAACTACAGGAGCGTATATTCAAAAAGAATTGGATGCGTGGGCAAAATACGGTGTTGAAGGGCATTTTTTAGCAGAAAAACCATGGTTTTCTTACCATGAGTTCTTAACTGAAAAAGCAGCCAAAATTGTCGGAGCAAAACCAGAAGAAGTAGTTGTAACACACTCGTTGACAACAAACTTGCATTTACTGATGGTTTCGTTTTACCGTCCTGAAGGGAAAAGAACAAAGATAATTTGTGAAGCAAAAGCTTTTCCAAGCGACGCGTATGCACTTGAGTCTCAGGTTAAGTTTCACGGATTGAAGACGGAGACGGATTTAATTGAAATTGCACCAAGAGAAGGCGAGCATTTGATTAACGAAGAAGACATTCTAAATAAAATTGCTGAAGTGGGCGACGAACTCGCCATGGTAATGATAGGAGGAGTGAACTATTACACAGGTCAACTCTTCGACATGAAAAAAATCACTGACGCAGGTCACGCTGTTGGAGCAACAGTAGGGTTTGATTTAGCACATGCAGCAGGAAATATCAACCTGAAATTGAACGATTGGGGTGTAGATTTCGCAGCTTGGTGTGGGTATAAATATTTGAATTCATCACCAGGTGGAGTTTCGGGAATGTTTGTTCACGAACGCCACGCGAACAGTCCACAGCTTCCTCGTTTTGCAGGATGGTGGGGTTACGACAAAGAAACTCGGTTTCAAATGGAGCCTGGATTTAAACCAATGTACGGTGCTGAAGGGTGGCAGTTAAGTAACGCTCCGATTTTAGGAATGGCGGCTCATTTGGCGTCACTTGATTTGTTTGATGAAGCAGGAATGGATCGAATTGGTGCAAAAAGAGATTCGATGACGGCTTACCTTGAATTCGTAATTGAGGATATTTCAGAAAAGAACAAAGACCGTTGTACCCTAGAAATAATTACACCAAAAGAAATTGCGAAACGTGGAGCACAGTTGTCAATTGTTGCACACGGACAGGGAAAAGCATTGTTCGATGAGTTAACGCGACAAGGCGTAATTGCCGACTGGCGAGAGCCAAATGTGATTCGAATTGCACCGGCACCTTTGTATAACTCTTATGAAGATTGTTACCGCTTTGGTCAGTATTTACAGAACGCGATTCAGTAGAATTCAGTAAATTAGAGGACATGGACGAATTAGTAATGCAGGAAATAATAAGAACAAACTACTCAGGCAGTGTGAGTCAAATGTCTGCATATACTGGTATCGCTGCCCAAGCTCTTGGCGTAATCATTGGTGGAATCATTTTGTGGAGAGCAAGTGCTGTGTATCACAAAAAGAAGAAAAAAGAACGGTCGAGAAACGCATTTTTCGAAACTCCTTATTCAAGAGGATGGAAAAGAAAGTAATAGTTAAAAAGACACATCGTATTCAGTCGGTGTAAAAAATAGAAGATGGAAGAAAATAAAAGTGCAATCATTGTTGGTGCTGGGTTGGTTGGATCACTTTGGGCTGTGTATTTATCGAAAGCAGGATATAAAGTAACGATCTATGAAAGACGTTCTGATATCCGATTGGCCGAGATTTCAGCTGGAAAATCAATAAACCTTGCATTGTCTGCACGCGGTTGGAAAGCCTTGGATACGGTTGGAGTTGGAGATGAAATTCGAAAAATTGCAATTCCAATGTATGGAAGAACAATGCACGATACGGAAGGCAACTTGACGAATCAAGCTTACGGAAAAGAAGGTGAAGCGATTTATTCTGTATCCAGAGGTGGTGTAAACGCCAGACTGATGGACATTGCTGAACACCAAGGTGAAGCAACGATTCATTACAACCATGAATGTGTTGGGGCGGACACGAAAAAAGGAATTGTTCACCTGAAGAATAAAGAGACAGGAGAGCAAATTAGCGATCAAGCAGATGTTGTTTTTGCTGCTGACGGTGCTTTTTCCGCAATGCGTTACCATGCCTTCCAAAAACTAGATCGTTTCAACTTCAGCCAACGCTTTATTGAAGACGGATACCGAGAAATTTTACTTCCAGCGGGAGAAAATGGAGACTATCAAATAGAGAAAAACGCTTTACATATTTGGCCACGAGGTCGTTTTATGATGATCGCACTTGCCAATGAAGACGGATCGTTTACCTGTACGCTTTTCATGCCGCATAAAGGAGAAGATGGTGGATTCAACAAGTTAAATTCGAAAGAAAGTGTCAACGAATTCTTTAAAACAACATTCCCTGATTTTTACGAAATGATGCCCAATATCGCAGATGCGTGGGAAGACCATCCGCTTTCTTCTTTGGGAATTATGAGATCGTATCCTTGGCACGATGGCAAAACGGCCTTAATTGGTGATTCTGCTCACGCTACAGTTCCCTTCTACGGACAGGGTATGAACGGAGCGTTCGAAGATTGTACAGTTCTTGATGGTTTAATGAAGAAGCACAATGAAGATTGGGACAAAGTCTTCGCAGAATACAGTGAAACTCGCAAGCCAGACGGTGATGCGCTTCAAGATCTTTCATTGGACAATTATTATGTAATGCGTGATTATGTAGCGGACCCAGACTTCTTGCTGCAGAAAAAGATTGAAGCGAAATTCTCAAACCTGTACCCAGACAAGTGGATGCCGTTATACTCTCAAGTAACGTTCAGCGAAACCCGATACAGTGAGGCTTATGCAAACGGAAAAAGACAGGATAAAATTATGAAGGATGTCATGGCCTCAACTAAAGATATTGAGTCTAATTGGGACTCAGATGAAGTTATGGCTAAAATTTTAGAAAAAATATAAGGTATGAAATGGATAGCTCTCTTAATTGTATTTAGTTTTGGATTGACTGCTACGGCGCAGAAAAGTCTGAACCCTCGTAAAAGCAAAAAAATGTTCGGTGGAGCTCAAAGTTTCAAGGACTATCATTTATACGGATTGCAATTTCAATTGGGAGGCACTTTTTTAATGAATAGATTAAACAATCCTCAAAATACTGCTGAAGTTGCAACGCAAGGCTTTAGAGGTAACTATACCTTCGATCCAAAAGGAAGGTTAGGAGCTTATGCCGAGATTGGAATGTTCCATTTCCCGAAGAAATTTCCGAAACTCAAAATTTCCAAAGAAAAATCGATTGTGCTTTTAAGCTATGTTGATTGGGGATTGGGATTCAAATATTTTAGAGGAGCAGAGGACCTCAATGTTAATTTTGTTGATCAAGGAGGAGTTACGACTTCGTCAGATGAACAGACTTATTCAATGTCCAATGGACATGTTTATGGGCGATTTTCAGCGCACAAAAATGTCTACTTCAAACCGAAAAAAAGAGAGAAAAAATTGAACTTCTTTTTGGATAATTCACTCGGAATAAACGTTGATTATAGAGTTATGCAAACATCTGATGATTATGCATTATATGCAATAACTGACGATCAGCTATATTCCAAACCACTTCAAGTTCAGTTGCATTACGGACTTGGTTTCGGCTTTAGCCCAAAAAGAGGAACGTTTATTATTCCTGGAGTTCGCATTCCAATTCTAGGGTATCAATCAATGGCGACTACAGTAGGGGGAAGTGATAAAGGAAACTCGAGTTTCGGAAAACCATCGATGCATTGGTTTTCGTCACGCTACTGGCCTTTGTTGTTCAATGTGAAGTTCATGTTCTCTCTTGAAAAGAAACCAAAAGGGTGTGCAACGGGGATTACAAACGACCAAGATAGAAATACACAACAAGGAAGATAGTATATGAAGAAGATTTATCATCTTAAAAGCTGCAGCACAAATGTGCGTATATTAAAAGAGATTGGACCAGGTCCAGACGTTGAGCTACAGAACATAAAGGAACAAAATATCGATGGTGAAACGCTCGATTTCCTAAAGGAAAAAGTAGGCTCTTACGAAGCTTTATTCTCAAAAAAAGCAATGAAGTATCGTTCTATGGGCCTCAATACAATGGAATTAACAGAAGCTGATTACCGCAAATACATGCTCGAAGAATACACTTTTTTGAAGCGTCCGTTTATGATTAACGGAGATGCTGTTTTCATTGGGAATTCAAAAGATATTGTGGCAGAAGCCATAGCATCATTCAACATGGGCAGTTACTGCTAATTAATAGTTTATCAGATTATGAAAAAAGTGTCAATTGGAGTAGTATTGGTTGTTGCACTTTTAGCCTTGGCCAATTGTAAAACGAGCAATGAAACTATAATTCCTGAAAATAATTCGAGTGCAAATGTTGAGGTGGATTCATTGGATCAGCTTCGGCTAAATCTGGTTGATTCTCTGTCTGCGATAAAAAAGCCCAAGAATGTCAAGAAGGAAACATTCACAAACCCATCCAAAACAGTTAAGAAAAAGGTGATAGTGGATTGATTTTTTGATTAAAGGTTGTATTTTTGTACCGAACTAAAACTTAATCACTTATGAAAACAAGACTACTACTTTTGTTCGTCTTGGTTGCACAACTAGGATTTTCACAAATTTTCTCGGAAGATTTTGAAGGTACTGGAGGTGTCATGCCAGCAGGATGGACAGTAATCAACAATGATGGCCTCACACCAGATGCAAATGTTTCACAATTTACAGATGCTTGGATTGTTGCCCCAGATTTCGACAACACAACAGATACAGTTGTAATGAGCACATCATGGTATGCACCAGCAGGAACATCGGATGATTGGTTGATTACTCCAGCGATGACCTTAACTACAAACAACGTTTTAACTTGGGAAGAAGAAGGGCAAGATGCCGCTTTCCCTGATGGATACGAAGTTCGTATCTCAACGACAACTCCCACTATGCCCGCTTTCTTGGCCAATCCCGCATTGTTAACTGTTGCGGCTTCTAGTGGAGCGGCTTGGTTGACTCAAACTATAGATTTAGATGCTGCAGGATATTCAAATCAATCTGTTTATCTTGCTTGGAGAAATACAGCTACCGATCAGTTTGTTTTAATGATTGATGATATTCTTGTTCAAGAACAACTTGCTGTTGACGTTGCAATGACGGATACTACAAGCGTAGAGTACACTATAATTCCAATAGATCAAGTTACGCCTTTAGGAACGAACGGTGTAATAGAGAACATTGGAGCTGCGCCTGTCACGAATGCAAATATGACCGTTAATGTATACAACGGTTTAATGGCGAATGTTTATACAGGAACAAGTAATACTATTCCTTCAATTGCTGCCGGTGCTTCTTCAGCGGTAACCGCTGCTGGATATTCACCATTACTTGCCGATTTGTATACAATTGAATTAATTTCAAACATTACCGAAGTAGATGGAAACTTAACGAATGACACTGTTATTTCTCAAGTATTTGTTTCGGATAGTGTTTACGCAAGAGATGATGCTATTGTAACAGGATCACTTGGAATTGGAAATGGAGCAGGAGGTCAATTGGGACAGTCGTTTGATGTGAATGCTACAGATGACATTACTTCTGTTTCTATGTTCATTACAAATGGTAACTTGGTAATGAACGGACGTCCATTGTCTGCAACTGTTTTTGCTACTGATGTTAACGGAACTCCAACGACTGCATTGGTTTCTACCGATATAATTACAGTTGATACAACATTGAATAACTTATGGACAATTCCAATTGCCGGAGGTTCATACACGCTTAACCCTGGTAAATATGTGGTTGTGGCAAATGAAGTTGATTCGAACATCACATTGGGAACAACAGTCGACATCTTTACGCCAGGTGAAACGTGGGTATTATTTGGAGCAAATCCTTGGGCAAATAATGAAGCTTATGGCTTCCCAAATTCATATGTGTTAAGAGCAAACTTTGGCGCTCCAGCTTGTACTCCAACAGGATCACTAGTAACGGATGCAGCTTGTAACACATACACATGGGCACAGAATGCGGCTACTTATACGGCTTCAGGAATGTATTATGACACGTTGACTAGTTCATTGGGATGTGATAGTATTATTACCTTGGACTTAACGATCAATATTCCAACAACAGCAACGGATGTCGTTTCATCTTGTTCAGATTACACATGGTCAGTTGATGGACAAGTATACAATGCGTCAGGACTGTACACAGCTGTTATTCCAAACAGTGCAGGATGTGACAGTACGATCACATTAGATCTTACAATTGGAGCTGTTGATGTTACAACTTCTACTCTTGTACACACAATTACAGCGAACTTAGCTGGAGCAACATACCAATGGATTGATTGTTCAAACGGAAATGCCGTTCTTACCGGAGAAACTGCACAAGCCTATACTGCGACTGTAAATGGAGACTATGCGGTAATTGTTACTGAAGGAGGTTGTATTGATACTTCAGCTTGTGTAACGATTAACACAATTTCTTTGGTTGAAAATGCACTTTTAAACAATGTAGATATTTATCCAAATCCATCGAATGGGAAGTTCACTATTGAAGTGACGGATCTGCCTTTGGGAACTTTAAATGTTCAAGTTGTTGATGCAAGAGGTCGCATTTTATTGACTACTTCAAAAGTATTGACGAATGGAAACGGAAACGTTGAGATTAATATTCAAGATGTAGAAGCAGGAATTTATTTTGTGAATCTTACATCTGGAGACAATCATGTTACTGAACGTATCGTGATATCGAAAAAATAGTAAGATAAAAAGCATATTTTTGGGGTCTCTTGGTTTATCTAAGAGACCCTTTTTTATGTCAAAGATTCTTAAAGCTCATATCGCTCTTTTTTCTGTGAATTGCCTCTATGGCGCGAATCACGTAATAGCCAAAGGCGTAATGCCCGATTATTTAACGCCCAGTGTTTTCATTTTCCTACGAGCCTCTGGTGCCACGCTACTGTTTTGGATTTTTAAATTGATCTTCATTCGTGAAAAAGTGGAACGAAAAGATTTGTTTGTCATGGCGCTCTGTGGATTGTTTGGAGTCGCAATGAATCAGTTGTTCTTCTTTCATGGCTTAAGCCTTACGTCTCCTGTCAACACCGGAATCATTATGACGATCAATCCTATTTTGGTCGTATTTCTTTCCTTTTTCTTTCTCAAAGAAGCCATAACGTTAAGACGATCTATCGGAATTCTAATTGGTGCATCAGGAGCGATATTGTTGACCTTAACAGCAGGAACGGGAGCGGGAGATTCGGCACTCGGCGATTTGTTTATTTTTATCAACGCAGCGAGCTATGGCTTCTACTTGGTTTTGGTTAAACCGCTAATGAAAAAGTACAGGCCGCTTACCGTGATCACTTACGTTTTCTCTTTTGGCTTCATTTTGGTGATGCTATACCCGCCGACTTTAATGGAGCTTTCGGTGACCAATTTCTCAAGAATCCCTATGAATACCGTCTTCGTAATTGTGTACGTAGTTGTTGGAGTTACCTTCTTGGCCTACCTCTTAACGGTTTTCGGATTAAAACATGTGAGTCCATCCGTATCGAGTGCCTACATTTATTTGCAACCTGTTTTGGTAATGCTTTTTGCTGTTGTTTTAAGCGCAGTTGGAATGGCAGAAGATTATACAGGAACGATTACAATTGAAAAAATAATGTACATGCTTCTCATATTTATTGGGGTCTACATTACTTCCTCTAGCTCATTCACAAAAAAATTGAAGCCGCTAAAGTAGACATCATGAGCAAATCGTATCTTTATTTCCTATTTACAGAATTAAATTGATTATGAGTCGAATTCTACTACTCAGTCTTATTTTTATAATTGCCTCATGTGGAGAAGAATCCGTCTCAACGAAAAAAGAGAAGTTCAAAGGACCATTGTTCGAACTAATGGGTTCTGAAACGGGCGTTTCATTTTCTAATAATTTGACGGAAAGCAATGAGCAAAATGCTTTTAAATACGAGTATTTTTTCAATGGAGCCGGCGTTTCTCTGGGCGATATTAACAACGACGGCCTTCCTGATATTTACTTCACTGGAAATATGGTCGAGGATAAAGTATACCTCAACAAGGGAGATTTGAAGTTTGAAGACATCACTTCAAAAGCCATTAAGACAGGCAATAAGGGATGGCATACAGGTTCTACAATGGCCGACGTTAATGGAGATGGATTACTTGATATTTACGTTTGTCGCGGTGGAGACCCGAACACTTACGAAGATCAAAGCAATCTTTTGTACATCAACAATGGCGATGCAACATTTACCGAAAGTGCTGAGAAATATGGCCTCGATGATAGTTTCAACTCGACACAAGCTTCCTTTTTTGATTACGACCACGATGGTGATTTAGATGTTTATGTAATGAATATTCCCAACGAATTGTTCACGTATTCTAAAGCTGAATACAAGCGCCTTTTCGAAGAAGGATTGAACAGAACGGATCACTTTTACCGCAACGAAGGAAATCGTTTCGTGGACGTATCCCGAGAACTTGGAATTAACAACCACGCCTTTGGATTGGGACTTAGCATCGGTGATATTGACGACAATGGTTGGGCAGACATCTACGTTGCCAACGATTACGAAGACAGAGATTACATGTTCATGAACACCGAAGGGAAGTTCACTGAACAATTGCGTCAACGAACAAAGCACGTTTCTAACTTTGGAATGGGTGTTGACATTGCAGACTTCAACAACGATGGAAATCAGGACATTATCGAATTGGATATGGCATTTGCAACGCACGAACGCTCAAAACGAAACATGTCTAGTATGTCCAATGAGAAATTCTGGGATATGGTTAAAAACGGAAATCACTACCAATACATGGTGAATTCTCTGCAAATGAACAACGGAAACGGTACGTTCAGTGAAATCGCTCAACTTGCTGGTGTTGCCAAAACCGATTGGAGTTGGGGGGCCTTATTTGCCGATTTTGATAACGACGGAAAGAAAGACCTTATCATTACAAATGGCCAACACCGGGATTTAAAAGACCGGGATTTCCAGAACGAATTAAAGTCTCAAATTGACGAAAAGAAACAACTTTCAATAATTGATATCAATGCGTTTGCGCCAACGAGTAAACAAAGCAACTACGTATTTAAAAACAAGGGAGACCTTTCATTTGAAGATGTTTCGAAATCGTGGGGATTTGATAAAAAGATCAACTCAAATGGAATTGCTTACGCCGATTTGGACAATGATGGTGACCTCGATGTCGTTGTCAATAATATGGGCGAAACAGCCTCAATTTACAAGAACAGATTAAAAGGACATAAGAACTTTATCACATTCAAATTGAAGGGAGATAAAATGAATCAGATGGCCTATGGTGCAAAAATCAAGATCTACACAAAAGATGGAATTCAAGTAGAAGAATTGTATTCCACGCGCGGTTATCTTTCATCCGTTGATCCTAAAATCCACTTTGGGTTGGGAGGATTACAGAATATTGAAAAAGTCGAAATTCGATGGCCAAACAATAAGGTCACAGTGTTAAAAGGAATAGAGATCAATAAAACACATACGATTAGTTATAAAAAATCGAGTTTTACATCGGTAGACGAAGAAATTTCGAATCCGATTTTTAGTGACATCACGAATACAATTCCAGTTGACTTTAGACATGTTGAAAATCAATTCAATGATTTTGATCGAGAAATACTATTGCCGCACGCATTGTCCCGACAGGGGCCCTGTACCGCTAGTGCAGATGTCAATAATGATGGCTTGGACGATCTTTTTATCGGTGGTTCAAAAGGGAATACATCCGCGTTGTTTCTGCAAACAGGTGGAGGAACATTCGTTGAAAGTAACACCAGTTCGTTTGTTGGGAACAAAAACAGTGAAGATGTAGAAGCGCTCTTCTTTGATGCGAATAATGATGGTGCTGTTGATTTGTACGTCTGCAGTGGAGGAAATGATTTTCAAATCAATTCAAGTGACTTACAAGATCGATTGTACCTCAACGACGGAAATGGGAATTTTACAAAAGCAGCGAACAGGTTGCCAAAAATGAGTTCGAGTACTTCTGTTGTCGCAAGCGCCGATTTCGATAATGATGGCGACTTGGATTTATTCGTTGGTGGTCGATTAACGCCTGGAATGTATCCCGTAGCTTCAAGAAGTTATTTGTTGCGCAATGACGGAGGGAAATTTACAGATATCACCGAAACGATTTCTTCCGATTTGACAAGCCCTGGAATGGTTACGGGAGCAGAGTTTGCCGACGTAAATGGCGACGGGAAAATTGACTTGAGTCTCGTTGGCGAATGGATGGGCTTAACCATCTTCATTAATAAAGGCAATTCGTTTGAAAAACAAACAGTGGCAATGGAAACCGAAGGACTTTGGTTCAGTTTGGTTGCTTCCGATATCGATAAAGATGGAGACATTGATTTTGTTGCAGGAAACATTGGAAAGAACACAAAATTCAAAGCCGACATTGATAAACCGTTCAATGTGTATGGAAATGATTTTGATGAGAATGGAACGTTTGATTTGGTGTTAAGTGCGTACCAAGGGGAGGTAAATTATCCGGTTCGAGGCCGTGAGTGCACCTCACAACAAATGCCGTTTATTGAAGAGAAGTGCCCAACGTATAAAGATTTCGCCAAAGCAGACATGAACGCTTTGTACGGCGACAAATTGAAAGAAGCGTTGCATTTAACCGTTCGAACACTCCATTCGTGTGTTTTCATTAATGACGGGAAAGGAAATTTTGAAATGAAAAAATTACCGAGAATCGCGCAAATGTCTCCGATTTTGGATTTGGTAATTGAAGATATTAACGGAGATGGTAACTTGGACATTCTAAGCGTTGGAAATATGTACGAAGCTGAAGTTGAAACGGTGCGTTATGACGCAGGACGCGGTTGCGTTTTATTGGGGAATGGACAGGGAGGATTCACTTCATTACCGCCTAAAAAATCAGGGTTCTTCGCTTGGAACAATGTCAAATCCATGACCAGGCTCAAACTCGGAAACAGGAACGCGGTTATTTTAGGGATTAATAATAATTACCCGCAGGTCTTTTTGATGAATTACTAAATGTTTTATTCCGGAACACATTCCATTGCGACTTGTGGATAAAGATTATAATGGGATATTTCATAATTATCTGACTATCATATTTTGGCCATTTAGAAGTATCAATTGGCAATTTTTTTAATAGAAACAAAGCTCTTGGTTTCTTTGGTGATGTAATACACACTTCAATTTGGTGCACATTTTTTGCTACTTAGTACCTTTATACTGAGTAGGTAGCTCGTATCCATTTCATTAATCTGCCATAAGGTATCCCATTTTATGTGTTGTTCAGTCACACCCCTGTTACAACTGTGGTTTTTATTAGAATCAAAATATTTTACGCGCCAAGAACCATCTTTGTAGTATTTCTGTTTCATTTTCGCGTAATTGAAATAATATGGTTGAATTAGATGATCTGTGCTGTCTAGGAAAGATAGTTCTATCAGTTTGTCTTTTTTCCAAATTTCTTTTGCTTTACCATACCCTAAAACCGTTCCAGTGTCCAAATAATTAAGTTGAAGGTTGAAGTATTCGGTTATCATTTTTCTTTTTCTTAAATACTGATACGTAGAGTATTTAATTTTATGAATTCCATTTTCGTCTTCGTAATTATGTCCAGTCGAATCTTGGTGAATTAACCAGACTGATTTACCATCTTGTTCTACTGCGGTGAAGGGTGTGTTTGATATTTCCCCTCCTGGACTCATGCTAACCTTACACCCGAATAGAATTAAAGCACTTATAGCGGATATGAATATTCTGGTTTTCATTACGTATAACTTAAGTATAAGGTGTCATCTGCACCATATTAAAATCTCATTTGGTCCGTAGGCTAGAAATGGCCAATTACAGTTTCAAATAATGGATAGCAGAGCAGTTTTCATCTCCAAGAGGTTTGCCATTGCCATTTTCTGTTCTCAGTAACACACAATATATCACTAAACAGTCGCTTTTTCTTAACTTTGCCAAAAAAAGGAGTATATGCTTAAATCAATGACTGGCTTTGGGAAGGCTACTGGAACGTTTAATTCGAAAAAAGTTTCGGTGGAGATTCGATCTCTAAACAGCAAATCAATGGATTTGAATGTGAGAATGCCTTCGCAATACAAAGAGCTGGACGGAACGATTCGTAAAATAATTTCTTCGGAACTGGGAAGAGGTAAGGCGGATGTTTTCATTAACGTTGATAGCATCGGTGAGGAAAGCTCCGTTTCAATCAATAAGACACTTGCTAAGAAATACTACGACGAACTAAAGGCATTGAATGATGTAATGGGTCAAGATGCTCCAGATTACTTAGCGATGATCATGCGCATGCCAGACATTATTGAGACTTCCAAAGAGGATTTAACCGATGATGAAAAAGCATGGATGCTTGATCTTGTCAAAGAAGCAACCGGAAACTTGAATGAGTTCAGACGCAAAGAAGGGGAAGATTTAGAACGCGAATTTGCTTTGAGAATTAATGAGATTAGAGATTTCTTGAATGAAGTTCCCAAGTATGAAGAGGAGCGAATTCAAGCAATTAGAGATAGAATGAAAAAGGGATTGGAAGAATTGGACAAAGGCCATGACGAAAATCGCTTTGAACAAGAAATGATCTTCTATATTGAGAAATTGGACGTAGCAGAAGAAAAAATGCGTCTTTCAAACCACCTTACGTATTTTGAAGAAACGATGCAATTGAATGAATCAGGAAAGAAATTAGGATTCATAGGACAAGAGATTGGAAGAGAAATTAATACACTGGGAAGCAAGAGCAATCATGCGGAAATGCAGAAACTTGTTATCGGAATGAAAGACAATCTTGAAAAGGTAAAAGAACAGATTTTAAACACACTTTAAGATTTTCTAAAGGGATATGGACTTAAAAGGGAATGGTAAATGCGTTATTTTTTCAGCTCCTTCAGGCGCGGGAAAAACGACAATTGTACATCATTTATTGACCAAAAATTTGGGAATGGAATTCTCAGTTTCTGCTTGTAGTAGAGTACCTAGACCAAACGAGATTGATAAAAAAGATTATCATTTCTTAGGCGTCGAGGGGTTTAGAGAAAAAATCAAAGAAGACGCATTCGTGGAATGGGAGGAGGTGTACACCAATAATTTTTACGGAACACTAAAATCCGAAGTGGAACGCATTTGGAGTGAAGGAAAAGCAGTGATCTTCGATGTGGATGTTATCGGTGGTTTAAACATTAAAAAGCAATTTGGCGACAATGCTTTTTCTGTTTTCGTGAAGCCTCCGAGCTACGAAGAACTTGAAAAGCGCTTGCGAGGAAGAAGTACAGAATCAGAAGATAAAATCAATCAACGGATGGCCAAAGCAACGAAAGAACTGGCATTTGCAGAGGAATTTGACTTCGTTTTGATTAATGATAATTTAGAAGAGGCCTGCGAAAAAGCAGAGCAGTTGGTCTCTGATTTCTTAAAAGATTAATGAAAATAGGACTCTATTTCGGAACGTTCAACCCTGTTCATGTTGGACATTTAGTGATTGCCAATTACATGGCGACCAACTCCGATTTGGATCAAGTTTGGCTGGTTGTTTCGCCTCAGAATCCTTTGAAAAAGAAGAGCAATCTACTTGAGGACTACCACCGATTGGCGTTGGTACGAGAAGGCATTAAAGACAATCCAAAGCTTAGAGCAAGCGATATTGAATTCAAGTTGCCTGTTCCGAGTTATACGGCTACAACACTGGTTTATCTAAAGGAAAAGTATCCCAAAAATGAATTCGCTCTAATTATGGGAGAAGACAATTTGCGGACTTTTCACAAATGGCAAAACCACGAAACGATCCTCGAAAACCATGAGATTTATGTTTACCCTAGAGTTCATACCGTTCAAGAGTTAGAGGCGATGTCGATGGAGGATACACAAGGAAATGGTTTTGAAGAGCGCAAGAATGTTCATCTGTGCAATGACGTTCCTGTTATGAAGATTTCATCGAGCTTCATTAGAAATCATATCAAAGAAGGCAAAGACGTTCAGTATCTTTTAACCGAGCCTGTGCACAAGTACCTTGTGGAAATGAATTTCTATCAGAATAAATAGGGAATCAAAATAAACTATTCGTTTAGCTTTGATTCAATCTTTTCCAATCGATCACTTATTTCTTGAAGTTTGTTTAAAATAAGAATGTGTGTTTTCTTCGCATCAATTCCTACAGGGCTAGTATTGCTGTGAATTGCCTTAGCGATTTCCTCGTAATCTTTGGGGTCGATTTCAAATTTCATAGCTTACAACGACATTTCAGGAACATGCTCAGGAACAATCAAATCTCCTTCTGTTGCCGCAATAATTTCTTCAACGGTAACACCGGGAGCTCTTTCAACGAGGTGAAACGCGTTATCTTTTATTTCCATAACAGCTAAGTTGGTGATCACTTTTTTAACACAGCCAACACCCGTTAATGGAAGTGAACATTCCTTCAAAAGCTTAGAAACGCCAGCTTTGTTTGCATGCATCATAGCTACAATAATGTTCTCAGCAGATGCTACTAAATCCATTGCACCGCCCATTCCTTTTACCATTTTCCCTGGGATTTTCCAATTGGCAATATCTCCATTTTGAGAAACTTCCATGGCCCCAAGAACAGTCAATTGAACGTGTTGTCCACGGATCATTGCAAAAGACATCGCTGAATCGAAATACGCCGCACCTTTCATTGCGGTAATCGTCTGTTTCCCCGCGTTGATTAAATCTGCGTCTTCTTCTCCATCAATTGGAAACGGTCCCATTCCCAGAATTCCATTTTCAGATTGAAACTCAACCTCTATTCCTTCAGGGATATAGTTCGCTACGAGAGTTGGAATGCCAATTCCTAAATTCACGTACCATCCATCTCTTAACTCTTGCGCTATTCGTTGTGCTATACCGTTTTTATCTAGACCCATAGTTAATTATTTAATGAAGCAATATATTAATGTACCAATTGTGGTATGCCGATCATTTCTTGCTACTGCTTAATATTTTGTAAATGATTAAGCCTATTTCGTTTATCTGTATTTCAAGTTCCTCTTTAAAAGGATATGATTTTGACATTTTACATAATGTCAACCAATATTTTGTTTCTTCAACTTCTTTGGCCGCAATTTTAACTTTATGAATGAAGTCAGCCTTACTTTCCGCGTTTTGCGCTTCATGTATATTAGCTCCAACAGAAGTAGCCGATCTCATCAATTGCTTTCCAATAACATACTTTCTTTCTTTTTCTAAAATCTCCGTGAATTCGATTATATCTAAAGAAAATTGTATTGTCTTCATTAAAATGATGTTCTCTCGAGCCATATCAAAATTGATACATTTTTAAATTAATCAATTTTGACATTAAAGTTGTCTAACCGTGCGTTGTTCTATTCTCTTCTCAAAAGTCTCTCCTTGGAAAATACGTTGAACGAAAATACCCGGTGTGTGAATTTCATTTGGATCAAGAGATCCAGCAGGCAATAATTCCTCTACCTCGGCAACAGTAATCTTTCCTGCCATAGCCATCATTGGGTTGAAGTTTCGAGCTGTTGCTTTGAAGATCAAATTCCCTTCCGTATCACCTTTCCAAGCTTTTACAATGGCGAAATCTGCTGTTAATGCCATTTCTAAAATGTGAGGTTTTCCGTTGAATTCACGCACTTCTTTCCCTTCTGCCACTTCAGTTCCATATCCAGCAGGCGTATAAAACGCAGGGATTCCTGCACCACCCGCTCTGCATCTTTCGGCTAATGACCCTTGAGGAATTAGATCGACTTCCAACTCACCAGAAAGCATTTGGCGTTCAAACTCGTCGTTTTCACCCACGTAGGACGAAATCATTTTCTTGATTTGTTTTCCTTGAAGAAGCAAGCCCAATCCGAAATCATCTACACCTGCATTGTTCGAAATACAGGTCAAACCAGTTACACCCATTTTTACCATTTCGGCAATTGAGTTTTCTGGAATTCCACACAGACCAAATCCACCTAGCATTAGGGTCATATCATCTTGTAATCCTTCTAGAGCCTCAACAGGGTTCTTTACAACTTTATTCATAATTTTATTTAATTAACTCCGAAATTTAGGAAGCTTCCGCCATTCTCTTCATTGTCGCAATTGAATTCTGATGCATCAAAACCAATGGGTTCTTCAAAATCTTCTCTTGATATTTTTAAGTCAGTGTCTTTGTAGGCCTTTTGCATGTAGTATCCAAAAATGGGAAGTGCCATTCGCGCACCCTGACCCCAAGTCATACTTTTGAATCGAACAGCCCTGTCATCCGCACCCACCCAAACTCCGGTCACTAAGTCAGGTGTTAATCCCATGTACCATCCGTCAGCATTGCTTTGAGTAGTTCCCGTTTTACCCGCCATTGGATAAGTCAATCCACCCCAAGGATGGTATGTTCCCCTTAACGAAGTACCTGTTCCATATTGAACCACTCCTTTCATCATTAATAAAACTCTGTGTGCAAGGTTTGCATTTAGAACTTCTTTGGAATAAGGCTCTGCGCTATAAATAATGTTTCCGCGTCTGTCTTCAATTCTTAAAACGGTTGTTGGACGGTTGTAAATTCCATTATTAACAAGCATTGCTTGTGCTGCAACCATTTGATATACAGACAAATCCATTACACCAAGACACATGGATGGAACTTCATCTTCAGGACGCAAGTCGATCTCTAAATCTTTCAACAATTTTGAAATATTTTTCGGACCTGCATACCCTCCCATCTTTTTCATAACTTGAACAGTCCCAGGGTTATTTGATGTTGCCAAGCAATATTCTACCGATCTGTCTTGGTCTAATTCACCAGCAGGGCACCATCTGGACTCTATGTTTCCCATGGATCCAAAGACATCCACACAAGTATTGATTCCTCCTTTTAGCTTAGTGCAAGGCTGAACTACCCCCATTGCCAAAGCAGTAGAATATACGAAGGGTTTAATGGTCGATCCTACCTGTCTAGTTCCTTGCTTTACGTGGTCGTAGGCAAAATGATGGAAATCAACTCCGCCTACCCAAGCCTTAACAAATCCGGTAGATGGCTCTAGAGACATTAATCCAGACTGTAGAATTCCTTTGTAATAGCGAATCGAGTCATTCGGTGTAAGGATTGTATCAATATCACCTCCCCAAGAAAAAATGCGCATTTGAGTTGGCAGTTCAAATGATTTTTCGATTTCGGCAGTTGATACTCCTGCGGCTTTCATTGTTCTAAATCGCTCAGACTGTTTTCGACCCGAATTCATCAATGTTTCAGCAACTTCCTCATTAATTCTGTTGGTAAATGGCGGTCGTTTTAGGTTTCGATTGTTTTTATCAAATTCCGGTTGCAAAGTCTCCGACAAGTGTCTTTTCATAGCGCCTTCAGCATACGTCTGTAACGAAACGTTGATCGTTGTATAAATCTTTAGTCCATCTCTGTATACATTGTAAGCGCTGCCATCTTTCTTAGCGTAGACAAGTTTTCCATCTGGATTGCGTTTTTTGAACAAATCCGTTAATTGGCTTCTAAGTGATTCTCTGAAGTAAGGCGCAATTCCCTGTTTGTGATCGACAATCTGATAATTTGTCGCTTGGTGTTGTTTTGTCAGTGTGTCATACTCTCCTTGAGTCATGAAGTTTTTAAGCGCCTGATTTTCTGCAATTGTGCTTCTCTTCCACTGGAAAAGAACTTGATTTCTACGCTCATGCGCTCTCACACTGTCCTCGGATCTTAATACACGCATTTGAGATTCGGAAACATTTTCAACAGAAACGTTATTTGCTTTGGCCGCATTCGATCTGTAATCTTTTATTTGATAGGTCTGCGGATTGTACAATGAAGGGTTTTTACACATCCCAACAAGCATTGCAGCTTCAGTTTTAGTAAGGTCAATCGGTTTTTTATTGAAATACACTTTGGCCGCATTTTCAATTCCTACTGCGTTGTGAAGGAAGTCAAACTGATTGAGGTACATTGTAATGATCTCCTCCTTTGTATACCGTTCTTCGAGTCGAATGGCAATAATGTTTTCCTTGATTTTTTCATTCAATCGTTTTCGGAATCCAGTAGGTCCGGCAGGAACGGGTTTTCCTTCTGCTCGAAGGGCTGCAATTCGCTCTCTTTCTTGAAGTGTAAAGAGTAGTTTGGCCAATTGTTGAGAAATCGTAGATGCTCCACCAGCATTACCCATGTTTGTAATGGCCCTCGCAAGTCCTCTAAAATCAATTCCTGAATGCTCCAAAAAGCGTTCATCTTCTGTAGCAATTAAAGCATCAAAAACGAAGGGTGAAATGTCTTTATAGGCAACACTGGTTCTATTTACGCTCCAGTAACGTCCCAATTCTGTCTTACCGTCATCAGCGTAGATAACAGAAGCTAAAAGTTCCGGTGGGTTCTCTAACATTTCAACCGAAGGAAGGTCACTTTCAGATTGAGAGGAGAAAAGATAAGTAATCACCATTACAGGTGTTAAGGCCAATAACCAACAACAAACATAGAGGATGATTGACGTTTTTTTTCCGAAACGCGTCTTTGCCTTTTTAGTTTTGGTTTTTCCTTTTGCGCCCTTTCTAAACTTGAGCTTTTCGAGTAATTTTTTCATGGCGGATTGATAGAGTGATAAAAATAGGAATTCTCACCGATAAATGGTTGATCTAAAAAATCAATTTAAGACGTCTTTGCGCTGACTGTCAAGTTTAAGTAAAATAAACATCATCATAGAGAATGACATCATTGAAGACCCTCCATAACTAAAGAAAGGCAGAGGAATCCCTATAACAGGGGCAAATTCAATGCTCATTCCAATATTAATGGCAAAATGGTAAAATAGAATCATTGCTACGGAATAGGCGTAGACCCTATTAAACCTGGACCTTTGCCGCTCGGCGATTATAACAATTCTTAACATCATAAACAGGTAAAGAAACACTAAAACAAGAGTTCCAGCGAAACCCCACTCTTCTGCGAAGGGGCAAAAGATAAAATCCGTTTCGCTTTCTGGAACGTGAGCACTTCGAACATTAGCCAAAGTTCCATTCTTATATCCCTTTCCAAACAATCCGCCGGAACCAACCGATGCAATGGCTCTATTTCTGTTGTAATCGGCTCCGTTCTTTGCTTGTTCGTTATCCGTTAATCCTAGAAACAGCTCAATACGTTCTTTTTGATGACCGGCAAGTTTTTGAAAACCAGAATCGACGGCCTTAGTAATAGTTCCAGCCAAAACGAACCCAATAATGGCAATTATAGCCGCTCTTTTCGCATCCCTTTTTGAAAGAGCCAATCGAAGCGCTACATAGACTAAGAGACAAAGGAGAAAGATGAAGAATAAGACGCCATAGTACCCTGGGATTTCAGTTCCTGGAAACATACTAAGTTCTATAACCTCATTACTAAACAGAAGCGTTGTAACGCTTAAAAAGATAACGACAAATAGAATTGGAATAAAGTGACTTCCAACCCATGTTTGGCGGAACTTAATACCGGGAATGAGGTTAACGACTTTCAGAATTATTGGGTCGTATGTTACACCTTCGCGGTACATCACAAATAAAAACGAGGTAAATACTACAAACGTCCCTGCGTCAGGCTGGAGAAGAATCATAACCATCGGAATAAGAATAATTCCATTGGCGATTATTACCGTTTTAATCGTTTGTTGTTTTTGATTCAATTCCCCAAGGTATCGGGCAAGGAGTATGGCGGTTGCGATTTTGGCAAACTCACCCGGTTGAATTCCAAGAGAGCCAATTCCAAGCCAAGAGTGGGCTCCATTCCGTGCGGGCATAAACAGCACAATAACGAGTAGTGCCATGCTAAACAGGAAGATGGGAAGCGCGAATTTTCGATAAATATCAGAATCAATCAGAAAGACCAATAAACCCAAGAACAAAGAGATTCCTGCCCACATGATCTGCTTACCGTACACTTGTGAGAAATCAAAAATACTTGGGTGATCCGGAAGATATGCGGTTGAATATACGGTGGCAATTCCCATAGCCATAAGAATTAGAATCACGGCGAGTAATATCCAATCTACGCCTCCAGTTAAAGATTTGCCTTGTCTCATTTGAAGATGGAAAGTTTGGCTTCGAGAATGCGCTTTTCTTTCGCTTTGTCCTTTACTTCACCATTTAAATACTTCTCCATAATTAAACTCGCAATAGGTGCGGCCCATGTTCCACCTCCGCCTCCTGCATTTTCGACAAAGACCGAAATGGCAATTTTTGGATTGTCCATTGGTGCAAAACAAATAAATGCTGAATGGTTCTTTTGCTTAACTCCGTGAATGTAATTCTCTATTGTACCGGTTTTACCACAAATGGTGACACCTTCAACCCGCGCACGTCGGGCTGTTCCACCAGCATCATGAACACATCCACGCATTCCTTCGACTACTGGATCAAAGTACTTACGGTCAACCATTGTGTAGTTTTTCTTCTTGTATTGTTCCAATGGTCCTTTGTCTCCTATTGACTTAACGAAGTGAGGTGTATAAAACCAACCCCTATTCGCCATTATGGCCGCAACGTTTGCCAATTGAAGAGGAGTCAACTCAACTTCTCCTTGACCAATTGATATGGATCGAATGGTTGAGAATTTCCATTGACGGTGTCCATGCCATCTGTCGTAAAAGGCGACATCTGGAATTCGTCCTGAAGTTAAGCCAGTGATATCCGTATCAAGTTTTTCACCCAATCCAAAACTGTGCATGTATTGAACCCATTTTTCAAGCCCAATTGGAGCATCTTCGAACTGACTTTTTTTCTTTTTTTGTTCAATAATTCTTCGAGTTACCGCATAGAAGTAAGGATTACAGGACATTTTAACAGCTTCGGTTACACTTCTAGCGGAAGGGTGGTTGTGGCACCCAACAACACTTTTATTGCAGGCAAACCCAGAATTTTCAGTAATAACACCTTCTTGCATTCCAACCAATGATTGAAGTAATTTGAAAGTTGAACCGGGCATATATTGGGCTGCCAATGGCCGTGGGAAAAGAGGTACGTTTAAGTCTTCTACCAATGCTGGCATGTTTGCTTTAATTTTCCGTCTCCCCACAAGTAAATTTGGGTCGTAAGTCGGAGCGGATACCAATGCCAAAATTTCGCCGGTTGAAGGCTCAATGGCTACGATACAGCCTTTTTTGTTTTGCATTAATTTTTCTCCGTAAGCTTGGAGCTCTACATCCAATCCCAAATGAATTGCGGGAGCTTGAACAGCAGTAGTGTCGTACCTGCCATTTTCGAAGGATCCAATTTGATTATTCTTTGCTGATTGAACAATATACTTGACCCCTTTTTCACCTCTAAAATATTTGTCGTAGTAACGTTCAATCCCTGAACGCCCAATGTAGTCACCGGATTTGTAAAAAGGAAGCCTTTCCAATTCGCCTGCATTCACTTCAGTCAGATATCCAAGAATATTTGCACCGTTCGCATAAGGATAGTGCCTCATGCTTGTAATTTCTTCAAAAAAGCCTGGATGTTCTTCCAGGTGCGGTACAATCCGCGACATTTCATCTGAGGTAAGTTCTTTTATAAAGGGATAGGATCTAAACGATCTATAATTTGAGTCCCTTCTTTTTAGATTCACGCTGTAATAGTCCTTTTGTTCAACTTTAATTTCCTTTAAGCGGCTTCGGATTTCCTCAGGCGTCATATTGATGAGTTCTCCAAGTTTGGAAGGATTGAAATGCCTGATGTCATCTTCGCAAACCATCAAATTGTAGTACGTTTGGTTCGAGACGACCTTTTTCCCATTTCGATCAAAAACCACAGCGCGAGGTGGCGTAATCTCTCTCTTTTTTTCAGCAATTTGTTGTGCGCGTAATTTCCACTGATCGTCAACGACCTGCATGTAAAACAGCTTCATTGTGTAAATGACACCAATGAGGCAGAAAAACGTGACAATCACATATTTACGCGAATCATATTTCATTACTTTTCCTTTTTCTTAAAAATAAGTATTGTAATAAAATACAAATCAAAATGGAGACTACAAGGCTTAATCCCGTTTTTTGTAGAACAAAAACGATTTCATTCAATTTGAACATTTCGAGCATGAAGAACCAGAAATGGTGAATGATCATTAGTAGTCCAAATGTCTTTAAAAACCAACCCGTACCTAGGGTAAATATATTTGTTTCCAATAATGCGTCGTAGCCATCTCTAGGTGCAAAGAGCTTGTAAATCATCGGTCGAAAATAAGCAACGGCAAGCAGAGACGAGGTGTGTAATCCAAAAGTGTTAGACAATGCATCAATGGAAAGACCTAGAGCGAATGCAATTAGCATTAGTGAAAAAACACTCATTTCAACAGGTAAAAGCAAGATGAAAAGAGGGTAGATCATTATCTGAATCCCCATCCCTAATTCAATTTGATTCAAGACAAGAACCTGAACTAAAAAGAACAAGAAGAATCTCAAGATATGTTTTGCTATATGGCTCATAATTGTGGATCCACTGGAACGTGCGACTCAGCGTCGTCTTGTTCTTCCTTCAATAAGTTTTTAACCACGTATACACGTTGCACTGTTCTGTAGTTTTCCGAAAACAATATCGTGACATTCCAAAGTGGCATTCCTTCAACTACACTTGCTTTTTCAACTTTTCCAACGGCAATTCCTTCTGGAAATATTCCCGCACTTCCTCTCGTAACGACCTTTGACCATTTGACGACGTCACTATCATTCGAAATTCCGGTAAGCGTTCCTTTTCTCGAATCCTTTCCATCCCATTGCAAGAACCCGTGTTCTCCAGAGACTTCAATCATCACTGCGATGTTTAATTTTTCTGTCAAGCAAGATTTCACAATTGAATATTTTGGGCCTGCAAAATGAATGACGCCAACAACGCCATTACTAGAGAATACGCCCATGTTGCGTTTGATTCCTTGATCGGAACCGACGCTAATTGTAAAGAAATTGTTTCGTTTGGTGTGGGTGGAGTTGATTACTTCTGCTGGAACATACTCATATTGAACTTTATGCAGAGTATCGTCAACTTTTACGAGTCCATTGTCCAAACGAAATAAATTTTCTATTGTTCGGCTTCTCAAGTCCAAATTTTCTTTTTGAAGAGAAGTATTGTTTTCTTCAAGGTCTAAAAATTTAGTAAGGTCATGTTTCATTTCGAAAATAGTTCCCGAAATAGTAGATGTACTGGTCAAATATTGTGATCTCGGAAAGGACAAAAACGTGAAATAGAACGTTAGCGCAATTCCTTGGAGGAGTGCAAAGAGCAAAAACACACGAAATCGCCGAATAAAAGCGAGAAAATTACGCATATACAAATGTAGTAATTAGACCCCGTTATAAACTCGAAATAATACATACTTTGTTAAAAATGAATTGTTGAGAATTCTCAGCTTATAAGGGGGATGCAGCTAAGACCTCAATTTTTATTATAGATTCTGTTTTTTTCAACATCCTTTGCTTCATCAATTTCTTCGAAACTTGAAGTCAAATCACTAGGAATGTTTTACATTTGAGTCCTGCTTCCTATCATTTGGAAGAAGAAAAAAGAAAAATTGCGCAATGCAAAAAATATTGGGAATATCGGCTTTTTATCATGATTCAGCAGCATGTATAACTGTTGGGAATGAGATTGTAGCGGCCGCCCAAGAAGAACGATTCACTAGGGAAAAGCATACCGAAAAATTTCCAATTGAAGCCATTAAATTCTGTTTGGAAGAAGCAGGATTGAGAATTGATGAAGTGGATGCTATTGTTTTTTACGATAAGCCGTTTTTGAAGTTCGAGCGCTTACTGGAAACATATTATGCTTTTTCACCCAAAGGACTTCTTTCGTTCTTAATGGCCATGAAGGTTTGGCTGAATGAAAAATTGTTTTTGAAAAAGCAAATTTATAAAGGGCTTGCGAAAATTGAGAGTTATTCAAAGAAGGACGTGAAATTATTGTTTTCTGAACATCATTTATCACACGCTGCGAGTACTTTTTTCACCTCAAAATTTGAAGAATCAGCAATTCTAACTGTTGATGGCGTTGGTGAATGGAGTACAGCTTCAATTGCAATTGGTCGCGGAAATAAAATAGAAATCCTTAAGGAACTTCACTTTCCTCATTCGATAGGGCTTCTTTATAGTGCTTTCACCTACTATCTTGGGTTTACGGTCAACTCTGGAGAGTACAAGGTGATGGGATTAGCACCGTATGGCAATCCAGAATCGGAAGACACAAAGCGCTTTGTCGACGTTATTAAAGAACATTTAATTTCTATAAAAGAAGACGGTTCGATTTGGTTGGATCAGAGTTACTTCTCGTATGCAACGGGGCTGAAAATGATCAAGGAAGATAAGTGGGCGAAGATTTTTGGAGTTCCCCGACGTGCACCTGAATCTGAATTGGAACAAGTTCATACAAATTTGGCTCTAGCGATTCAGATTGTAACTGAGGAAGTTGTTTTAAAAATGGCACTTGAAACGAAAAAGCTTACTGGAAGTGAAAACCTATGTATGGCGGGAGGTGTTGCTCTTAATTGCGTTTCGAATGGAAAGTTAATTCGCAAAAACATTTTTAAAGATATTTATGTTCAATCGGCATCTGGAGATGCAGGTGGAGCAATTGGTGCTTGTTTGGCAATTTACCACATGTACTTTGATGGAAAACGAGAAATCATTCTTCCAGACACAATGAAAGGGGCTTATCTTGGGCCGTATTATTCGGAAAAGGAGGTTGTTCAGATGAACAGAAGAATGAAAGCGGAAGCAACTCATTTTGACCAATTGGCCGACTTGACGGATAAAACCGGACATCTCATTAGCGAAGGAAATGTAATTGGATGGTTCCAAGGAAGAATGGAATTCGGTCCGAGAGCCTTAGGAAATAGGAGTATTATTGGTGACGCTCGAAATGCAGAAATGCAGAAAAAAATTAATCTAAAAATTAAGTATAGAGAAAGCTTCAGACCTTTTGCACCATCTGTTTTGGCAGAAGATAGCCATCTCTATTTTGACTTGGATTGTGAATCACCTTATATGTTGCTTGTCGCGCCAGTGGCTGAACACAGACGTGAAAAGCTTCCAGATAATTTTTATTCATTGCCTTTGATGGAACGTTTATATGTTCCCCGTTCGGATTTGCAGTCGATCACGCATTTAGACTTCTCTGCGCGGGTTCAAACGGTGGATAAACAGACTAACGAACGGTTCTGGACGTTGTTGCATTCGGTGAAAAAGCATACTGGAGATGGGATGGTTCTCAACACAAGCTTTAATGTGCGTGGAGAACCTATTGTTTGTTCACCCGAAGATGCATACCGCTGTTTCATGAGTACTGAGATGGATTATCTTGTTGTAAATGATTTCTTGTATAAGAAAGAAGATCAAAAAGATTGGGATGACAAGAAGAAGTGGGAACGTTTATTTGAAATGGATTAATGGGTTTTTGGAAATCACATAAAGCGGCAATTCTAATTATTGTTTTTGGTTTAATTCTGTACCAAACAACAGAGATTATTTGGAGAGATATTGATCCAACAATGCCAATTTGGTTGATCTTGATGTGGTCGATTGCTTATTTTTCTTTAACACTTGGTTTGATCCTCATAGCAAGGAAAGAGACCGTATTCATCTTTCGTATTTTGGGAAAAATAAAGGTACATCTTTTAAAAGTGTGGAGAAAACATAGAGTTGGAATTCTAATTCTTGTATTTGGTTCGGCCCTGTTTTACGCATCAGTTGTTGTTTTGCGAAGTACGGATCCAATTATGCCGTATTGGGTTAGTCTAATGAGGTATGCTTCTTATTTTTCGTGGTTCCTTGGTTTACTTTTAATCGCAGCGAAAAGGAAATGGTACATCGCGAGTAATGTGATTGTTGTCGTAATGTTGGTTTTGATTGTTGAAATTGTTTGTTTTTGGCTTATTGGATTTCCAGATCAAACCATGAAAACCTTTGAAGTGCAAGAATTTTCGCACGACAATCGAGCAAGTTATTTAGGGTTTAGTGCTAGAACCGACACCACGTATACTGAACATAATTTGGACGGAAATGGAGATACATTGTTCAGTGCAATGTACACTTTGGACGAAATGGGCCACCGAGTTACTCCCGAAATTGATTCAACGAATGGCGATTACAGTTTGTTTTTCGGATGTTCAATTGCCTTAGGGTATGGATTGAATAATGACCAAACCTTGGCTTATCATTTTCAGAATGCAAGCAAATCGAAAGCCTATAATTATGCCTGGAATGGATATGGAACAAACCATATGCTCGCAATTCTTGAGAACGAAAAACTGAATGAAGGTGTTCAAGAAAAGAAGGGTACAGGTTATTACATTTTCTTTTGGGATCATATTTTCAGATCGGTATGTTCGATGAAGTATTATACGCAATGGTTGTACACAAGTCCGTACTATTATATGGATGGAGATAAATTGGTTCGAGACAGAAGTTTTGTTGATGGTCGTTATTGGCAATCAAAATTTTATGAGTATTTCTCACAAAGTGCGATCAAGAATTATTTTGAGATAGAACACCCTTGGAAGTTGAACGAATCGCATTATGATTTGGTGACTGAAATGATCTTAGAATCAAAAAAAGAGTACGAAAAGCAATTTGGGAATGACGATTTCGTTGTTGTGATTTATCCCACGTATAAAGTCTACACGAAGAAGCAAATGAAAGAATTCTTGGGCTATTTGAGAAAAAAGAAAATTCGTTATGTAGATTTGTCGGAGACAATTAAGTACAGTGGAAAGTATTCATTGAACGGAGATCCGCATCCTAACTCGGAAACTAACGCTTTGTTGGCTAAAAAATTATTTGAAAGAACGAAATGAGCACACTAAAAGATTTATGGGCATTTATGAAACATCGAAAGAAGTTTTGGATGGCTCCGTTAATTATTATAATTTTTCTACTCGGGTTTCTAATCGCGGTTGGAGGTTCAAGTTCGATTGCACCCTTTATATATTCATTGTTCTGATATGAGTAAAGAAATCCCTTCGAATCCAGTAAAAACGAGCCTCGTTATTTGTCTTGGTTTTACGGTTATCGGTTTACTGATTGATCAGATGTGGCCGTTTATTGTGGCACTTTCTGTTGGAGGTATTGGAGCGTCAATTCCTTGGCTGGCTTCAAAAATTGAACTTGTCTGGTTCGGCATTGCCAAAGTGATGAGTTACATCGTTCCAAATGTTGTATTGACAATCGTATTCTACATTTTCTTATTTCCAATGGCTATGATGGCTCGAGTCTTCAAGAAGACGGACGCGTTAAAGCTGAAGAACAAATACGAATCGATGTATGTTACTCCAACAGATAATTTTGACGTAGAGAGTTTCGAAAGACCTTTCTAGGAAGGAATAAGCTAAGCTTACCTAAAATTAAAATTCCCCGGTTTTCTTACCACTAATATTGTTCTCATCACAATACGTAATGAGTTTATTTGCCATTTTTTTCACAAAGGAATACTCTGAACCCCAGGAAACATTGAACCAACCAGAGCCTCCTCCAGATGCTATGATTTCAACAATGATTTTATCATCTTCTCTTTTTAAGATAACCATTTCACTTTGAGAAGAAGTTGTTCGCAAACGAAAACGTTCAGAAACAAATACTATCATACCTTTTGAGAATGATTGGAAGTCAACGGTAAATTCGTCTTTAATTATATTTATCAACGGATTAATTTCTGTTGATTCAATAATCAACTGTACCGCTTTCACTAATCCCTGATCAAGAATTGGAAACGATCAATATTTTTCAATGCGATACTTGTTCCTCTTGCAACCGCTCTTAACGGATCTTCAGCAATGTGAACAGGAAGTTTCGTTTTCTGTGAGATACGTATATCAAGTCCACGAAGCATTGAGCCCCCACCAGCTAAATAGATTCCAGTTTTGTAAATATCTGCTGAAAGCTCTGGCGGTGTCATCTCAAGAGCACTTAAAACGGCCTCTTCGATTTTAGAAATCGTTTTGTCAAGAGCATGTGCAACTTCAGAATATGAAATGATGATTTCCTTAGGAATACCCGTCATTAAATCACGGCCTTGAACAGCCCAATCCGCAGGGGGATTCTCTAATTCTGGCAATGCAGCTCCAACGTTAATTTTTATTTCTTCGGCCGTTCTTTCACCAACTAAAATGTTGTGCTGACGACGCATATACTCTTCAATATCTTTCGTAAAATCATCACCCGCAACTCGAATGGACTTGTCACAAACAATTCCTCCCAATGCGATTACTGCAATTTCAGAAGTTCCACCGCCAATATCAATAATCATATTCCCCATTGGCTCTTCAACGTCAATACCAATACCAATAGCAGCTGCCATCGGCTCGTGAATAAGGTAAACTTCTTTTGCTCCAGCGTGTTCTGCGGAATCTCGAACGGCACGTTTTTCAACCTCTGTAATTCCAGAAGGAATACAAATTACCATTTTCAAAGAAGGATTAAACAAGCTACGACCCGTTCCGATCATCTTGATCATTCCACGAATCATTTGCTCAGCAGCTTGGAAATCAGCAATTACACCATCTCTCAATGGACGCACAGTTTCAATCAGCTTATGGGTTTTACCATGCATTTGTTGTGCTTTCTTTCCGATAGCAACAATTTTTCCAGATTGAATATCTCTTGCAACAATCGAAGGTTCATCAACTACAACTTTATCATTCATTATGATAAGTGTATTTGCCGTTCCTAAATCAATCGCAATCTCCTGTGTTAAAAAGCTAAATAATCCCATTTTTATGTCCTCCTGCTTGCTTGTTTGTTTAAAACTACCAATTCTTAATATACTATATACTCAATTTTACAGAAAAGGTTCGCTTTAGTGTTTAAAGTGTCTATTTCCGGTTGTAACCATAGACATTCCGTGTGCATCGCAATAATCTATCGACTGTTGGTCTTTAATTGAACCGCCTGGTTGAATCACAGCTTTAATTCCTGCTTTATCAGCAATTTCTACACAATCAGGGAATGGGAAAAACGCATCCGACGCCATCACAGCCCCGTCCAATGAGAATTTGAATGTTTGTGCTTTATGAATCGCTTGGTTCAATGCATCAACTCGAGATGTTTGACCTGTTCCACTTGCTAATAGTTGCTTGTTTTTAGCAATTACAATTGTATTCGATTTTGTGTGTTTAACAAGTTTGTTAGCAAACAACAAATCTTCAATTTCATACTCTTTTGGAGTCACTTTCGTTGTTGGCGTTAAATCTTCTCTCGTTTCAGACTTGAAATCTTTGTCTTGTTCCAAAACACCATTCAATAAAGTTCTGAATTGTCTTTTAGGAAGTTCAACTTCTTTCTGCGTCAAGATGATTCTATTTTTCTTCCCTTTTAAAGTGTCAAGTGCCTCTGCCTCATAAGAAGGAGCAATTACAACTTCACAAAACAATTCGTGAATTTCATTCGCTGTTGCAACATCAATTTTGGTGTTACTGATTAAAATTCCACCGAATGCACTAACAGGATCTCCTGCAAGAGCATCAACATAGGCCTTATGGATTGAATCTCTCGTGGCTAGTCCACAAGCATTGTTGTGCTTGAGAATCGCGAACGTTGGACCTTCATCTTTAAATTCAGCCATCAAGTTCACTGCAGCATCAACATCTAACAAGTTGTTGTACGATAACTCTTTACCGTGTAATTTATTGAAAAGCGCATCCATATTACCATGGAAAATACCTTTTTGATGTGGGTTTTCTCCGTAACGCAATGTTTGATTCTCAGAAATACTTTCTTTGAAGAATTCTTTTTTATTGTTGTTGAAATATTTAAAAATGTGGCTGTCGTAATGAGAAGAAACATCAAACGCATCTCGAGCAAAATCTTTACGTTCTCCCAATTCAGTTGTGCACTTATGTTCCGTAATAATATCCAAGAAAGAGGCATATTGATTCTTAGATGGAATGATTACAACATCTTTATAATTTTTGGCTGCGGCACGAATTAAAGAGATTCCACCAATGTCAATTTTTTCAATGATATCTGCATGTCCAGCACCAGAAGAAACAGTGTCTTCAAACGGGTACAAATCAACAATAACTAAATCCAATTCAGGAATGTCGAATTCTTTGATTTGAGCTTGGTCACTTTCGTTTTCTCTACGCGTCAAAATTCCACCAAATACTTTTGGGTGCAACGTTTTCACTCTTCCCCCCAAGATTGACGGGTAAGATGTTAGGTCTTCCACACGTATTACTGGAATGTCAAGTCCTTCTATAAACGCTTGAGTTCCACCTGTTGAGTAAATGGCAACACCGTTTTTATGAAGTTGTTTAACGATTGGCTCTAGACCACCTTTGTCGAATACCGAAATTAAGGCTGATTTGATCTCTTTTCTTGCACTCATTTACCTTGCTGTTTTGGAGTTAAAATGAAAGCACAAAATTACTTCAAATTAATAGCTTAAATTGTATTTAAATGACAAAAAATAAGAGAAGTTTTCAACGACTTGTTTATTGCTTATTTTACTTTTATAGAAAAGATTGAAAGATGCCTAAGATTTGTGTTGTAGAAGATGAGAATAGTATCGCCGAAATGGTTCGATTCAACCTTGAAATGGAATCTTATGAAGTCGAGTTGATTCAAGACGGAGCTGAGGCTTTGGAGCTATTCAAGCGTGATTTTGATTTCGACTTGATCATTTTGGACGTGATGTTACCGAATGTTAGTGGTGTAGATTTATGCCGTTTGATTCGCCAAACTTCACAAGTCCCGATTTTATTTCTTTCAGCAAAAGGAACTACAGCGGATAGAATTGAAGGACTGAAGGCTGGTGGTAACGATTACTTACCAAAACCATTCGATCTTGAAGAGCTCTTGCTGAGAATAGCGGTCTTATTAAATACGATTCCGAAATCAACAGAAGAAATTGTGACGATTGGGAGCTGTGAAGTGAACTTTAAAACTTTTCTTGTTGTCAATGAAGAAACAGAAGAGGAAATCACATTATCAAAAAAGGAAGTTGCGCTCTTGCAGCTGTTTTATTCTAAAGCTGGAGAAGTAATTTCAAGATCTGAGATTTTGGATAAAGTTTGGGGTAAGGATCAATTTCCAACGACGCGAACAATCGATAATTTCATACTCCATTTCAGAAAGATATTTGAGAAGAATCCGAAAGAACCAAATCACTTTCATTCGGTGAGGGGAGTTGGTTATAAGTTTTTGAGATAGTTGATTTAAGTATTAAAATAAGGGTGATGCTAAAGAATCATAATTCTCTTGATCACTTCCCGATCCCTATCAAAAGCTGCGGTTTTTCTTTCTATCTTTGAGTGCAATTATAGTTATGAAAGAAGAGGTAGCAAAACAACTAAGATACGACAGGGCCTATTTAAGAATGGCAGCGACATGGTCAGAACTGTCACATTGTTCAAGAAAACAAGTTGGGGCAATTATTGTACGTGAAGGAATGATCATTTCCGACGGGTTCAATGGAACGCCAAGCGGATTTGATAACTCTTGTGAGAACGAGCATGGAGAAACGCATTGGTATGTTTTACACGCCGAAGCCAATGCTATTTTGAAAGTAGCGAAGTCAACGCATAATTGCCAAGGCGCAACCTTGTATTTGACCTTATCACCTTGTAAGGATTGTAGCAAATTGGTTGTTCAATCGGGAATTAGCAAAGTTGTTTTTGTAAAAAAGTATAAAGACGAGAGTGGAATTCAATTTTTAGAAGACGCAGGCGTTGAGGTAGCACAAATAGAAAATTTGACAGATGGAGAATAGTAAACGTTCATATTTAATTCCAATTGTAGTTGCTTTTTCAATGGCCATTGGATTGTTGGTAGGAAGTTTGTTGACTCCTAAACATGAATTGGCATTAACGGAAAAGGAGCAAGCGCGCTATCAAAAGATGGAGGACGTTATTCGAATTCTAGACAAGGAATACGTCGATGATGTTGATAGTGATGCACTTTTCGAGAAGACGATCGCCGATATGTTGCACCAATTGGATCCGCACAGCAATTATATTTCTGCAAAGGATTTAGAGCGTGTGAACGAAGGTATTCAAGGGAAATTTGGAGGGGTTGGAGTACGGTTCTTTGTGATAAGAGATACGGTTTGTATAACAAACGTTTTGCCAAGTTCGCCATCGGAACTTGCGGGCTTAAAGGCTGGAGATAAAATCATAAAAGTTGATGGAGAACTAATTGCAGGCACAAACATTAAGAATGATGAAGTGATGGGCATGCTGAAGGGTAATGCCGGAAAGCAGGTTAATTTGGTTATTTCTCGTCAGGGTAAAAAGTTGAAGAAAACGGTGATTAGAGGATCAATTCCGGTAGAATCTGTTATCGCTTCTTACATGATTAATAAAAGAACCGGTTACATTAAAATAGACCGTTTTTCTGTGACAACATCGCAAGAATTTCGAGCGGCAGCTTTTAACCTTCGAACGAAAGGAATGAAGTCGCTTATTCTCGACTTGAGGAATAATGGTGGAGGCGTACTTTCTTGTGCAACAGATATTGCCGATGAATTTTTTGAAGCAAATGTTCCGCTTCTTAAAACAAAAGGAAAGAATGTTGGTTCAGAAACATATACTTCAACATCTCGAGGTTCATTGAAAGATGTGAAATTGGCGGTTTTGATTAACTCGAACAGTGCGTCTGCTTCAGAAATTCTAGCTGGAGCGATTCAAGACAACGATCGTGGGACAATTTTCGGAAGAAGGTCCTTCGGAAAAGGACTTGTTCAGAAAGATGTGAATTTGAGAGATGGGAGTAACCTTAGGGTAACCATTGCAAGATATTACACGCCTTCAGGTAGGTGTATTCAGAAGCCATACAACGGTAACATCGATGATTATTATGAAGATCAAATGGATCGCTATGACAACGGGGAAATGTATGAAGTGGATTCTTCATTCTTTGTAGATTCGTTGAAATTCACAACGCCTAAGGGTAAAGTTGTTTACGGTGGAGGTGGAATTATGCCAGACGTTTTCGTTCCGATTGATTCTACTGGAACAAGTTGGTATCTAACATCGCTACGAATGTCGCCTGTCTTTACAACGTTTGCGTTTGATTACGTTCAGAACAAACGTACGAAATGGGATTCACCATCTCAGTTTGATAGAACGTTTACGGTAACCGATGCTATTTTAGAACGCTTTGTTCAATTTGCGAAGACTGAACATGAGATTAAAATCGCACGTGATGATATCGAGCATAGCAAGGATGTCATAAAAAAAATGATCAAGGGTGAAATTGCTAGACAGATTTGGGTAGAGCAAGGTTATTACGAAGTGAATAACAAAAATGACAATGAAGTTCAGGAAGCCCTGAATTATTTAAAATAGGTGAACCAGAAATTAGTTCACCTAGCTTAAAGTTTTATTGTTTTATAACCCTGTGTTGCGTCATAACTCCATTGATATTTACCGAAATGAAGTACAAACCGCTTGCCGCTGGGGCATTGGTTTGATTTGTTCCATCCCATTCAATTAGTAATTCATTTTGAGTTAACGTTTCTGCTTTCATTAGGGGCTTAATAAGTTTCCCTTGAGCACTGTAAACATAAACCGATACTTTGTCTCCTGTGGAAACGTTGTTACTGTATATGTTTACGCCATCATGAAATGGATTTGGGTACAAACTAAATTGAGAAGGACCTTCACTCTGGTCAATTAGGGAGAGGGAACTCAAGCCCATTAAACTATCTAAATTATAAAATTCATCACCTGGCAAATAGGTCATATAATGCATATAAACCAAAAACATTTCATCGCTTGTGTTTAATCCAGCACCTACCCATTGCGGCGGACTATTTGGATTGTTTGGGTTCGCTGATGTGTTGTCATAAGAGGCTTCCGCATGAATGTTGGCCCCAGCTTCTATTTTTTGAATATTCTTGTAGAAGTAGAAATCTTGCCATTCAAAATCCCATTCCAGTTGAATAAGTTTAAGCGTGTCCAAATTGGGTTGAATTCCATAGACTTCCATTTCCTGACCTAATAAATGCATGTGAGGAAATACGCTTAGCAAAGAATAATCTATTGGAAGTCCAGGGCCGCCGGGATAAGTGACGGAGAGATCTGTGACTTGATTGGGCGGCAGAGCAAATCCCCAATCTTGAATAATTGGAGCTGCAATTACTTCTCTAATTCCGGGTTCACCGGGAGGATAGAAATGGAAAATCACTTTTGTGCTGTCAAACTCGCCATAACTGCCCTCAGGAAAGTGCATGGCAAAAACAATTTGAGAATTTGCGGGCATTGGCATTCCTAATTTAAGAGGTGCCGCATCAGGCAAAGTCATTGGAGTACTTCCAGGAGTATAACCTGTAACTAGTGTAGCATTTGGTGAGCTAGGCCCGCCGCAATCACCGCCAACGGTGTCCGTCACGGATGAATTTGTAGGGTCTATGTAAATCAAACAATGATGAACAATCTCTGGATTTCCAGGAACAATCTCTACGGCTTTAATAACTCTATTCGTTGCAAGGCCAGAAGGCAGTGCAAAACAAACATAGTCATCGTTAGTAGTAGCCTTACTCATATAAGTAGGGATTTGAACTTCTAAATCTCCCGGACCATAAATTGAACCTGTCTGAAAAGTTGGAACTGGTGGTGTATTAGCAGCGTTTCCTTCCGGTGCGCCATTTGATATCCAATCCAACACCGTTGTTTTTTCGGTTGCAGATAATGATCTATCATGTGAGTATGACTGATAATTGTTGTTGGGTGGCCAAGGCGGCATTTCATCATTCGTAAGTGCATTTTGAATGATGCCGGCAATCGGGCTACTCTCCCCGTAAGTCGTTAGTGGGAAGGGAGCTGCTCCACCAGTGTGATGGCATTGAGCACATTTTTGGTAAAAAATTGTTGAAACATCATCGGCCCAATTTTGTCCAAATGAGACAAAATAGAATGACGCGAAAAGAATTGATAAGGTAGTTTTCATAAGGTTGATTTTCTTAACTGGCAGAAATATAGGGAATTAACGGGGATAAAAAAAGCCTTTTCCAAAAGGAAAAAGCTCTTAATGTAGTGTAGGTTTAAACAATGCTATAAATATAATGCGATTGCAATTCCGTTCACTAAATTGGTTAAATAGACTGATAATCAATTCACTTTATTCTATTTTGAGGTGGGAACACTCATCTCAATTGCAATTCTGAGGAACTTCGATTACTAACAATCTTGGAATATTGGTATTTTTACAACAAACCGCCTCGAATGTCACGTTATATATCGCTTTCTCAATTTAAGTCTTTGTATTCAGACCACAGCCAATTATTGACTGAGGAAGGGTTTGTGACTTTTATGCAACGATTGAACTCTGAAGAAGGTTCTGTAATTGCTGCTAATAATGACATTAATACCTACGAATTTGAAGCGTTCAAAGGCAGTCTTCAGAATCAGAAGCATATATTATTTTACGGTTGGATTGACCAGAACAATGACCTCCTTGGTTTTTTGGAAGGTCGCGAAGTCACAAATTCATTTGTTGATACAAAACAATACCTTAAACACAGATGGGGAGAAGAGTTCAGAACTTTTATTTCTCCCTATGTAGAAAATCGTTTGCTGAAGGAATTGACGAATGATTTCAAAAAGCTGGAGCACTTATTTTCTTATACGCAACTCATTGTCAAGGACAATCAGGCATTGGTTGAAGCGCAATTGTACAAACCCATTGGGAAATTATTGGGTGTGATGCAAAATTTGTTTTTTGTCGCAGAAGAACAAGTGTTGATAGATCTCGTTCGTCCGCTCTGTTCGGATGAAATTTTAGCATCTGTAAATTACCTTTCTAAAGGGTCTTATAGTTTAAAACTGGAATACGTTGATGCGATTTTGGAGACTATTAATGCAAAAGGATGTACGGTTCGGTTTGCGAATTGGGTTCTAAAAAAAATGGAAGCGCTCGACTTGAATGAAGAGCACAGAGACAAAGTAAAGAGTCTAAGGGTTCAGTTGAAAACAGGAGGGCTGCAAGTACGAAATCATGGAGAAGGGCGCACACCAATCCGATGGAAAACGTTGATTACCTTAACCGTAATTCTGGGACTTTTGGGGTCCATGTTCTACATAATATATTACAAGCCTTTTAATAAAGTTGAGCGTACAGAATTGTCTGGGAACGCCTCGTTTAAGCAGTTTAGCGTTGAAGAACGGAAGTCGATTGATTCACTTATTAAAGTCATGAATGATGAAGATTTTACTAACGATTTCGAAGTTGATCCAGGGATTTATGCACTGAATGGTGGAGCAATAAAAGTTCGTACAGATCACAAGAATCCTTTAATGGAAAGAATCTACAATGATGTAAGTAAAGATGCTTCAATTAAAGAGTATTACGCGAGTGAGAACTGTAATTCAGCGATTGATTTTCAACGGTATTTGGGCGTTAAAGATTTAGCAAATAAAACAGGAACAACCAAGGCGACTGTTAAAAACATATCTGATTACGACATTATAATTTATGTGTCTTCAAACACAAAGTCGGGCGATGTTTATTCAGTATTCTTGAAAAAAGATGAAACGATTACTTTTGAAATGAATAGATACGATGTTTTGACAACAGTAGCTGGTAATACTTTTATAAAATACCTCGTTCCTGATGGAGTTTCAGAAGATGAGGTGCCCTCTATTTCATTCAAAAGCCATTTTTGCGAAACGGACGCCAACTATTTCGAATCTGTGGACAATCCCCTGCAATTGCAGCGTACCTCAGACGGGAAAGTGAAACTCCTGATCGAAGGAACGATTAACGGAGAATACAGCGTGAGTGATGTTTACGATGTTATGGAATATTATTAGGTCGATCATTCGATTGTTCGATTTTCCGAGCGCTGCGCTTTTCGATGCAATTCGGATTCATTGAAACCATGTCTATCGAATAATCGAATAATCAAGAGATCGAACAATCGAATTAAGTTACCTTTGTCGCATGATTTTATACAACGTTACTGTTAGCATTGATGAATCAATTCATGAGGATTGGTTGACTTGGATGCGAACGAAACACGTGCCGGATGTGATGGCAACGGGATGTTTCATTGAGGCTAGAATTTCTCGCGTTCACGGTGAGGAAGAAGGTGGATGTACATTCGCAATGTCTTATGTAGCTGCAAGTCAAGATAAAATTGACGAATATCAGAGCAGTCATGCACCGGCGCTTCAGTCAGAGCACAATGCGAAATATGCTGGTAATGTTGCCGCGTTTAGAACGATGTTGACCATTCTAGAAGAATTCAAAGTATGAGCGTAAGAGCAAAAAAACACCTGGGTCAGCATTTTTTGACAGACAAGTCAATTTGTGAGAGAATTGCACACCAGTATACGAAAAGCAATGATTGCACAAAAGTGTTGGAGATCGGCCCAGGAATGGGTGCTTTGACGGAGTATTTATTGGAAATGGACCTTGATCTTTGGGCCATGGAAATCGATTACGACAGCGTTCCATACATTCAAGAACACTTCCCGAAAATGAAGGGAAAAGTGATCGAAGCCGATTTTTTAAAAGCCGATTTGGTTGAATTAATGGGGACCGAACCTTTCGCAGTTGTCGGGAATTTCCCATACAATATTTCATCTCAGATTCTTTTTAAATGCTTAGAACATCGAAACCAAGTTCCTGAAATAATGGGAATGTTTCAGAAGGAAGTTGCGGAGCGAATTGCAGAGCCTCCAGGAAGTAAACGCTACGGGATTTTGAGTGTATTGCTGCAAGCTTATTACGATATTGAATATTGTTTCACAGTAGATGAAAACGCCTTCAATCCACCACCAAAAGTGAAGTCAGGAGTGATTCGTTGTATTCGAAACGAACGCCAATCCTTGCCTTGCGATGAAAAGTTATTCAAGACGGTTATTAAAATGAGTTTCGGGCAACGAAGAAAAACAATTCGAAACTCGATCAAATCATTGATAAAAGATAAAGGATTGGAAAGTGAATTGTTGGCACTTCGACCAGAGACATTGAGCGTTGATCAATTTGTTGAATTGACGAATCTTGTGGCTTCGGTGAACTAAATTCTCTTGTTTATTCACGACTTCAAGTGGAAAAAACCGATTCATGATAGCGGATATCTCTAAAAAAATGATTTTATTTGTACTAGTTAAACAAACAACAATATGACACTTAACGGAATTTTTAGAGGAATTGGTGATTTTATGCAATGGACATTCAATCTTTTGGAGAATGAAGAACCAATAACAATGATCATGAATTATGGTGTAATTGTTCTTGGTTTCGTTGGGCTTGCTTACTGGTTAAATTTCCAAAGAAAAATGACTGCAAAAGCAAAAGAAGAAGGAAAACTCGTTTAAACGATTTATATAAATTTTTGAAGCCCTTACCGAAATCTCGGTGAGGGCTTTTTTTATGGCCTGAAATTAATGAGTCACACGATAGAATCGCATGTGAGTAGAGCCTTTTCAAGGTCAAGAATAAAGTAGGGTGGTTAATCTAATTTCAACAGGTACAACCAAAACCACTTTCCAAATATTGGATCGAGTTATTTGGTCTTTTTGAAGCCCAAACTTTCATAGACGTACCTTACGATTAAAAGGCCGGTAAACCTTAATTATTCACGAAGAACACAGCGTTCGCAAAAAACAGTTTCCCATTTTCCCAAAAGCCTCTAAACAGAGGATTGTCCACCATATAAATAACGCTTCCTGCTCCTGCTTTTTCAACGCCGAAAATCAAACTAGTGTCTTGCAGTTTTTGTGCTTTCGCTCCTGCAAAACCTGCAATTGGAACTGGATTCTCTTCAAGATAAACGACATTGGCCCCATCCGGAAGAAGCTCAAAAGTACCCGCATCGTATTTAAGTGAAAAGTAAGAATCGCTGTATCCAAATGCCAATGGATGTGTAGGATCAACTTTGCATTTATAGATTGCGCCTTGAATCATGTTCGTAAGATCAGTTCGGTCGCTTTCAGAGTAGATCGCATGGGCATTTTCATACTCCTCTTTCTCAGTAGGCTCAGGATCTTCTTTTTCTTCGATGCTCAATTCATCCGATCCGCCTAAATAAGAGACAGAACCAGAAATCGAGATCAATTTTCCACCATTAATTACCCAATTGGCAATCAATGAATCTGGAAGTTCGTACCACCCGCCTGGAAGGATCAAGACATCCAATTCATTCAATGTCTCCATCGAGATTGCATTAACATTCAATACCGTAACCGGGAAATCAAGATCTTGCTCAAAGAAGTGCCAAACCTCACCAGCCGCTGTTGGACTTACGCGATCTCCTGAAATCATCCCAACCTTTGGAGTCTTAATATAACTGACGTGGCTCGATCCAAAATCGTAACCGGAATCAACCATTCCAGTTGTCGTAGTTTCAAAATGAATTTTGTGTTTCAAACATGTTTCTGCAATAACGCGGTCAACGTCTTTATCCTCGTTTTCTTTTGTGATAATGATAAGCGTTCCTTCTTTATAGTTATTGTCTCCAAATGAAAAAGGCTCTTTGGCAAAGCGTACTTTGATGTCTGCACCCAATAAATCCGACAATGCTTTTGCGTCTGTAAAACTGCTCCAAGGGATTAAATAAGCGTAAACCTTATTGTTTATTTTGCTTGCTTCAAACTCTTTTTTGGTAGCAGTTCCCTCAATTTCCGACTCAGAAGCAACACAGTTCAAACCATAGACATAAGGCAATGCCCAAGCGGTAATATCATACGTCAGTGAATCCGAAAGCATTGTTTTCGGTTCAAATAACGCCGTAACCAATCCTCCTTTTCTCTGAAGTGAACTCACAAGCAAATGGTCTTCAGTTGTTTTCATCGATCCTTTTTCTTGCGTTTGATAATCGAATCCTTTTACCGTTTTACCGTTTCCGAAGGTGTATTTGATCTGTTGTGCATCCAATAAATCGATTAATGCTCTCATTTTTTCCTCGTCACCATCCAATGCATACGTCTTGTATTTGTAGTCATCTCTGGAAGTATATGCGTTGAATTCCGTTATTAATTTCTGCTTGTTCAATGCGGAGAATTCAACCGTTGATAATCCAGTTGTGTGGTGGTGTGCAATTCTGTCTTTTAGGCTTAATTCAGGCCCTTCAGTTGTCGTAACCCCTAAACCCGCCTGACCGTGACCACCTTGTTCGTAGGTCATACCGATGGCACCGTTGAATGTTGGGTATGTATCGCCATAACTTGGGTAAAGCAAGTCGAAAATTTCATTGGTGAAATAAAGCCATCCGTTTGCATCAAAATACTTCGCGTGGTTTCTTCCCAAATCATTTTGAAATTCTCTTTGCCAATCGCTAATCACTTCGTGCATTGGTTCTGCTGCCGGAGCAAAATAATACGGGTTGTTATGACCTTGCTCGTGGAAATCAACGTGAACGTGCGGCATCCAATCATTATATACACTTAACCGTTGTTGCGTTTCAACTTGCGTCATCCAAGCCCAATCTCTGTTCAAATCAAACAAGTAATGATTGAATCTCCCAGATGGCCAAACCTCATCGTGCTCTGCGCTGTTTACATTCGGGTCGTAATTGGCGTTTTTCTTTTGGTTGTACCAATTCACGTAGCGGTCTCTTCCATCAGGGTTTAGACACGGATCAATAATCACGATAGCGTCTTTCAACCAATCTTGGTGTTCCGTCAACAGTTCATAAGCCGTTTGCATCGATGCCTCGGTTCCTGAAGCTTCATTTCCATGGACGTTGTAGCTTAACCAAACGATTGCTACTTTTTCATCTTCGCCGTTTTCATGGGCTGTTTTGATCGCTTCCAAATTGGCTAGATTCTCTTTTGTTGAAATGAAGGCAAACGTCAATTCACGGTGCTCATTTGTTTCACCGTACTTCGAGTATTGAAGCATTCCATTGGAGTTTTCTTCCAAATTTTCGAAGTAATCAACCACCTGGTGGTGACGCGAAAAGTAAGAGCCCAATTCATATCCCAAGTAATCACTCGGTGATTTTAAGTCTTGAGAATAAGAAGCTGAAGTTGCAAAAAAAGCAATAAGAAAAAGAGAGTATTTAAACATTCTAATTGTAGTTAATAATGTAAAACTAACACTTTGTTTTTCATCACTCGAATTCCTTTGGCTATCTTTATATCTAATGAGTACATTTTCAATAATTATTACGGCAGGTGGGATAGGAAAAAGGATGGGAGCAAAGCTTCCTAAACAATTCATGCTGATTAAAGAGCGTCCGCTTTTAATGTATACGATTGAGCAGTTTTACAATTTCGATACAAAAGCTCAGATCATTTTAACCTTGCCTTCTGAATGGAAGGAGTACTGGGAAAAGTTGATTTATGAAAATGATTTTAAAATCCCACATCGAATTATTGAAGGAGGAACAGAACGGTATCATTCGGTAAAAAAAGCACTTGAATTGTGCTCTGGTGACTACATTATGGTTCATGATGGAGTTCGGCCATTGGTTGACTCGCAAACGATTAAAACATGTGCGATTGCCGTGAAGTCGAAGAAAGCGGTTGTACCGGTAATACCAGTCAATGAATCCATGCGCAAAATAACGGGTGAATCTTCAAAGGCGGTAAACCGATCGGAATATAGAACGGTACAAACGCCTCAGTGTTTTGAGCGTGAACTTTTGGTAAAGGCTTATGAACAAGAGTTTCACAAAGGAATAACCGACGACGCAGGACTTGTTGAGGAATCAGGAGTTAAGATCCATACGGTTCAAGGAAATTTTGAAAATATAAAAATCACAACAAAGACTGATTTGTTGTTTGCAGAGCAATTGCTTAAATAAACATAAATTTTCTTCACGAGAAATTCAATAAGTGTATCTTTGCGCTCTATTCTATTGAGTGTATGAAAGTAACGGATCATCTTAAGGCATCAGACGAGACATTGTTCTCTTTTGAGATTTTACCTCCATTGAAGGGGAAAAGTATTCAATCAATTTTTGATGGGATCGATCCTTTAATGGAATTCAAACCTAAATTTATCAACGTAACCTACCATCGTGAGGAGTACATTTATAAGGAACGCGAGAACGGGTTACTGGAAAAAATAGCGATTCGTAAACGCCCTGGTACGGTTGGGATTTGTGCTGCGATAATGAACAAATACCAAGTAGATGCTGTTCCACATTTGATTTGTGGGGGGTTTGGTAAAGAGGAAACTGAAAATGCTTTGATCGATTTGCAATTCTTAGGAATTGACAACGTTCTTGCGTTGCGTGGAGATTCAATTAAAACAGAATCGAACTTTAGGGCACACAAAGATGGTCATGAATTCGCGGTTGATTTAATTGGTCAAATTGGAGAAATGAACAGCGGAAATTACTTGATGGATGATATTAAACTGGAGCCAACCAACTTCTGTGTTGGAGCCGCGGGATATCCTGAAAAGCATTTTGAGGCAATGAATCTTGCAACTGATTTGCATTATTTGAAAGCGAAAGTTGATGCTGGAGCAGAGTATATCGTTACTCAAATGTTTTTTGATAATAAAAAATACTTCGCCTTTGTTGATGCTTGTCGAGCAGCGGGAATTATGGTTCCAATCATTCCAGGGTTGAAGCCGATAAAAACAATGCGTCACATTTCTTTCTTGCCAAAATTCTTCCATATTGATTATCCAGAAGAATTGTCGAAGGAGTTATTGAAATGCACAACCAATGATCAGGTTGAGCAAGTTGGATTGGAGTGGGGAATTACTCAATCAAAGGAATTAAAAGCGGCAAATGTTCCTTGCATCCACTATTATACCATGTCGAATTCAAAGATGGTTAAATCCATTGCTAAAGAAATTTTTTAAGATGAAAGCTACATTAATTATCCTCCTTTTATTCGTTGCCAACGTTTCTGTGGCACAAAAGAAAAAGGACGCAAAATTGGGATTAACCAACGCCATTATCATAGGTCAAATGGATAATTCAGCCGATCGGTATTCTGTTGAAATTAACATGACGGATCTTTTTACTCAAAATGGAGTAAAGTCAAAAGCATCTTTGAACATGATGAAATTGGGTTCTGATTCTCAGCAATTGGCATCCGATTCTGTTGCGGCGCAAACAAAGGCAAAAGGCTTTGATACTTTCGTATTGATTTCAGTTCGAGGTTACGACAAACGTTTTAAAGCAAACACTTCGAATGAAGATTTTTTAACGGCTTTGGGTCGAGCAAATTTGTTTCAATTGCACCAACCGGACATCGTGTCTGTAACATTTGAGTTTAAGTTTTATCGCGCGGGTAAGCTTGTTCACAACGAAACAATCAAGTGTGGAAATGCGGGTACCCGAGAGAAAGTTCTTAAGAAATTGAGAAAGAAGGTCGGAAAGAAATTGGAGAAGAGCTGGACGTAATAAGCTTTAATCCTTTTTAAAAATACCTTTAATACTCATGAAATTCAATGGTAATTCGAGAATTACGTGTAGTAGTGAGAAGAACAATGCAACGATAAATCCGAGACGAAAATCGTAATAGAACAGCCCCATCATTACTATCCAAATTGAAACGATAGCAATAGATCTAAGTTTCGTCAATGATTTATGCCATTGAATAATCGTTGTCTTAGAAAACCAGTTGAGATAATGATAAAGATAAATGAAGGCAATGAACATCATCATTCGAAGTTCCATTGTTCCATAGATATCGAACGTTTTACCATCTGAAATCCCTATGAATTTGGCAAATAGAATTGGGGTGTAATGAAAGTTGTTTTGATAGTAAGAATCTTGCATACCTATGCTAAACTGATACGCTCCAGGAGTAATGTCAACGCCAATAAAGAATATCGGAACGAGCAATGCTATAACAACTGAGAGGTAGCCAATTTTACTATTCGATTTTTTTGCACCATAGAGCATAAAGATTAAAGTGAAAAAATAGACATGGATCACGGTAGGAACTAAAAGCCCGATTATTGTTACATAAGTATCGTTCGTATTTAAAAAAAACGCCCCAATAGCTCCTGCCACCAAAAGAATTATCCAGTACATTTTCTTTTTTAAGAATACAAAGGCCACGGCCAAAACTATTGACATAAATATCAATGAATTGGACCAAGAGTTGATGAATGTAATCGCTGCTGAAAGAGAAGATTCATTGGGCTCCACCATGTAAAAGTAAAGCTTTGGAAAGACAATTATTACAGAAAACACAATTCCTATCCAAAGCCAAATTCGCTTAGAACTCTTTGTAAAATAATCCTTTTTATCGAGCCAGTTGATTTCAGTTAGGTAATGAAGTGGCCCTAAAATCGCGAATGAAAAAATGAATATTTCAAGCGGATAATGAAATGCCAAAATAGCAGCAACGATGATGAGTCCAATATTTAAATTATCTATTTGTCCTGCTTTCATAATTGAGTTTAGTGCCTTGAAGGTATAGAAATAAATTTATATTTCGTTGAATCGATCCGACTGTCTATCCGACCTGAACCGACATCAAAATAAATTTTATATCCAACCTCAGAAAGACTGTCAAGTACCGCTTCAGAAGGAATTGCAGTGTACGCGGTGTAATTCGTATAGAACATCATTTCGATGGGATGGTCGGTGTTGAAAATCACAATTTTGTCACTTTTCCCAAGGTCTAGCTTTTTCATTTCAACGATCCAAGCTGGATTTTTTTCATTCGTTTCGAAGGGTTTCAAACGCTCAATTGTATACCGGATCGGAAGCGCAATGAGAGCTGCTATCACTGCGACGATTAGCCACTTTTGCTTGAATTTCGAAAGGTTGAATTTTAGGTAATGGAAGTAAAAAGCAATTAACAGAAATAAAGCCGGAGCTGCAAATAAAGTATACGCTTGCATTTTTGTCGCCGCGAATGAGAAGAACAAATATGGAATTAGAATCCAAATGGACAATACGCGAAACCGAGTGTTTTTCCAGTTTCGGATCAATTGATAAAGCATCCATAGAAAAGGCAAATAGACCAATTCCCCAAAGAGCATTCGCATCTTATCGAAGTGATAATAGAACGGTCCGGTTTGACCATCAAGCGCCTCGTAAATGTGTTTGACGTTGAATGCCTTCTCGATTCCGTTTTCGATTGGGAAATAATATTGCGTATAAAATTGCCAAGGAGCAGCAACGACGAAAAGGGTTAACACGAGCACAATTCCATGCCCGATAATTTGTTTGAAATTAAACTTTCCAAAATCCTTTACGATCACGAGCCAAATTGGCAAAACGATTAAGGCAGGAAGCCATTTTGAAAGTATAGCGCAACCTATGGCAACACCGGCGAGAATGTTAAAGATCATTTTCTTTTCCAGGGCGAATCGAAGTGAAAAATAGACGGCCATTAAAATGAAAACCATGAAAAAGACATCGATATGATCTGTTGCGACGCGTCCTGCCGTAAGTTCAATTATAAGTCCATGTATGGAAAATAAGAAAGCAGCAATAAAGCCAACACGCCTGTTGAACAACATTTTCCCAACTTCGAACATTAAGTAAATTCCAAGTCCGCTTAAAAGAATCGATGGAAGTCTCAAGGCTATTTCATTCACGCCAAACAATGACATACTCGCGGACATCATCCATAAGGGCAATGGTTGTTTGTGAAGCCAAATGTGATTGCCACACCAATTCTCAATATCGTATCCAAGAATCGGATTTTGATAGAGCATTGGAGTAAATGGATCATCCATCATGTTTTTTGCTACAAGCGCGTGATAGCGTTCATCCCAATCGTGCAGAAATAGATCTGACCCAGCAAATACGCGAAGGGTAATACCGAGTACAACGAGAATTAGAACGGAAAGGCGGTAGTTGCCCTGCTTGAAGGATTTCCATGCGAACCAATAACCTATAAGGCAAAGGATTACAACGATAAGTCCTTCCCAATTCATCTATTTATTGAAGAGCTTGGCCACGTATTTCCCAATAATATCAAATTCTAAATTGATTTGATCGCCAATTTTTAGTTGATGAAAATTTGTATGTTCAAACGTAAATGGAATGATACAAACAGAAAATCCTTTGTCCTTAGAATCTACGACTGTAAGGCTTGTTCCGTTCACAGTAACAGATCCTTTTTCAACCGTAACATCTGCTGAATCGTACTCAAATGAGAATTTATAACTTCCGTCTTGATCTTCGATATTGGTGCAAGTAGCCGTCGTATCAACATGCCCCTGAACGATATGCCCATCCAAGCGGCCATTCATGATCATGCAACGTTCAAGATTCACTTTCGTTCCAACATTCCACTGTCCAAGGTTGGTCTTTTCCAATGTTTCTAAAATTGCTGTAACAACATATTCTCTGTCGTTGATTTCAACTACAGTTAGACAGCAGCCGTTGTGCGCAACGCTTTGGTCAATTTTTAATTCGTCTGTAAAATCAGCATCGATTGTGAAGTGAATATTTTCACCTTCTTTCTCAATGGCTTTTACTATTCCGAGGCCTTCAATAATTCCTGTAAACATGTTGTAAAATTAGGCTTTCTTACGAGATTGGATATATGCAATACTTAACAATCCCGAGAATCCTAAATCGGCAAATAAGAACCAACCTGGGTGCGGCATCGAAAGGTAATTTATTGTGCTCATCATCAACATAATAACTAGAATTATGTACAGGGGTCTGGTTGCCTTGTTATACAATAATCGACCTGCGACAACTCCAAATAGTATTCCTAATCCTTGTCCAAGAATTACTAAAATATAGTGAGAAAGGGGCAAATTTTTCATAAAGATAATTTTAGCATCCTTCGGCCAGTTTTTAAACCCCTCGGGAATATCAACAGGTGCAATCAGGTGACCTAAATAAATCAATAATGCAACGGCAAATCCTGCCCCAAAAATTCCAACAAAAACGGCAATCGCTACTTTTCTATCCATAATTAATCAAATTGAGCTTCGGCTTGTTTGGCTTGAGCTTTACTTTTTCTGTTATTTTAAATCGGCTAAATCTATTTCAATCTAATTTTAACTTTCACCGATTTAGAAGACGGTGTATGACTTGAATGTGCTTGCAATCCAAGAGGAACCAGCGGGTTGGCCTCTGGGAAATAAGTAGCCAAGCATCCTTTTGGAATATCGTATGGCACGACAGCGAAGTCTTCTACAACGCGTTCGGTATTGTCGTAATTATTGTACAACGTAACTAAGTCTCCTTTTTGCAATCCCATAGATTTCACATCATCTTCGTTCATGAAAACAACCATTCTTCCATTGAAAACACCTCTGTACCGATCGTCTAACCCATAAATTGTGGTGTTAAACTGATCGTGACTTCGGGTCGTCATCATGAGGTATTCTCCCGGTTCACAATTGTTTTCAGAAACCTTATTCACAGTGAAATTGGCTTTCTTATTTGGTGTTGTGAAGTTTCCCGTTCGTGCACCATTTGGCAATTCGAATCCGAGCGGTTTTTTCAAACGTTCGTTGTAATTCTCGAATCCAGCAATCGTTTTTTCAATGAGGTCTCTGATGTTTGCGTAATCTTCGATCAAGAAATCCCAATCGACTTTGTCTTGATCTAAGGTCGCTTTCGCAATGTTGGCAACAATTACAGGTTCACTTTCCACAAATTCAGAAGGCGGTTGCAACAATCCTTGTGTGGTATGCACAACACCCATGGAATTTTCAACAGAAACAAACTGAGATTTCCCGTTTTTCATGTATCGGTCTGTCCGACCCATGGATGGTAAAATCAATGCTGTTTTTCCATGCGTTAAATGTGATCGGTTTAGTTTTGTGGAAATGTGTGCCGTTAGATTGCATTTGCTGAGTGCTTCTGCCGTATAATGCGTATCAGGTGCGGCGGACAAAAAGTTTCCACCCATTCCAAGGAACACCTTTACTTTCTCTTCGTGCATTGCTTTGATGGCATGAACAACACTGTATCCATCTTCTTGGGGCGGAGTGAATCCGAAATTCTCACTGATTTTATTCAGTAATTCTTTCGATGGACGTTCGGCAATTCCCATTGTACGATCGCCCTGAACATTACTGTGACCGCGTACAGGACAGGTCCCAGCACCAGGCTTCCCAATGCTTCCTTTCATGAGTAAAAGGTTCACTACCTCTTGGATATTGTCAACGCCATTTACGTGTTGCGTCAATCCCATTCCCCAACATGTAATTACGTTTTTTCGCTCTGCTAATAAATCGGCAAATGCATCAATTTCACTTTCTAGAAGTCCCGTTCGTTTAACCAAAGCGGCTAAATCTTGTTTGTCTAAATCTGCTTTAAATTCTTCATAACCTGCCGTTTTATTGGCAATAAAGTCTTCGTCTAAAATCGATGGATTTGTTTTTGCCCGTTCGTACAATTTGATCATCACCGCTTTCAATAGGGCAACATCTTCGTTGATATGAACTTGTAAATAGAGATCAGAAATAGACGTTCCTCCACCGATAATTCCTTTAATAGTTTGCGGGTTTTTGAATTTCACCAAACCAATTTCTTTCATTGGATTGATCGAGACAACTTTTGCTCCGTTTGCTTTTGCCTTTTCTAATGAAGACAGCATTCTCGGGTGATTTGTCGCAGGGTTTTGTCCGAAAATTAATATTAAATCCGACTTGTAAAGATCGTCGAGAGTGACAGATCCTTTTCCAATTCCAACCGTTTTTGACAAGGCAACACCACTGGATTCATGGCACATGTTTGAACAATCTGGCAGGTTATTGGTTCCGTACATTCGAACAAAAAGTTGGTATAAAAAGGCAGCTTCGTTACTCGTTCTTCCCGATGTATAGAAGGCGGCGTTGTTTGGACTGTCTAATGCCTTTAAGTTTGCTCCAATAAGTTTGTTGGCATTGGCCCAGGTGATTTCCTCATAATGAGTCGTATTTGGATGAAGGATCATCGGATGCGTCAATCGTCCTTGTTGCCCTAACCAATAATCGCTTTTGGCTTTTAATTCTTCAACTGAATATTTCGCAAAAAAGTCTGGTGTAGCACGTGCGTCCATCGCTTCTTCAGCAATTGCTTTTACGCCATTTTCACAGTATTCACCCAACTTAGAACGATGTTCGGGATCTGGCCACGCGCAACCTGGGCAGTCCAATCCTTCTTTTTTGTTCAGTTTATTCAATACTTTAAAACTCTTGCCTTTTGGCATTCGAGCAAAAATATTCTTCATCGAGATGACAACAGCTTTCATACCTGCAGCATACTCAGGTCTGCGCGTTATCAGTAATTTCTTTTCTTCATCCATAGTTAACGAATAAAGTTAAATAATTTATTGGCTCTAAAGCTTCTGAAGCGTATTTGAATTGAACATTAGGCAATTGACTTACCTGAAATGTTTTCGAAGTTTGAAGATGGGTTTCTGAACCTTGTAATGCGTTACGAGAGCGTTGAGTTAAGTAGAACCTAACACCAAAGCATAGAAAAGAACGAATTACCAAACCTCAGTCGTATAACCATTCACTGCGAAGTATTTCGCCCAATTGAAGATGTAAATGGAATGTAAAACATTGATGCTGTATATGATTTCACCAAAGAAGAAAGCCACGAATTGTACCGAGCTATTTGACAATTAGCTCTAGCAAATCCAATGAATCATTATTGTTTCCGATAAGAATAGCAGGCCCTCCATCCACTTGAATTATTTCTAAGTCTTTTACATTTCCCGCTCCCCAATTCTTATCCGTTGCAAAGAATTGAGTGAAAGTTCCATCACCATTGCCCATTAAAATCAAGCCTTTTCCTGCGTCACAGCGTGGTGTTTCTACTTCAGCTTCGTATAAGTTTCCTGCTGTTACAATGTCTAAATTCCGATCGTTGTTGATATCCAAAAGAACGATGTCATTCCAGTTAAACAATTGCAATTCATTGGAGAAGTTGATTCGCTCAAAATGACCATCAACATTCATAAAGATACTGGAGTGAAAATCCGTGACAGATAATTTTAATGCAGGGTTTAGGCGATCGCCATAAACTTCTTTCAGTGTTGCTGATGCGAACAAATCATAGGTTGGGAATTTGTTTTGTAGTTCAGGAATTTGTTGTGAAGAACATTGTTTCCCACGAAGGGGAAAGGTCTCACCATCTTGAGCATAGCCCAGTATAATGTCATTTTTACCGTCGTCATTAATGTCTTCAGAAAAGACTTGGAATGGTCCTTCCGCAGATGCATGGTATTTATAGTTTAACCCAAGATTACCAGCTATCAAATCCATATCTCCATCATTGTCAATATCTCCCATGGCCATGCCAAACCACCAGCCTTCAGACCCGCCAAAACCATAGCTTGTCGTTTTATTGGCAAACACACCATCCTCCTGCTCAAGCACTGTTATTGGCATCCATTCACCGGAAAGAATCAATTCTGGTACGTCATCTCCGTTCAAGTCTTGCCATTCGGCATTTGTCACCATTCCAATATTATCAAGAACACGAGCTTTTGAAGCATTAACTTCAACAAAACTGTTCTTCACATTTTCCAATAAATAACTTTTTGAAGCAAAAGGATATTTCCCTGGAGTTTGTCTACTTCCGATGAACAAGTCAAGATCACCGTCATTGTCGTAATCGCAAGAAGCAACACAACCTGTTGAAATTCGAAGTGAAGTTGGAAGTACATCAACAAGATTGAATGTTCCTTTCTTATTTTCGTAAATTCTATCCTGAAATTCTAAATCGCCGTTTAGCGACTCATTTCCTCCAGCGCCGATAAACAAATCAAGGTCATCGTCTCCATCAAAATCAAAGAAGTGAGCAACTGTTTCTTCCCTAAAGGCGTGGAGCTTCCATAATTCAACCTGGCTCGGATTGAATTCACCTGCTTTGTTTTGAATAAATAAGCTTCCTGCTTGTCCTTTTGCTCCTCCAACATAGAAATCGTCTAGGCCATCACCATTAACGTCTCCAGAAGCAAGAGCGGGTCCCAATCCACTCATTTTATGTGGCAACAATACTTCCCTTTCAAAATCATCAAAAACATTCTCTTGATGTGTAAAAGGTAATTTGGATAACTGCGTATTTAAATCATTTGAAGTTCTAATGAATTCAGTTTCCAACTCAACGTCTGTTTCATAATCTGCAACAATCGTTTGGTTTGCAGTAATATCGGACAATTGACTGCGTTTTCCGTCGGCCCATATAATATCAATCCGGTCTACCGTTTGATGCTCGCCAAGACCAAGATGAAGAATGTCCTCTACCGATGAGAGGTAGCCACGCGATAAATAATGCTCAACGGTCTGGACAAGATCACCAGAAACAATAGTCAGTTTGGCTCCGATTCCGGACCTGTTATTTTTACTGCCCTTTAGTTTAATCCTTATGTAATTGGCGGTTTCGGAGTCGTTTCTATAAATGGAAGCTAAGTGGTCAACATTGTTTGTAATTAAATCCAAGTCACCATCTCCGTCAAGATCAGCATAAGCAGAACCGCAAGAAAAAGTTGGATTCTCCATTCCTGAATTTTCCGTATCACTAAATTCCAAATTCCCGAGATTGGAAAATAGGTAATTCGAGAGTTTCTCTTCAGGCATATTGTCCAAAATCTGTTTTAAATAGTAATTGGAACTATCAGGGTAAAGTGACATTTTGGCGATGATTTCTTTTTTCTTCTTCACAAAATCATTGTTTCGTGCCTCTTTTCTCAATCCGTTTGTAACAAAAAGGTCTTTTAAGCCATCTTGATCAAAATCTGCAAATAATGGTGCCCAACTCCAATCCGTCTTATCAACTCCTGACAATTGAGCTGTTTCTGAAAACTCACCGTTCCCATTATTGAGTTGAAGCGTATTGATCATGTATTGGTAATGGTAACCTTCCTTAACATATTTCCAAAAGCGTTCCGGATTCATGCCCGACATATTTGTTTTTGAGCGGTAGTTGTCCTTGGCTGCCATATCAGCTATCATAATGTCTAAAAATCCATCGTTATTAATATCGGCAATATCAGAACCCATCGAGAAATTAGAAATGTGTTGTATCCGATCCTTAAGCTCATCCTTGAACGTGCCATCTTGATTGTTTATATAGAGATAATCACGTTCCAAATAATCATTACACACGTAGAGGTCTGGGTAATTATCGCCATTCACATCACCAATTGAAACACTCAATCCGAAACTGATAGGTGAGCCCTTAATTCCAGCAGCTTCGCTTACATCTGTAAAAAAGCCGTTGTCATTTCTAAAGAGTTTGTCACCAGCATAAATATCTCTTTGAGTGTCAAGATCTAATTCTGCCTCACTGGTTGGATTGAAGGAAGAAATGGGATGGTTCAAGAGATACATGTCTAAATCACCATCTCTGTCGTAGTCCAAAAAATAAGCCTGAGTTGAATACGATGGGTCATCTAAACCATATGTTTTAGCCTGCTCAGAAAAGGTTAAATCTCCGTTGTTAATGTAGAGTTTGTTTGAACGAGCATCTGGATCATAATTACCCGATTTACATGCGTAGATGTCCATTAAACCATCGTTATTTATGTCGACCATCGTTGCGCCGGTTGCCCAGCCTTGATCTCCTGTAACACCAGAAGCCCACGTAATATCCTCAAAAGTAAGGTCGCCCTTGTTAAGGTACAATCTGTTAGGGACCATATTACCAGTGAAGTACACATCAACAAGCCCGTCATTATTGATGTCTCCTAAACATACACCTCCGCCATTATGATAATATTGATACGTGAGAACATTCATTTGGGGGCTTTCGAACAGCGTGTTCTCAAAATCAATATGACTAGAATCCGCAGAGATTTCTGTGAACTGCAATTGTGAAAACCCAAATTGATGAAGGGTAAGACTAACGATTAATAAACTCTTTTTAATCACTTTGTTTTGTTTAATAGATGCAAGGGCTAAATGTTCGCGGAAAGTAAATTTACGGTATTTGTTCGTTTTTTGATAAACATTTATCTTGTCCATTATCGGAAATGTTTTCTCAGCTTAAATATCGGTTTCTCGATCACATAGTATGTAGCGAGAGAAGTTATATAGGTCGAACTTAAAACCAAAGCGTAGAAAATGACAAAATGCCAAATCTCAGTTGTATAACCATTCACTTCGAAGAATTTCGCCCAATAGAAGATATAAATCGAATGCAAAACATAGATGCTGTATGTGATTTCGCCCGAGAAGAAAAAGCCACGTATTTTATCGAGTTTGAAGAATGAGTTTTCTGCATAAACCTGATCGAGGAGGACAAAACAGAAAATGATTGCCGGAACAATTCTTTCGAAGACAAAGAGTTCGTTTTTGAAAATGTGCCCTTCGTAAAGGCAATAAATCAAGGATACTATATAGATCAAAACGATTTTCCATTTCGCTAAATGCTTCACGAGTTTTTCGGCGGTCCCATTCACAGCCATTGCACCAATAATACAGCCGAAAGCTAGATCGGACATAACCGATAAACTGTGGTAATACAGGGTTCGATTGTCGCCCAGATGGTAATATCGGAAGCAAAGGGCAAAGAGGATAACAACAAACCCAAGGATGAAAACGAAATTCTTTTTAAGCGGCCCTTTCAGCGTGAAAAGCGTCACAATTACGCCCCACAATAAATAGAATTGTTCTTCCACACCAATCGTCCAGGTGACGCTCAAAAAGTTGATTGAATCATTCGGACCGTTAATTATTTCATCAATGTTGGGCATGAAAAGAAGGAAACGCCAAAGCTCATGAACTGTTTCAATGCCATACGGCAAAACAGGAAAAATAAAGAACCCAAATAAGACGATTAAAAAATAAAGCGGCCAAACGCGCAGAAATCGTCTAATTAAGAAGTTAAGCAATTGAATTTTGCCTTTCGTTTTGTATTCCCAAAGTAGAATGTTGGTGATTAGAAACCCGCTCAAAACAAAGAAGAGTATAATGCCCAAGTGGCCGCGCCCAACGAGAAACCGAACTTTTGAAAACCAATATCCATCAAAAAATTCGCCCCAAATGTTTTGGGAAAGTGAGAATGAATGGAATGTCAATATTGAAATCGCTCCGATAAACCGAAGTCCATTGATATTATGGAAATAGGGTCGTTTTACTTGATCAGAAGTAGTTTCGGTTTGCAATAATCGATCTTTGGAATAAAAGTAACCTTTCTTGGGATAATGAGTGCTATTTAGCCTTTTAGACCTTGGAGTTTAGACAAGCTAATGTCTAAACTCCAATTTCCAAGATCAATTTCGTTCCAATATATCTTATTGTTCAGATGTTGTACCAGCTTCAATTTGCGCGGGCTCAATATTGGCAGCACTTTGTCTCACTTGCTGTGCATTCGTAGATTGAGAAGAATTTGAATTAATTACTCCAGGTGTTTGAGTTTTAGCCTTCGGGAACAATGCTCTTGAATCAGGTAATCCATATAACTCAGGGTTCAAGTATTTCCCTTGTCGTTCACCTGTTTTTTGTACTTCCACTTCGGCAGCTTCAGGGTGTTGTTGAAGGTATTCATCGTTTCTATCTGCGTAAACAGTCCATGAAACTTTTGTATTTGGTTCACCCGCTACTTCAAATGTGTTTCCTGCAATTTCAGTAAGTACATACGGTTGTTGGGGCGTCCCAATTGCCGTCAATTGGTAACTGAAATTTTTATTAATCATTTCAAAATAATCTGGAAGCTCTACTATTGCTTGCCCCGCAGCATCGAGTGTAACAACTCCTCGGTAAAGATTCAGAACCTCGTTTGATTCAATTGAAAAATGACGCAGTATTTTATTTTCAGGATCTGCTGGGTGATCAATTGTAAATGCTTTAACCCCAGTTGCACCAGAGTTACCCAATGAAAAAGTTCCATACCATCCACCTTGTCCTAGGGCTCCTATTCCCCATCCTGCGGCAGGTTGGCTGTAGCCTGAAATTCCTACATGGTCAGCAACATCTGTTCCAGTGTATGCAAAATCACCAACGTAAACTGTACCTGTAATAGCATTGTTCTGGTTTTGTGCCAAAACTGCTGAACTTTGCCCAACTGTCGTGGCAAAAATCGTTGGTTCAGTATTCGCTGCATTAAGAGTGTTAAACTCACCATTTCTGCCAGTCGCCCCCGAATGATTTACTAAAACTCCGTGACCAACACCTGATTGAGTACCTGCCAATACGGCTCCGTAAACAACTCCTGCGCCTGTAGGAGTCGCTGTTCTTACTGTTCCGTCAAAAGCATAGACATCACCCCCGGCAGTTGGTGTCGTAACGTTGTCAACTGCGACAACAGAAACTCCAGTTCCACCAAATGTATTCAAGTCTATATATTCACCTGTTCCTCCTGCGTTCATTAGGTTTATTGTTCCGATTGAAGCGCTATTTAGGACATTAAAAACTCCAAAGCTGGCAGCAACTTGATTGTAAATTCCTAATCCTGTTCCGTTTTGAAAAAGAGTCATACCATCACCACTTCCTGTATGATTAACATAGTATCCTGATGAACCAGATCCTGCATTCCCCATATTTACGAATGACCCCAAACCTAAACCAAGTTGATCTATAAACTGACCTGTAGATCCAGCTATTGTGGTTCCATTCATACTAATTAATAGTCCATGAGCATTGGCTCCTGTTCCCAATTGTAAAAAACGACCTGCTGCCGAATTGCTTGTTGCTAGCAAGTTTTGAGAATGAAAACCATAACCTGTTCCACTATTTTTAATCCAGGCCGCTGAACTTCCGTTTGTTGTAATTCCATGCGTTAACTCCAATGTGTTCCCAGTAGTTTCAGTTTGAACAACGTCTAACTTACTATTTGGCGCTGGCTCAGCTATACCAACATTTTGAGCATTACTCGTTCCTACTGCAACGAATAAAAATCCGATTATTCCTATTGTGTTTTTCATTCTCTTTTGGTTTAACCTTTAATTATTTTTTTCCGAACAACTTCGCCCGTTCTTGTTTCTGTTAATTGAACGATGTAAACACCGTTCGCCCATTCTTGTGCGTCAAGAACAAAGACATTATTTCCATTACTTCCTTGAAGTTGTCGCGACTGAATTAGTTGACCTGCATTATTGAAAACAATCAACTCGATTTCTGAATTTAAATCCAAAGACATTTCAATATGGAATACTCCATTCGTTGGATTAGGATAAAGTAAAACACTCTCCGCAAAATCATCAGAGCCCGAAAGCTGAGAACTAACGGTTGGAGAAAACTCAGTAGAGAAATCGTGATCAAATGATTGATACCGATAGTAGTAAATTTTATTCCGACCTACGTTGTAGTCATTGAAAGTATAAGTCTGTTCAGATTGAGTTGTTCCTACTGCATCAATTATTGCAATTGGCTCAAAATCAATTCCATTTTCACTCCGCTGTAATTCGTAGTAATCAAGATTAAACTCAGATCCCACAAGCCATCCAACTTCAATATTATCGACTTTAGGAGTTGACCAGATATTTAACAATTCTGCCGGAAGTATGTTAACGTCAGCAGCTGCAACACCGAATTGACCCATTCCGTTAAATGCGGCACGATCAAGTCCGACCGGTGATGGTCCACAATCATCTGCCGTTCCCTGAACCGCGTTGTCTTTAGTAACCATCCAGACTGATTTCGCTGGGAAATTATCATCTTGCGGCCAAACCCTTACTTCATAGGCACCTGCACCAGATCCAGTTATATCTGACATAACCCATTGACCATGATCTGTTCCTCCCCAATAATCAATCAAATAACCCGCGCATTCAGTTACTGTAGCAAAAGTATTGTCTAAACCTGTTTGAAAATAACCGGAAATTACATCGTAATTATTTGCTCCTAAAATCAAATTCATATACTGCATTCCACGTTGTGCTCCAGCTCCAGCGGGTTGCAAACCAAGAACGTAGTTGTAAGTTCCTCCCGCAGGTGAAATGGCTCTTCGGAAGTTTCCTTGTATAAAACCATTGTCTGTTCCTGACATATTACCGTTGGAAGAAACTGTATTGTCTGCCATTGATCCCAATCCAGCAGTAGGATTCATCAAACCAAAGGTTGCCGTATATCCATTACCATTTGCTGGAATTGCCGTTGGATCGTGTGTTATTATTCTATTCACACCAGGTGATCCAGGACCATTAAAATCAATTGAATTTCGAACACCTGCAATATTTCCTGTTCCGTTTAGCCAAACGATTCCTTGATCATTTCCCAATTCCAAATTGTAAAATGATCCGTCATTAACGCCAATTGCAGCCTGTCCTCCTCGAACTGCATAGCTTCCTGAAATGTACTGTGTTTCTCCTGCGTTCACATCATTGTTGATCATCAAAACTCTTCCGGTACCGCGTTGTTGAAAAAGATTATCTGAGATGGCGTGACCTTGAATTTCAACGAACCCGTTGTTTCTTAAAAGTCCCGTAGCTTGGTAATTATGGAAATCTCCCATAACATAAACGTCAGCTCCATTTTGAATAGTAACCTCAGCTCCATTGTTATAAAATTCGTTGTTGTGTTGAGCAAAAAGTGCACACACGATCAGTGAGAAAAAGAGTGAGATAGTGAGTTTCATAGTCGTTAATTTACAAGCATATTGTACTGAAAGGGCGCAAGTTACGTTAGTTTTTTGGCATTACAAAATTATTACGTTAGAAGCGATTATTTTTTTTGCATCGGGTTTATATCGGTTGTGCTTTTTGGATGTTAGACTCAATCCTTTTTTATCTCAAAAGATTAACATGCCCAACATAATCGAGGGCTTGAACAGTCGCATTATGACTTGTTGATTTGAGACGGACTGTCCATTGATAGACTCCTGACTGTGCTGGATTACCGTTGTATTGTCCATCCCAACCGAGGGAAATATCGTTGCTTTCAAAAATGGTTTCTCCCCAACGGTTGTATACGATCATTGAATATTCATTGATGTTATCGCCCAAAATTACAGGAGTAAAAACGTTATTGTATTCATCTCCGTCTGGTGTGAAACTATTAGGGATGTAGACATATACTTCGCAATCAATCAATGAAATTGTGATGTAATCTGTGCTTAGACCACATGAGTTGCTTACTTCAACATTAACGGTTACAAAGTCTCCTGGCGAATTATCGTCAAATACTAAGTTGGTAAAATTCCCAGTGGAACCATCCGACCATAAAATTTCATCACCTTCGGATGTATTAATTGAAATTGATAATGGGTCAGCGATACAATTGGATAAATCGTCTCCCAAATCTACTGATGGCACATCAGAAACTTCGATATCGAGGCTACTTGATGCGACGCAATTGTCTACATCAATCGTATAGAGCACTGTATGCGTTCCTGGTCCAGCCAGAGCGGGATCGAAGGTTGCCCCAGTATTGTTTTGCATTCCGCTTCCGGCCCAAGTGCCTCCATTGATATTTGTTTCTAAAACAAGGGGGGCTGTTGTTGTACACAATGGATCTACTGGAATGATTTCAACGTTTGCAACATAAGTAATGGTCAAGGTCGCTAAAGAGGAATCTGCCCCGCAAGCCAAATTTGGCGGTACAATGTAATTGTAAACTCCTGATGGATCAATTGAAGGATCGAAGATGGAAGTCCCGCTAGTAAGAACAGGTGACCAATCTCCATTTAAATCAGGATTTCCAAGTAATACAGAAGCGACTAAATCAATTGGGGAATCGTTGTCACATATCAGTAATGTTCCGTCCAGTCCGGCGTTTGGCATTGCTTGAATAGCTATAGTGAATTCCATAGCGTCAGTGCACATTGCGTTGGAAAGCATGTAAAATATAGTGTATGTTCCTGGTGTTGCCAGTTGTGGTGTAAATGTAGTTCCAGTAAATGCAGGCGTTGAATTCGAATTCGTCCATGAACCGTTCAATGGAACTCCGGGGCTGAGGAATAACTCGAGATTTTGAGCTTCATTGGATACACACCAGCTAATAGCTACGTCGGTTCCAGCATTTGGCATTTCAATAACAACAATGTCTTTGGTCGTGGCATCAACTCCGTAACTATTCGAAGCGGTTAGTTCCAATGTGTACGTTCCCGTTGTTAAAAAGCAAACGTTCTGAGGGTTTTGATCGCTTGAACTTGAAGGATTTCCTCCGTTTAATACCCAAGCCCAAGAAGTGGGTGAATTGGAACTTTGATCTGTAAGATTGATACATGAGCCAACACAAACAGTATCGGGAGCAGCAATTATAGCGATTGGTGGAATACACGCATTGACGGTTATGTATCCAACAACAGTTGATAAACTTGTTCCGTTGTCATCTGTTACTTCTAAAGTAACGTCGTAAACTCCCGGCGCACTATAGCAAATGCTCTGTGGGTTTTGGTCGGTTGAAGTTGATGGGTTTCCACCAGTAAATGTCCACGACCAAGCATTGAGGTTTGTACCCGTGCTTAAATCTGAAAAGTTAGTGCAGTTGTTTACACAGAATTGGGTTTGAGCTGCTTGAAAAATCGATTGCGGTCCCGAACAATTTATGACGTCAATATCCATGTCATAAGAAGAGGTTAAGCCTGCACAATCTGTCGTTAAAAGGTTTGCGGTGTAAACTCCGGCCGTATTGTAGCAGACAACTGGAGGAACACTTCCCGTGAAATTTGATGGCGTTCCACCAGGGAATGTCCATACGGATGACACGATTGATGCTCCCACACTTGTGTTGCTAAATATTGCACAATCTCCTTCACAAATTTGCTGATTGTTCACTGTAAATTCAGCCAACATTGGATCGCAAGTATTGGTTGTTTGAGTCGGGTAATAACATGTTGGAAGCCCAAGTCCACACTCTCTTGGTGTTAAGTAGGCATTTATTTGGAGATTAGCCGTCGCTCCAATGTTGTTTGGGTTTTGAATAACATGGATATTTCGGGCGTAATACATTGTTGTATTTGGCGCGTCATAGTAATCACATCCGGCCACAATATAAATTTTATCGTTTGGACCTCTCATTAAGGCGCCGCCAATTTCGGATGGTGGGAATGTATACCAATTTGTCGTTCCAAAATCGTATTGGTGCAATTGAAAACCTGTTGCGTATAACTTTGTTCCATCACCGGAAAATTCAACGCCATAAATGCCAACAAAATCAGGAGTTACGAGGTATTGTGGATTGCAAAAAGTTCCGTTCAAATTGTCAAACGAGAAAACTTCCACAGAAGATTGACTTCCCATATTTCCTGCAAGCGCAATTTTACTTCCATCTTTGGAACAAGTCATATAACTCATTCCTGAGAACGCGTCAGGGTGTGCGTTTCCAATACTCGAAGCTACAGGAGCGGCAGCAATTCCGGTCGAAGTAATCAAGTAACAATTGAATGTGTTTCCCAATAAACTGTGAGAAATAAGCCAGATATCTTGTCCGTTGCAATGCGTAGCAGCTTTTAGTTGTTCGGAGCAAGGCCCACTTCCTAAAGCAATATTTTTATTCGCGGTAACATCTCCCAAGCCTCCATTTAAAGTCATGTCCACTTCGGAATAAAAGAGTCCTAGGTTTGGCGTTCCCGCTGCGTAATCCATGTGAAAAATATAAAAGATGGACGTGCTTCCCGGCTTAGGAACAACAATTGTTTGAGCTGATGTTCCTGCGCTTCCTGCAAGGTTTGTCCCGTTCGGCATTGGATTGTAAAATCGATCCCAAACGTTTTCGCTGTTGTTGTAAAAAAGAAGATTTCCTCCGGCGTCGCATACCGTAGAAGAGCCTTCTTGGCAATATGTACTTGTTGGCGTGGCAACTTCGACACCATTTGCCGATAGAACTGGAGTAGCCATGTTTGCATTGAAATCTAAAAAGTTTCCATCACCAAAATACCAGATGTTATTTGTGTTTTGACCTATGGATAGGAGGGCGATAAGTGCAAAGGCAATAGAGAGAATTATTTTCATAGCGGCTGAGTATTCCTAAGTTTTCAATTGTATAAATGCGAGCGTAACAGGTGCTCATTTTTATACACGCAATAAATAGGCAGAAGGGGGGGCTTTTTGGGATATTAGAATTTAGACCATCAAGGCTCTAACATATAATATCTAATAAGCGCCATAAATAATTGGAAACGATTTGGTTTTAATTGTTTGATGTATTATCGATTATATTGAGATGAATAATTGAGTGTTTGCAAGAATTAATTGAGTTTTTAAAATTATAAAACTGTGTTTTTAGAGGAAACGATTTTTATTAATTGATTTGATTTTGCATCAAATAGTAGTGCGGATAACGGCAACAAAACGGATCAAATAATCGAAGTATTTCGATAATGATTTTTTTAATTAGAAGTCACGTATCTTTTATAGAATTCTGGGTCGTTTCAAACCAAAATTGATGTGGTTTTAAGCAATGATTTTTAACGTGGTTTAAGCCCTATACTACGTATAGGGAAAAAATAATTCAAAAAAATTTCAAAAAGTCGTTGCTTTTCTCAAAAATTTGCGTCTATCTTTGCAACGCCTTTGGCTCAATACCGACGTAAGTCACAAAAGAGCAGAGCTTATGATGAATTTTACATTACATATCGAAACAGAGATTGGGAAAAACTAGTTTGAACTAGGTTTCTACAAAAAGATGTCCCAATCCTTTCAGTCAAGCTGAAGGGATTTTTTTTACCCTCTCGGGACTAACTCCACATCAATTTTTAATTAAAATAACGCAATGCACTTCGCATTGACTTTAACGACAGCATTTTATCGTGCTGCGGAATCGAATCATAATGGGCAAACAAAAATTAAAAGGAAAAGACCTTCGCAAAATCGGGTACAAATTCGATAAAGAAAAAAGTCTGGCAGTCAACATAATGGCGCAGCACTTTAAACATTTAAGCAAGGTTGAACAATTGGATTTATTGGTAAAAATTGCGAATAATCCAGAAGAATACACAAGCGACGAACGCCTTCTAGCACTGGCTGAAGAGTTCATGGATGTCGTAGAGAAAGTTGAATACAAGGCATACAAATTAGAAGAGGAGCCGAAAAAATATAGTGTTTATGGAAAGAAATTTATTGATAGCAATACCATAAAACAAATGGATATGGTGATGCGCTTGCCGGTTGTAGAAAACGGAGCGTTGATGCCAGATGCGCACGTAGGTTACGGGCTTCCAATTGGCGGTGTTGTGACCACACAAAACGAGATAATTCCTTACGGAGTTGGGTTGGATATCGGTTGTAGAATGGCATTGACAATTTTTGATGCACCGATCGAGTTTGCGACCCGCTACCGCCACAAGTTGAATTACGCAATCAAAGAACACACGTATTTCGGAATGGGATGCGTTCAAGAGAATTTGGTCGATCATGAGATCTTGGATCGATCAGAGTTTCAAGAAACGGATTTGTTGCGGAAACTGCATGGCAAGGCAAGACATCAAATAGGAACTTCTGGATCTGGCAATCACTTTGTAGAATTTGGCCGAGTAGAAATTGATGAAGGAAATCCATGGGATATTCCAAAAGGCAATTACTTGGGACTATTGACTCATTCTGGATCTAGAGGTTTCGGTGCGACAATCGCTGGTTATTACACGCAAGTTGCAATGGATGTTTGTCGTTTGCCAAAGGGAGCGCAACATTTAGCTTGGCTCGACTTAGACAAAGCGGAAGGGGTGGAATACTGGACGGCAATGAACTTGGCAGGAGATTATGCAAAGGCGTGTCACGAAGTAATCCATGAGAAACTTTCAAAGTCGATTGGATTAAAACCGTTGACAAAGATTGAAAACCACCACAATTTTGCTTGGAAAGAAGTTCAGGCGGACGGAAGCGAATTGATCGTTCACCGAAAAGGGGCTACACCAGCTCGTGAAGGTGAATTCGGAATTATTCCGGGGTCAATGATTCATCCAGGTTATATCGTTTCAGGAAAAGGACAACCCGACTCCTTGTTTTCAGCTTCACACGGAGCAGGAAGAAAGATGTCTCGAAAAAAGGCAAAAGAAACATTCACCAAAAGTTCGATCAATTCACAATTGAAACAGCACAACGTTACGCTATTTGGAGGAGGGGCAGATGAAGCTCCGTTGGCATACAAGAACATAGACCTTGTCATGTCAAATCAAGAAGATTTAGTAAAAATTGAAGGCTTGTTTTACCCGAAAATTGTTCGAATGGCTAAGGATTAAATGAGGTTGATCTCGGCTTCGCTCGATAACCAAAGATGGCTTCGCTGGATCAACAAAAATGAAAAAAAATGGAAAAACGAAGATTACATATAAGTTCTGGTCGAGGTCCCGCGGAGTGTACGTGGGTTGTCGCAAGGTTATTGAAGGAGTTGATTCACGACTTGAAGCATTCTAAAAATGAAGCGGTCGTGGTGCAGAAATCGAACGGAGATTTTCCGAATACGGTGTTTTCCGCAACGGTAGAATTCAAGGGAGACGGTTTAAATGAATTCGTTTCAAGCTGGACAGGTTCTGTGCTTTGGATAGGACAGAGTCCGTACCGAAAATTTCACAAACGTAAAAATTGGTTTGTAGAAGTGAGCGAATTGGCCACTCCGAAAAACGAAAAACTTCTGTATTCTGACATTCAGTTTCAGGCAACAAAATCGTCTGGACCGGGAGGTCAGCATGTGAACAAAACGATGAGCGCGGTTCGGGCAACACATCTTCCGACAGGGTTGAGTGTTCTCGTACAAGATTCGCGGTCTCAACATCAGAACAAGAAAATAGCGGTTCAGCGCTTGAATGACTTGTACGCTGCCAAAACGTTGGCGGCAAGTCAATCAATGGATGTTGACCAATGGAAAATGAATATTGACATTCAACGAGGAGACCCCTCTCGGGTTTATGAAGGGAAAAATTTCAAGTTGAAAAAAATGAATTGAAATGAGCACATTAGCTACACAATACTATTTAAAAGCAAAGGACAATTATCCTTATGATTTACCCGAAGCGATGGAATCGTTGGAGTACGCCATGAGTTATAACAATGAGCATGCCGGTACACATTGCTTGATGGGCACGTTCTATTACGAACAATTAAATGACTTCAAGGAAGCATTTTATCACTTTGAGCAGGCGATGATCCATGACGTTGAGCACATCGATACCTATTATTGTTTCTCAATGGCTCTGATAGAGTACGGCGAATTTGACAAGGCAAAAACGTTATTGAAGCATGCTGAAACGATCAAGGGAATTTGTTTGTCTTGCCTCTTCGAAAGAAAGGCTTTGATTCATGAAAAAATGGGAAACCTTAAAAAGTCCGAAAAGCAATTGTTAAAGGCAATTAGCATGTCTACGAGTAACTGTGAAATAGGAAACTTGAATCTAGACTTGGAACGAGTGCGCAAGAAAATCAAGAAGGATTAAACTACTTTTTATCGTAAGCAGCAATGGACGTATTTAATATTTCCATTGCTTGCTCGCGGTTTGCGAAACCTTTGGATTCCATCTTGTTTGGCCCTTTGTAATTGCTAAACCACGTCTCAATGATTTCGGCTATACCGTTGTATTCTGACTTTAAAGATTCAATATCATTAATATGAGAAAGCTTTGATCCTTTTTGGACGGCAATTAATTTATCGTCTTGTTCGCCTCGGTCGAGAAGAACCAAAACGCCGATGATTTTACACGCGACGGTACTTCCGCGTTCCAGTGGTTTTCCAAGTACGAGAACATCCAATGGATCGCCATCTCCGCCCAATTCTTTTGGTAAGTACGTTCTTGGAATCATTCCGTAATTGGCAGGATATCCAAGATAATTTATAATTCTAGGTTGCCCATTGATATGTTCTAATTCTAGATCACCTGACGCTTTGTCTACTTCCCACTTTTCAATGGTTCCGGCTGGAATTTCAATCACGGCATTCACAAACCCATCTTCCGTCATTGGCGCGTAATCATCAACTAAATGTTTTTTTGGTTCTACGTTGGTTTCGTCAACATCTGATTTCTCCGGTGAATTTGATTCGCACGAGGCCAATAAAAGTACAACTAGAAAAATTGAGAGGATGAATTGAATTTTCACACGAATTGTTTTTGTTAAAGATACAGGTTTGGATTAATCTTTTTTTACCGCTGAAATCATGTCCGCTTCTTTCAAAAAACCTTCGGGAAACATTCCCAGTTCCAACGTTGTTTGATTTGAAATAACCCGAGCAGGAGCACCTCCAATGGACACATTACTTTCGAAGCTTTTAGTGACAACACTGTTCGCGCCAACCGAAACATTGTTTCCAATTTCGATTGCACCAAACAACTTTGCGCCAGGTCCGAGGTAAACATTGTCACCAATGACTGGTGATCCGTGGTAGGCTCCAATTCCAACACCGGGATGAACACGGCAGTTCTTACCAATTTTAGCTTTGCCTGCAACAACGATTGTTCCATAGTGCGGAAGGCACAATCCTGGGCCAAAAGAATTAATAGAAATGCTGAATCCTAGTCGAATTCCAAGTCGAATATTAAGAACTTCTAAATACTTTCGATACGGCTTGTGGAGCAAACTCGATCCTTTGCAATTTGTTAAATATTCAATTCTTCTTAAACGCCGTTGAAACCGAACAATTGGGTTTTTTAAATGCACACCAAACGTGTAGCCTTTCAATTGATAGTGGCGAAGGTCTTCACTTAGATAATGCTTGTAATCTTGTTTTGATTGAATCATTTAATTTATCGATATCGAATTTAATCGTCAGTTTCCTGCATTTCCATGATGATTTCTCTCAATAGCGTTTCAGTGGAATTTAGATCTTTCGCCGAAACTGTTTCATCTGCACTTTCAATCGCTTCTTCCAATGCTTCGATCGCTTTTTCGTAGTGTTTTAATTTGTACAAAAGCGCTCCTTTCGTATCAAGGTTCATGTAATTTGAATTCAACGCAACTGATTTCTTTGCCCAAATCAGCGCTCCTTCCAATTCCTTTTTATCGTCTGATTTTTCATAAACAGTCCAAGCTTCACTGTTTAGAAACACCCAATCAGAAGTTACGTCTACATAAACAGCAGCGGCTGATTTAATTTTATCTTCATCTCTTGATTGCCATGCGAGGTTCATATCATAGAACGCATCGATCTCATTATTTTTATCTGTGAAAATTGCTTTGGCTTTTTCCATCTTGGCTTTTTTATCGCTGTTTTTCTTTTCTTTTGCAGCATACCAAACGGCATTTTGATAAGCTTGATTCCAAATCGGATCGAATTTATTTGCTCCAATCTTTTTAATGTATTTGTCCTTGTTGGTTTTTAGGAAAACGAATAATTCATGATCCAGATCGGCAAATCCTTTGGTGATTGATTGCATCAAAATCAGGTTGTCTTCTGAGATTTTTTCGTCTTCACTAAGTAACGACCAATATTTATTGAATGGTTTCTCAGCAGGAACACTGGCTTCTTGTGATTTAGTAATGAATTTCAAGAGAAACTCTTTGTCTGAGTCACCGCGTTCAAATTTTCTTTGAAGTGTTCCAAATCGCTCTTTTGGGTTTAATGCAGTGCGTCCCGTTTCAATAAAAGCTTCGGCTTTCAATGCGCCGGCGGCCCTGTGAATGAATTCACCTTTTGAATCAAAGTACAACAAGGTTGGATACACTCGAACTTCATTTTTCTTTGCAAACTCAATACCTTCGCCTTTTTCCATGTCCATTTTAAAGGAGATGAAATTTTCAGTCATGAATGTTGCAACAGCGGCGTCCTTGAAGGTTGTTTTCGCCATCCATTTGCAAGGCCCGCACCAAGTAGTAAAGGCATCGACAAAGATAGGTTTCTTTTCTTTTTTTGCAATGGCCACAACTTCTTCCCAAGTTCCGGTCACGAACTGAATTCCAGTTGTTTCGTCTGATTCTTGGGAGAATCCGTTAAAATTTAATGTAAATGCGATGAGGGTGAGGAGAACTATTTTCATGAGATTATTGTTTCTGGTTATCAATTAATGCCAAGGATTAAAAAAAGTAACCATTTGACAAAATTTGTATTCTGCATTTATGCAACTCTTCGAGAGGGTCTTAAAATGAGCTTCTCAAATATAATGAATAGTTTGCTTAATTAAGTGTATCCATTTTAATCGTAATTTTGAACTGAATTAATCTTGAGCATTATGAAGTATTTGATCGCTATTCCTTTTTTAATAGTAACTAGTTTGTCTTTCGGACAAGACCATACGGATACCGTAGCTTATAAAACGGGAGTGGTTCGAGTAGGAGAGATCGTAAAAGTTTCTGGAACGGTGGTTAAGTATGAGTACAGGAATTTATCGGGTAGAATTATGACATCATCTATTCGGATTTCAATGCTGGATTGGTACACAATTGATGGTGAGCGAAATGACCTATTGCCTGACTTTAATGCCGAAAACATGGGTTACAAAGACACTTTGTATTTTAGAACCGGAGAAGTTCGATATGCACGAATTGATAAAGAAACCAGTATTGGGTTTAAATATGAATTTGTGAACATAAGCGGGAAAATATCAAAGACCTCTACTAGAAAATCACTTTTAAACAAGGTTATTATTGGGAACAAAGACAGTTCTATTGCCGAGGATTTTGTTTCGCCGAGTCCAACTCCTGTTCGCTATAAGGAATAGGGTTCCATGGGCTGATTAAATATTAAAGGCATTTAAATTCCAATATCTAAAAGGCGCTAGCCGATCCACCCAAGAACTATCGAGCCGCTTTTTTCTCTCTCTTTTCAGCTTTTTTCTCTTTTGCAGTTTTAGTCGCTTCTTTTTTCACGTTTTTCTGAGAATCTTTACTTTTTGCCATGTTGTGCTTTGTTAGGTTTCTTTAAAGGTACTAAAAATGCGGGAATGGAATTTAAAATTGACTTTTTTACCGTCTTTGAAAGCGGTCTTGCCGTCCCGTTTGCACTTTATTGTTGCGTTTTTAAAACCCACATTTTTCATTTATACAGTTCAGTAATCCTTTTCAAATCCATTGACTCTCCAATCTCGTAAAAATAGTCCAATTGCCATTTTTGAGTAGTTCTGGCTTGCTTGGTTTTTGTCGTGTCCCAAGCCGGATAGACTCTAAACCCTCGTTTTCCGTCTTTTTTGTCGGTTGAAACAATTCCTTTTGCAATTAAAACAGATTTTGGAAATACGAATTGGCCGAAATGAGTTTCTGTTTTCGCTGATATAGCGTAAAAGTCGAAGTCATCTGATGCATGAATCGGTTCTGTTATTCCATCTTGATTTCTTTTCCAAAAGGTAACAAATAGACCTACTTTTTTAGGTGTCACTTTTGCGTTTCTACTGACGATCTTCAACCCGTTTAGTTCAAATCGGCACGCGTCGTATTCTTTGCTTTCACTTTCTGTTTGAAAGTTCGAAATCTGCAGTTCACATGTGTTGTAAACTTTGGATTTGATTGTATTTAGATTCCTATTCATTCGCTTAAAAGTAGTTGTTTTTTGAACAAGGGATCGTAATAAAAGATTCAATGCGGGCTTGAACTTTTAAAGTTATTGGCGAACATTTTTGTACCCTTTTCAATCGCCAATTGTTCAACCAACACAAGTAACTGTTTGTGCTCAAAACCGAAATTAAATCAATTTTAATTTATTTAAAACAGCACAAAATCACTCATAAATAGAACGTTCGGAAACCGTACTTAAAAGACCAACAACAATTGGAAAGTATTCGGTTTCGTTCGGAAATACTTTGTTCGCTTCAAACGCACTCCTTTATAAGTTAGAGACTTCTATTGCCTAAAGATATTAACCATTTAAAGTAAAATAGCATGAAATTTTTTAATCACTACTTAATGACCGCAGCGTTATTTTTAGGATTCTGTCAATCGGCTTTTTCTCAAATGACCCCAGACAATATTTGGGTTACTTTTGAGGATGAATCTGCACTTCCAGAAATAGTTGAGGGTAGGCTTCGTTCTTCAAATGAAAAGGTTCAAAGTCTTATTAACACGTTTAATATTACAAGTATTGAACAAGCTTTGCCCGACTCTAAAAAAGAGTCATTATTAAAAGTATATGACGTTGTTTGCTTGTGTGACATCGATGATTTAATACGAGAAATCGATAATGATGACACTGTTCTGAGCAAACCCGAAGAAGCACCTAATTATGAGTTGTTGAGTGATCCAGACGATTATGACGTTCAATTTACAGACGATTATGCTTTAGATTTAATTGATGCAAAGGGAGCATGGGATTATTCAACAGGAGATGAAAACACAATTATTGGAATTTCCGATGGGAATTTCTTTATTGATCACGAAGACCTCGAAAATGAATTTTTAAGTATAAACACATCACCTACTTCAACTTACTTCTACTACCATGGAACGGCGGTTGCTACTACAGCGGCTGGAACAACAAATAATGGTGTGGGTAAAAGTTCTATTGGTTACAACTGTAAAATGGATCTTGTAAGTATGAACTATAGCTTGGTATTGCAGCTTTCGTACGGTGGAGCACGCGTTATTAATTTAAGTTGGTCTTCAGGATGTACGAATAGTCCATACGTTCAGTCAGTAATTGACGAAGTCTGGGAAAATGGAACAATTATCGTCGCAGCAGCGGGGAATGGAGGAACGTGTGGTGGGCCGAGCAATCTTGTTTACCCAGCAGCCAATGACCACGTTATTGCAGTATCAAGCGTTGGCCCTTCGGACAACCATGAAAGAACAATCAACGACTCAACTACTACACACCAACACAATAGTTCAGTTGACATTTGCGCACCAGGATATGACGTTGCATTGACTGTATCACCAGGATACTACTTAACTGGAAACGGGACTTCATTTGCTGCTCCTTATGTGACGGGAACGATTGGATTGATGCTTTCTGCTAATCCATGTTTAACATTTGAAGAAGTCGAAGAGATTTTAAAAGCGACTGCAGTTGATATTTACGGTTTAAATCCAAGTTATGTTGATCAGTTGGGCGCTGGAAGGATGGATTCAAAAGAGGCCGTTAGATTAGCATTAGAGACCTCATGCGGTGGACAAACAGGAGTAATTGGTCAAACACCTAGTCTGGGTGCAGATTGTGAAAGCTGTTCCGATACAAAGATCAATCATTCAACACCTCGAGTTTCTGACTTAGAATCTAATAGAATGGGGCAAGAGAACAACATAATTGAAGGATCTGTTTACCCGAATCCTACTGAAAATAGTGCAACTGTGTCATGGAGTTCAAATGAAAACATGATGTTGTATGTTACTGATTTAAATGGAATTGTAATTCATGAACAAGAGGTTACGGCATATATGAATCAAACTAAAATTAACATCGCAAACAGAGGAGTATACTTTGTGCGACTCGTTAAGGGAAACCAACAAGCTTGGCTTGGAAAATTGGTGCGCATGTAATTAAAGAAAGAGGTGAGGAGGGTGTTAGAATTTAGATCGCTTCGCTATTAGAGATTGGCTTGTTAGAATAGTAATCGTCTAACAGTCTAAATTCTAACATCTAATTCCCAATGGGTGCTAAGATCGTCCTTACACCTTTGTACTAACCTTTTCGCAAGGAAGTTTATGGACTGAATAATTGGCTTTTATCGCTCACTTTTCCTACTTACTTGAAGAATTGAAAGAACATGAAGAAATACAGCAACGGGCATGAGAAATCCAGCAATTAAAACGTAGGGGTATTCCATCGATTCAAGTGGTAATAATGGAGTTGTGCTTCCGTACATTTCAGGCTTGTAGATTGATGTTAAGAACAGGAAAATGACACTGGACAAAACCAGTAATCCAATATAATTCCAGATGACAACCACCTTTTTTGAAAGCAATTTCTTCGTATAAACAAGAAACGCAATAACTGGAGCTGTTAAGGCGAAAACCATGTCAAAATTATATCCTTCTATTGTCACTTCAACATTGAAAATTCCTTGAGCAAAAGAGAAAATAAAAAGTGTTTCAACTGCAATCCGAAACGATTGAAAATAAACGATCCAATGTGCAGGAATACTTTTTATCCATTCCTTATTTCTGTTTCGGAACAAAAATACGCCCGTAAATAGGAACGAAGGCAGAATATAGACAAGTGCGAAGGCTGGCGGGAAATCAAAGGATTTTACGATTCCGGTTTGAGCAATTGCGAATATAAACACTTGCCATGCGGTTAATCCTAAAAGGAGTATTGCTTTATCTTTCCTGGTGGAGGAGCTTGTCGTATTAATGGCCTTATACCCTATGAGTAAGATGAATAGGTTAGTGACCAATGTTAATACGAGATATCCGATTTTGAGTACCATTTCTTTTTGATCTATAGTTTTATACTGTAATACCAGTTAACAAGAGGTCCACGTAAATCTAAGTTCTCAATTATTATTGTGATACTCCGTTTTCTCTCAAGCAAATTTCAAAAAGTTAAAATAGGCACTTGTACGCAAAGTAATTAGTACATATACTCTTGATATGCTCCGAATATACCACTAAATTTATAACATGTTCAACGCACTCGCGTTCAGCTAAATCGATTTACTAGAGACAGAAGGGTTTTTTCTCTGTTGAACAGGTTGTGTATTGCGCAATGCACAACGATCACAGAATTAGTATTAACACAAAAATAAACGATATGAAAAAATTACTATCATTAATGACGTTTTGCGGCCTTTTTGCAGGAACGTCGATCGCACAAGTCAATCCGTCTTTTGCACCAGACACTCCAATCTGGGGTACCGTTGAAAACACAGGAATTGCTATTGCTCCATTTTATCAATGGCAAGCAGTAGTATATGATGATCCATCAGGAGCATACTTTATTCAATGGCTTGACGCCGGTACAGGAGCCCTACTGGACTTTGACACGCAGCCCGGTTCAAACCCAGACGTTGCGTATTACGCCAATGCAGATGCAGTTGTTGTGGCTTATGAAAACGGAGGCGGCATTTTTGTCGATGATTATTACCTGACAACTGTCACTCCGACAAATTACAACCTGAACATGAATAATCCTGTTTCAAGTGGAATAAATCCAAACGTCGATATTAACAGTTTGGGTCAAGGTATTTTAACTTGGGAAGATGGCGGTGGAGTCTTTATGTGTTCATTCACAATAGGAACTTTTACTGCAGGACCAATTGTAGGCGTTGCTGGGGGATCTATGCCAGATATCGCTTTGTCGGATAACGGACAGGACATCTTCTTGACATATGAACAAGGGGGACAATTGGTAATGGAAACATACGATTACCCAACCTTAACATTTGGAGGTTTAACCCCTACGAGTGCACCTGTTATTGTTCCAACTTCAGGAGGAGGCTTTCAATGGCCACGTGTTCAGGCGAACCGAAACAGCTTGTTTGGAGGAGCTCCAGAATATTACACAGTAGTAGCACAAGACGACATGGGAGGTATTTACGATGTTTGGGCTTTCTTCTATGTTGCTCCAGGTGCCATGGTAGGAAATTCTTTGGTAAACAACGGTGTTAATTTCTGTTCGCCAAGTTTGCCAAGACCAGTAGTTGCTTATGACCGTGACGAGGTTCACGTAGCTTGGGCACAAGACTATGCCTGTGCAGGTATCCCTCCAGGCATCCCACTTGAGCAAGATGTTTTGATGGTTCAGTATGATTATTTTGGGGCTTATGCGCCTGGGTCAACAACGCCTGGTCCAGTAATGTTTCAGGAAGTAAACAACTTCAATTTGGATTTCACTTTTTCGGCAACGTCTCTAAACACAGAGTATGATGGTAATTATTTAATTACGCCAACAAATTACTGTGAAGGGATCGTGTTCAATAATCCCGGAGATTTTTTCTGGAAGAAAAGAAATGCCACAATGCCATTCTTTAAAACGGGAGATGCCTCAACTTACGCTGTCTCAATTGTGAAAGGAATTGGTTCTGATGTGATTGAAGTAGAAGTTCAATCTACAATCGATAGCGAAGTTAGTCTCTCTGATGTCAAAATGGAATTTGCGCTGTACGATGCCATGGGACGTTTGATAGATGTTCCAACGGTTACTGAATCGGGAACGAGCTATTATATCGACGCTTCACAATTGGAGAATGGTATTTACTTGTTGCACTACGAAATCAACGGTATTGCCGAAGCGGCGCGTATCCCTCATTTCAAAAACTAGAGGAAGTACTGTTTTAATTCTTTGGACGCCTTTTCGATTTGTTTCGGGAAGGCGTCTTTTGTGCTTCATTTCAGCACGATTGGCTTAAGTCAAGCTCAACTCAACTCATTGTTCATTTGATTCTTTATCGGTGGGGTTGAGTAGTTTTTCATTTCACTCAATAAATCATCAATGTTATCCTTAACAATGAGCAGTTTTTCATCAATTTCTCGCAAGAAGCCGCTTGCAACCATTGTTTGAATGAATGTGATCAGCGCATTATAATAACCTCCGATATTGAGTATTCCGATGGGTTTGTTCTGCAAGCCAAGTTGAACCCACGTTAATGTTTCGAAAAGCTCTTCAATAGTCCCGAATCCTCCCGGTAAGGCAATGATTCCGTCGCACAAATCATTCATTTTTGTTTTCCGCTCGTGCATCGACTTCACGATGATAAGCTCTGTGAGGTTTTGATGTCCGATTTCTCTGGTTTGCAAGAACTCAGGGATAACGCCAATCACTTTACCGTTTTCACTTAAAGCACCATTGGCAACAGCTCCCATCAAACCTAAATCGGCACCGCCATATACCAACTCAATATTCTGTTTTGCGAGTGTTTTACCAAGAGCGGTTGCTTGTTCAACATAAGCGTTTTCGGTTCCGGTTCTTGCGCCACAAAAAACTGTAATTCTTTTCATTCTAATTTTTTTGGTTTCGAGTGTGACAGTGCAAGGTTTAAAGTTATGGGGTTCTGTGGTTCTCGAGTCTATTCCATATTTGAACGAATGAAACCTTCAAGTTCATTGCTGTCCTGAAGCTTGATTAACTTTTCAATGTCCTTATTTTTCCCAAGATCTTTTTTGTTGTTCTTATAGAATTGAATGGCCATTTCTGTTCCTGCTAAACTTGCTTTAAATGTATCGTTGTCTTCTGATTGGATCGAATATTTTGCCCATCCTCCCATGAAAAGGAACATGCATTCTCCACAATCCATATAGGTTACGATTTTTGTTGAAAGTTCAACGGAAACGGTTGGGCTTCCTGTTAACCATTGCAGTAGGAATGCACTAACTTGCTTTCTAACTTCGGGTTTCTCAGTTGTTGGTGTGTTCGCAAGCCAATCAACCATAGCAACGATATCTTCTTCGTATTGAGCGTAATCTTCTGGCTTTTCCAGTATGTACGATTTCTCGGCAGATTCAGAAGTCTCTTCTCCAAAAATAAGCTGCTCTAGTTCTGGGCTTAACTTGGTACCCTTATCCTTCGCAATTTGCATGCTCTTTTTTGCTTCTTCAAGGTCATCGTTATAGTAATGAATCAAACCGACAAGGTAATAAGCTTCTCCGACGTAGTGAGAATTTGACGCTATGTACAGTTCCAGCGCTTTGTTTGCGTTTTCCAATGCCATATCAAATTTCTCCTGTTGCATGTAAATATTGGCAGCACCGAAATAACTTTCAGGATTTTCCGAAGAAATTTTTTGCAGGATATCATATTGAGCGAGGGCCTTGTCAAGCTTTTCTTGAATTCCATAAACGACCGCGAGGTTTTGATGTGCCATCTCACCGTTTGGGTAAATTTCAATAGACTTATTGTAACACTCAATCGCTTTCTCGTACTCGCCCATGGTACGGTAAACCCTACCCAGGTTGTCATACGCTTCCTCAAAACCAGGATCCGCTTTTATTGATTTGAGGTAGTATTTTACAGCATTTTTCGTGTCTTTTTTTCTTGCGTAATCCGCGGCCAAGTCATAATATTTACCTGCTTCCTCAGACTCAGTCCCATCATACATCCCTGTTTCCGTGGCAGTAATGTTATTGTGTGCGGTTTCGGTTGTGACAACTTCTTTTTCAATCACCTGAGAAAAGGAGAAAAGGCTCGCTGTTAGAAACCCAAAGGTTAAAAGTGATTTTAATTTCATAGTGTGTGGCATATTGGGTTTTCAGAATTGTCAGTGGGAATTCCCTGAGACGTGGTTAAATCAATCGTTAAGGTAAGAATTTTTTTGTCTTTGAACGGATGGGGCATAGTGGTTTAGGGGTTTTCGTCCAACTACTTAATACCGGTTAACAAGAAAACGGGATATGTACCTGTTGGTTTAACCATGACACTTGCTGTTTCGATCTTTAAGTTTCTAAATCCAGCGTTTTCTGCAATGCTCAAAAATTCGTTTCGATCAAACCCCAAATGAAAAAACCCTGTATCCTCTGTATGAAAAGATCCGTCTTCCGTGTCGATATCGGCGATTGCAATGGTTCCGTTTTCGTCAAGCAATGAATATAGTGTTTTGAAGATTTCTTCAACGTTTTCGATATGGTGCATGGTCATTGATGAAACAATACAATCAAATTTTTGATCCAATTTCTTTTGGGTTAAATCTGCCTCCACGATATGAAGTTTGCAGTCTATTGCGTCCATTTTGGATTGCAAAACGCTATTCATAGATGCAGAAATATCAACCGCTGTGATTTCGCCAACGAATGGAGCAATTTGAGACAACAACAATCCGGTTCCAGAACCAAAATCCATTACATGCATGTCCTTTGAAAATGGCAGTGCTTTTAATACCGCCTGGCCAATATTATCTACATTTTGGGTTCTGGCCTTTTGATTGTCATATCCATCAGCCTTTTCTGCAAAATAATCTTTATGTTCGGGTTTCATTTTATTCGTTTATTAGCGTGTTAAGTCTGTTTTTCTTAGCCCTATAAAGGAAATAATAAAGGACAAAAAAGAGGGTGAAAGTTACAAGATATACTTTAAGTCCGTTTTCATTGTAGGGGTATCCATTATTAAATAATACACCTCCAATCATCACGATCAACCAAAGCATACCGGCACTGCTCAATAAAGTATTTAAGGTGTTTCTCTCTTTTGATTTTAAAAAGCCATTGACGCAATATGCTTGAAGTCCTGCTGGTGAAATTATTATTAATACGCTAGCAAATGGCCAATGCATAACTCGAAATAAGAGTCCCATAGTCAAAAGGATTCCCCAGATTAAAATAGGTCTTGTTTTAAACAAGGGTTGGTTTTTTGGATCACCGATTTCTTGGTCTAAAATATCTTCTTCCATTCGATGAATGTGTAATTAGATTTAATTGTTCTAAGTTAAAAATAGATTAGCAACTGGGATTTATTCATAGAAGCATAAACACATAATTACCACTAATTGTTACGCTCTGCTTTCGAAGAGTCACTTTCTACAATGACAATTGCTTTCTGATCAGAATAGTTTATGTCAATACTAAAAAGGGTACTCCAATTGTTTGTGGCCATGATTCTACCATTTGAGAAATCTAAACCTACAATAGGGTTGATTTTATCCGATGTAAAAACCCATAAAACAGCATTTGTTTTTAAATCCAAACAGGCCACATAACCGTCTCCACCCCATGAGCCTTCGCCAGCCATATACCGATGCGGTCCATGAATTTTGTTTAACCTTGAATGGTAAAGGTGGGTATAGTTGTCGAGTTCTGGTCCTAAGATTTCTTTGATGTCTGTTTTTCGTTTTACATCAAATAGCAGGCGTCCCGAAGGGCTATCTGTCACGCTAAATTCTAAAACAGTTCCATCATCAAAGAGTACACCATCGACTAAAGGGCATTTCTCTTCTTTCCACAATTCATTTAACGATGGTATTGCTGTCATTTTCTTCTTCCCAATAAAATTCTTCCTATAAAAATGGCCACCAGCAAAACGGCGATTCCAAGTGGGTAAATCCAAACAGGAATGCCTCCCGAGTTCTTTTTAGGAGCATTTTTAGAAGGGTTGGAAATGGTCGTTTCAGAATTGTCTGGAAGCATAGAAAACTCCAATTGATAAATACTATCCACCCATTTTTTGGTCGAGTCTGGAAGTTCCAAAATAGTGTACATATTGTTGATGCTGCTTACATTAGCCAGTTGGACACTTAGCCAATAATCTTCTTCAATCTGATCCTCGTTTTTTCGTGCATTGTATTGGTTAATGTCCTTGGAACTTGGCTCATCGTAATACATTGCAGTGAAGGATGAGTCCGGGTTGACACCACCTTCAATCCACTTCATTTCGTTTTTATAGATTTCATTGACCCAACTATTTGCTGCTTGGATTTCCAGTTTAAGTACCTTTTCCAAATCCTTCAAACCAATCACGGCATGCTCTAGTTCGATGGTGCCTTCTGAACCTGGTCTCCTGTGTTGTTCCGACATAAAGTTTCTTTCAATTTCCGATTTCGCTTTTTTCTTGTAGGCATCTGAAACGGTTGAATCTTTAGATAGCAATGCTGCTTTTAAATAGGCGCGGGAAGATAAATGTCCAGCTCCAGGATCGTCACCATTGACGGCATTGCTCAATAAATCTCCTAAAGCTTCAAGCAGAACAGGGGAGTTGTGGTTGGAAAACTTCATCATTCCTCCAATTCCTTTTACCGCTTTTGCAATTTCATTTTTGGCCGATCCAGTGAAGTGATTTGTCTTTAGGTAGTGGTAAAAATTATCGTTTTTCGTGCCAAGTGGCAAGGTGTAGTTTCCAGAACCGTCTTTTTTCGAAATAATGTATTCTACTAAATGTTGCTGGTACACTTCTCTACCGAAATGGGCGTCAGGGTTGATTTCAATTGCCTTTTTAATGTATTCTACACCTTTTTCCAATTGATTGGCATGAATGTAACACGTTCCGAGGTTCGCATACGTTTTATAAAGCCCTGGCGATTTTTGTTCTTTTGTAAGCATTACATCAATGCCTTTTTCCGGTTCTCCAACCTTGTTCAGTGCCCAAGCAAGATCGTCGTATAGATCCAAGCTGTCAGGATACATTTGAATCTTTTCTTGTCGATCATTGACCCGCCAATAATAAAAGGCCTGAGAATGCTGCAGAAACTTACCCGTTATGAGTTCGTGTACAGTAGGAAACATTTGTTTCTCCATGGAAATTGTATCCCAATCCCAACCACATGGGAATATAAAAAAGAGGTTCATCCAAACTAGAAGCGTTAATACAAGTCGTTTGATCATGTCAGTGGTTTTAAAGGAAATACAATTTAGGTGTTTAGAATGGATTTTTTGGGAAAAGGAACGGGAATTGGTTTTTTGGTGGTGCGTTATTTTCTTTCCAAAGTGGTTACTATAAATCGCTCTTTATCAACTGATATTCGTTTGATTTTTGTTGAGTAATCTTTGTTTTCAAGAGACCTTTGTCCTTGTATCATTGGATTTTTGATGCCGCCAACTGTTATGTCTTTGAAGTTTAATTCTAGAAATTGCTTTGGAAATTGATACATAGCTATTTCACCTGTCACCAGAAGAATTTTGTTTTGACTTCTAGTAAAGGCCATATTTTTTAGGCTATTTTTCCATTTCCTATCTTTTGGATCAAACTTCCAACCGTAGGCAATACTATTCAACGAAGCCAAGGTCTGTTCATCATCGGATATGTTTATTAAGTCGATTAAATCCGCAGCTTTAAAATCTCTTTCTTCCGATCCTGTAAATTTAATAATCTCACTTTTGCTATTTAATAAAGCAATGTTTTGTGGGTTTGAGGAAGAATAAAGTAACCTTACTTTCTGTCCTCTGATAAAATTTTTGAATTCATATTTACTGATGTCCTCCTTAGCTAGAATTTTCTCTCCTTTTTCAGTTTTAAATTCAACCGTGACACTTGAGAAATTTACCTTCTTTCCTATTCCTGCGTAGATGCTGGTTGATGAAGTCGAAATAATAGTGCCTTCCACCTCAATTTGACTTGCTTTTAAAACGCTATCTGCTCCATTTTCCATAATCCAGGAGAAAATAAAGAACATTATAACAGCAGGAATGGGGATCAAAATATGAAAAGGAAATGGGTCTTTTTTAGTGCTCTTATCTAGCTGACGGTTTATTTCATCGTCTTTCCAACTTTTATAGTAAACCCGAGCATAGATGGAAGAAGATACAAAAATAACTGAGCCAAAAATAGAAATTATTGTTGGCTGAGTAAACCCTTTGTTGGGCAATATAAAAAGGAACAAGATTAAAGTGACTAAAGCAGTAATTACTAAAGAGATAAAAATAATCTTGTTCGTTCTAGGTAAAGAATTGACTTTTTTGTCATTAACTCTTTTCTGCGCAGTTTCTAAATATAAGTCCGCATCCTGGTCGGATAATCCTTTTCTTTTTAAGTCACTTGTTATTTGATAAAGACGATCAGATCCTTTTAATTTTTTAATTACCTCTTCTATTATTTTTTCTTCCATAAGTATTCGTCTAATACACTGCAACGTTTAGTGTAAAAAGTCGTTTTAATGCTTTTTACATACTATCAGGATTTTTCATTTTCTAACTTTAACACCTAATTTCAAAGGTTCTCCTTAAATTCTTCGGCAACCGTTAAAGTTATTTGTGGCCTTTTTAAATCAATGTCATTAATTGATTGCGATATGTTTAGCCATCGTCCAAAACAACTCATTCGCTTGAGTTGGTTTAGAGGCGATATCTGAAAAAGCGACAACATTATCACGAAAAAGCTTTTCTTCTTGCTTATTCGGATTGAATTCATGGTAGGCCATGCTCCAATCCGAAAACATTTTTTCATTTATACTGTCTGTAGATATGAGGACAATATTTGAATGTCTTTTATCCGTTTTTATCAAGGCAAATAATTCCAGAACTATTTCCTTTTCACCTTCCAGTATTTGTAGAAACTCGTTATTATGATATAACAAACATCCACTAATGTTGTTTTTAGAATTAAAGTCACGTGCAGTCTTCAGGATACCGGAAAGATCTTCCGATGTTAAATTAATATTGGCTTCGGAATAATATACTAATTCAATCATTTTTTAAATCCTAATTGGCTTATATCGGTTCAGGTTAAGCGGTTATTTCAATGCAACTTGGGCTTTTGTTATGTCCACTTGCTTTATTCAATGGTAAACTTATATGACTAGGAATATTTTTTTAAGCTCTTCCATGACAAAAGGTTTTTGCAGAACAAAATCAATACCATTTTCTTCTTTAACTTTCTCCTCAATCTCCCAACCGGTCACAACTGCAATTTTTATTTTGCTTCCAAACTTATTCCTAATGGCATCTGCCAACTCCCATCCATTCATTAAGGGCATCCCAATATCTGTAAATACAATATCACAGGTGTTGTTATTAAGGTGTTCTAAGGCATCCTTTCCGCTATTTACAACCGTACATTTGTGACCAATCATTTCTACTATTGTACGGACGGATTCTGTTATTATGAAATCGTCATCTACCCACAAAACACTCAAAGAATCCTTGCCTTTCGGTTCATTTTTACTTACAACTACAATTTCATCTTGCGGTTTTATTGGAAAAACAATTTCAATGGTAGTCCCTTTGGCTAATTCAGAGCGCTTAACAACAATATCCCCTCTGTACTTTTTTACAATGCTATAAACGCCACTCATTCCTAACCCTCTCCCTAATTGAAATCCTTTTGTAGAGTAGAACGGTTCGAACACTTTTGATTGGGTCTCTTCATCCATACCTACGCCAGTGTCAGTAAAAGTTGCGTATACACCTTCAGCTTTTATACCTGTTTTAATGATAAGGTCTCCTCCTTCTGGCATTGCTTCAATGCTATTCTTAACTAAATTATAAATAGCTGATTTTAGTTCTCCGCTATTGCAACTAATATTCGGAATCTCTTCGAAGTCGGTTTTAACAGATATTTTTACCCCTTCTTTTTCCATGGCATCTTTCCATAGGGGACGTGACTGACTTAAAACTTCTTCAATTATCGTATTGAAATCAAGGGGCTTAGCATTTTTATCATTGTGCACTGTATCGCCAAATTTTTGCAATGCACTGACCCTTTCACCTACATCAGTTATAATAGACCCAATGTTATTTAAACGTTCAAGAGTATTACCTGAGAAATTGTTTTGAAGTTTGACAATTTCTAAATTCCCCATCATTTCTTGCAATGAATTATTAAAATCATGTGCGATAGAAGAGGACATTTCTCCCATTGCTTTAAGTCTTTGATGTTTGACTTGAGCCTGCTCAAATAGTTTGTGTGAGGTAACATCTTGATTAGTACCACTTAAAGTGATCACTTTGCCTTGGTAATCCAATGCGGGCTGGCAAATGGATCTTACTACTTTTTGTGGCACATTGGGAATAAAAATTCGAAATTCAATGTCGTAAGGGATTCCTAGATTAACAGCTTTGTCAACAGAACTCTTAAATAATTCTAAATCATCGGGGTGAATTCGGCTTAGAGCGCTATCGAACACAGGAGCATCTTTCTTTGAATCGAAACCCCAGATGTGAAAAGATTCATCCGACCATTCTGATTTCTGAGTTGAAGGATCAAATAACCAGCTTCCAACATGTGCTAATTTCTGCGCTTCATTTAAGGCATTGTTTAAGGCATTCAGTTTTTCGTTTTGACTGTCTAATTCCTGTTGAATTACTTTGGCTTCAGTGATGTCTCGAATGGTGCCAATAAGAAATATTTTTCCATCCGGATTTATAAACCGTGTCTTTCGTGTAGATACCCTTCGGGTTTCACCACTACGCACTGTAAGTGATTCTTCATTTACACTCTCTACACCATTTAACAATACTTGCTTATCAATTTTTAAAAAGTCTTCTCGCTCTTTAGGTGAAACGTCTTCAGAAAGTGATTTCCCAATTATTTGAGCCCTTGTAAGACCAAAGATTTCACAGAAAGCATCATTGACAATAAGTAACCTACTTTTGTCATCTTTTACAAATATCGGATCGCCAATGTTGTTTATTATATTTTTAAGATAACTTTCACCCTGCTCCGCTTTTTCTTTGGCTTTGATAAGTTCTGTAGCTAATAGTTTTTGCTCAGTGATATCTTGACTAGTACCTACTAAACTGACCACCTCACCATTGACTCCCAATACAGGCTTACAGATGACTCTTATTACTTTGTCCTCCCCATTGGGAAGGCAAGCCCTATGTTCAATATCGTATGGTACTCCTAGCCTAACAGCTTTGTCTACAGCATCATTAAATAATTCATGATCATCTTTGTGAATTCTGTTAAAGAATCCATTATAGTCAGGCATATCTTTCTTTGGGTCGAAACCCAAGAGGTGAAATGTTTCATCCGACCATTCTATCTTTTGAGTCGAAGGATAAAACACCCAGCTTCCAACTTTCGCAATAGTTTGCGCTTCATTTAATTTATTTTCTATTTTTTTTCGATCAGTTATGTCCTGAGTTACACCAAATATAGTCCCTTCGCTTATTTGTAAGGCTATTATATTTAAATCTCTGATTTCATTATTTGGTCTAAGAATTTTGAATTCAAATGGATCTACCAGTTCACCCTTCAATAATTGGCCAAGAGCATTCTCCATCTTGTGTCTATCCTTCTCTAAAATTGTTTTGCTTACATTTTTACTGGTAGGATCAAATTCACCTTTTTTGACACCATAAATTCGATACATTTCATCTGACCATATGGCACTGTCATTTTTCGAATTCCATTCCCAATTTCCAATATGACTTAATTTTTGGGCTTGCTCTAATTTTATTAAAGTTTCCCTTTTTGCCAATTCAGCTTCTTTTAACGCCTGAATACTATGAATAGTAACTGGAACTGTTTGTTGTTCAAATTTTGTTTGAGGAATAGGAATTGAAAAAAACGCGGCAAACTCATCTCCTTTTAGTGTCTTATAATTTACTTCTGATGTAAATGATTTCTTATAATTCCAAATTGATTCTATAAGGTTTATGAACACTTGGTCTGCCCCTTCACCAAATGTACTCTGTATATTATTTAAAAATTCTTGATCATTATCTGCTTTAAACAATCTTACAGTAGCTTTGTTTACACTATTTACTTTCAATTTTGAAAGTAACGAAAATAATACATCAGGGTTCTGTTCTAAATGTGTTTTGATATTAGGTATATCAAGTTTTCTGAGTTCATCTATTTGTTCAAATACCAAAGTAAAATCTTCATTCCAAATAGACGTTGTAGCATTCTCAAATAACCTCCGATAATCCTCTTTTATTTTTAAGTGTTCACGCTCATTTTCTTTTAGTTGTTTTTCTAATTGCAATTCATCAACGCGTTCACTTAATTCCTGATATGTAGGTTTTTTATTTGATTTCATATTGTTTTCGCTATAACATTTGCGCCGTTAAGCACCGTGCGGAGATATATCTAGTCTTAAAGTTAAGAAAAGGGATTAAATATAGATTATAGTTTTTCAACTAAGATTCTTCTTACGAAGTGTAAACTTGGGTGGAGTGCAGCGCGTGTGGCTGTAGCATTAGTTGACGGACTTATTTGGAAAGCAGTATATATAGGTACATTTCCTCATTGCACATCAATAGTAGCTCATAATTATTGGAATTCTTACGAAAAACGGGACAAATTAGTTAGGGTATATCAAGCTACTTGTTTTATTAAGTGTTGGCAACTCTTCAATTTATGTTAATTAACTTTCTTCTTTAATTATTTTTACCGAATTGAAAAATTCAGATGATTTGATTTCCAAAATGTAAATACCAGATGGCAAATCGCGCAAATCTATGTTTGCGTCATTCTTATTTATTTTAGTAGAAAGAATAACTTTGCCATCTAGTGATAAAAGTCTCACGGTTGCTGATATTTTGAGATCTTTTATATACAACATGCTATTGGTCGGATTCGGGAAGTATTGAAAACTGTATCTACTTTCAGTATCATGAATATCAGCTGTGGATAGATTTTCATAAACACGAACATGGCCGGAATTATTGCCATTCCCATCGTTAAATTGTCCACCAATAGCGACTATAGTGCCATTACCACTTAAGCTAATTGATGTTCCAAATTGATCAAATTCTGCTTCTCCCAAGATGTCACTTCCCTGTTGTACCCAATCCGTCCCATCAAAGGAATAAACACGAGCATAACCATTATTATTTCCAAATGCTCCTATTGCTATACTGTTTCCATCGTTATTTAAACTTCCAGCGAATCCAGAAAAATCAAGGTCTGTATCGCCAATAATTGTAGCTCCTTTTTGAATCCAATTATTTCCATTCCAATAATAGACCTTAGTGTATCCAATAAAAGTGCTTCCATTTGCCCCTGCAGATAATGTTGTACCAGTCTCATCTAAAGAAACAGAATTTCCGAATCTGTCAAAAGCTAAACCATCCAGATCAATTCCTTTTTGTAACCATTCCGATCCGTTCCATTCATACACACGAACATGACCAGAATTAGGACCATTGACTTCGTTTCCTGTAGCTCCAATAGCTACAATAGTTCCTGCGGCATTTAAACATACCGAGTTACCAGAGAATTCACCTTCCGCTTCTCCATCTATGTCTGTTCCTATTTGGGTCCAGCTAGTTCCATTCCATTGAAAAATACGTGTATGACCACTTTGGATTCCATTTGCAAAATTTGATCCTGCTCCAATAGCGATTATCGTACCATCTGCATTTATACTTACGGATTTTCCAGCAGTATCATCAAAACCTTCTCCAACTATTTTAATTCCACGTTGTATCCAATTCGTTCCATCCCATCCGTACACGCGAGCATATCCTGGTGCGGTTGTGCCTGTTGAATAGCCTGGATTAAAAGTGCTTGGGGCTCCTACAACAGCTACATTGCCATTTGTACTTATATCTACAGAAAGTCCAAAAACATCTCCTTCTCCAGTGCCATCAATATCTGCTCCTTTTTGACTCCACGATGAACCGTTCCAATCAAAAACCCGAACCTGTCCGCCGTTATTAGCACCATCGTTGTTAAGAATAGCTCCAACTGCCAGAGTTGTTCCGTCTCCATTTAAGCTTACAGAAGTTCCTGATCGATCACCCGCGAATTCTCCATCGATATCGCTACCCAGTTGAGACCATTGACCCAAGCAAACGAACGGAACAAATATTAGAAATAAAAGAGATACTTTTTTATTACTTTTCATAGGACTAATTGTTTAAAATAAAATCATTTTCTAAATATACTTTTGCATAAATTAGAGAATGAATAACTGTTTCAGATTGCCATTTCAAATTTTTATCAAAGCCCAAATTGACAGGGATATTTGTTCTCCAAAAGGGTGTACTTAATTATAAGTAATTGATAAACAATTGTTTGTGTTTTATTTTGTTGAGTATTTCTAAGAAAAACAAATTCCAATCTTTCTTGCAATAAGTATATATACCATCTAATACTTAACACACAACGACATTCCAAAAGACATCAAATTTACCTGTCCGAATCCAATCCCCGTCAATGGTAAATCAACGTAAGGCTCCAAGAGAACAGACCCATTTTTTTCAAAGCTTTTTTGGTACCCTGCCGAAAGATGTAAAACACCGAAATAATGCATGTTTTTCCATTTCCCGTTCCATTCCTGCTTCAGTGTTGGATCTTCGATGTCATACGTAAAGCGGTACCTTTCTGTTGCCATTAGATACGAAGACGCACCGGCCGTTAAATAGAACGAACTCCTCCTACGATCTTGTGCCGTGAAATAGTAGCGAACGTTCAAAGGAATTTCCAACACGTTGCATTCAGCCAATATGCTGCTGGGTTTAATTCCACCCACCCAAAAGCCTTGCGCTACGGAATAATCTGTCGCATTCGTTTCATACGCTTTTACCGTGTAATTCAACCCGCTTAGTACCGACCATTTTTTCAGGAATTGGAACTCGCCGCCGATCTGTAGCTTCAGTTTTGCTTTACCCACAGGCATTCTTGATGCGACACTCCATTCTGTTCCGACACCAAAATAAAGATGCAGTTTCTTATTGACGGCTTTTTCAATAGCAATATTTGAAGCAATAGAATCTATTTTTAATGGCTCAGGATCTGGATTTTCAGTTAAGATTTTGGATTCGGATTCAGGCACGAGAGTCGCAGGAACAACTTTTGCTGTACCGTACGCTTTATCTGAAGTTTCTACTTCAATATCAAGGGTTGGTATTTCCTCTCCTGGATCATTCTTTTTACCCAAAGCTCCTAATTCTGTATTTGAAGCGGGTGATTCTTCGGCTAGAGTGTTCTTCTTAACTGATACTCCTGCGTGAGTAATTGAAGATGGTGATTCTGTACTATAGTTCTTTCTATTTGAAGCTTCAACGCCCGAATCTGAGGTTGGCGATTCTTCGGTTGCATCGTTTTCCTTAGCTGAAGTTCCGGCTTGAGTATCAGAGGCTTTTGATTCTTCGGTCACGGCGTTCATCTTAGCTGAAGCTCCTGCTTTAGTATCAGAGGCTAGCGCCTCTTCTTCCGCAAACGTTCCAGATTCGATACTGTTGAAGCTTTCCTTCACCCCTTTATAAATAGGGGAGTAGTCATTGCCCAACAACAACCACGCACCGAGTAACAGAAGCACGACAGTGTCTCTCCAGATCCATCCAATGGTTTTCCGGCGATTGGACTGATTCATCATCAATTGCAATTGTTCCCAATCGCCATCCTGAATAGAATATTCCTCTTGCTCCGAACTATTTCGAATTAGATCCTCAAACTCCTCTATATTTTCGTTTTCAGCCTTCAATTCCGAGATTGTTTTTAAGTTTTTGCCTTAACATTTCCTTGGCTTTAAATAAGTTCGACTTTGACGTGCCCACTGAAATACTCAACATTTCTGCAATTTCATTGTGTTTGTATCCCTCTATGATATAAAGGTTTAACACCATCCTGTACATTGGCGTTAGTTGACGGATTTGCTCTATCATACTTTGATACATCATATTGCTTTCCGTGTCACTTTCTGACCTGACATTCATAGCTTGTTCGTCCATGACAAATTCATTTTTGTAGTGTTTCTTGTTGTGCGAAATGGCGGTGTTTACAATTATCTTTCTCAACCAAGGCTTGCAAGGTTTGGAGGAATCGAACTTTTTTAAATTTTGAAAAAACTTCATAAAGGCTTGGTTTAAAATCCATGCGGCTTCATCTCTATCCTTTGCATAGCGGGAACTAACACTCATTCCGTAAGAAAAATACCGCGTGTAAAACTCTTTTTGAGCTGCATTATCGTTCTTCTCACATAAGGACAGTAAGCGTCGATCGATTTCATCTGCAGTCTCTTTCGTCATTCTAAATCCCTTACTTCAATTGTGTCCAAATGGTTGCCTGAAGATTTTTTTTTCTAAATCCCTGATTGATAATCGCTAATGTCCATTTAAATTTTGGATCAGGCAACCGTTTTCAAGTTTCTAAAGTATGGTCTGAAAACGACAAATAACTTAAATCACATCATTATGAAAAAATTTACAATTCTATCCATCCTGATTTTCACATCATCTTTTGGATTTGCGCAAGTATTAACGGAAGTTTCCAATATTAGCATCTTTGAACATCATTTTTCAGGCTGCACTCCATGTGAACCTGCAGGTTTTGGGGATTCTTCTGCCTATGATTTTGTAACGCATCAACACATAAATGGCGTACTTCCTATACCATATGATATTAACCGAGATATGGTTGAACACAATGGAGACTCGCAAGGACCTGCGCCGTTTGGTTTTACATCTGATTCGAGCAGTGTTGCAGGAGGAGTATTCGGTGGCAACGGAACTACAAAATACCATTTGGTGTCTGGGTTTGATTATGTTAATGCTACAGAATGGTCAGTGGTGAACGCTTACAATAGTTCTATTGCGTCTACCGATGTTGAAGTTGTGCAAATCGGGGAGATTTATCTTGGGAAGATTAGAAATCTTGACTACTATGTTGTGATTAGAATTACAGATTATCAATCAATCACCGATAATGATTTCGTTTTTGATTACAAATACACGGACAACCCTGTTTCTACGAACAGTATTGATGAAAACGATGCGATTACTTCATTGGCGGTTTATCCAAATCCAGCGGGCAATGCGATAAATATCCAACTGGACAAAACATACAACGACATCACGATTTCTATTGTTAATCTCTTTGGGAGTCAAGTCTTTTCCGAGCAATTCAATGATCGAGATTTGATCAATTTGAATTTAGAAAAGCTATCGAATGGCGTATATATTATTCTCTCTGAAACCGACGGTAAGCACACTCAGTTGAAATTTGTGAAAGAAGATTAATGTTTCTGTAATGGTTAATTGGAGCCTAGAGAACCTGAAATTATTAGGTGATCTGGGCTTTTTTAGCTTTTGAAAAAAGTGAGTAGGAACCACCCGCTTTATTCTACCTGAATTGTTTTGGTTTAAGCTGTCTACTCGCATTTTCTGCTATTTCAACACTTCTCTTTTGTCTGGTTTCAGTTCTTTTAGCAAGAACAACCCAGGACAAAAGAATTTTCTTTGCAGATTTACTTAAGCTCTCGTAATATTCCAAAGAACCTTCTCTTTCGTCAAATTCTTTTTTTAAAACCTTTGGAATGACAAGTGCTTCTACTTCATCTAAAATTGTCCAAGAACCATTTTTCTTGGCGATTTCAATCGTTTTAAATCCAGCTTCTTGCATTTGACTTTCAGAAGTTAAATAATCCACTTTGTCCTTATTTACTTTAGACCAGATGCTGTTCGGTTTTCTTTTGCTGAAGTATTGGATATACCTTTCTTCGTCAATCGTCTTTTTAGTGCTATCAATCCACCCAAAGCAAAGTGCTTCATCAACGGAATCACTCCAACTTAGGTTGTAGTTAGGAGATTTTTTCTTGTAAAAGATGAGCCAAACTGCTTCTTTCTTCTTGTGGTTTAGTTCGAGCCATTTTCTCCAATCTTGTTTGTCAGAAGGACAAAAATCTTCAATGTCATTCATGGTTTTGGTTGTTTTTTTGGATAATGACGTTTCGTATATGTTGCATTGTCGTAACGAAGGGAGCTATGGTTTCATATACCTTGTTATAGCCTTTTTTATTCTTTCTTTAAATATACATTTTGTATCCCCATTGAATACTTTACAGCTTTACCCGTCACGATAAACCTGCTTTTGTCCTCCAATGTTTTGACTAAAGCCAACGCACTTCCGGATTTATATCCTTCAACACAAGTTAGTAACATAAATTCTCTTTCACCAGGTATTTCTGCAAGCATATATTCATAGAAATCATCATCTTTATCTTCGACATTTAGACCAATTTCATATTGTCGAAATCGAGTGCCTTTCCAAAATTCTTCGTCATCTTTTATTTTCCCCAAAGAGATCAAACTATCTTTCATTCAATTTAGATTCGTGTAAATGTTTACCAACGACTGCAGCTATACAAACTAGCTAACCAAAATCGCTTTCTTGAAATTCAGATTTTTTTATCAAATGAACACCTCCAATTTCGTAGGCAACACTGATTGGAATCGGCTTTCCTTCTAATTGAAAACTTCCGTTCTGAAAAGGTGTAATTCTATCGTCAATAAGGAAGAAACATTCTTCCTTATTGGTCAAAAAATCCAAGTTGTTATTCGTAAGTTCTATTTGTTCAAAATAATCAACAATGCCGAGTTTATCCAATTCAGGGATTGTAATTTTATTAGAGTTTATTTCGCATACATGTTTATCTCCAAGTCCAGGCATTCCAAACCAAGGCATTGCTTTTCCAATTTGTAAAGAAACATTAAAAGTCTTTTCCCCAAAAAGGAAGTACTTAACCTTAAATGTTTCAAATTCAGGAGGCAATGATTTTTTCGGAAATGGTTCTTCAGCTTTCCAAAAAAACATAACCTTATTTCGCCAAGCTTGGTCATTTGGATCTTCACAAACTAAGTTGTCAGTCCAGTAATGCATATAGAGTTGACCTGAACGTAAAAGAATAGTCGATTTTTCAACACTTTCTTTTTGCTTTGGCGTTAAAGGATTAATTATTTTGTATCCAGTATTGTTGCCAAAAGAAACAAAGGTCTCACCTTTTTCTAATTGAACAGTTTTTTTTTCAGTTTTACCTTCTTGGTTCTTTTTAGGTGCTTTCTTTCCGAAAAATTTGTCAAATATTCCCATTTATAGCTTCTAATATTTCTGTTTATATCACGAACTATTTACATTTTGCCTAACGTTCAGCTAAAAATACGCAAAAACGGTTAGGTGGACTATTTTAGATTTTTAGGTCGTTTTAGTGGTGGTTTGTTCATATTGTTCTTCATCTTTATCCAACCATTTTTCAGCCTCCTCAATACATATCCTTTCTATGTTTTTTGCGGTTACACCTTCCCAATAGTTGTTATATGGATAGTTTGGATCATATTCATAATCCATCCAAGCAAAATTCAGATTGTAAAAATCATAAATTTCATCAGCGTAATCTTCTTGAATACAAATATCACTTAGTGTTTTTACGTTAGCTCTAACATTCCTTTGATTTGCGATTTCATTGACATAAAACCGACAGAAGCTAATGCGAGCGTTATCCCCACTTTTTCTTTTTAGTCCTAATTCTTTTAAGCTTTGCTCTAAATAAGGTTCAATTTCATAAAATGGTGCGCCTTTTTCAATGCTAGCAAGAATATATAGTGATGGAGCTGTGAAATCCAAATCCAACATGTCCAGAGACCAATTAATAACGTCATCTGAATTGAGTTGGCTCATGTATCCATAAGCAACCACTTTATATGTTAAATCACTCAGCATTTTTTTCTATTCATTAGTCATGAAATCAGTCACTACAGAACTGTTTTCAGATTCCATTTCGCAAGTCCAACTGTCTATAAACCATCTTCCATTTTCAAAGTGAAGTTGAATGTTATTTAGTCCTCTATTATTTGTTTCAGTTTTTGGGTCCGTTCGTATTTCAAAAGCACTCCAAACTTGTGCAATATTCCCATATTTGCTAACTATTCTTTTAAGTTCCATTTCATAAAAATCTTCTTTCGGTGATAATCCTATTGGAACATATTCCGCTTCAAGAGTATGTGATTCCGCTTTTCCGGTTTCGTCTAACCTCGTGATAACAGCATTTTTTGAATGAATATATTTATCTCTTTCAAATTCCCATGGCTCATTACTCGCACCTGAAACAACATCATAATATGCATTTATTATTGCGTCTACTGACTCTACGTCTTTAGCGTACTTCTCTTCGTTCGTTTGTCCGAAAATTGAATTGACAGCAAAAATTATGCTAATTGAAGTAAGTATTATTTTGTTCATGTTGGTTGGTTTTTAGGTTTTTACTGACGGTTATTATTGTTATGCGTACTTCATGTTTTGGCTGTACCCCACAGAAAAGGCACAAGCTTAGCAAATGAGACGATTAGGGTGAAAAATAAAAAATTAGCGAAGGTAATATCGGGACTATTCCGCGATGCTCCATTAAATACGTTGGTGGGTTTTCTATGATATTTATTCATAAACTTTGTATGAAGAAAGCTGTAAAGTATTAAATGACATATTGGGAATAGACATGAGATAAATGTCGCTATAGTCTTAGGTAGCCTATCACTATAAATTAAAAAAATCACTCCTATAAATACGATTGTCAGCGCAATAGACGTCGAAATCTTCTTCCATGGGCTATCAACTAAATATTTAGATAAATCAAAGACATATACAAAGTGTATGACGAATGCGTTTAGTACTATTACATATGTCATTGACTCATCGATTTTTAATACTAGTTGTCATTAAGCATACCGGCAGTTCGTCTTAAAAGCAAAATGTGCTTCGTGAGAATCGAATATATGAATAATTTCATGGACATGTACCCAAAGATTAAAATCTAGAATAACAGTTTTTAGACAGTCTGACGCCTCATATACAGTGTTACTTGCTTTTTATTTCTAATAGTTCAAATGCATGCTTCATATAAAACGCCTCTTCCAAAGAAATTTTAGGGGTATAATATTCTGTTCTAAAAATTCTTCTATCTCTCCAATCTTGTTTGTCAGAAGGACAAAAATCTTCAATGTCATTCATGGTTTGGGTTGTTTTTATATGGCTAACGTTTCGCACTAGGAAAAGTAGAGTTTTTTCTCGAATATAAGCGTTGCCCTATTTTTTTTAAGCGTATGTTATGTGTATTAATTCCTACTGAATACAAATTGTATAATAGAATTTAAAAAACGAAACTTTATGATGTTTTATCAAAAGATTAATGTTGTGTATTTATATTTGTATTGTAATCACGATTCCAACGAAAATCATGCGTATTTTTCTTTTAACTTTTATTCTCCTATTTCTTTCACAATCCGTAATTAGTCAAAAAACAAAAATTGTTTATTTGGACGATTACTGGAATAAAACAAAGCAAGAAAACGCCGAATACTACAGACATATCAAAAAGGATTCAAATGATTTGTATCAAGTAGAGGATTATTACCTATCTGGTCAATTGCAAATGTCTGGTCATTATTCTGATAAGAAATTGCAATACAATATTGGAGAATTCAACTATTATGACACGTTAGGAAATCTTGAAATGACGGAATTCTATGTTGACAATGAAAAAGAGGGGGCTAAGAAGAAAATGTATCCTAATGGGCAGGTAAAGGTCTTTGAGGAATATGTAGATGGGCGACGTCATGGTCAGTACCGTGAGTTTTACGAGGATAGTACAATCCGAGCGGAGGCAACCTTTATTAATGGTTCAATTCGTGGACTTGCTAAGCGATTTAGTATTGACGGGAAGCTTATTTTAGATATGAATGTTGACACGACTGGGAACGGACAGTTGAGAGCGTATTATTTGAATGGTGATATTCGCAAAGAAGGAGCATTTGAAGAAGGTTATCGACTTGGTACTTGGAATACCTATAATCGTGGTCATGAGTTATCAAAAACTAAAGAATATCCTAAAACAGTATTTGAATATCAAAGATCAAAAGGTGTAGTTACTTATCGTACAGAAAATCTGATAAGTGAATTTTTCAATGGCTATGACTTTGGAAACGAGGAACTTTTTGGGTTGGTGTACTATCCAGATGTTGAGGCAGAGTTTCCCGGTGGAAGTATGGGTTTACAAAGATATATTAACTCCAATGTATTGTATCCTGCGAAAGCAATTAATAAAAATGTTCAAGGAAAAGTGTACTTATCATTTGTGGTAGAAGCCGATGGATCTATTTCAAATATTAGAGTATTGAAAGGTCATAGACTTCTTAAAAAGGAATCCATCCGTGTGGTTAAAAACATGCCAGCTTGGAAACCTGGAGAATACAAGCGAAAAAAAGTACGTACGCGTTGTCGCTTGCCAATAGTGTACACTTTAGAATAATACATCAAGCTTCGCACACTGCTCTTCATTGTACACGACGGCGGAGCCTAAGCACTGGCGCTGGTGGCTTAGGACATGTTATGTGAAAAAAAAGCCCGCTCCAGCATTAGAACTAGGCTTTTATCTATACATGAAATTTCTAGTCTGGGATTATTAACCGCTTGGTAAATGTCTTATTCTCTTGCGCTATCTTAATAAGATACGTACCCGCTTCAAAAGATGAAATGTCAATTATATCTGTGTTAGAATAGGCAGCCACTAATTCACCCGTTATTGAGCTAATTAAAATAGTATAATTCCCTTCTACACCTATAAGTTGAATATTTGATACCGCTGGGTTTGGATAGATTATAATTGATTCAAAATCATTGATTTCATCTAATCCAACAAGGCATAATTGTACCTCAATTGAATCTAAGGCTACACACCCATTTGTATCCGTTACCTCGACCCAATAGTTTCCTGCTGAATCGACAGTAAATGTTGCATTTGTTGAACCATCTTGCCATTCGTATGTGACCATTGATGCGGTGGCATCCAGTATAAGTGAATCTCCAATACAGACAACAGTATCAACTCCAAGATTAACGTCTGCAGCGATGAAGATCTCAAGAGTCAATTCCATTGAATCCGTGCAGTTTCCGTCATCTGCAACTAGCTTAATTATATGAACTCCTGCAACAGGTGAAGAAATTCCTGGATTTGGATCATTTGTCATAAATAAGCCATCAATGTACCAAGAGTAGTTTGATGCACCAGTACTAAGGTTTGTAGTCCAGACTGTGTCAGGATAACAATTAGTAAGTGAAGATAGAACGAAATCCACCATGACAGGACAACATGAAACTACATCGAAAGTTCCGACATCAGAATTACTTGCCATTCCGTCTACAGTAGTATTTGTTGATACTGTATAGAGTCCAACTGGCAATACTCCAAGATCCATATTTTCAGAATAAGGTGTTAAACCTGGAATTGGAGCAAATCCAGAAAAGTAGGCCATCTCAATGGTAATATTAAAACCTACAACATTAATTGAAGGGCCAGAGTATCCGTAATTGGTGTTGGACATAACTCCCGATACAGTATAAAATGTATTTGTACATGATGTCGCAGGAGGGCTGGTTAAATCGGTGTTGTCAATTGTAACTTGAGCATTAAGATTGTGGGTAAATGCCACTGCAGTTAGAAGTACTGTAGTTATGATTGATTTGAACATATTATTTATTTAAGCGTTAATTGTGTTGTGCAAATTTGAGGCTAATAATTAGATATACACCTACCGTTCGTACAATCTCAGATTTAATCATTGACTCGACCAATGAATTCTTCCAATATTGAGTTGAATCAACATAATTTTCTCATTCTATTTCCTTTAGAAGAGTTAAATGAGATGGAAGTTCACCAAGCTGGTATTAATAACCTTTTTAGGAACAGCGTGAAACGGGTATTGGTAAATTGCCATCTTCTTTCTATAGTTTGCTTAATTACACATAACGGTTAGTGTATAGGACGTTGTCGACAGAAGTGAGACTATGGCCTATACACATTGTGTGTGCCTTGAATGGTAAATATAAATAAAGTTCTTCTATGAATATTTAGAAGAAAGTCCAGAGAGTGAAAGTCTCTTATGTGCTGGGGTAACGCCTGGAAACATTAGTAAGCCGCAAGCTGGTTTAGAGTGATCTATGCAGTGAAGTAAGCGAGACTACAAAAGTCTGAACTAACGAACAGGAACGTGATAAGAGGCTTGATTGTACGGGTAAGCAAGCACATCTTTGTAAAGCCCAACGAATACAAAAGTACAGTTATGTAGATCACGCAGGGTTAGACTGAAGGGCATTTACCTTACCGAGGGAGATCTCTGAAGCCACGAGTTGGCAAATCGGAGAAGTCAGCAGAGGTCATAGTACTTGTAGGAAACGAGCTACT